>CALOBK010000015.1:0-100289 GCA_942491645.1 uncultured Alphaproteobacteria bacterium | reverse complement strand
GGGGCGCGGCGGCGGCAGTGCTCCGGCGCTTGCGCCCGTGCGGCGTCCATAATGTAGGATGCGAGGTTGTTGAGTTCGCGGCGCAGGAATTCGATCTCGTCGGTGCTTGTCCGCGCATGCTCAAGTTCTTCCTGAGCCCGCGACAGCTCTGCGGCGAGACGCTGGCCTTCCGCAACCGCACGGCCGTCGGACTTCGAAGAGCCGCGCTTGCCAGCGCTGCCGCTTTCCAAAGGAAAGCCGCGGCGCTGGTCGATATCCGGTCGCCGGTTGTGAACCGTGCCGCGCGCGGTAAACAGAGCTTCAGACTGTGAGGCCACAGCGCTGCGCAGCTCTGCATTGACCGTCTCGAGGTCCGACAACGCCTTCTTGGCGGCCTTAAGTCTGGCGTCGAGGTCCGGCAGACGGCGCTTGTTGGTTTGCTGCAACACGCGGTTGGCGTTTTCGCTTTCCTGGTACTCGCCTTTCGCCGTGTCCAAATTGCTGTTGAGCCGTTGGATTTCGACTCGGCGTTTATTGGCCTCGATCAGTTCGCGCGACGCCTTTTCTTTCGATTTTTCGAGGGCCACTTCCACTTTGCGCAATTGGATGGCGAAGTCCGCGCGCAGCTGATCCTTGTCGGCCTGAATGTCGGCGAGCGACATGGGCATAGTCGCTTCGAGCCGCCGCGTGGTCAGCTTGACCGCGCGGTTCCACAACGGGGGCGCGAGCATGAGGCCGAGGAGGCATCCCAAGAAGAAGCCCAACGCCCCGAACATTAACCATTCGATCATCAAGGTCTTTGGTTCCTTGAACTTCGCGCCACATCATAGCGCCCTGTCGGCACCCCTTGTGCCGCCGCAACCGGCAGTCGTCCGCCGTCGGATAAGCAATAAAGCCTCGCGCGCCAACATGGCCGCGACCCCGCGAGACTTTCGCTACTGCTTCCTTAGCGCCTATTTAGAACGGATTCCAGGTCGGCTGGCGAGTATACTTCAGGTAGCCGATATTTGCGCCAAGTCTCAGCCCGAGGCCTGACCGGATCGGCGCAAAGCATGATGTGGCTGTCGGCCAGGTATGTGATGCCGACGCCCCCGATCAGGTAGGCCGAACCGTCGACACCGGCGAAGGTGCTGTAGATCTCGCCCGGGCTGCGCAAATCGTAGACGAGCACCATGGTCTTGGAGCCCTCGGCTCCCAGATCGTAACCGACCGACGGACCCTGCCAAAAGACCTGATGCTCCCCGGCATCCTTGGTGTAGAGCGTACCCTCGCCATAGCGCAGACCGGCAATGATGGCGCCGACGGCCTCCTCGCCCAAAATATAGCCGTTGGGCCTGCCGCGGCGCTGGAAGCTGTATTCGATCACCTTGGCCAGACCCATTGAGACGCTGCCGAAGAATTTGTGACCTGTCGCCTTGATCTCCCCCATGGAGAAGGTCGCCCCTGTCCTCGGGCGAAGGGGGTCAAGTCGGCGCTGCCAGCGGGGGAGGGTAGGCTCCGTTCGGCACCGGCTCATAGGCTTGTTGCCGACCCCGCCCGGATCGTAGCCGGGATCGTAGGAACGAGACGGAGGCATCTGCCCTTGCTGCGGATGGCGGCGTGATGACCATGGGCGCGCCATTGGCTTGGGCTCCATCTGATCGGCTCCGGCGCTGCCATGGGCGTCCATCGGCGAGCGTCGAGAAGGCGAAGAATAGAGCGGCGAGTGCGATACCCGCAGGCGCGCCGCGCGCGGCGGGTGAGGCACGTTCGATTTGCATGTTCATCCCCGTGGCAAGCCAAGGCCCGGCCGAGGGGCCGACTCGAGGCGTGGCTCGCAGCCTCCATGATTTGCCGAAACAGTTACTAAACTATGGCGATTTGACCGACGGCTGGGTGGCCGACGTGCGGGATCGTCGATACTTACCGGGGCGTTAAGATCAGTACTCGGCCCGGGCTCCCAAGCAATGAAGTTCGAATTGTTTAGTCCGGCATTCCGGTTTTGCCGTAGCGAAGCGCGCGCCGTTCATGTCCACGACATGTCCGCCAGCGGCCTCCAGCACCGCTTGGCCGGCCGCCGTGTCCCACTCCATGGTCGGCGCGAGGCGTGGATAGAGGTCCGCGTTGCCCCTTGCGATTTCGATGAACTTGAACGAGGAGCCCGCGCCTCGATCGTTTCGCAACATTGAAGCCGGTCAGGAAGTCCTCCGGTTTTTTCTGGGTCGAGATGAGATGCGCTGACCAGGGCGGCGAGTCCGCTGGCCGGGTTTGCGCCCGCGCATGGAGCCGCTTGTGATCGAGCGCGTTGAGGTCAGCGCCTTTCGCATCGGGCGCCATTTCCGCCTCGATGGCGACCCCGTCGGCGGGGGTCACCGTCAGAAGGGCGCGTGCGGGTGCATAGACAAGGCCAAAGCGCGGGAACCGGTTCTCGATCAGCGCGACATTAACGGTGAAATCGGTCCGTTTCTTGATGAACTCTTTCGTGCCGTCGAGTGGATCGACAAGAAAAAAGCTCTGACCAAGAGGCGCCATACGGTCCGAGGCGGTTTCCTCCGACACAACCGGGATTGAGGGCGCAAGCGCACTCAGAGCCGCAAGAAGAATCGCATCTGCATCGCGGTCCGCCTTGGTCACAGGCGAGCTGTCATCCTTGAACTCGACCTCTGCAAGGGCTCCGTAATGCGCCATGATGGCGGCGCCCGCCTTAGCGGCGGCGTCCGAGAGGACCTCGGCTGCGAGGCGAAGGTCGAGGCCGGTTGCTTGTTCTGCAACTCGCGAGGTTGTGTGTCCTGGTGCTGACAAGGCAAAATGCTCCGAAAGGCTGTTGATTCGTTCCGCGTTTTTTGGCCGTTGATGATTGCTGTCATCCTGTAACAGAAATTCGTATGCAGGCCACGTTATCTCCGCCCGACCAAGGCGGATGCGATAAGGAGAAGGCTATGTCGGAGCCGGTTGTGCTCGGTGATCTTGAGCTTGCGGCGCTTGTTTCGAGCCGCATCTGCCACGACGTCATCAATCCTGTTTCGGCCATTTCCAATGGTCTGGAGATGTTGGGCGAGGAGCCGGAAGACGACATGCGCGAGGCGGCGATGGAGCTGATCCAGAAGAGCGCCAATCAGGCTTCCGCAAAGCTTCAATTCGCGCGCATCGCGTTCGGTGCGGCCGGCTCGGCGGGGGCGGAGATCGACACGCGGGACGCGGAAAAAGTCGCGCATGCCTTTGTCAACACAAGCGAGAAGCACGACCTCATCTGGGAGGGGCCGGCACTGATCTTGCCGAAGAACAAGGTCAAGCTCTTGCTGAATTTGGTTGCGCTTGGTGTTGTGGCCCTGCCGCGCGGCGGCACGGTTCGCGCCGTGATTTCCGAAGATGGCCCGGAGTTAGCCTACACCGTCACGGCCACTGGCAAGGCGGCACGGCTCAACGATCAGGTGAAGGCGCTTCTGGCTGGGGAGGCGGCGGAAGAGGTCGATGCCTATTCCATCCAACCCTATTATGCCGCACGGGTCGCGAAAGCCGCGGACATGACCTTGAGCCTGGAAACAGGCGAGGACGAGGTCGTCTTCAAGGCCGACTGAATTCGAGGCTCCGTGAGCCGTTTGAATTCTGCCGCCTCAAACGTGCGGCGACCGGGCCGCAAACTAAGATTCACGAACCGTCGCCGACCATCTGAGCGCGGTTTGAGCGTTGGATCGCGTCGCAGTCTGGGTCGCACTCCGCAAGAAGGCGGACGTCTGCATTTAGGCGCTCGCCGAGGCGTGGCCTCAACCTTTGAGCCCACAAAAAATGGCCGGGACGAGCCCGGCCATTTTCGTAAGTGGATTGTTCTGAAGGAGAGGCCTAAGCGGCGGCTTCGCCCGTGTCCATCTCGTCCTCGGGATTGCGCAGCACATAGCCGCGACCCCAAACCGTCTCGATATAGTGTTTGCCACCGGTCGCCGCCGCGAGCTTCTTGCGCAGCTTGCAGATAAAGACGTCGATGATCTTGAGTTCCGGCTCGTCCATGCCGCCATAAAGATGATTGAGGAACATCTCCTTGGTCAGCGTCGTACCCTTCCGAAGGGAGAGCAGTTCGAGCATCTGATATTCTTTGCCGGTCAGATGGACGCGCTGGCCGTTCACATCGACCGTCTTCGTATCCAGATTGACCTTTAGGCCGCCCGTCTGAATGACCGACTGAGCGTGACCTTTGGAGCGCCGCACGACCGCGTGGATGCGTGCGACAAGTTCGTCTTTGTGGAAGGGCTTGGTCATATAGTCGTCGGCGCCGAACCCGAGGCCCCGGACTTTGTCTTCGATACCCGCCAATCCGGAAAGAATGAGGATTGGCGTCTGAACCTTGCTGACCCGCAAGGACTTCAAGACTTCGTAGCCGCTCATGTCTGGTAGATTGATATCGAGAAGGATGATGTCATAGTCGTAGATCTTACCGAGATCGACACCTTCTTCACCTAGATCTGTCTTGTAGACGTTAAAGCCTTCCGACTGCAGCATTAGCTCGATGCTCTGAGCCGTGGCGCTATCATCCTCGATCAGAAGAACCCGCATTTCAATTCCCCCATATTCTCATGTTCTGGCTATCCCCTGACCCAATACATCGGACGCTGATTGGTTAATTTCGAATCAAGAAGTTAACGTCCAATAGTTAACAAAAGCTGATCGTAAGGCGAGGGCTAACCAAGTCCGGCAACCATGCTTTCTCTGTGCGAAGTGGTTTATCGGTTGGATGCGATGCCTATGGTTTACTGCGCCTTAAGGGCTGTCGGGGATGATCTGGCATGAAGGGGCGGGGACCGGTCCTTGAGACTTGTTATTGGGGCCGCTTCCGGGACGCGGAGCTTTGATGGGCTTTCGCGTGGCTGGGCCCGGCCCTTTGCATGGAAATTGTATTTTTCGCCATCGGCGAAAACCGAACAGGCTTGAGGGTATTTAGTATGAAGTCACGCGATGCAGTCACACGCTTGAAGCGCTTCGAGGTTGACGAGAAGCGCCGCAAGGTTGCCGAGATTGAATCTATGATCGGCGAGTTCAACAATATGGCGACCGATCTCGACCGGCAGGTCGACGTTGAGCAGGAACGCGCAGGCGTCACGGACGTCAATCACTACGCCTATCCGACCTTCGCCAAAGCGGCGATGCAGCGCCGAGATAACCTCGCAACGTCCGTTGCAGGCCTTGAGGCAAAGCTCGCAGCCGCGAAGGGCGAGCTGGATGAGGCGGCCGAGGAGCTTCGTAAAATCGAACTCCTACAAGAGCGTGATGCTGACCGTGTGCGGGCCGAAGATCCTGCGTCAGGGTTTGCCGTCATGGGCGTGCAGCGCGCGGCTGGATAGCGGCGACAAGGGACCGCTGCGCGGTTTGCCGGCGGACATGTGGCGGGCTGTATTCAGCCCGCTTGCCGCCGGTCTGATTGCTGCGATTCCTGATATCTGAAAATAGCGCGGGGGTTCTGCTATGCCGTCATTCGATGTTGTTTCAAAGACCGACCTTGCAGAAGTCGACAACGCGCTCGCGAATATGGTTCGCGAGATGACCCAGCGTTATGACTTCAAGGACTCGCAATCGAAGATCGAGCGGAACGAATCCGTCATCGTGATCAATGCGGACGACGATCTCAAGCTTAAGCAGATGCACGAACTTCTTCAGGGTCACCTGGCACGCCGCAAGATCGACGCGGGCGTCGTCGATTACAAGCCCGTGGAGAAGGCGGCCGGGCAGGCCGTGCGGCAGACGGCTATTTTGCGTCAGGGAATCGACAAGGAATTGGCCAAGCGCATCGTCAAAGATGTGAAGGGTGGGAAGTTCAAGGTTCAAGTCGCTATCCAGGGCGATGAGCTCCGGGTCACAGGCAAGAAGCGCGACGACCTCCAGGCCGTGATTCAATTTATCAAGGAGCTGCCGGTCGAACAGCCGCTTCAATTCGAGAACTTCCGGGACTAATCACCATGGAGCCGTCAATGTCTCTGACAATGTTCCGACTTGCGGGGCTTGGTTTCGCGCTCACAGCAGCCCTCGTTTCACTGGCGGCTTGCAGAAACAATTCCTCCGCGGCTAAGGCACAGCTCGTTGCGGCGGAGCAGACGGGTGCGGTTCCAGCCTACAATACCGGGCATTTGTCGATTGCGACGGCTAAGCCTGTCGATGCGTACGTCATGTTGGGCGGCCGCATCAAAACCTGCTGGTTCAATGCGAGCGCACCGCTTTTGCCTCGCCATGTCTATCGGGCCGATGTCAGCCCGGATGGGGAGAAGGTGAAGATCGACATCCACAACAAGAAGGATGCCCGCGGTCTTGCGGGCTCCGTCGCCTATACGATCGATTTTGCGCAAAGCGGTACGAATACGATCATTACGACCAAGAACCGGACTATGACGCCGGCGCAAGCAGCAAAAATGCAGTTCGACATCAATCGCTGGAAGAGCGGGCAGACAAATTGCAGTCGGGCATTGCCCACGACTGCGTCGCGCTAGCGCGCGCCCTCGCAGCTTACATCCTTCCGCGTCTATCTCGGAGTGCGCGCAGGATCGAATGCACGCAGAAGAGAAGTGTGTGCAGTCTGGAATCATGCGAATGGCCGGGGCGAGCCCGGCCATCTGAAATTCCGTTCTTGATAGGCTGAGGGCCTAGTTCGCCCGGTAGTCCTGGATGCGTGTGGCGCGCAAGCCGGCGAGGCCATGCTTGTCGATCGAGCGCTGCCAGCTCAGGAACTCGTCCACGGTCAGCGTATAGCGATCACAGGCTTCCTCAAGACTTAGCAGTCCGCCGCGCACAGCGGCCAGGACTTCAGCCTTGCGGCGGATCACCCAACGCTTGGTGGTTTTCGGGGGTAGGTCGGCGACCGTCAGCGGGCTGCCGTCCGGCCCAATCACATATCGGACACGTGGCCTATAGTGTTCAGTCATCTTACGCAGTACTCACTGAAATTGATGAGCGTCTAACTAAGGGGACGCTAGCAGACCGCGATTTAAGAATTGCCTAAGCCGCGCGGTAAAAGAAAGCGCAAGAAAACTCTCAAAACTTACTGAAATACCGTGTCATTTTAGAAAGGTCTTGAGCCAGGGCTTGGCGGGGGCCCGTTCCATGTCTTGCGTCGGCGCGGCCCGCTGCCTATGTTGCTTTGCTGATCCACAGAGCCACCAAGGATTGGCTTGGTATCACGATCCGCGCGAGGCGCCGTGCGGGATCGAACGCACCGGTATTGGGACGAATAGCGAGAACACGGCCGTTCCGAGAGATTCGAGTGAATTCCCCCAGTCACAGGCAAGAACGCTTTGCAGCAAGAAAGTGCTTAGCAGTCATCATGCTTAACAGTTTACATCTTTCGGGGCGTCCTGATGAGACGCGGGTGGTTGTGGCCATGTCGGGCGGCGTCGACTCGTCCGTAGTTGCAGGTCTGCTCAAGTCCCAAGGCTATGACGTGGTTGGCATTACGCTGCAGCTCTATGACCATGGTCAGGCGGTCACAAAGAAGGGTGCCTGCTGTGCCGGGCAGGACATCAAGGATGCGCGCCAAGTCGCGGCCGCGCTCGATATCCCCCATTACGTTCTCGATTACGAACAGCGTTTTGAGCAGGCGGTGATGGGTGCCTTCGCCGACAGCTATCTCAACGGTGAGACGCCGGTCCCGTGCGTCGCCTGCAATCAGAAGATCAAGTTCCGTGACCTTCTGGAGACGGCGGAAGGTCTTGGCGCCGCCGCCCTCGCCACGGGGCATTACGTGAAGAGCGCACCGGGCGCCCAGGGTTGGGAGCTACGCCGCGCCGCCGATAAAGAGCGTGACCAGAGCTATTTCCTATTCAACACTACGCAGGCTCAACTGTCCTTCCTTCGCTTCCCCTTAGGCGATATGCCGAAAGCGGAGACGCGCAAGCTCGCGCGTGACTTTGGGCTGGATGTTGCCGCCAAGTCTGACAGCCAGGACATCTGTTTCGTGCCGACAGGCCGCTATACCCAAGTGATTGAACGTCTGCGCCCCGGCGCCGCCGAGCCCGGCAATGTCGTCCATGTGGATGGCCGCGTGCTGGCTAGGCATAGCGGCATCATCAATTACACGATCGGCCAGCGCCGAGGCATCGGGATTGCGGCGCCTGAGCCGCTTTATGTGGTGAAGCTCGATGCGGATCGGCATGAGGTCGTAGTCGGGCCGCGTGAGGCCTTGCGCACACGGACCGTTATGTTGCGCGACGTCAACTGGCTGGGCGATGAGCCCTTCGAGACGGCGGTGGCGCATGGCCTCGAAGTCTTGGTGCGGATTCGCTCGACGGGGCCATTGCAGCTGGCGACGATCTCAATTGAAAGTGATGCTGTCCTTGTGGATCTCGCTCATGGCGAGGAGGGGGTCTCTCCAGGACAGGCTTGTGTGTTTTATGCCGCGACGGGCGGTGGGGAGCGGCTTCTTGGTGGCGGCTGGATTAAGTCCGCTGAAGGAGCTTTTATGGCTAAGG
Source organism: uncultured Alphaproteobacteria bacterium (assembly GCA_942491645.1). Taxonomy (GTDB): domain Bacteria; phylum Pseudomonadota; class Alphaproteobacteria; order Rhizobiales; family Methyloligellaceae; genus Methyloceanibacter. The sequence continues at coordinate 91,887 of CALOBK010000015.1, read as the reverse complement.
GCGCATTCGTGGCTCAGGCAGCACCGCTGCCGTCGGAAGCGTTCTTGGCGGAGTCGCGATAAGACCGCGCGCTGGGGCGCGGTTAGAAAGCCTCGGGAGGGTGCAGCGTTGTCTTCCAATCATCCTGTGATGGACACGGATTCTGTCCGCCACGCATATCGCCGATGGGCGCCGGTTTATGACTATACGTTCGGTCGTGTTGCCGATGCGGGCCGGAAACATGCGGTCAAGATCATCAACACGCGCAAAGGCCGCGTCCTCGAAGTCGGCGTCGGTACCGGGCTGTCACTGCCCTGCTATGGCGAGCATCTGTCAGTGACCGGGATAGATCTGTCGCCGGAGATGCTGGATAAAGCACGCGAAAAGGTCACGAAGAAAAAGCTCGGCAATGTGGATGGTCTCCACGAGATGGATGCGAGCGCGCTAGGCTTTGCCGACGAGAGTTTCGATACGGTGGTGGCCATGTACGTGATGACCGTGGTGCCTGACCCAGACAAGGTGATGCGTGAGCTTGAGCGCGTCTGCGCCCCCGGCGGCGAGGTGATCTTGGTCAATCATTTTAGCCAGGAAGACGGTGTGCGCGGCGCCTTGGAAAAGAAACTTGCGCCATTTGCCGATCTCATTGGCTGGCATGCCGTGTTTGAGGTCGATCGGGTCTTGATCTGCGAAGATTTGCGCCTGCTGGAGCGTCGGCCGCTCCGTCCTGTGGGGCTTTTCACCATGCTGCGCTTCGTTAAGGAGCCGGGCTTCGGCGTGGCGCCACAAGCGGCAAAGGACTTTCTGGCCAAGGGCGTGAAGAGACGGCGCGCGGTCGCTGACAGAGCCTCCGAAAGCCCTGCGGTCTCTCCGGCTGTGCGCATGGGGCTGTTTGTGCGGCGCCTGGTTGACAGCAATTACTGGCGGTCTCTATATCGCCGGCTTCAGAGCCAATTGGCCGAACGATAGAGCAATTGGGTTTGCGCGACCGTGCGTCACGCACCTTGAGCGCAAGTTTTTTGCGCTACCGCGCTTCGCGCTACTTGAGCGCGGGCTTTTTTGCGCTATTGATCAGCGCCACCTAAGTGGTCCAGTTTGATTGTTAGTGCATGACCGGCCTGCGGTCCATCGGGACGATGGTTTCCGGAGCCGGCGGACGGTAGCCCAGAGCACTGTGCGGTCGTTTCGTGTTGTAGTGTCTCCTCCATTGCTCGTTCAGTCTGGTGGCGAAGGTCTGCCGTCCTGAATGAGAGGAAGTGCGTAGCCCCGCAAGCTCATAGATTTTCTTGAACAACATACCGAGCGTGACTGGAGAAAAGGCCCTTTCTCGGCGTTGAGAAGCTATCAGGGGGCATTCGGATCAGCGAATGAACGCTCCTTTAGGAAGGCAGCGATCTCCGCTTGAACACGCCTGTTAGATAAACGGTTCGGCCTTTTGATCCCTTCGTCTGTGAAGCAGAAAGCTTGATCTCTTTGTGAGCCTCCACATCCGAGTTGGCTACATCACCGACTTTCAGAGCCGCTACCTCGCCGACTCGCAGCCCTGCGTAGACGGAGAGAACAAAAGCAAGCCGGTTGCGAGCCTAATGTCTTGTGGTCTCGATGATCCGAAAGACCCGTCGAATCTCTTGATCATTCAGAACAGATGCTTGCCCCATAATGGTGTTGTCTCTTGAAAAAAAGCTTCATAAGACAATATAATATAAGGTTTTTCTGACTCAAGCGGTCTGTGACTGAATAAAAAATTCCATGGATTCAAGCACTTGGTTGGATAACATTAGGAATGATGTATTTCTTCAGGTTTTCTTTTCTTGCGCAACCTGGAGAGCGTCTCTTTGGTGCTGTCTTCTGGATAGTTGAGCGCCACAAACTCGTTGAATCTAAACAACCGGTGGCTCCGGGTCTTGGTGCCGTCAGTTGCTCGTTCCATTAGCGGCCTATTCGCTGACCCGCTCGCTGCCTTCTTCTTCATCCTGCCGAGCGTTCTGGGAAGGTTGTCTGTTGGATCGGAAAGAACCTCTCTCAAGGGACGTAAACTGCGGTTCCATCGCTTCACTCTGCCGGGGTTTTGTTTTGGGATTTGGGTATTCATCGCTTTCTCCTCTATTCTTATTGAAGCAGCCAGAATTGACTGCTTCTTTCTTATTTATTGGAGAGTGAAAGCGAGGCTTTGGGGGAAGAAGCCTTATTAGCCCGTCATTCAATCGCAATAATTGTAGCCAGACGCCATACAGCGTTTCGCCCTTTGTTGTGCTTCTACGAGCTGTGATGAAGAGAGCGTACGGGCTGCGTTATCTCTATTTTTTAGAGCGTTCTCATTCCCATTCGCAGCGGCGATATTGAACCACATATGAGCAGCCATCGTGTCCTGGATTATGCCCGTGCCCTCGTAATACATCGCACCAAGACTGTTCTGCGCCGCAGCGAGCCCCTGCTCGGCAGCCTTGCGATACCATTTCACCGCTTCAGCGTAGTCTTGAGCGACACCCTGGCCCGTTGCGTACATCCCGCCAAAATTGAACTGCCCTCTAGCATCTCCCTGCTCGGCAGCCTTGCGATACCATTTCACCGCTTCAGCGTAGTCTTGAGCGACACCCTGGCCCTCATAATACATACTACCAAAACTGAACTGCCCTATAGCATCTCCCTGCTCGGCAGCCTTGCGATACCATTTCACCGCTTCCGCATGGTCTTGAGGCATGCCTTGGCCCTTGTCGTACATGAAACCAAGACTGACCTGCGCCGTAGCATATCCCTGCTCAGCCAGCGGCTTCCATTTTTTCAGCGCAGTTGCGTAGTCACCTGATTGGTATGCCTTTGCTCCGCTAATAAATGATTGGTATGCCGTTATTCCGCTATCAACATCCTGCGCCAATAAGGTGCCCGTCGCCACCGTTGAGACGACGATGACCACAAACGCAGCGAGAAGTTTGGACATAGCCTCTGAACCTTTCGTCAGCCCCAGGACTTCAGGGAACAGTTCAACTCAGTAAGGCTGCTGTCGCCTTGAGAGGAATCAAGAAGGATAGATGGTGGACTGGCCTTTGCTCCTGAAAGCGCAGGGAGGGCTATGAAGGGACGGGGCAGGGGCTGTGCTCACATTGATCGTATTTTGTCACTTTTACCTGAACCTGCTTTTTGCTACTTGGAGGGGACAGAGGCAGGCATAGGCGTCAAACTGCTTACATGCATAGTTACATACAGAGGCCTGTAAGCCTTGGGGCGGAGTAGCTCAGCCGGTTAGAGCAGCGGAATCATAATCCGCGTGTCGGGGGTTCGAGTCCCTCCTCCGCTACCATATAAATCAAGAGGTTGGGCCCCAATCGGGGCCTTTTTCATGTTGCGTATGTTGCAACCTAGACCCAGTGATTTTCAAGGGTTTCCATCCCGTCTCGGCAACTCCATGCAACATGAACGCGACAAGAAAGCTGCATCAACAAGCAGCGAGATGTCACTAAGAGAGGCGTAGATTTCTCTTGAGAAATGTGGGTTATCCTACGTTTCTCCACGAATCTATCCACGCTGACGCTTGACGCTGGGGCGGAAATGGGGCGACAAACTTTTACCTCCCACAACAAATGATTCCATCCGACACGGCTGATGACTTTGGCTTTCAAGCCAAGTTGCGTCTGCCGTTCGGATTTCGAGGCCTGCCAACGGCTCGGCGCTAAGCCACTCCGCCTCGTCGGATAGAAACATGAAAGGCAACGAATTAGGCAACGATCTTCTGGTCGGCGCCCCGCTATTGCAGCGTATCTAAAAGTGAAGGAACGCCGCGTCTACCACTGGGCGACGCGGAGCTACATCCCGACCTTCAAGATCGGCCCTTTGATCGCCGCCCGGCGTTCTGAGCTAGACGAAGCTCTCAGAAATAAGGGGGCGGAGTAATGGACGGTCATGGAAAAGCCCCCGCCTCGGTTGCAGCCGAGAACGAGGGCCAATTTGATAGTCAAGCCTCGTCAGATTGCCCAAGCGAAGAACCCCCGTCAACCGCTCTGCTCTTCGCAAGGCGGACTCCACCGAAGACGGGTCGGCGTCACGTCTATCTTTACGATGTGGAGGTTGACGGCGAGCTGCTCGTTGAGCGCTCGTCCGACCCGGCGTGTGACCTGGCGCGGGCACTGAAAGCACGCGGTGTGACCGGCCACGTCAAGGTTGTCGATGAGCGCGGCGTTCACCGGTACACGGTCAATATTGAGAAAGCTGCACTGCTCACCGTTCGCGAGACCGCGCAGGAGGGGCCTCGGTTTGTCCGATGGAAGCCCCTCAAGCCTGGAGACGGGTCGCCAAGGACGCGCGGAAGGGGGCAGTCATGACCCGTTATACCCCTTCGATCTTAGCGGCCTTGGTGCGGGCCGAAGAGCATGCGCAAAAGGCGTATGAGTTCGCGCCCGGTTCGTACACCTATTCCGCACTGACGGCCATTCGTCGCGCACTCAAGTTAGTAGGAGGCAAGACGAATGGCTCAAAATAGGAAGAAGCGTCCGCCGAAGGGTCGTCGTAAGAAGAGATTGGCCAACGCCGACCAGTTCGTGCAGATCTTTCACAACGTGATCAAGTCTGAGGCGTGGCGCAGCTGTAGCGGTGATGCGATCAAGGTCTTTGCGCATCTTTGCACCCGGTCCCACGGGAAAAACAATGGCATGCTCGCTGCATCGATGCGCGATATCGGTGTGGCCTGTGACATCAGTAAGGACAACGCGAACCGTTGCATCAATGAACTTCTCGACTGGGGCCTTATCGAGATCGTCTCGCGTGGCAGTTGGGGTGGTCGCAAGGCAACCGAATACGGCATCACGATTTGGGATTGCCATGTAACGGGAAGGCCCGCAGTGACCAGTTGGGAGCGAGCACAGGTCGCACCGGCGAGACAGTGCTGTCGCGCCAGCAAGGACAGTAGTGAGCTGAAGAAAGCAGCGATGGAAGAACCGACGCTGTCGAAATCGCCGAAACCCGCGAATAATGGAAAGGACCATTAGTGAGGGAAGGGCCTCCTACTGTCGCACTGGTAATGACACATATAGATATTATAACCAGGGGGTAAGGGGCGCGCAGCGTCCCGCCCGGCCTGTCGGGATACTAGGAACCATGTCACGGACACTCATCATCTTTGGTTTGGTGTTGGTCGCCGCAGGGCTCCTCTGGCCCTTCCTTGCCAAGCTGGGGCTCGGCCGATTGCCTGGTGATATTGTCATTGAACGAGAGAACTTCCGGTTCTATTTGCCAATCGGAACCTGCTTGCTCATTAGCGTCGTATTGAGTCTGATTTTTTGGCTTCTTGGTCGTTAGGCGCGTTGAGCATGTGCGGTGGACGGGTGGACAGCGTGGGACTGCGATCCTCGTGTTCAGTCCACCAGAAGGTGCATAGTAATTATCTCCTCTCAACCATCATGTGGCCAGCACATCGTGGCGGCCCCTGGCGGCAACGAATGGGCGCGCCTGCTCCGCACTGCGCACAATTTGGTATGTCTGCTTTCTGGCGCAAAGCAGACATTTCCGATCAGGCCGCTGATCTCCGTTAATGACCCAAAGCGGACATGGCGGACCCCTAATTCACTAGCTCGATCTCGCTCGGCCGCCAGCTCTTGTCGAAGAACGACGGCATTGGGCTGTAGAGACGCAGGATCGTGAACCAGCCCTTTTTCGGATCGGTCTGGATCCAGTTGCCGCGCGCCACGTCCTCAGGCTGCTCGGGTGCGAAATAGACGGCGGTGGAGCCGTCTTTGGCCGTCTCCGCCGCGGGCGAGGGATAGCTTTGGCTGCCCGCCCGCGGATACTTCTGCGGCGTTTGCAGCATGGAGCGGGTCTGGTTGTCGTAGAGCGTCAAGGACCAGAACGCCTCGGCGGGGATGTCTTTGGGTAGCGTCACCTTGTAAGTCTTGGCGCCGTCAAACGGATCGCCGTCCGCGTCGAGGAAGCCCATCAAATACTGGGACCCAACGCCGGGGATTTGCATTATCATGCCCGGGGAATCGAGCGTGTAAGCGTAATAGAATGCCGCCCGCGAATCCAGAGTCCTCGCGCCCGTCGGTGGGTAGGGTTTGAACATGCCCTTGCCCTCGTAAGCGGGAGGGGGTGTCTCAAAAAACGCGCCGCCCTCGAACAGCATGTTTCCCCATTGGGAGTCGGTGTAGTAAGCCCAACCCGGATGGGCAAGGGCGTACCGCCAGTTCAAGGCGCGCCCGGTGGCGTTGCCGACGGCCGCCGCGTCCGAGAGGATCTTCTTCATCCGCGCATCGGGCTTGAATTCTTTGCCATGTACGATGCCGATGGCGGCGAGCTGTCCTGCGAGCTCGACATCATAGCTGGTGGCCGGCTCCTCCTGGACATTCTCATTGATTAGCTCAAAGAATCCGTAGTCGCTGGGCGGAATCGTGTTGAACGACTTGCCGCTGATCTCGATGAACTTCGTCTCGGGGATTTTCGGTTCCCCGCCGAGCCTCACCTTGCCCTTCAGCGCCTCTGCGACGCTGGTGCCGTACGAGCCCGGCTCATACGGATAGATCTTCAAATTCTTTTTGATGTTCTCGACCGCCGGCTTCGGGTCTTTCCCGTCGGCCAGGAAAGAGCGCATGGCATAGAGCACATTGTTGGTCTTGGAATGGGCGATGAAATAGCCGCCCTCGGGCAGAGGGCCGTCATAGCCTGGTCCGACAATGAGATACTTTCCGCCAAGACCGCGGTCGGGACCGGGCTTGCCGGCATCGATGACCCAGGAGAACCACATGTCGTTAATGGTGCCGAGACCCTCCGGCGGTTGCTCGATGACCACCGGACCATCTGACAAGTCGATCCAGGCCATGTAGTAGACGGTGTCGGCGTTCGCCGTCAGGAACAGCGAGTCTGCATCCAACAATTCCGAGGTGATGGCGACTTCTCCGCTTTGGAGTCCGATGCTCTGCAAGCCCTTCTGAATCCCAGGGCCGAGGCGCCGCGGAAGCTGTTGTTGTAGGCATTTAAAGCCCGAGTGAAGGCGAGGGCGTCATAAACCTTCTCGGCCGTTTCGACGCTCGCCGCACCGTCCTTGAACTGGAGCGTCCCAATGCTCGTCTCGACCTTGTCCGGGGTCGAGAGCGACTCGAGCGTCTCTTGCGAAACTTGGGCTAAGACGGACGCAGAGCCGGCGAACAAAAGCGCGACTGCGATGGGTAGCACCGTGGTATTCCAAGTTCGCTTCATAAGTCTGAGCTCCCACTTTGAACTATTTGCGCTTGGCCAGTCCAAAACAGTACACGTTCATGTCGTTCTGATGACGGTAATCTCGTGGTCCGTACGTCCGCTATTGGCACGAATGAGACATTTAAGGTGGAGCGGAACATGTCCGCTTCACCCTAGTTTTCAGACGTCTACCTTCTCTGCAATCTCAAGGGCGTCGTCGACCTCAATTCCCAGGTATCGAACTGTGCTCTCGATCTTGGTGTGTCCCAGAAGCAGCTGGACGGCCCTCAGGTTTCCCGTTTTTCGATAAATCAATGTGGCCTTGGTCCTTCTAAGCGAGTGTGTCCCGAATATCGACGGATCGAGGCCAATCAGTGCCAGCCAATTGTTGAGCAGTCGGGCGTATTGCCTTGTGCTGAGGTGCGATCCCACCGTTTTTCCTGGAAAGAGGAATCGATCCCCAGTGCTAGGCAGCGCAGCCAGATGCGCATCGATGGCCAGTTTGGTCTGCTCGGTGATCTCGAACTTGACCGGTTGACAGGTCTTGCGCTGCCGGATCGACGCTCTCTCGACGGCGTAACCGCGGGGCGCAACATCCAGCATCCGGAGCCGAACAAGGTCACACCCGCGTAGCTTGCTATCAATCGCCAAGTTGAAGAGGGCGAGATCTCGCTTCTTGCCCAGCATGTGCAGTCGCGTTCGGATCGCCCAGACATGTTTTGGCAGAAGCGGTGGCTTGCTTCCGGTCAGCTTTCCCTTGTTCCATGGCTCACTGTGAGCCGGTCGGCAACTTGGAACAAATTGTATCGTGTCCATGATGAACCTCCTGCTGTAGGAGTTCAGAGCATGGGCCTGCGACGTCCGCTATCGGACTAAATCGGCCTTCGTTATCTGGGTGCCATGGCTGTTAATGACCCAAAGCAGACCTCACGGTGTGTGCGCAAGAGCGCCGATTGCCGCCCCAACCCTTCAGCGCTCACAGATCCGCTCGAGCCGTTCCAGCTCGCGAGCCTCCCTTTCAAATCTTATATGCCGATAGGCAGCATCGTGATTGCGCAAGCGCCAAAGGTTGGCCAAGTAGTCGCAAAAATAGATGAGATAGAAACGGGTAATTCCGTATCGATCTATCTGCTCCAGGTGAGCTAGCTCATGTCGGAGCGATGCCGGTGTGATTTCCGTCTCAGCGTCCTTGAGCAGAATCGTTCGTGCGACGACCATCCCGTGATACCGTCGAACAAAGGGAAGCTTGAAAATCCAATGTTGATATCGGATGTGAGGAGTTTGTTGTGATTGCCGCGGCATCCAGATGTCCAATTAAGTGAGCAGACGTCGTTTTGACGGAATCGAGACCAAAGTGTCTGCATGCTTGTCCCTGCGCGACACCAAGTTATCCTCTCTCATTCGAATGTCAGCTGTTCAAAAGCTGCCATATCCGGAAGAAACGTCCACAAGTGTTGCTCTTACGTCATACCAGCGCCGGCTACCGGTCGGCTAAGCTGGCACGAAATATAACGAGCAGGTTGGGACCCGTGGCAAGGTCGAGCTTCATACTTGCAGCCGCTGCATGGCTTGTCTGTTTGTCTCCCCAGGCGATGGCCCAGGACACGGAGCAACTCGCCAAAGAGTCACAGAACCCCATCGCTAATCTGATTTCCGTGCCCTTCCAGAACAACACGAACTTCAACGTGGGGCGTCTCGATAACGATCAGAATATCCTCAACATTCAACCGGTCGTACCATTTCAGCTAAACGAGGATTGGAACCTTATAACGCGGTGGATCCTGCCTGTTGTTTACCAACCGGCCCTATTCGAGGGTGACAGCAGCGACTTCGGCCTGGGAAATTTCAATCCGACCTTCTTCTTCGCCACACAGGCCGGCTCGGACGTGACATGGGGCGTTGGCCCGACCTTGCTCCTACCTACCAATACGGACAGTCGCCTTGGACCGGACAAGTGGGGTGCGGGTCCCTCGGCTGTTGTTGTCCTCACGCCGGGAAACTGGGTCATTGGGGCACTCGCCAACAACATCTGGTCGTTCGCAGGTGACTCCGGTGATCCCGACGTGAATCAGTTCCTGCTGCAATACTTCGTCAACTACAACTTGGGCGAAACGGGTTGGTATCTGGTGTCTGCTCCGATCATCACCGCTGATTGGACTCGTGATACAGGGGACCAGTGAACGCTTCCGCTCGGTGGCGGCTTTGGTCGCGTCTTTAACATCGGCGCACAGCCCGTGAACATGTCGCTTCAAGCCTATGACAACGTCATCACCACGAACGGTGGAGCTGACTGGCAGTTACGCTTCCAGGTGCAGTTGCTATTCCCGCAATAGTGATGTCCGCCTTTGACGCTTAGCTGACCTCAATCGCGAGGCCGAGAATGTCGGCTTATGGGTGGTAACCGGACATAGGTGCGTCCAGGTCCGAGGGCCGCTTATGACCCAAAGCGCACTTCGCGCCCCTGGTATGTTCATGCGGTCGACACGCCGACAAGAGAGAGCCCCAAGGGAGAGACGCGGAGCTTCTCCATGCGGCGTTTCATCCGAGGTAAGCGCTCGTGCGAACCCTGCCTTGGGCCATGGAGGCCACTTAAGCCATTTCTTGTCGTCCCTCCATCCTCGCCTCTGTTAGGGCCTGAACGATCGCGTAATAGAGTGCACGCTTGTCGATCACCTTTTTGCTTGGGTCGAAATAGTCTTGCATGATTGCTCGCGCTGTCGAGCGCATCTCAGTGGCTGTATTGTCGATCATTGCCAAATTCCCTCTGACTGCGGATAAAACGGCGGCTGCAAAGCCGTACCCTCCATAGGCAAACCGTGTGCCAATCCCTTAGGTGCTGGTGTGCGGAGGTTTATGGCCCTTTAGGCGGTCCGGGTTTGCAATATGCAAAAGCGTTTCATTGCATTCTGCAAAGGCCATCCGTTTCATTCTGCATCTGCGGAGCCGGGAACTGGCGTGGTGATCTAGTGGGATCTTCCATCACTGGCTGCTCCCGTATGGTCCTCAACCCTACTATCGGTATTGGGGGGCATGGTGGCGAACCTTTGCAACGGCTGCCATTGGCACTTGGCCCACCTCAATGCACAGGCGCTGAGGATGTCAGCTTAGGGGTGTAAAGCAGTCGCGCCCAAGTCGCGTCCTGATGTCCGCTAGTGACCGATACTGTCGATAAAGTCGTCGGCGCGAGCGGGCTAGTTGCCCTGGCTGTGCGGGACTGAGTTGGGTAGTTCTTGTTCGTCGCCCCATCCGGGGCCGAGGGCTCTGCACCGACGCTACGGAAGCCACTGGCACCGCAACTCACGCAACTGACGCGCTGGCGAGGTCTGGCGGAGGCCAAGGCATCCGCAGCGCCATTGTCTTGAGGTTCTGGACGATGGCGGCGAGGTGGAACTCATCGCGGGCGCCGGAGAGCCCCCGCAGCCGCAATCGCTCGAAGCCATGATGGGTCTTTCGGTGTGCAAAGCGCATCTCGACCCGCTTCCTCTCGTCACGGGACCTGGCGAACGCTTTGGTCTTCATCTTCCGGCGGGCTACATCGCGGGCATCCTCGTTGATGTCACGAGGGATCTTGCGCGCAGCGTCCCTTGTGCAGCACCTCGGCTTTAGCAGACAGGCATCGCAGTCACGCTTCGAGGCGCGATAGAGGAGCGTGCGCCCGTCATGCACCGTGCCGCTGGTGCGGAGCGCCTTGCCGTTGGGGCAGATGTAGTGGCCATGCCGCTTGTCCCAGATGAAGTCCGCGCGCGAGAAGATGCCATCGGATCGAGCGCTCTTCTCCCAGACCGGGATATGCGGCGTGATCCTTTTGTTGTTGATAAGCCAGCCGAGGAACTTACCCGTCCCATAAGCCGTATCCGCGGCTAACCGCTTAGGCTTCAGCGCGAAGCACCGTTCGGTCCGGTCGATCATAGCCTTCGTCGCTGCCACCTCGTCATAGGTTCTGGCTGGCGTGGCCTCGACATCGACAATGACCGCATTCTCGATGTCGATCAGATAATTGAGCCCATAGCCGAACTGCACCCGCTTGTTGGCCTTGGCCGTCCACGCGGCACAGGGATCAGACGGTGAGATCGCCTTCGGCACCTTGCGGTCAGGGCTTGGCACGGCGGCCTCGTCGAGGGCGGCAAGGTACTCGGCGACGGCGCGGGTCTGGCGCTGCTTCTCGGACCAGTCCAACTCCTCCGGTGCCTTGCCGTGGTAGCGGCTGGCATTGGCTTCGAGCACGCTGGCATCGACCGCGAAGCCCTCACCCTTAATGAGGCCCATGGCCATCGCCGCCCAAACGATCCGCTCGAAGACGTGGCGCAGGACATCGCTGTCCCTGAAGCGGCCCAGGCGGTTGAGCGAGAAGGTCGAGTGATGCGGGACCTCGTCTTCGAGATCGAGCTTGCAAAACCAACGATACGCAAGGTTCAGCTCAACCTCTTGGGTCAGCCTCCGCTCAGAGCGGATGCCGTAGCAGTAGCCCACGATGAGCATACGGATCATCAGCTCGGGATCGACCGAAGGGCGCCCGATGTCGCTGTAGTAGGGCTCTAGTTCCTCATGAAGGTCGGACAGTGCCGCCGTCACGAACACATTAATCCGGCGCAGGAGATGGTTCTGCGGAATGCGATCATCGAGGCGGAACTCGTAGAATAGCTTGCCCTGGTCCCGCTTCTGCCGACCCATCATCGCTGAGCCCTCCGTCGCCGATGCCCTCAGCAGACGGAATCACTGTTCGGCGCCTGTCTCAACGCCTTTATCGACAGTATCGACCCAAAGCAGACATCCTCAGTGCCTTGCACCTGTTTAAGCTAGCTGATTAAAAACTGCCTCAGAGGATGGCATCGTCGAGGTGCAAATGTCGCTGGCTGCGGCCCCCGCAACCACCGACAGTATACTCTCCGGACCCTTGCTTCCGGGAGTTCTCTTTTGCTCTCGGCGCTTTGGCAAAGAGCGAGAGTTTGGGCCAAATCACCGTGTGGAACCGGCGTCTATGCCTGGGCCGGCTGCGCCGCTTGGGGCAAGGCCGAGAGCACGAGACGTCTGTCCACAGGTGCCTCCAAGTTAGTAAGCAATGGAAAGACCGCCCGCGACGAGGTCCTGGTCCGGCCCGTAGCCGCGGAGGAACTGAACACCGGCGAAGGCTTCCCAATGAGGCCCCAACGCAATCGAAGGCACAAATGCGATGGAGTTGCGCGTTCCGTCGTCGTATTCGATCAGTGCATAACGTCCGGTGAGCGTAATTTTGTCGGTCGGCGAATAGGAGATCTCGCTCGCCAGACTGTTTCGCACGAAGCCGTCGTTATTCTCATAGGCCTCGAACTGCGTCATTTCCTGGAGGTCGACATGCGTTTCCAGGCCAACGGGGTCGCGACTGAAAAACGAATGGGTACCAAAGACGGTCAGCTCTAGCCTTCCGGCCTCGAGAGCGAAGCCGCCGAGCAACATCACATGGTCGATGTCTGTCGGCCTCTCCGTCGCTTCATCGATCGCCTGGACAGTCGCATACACCGGGCCGAAAAACGGCGTGATCGTGGCTTTGTCGCCGAGGGCAAATTGCCGAGAGCCGCGCAATCCAATCGCCCAGGCATGTTGCTCGTCGACCGGGATGTAGGTGAAGGAATAGGCTTCCAAAGCGATCCCACTGCTAAAATCCCGATTGAAAGTCGTGCCAAGCGATGGGAAGACCGGTCCGCCGGTTTCCTCGCGGACGAAGTGACCATTGAATCCGATTTCCTGCGTCTCGTTGAGCTGTGCACTGATATAAAACCCGCCGTGCAGATAACCGCGCCTGCCAGTATAGAACTCGGTCTCGAACTCGACGCCGTGAGGTTCCTCGATCACGTCAAGAACTTCCTCGGCGAGCGCAGCAGTGCCCAACATCCCTAGCGTCAGCAGACATAGCGTCATCAACCAAACGCGACTGCCGATAGAAAGAAGATGAGAGAGCAACTTTTTTTGCGTCATGTTTTCTTGGCCGGCCTCCCACAAATGAGGCTCATACATATTTGGCCATGCCTTGCACGCGGGGATGACCCATACCAGCAGCAAATGCGGTCTTGATGCGGATGCTGGCCCCTTCCGGGCGATCTCCATGATCTACCTCTGTCAGCAACACGCCCCCGATAACTTAACTATAAAACATGCCTTGCAGTCTAGGCTCAACAGAGCATCCCCAACTCCCGTCACCTTTGCCGTCCGGACGCTAAGAGCTCCAACGGAGCCCTATTTCGCGCCGTGGGGAATGCCGGCGAAACTATCGCTGGCACTGGCGGTCGGGATTGCGTTCCCGCTGCTCGATTGGGCCGGCGGCGTGGAGGAAGGCGGCTGGATGCTGGCGCTTCTCTATGGCGGGGTGCCGATTGTCTTTAAGCGGCAACCGCCTTGATCGCACACCACGATCTTGATGAAGCAGCGCATAATAAGCTGAGACGCTACGCTCGCTCTGACAGGTGACTGTATGGACGGTCTTTAGGAGAGGTCTGCTCAATTTTGAACGCGCAATTATGCGCAACCAGGACCTATAACGATGTCTGTTATTGGCACTTTGCAGACATCCATGCCGACTATGAGAATGTCCGCTCTTGGTGGTGAAGGAGACATCCACGACGCGCGCTCAGGAATCAGCTAATGACCCAAATCGGACAACATTGTGGACTTTGTCGGACTGGCTCAATCATGAAACCAGACAGCCGTCGCGGTCATCAGCGTTGCGAACATAGCGCATCCGTTTGTGATGAATAGCAATGCTGACAGCGTCGGACTGGCATCCGATCCTATCAGTGTAGAAAGGCCCCATGTGTTTGTGAGGAGTAGGGCCACCGACACGATCGCGCCTATCAGAGTGCCGGCCGCTGCATTCACCATTAGCAACTTCATCAAGTCCGACGGTTTGCGATTCAAATCTGCCATCAACGTAATTTCTGAGGCGTTTGAAGGTCTAGAACGTCAGCGCACGCGCGGAGGACGATACTCAAGGTAACCTTCGTCCGAATCACGGAACGTTTCGACAAGCTCCTGCGCCGCGCTGACCTCATCAGGTGTCATTTGCGATGCAACGCTCTGCTGGTTCAAAACTGCACGCTCGCGATGTCCAAGCTCAGCCGGCAGGTATCCCGATGCTGCCAGATTGAACCATTGGTAGGCTTTTACGTAGTCCTTCGAGACGCCGCGCCCGTTCTTATACAAAACACCCAGATTATTCTGCGCATGAGGATGACCGCGTTCCGCAGCAAGGATATACCATTCGGCAGCTTTTGCAGGGTCCTTTGATACACCTTGGCCGCGATCGTACATAAACCCGATGAGATATTGTGCGTGCTTATCACCCTGTTCGGCGAGCGGCTGCATCAACCGCATTGCATCCGCATAATCCCCGCGGAAATATGCAGCCTCTGCCCGTTCGAGTGATTGCGCTGCTGCCGAAGTCACGCCGCAGACAGAGATGATCAGGATTGAAATGAATCTTAGCATTGGGAGCCTGGTACTAAAAACCACATTGTCGATTACGCACCGCAACAGCCACTGGAACACTATGGCGATCCTAGGAGGAATCTCTTATAAAGCCCTCGAAATGTCGGCGCCACAGGATTTCTGCTTTTGGCACGAAGCGGACATCGGCCAAGCGGGGAGGGAATTCGGCTATCCGGCTCATTTCGGACGTTCGTCCGACAGACCGCTATAAGCGGGGCGCAGAATTTGGAGTTATTTTTGGCCTCTAAGCTCGCGATGGAATCGCGTTCGGTATAAGTAGCTTCAAGCCGCCGCAACCAACTTTGTAGGCTCCTGAAAATCGCCGCCCCGCAAGGGCGGCTTTTTTTGTTGGGGCGTATTACTGCCCGCACTCAATCTTGATGATCCTGCGAAGCAGCATTCGATCAATGCCGACTACGTCGGTGAATCGCATCCTCGCGACGGGTTGACCGCATGATGGTCCTAGTAGACTTAGCTACAGGGTAATGAGCGGCGAGACACCCACGGGGGTCTTCTAGATAGGGGTCTCACGGTCCGACAGGTCGAGACGTCTACAATCCGAACGGATAAGTCTCATCGGGCCCATGGGGATGGGCTTGCGGTCTTGCGGCCACGGCTTCTGTCTCACTGAACCAGATCCACGCATCGAATTGCTTCGACAGTTCCGCCTGAAAGTAGTGCGACAATAGCTCCGTCTCCGGCCTGTAGATCACGCCAATCGCGCGTTCCAGATGCGGGTCGGCCAGCGCCTCGCGGACGCTGTCTCTCTGCGCGGGCCCCGTCTCCAGGAAGAAGGCGTCGATGCCCGCTTCGCGCGAAAGACCCTCGTAAGAGTCGTCGCGGGCCGGTCGAACGCGCTTGATTTCCATCGGCTCATCCCAATTGGAGGATGCTGCAACAGTGCCTCTATCGGTGCCGAAACCTATGAGCGCGCAGTCTTCGCCAAAGTGTGCACGGGCCAGCTGTCCGATATTGTGCTCGCCGCGCACTTGGCCCATCTCGGTAAACTCGGCGTTACCAATATGAGAGTTGTGAGCCCAAACCACGGCCTTGGAGTCCGGTCCGCGATGCTCAAGCACGCGCTCCAGCGTGTCGAACATGTGCTGGTCCCGTAGGTTCCACGATTGGGCGCTGCCATAGTACATGATGCGGTAATATTGCTCGGCTGCCGCCACGATGCGTGCATTCTGTGCCGCATTGAAAAAGGCGTTGCCATCATCGGCGAGATAGTCGAGCCGGTTCCGCAACAAATCGACCAGCGCGTCAGTGACCGGCTTCTCACACACAGCGTAGCCGCTCGATAGAGCCATGCGGCCATAGCGGGCGGGCTCCGACCGAAATGGGGCAAGGCAACCGTATCGGTCGCGAGCGATCTGCGCTGCGTGCGGGTCGACCCTGTCCAGGTAGCGGAGCACCGCACCGACCGATGCTGCAAGGCTATAGACATCCAACCCGTAGAAGCCGGCCCGCCGTTCGGGATCGGCAATGGCCTCGTTGACGGCTCTAAGCCGCTGCAAAAAGTTGCTCACCTGGCCGTTCCGCCACATCCAGGAGGGAAAGCGCGAAAACGCCGCCTCTGGCAGCTCGGGTCGGCGTAGGCCGCGTACAAAAGCATCGTAGACGGAGGCATCGGGCCAGTCGGCCTCCACGGCCACAATGTTGAAACCGTGGTGTTTGACCAACTTTTCCGTGATACGCGCGCGTGCGTCGTAAAACTCCGCCGTGCCGTGTGTCGCCTCGCCAAGCAACACCACCCGTCGACGCGCGAAGCGCTCCGCGAGCGTTGAGAGCTCGTCGAGGTCGCCGAAGGGTTCCGCGACGTCGGCTATCACTTGGCTCAAATTCTTGCGGATGACCTTGGCGCGCTGCGTGGGAATTAGCGGGCCGTTCGCGAAGCCAGAAGGTTCCGCGTCGACATTGGCGTCTGTTTTCGTCCTCTCCGGCGCTTCCCAGCCTTCCTCGCCGATCAGGGGCACGAATGTGACGGCGCCATGGTTCTCTTCCTCGAACGTGTTCTCGCCCGTGCGGCGCGCGAGCACCAAGCTTTGGTGCACGCCACGGCCGACCGGAATCACGAGCCGTCCGCCAATCGCCAATTGGCTTTTCAATGCCTCCGGAATCTTGGGTCCGCCTGCCGATACGACGATGGCGTCGAACGGCGCTTCCGTCGGCCATCCCTTGGTGCCGTCCCCACAGATTATCTCTACGTTATTGTAGCCGAGACCTTCCTGCCGTTCGCGGGCCTGGTTCGTGAGTTCCTCATGCCGCTCGATGGCATAGACGTGTGAGGCGATGCGGCCCATTGCGGCGGCGGCGTATCCAGACCCTGCGCCGACCTCAAGCACTTTGTCGCCGGGACGAATCTCGGCAAGCTCGATCATGCGAGCTACAATGTAAGGCTGCGAAATGGTTTGCCCGGCTTCAATGGGGAGCGGCGAGTCTTCATAGGCAAACTCAGCCAACGGCTCCGACACGAACGCTTCGCGCGGGACCTGGCTCATGGCGCCGAGGACGTACGGGTCCACAATGCCGCGGGCCTGGAGGTGGGAAGCCACCATGAAAGCGCGGTCACGGGCGTGGATGTCGCTGCCATCCGGTCGGTTAGCCTGAACGGTCATAGTGTGGACGATACTTGCACGAAGCCAGGGAAGGCAACCTTGATACCGATCATAAGAAACCAGGGGCGTCAGCCGGTGGACAAGGAAAGGCAATCCGTGTGGGCTCCCTATCGTAGCTCCAAAGTCACGCGAACCTTCGCTTGCACGTCTAGTGTTCCTGCCTCGATGGGCACGTCCTTGCTCAACGCTGAATGGTTTGCAACGCCCCGACAGGCGCAAGCGGTCATCAGCCAATGGCTCCGGCGTGCTGCCAATATGCTGGTTACAAGCAGTTAGGTACTGGGTACCGAGCCGCGAGATCCCCACGGGGGCGCCAGATAGGGGACCCATGCCCCTGCCGATAAACCTAATCGCCTAGCCGTCCGTTCTTATTTCTATGAATGCTGTATCGGTGTGTGGGAACCCATTGAGGGAGGCGTCCATGACACGACGTTTTCTCCTTATTCAAACTAATTGTTCGAAATCTTCTCGAAATAGATTTCCAGGTTGTAATGGCCAAAGACATAATTTGCTTCCCGCGTTAGTTCATCAGCGACAGTCTGCGGATCGCAGCCCCCGTCGATGTACC
This sequence comes from uncultured Alphaproteobacteria bacterium, assembly GCA_942491645.1. GTDB lineage: Bacteria > Pseudomonadota > Alphaproteobacteria > Rhizobiales > Methyloligellaceae > Methyloceanibacter. The sequence continues at coordinate 74,109 of CALOBK010000015.1, read as the reverse complement.
GCTTGATAAGCGCGCTCAGTTCTCTTGCAAACTCATTTGAATCCACCATCAAGCCAACCTCCCAAGCATGATTACTGCATCCGAGAGGATGTCGGCTCACAGCGTCGAAGGCAAGCTGTGGCCTACCTAGCAAGGCTCCCATGACATCGCGCCGACTCTTTGCCGTCTTGATCATCATCAAAGAAACAGCGGGCCTTTGAGTAGCTGATTGGAACGCCGCGCGAGCCGTCGTCCATGACCCATCTTCGACGACGCTAATGCTGTCGGCTGGCCCGGCTTGTCTGCGAGCGCAGACCGGGCGCTTGATCTGGATCAGTCTGTTTCTGGAGATACTCATTAGCCTGTTCCTGTCGATAGACGGCTCAAAGTGCAGCGTCCCAGGTCTGTTGGAAGGAGTAGCTAATGCGCATCCAACTCGCCTTGAAGCGATTGATCGCATTGTTTGGATTGGCGATTGGGATTGGCGTTCCAGCGCAAAGCGCACAGGCTTGGGATCATCCAGGGCACATGACAACCGCCGCCATCGCGTTTGCTGAGATCGAACGCGCGCGTCCCGACCTGATCGATAAGATCGGTTTGCTGATGCTGAAGCACCCCGATCCGGCACCCTTTTGGGTTGCTGCCGGGGGCGGTAAAGGCAAGGAACGCGCCCGCCGTATGTTCATCGAAGCGGCACGATGGCCTGACGACGCAAAGTTCACAGGCCATGATCGTCCCACCTGGCATACAGCGCGCTGGACCATCATCACAGATGACGCCCCGCCGGAGGCCCGGGCTCTGATCGAAGCGCGGAGGAACAGGCCGCTCGGGAACGCGCTCGAATCCCTAGCGCTCAATGCAGCCATAATCTCCAACCCCGAAAGCAAGCCCGAGGAGCGCGCCCTTGCCTTAAGCTGGATGATGCATGTTGTCGGCGACATTCATCAGCCGCTTCACATCAGTGATCTAGTTTCGAAAGATTTTCCGACCGGGAACGCAGCCGGCGCATTAGCTTATGTCTGGGACCCTCTGAGGGACTCGGCTATGCCGTTGCATCTTCTTTGGGACAGCAATACGCGGCGGTCGACAAAGCTGGAAGACGTCGACGGATACGCCCGGGAGATCATGGAGCGCTATCCGCGCTCGTCCTTGCCCGAGCTTATTGCCTTCGAAGGTCCGGACGATTTTGAGAAATGGGCGGGGGAAAGTCACCAGGTAGCGGCGGATTGGGCCTACGAAATCGAAACCATCCCCGACCCGAACTTGGACGCTGACTCCGACAGGGTGATCGCGAATATGATGAAGTACATCCTCGAAGGGATCTCTCCAGTGGAAGAGGCCCCGGCAGTGCCTGACGAATATTGGGAGAAGCTGCAGGAGGTGGCAACCCGGCGCATGGCTTTGGCCGGCTATCGGATCGCGGACATCATCCTTTCCGCTGCCGATCGACTAGACGCGGAAAGAACCTTGTCCGGGAAAGTCCTCGATGCGATGCAAAGACATGGGCCGACGAACTGACTCTGGCGGATGTGGCCAACGAAGCAAGGGTAGAACCATGATGCGTCGCTTTATTTTTGCAGTTGGATTTTTTGCACTCTCAACAGCAACAGCACAGCCGCAGACGCCCGATAAACCGGTTCGCCTCGTTCTGCAAATTACCGTCGACCAGTTGCGCGGCGATCTGATTGAGCGCTATTCGTCGGGTTTCGGGGAAGGTGGGTTCCGGCGATTGCTCGACGAAGGTCTGGTTTTTGCGAACGCGCATCATCGCCATGCCAACACTGAGACGGTTGTCGGGCACACGACCCTCGCAACCGGCACCGACCCGGCAATTCATGGAATGGTCGCGAATGTCTGGCTCGACCGCACGACCGGGGAGCTGAACTACAACGTCCAGGATGAGGATTATCCGCTCGTCGGCGAGGGCGGTGGTGTTGATGAGGCGACCGAGATTGATCCAACACAGCGGCTAGCCACAACCCAGGGGCGTTCACCGCGCTCCATTCAGACCACTACAATCAGTGACGAGATCGCCCTGTCGCTCGGTCCCGATTCCAAGGTCTACGGCGTGTCTATTAAGGACCGTGGGGCAATCGCCCTGGCCGGCCACGCCGGTACCGCATATTGGTTCTCAAAATCTGGCGGGCAGATGGTCACCAGCACCTTCTATATGGATGACTATCCGGATTGGGTGAACGGTTGGAACGCCAAAGGCATACCGGCAGGCTATGCGAACACTTCTTGGGAGTTGCTCACTGACAAATCGGAATATCTGTTCGGTGAATCCGATGATCAGCCTTGGGAGACCGATTTTCCGGGGTTTGGCCGGACCTTTCCGCATCCATACGGTCCTGCGGATGGGAAGTATTTCACAACCCTGCTAACCCTTGCGCCAGCCGGCGACGAGATCGTGCTCGACTTTGCCAAGGAACTTATCACTGCTGAATCGATCGGCGTGGATGAGGTCACCGATTATCTGTCGATCAGCTTTTCTTCGACCGATTATGTCGGCCACTTTTTCGGCGCCTCAAGCCTTGAATCCGAAGACAATCTGCATCGGCTCGATCGCACGCTGGCAGAGTTGTTTGCTTACATTGATGAAACAGTCGGACTTGACCGCACCCTTGTGATTCTGTCGGCTGACCATGGTGCGTCGGAAGCGCCCGGCTATTTAGATAGCCTGGGTATTGGCGGCAAGTACTTCAATTTTGATGAGATCGATCGCTCGGATGCCATAGCCGCAATCAAGGCTGAGTTTGGTGTGGCCGAAGAACTCATCGACCAGTTTTTCCAGCCCTATCTTTACCTCAACCGCGAAACGATCAAGAAGCACGGCTTGGACTATGGCGAAGTCTCACGCAAGGTGGCGGAGAAGTTGAGAGAGTTTCCTGGGATCGCTTACGCCGTGTCCAGCCATGATCTGCGGGCGGGTGATGTTGCCCGCACGCCTATCACCGAAGCGGTCTTGGCAAACTTTCATGAGGATCGGTCCGGCGATATTTATGTCGTTTTCGAACCGCATTGGTTTGTGGCGGACTTCGACGGGCAGTCGGTAACGGGCTCTCACGGCTCGCCCTGGGCTTACGATTCGCACGTTCCAGTAATTTGGATGGGCCCCGGAATTGAGCCCGGCAGAATCGTGCGACGCATTGAGACAGTGGACGTGGCGCCAACCATCGCCGCCTATCTCGGCGTCAAATATCCAAGTGGCACCCGTGGTAGCCCGCTTGCAGAAGTCATTGACTGATATGAGGTGCAACGACGGCGTTGTCACCTTAAGTGAAATTGGCCCAGTTTGAACGATGAACCAACAGGCTAAGTCTATGAAATCCCTTGCATCAAGATTGGCGGTTGTGGGCAAATTCCGCTCAGTCTGACTTGATGTGACAACGCCCTCCTGAGGAAACGAATCAAGATGAAAGACAAGGTCATTAGGGCCGATGAAGCCATCGCGCTCATCCGCGACGAAGACGTCATCACGACCACAGGCTTTGTACAGAGCTGCATTCCCGAAGCGTTACACGCTGCGCTCGAGACGCGCTTTGTTGAGACTGGAACACCGCAGGACCTCACGCTTATCATGTGCGCCGGCGCTGGCGACAGCAAAGGCCTCGGTACAGGCCGCCTGCACCATGAACGCCTCCTGAAGCGTGTCATTGCCGCGAATTTCGGTCGGATGCCCAAAGTTGCGGAAGCAGCTCAGGCGAATAAGATTTGTGGCTATAACCTTCCCCAGGGCGTGATCTCGCAACTTTACCGCGCCTGCGCGGCCGGACAACCGGGCCTGTTTTCCAAAGTGGGGCTTCACACCTATGTAGACCCGCGGCTCGGCGGCGGAAAAGTCAACGAGGTTACGAAGGAGGACATTGTCAAGCTCGTCGAGGTCGAGGACGAAGAGTGGCTGTTTTACAAAGCCACCAAAATTGATGTCGCCTTCATTCGCGGTACCAGTGCGGACCCATCAGGTAACATCAGCATGGAAAAAGAGGCGCTGACGCTCGATTGCCTGGCGCAGGCCATGGCGGCACACAACAATGGCGGCATCGTAATCGCTCAGGTAGAGCGCATCGTCGAGCAGGGCTCGATTAAGCCGAAAGACGTGAAGGTGCCTGGCATCCTCGTCGATTGTATCGTTGTTGCTGATCCTCCTGAGATGCACCGCATGAATTACGGCAAGATTTATGACCCGGCGCTTTCAGGTGAAATCCGCGTGCCGGTGGAAGGCATGCCAAAGATGCCGCTCGATGCGCGAAAGATTATCGCGCGTCGCGCTGCCTTCGAACTGCCTCCCAATGGCGTTGTCAATCTCGGCGTTGGCGTACCGGACGGCGTGGCGGCTATCGCGAATGAGGAAAAGGTTACGCCCTATATTACGTTGACGACCGAAGCTGGCGCGGTTGGTGGCGTGCTTGCGGGCGGATCGAGCTTTGGTTCCTCGGCGAATGCCCATTCCGTTATCGATCAGAACCAGATGTTCGATTTTTATGACGGTGGGGGGTTAGATCTCACATGCCTTGGAATGGCGGAATGTGACGAGGAAGGCAACGTCAATACGAGCCGTTTCGGCGGGCGCCTCAATGGATGCGGCGGCTTTATCGATATCTCTCAGAATTCCCGTGCCGTCGTGTTCGCCGGCACGTTCACTGCGGGTGGCCTTAAGGTCGAAATTATGGACGGCAGGCTCAAGATCGTCCAGGAGGGCCGCGCGAAGAAATTCGTTAGCCGTGCGGAACAGATTACGTTCAGCGGTCCATTCGCCCGGGAACGATCGCAGCCCGTGATCTATGTGACCGAGCGCTGCGTGTTCCAACTGACGCCCGGCGGTCTTGAGTTGATCGAGGTAGCGCCCGGCATCGATATTGAGAACGACATTCTCGCCCAAATGGACTTCAAGCCGATCATTAACAAGCCTGTCCCCATGGAGCCGCGCATTTTCCTCGACGAGCCCATGGAGCTCTTATCCGATCTGCTCAATCTCAAGCTTTCCGAACGCGTAAGTTACGATGCAGACCGTAACATCTTGTTCCTGAACCTGGAGGGTTGGAGCGTACGTAAAAAGAGCGACATCGACGATCTCACCAAGGTCCTGATCGATGCGTGCGAAAAGGCCGGTAAGCGAGTCAACTCTGTCGTAAACCACGATGGCTGCCGGATCGCTGAGGATCTCTATGACGACTACGCCGAGATGATCCAATACATGATAGAGCATCACTACGCGACGACGACAAGGTATACGACCAGCGCGTTCATGCGCTTGAAGATGCAGGAAGCCTTGAATAAGCGGGGACTCGCACCGCATATATACGAACGAGCCGAGGAAGCGCATGAGGCCCTGGGGATTGTCCCGCCAGCGGCAGCTGGAGCGGCACCTCTTGGACACCCTAGTCAGTCTCGCCTGTCTAAATGATGGGTTTGGGCTGGGGATCTGGATCCTGCGCTGCCGCGAACCGCGCATAAACTGCACTAAAGACAAGAACTATCGTCGCTAGCATTTTAAACATCGAACCGGTCCTCCCAACCTTCGCATCAAGCCTAAGCTTCCCTTCCGCCCCAACGGCATGCGAGGCGTTGAAGCCTGAGGGGGGCCGCTCAGTCGCTGGTATGCGTCCAGGGGTCGGGCTCGTCGGTCTCGGCTGCCCCCGGGCCGTCTTTTGGGGCAGGCGAGTCCTCGAGATCGGGAAAGCCCGCACGCAAATACGCCACGATCTGGAAGATCTGTTCGTGCGAGAGTTGGTTCTTGAACGCAGGCATGGCCGTCCCGAACTGCTTGCCGCCTTCGGCGATGCTCCATAGAAGATACTGATCCACGGCGACAGGCTGCTCCACCATATAGGCGAGGAGCGCCGGCGAGGGCTTCAGCGCATAAGCAAGGTCCCCATTGCCGAGGCCGATAACGCCGTGACAACGCCGGCAATGGGTCTCGTAGAGCTCCCCGCCTTCGGCGATGCCGCGCACCGTGTAGCCTGCCGTGTTTTCTGCCTTCACATACTCATCCGGGATGCCGCCATTCACGAAGGTCGAGAACCGCAGCATGCGTTGCCGCTGGTCGGGACCGAGATTGCGCATGGTCCAGTCGAGCCCAGATGGTCGCGTGTTGGGCAGGGTCTGCGGCACCTCGTTCGCGTCGGGTGGCGCGTCCTCGCCACGAGAAGTGAGCGGAAGCGCACTGAGCAGCACTACCAAGATAAGAGAAACAAGCGTACGCGGCATGGGTAGCGTCCTTCGGAGCAAGCCTTAAGATTGCCGCCTTGAGGTACACGATACCTTGTCGCAGATCAAACGCGGCCAGTTCGGCAAACCTAGCCGACGAGCTCGCTCTTCTTCAGGGAAGCCCTTACGGGTTGAGTGTTGGACTTGGATGTTTCCCTCACTGGAAGAGTTCAGATCGAGAGTCGTGATCAAGTTGTTCGGCATTGTCACGTTGTTGGCATTCAGTTGCGGTGAATGAAGCGGGCAACAGGCGTCGTGCGGCGGCATGAACCCTCAATGAGCCTGAACTAGATCATCGAACAGCAAGAGATCAGTGCTTGCGCAAACTTACGCTGCCGCTACCTCGGGCGCTTTGGAACGTAACGGTCTGGGTGGAAGCTCGAACGACGACCCGCACACGACCTGAAATATCGTAGCCGGGGTTATAGAAGTCACCGACGTAACTTGTGGGGCCAACCTTGAGCAGCTTTCCGGTCTGTTGGATCTTGCGCGACCGCGTGGCACAGGTCGCAGCTACACCAAAGACCTTTTCGCTCTCCTGCTTGTAGCTGATACGGCAGCGCACAGTCTCATGCACGCCATCCTTGGGATTGACCACACCGCTGCCGCTCCAAATCCCGTCCAAGGACGTAGCGGCAGCCGCTGCATCAATGCAAAAGCACAGGCCAAGGGCGAGGCCGACGAGCAACAGAACCGAGATCCGCGTTATCATGTGTGCTCCCCAGATTGTTTTTTGTCACTGTGGCGGAGTGCGCCAGGCGTACTGACTTCAATTACGCTTGGCTGGATCAGCGGGCGATTCCAGCGAGATGAGACCAGGATCAGTGCCGGAAGAATGACGAGGTCCGCGAGCAGGGCGAAAATCAGCGTGGAAACGCAGATCAAGCCGAATTGGCGTGTTGGCGGCACGACGCTGATCTGGGTAACGGAGATGCCCGCGAGGAGTGCGATCGTCGTTAGGATCAGGACGGTGCCGATTACGCACATCGCGTTATGGATCGCCGTCGATGCGCGGCCGGACTTCTGTACTTCGAGCTCGAATCTGTTCAGGACGTGTATCGTGTCATCGACCGCAAGCCCGAAAGCAACCGTCAGGCCGACAATCGTGGCGTAGTCCAAGCCGCCCTGCACCAGAATCAGCCACGTGCCGGTAGCGAAGAGCGCAAAGAGGTTCGGAACGATGCTCAAGCCGGCAAAAAGGATCGAACTGAACATTAGGCCAATCACGGCGATCACGACGACGACTGCGCCCAGCATCGACACGCTCAGTTGGGAAATAATTTCCGTTGAGCGCGTGGCGCCAACGCTGGCAAGACCGGTAAGCGTCATCGTGAATTCCGGATGGCGTGCGCGCACCCTGTCAAGCTTAGGCTCGATCTCGCTCGAGAGTTTGAGGACCTCCTTGGCTTCCAGGTCGTTGATGTAGCCGGACACCAAGGCGGCGTGGCGGTCTTTATTGACAAACCGTGACATGACCTCGGGCGGCGCAGCCTCGTTGAGGCGCGCGCTGGCCTCGTCGGGCGACAATCCGCCCGACTCCGCCCAGCGCTGAAGATCATAGAGCGAGTTGACCTTGCTGATGGCCGCATGACGTTCCAACGTTTGATGTACGTCCTGAATCGCCGACCGAACCGCTTCCGGCTGGGGGTCTAGCTCTTCCGGCCATTGCACGAGAACGCTCAAAGGAAACAGGCCTCCGAGTCTGTTCTCGATGCGGTTAAGGACCGGTGCTGCGGTCCCTTGGTCGGGGAGCATGTCGCTCAGCCGAAAGCGCGGCTCCAACTGCAGGTATGCCCAGGCGAAGAGCGCCGTCAGCGCCACGCCGGCAAGCGCAAGGACGTTCGGCCACTTGGCTACCGTCCTGCTGATTGCCGCCGCCGCATTATCAAGGAGCTGGACGCCGTTCCTGGTGCGGTCGTCCGCGAGATACTTCGAGCCACCTTCCTTAAGAAACAACGCTGACAGCATGGGCATGACAGTGATCACAATTCCGAGCGCCATGAGTATCGACAATGCCGCCATAATGCCGAATGAGCGAATCAGACTCGAGCTGCTCATTGCCACAGAAAGCAGCGCAATCGATGTTGTTATCGAGGTCAGCGCGCAAGCCGGTCCGACTTCCACGATAGCTTGGCGGATTGCGTTAACTTTGGACGCGCCTGCATCGAGACTGCGGCATACCGCAAACAGAAAGTGCATAGCGTTATTTAGAGTGACCACGAGAACGAGCGGCATGACGGCGTTCATCAGGGGATCGATACGTGTGCCGGTCCAGCCGAACAGTCCCAGGCACCACATGACCGCTAAGAGGGCGGGCGCATTGGCAATCATCACGAGCTGCCAACGCCGAAAAAAGATGCCGAGAATTGCGGCGCCAACCACGAGGCCGATGGCGTTGAACACCAAAATATCGCGGCGCGTGCTGTCGATCACTTCCGCCTTCATGACGGGCATGCCCGACAGCCCAAGACGGAGACCGCTCCCAGCAGCGCTCTGAATCACAGCAGTGCTGAGCTCACGAACAACGCTTGGCAGGCCGCGGCTTGCGACCTCTTCTCGGTTTAGCGCCACCAAGAACAACGCCAAGCGATTGCCATCAATAGATTCGGAAATAAGCCGACCATGCGCCAACGGATGCTCATCGAGCAGCGCCCCGAGCGCCGATAGCGCGCCGTCCTCCTGAGTCAAGTCGTCGGGAATGATAGGAGCCGGCAAGCGATCCGTCGTTAGCGGTTCTCGCAAGGAATAGATCGACACGACAGACTCCACCGCGTCCAGGAGCAGAAGATCGAATGTGATATCCTGCATTTGTCGCAAATGCTCGGGGCTGAGAAGATCGCGTCCATCCACCGCGAGATAGATATCGAGATCGCTCGCTGGGAAGCGCTCTCGCAGTGCCTCGAAGGCTTGGTAGTCCGGCGTCGCGGACTCAAGAAATTGGTCGAGAGCATCGTCGGCCTCTATTCGAACTAGACCGATCGCCATCACTGCCGACAACAACACCAAGACCGCAAGCGCTCGTCTCGGCCAATGCGCCGTGATCTCGCCAAGCACAAGGAAGGGCTTGGTGCAGCGGTACAGGCGGGTCTGCGGTCGCGGTTCGTTATCGTGAATCATAGGGCCCCAAACCATAGACGTACCCTTTAGGTCGCACTCCATTGTCACCCAACATCGACCGCTCCGGCTTGTCCGCTTATGGCGCCCAGGCGGCACACCGAAAGGCTGACCTCGCATCGGCCTTCCACCCGAAACAGACATTTCAAATCAGATTGATCAATCCGGCGCCTTGGCTCATTGACCAGCGTCAAGAGCGCCGGTGGGGGCATTGTCAGACAAACCTGAACGAGGCTGAGAAGGCTTTCTGACAATGCCCTCGTCGATATAGCAACGGCCGCAAAGCCTAGTTCTTTGATCCCGCTCAAGGTTGTTGATTTCCCAGTATGACCCTCGCATGCTCGCTTGCCCGGATAGGAGAAAACCGAAATGAAAGTGCTTAGAACGTCCGGGATCTTCGTTGCGTCGTTGTTCGGGTTATCGATGCTCACATCGGCTCCGATATTCGCTCAGGATTTTTCGGTTCAGGAAAAGGATATCAAGGTCGGCGCAGCAGGTGACGTTGATGGGTGAAGGCGTTGAATGTGGCGGCATGAACGGCGAGGAAACGTTGGGCTGAGTCGGGTGATTTGAACCGCTGCAGTTTTCGTTCTCGGCGTCATATCGGCTGATGTGAGTTCTCCGCCCTGTTGTTTGCTCGCAAGTCTCTATCGTGCTCAGCCGTGAGCCCGATCGCGCGGAACGCTGTCGGATAGGATCGCAGCCGATCGGTCACAACTCGGCTCGGCGCAAAGCCGTACTTCTTAAGTAATTTCACCATGAGTTTCTTTGCGGCTTGTGCATTCCGTCTGCTCTGGACAAGGAAATCCAGCACATCGCCCTCGTTGTCGACCGTCCGCCAGAGCCAGTATTTGCCGCCGCGGATTGAAATCACCATTTCATTGAGGTGCCAATGATCGCTCGGTCGCGGCCGCGAACGGCCGATATTCGAGGCGATCGACGGCCCGAACTTCAGGAACCACCGTCGGATCGTCTCGCACGATGCGTCAATGCCTCGCTCGGCCAGCAGCTCCTCGACATCCCGAAAGGACAGCGTGAACCTGGCATAAGAGCCAGATCGCATGCTGGATGATCTCTGGCGGGAAGCGGTGGCGCTTAAACGATATCGGTCTCATCGGATGATGCTAATCGGCGACGAACCGTAGAGCTTTCCCAGTTACCGTGACATTGTCGTCGAGGCCGACACGCAAGTCGGTTCTTACCTGTATCCCAGATGACTTCCTCAATTCGGCCCGAAATTTCCAATTTCGTGGGAACGCTTGCTATCGCTTAGAGAAATGGAAGAGGACCCTATGAAAGAACTGGAAAATAGAGTTGCCATCGTGACCGGGGGCACGTCTGGGATCGGGCGCGCTGCTGCGGTTGCCCTTGCTGCTGCTGGTGCCAAGGTCATGCTCGCAGGCCGGAGGGCGTCAGAGGGAAATGAAACCGTGGAGCTAGCGCGCAAAGCGGGAGGCGAGGCGAACTTTCTGCAAGCGGACGTCACCAAGGAAGAAGATATCTTGCGTCTTGTGACTGATACCGTGGACCGCTACGGCAGGCTCGACATTGCCTTCAATAATGCAGGCTTGGAGATGACCGGCCCGATTGCCGAGGTCACCGAAGGCGATTACCGCAAGCTCTTTGATGTCAACGTCTGGGGAGTTCTCGCCGCCATCAAGCATGAGGTCCCGGCCATGATAAAGAACGGCGGCGGGTCGATCATCAACACCTCGAGCATCGCAGGCCATATCGGCATGCCGGCGGCCTCTCTTTATATCGCATCGAAGCATGCGGTCGAGGGCATCACCAAGGCATGTGCGCTTGAGCTGGCGAAAGACTGCATTCGCGTGAACGCCGTGGCGCCGGGCGCCATCGAAACGGACATGATAGACCGCTTCGCCGGGGAAGAGGGCGAACAGCGCGACTACCTGACATCGCTGCACCCGATAGGCCGCATGGGTAAAGCTGAAGAAGTGGCTGACTCCGTCGTCTTCCTGGCGAGCGATCGGGCGAGCTTCATCACTGGTCACAGCCTCCTGGTCGACGGCGGCTTTGTCGCGCAATAGTCGCAGTGGATTGGCTTCTTGTCGTGTCCCCCGGTGGCACCTAACGGACATATCAGGGTGCAGACGCAGTGTCCGGTTTAGCCCCTTAAGCGGACATGATCCGCCGTCGGCGCAGGTCGGTCCGAACACTGAGCCGCGTTCTGATGTCCGCTTTTCGACAACGCAGCTATCTCAAGCCCGCTGAGCCGAGCGAGTGTGTAGGGGAGGCTAAGTCCAGAATTTCAGGGCAAAGAGCGTAAGGGGGGAATGACCAAATCGGTCCTCCGCTACCAATCGTTTCAATGAGTTGGCTCTTTATGGGCGTCCCCCGGTCAAAAAGATCAACCTGATTTGCTTGGCAGGGCAAGCGCGACGGGCCACTGCGCTTTCAAATATTTGCGAAACCACACGCTGTATCTCCGTGGTGTTGCTGACGCGTCGGCTTGCACATCTTGCAAACAGGTCCACTGATAGTCTTCTGCCTCTTCGGGGTTTAGCGTGACGGTACCGTCATAGAGACAGCGAAATACGTGAACAATCTCGTGTTCGATCATGTCCTGATCGAGATCCGCGCGGTAGTAGATAGTACCAAGCGCCTTGAGGTTGCAGAGAAACCCCATCTCCTCTCCAATTCGACGGCATGCCGCAATGGCGATGTCCTCCCCGGGCCGCGGGTGGCCGCAACAAGCATTGGTCCACAAGCCGCCTGAGTGGTACTTACTGGAATGGCGCTTCTGCAAGAGTAGCCGCCCCGTCTTGTCCCAGACGATAATTGAAAATGCTCGGTGCAGAACACCTTGCCTGTGGACCTGAAGCTTCTCGCCCGCGCCAATCTCGCGATCGCTGTCGTCAACCAGAATGACATAGTCGTCGGGTTGCATCATACGACCTCCTGGATCGGATTGGCTTCGCCAATGGACCGCGGTCTGGTGTGAGCGCGTCCATGCAGTCCGGCCTGAACCAGCCCTTGCGACGTTGCGTTAGCTACTAGGCTTCGCCCAAGGTTGGAGTGGTCACGACGTGCGGCCAGCATGTGAATAACAGAGCCTAGCCATGCCGCCCATCGTCCATCGAGTTAGGAGATTGCTGCGGCAGACCACGGGAGCCGCAAGCATGACGCCGCGCACAGTCGATCTGGAAATTTTTGGCTGATAGTCGGAAGAGAATGGGGATGCCTGCATCACCTGATTGAGGGTCGCGTAGGCCATACCAACTGCTAACAAACAGAAGAGGCGGACGCCGGTCTGACGACGCGGCACTAACTGAATGTATTCGACGGCGTTGCCCAAATGCTCCAAGGCCGTTGCAGCGAGCCGCAGCATGACCGGGCGGAAATTGGGGCTGCTTGTGGCGACTTCGAAATCAGCAAGGTCCAAGCTCGTCGAACGAAAAAGGTCCTGTGGCAGCCAGCATCGCCCGTCGCGTTTATCAGCCCATATGTCTTTGAGAATGTTGGTCATTTGCAGGCCCTGACCAAAACTCGGAGCCAGCCTTTCAAGGGCTTCGCTGCGACTGTCGATCTCTTCACAATGGTCGCAGAACAGCTCGGTTAGCATTTCGCCGACCACGCCCGCCACGACGTAGCAGTACTGGTCCAAGTCGCGCATATCGGACAATCCGTTCGGACGGTCGACATAAAATCTCATCCCGGATGCCATCTTTCTGAGACAAATCCGAATGGCCGCCTGTTGTCTGGGCGAAAACGCTCTTAAGGAACCGAACAAAAGAGGCAAGTTGTCCAGAAGGTCGAGTTCCTCACGCGTGACATGGCCGGATAGCTCGGCGGTGATGCGCCGCGAAACGTCGGGTACGATGGCGTCGTCGTCGACTGCTGCAAGAAAGCACTCGAGCTGGGACACTTTCTGATCCGGGTCCGCAAGTCGCGAATCCTCGATTGTATCCACCGCGCGGCACAGGAGATACGAAACGCCAACGCTGCGCTGCAGGTCAGGCGGCAGTTTGGGGATGGTCAGCGCGAAGGTGCGCGATAACTGCGGGATCAAGAGCTGCGAGGGCTCTCCGTTGCACAAGGCGTGCTCCACCTCGGTCGTGACTCCAGCCCCCATCCGCTCAAACTCGCTCATGTAAGGAGCCCGATAGTGAGCCCATTTGGCCTTGAAGGGCCTCGGAACGCGGACAAGTCGAAATTTTCCTGTTCGGTCATTAAAGGCACCGCTGAAGGAGCGCAATAAGCACTGCGGGCTGCGGCGCTTCGATCTTTCAATATAAAGCGCCCCGGCACGAACGGCTCAGGACTTCGTTAGTGTCACGCTTCCATTTGCCCTAGAACTCTTGAAAGTCATGGTCTGGACTGCCCCCTCGATGACGACTCGGATCCGTCCTGAGATGTCGTAGGAGGCGACATGGAACTCCCCGACATAAACGCCCGGTTTGACCTTCAGAAGCTGTCCCGTCTGATTTATCGCTGTCGAGATTGTAACGCATTTCGCTGCAAGGCGAAAAACCTTATCGGTCTCGCGCGTGTAGCTCACGCGGCACGTCAACTTTTGAGGCGGACCGTCCATTTGCTGCATCGTGCCGCTTCCATTCCAAGTGCCTTCAAGAGGCAAAGGGGCTGCATTCAGCGGCGAGAGAACGGCGACCGATAGAACAACGGTCAGCCAAAACAGGATCCTCATGTGGCTCTCCCTAGTTATGACCCTTGCTTAGCTGCTCTTGGGCATTCGCGGTGTGTCGCTCGCTGACTCACCGCGTCCCTCGACAACCTCAATGAGTGCCGGTAACACGAGAAGGTTGGCAAGCAGCGCGGTCGCCAAGAGCATTATGACGACTTCTCCGAACAAGCGCAGGCTGGGAAGTTCGCTGATGAGCGTGCCTCCGAACCCGACAATCAGCACCAAGCAACCGACCGCGAGCGCAGGGCCAACCGTTGCGACGGTTTCCTCAAGAGCAGGTTTCACGGCTTCGTTCTTGGAGCGCATCAAACGGTAGTAATTGAGGATGTGGATGGCATTGTCCACTGCGATCCCAAAGCCGATGGTGAAAGCGACTACGGAGGTGAACTGCAGCCCCGCTCCCGTCAGGTGGAGTATGGCACCGGCAACGGCGATGGGCAGAATGTTGGTCAACATGCTGTAGAGGCCCGCTCGCAACGACCAGAATACAAGACCGATCAGCAGGATATTCAACCCGATAGCGATCAGGAGGCTTCGGTTGAGTTCGACAATCATCTCGTAGCTCGCCCGGGCGGAATGCGGTGCGATTCCTGTGACGACAAGATTGACATTCGGGTGGGCCGCTCTCACCGCCACCAATTCTTCCTCTAAGGCATCCAAGACCGGCACGAGCTCCGAAGCATCAACGGCAGGGAAATAACCAGTCACGAGCGCGGAATTGTCGTCGACAGAGAGCATGCGTTCGATGAATGGTGATTCTGCGTCCTTCAAGAAGCCAATTACTTGGTCCCTCTTGAGGCCGCCCTCGATCATCCAAGCTTCGATGCTGTGTAAGGAAACCACCTTCTTGACGAGCGGCAGTTGCTCCAAGGTCTTATGTGCCTCCTCGACTAAAGTGAGCGTCTCGGGTGTTTCAAGGGACTGCCCCTGTGGCCATTGGATGTGAAGGAGTATCGCTTCAGTGCCTGCGAACTGCTCGTCCACAATGTCCATGGCCCTGGAGGCCTGACTGCTTTCGGGCAGATAGTCCCTGTACTGATAGCTTGGGCTGATCGTGGCGTACAAGATGCCGGCGCCGACCGCCACGACGATGCCCCCGACAAGGAATGCGGTAGCGTTGCCGACAATGCCTTGCCCCAGTCGTCGGCAGAACGCGCTCGTTCCCTCGAAGATGCGGTCTATACTGCGATCCGATGATGTGTCCTTCGAATTCTTCCAGCCGAGAAGCAAAGCGGCCAGTGCTGGAAGGACCGTAATCGTAATCAGGAAGGCGACTGCGGTGCCGATGGCTGCGGTGAGCCCGAATCCCGAAACAAGCGTGTGCGGTACGATGGTGAGGGATAGCAGCGCGATCGCCGTCGTCATCGAGGCCAGAACGCAGGCGGGACCGATGTCGCGCACCGAGGCTATTATGGCGCCGCTGAGGGGGTCGCCCTTCACCAGATTACGCTTGAGGCCGAACAGTAAGTGAAGCGAGCTGGCAACGACGAGCACGGTGACAAGTCCGGGGACCACACCGGTCAACACCGTGATCTCCTGCCCCCGCAGCTGTGTGATACCCATGGTCCAGATCACGGCAATGCCTGCTGGCACGCCCGCGAGGCACGCGAAGACAAAGCTGCGAAAGAACAACAAGCAAATTATCATTGAGACAGCGAAACCAGCGCCGATAAGGATTCGCTGATCTCGGATCAGCGCGCTGACGATTTCAAGACGAAAGAAGGCGATGCCACTGAGCTCCGCATGCAAATCCGAGCCGGACAGAACCTTGTCGGTAACGCTGCGCAATCCATCGGTAATAAGACGAAGGTCTTCGATATCGGGCCGCTGCTCGATAGCGACAACAAAGAGCCCCGTCGTGGCGTCGTCCGAAAGAAGCTTGCCGGACACAAACGGGTGATTCAGGATGGTTTCGCGCAAAGCCGGAAGCTTCTGGTCAGTCAGTTCCAAAGGAAACACCGCCTCGGCGTTGCCCGATGCGTCCGGAGGATGGTGGGCCGAAAACATTGATGAGACATACTTCACGCCTTCTACGAAATGTAGCTTCAGGTGGAGGTCTCGGAGGTGAGCGAGATTCTCTTGGGTAAAGAGATCGTCGGCCTGCACCAACAACAGGACGTCCTCGCCGCTTTGCGGGTATTGGTCCTCAACCATCCTTAGGTTGATGAAGTCTGGGGTCCCGGATCGGAATATCTCGCGGATGTCGCTGGAGAACTCGACTTTCGTGGTCGCATAGGCGAGAGGAATGGTGAGCGCGGCAACAAGCAGCAGGGTTATCCGCGGGTACCGCTGCGTCAGCAATCCGAGCTTTTCGAGACCAAACCCCGCCGTCATCAAATCAACCTCTAGGCTTAGCCGCCTGTTTTGAGTCGCAAAACAGCGAAGCTCATCAGAAGACTAAGGCCCTCTGCTACCAACCAACAGTTGGACTGAGTCGCGCCGTCGTTAGGTCGCCGTCGAAGGTGCTTACAAGTGAATTCCCGCGCCTACGCCCATAAACTCTTTGACCAAGATATAAGCCGTGCCGAGTTTCGGAGGGCTTAGGGCCTGCTTCTCTCAGTCCGGACCCCAAAGCAGACCTGATCTTTGACCGTAAGTTGTTCGCACTGTGTCGCGAAACATATCATCCCGGCTTGCGCGGAACAAAGAGGTAGATCGGGGAAAGACGCCTTGCGCGCCGCCTGCAACCGGATTGCGGCCGCGCACTGTAGTGTGCCGATGACCAGGCTAGCCATGCAGTAGCACTTCGGCGCGCGCTATTTTGACCGCTTCGAGCCAACGGCGGCTCCGATCGCATCCCTGCCGCTTGCCTGCGTGTGCGACTCGACCGCAGCCAGCGCCCAGAGCCCAAATATCTGGCCGTAGTTGTCATAGTGGATGGCGCAAGTGCGATTGAACACGCCTGCCATGACTTCGTCCGACCAGCTACCATCGGACTGTTGCCGGCCGCAGATAAAGCGCACGCCGGCACGAACTGCCTCGCTATCGGCGAGCTTGGTCTGAACCAGCCCGAGCAACGCCCAGGCAGTCATCACGAGCTGTCCCTCGGGGCAGGTCGCGTATCTACGTCGTTTGCAGCTATCAATTGTTTCGCCCCAGCCTCCGTCGGGGAGCTGGTGTGCGACTAGAAATTCAGCCGCGCGCTGGATTGGGGAACTGTCTGCAGCCAGTCCTGCAGCGCGCAGCCCCGAAATGGCGAACCAGGTTCCGTATGTAAAGCAAATGCCCCAGGATCCGATCCACGAACCATCAGCCTGCTGTTGCTTCAACAGAAACGCACGGCCTCGTTCAATCGCATGTTCTATGCGTGCGGTGCGCGCTGGCTCGGATTGCAAGTGGCCGTAGCTGGCAAGCGCCTGAATGCAGGCCGATGTGCACTCGACGTATGAGTGGTCCACCATGATGTCGGCAAAAACGAGCGACGGGTTCAACACTTCCATCCATGGAAACGTGCGTGCCTTCTCGTAGGTCGGCCAGCCGCCATTGGCGTTCTGCCAGTCCAATATCAGATCGACAGCATGCAGAAGGCGCTGTTTGTCGATCGGTTCCTGAACCCACGGCTGCAGCGCTATCGCGGACTTCAATCCTTCCGCCGTGCAGTCGGATATCGGCCAACCGTGCTTGCGGTTCGAAAATGGCCAGCCGCCCTTGGACGCATCGCGGTAATAGAACTGGCGTTCTGGGACATCCTCGAGCACCTGGTTCTGCTCGATGTAGCCATGAGCCTTTTCCACCATGGCGGGGAACTCGCTCACGCGGCCCGTTGCGCAAACCGCCTGCACCGCGAGAGCCGTGTCCCAGAGCTGGGATGAATTGTACCCCTGCATGTGGGTGCCGTGTGCTCCCTTCCACAAGTACTCGGGCACCTGTCGGAGGTGAGCGGTGAGACGTGATCCACCGGGCTCTGCGAAGTGCCAGCAAAGCATGTTGAGGACTTTGTTGATCGGGCCAATGCAGACGTAATCGGTGTTCTCGTCTTCCTGGCCGATTTGGTTGAGAACGAACGCATTCGCGCGATCGCGGAGCGCTTTGCTCGCTACGACCTCGTAACCGTTGAGCAGCCGGTTGAAGACGCGGTATGTGCGCGAAAGTGGGGTGTACACGTCGCTCGGCGCACATCTTGTCTGCGTAGCGCGCCAGTCGACTCCCTCATAAGGGTCGCAAAAAATCTCTCGGCGAAGTTCGCGCAGGAGCGGTGACAACGGCGCCTGAGCTTGAAGCCCGTAGAGATAGCTCATGGGCAGATAGACCATGCGACTGTGACACCAAAAGCGCGACGGATGCGCGGGCAGCGCTTCCGGCAGGAGCCAAAGCTCGGGAGGCACAGGCATCACGCCACGGTAGTCGTAGAGATTGAGCAGGGCGAGAAGGAATTTGCCCCAGGGTGGTACGTGGGTCGCACCACCATGGTCTAAGAGCCAAGTCCGGCCGCGCCTCAAATCGGGGTCGTCCGCAGGCCTTCCCAGCAGCCTCAGGGCCACGTAGCACAGGGCAGAAGTGTAAACATAGCTGGCGCCTCCGCTGTAGAGTGGCCAACCGCCATCGCGATTCTGATTGTGCTTGAAATAGTCGATGAAGTCCCGCTCGACGTCCGCATCGAACGGCTGGTCCATGATGTGCGTTGCAGCGACTAGCGTCGGCAGCAGGAAAACCGGCCCGCCATAGTCGCCGCGCCAGCTGCCATCAGCCGATTGCGTGGCTTGCAGGTGCTGCAGCGCAAGCGTGATGGCCACGGATGTATCCTTATGCGCGTCATGCGCTTCCTGCATCCCCTCGGTCACCTCGTTCCCGTCACTACAGGTGTAAATTTTGCCTGCCTCCATGACCGACGCGTTCGTCGTCAAAAGTGACGATCCGAACTCCTACTGCGCGAGAAATCGACGAACGAACCGCGGTCACCCCGTTCGACCGATCTGCTGATAGCCGCAAGAATCGGCGGAGAGCTGTGTGCTGGTATATCCCGGAGCGTTGAGCTGTTTTGGTATCTTCCGATATCGCGGAAGAAGGCCCGCAATGGGCCACGCACTCCATGAGATGAACCTGGATATAATGTGCGGGATCCGGCGCCAACTGCCCTCGCGCACTTGCGACCCGATCGTTGTTCCCGCCGCCTTGAGGCCGATCCGGAAAAACGATGTGGCAAAGCTCGTCCCACGAACGTCGGCTCCGGCGAGCATGCCCATCGTGCGGCAACGCTCCGTGGCGTTGGAGCGCCAAACGTCATACATAGACCTGCGTATTGCGACAGCGTCGAAGCGATTGTCGGACAAGACCTGGTACAGCGCATTGGAGAGCATCTCCGGCACGCGCGTGACCCTCCTCTGGCGGCGGGCGTACTGAGCTACATTGGTACTCTCCACCAAAGCTTTGACGTCCATCAGTCCCAGCGAAATGCCGATAGCAGTTAGAGGGTGCGTACAGCCGGTAGCGTCACCGACCAAGGCGACGTTGCCGCTCCCATACTCGATGCGGCTTTGGAAACGGGTCTCTATCCAGGCTGGTTTTCTAGCGTCCAAGGAAACTGCCAAGGCCCTTGCGATCGCAGGCGGCAGGGCAGGTGCGAAAGCATCATAGAGTGCGTTTTTATCGCGCCGCAGCAGGGCCGCCGACGCAGGCACATCGAGACACATGCGAACGCTGTCGGCACCAATGCGGTAGAGCATTATGGGACCAGGCCCGCCGTTCATCACGTGACCGTAGCCTTCCACCGGCAATTTCACGTCGTGTAGGACGATGCCGCCCATGAAGGAAATGCCAACAGACGAATCGGAAAGACCCAGAAGGCGGCGCGTACCGGAACGCCTGCCGTCGGCGGCGACAATCTGCTTCGCGTCGATGCGGATCTCGGCGCCTGACTCTCCGTCTACGTAGGTCGGTGCAGGCGTTAGTTTGGAGAGCCGGGCCGGCGCCACGTAGTCGATGTCTGGATTGGTCGCGGCTTGGTGGCGAAGCTCACTCACAAGCTTGCTATGCTCGAAACTGACTCCAGTCATGCCGTTTGGATACGGCAAAATGATGCTGTCGGAGCCGTCGTCCGGATGCACGACAAAGCCCTGCCTCGGACCGTTCTCAGCGATCGCCTCTAAGCTACCCAGTCCAAGTCTCTCAAGGATTTGGACGCCGGAAGGATGTATCCACTCGCCCGCAAATCTTTGCGATGCACGGGGATTGGCTTCCAGCAGCAGCACTGTGGCCCCGCGCTGAACAAAGGCGATTGCCGCAGCGCATCCAATCGGTCCTGCGCCAATTACAGCAACGTCATGACGTGTTCGCACTGAAGCTCCACCGGCCTTTGAAGGAAATCAATGCGCCCAACCACGCGCGTCACATTGGAGCCAGCCTCCAAATGATTAATCAGGCGGGATCGCCTCTGAATCGTAGCCGGATACTTCCACCTTGGCCACCCGCGATTCTGCAGGCGCGCCGCCCGCGAATTTTGTCTCCAGAATCGCTCGAGGGTGTCGACAAAGCTATCAAAGAGAGGGAAAATCCTCGGCGATACGCTGGGGCTTCAGCCAATCATGCCGGAACACCGATGGCGGAGCGGCTTGACCGCATGCCTTATTGGCGAGCTAATGCACTGTCGCGCGGTGGCAACGAAGATGGAGTTTAGATCATGAAAGTGATCTTGGCGCAGCCACGGGGGTTTTGTGCCGGCGTCGTCCGGGCGATCCAAATCGTGGAGCAGGCGCTTGAGCGGTTCGGCGCACCCGTCTATGTACGCCACGAGATCGTTCACAACCGCCATGTCGTTGAAGGTCTCGAAGCCAAGGGCGCCCGCTTTGTGGAGAGCCTTTCGGAGGTGCCGAAGGGTGCGGTGACAATTTTTAGCGCCCACGGCGTATCGCGTGCGGTGGAGCGCGACGCCGATACGAGGGGCTTAGTCGTGCTCGACGCGGTCTGTCCTCTGGTCGCCAAGGTGCATCATGAAGGCCAGCGCTATCTCGACCAAGGCCGGATCGTGTTGCTAATCGGACATGCCGGGCATCCTGAGATTGAGGGCACCATTGGCCAGCTGGACGGCGAGGTGCATCTCATCCAAGGAAGCGACGATGTGGAGCGGCTCGATATCCCCGCCGCCGCGCCCGTTGCCTACATTACGCAGACGACGCTGAGCGTCGACGACACCCGGGCAACCATCGACGCCGTCAAGAAGCGGTTCAAGGATGTCGTCGGCCCCGAAACCCGCGACATCTGTTATGCCACTCAGAACCGCCAGACGGCAGTGCGCGATCTCGCGTCGTTGGTCGATCTGATCTTAGTGGTCGGAGCAGAGAACAGTTCGAACTCGAACCGCCTCCGTGAGATCGGGGAGGAGTTGGGGATCCCAAGCTATCTTGTGGCCGATGGCAGCCAAGTCAAAGATGAATGGTTCGCGGGCAAAGATACGGTTGGTCTCACAGCCGGCGCCTCGGCTCCGGAAGCGTTGGTCGACGATGTGATGTTGGCGCTGCGGCGATTTGGACCGCTTTGTGTCGCCGAGCTTTCCGGCACGGAGGAAAGCGTCTATTTTCGGCTTCCGCAAGAACTCGTCGAGGCATAACCAATTGATATTGTTAGACTAAATTAGATTTAGCCTCCTGGCAAGGATCCTTTGCGTCCGGCGACGCGCGCGATCCTTTCCGCTACTTCAACAGTGCGCCCAAGGTGATCCGTTCGCTTTGAACGGTCGTACCGCTGACCAGCGGCAAACCTGTTGGGTTTGAGCTAGCGCGTCTGCGAACTTGGCCACCCCGCAACACGAACTGTGGGGTAGCCTTTCTCATCACAACTCACCTTGTGCCGTGACTGTCTCAGCGTACCGGGCAGCGACGGATACTTTTCGAAAAGAGACTCGAAATGCTCAGAGTGCCAATGTTCTTCTTGCTGGGGCTCGTCTTGCTACCAACGAAGTCTGCAGCATTGTCGGAGAATGATCGGCTATCTTGCGTCAAAGAGCTTCCAAACCCAATGGGCTTGGCAGTCCGCAAAGACTACGTCCTGACTTGCACGACAAAGGTAGACGACCTCACGATTACTCAAATCACAGCCAACGATTCCCGCTGCGACTGCCGCGTCTACCACTCAACACAGAGCATGGGCGCCGGAACACGATTCATGTCGATTTGCCGCAGATCGGGAAGCCCGTGTGACTTTACAGAGGTCAAGTTTGAGACGAGTTCGGGTGATTTCGTCTTCACTTGGGACCGCGAGGAAGACGAGCTGGACCTGCCGTGAAGAGCTTTCACAGGAGAACCTAACCTCCTGTTGCCTAGGTACGGCATTGTCCAGAGTAAATTGGCTTGAGCCGAGCAGGGGGCATCCTTAGCCTCGGGCTATGAGCAATTCTTTCCGTTATTTCAACAGCTCACCTGAGGTGATCCGCCTCACGGTCATGATGTGCGTCCGCTATCCTCTCTCGCTGCGACAGGTCGAGGATATTCTGTTCGAGCGGGGCGTCGGCATTTGCCACGAGACGATACGGTTCTGGTGGAATCGCTTCGGTCCGATGTTCGCCAACGAGATCAGGAAGGGACGCCTTCACCAGCGGTTGTTTTCGCACTGGCGCTGGCACCTGGACGAGGTCTTCGTCAGGATCAATGGAGAGACGCATTACCTCTGGCGAGCGGTAGATCAGGCATTGTCAGAGCAAATTCGGTTACTTTGCCAAAACGTCAGAATCGGATTTCGCGGCCGTTGATTTTACTGCATTTTTCCGGGTCGATCTGAGCGGTTCGATGCCCGCTCCAAGTATTTAGAATTTTGCTCTGACAACGCCTGGCTCAGTGATGGGCAGCGCCATCCATCTTTTGGAGGATACGATATGGGTGTCTTTGAGCGATTTCTGTCCGTCTGGGTTGCGCTTTGCATCATCACTGGCATTGCGCTGGGCGTACTTATCCCGGATGCGTTTCAGGCGCTTGCCGCACTCGAATACGCCAATGTCAATTTTGCTGTAGCCATCCTGATCTGGGCCATGGTCTGGCCGATGATGATCGGCGTTGATTTCTCAGCCATGCGCCGTGTTGGCGAAAGGCCGAAAGGCCTGATCATCACACTAGTCGTCAACTGGTTGATCAAACCGTTCACGATGGCCGCGCTTGGGGTCCTCTTCTTCAAACATGTCTTCGCCGGGCTCATTTCGCCCGCTGACGCGGAAGGCTATATTGCAGGACTAATTCTGCTCGGGGCTGCGCCCTGCACAGCAATGGTCTTTGTCTGGTCGCAGCTCACCAAGGGTGATGCCAATTACACCCTGGTCCAGGTCAGCGTGAATGACGCGATTATGGTGGTTGCATTCGCTCCCATCGTCGCCTTCCTGCTCGGCGTCACAGATATTGCTGTGCCGTGGGAGACACTGCTCTTGTCGGTAGCGCTTTATGTCGTGATCCCGCTGATTGCAGGTGTCATCGCCCGAAATGTCCTGACAAAGCGAGGTGGGGACCAAGCTGTCACTGCCTTCACCAGCCATATCAAGCCGCTCTCGGTCATCGGGCTTCTGGCCACAGTCGTGCTGCTGTTTGGCTTCCAAAGCGAGACCATTCTCGCAAAGCCGTTCGTGATTGCCTTGATCGCTGTTCCCATCCTGATCCAGTCGTATGGCATCTTCGCGCTTGCCTATGCTGCGGCTTGGGCCTGGAAAGTACCGCATCGGATCGCTGCACCTTGCGCGATGATTGGCACCTCAAACTTTTTCGAGCTAGCCGTTGCCGTCGCCATCAGCCTGTTCGGACTGAACTCCGGCGCGGCGCTCGCAACAGTCGTTGGAGTTCTTGTCGAAGTGCCCGTCATGTTGTCACTCGTGGCCTTTGCAAACCGTACGCGCGGCGCGTTCCCAGACACTGAAAGCGCAGACTCTCGTCTGGAGGCAAATTCATGATCGTTATCCACCATAATCCTGACTGCGGGACGTTTCGCAGCGTGCTGGCTTTGATTGAAGCCAGCGGCGAGAGGCCGGTTGTCATCGACTATCTGAAAGAGGGGTGGAACCCGGCCCCAGCTCCTAGCTTTGCTCGCTGCCACAGACCTGACACCGCGCCAGGCCCTGCGCGAGACCAAGTCGCCCGCCAAAGAGCTCGGTCTACTTGACGACGGCGTCAGCGACGAAACGATTCTAACAGCCATGCTTGCACACCCGGCTCTCAGGCTGAGATGTCCAAGACGCCTAAGTTTTGGGGCAACCCGCTACTCCATGCGCCCGGGTCCTGTAAGGCGGAATGGCTGGCCCGCTGACACATGGCTCCCGAGGGCAACTTGGATGGCCGATGTGTGAAAACTAAAGTCATTGGTCCTGGCATGAGACGGGCATTCCGAGCCGATAGATCCTCTCTCATTGACACCACTACGTCGGGCCTTTTGAATTTGCTGAACTCGTGTCAAACTTCGTTCAATAGAATTTTGTCCAATATGATGATGCATGAGTGTCCGTGGATCTCAGGGGCAGCTCTCAGCGAGGAACCGAATGAACCAGGAACCAAAGCAGGAAATCTTCTTCGGTGGCTGTCCGCATGATTGTCCCGACACGTGCGCAATGCTTTTCGAGGTGGAGGACGGGATCCTCAAAGGCGTCAGAGGCAACCCTGAGCACCCAATTACACGTGGGGGCTTGTGCGTGAAGCTTAAGGACTACGAGAAGCGCCATTATCACCCAGATCGACTGTTGTACCCGCTGCGCCGCACAGGCCCGAAAGGCTCCAAGCAATTCGAGCGAATTACTTGGGATGAAGCCCTTGATGAAATCACGAGTCGTTGGAAAGCGATCATCGAGGAGCACGGCGCACAAGCAATTGTTCCCTATAGCTACCTAGGCCATCAGGGATTGGTTCACGGTCTGAACGGAGGCGATGCCTTTTTCAACCGTATGGGTGCAACGGTATGCGAGCGCACGTTTTGCGGTGAGGGATCTTGCACTGCCTGGCTACTTACGGTTGGGCCGACAGCCGGTGTTGATCCAGAGAGCTATATTCATTCGAAGTACATCGTCATATGGGCCTGCAACAGTGTCAGCACCAATCTGCACCACTGGGCCATTGTGAAAGATGCGCAAGAAGCCGGCGCCAAAGTTGTGGTGATCGATGCCTATTCGTCGAGAACTGCCAAGGAGGCGGATTGGCATATCTGTCCCAAGCCAGGTACCGACGGTGCGCTAGCCATGGCCGTGATCAATTCCATAATTGAGCAAGGTTTGGTCGACCAAGACTACGTCGACAACTATACGGTCGGCTTTGACGCACTGAAGGAAAGAGCCAGAATTCGGACGCCGGAATGGGCTGAGGAAATCACCGGTGTCTCAGCAGACGACATTCGGAGGCTGGCACGGGAGCTTGCGACCGAGCAGCCCGCTGCCATCCGCATGGGCGTGGCGCTCGAGCGCCACTACGGCGGCGGCCAGACGATCCGGGCCGTAACTAGCATTCCTGCGCTAACGGGTGCGTGGCGTCATGTTGGCGGGGGAGTGACGCAATTTCCTGTTTGGGAGCACCCCTACAAGTTCGACGTGATTTGTCGGCCTGATCTCATTCCTGAGGGAACTCGCGTCATTAACAATCTTCAAATTGGCCGCGCTCTCACTGGTGAGATTCCGCTCGATCCGCCGATCAAGTCCATGATGTGCTGGAATTCCAATCCTGTCACGCAGGCACCTGAAACTGACAAAATTGTCCAGGGCTTGATGCGTGAGGACCTTTTCTTGGTCTCGGCCGAGCACTTCATCTCTGATACGGCTTCTTATGCCGACATCGTTTTGCCAGCCTCTATGGGCGCAGAGATGGAAGATATGATCCTGTCATGGGGACATCTTTACCTGACTTACAATGCAAAGTGTGCCGAGTCGCCTGGCGAAGCCATCCCGAATAATGAAATCTTCCGACGTCTAGCCGCGCGAATGGGCTACGAGGAAGAAAACTTCCAATGGTCCGACACTGAGTGCCTGGAACACTATGTCGATTGGGACTCGCCTGCGTGCGAAGGAATAGATCTCGACTATCTGCGCCGCCACGGTTATGCGCGGCTCAAAGTGGGCACCAAGGACGACCGTGCGCCACATAAGGAAGGCAAATTCCCGACTGCTTCAGGAAAGTGCCATTTCGAAATCGTAGGTGCGACCAACTTTGTGGCCGGGCCCTTCCGCCAGATGTATGAAGGCTATCAGGCTGGAGAACCACTGGATTCTCTCCCGGATTATGTGGGTACGCGGGAGTCACCTGCTACCAACCCTGAACTAGCCGAAAAGTACCCGTTGAACATTGTCTCACCAAAGAGCCACGGCTTTCTGAATTCCTGTTACGCCAATATGGACCAAAAGATTAAGGGGCAGGGTGAGCAGTTCGTTCTGATCAGTTCGAAGGACGCGGAGCAACGGGGCATCGTCGAAGGTGACAGAGTGCAGGTCGCCAACGGCCGTGGGGCTTTCAAAGGTGTGGCCCGTATTACCGACGACGTGAACCCAGGGATCGTAGTGGCGACTCTTGGCTATTGGCGCCAACTCAATCAAGGCACGGTGAACTCGATCAGTTCAGCCGAGTTCACCGATATGGGGCATGCGCCTTCTTTCTCAGATAACCTCGTAGAAGTGACGCGCAGCAACTAAAATCGATTTTCTGGTCCGAAAACGCTAGGCAACCGGCTGCCCCAACCAGGGGTAAGCTTAGGTTTGAGTTGTGGTCATCGCTATCGTGCGCAACGCCGACCTTGTTAAAGGCAACGTCAGCCAATGTCGCTTAGCGGACATCGCTTTCCGCCTTCAGCATGTCTGCTTAGTGGGTAAAAGCGGACCTCCCCAGTTCGCGTCTTGATGCCTGCTTTTCGACGGTACAGCTATCGCATGCCCGCTGAGCCGAGCGAGTGGGCAGGGGAGGTTAAACCCACAATTTCACAACAAAAAGCGTAAGCGGGGGAACGACCAAAACGGTCCTTCGCTACCACCTTACACATGCCGAGGCTGGCGACCTCTGCAAAGTGGCACAAAGCGGAAGTCCAAGAACGGAGTGTTTGCGTCCGCTAAGTACTGCCGATTCAACCGATCGCCGCAACACACTGTGCGAACTTCTCTGCTGGTGAGTGATACTTCAAGGTCTTTCTGGGCCGCTCGTTGAGCTCGCGGGCCACGGCGTTCAGCCTGGCCTGGCTGTGCACGGAGAGGTCGGTGCTTTTTGGGAAGTACTGGCGTAGAAGACGGTTGGTGTTCTCGTTGGTGCCGCGCTGCCAGGGGCTGTGGGGATCACAGAAGTAGATGTCGAGGTCCACGGCGAGCGTCAGGCGCTTGTGATCGGCAAGTTCCTTGCCCCGATCCCATGTGAGCGACCGGCGGAGTTCCCGCGGCAGGTGCTGCACCTGTCTGGCAAGCGCGGCCACGACACCGGCGGTGTCCTTGTTCTTGATCCTGGCCAACATCACGTAGCGGGTGTGACGCTCGACGAGCGTGACGATGTAGCTGTTCTTCGAGCCGGCGATCAGATCGCCTTCCCAGTGGCCGGGGATGGCGCGGTCCTCTACGGTCGCGGGTCTCTCCCGGATTGAGATCGCGTCCTTGATCTGTCCGAGCCCGTCGCACTTGAGGCTCGCATGTCGCGAGCGGCGGATCGTCCGTGTCGCACGAAGATGCGCAAGAAGTTCCTTCTTCAGAACGCCCCGCGTCTGGATGAACAGGCTTCGGTAAATCGTCTCGTGGGACACGCGGGCGCTCTCGTCGTCGGGATGGGCGTGCTTCAGCCAGCCTGCGATCTGCTGCGGCGACCACTTGCGCTCAAGTTTGACCGATACTCTCCGGCAAAGCCTAGGGCGACAAGCCAGCTTGCAGGGCTTGGGACGCAGGGCGCGGTCCCACGCCGCCTGATCCGACTGGACCGCCCGATAGAAAGCGCGCCCGCCATTGCGGCTTACCTCGCGGCTGATCGTCGACGGGGCCCGCCGTAATTGGCGGGCGATGGCGCGCAGGGAGAGTTGGGCCCGCAGCCCTCTGGAGATCTCCTCGCGTTCCGCCAGCGTCAGCGCCAGTTGCGACCTTCGCCGCTCCGCAGGACGGATGCCGCCGGTCTTTGCCAGCAGCGGGTAAATCGACGACGAGTTCCGATCAAACCGCCGCCCGATCGAGCTCATCGACTCTCCACGCCGCCAGCGATCCCAGATCTCCGTCTTCTGCTTCTCCGTGAAATAGATCCGTCCGCGATAGCCCATCTGCAACACCTCATCTCTGCTAAAAGATTGAAGTGTTGCGACCACCTATTGAGCCCGCCGCCCAAAGCGGACATGCCGACCGACGAGCAGCTGTTGGGCTATTCAGTTCGTCACTCGCAGCAGGGCACGACGTCCTTGTAAACAGGCTGCGAGCCGGGCACGCCGCCACCGAAGTCATGCGGGACGGCGTAGAAGGTCGTTGCCCAATGATCGACATTGAGCGGCTCCATCTTGCTTTCGGTTGGCTCAAATCTGATCGGCTGGCCGGGATTGACGTCCTTCAGCGCCTCGGAATTTTCCACGACGACGGTCCCGTTGACGATCACGAATGGAATGCCTTCCGACGGCAGCGTACCCTTCGCGTAAGTTGCCTTGTCGGTCACCGTCGCCGGATCGAAGATGGTGATGTCCGCGACCATCCCCTCCTGCATACGTCCGCGTTCCAGCATCGCCTTCAGCCCCATCTCGCCAAGCGGCCGGGCCGAGTTGTAGCTGAGCTGCGCTAGGCCCTGCATCAGCGGAATGTCGTTCTCTCGGCCCATGCGCAGGGCCCTGGCGCACGAGCCCGCTCCGCGTGGGTGGCTGTTGGGTAGATCCTCGAAGGGCGTGTGCCATGTAATCGTGTCGAGCACGATCGGCATCGTGTCGGAAGCGATCGCGACGCCCGGCATCCGCAGCCAGTCGACAATCGCCGATTCCGGCATCTTGTAGACCTGCACGATTCGGGTCGGCTCCTTTTGGACCATCTCGGCGCGGCTTTCGGCCGTATAGAATTCGCCGGTCAGCGCGTCCTGGATCGTCTCCTCGTACTTGTAGCCCAGCTGGTCCACCCAGACCTCCGGCTCAAGGAACACGGCGTTCAGCGCGGTCGAGCCCGCGGCATAGGGGTAGAGTTCACCCCAGACATTCATCCCCCGCTCGCGCATCCGAACCAGCAGCTCATGCACCAGATTGTAGCCAGGGTTGTTGAAATGGCAGGCGATGGCAGGAGCGCCGAGCGCGGCGGCATTGGCCAACAGTTCCTGGATTCCGTTGGTCTCCATCGTGTCCGTGCCCGGCGTGTAGCGGAAGTGGAAGCCGCTCTGGCGGCCATAGAGGCCGGATAGCTTCTGGATCTCGAAGGCTTCCCGCGCAGAGACGCCATCACGCATGTAGCCGAGCGTCGAACCGACCCCGATGGCGCCGGCGGTCAGGCCGGCATCGAGCACGCTCAAAATCTCGTTGCCCTGTTCGAGGCTCGGCCGAGTGGATGACCAGCCGTTTTTCCCCGAGCCGCGATGGTTCATGGCCTCCGGAGTGTCGGGAGTGGTGATGCCATCGAGAACCAACGCGCGCGCGAATTCATGGGCGGAAGCAGCCCCGAAGTTCAAGGGGTTCTTACCTTCCCGCACGGCGTACCACTCGTTCATCACTGTCCCGAGCGTGCCCATTTCCAGGTCGAGGACCGTCGTCCGACCGTCCCGAAGCGCCAGCTTGTTCCCCATCGGCCGCGGCCAGTGGTAATGGGTGTCGATGAAGCCCGGCGCGACGACGTGACCGGTCGCGTCAATTTGGCGCCCGCCGTTTAGCACCTCAGCCGTGATGGCGACAATCCAGCCGCCCTTCACGCCCACATTGGCAATTTGATCGAAGCCGGTTTCAGGGTCCATCACCCTCCCGCCCTGGATCACGAGGTCGAGCGGCTCGGCCACCTGCGCCAGCGCCTGTGACGTCGTGCTCGCAAGTGCAACAGTGGCCGCGGCGCCGGCGTTGAACTCACGGCGCGTGATGTTGCTTTCGGTCATCGCTATCGCCCTTCCCTAAGTGCGCTCCGAGGAACAGCGCTGGCCTGCGCCTTCTGCCAATCAAGTCGCGCAGAAATGAGGCAGTGAAGCGCTTCTTGAGGTCTGCTCTTGGCACTTAGCCGACATAGTTTCAGCGGGGAGGGACGTCCGCTAGTTGGCTCTATGCGGACCCTCAGACAGGGATGGGCGGTAGAGTCAATTCTCGGGGTTTTAGGCCCCGCAACGCGCTAGGTTTGACGGGTTTTGGCTATGTTGGGACCATGGTCGCGAGCAATCCTTGAAGCTGTAAATCAAGGCGGCTGCGAGCCCAGGATTTGAACCTACACCTCGATTTTCAGGAATGGATGATTACGGCGGATTCTCTCCTCCGCTACCACTCAACTCTTTGCATTTACTGATCATTTTAGGATTCACAAGGAAGCGCTGGTTAGCGCCGCCCACATCATGTGCTCGTCTCGCACTGCCTTTTGCGACGCGTCTAAGAAATCAATAGTTTTCTCAGCTAACTGCCCTTTGATTGTCCGAGGAAAGGAGAGAGGCCTCAACGCGTTTGCCGCATAATGATCATAGTAGACTTAGCTACAGGGTGATGAGCCGCGAGGTACCCAGGGGCGGCTGGTAGAAGGCACCCTATCTGTTCCTCGGACATGCTCAGCGCGGCCCAAATTATCAGGGTATCTGATACTCGGCCTTGAACCGGCAAATCTCATCCCACACGTCTTCGGCTACGGATTCCGCCGTCACGCGGGCAAAGATCCGGCTGAGCATTGCTCGTTCCTGATCATCCATGGTTCCGTCCTCGAGCGCGAGTTTCTCGAGCATGGCCAGTTCCCTGGCATCAATCGTTCTGTCGTTCGCGAATACGCACAGGAACGAGTACTGCATAATAGCGTTCGCGCTTGAAGTTGTAGCCACGGCATCCGCTCTTTCTGAATGTCGGCCCAATACTAGCTCGTTTGTGAGGAATAGCAGACATACCTAACGGTGAAGAGTACAGAGCAGTCGCGCACGTTCGATACCGCCACGAACCCTTCCGACGTGTTTGCCGCATGGTGGTCTTAGTAGACTTAGCAACAGGGACATGAGCTACGAAGTGCCCTGGGGTCTAGAGAATAGGGGTCCCTTGGCCGGGCACCTGTATTGCAGTTAAGTTCAGAGCTTCTCAAGCCCACGTTGTGCCGAACCACCTCTACTTTACGTTTGAAAGCAGAGGTGCGTAGCGTCGAGATGGATGCCGGCTAATTGCTAGGAGCGGACATGCTCTGGCGCTCCTGCGTCGTGACCCATCGGCTGTTCTAGGAGCAGAAATACGAGCTCATTCGGCCTTCCTTGCGCATTATTTTTTCGCCTGGGCGTTGTCCCACGTCGTCGTCGCCTCGTTGAGCATCTTGTCGAAGCTACCGTCCGTGGTCCGTTCCGTGATGCCCTGGCCAAAACCAGGTGCCAGCGAGCGGCACGGCGACTTCTTCGAAAAGGCAACGAACATCTCTGCGGTGAGCAGAGCTTGGTCGAGGGGGACAATCTGGTCCTTCAGTCCATTCTTTGCCGCCTCAGCAAGACCGGGATGGTAGCCGGCGATCAGATAGTCCGCCTTCCCCGCCAGAAGCTGCTTAAGGGATTCGCTGATGCCGTCCGTACGCGTAACATCGAGCTTATCCTTCATGAAGGCATCGAACTCGTCTCCGTAGCTCTCACCTTCGTTCGTGACCCCCTTCTTGCCGATGAGGTCGTTCTGCTCCTTGAAGGGAAACTCCTTGCCCTTGGCCACGAAGATCGCCACGTCGTCATACATAAAGGCGGGCTGGACGTAGTCGAGATAACCGGCGCGCGCATCGTTGTAGTAGATGCCGAAGATGAGATCGGCCTGGCCGTCGCGGGCGGCTGCTTGCGCCTCCTCCCAAGAGCCCATGTATTTCGACTCAAGCGGCACTTTCAGGTTCTTGGCCACGGCCGCGACGAGGTCGGGCGCGGCGCCGGCGATGTTGTCGCCGTCCCTGAACGCGATCACCGGATAGGCCGGATGACCCGTCGCCGTTATCTTGGTGCAACTATCAACAGCGAAGGCATCGCCACACGTGAGTCCGAGGGCGGCAGAAATAATGAAGCAGCCAAATCTATTCATGATTGAAACCCTCTAACGACCCATCTGCGCCTTGACGCGATTCACCTCGGCTTGCGAAATCTTTCCAGCTTGAACCAGAGCACGCACGCAAGCCGGCGAAAGGCTGGGGCCGGCCTTTCGCATGCAAAGATTCAGAGCGGAGGTTTGCAGTCCGTATTCCCCGCAGAACTTCTTGTAGTCGTTTACGCAGTAGGTCTGCATGCCCTTGGAAATGGTGCCAGCTTGGCCCCACACCGCGGATGGGATCCCACAAGCGAGGCAAGTGAGTACAGCTAACGAAAACATCGATCCTGAGCGATTAGACGTCATTCAGGTCCTCCTCTTAGTTTGATCGTATTATATGCGAGGTGAACTTAGGCCGTTCCGAGGCAAAGAGATCGATAGCCACCGGACATCGGTTTGGGTTCAGAAGCTAGCACCGTGGCGGTCATGAGCTTAGATCCGTTTAGCGCAATTTGGCGACAATAGCTTGTCCTGTATTGCGGGAAGCGGACGAAAGAGCCTCGGCGCAGGGAGAAGAGAGGACTCGTAATTGGTTCCAGCACTCAGCCTTGATGATCTTGCGGAGTAGCTTGGGCCCTGACGCCGGACAGACCGTTGGAGCCCCGGGGCGTCCGGCTGCCCTTTCCTCTCTGCGCCGCTAGTGTCCCTCCCGGCCCCGCCGCCCTCGCGCCATACCGCGGGTTCCGCGCCCCGCGCCCGCGCCCACCCGCCCGCGTGGGGCCCGCGGCGCCCCGGCGGCCGCGCCGGGCGGCGGTGCCAATCACCCGGGGTGCGGCGCCGGCGCCGCGGTTCTTGTCAGACCCGAGAGGTCGCGCGCCACATCCCGGAGTCTGGACCCGCCCGTGACTGAGGTCGAGCCAAGCTTAGAGCATGGGAGTAGATCACAATGGGGATGAGCAAAACGGCCTGCGTTATGACCCGACGTTGGTCGCACCCCATTGCATTCCCATCCGTCTCAGGACCTCTCCATGTCACTGGTCCTCGACGATGGGAAAACACTGCCGTATCTGATACGAATTCAGCGCGGACATGCTCGTCTGGGGATCTCACTCGGGAAACAAGGTCTGTCCCCCCGAAGCAGTTGATATTTCAAGTTTATGAGCGACTACCTGGATCAGGAGGAACGCACCTCGTTGCGAGGTGACCTCGGGAATAGAATCTACGAGTCCTGGCTAGACTTCGATATCAAAATACTCACAACATTACGGTGGATCATCTCGACTATCCGAAACGTTCGAAATGGTATGAAAAACCAAACTCGATTTTGTTGACAGGCGGAGGGTCAATTCCATCATAGGGTTTCAAAATACCGGACTCGTGCCCCTCCTTTTTGGGAAACTTCAACCTTTCCCAACGTCAAGCGGCGAGCTTCGCGCTTCGTCATATCGGTATATCCGGACTTTATCCGAACGACACTTTCACTCGCCGCGCGCCGCGCCGTGACGGCCGGAAGTGTCCTGGGCACTACTAAGGTGATCGTCGATTATCCCACACGCCGGATGGCTTGAGAATGTGCCGACGCCCGCGAACGTTCTCAAATCTAAAGGCCGTCTTCTGCCCTTCTCCGGATCGTCCAACGCCCTCTGCAAATCCCCGAATTGCGACTTGCCGTCTTACAATGCTCAACCCTCGTCATGGACACCGACGTCCCCGAATACTTGAGCTGTCCGATCCCGGACTACGTCCGTCCCGCCTCGCTTCATATCATCATCCCGCCCAATGATGTTTCGTTCTCCGCCGGCAAGGGACACGAGGCATCACAGATCACAAGTTCGAAACGCCCCTTGATGATCGCGAGAGCAGCAAACTCCATTCTTATTCGATTAGAAAACGAGAGCCTGACTTGAGATCGTGCCCGCCTGTGGTCCGATTGATGCTCCTTCAAATGTGAATCCGTGTGACTGATCACCCCTTTAGCGTCATGCTGCCATTTGCATCGTTTGCGGCAACATCGGCGAGTGCTGGGGATGATGGTCTCCGGGCGGCGGCCGGTGCCTGCCCTTTGCGTTGTTGTTGTGTGTTCCCCTTCTCGATCGGATTTGCCCTCGCCGGCTGTGGATTTCGCCGTCGCGCTCTCCCGGCGGGTTGAGCTCTCGTGTAACCGTTCTCCCATGGTGATCCTGGCTCGATGTAGGCCGTCCTGGCACCAACCGCGGCAACCCAGTCCCTGGCAGCCCGCGCAACGAACCTCGGGGCCCGTTGTCGGAGGGAGCGCTGGCAAAGGCGCAGCGACTGCTGCATAGGGCATCAATCACGCTGGTTGCGTTGAGCTTCCGATCCACCTTGATCGCCAGGCATTCCCGGCTGTACTCATCCAGGATGTTCAACGTCCGGAACGCCTTACCATCGTCCGTGCGGCAATGAACGAAGTCATAGCTCCAGACATGGTCGCGGTACTTAGGCCTCAACCGGATGCAAGATCCGTCGTTCAACCAGAGCCGGCCCTTCTTCGGTTGTTTTGTAGGTACTTTCAGCCCCTCTCGCCGCCACAGTCGCTCGACACGCTTGTCGTTGACCTGCCAGCCTGCGTCCCTCAGCAGTGCCGCAATCCGGCGTTAGCCGTAGCGACCGTACTCGCGGGCCAGCTCGATCATGTCCGCAACCAGGTCGGCCTCGTCAGCCCGACCTCTCGGCAGTTTCCTCTGCGTCGAACGATGCTGGCCCAACACACGGCAGGCGCGTCGCTCGGATACCATGAACGCTTCACGCACATGACCGATGCAGACACGGCGGCGAGTGGGGGCTGGGAAGTTTCCCCGTGCGGCCTCCGCCAGGATCAGCTATGTCCAAGGTCAGATCCGACACCGCTTTCCTCAGCCGTTCGTTCTCTTTTGAAGCCGCTTGAGTTCCTTTAGCTGGTCGGTCCCCATACCGCCGTACTGCTTCCGCCAGCGGTGGTAGGTCTGCTCGGTTATGCGAACCTCCCGGATCGCATCCACGCGCGCCATTCCCTGCCCGACAAGGACCTCAACCTGTCGCAGCTTCGTGACAATCTCTTCCGGCTTGTGTCGCTTGCTTCCCATCTTCGATCCTCCGTTTCCTAAACATAACGGCGGACCACTTCACTGGGGGAGGATCAGGCAAGTTCCTTGCCCCGATCCCATGTGAGCGACCGGCGGAGTTCCCGCGGCAGGTGCTGCACCTGTCTGGCAAGCGCGGCCACGACACCGGCGGTGTCCTTGTTCTTGATCCTGGCCGACATCACGTAGCGGGTGTGACGCTCGACGAGCGTGACGATGTAGCTGTTCTTCGAGCCGGCGATCAGATCGCCTTCCCAGTGGCCGGGGATGGCGCGGTCCTCTACGGTCGCGGGTCTCTTCCGGATTGAGATCGCGTCCTTGATCTGTCCGAGCCCGTCGCGCTTGAGGCTCGCATGTCGCGAGCGGCGGATCGTCCGTGTCGCACGAAGATGCGCAAGAAGTTCCTTCTTCAGAACGCCCCGCGTCTGGATGAACAGGCTTCGGTAAATCGTCTCGTGGGACACGCGGGCGCTCTCGTCGTCGGGATGGGCGCGCTTCAGCCAGCCTGCGATCTGCTGCGGCGACCACTTGCGCTCAAGTTTGACCGATACTCTCCGGCAAAGCCTAGGGCGACAAGCCAGCTTGCAGGGCTTGGGACGCAGGGCGCGGTCCCAGGCCGCCTGATCCGACTGGACCGCCCGATAGAAAGCGCGCCCGCCATTGCGGCTTACCTCGCGGCTGATCGTCGACGGGGCCCGCCGTAATTGGCGGGCGATGGCGCGCAGGGAGAGCTGGGCCCGCAGCCCTCTGGAGATCTCCTCGCGTTCCGCCAGCGTCAGCGCCAGTTGCGACCTTCGCCGCTCCGCAGGACGGATGCCGCCGGTCTTTGCCAGCAGCGGGTAAATCGACGACGAGTTCCGATCAAACCGCCGCCCGATCGAGCTCATCAACTCTCCACGCCGCCAGCGATCCCAGATCTCCGTCTTCTGCTTCTCCGTGAAATAGATCCGTCCGCGATAGCCCATCTGCAACACCTCATCTCTGCTAAAAGATTGAAGCGTTGCGACCACCCATTGAGCCCGCCACACATAGCGGACATCGGTTTCCGCGCCCAGCCTGTCTGCTTGATGGGAAAGCTGGACTTTCCTAGTTCAGGTCCTGATGTCTGCTTCTCGACGACGCGGCTATCTCAAGCCCGCTGAGCCGAATGATTGGGCAGGGGAGGCTACGTCCAGAATTTCAGGGCAAAGCGCGTAGGGGGGCGCGACCAAAACGCTCCTCCGCTACCACTTCAAAAACAAGCCCACCAAGCGCGCCCAGCTCAGTGTGCCGTGCGGCCCTTGGACAAGGTCCAAATAACGACCGATCGAGAGCGCCCGCGGATTGCAAAATCGCCGTACTGTTGCAGGCGGCTCAATAAGGTGCTGCCGGATGCGCTGTCATTCTCGGCTTTCACCACATCGACAAGCTCTTGGCCGACGACAAGGTCACAGTTAAGGCTTCGAGTTGCCTGCTGCAGACGGCTCGCCGTGTTTACGGTGTCGCCCAGCACTGTAAACTCAAGATACTCTCCCGTTCCAACGTCACCGAGAACAACCGGACCGTAATGCAGACCTAGTCCGATGCGGATGGGCAACAAACCTTTCGCGCTTCGCTCCTGCTCCCACTGATAAGCAGCTGCATGCAATTCATAGGCGCAGGACAGCGCGTTGGTGCCGTCTTGGTTGCCAGGTTCGGGGAATCCAAAAATGGCCAGAACAGTATCGCCGATATAGCTTTCGATGGAGCCATCCCACTTGAAGATAACCCTCGCCATCCAACTGTGAAGCTCGCGTAAGACTTCGATCACTTCCTCTGGCTCAACCGATTCAGCAAGGTTTGTAAATCCGACGATATCCGCAAAAAGCACGGCCATGTTTTGACGCCTGACGGAGCCAAAGGGCTGATCCTTTGCGGCCAATGTCTCGACAAGCTTCGGTGGAAAATATCGAGCGAGATTTGCTCGGGCTCGATCGGCAGCGCGTTGAGATGCCTGAGCGTCTTGAAGACGAAGTTCGGCTGCCACGCGGGCTGAAACGTCTCGTTGAACTGCGACGTATTGATAGATCCGGCCTTGCTCGGTCCGCAGCGGCACGATCGACCACTCCATCCAGAACTCCGAGCCATCCTTCCTGTAGTTGATCGTCAGTCCTTCCCAGATTTTCCCGGAGCTAAGCCTTTCCTCAAAGTTGGCGAAGATCTGAATATCGGTCTTGGGGCCTTGCAATATTCTAGGTGAGAGGCCGATGACTTCCTTCCTGGACCACCCCGTTATCCGCTCAAACGCTGGGTTCACGTAGACGATTGAAGGACCGGGCGCATTGAGTTCGGCGGTGGTTATCAAGACGCCCTCCGCCGCAGCCTCGATCGCCGCAGCAGCATCAAATTCGGAACTCGCGTCGAACTTCGGCATGAGACCCACTCAAGGTTGGCATCTGGGTTACGTGGGCATCCACTTTGAGATCAACACTCTCAATAAGTCGTGGCGGAGAGAGGGCAGGATGCGAACCCTCGGAACGCCTGCGCGCCTCTGATCTTATACCGGACTGTGGCGCGTAGTAGCTAACTGTCTCCCGCACTTCGGTGGTCCTGGCACCGATGGTGCGGTGTTGTAATGCTCAATTCCGTACTGCCAGGCGGGTCCGGTGCAGATCCGTTTGCAATACTCTCCAGGTCCGCATTTGCAGGCAAAACGGACGCACCTGAGCCACACGCCGATGTCCGCTATGACCCAAAGTGGTCTCAGTTTCTGGCCGCCCCCTGCCGTTAATCCTCCTCATTGTCGTGTCT
Organism: uncultured Alphaproteobacteria bacterium; assembly: GCA_942491645.1. Classification (GTDB taxonomy): domain Bacteria; phylum Pseudomonadota; class Alphaproteobacteria; order Rhizobiales; family Methyloligellaceae; genus Methyloceanibacter. The sequence continues at coordinate 36,291 of CALOBK010000015.1, read as the reverse complement.
GATGTATCGCCACATTGAGCAAAAAACTTAAAAACGATTGGGAGTCCCTCGACCTCGCAGTCCGGGACCAACGCATAAAATATGCCGACTTGCATGCTGACTTCGCGACCCTTGCAGATACTCGCGGTTGCGGGCCTGGGCCTAGCCCTGACGATAATTCCGCTTGCCAGCGCCCAAGATGCACCGGAAGCGCTAGAGACTCAGGCCAACAGTACCAACGGCCAGCTTGTTTCTGCGTTCACTGGAGCGATCGAAAAATGGCAGAGCAAGATCAAGCTAAAAGAGCAAGCGCTCGCTGATAAATCGACGACCGATGAAGAGCTAAGCGCCATCCCGGAATCGCTTGAGGGGTTGCGCAAACAAATCGTCGCGCAACGCAGCAAACTCAAGCCGAAGCTCGAAGAAACGCAAGAGCGCTTGGTGAAGCTTGGCCCCGCGCCCAAAGACGACGCGCCGAAGGAAAGCGACGAGATCGCGGCGCAGCGTAAGCATCTCGAGAATGCGGTGGCGGAGGTCGACGGCAAGCTCAAGCAAGCGGACGTGTTGTTCGTGCGCGCCGGCCAGCTGATCGACGAAGCCAATTATGAGCGCCGCGAGCGATTCACCGAATCGCTGTTCCGACCAGTACCTAACTTCTACTCCTACGTTTTGCCGACAGCTCTTGAGACCCTGCCGCAGCAGTTCGCACGCGTCGTCGAGGCCATCAAAGAGTGGATTGCCCTTGCCTGGAGCAAGGGACTCCTGGTCTTCGGCTTGCTCTTGATTGCACCGCCCGCCGCAGCTGTGGCGATGAGCCGTTTTATTGGACGCCTGATCCCGCACGCTTCGAATAGGGAGGAGCCTGCGACCCAAGAGCCCACTTTGCAGGACCGCGGAACCGCGGCCATCAAGGCCTCTCTTTGGGCATGCTTGCCGGTGTGGGCTGCGCTCGCCGTCTTTTATTTCATCGCGACGGCTGCCGGATTGGCCATTCCCACATTCGACGGCTTTCTGCCGAGGGCGTTGCTAGTGATCGCTTGGGCTGTGCTCCTCGCCTTTCTCGTCTACGAGGCGCTGGTTCCAACGAACAGCACCTGGAAACTCATTTCCTCCACTGACGTTGTGGCCTGGCGGGCAGCCGGTCTGCTGTGGGCCCTGATCGCAGTCTGGCTTTTTGACAAGCTTATCGTGCTGAAAGATCTGGTCATGTTCACGCCCTACCAGATCTCGGTCTTTGGCTCCGCCGTGTTTGCGACCCTTTACGGACTCCTCCTCGTTGCCATTCTGTGGGTCATCCATAGCGGGAGAGAGATGCGCATAGCTGCGTTCGGCGGCTGGCGGGGATGGCTGTATTCCATCATGTCCGCCATGGCTGGGATCATCCTGCTCGCCATGCTGCTCGGCTATGAATCCCTCGCACAATTCATTGGGAGCCACGCAGTGTCGACCGCCGGCGTGCTGTGGATCATGTATTTGTTGCATCTGGCTGCCGAGTCCATCTCCAGCGTCAGCGTGATCTCCGGTCAAGCCATCGACGATGACCTTGATGAAGAGGGGGATATGGGCGCTCCCTCGCTTCTGACCATGCGGATCATCGTCAGCCTGCTCCTCGACATCGCCATACTCGCGATCGGCATCACCGTGCTGCTGCTGCTGTGGCGGTTCGACTGGGTAGAGGTCAAAGGCTGGATACAAGCGGCATTTTTCGGCTTCCAATTTGGGCCATTGCGGGTCTCGCTCCAGTCCGTGTTCGTTGCACTCGGCGTCTTCGCGCTTGGGCTCGCCCTGACCCGATTCGTGCAACGCTGGCTCACGGGTCGCGTCTTCTCTGGCCAAAAAGCCGACTCCGGCTTGCACGAATCCGTGCGTGTTGGCATCGGCTATCTCGGCTTCGTACTGGCGGCACTCGCAGGTATCTCTTATCTCGGCGTCGATTTCTCCAATCTCGCTATCATTGCCGGCGCACTCTCTGTGGGTATCGGATTTGGCCTACAGAGCATCTTTAACAACTTCGTGTCCGGTCTCATCCTTCTTGCCGAACGTCCGATCAAAATTGGTGATTACATCCAAGTCGGTAACCAGGAGGGCACTGTCAAAAAGATCAGCGTGCGGTCGACGGAGATAGAGACGATCCATAGACAATCTGTAATCGTTCCCAATGCGACGCTCATCACCGATCCGGTAAGCAACTGGATGCATGTCGACAAGAGCTGCCGGGTCGATATCGCAGTAGGTGTCGACTACGACACAGATGTGGAGATGCTGCGATCAACGTTGCTCAACGTCGCGCGAACTCACCGCGGCGTACTGAGACATCCGCCACCTGTCGTAATCTTCGCTGGTTTTGGAGAAAGCTCACTTGATTTCGAATTGCGTGTCTACCTCCGCGATGTGCGCGAGCGGATCGGTACGAGCAGCAATCTCAGGTTTGCCATACTAGCGGCCTTGCGGGACGCCAACATAAGCATCCCATTCCCTCAGCGCGACGTGCACATCAGGGCTGGGCACGCGCCGCAAGAAGAAGTCTAGTGTCGCTGGCCGCCGATGGCCTCAAGAGATCCGCGTCGCGCGACTGGTCAGCTTTTGATGCTGTGGACGGCTCCTCCACCGGCATCCAGGTGCCACACTGTGATTGCTGTTGAAGCGATCACAATTGAGAGGAGCCATCCATGCAAGAGATTACAACAATTGGTTTAGATATCGCCAAGTCGGTTTTTCAAGTTCACGGGATTGATGCGTCGGGCGCGGTGATCGTCCGTCGGCAACTGAGGCGTTCTCAGGTCTTGCCCTTCTTTCGCAAGCTGCCGGCGTGCGTCATCGGCATTGAGGCCTGTGCGACTGCGCATCACTGGGGCCGGGAACTTGTGACGCTTGGCCATGAGGTCAAGCTGATGCCGCCGCGATATGTGAAGCCCTACGTGAAGCGCAACAAGAACGATGCGGCGGACGCTGAAGCCATATGTGAAGCGGTTCAGCGCCCCACGATGCGCTTTGTGCCGATCAAGAGCCCTGAGCAGCAATCGGTATTGATGCTGCACCGGACCCGGCAATTGTTTGTTCGCCAGCGTACGACACTGATCAATGCGATCCGGGCTCACATGGCTGAGTTTGGCATCGTTGCCGGCATTGGGCGCAACGGCGTCGAGAAATTGCTGGGGCTCATCTGCAAGGGTGAGGATGAACGCATACCGCCGGCAGCCCACGCGTGCCTGATGGCCCTGGCGGCACAGCTTGCAATGGTGAAGCGCCAGATCCTGGAAGCCGATCGGCGGGTGCTTGCATGGCACCGGACCAGCAAGACCAGTAAACGGCTTGAAGCGATCCCCGGTGTTGGTCCGTTGATCGCCACAACCCTTGTTGCCAGCATCCCTGATCCAAGTGTCTTCCGTTCGGGTCGTGACTTGAGTGCATGGATCGGGCTGGTGCCAAAACAGAGCTCCACTGGCGGCAAGGAGCGTCTCGGCGGGATCTCGAAGGCGGGCAATCGATATCTGCGCACGTTACTGGTCATTGGCGCCCTGTCGGTCATCAGACGAGCCAAACAGTTGGGCTACACACGCCATCCCTGGCTCGTCAGGCTCATGGAGCGCCGGTCGGTCAAGATCGCCGCTATTGCCCTGGCCAACAAGATCGCCCGTATTGCCTGGGCCATGATGGCACGCAACGAGAGCTACCGAACACCGCTGCCGGCATCAGCATAAGGCAGCAGCACAAACGCGCGGGGAACAGCTTCCCGTGCACCGAGGTTGGAAAGGGCAATGATCGCATAACGCACCCAAGCCAGTCGGCCCTCAGATCGGGACAACCCACAAGTGCCAGAGCGCCACTTGAAGCGCGTGCTTTTGACCGGGACCCGATCTGCGGAGAGCATTATGGCCAGCGGCCATGAACCGTGCCGCATCAACAGGCCGAACACATGGCAGCTCCGACCAGCCGTGCGATATCGTTCAAAAAAACCCTTGCCAACACGGAGCCGTCCACACATGGCACTTAGCGGAAGTTGATTTCTGCCCTCAACATGTCTGCTTCGTGGGTAAAAGTAGACCTCCTTCATTCGTTCGCTGATGTCCGCTCTTTGAAGCGCAGCCATCTCGAGCCCGCTGAGCAGAGCGAGTGGGCAGGGGAGACTAGGTCCCGGATTTCAGGGGGCAAAGCGTGACAAGATGTTCGCAAGGTTCGTCGACGCGGAATCCGGCAGCACAGCTGGTGAATATGCTTTTGTCGCTGCAGGTATTGCCGTTGCGATCATGGCGTCAATTTCGATGGTTTCCTGCTCGCTGAAGTCTGTGTTCTCTGACGTCGCTGCTATGATGAAGGCAAGCTAAGCCTGGATTGTGTTCGGTCCTAATTCTATTGAGTTGTTGGCCAATCGCGGACTTGGTCGCTCCCGGCGATCCCTTGATGTCACCTGCCGGCGTGCTTCCGGCCAAAGGAAGCTCACATATAGCCGGTCATGCCAGCCCAAGGCATGAGGTCGCTATCGCTGCGTAGAAACGGAGTGCTTGATTATTGCGCTGGCGGTCTTTGGGCGCCCTTGCGTGTTGAGTTGGCCGCGCGGGTGTCATGGGGTTCGGTTTCCCCGGCTCATCGAATTTTTGGACGCAGTCCCCGAGTGTGCGCCTTTTGTGCTAAACGGATTTTTTCTGCGCTCAATCTCCAGACATATTCGAGAACAAATCTCATTTCTAAGAGGAAACGGCATGGCAAATCCGACACTTCGCGCGCTCACCGGCATGAATCCGAACCCTGCGCCAATTTCAGAGAGCGCGCTCGTACTCATCGATTGTCAGCAGACATATCGGGAAGGGATCATGCAGCTTGAGAACGTCGAGCCTGCGCTGCAGGAGGCGGCTGCGTTGCTTAAACGGTTCCGCCAGGCCGGGCGCCCCGTGATCCACATCATGCATGATGCAGGCACCGACACCCCGTATGACATTGCGGCCCCCATCGGCCAGATTGCCGATATGGTGGCGCCAATCGATGGTGAGACGATCATCGTCAAAAAGTTCCCATCGTCTTTCGAGCAAACGGATCTGGATGCGGAGTTGAAAAAGCTCGGCGTCGAGAATGTCGTCTATGTTGGCTTCATGACCCATATGTGCGTGAATTCGACGGCGCGTGCCTCCTTCAATCACGGCTATGCCAACACGGTGGTTGCGAATGCCACGGCGACGCGAGCGATTCCGAACCCCGCGACCGGCGCGGATGTGCCAGCCCAGCAGTTGCAAGATGCCAGCCTGTCGGCACTTGGCGACATGTTCGCGGTCGTCGTCCCCAAAGCTGAGAACATTCTCGACTGAGGGCCGAGCGCTTCTATCGACAAGCAATTCTGGACAGCACCACAAGCAGAGGGCCGCTGTTCCCGCACACGACACGGTTGCGCGCTCCTGAATGCGCAGCCAGTCTGATACTTGAAGTGGGCACGGCCTAGATGGGTGGACCGGATGAGACTTGGCGCAGGTGCCTCAATCGGATCGACTGTCGTTCTCGGTGTTCTCATTGTCTTTGTGCTGTTTGCCGGAGTGCTTACGAGTTCGGTGCCGGTGCTCGCAGGCAAATGTGGTGCCGCGAACCGCGTCCCTGCACGGTCTTTGAGCGCGTTCCGTCCTGCGATAGGGGCTTGGTCGAGAATTTCGCTCTGAAAAAATGCGACCGTCCGGCGCCAAAGCGCAAACCGGCGCCGAAACCGAAACCGAAGCCGGCACCAAAACCAAAGCCAGCCTGCGGGGCACTCAATCAACGCGCCTGCACTGTGCTTGGCGCGTTCCATCCTGCGACAGGGGGTTGGTGGAGAGATCGACGAGGGGTTGCCCGCCCCCAAATGCGGAAAGCTCCGGCAGCGTCCCTGAAGGTGACCGAGCGTGTGCCGTCCTGTGATCGAGGCCTCATCGAGGTAAGAAGGCGGTGCGAGAGGAAGGGTGCGGTGCACTCAACATGCGCCCGTGCCTTGCCTTGAGCGTGTGCCCTCTTGTAATAAGGATCTCATGGAGAAGTCGGGGAGATGCGTTTCCCGGCCCAAACCCAAATGCGGAAAGCTCCGGCAGCGTGCTTGCAAGGTGACCGAGCGTGTGCCGTCCTGTGATCGGGGCCTCATCGAGGTAAGGGAGGGGGGGGGAGGGGGGGCAATTGCGGTCCAGGGTCAGCGCCCCTGCCTTGTGATCGAGCGTGTGCCCTCTTGCAATAAGGGACTCGTAGAGAAGTCGGGGACATGCGTCTCCCGGCCTATACCCAAATGTGGGAAGCTCGGACAACGTCCCTGCAAGGTGAGCGAGCGCATCCCGTCTTGCGACAAAGGGCTCGCCGAATATGCGCCCGGCACGTGCTTGCCGCTGCAATGCGGAAAGGCCGGCCAACGGCCTTGTCTGATCGGAGAGCGTGTTCCGTCTTGCGACAATGGCCTCATCGAAAATCTGATCGAGAAGAAATGCAAGGCGCCGGTGAAGGCGGTCTGCGGCGCTCTGAACGAAGAGGCCTGCAAAGTCAGCGAGCGCATCCCATCGTGCGACAAGGGACTGTTTGAAGACTTCGACCTCAACAAATGTGTCGACTTCCAGTGCGGCAAGGAAGGGCAGCAGCCGTGCACGATCACCCAGCGCGTGCCGTCTTGCGACGAGGGCTTGGTGGAAGACTTTAAGCTGAACAAATGTATCGTGCCGGTTTGCGGAGCCCTTGGTCAGCGTCCATGCCTCGTGACCGAGCGGATACCGTCTTGCGACAAGGGACTATTCGAAGACCTAAACAACAACATCTGCGCCGCCTATCAATGCGCGCGGAAAGGGCGCGCATGTAAGGTGAATCCCCTCGTTGATCGCAACGAAGACGTGGTGCAAGAACCAGCGTCCCTGCCCCCCCCCCGCCCAGGTGACCGTCCCATGCCGTCCTGCGACCGGGGCCCCCCCCCCCCCCCCCCCCCCCCCTTCCGGGTCACGTCCTGCGAGACTGTCGGCGCTTCGGGGACCCCTCCTTCCCCCCCCGCGCCCCTCTGCTCCCGCTCTGCGACCCCTGTCTCGCCGCGCCGCGGCCCGGGCTGCTGCGGGGCGGCCGGGCGCGGGCGGCGGGCCGCGATACCTGGCTTGGCCTCGGCGAGGTGGAGGCGCCGCATGGTCAAGGCGGAAACAAGAGGGTAAGGACGGTGGCCCGCGGGGCGGCGGCTGCTGCGACGGCCTCGCGCGCGTCAAGACGATCATACGGCGCGCGCCTATACCGCGGCGGCAAAGGACGCTAAACGGTCCGTTGTGCGAGGGGGGGGCTGGGGCGCTTAGCCGGGCCTTCATCGAGACGAAGCCCGCGTAGCCTCATCTCTTCGCCGGGCACGCGCCGCCCTACGGGACGATCAGACCTCCTCACCTTTGATCGGATCGGCAGCGCGCGCCCCTGGCGTGGGCGGCGACTGGGCGGCGGCGCGCATGGCCAGGCCGCGGCCCGCGCCGCGTGTGGGCGCGAAGGCAATATAGGTGAACGTGCCCTGGAGCCCGCCGGCCTTTTGCAGGATCAGAGGACGGTTGCCCTCTGGCATCATCATGACCCAGCCAAGGCTCATCGCGTCCATATGGCCGGACTCGTCCATGCCCTGAACGGGGCGGAGCCCATCGCGGACGAGATAGGCTGCGTGATCGAGCATCCGTGTTTCGGCGTCTTTGTCCGATAGGCGCTCCAGATGCCATTGCATCCAGCGCAAGAGGTCGTTGGGCGTAGAATAAAGCCCCCCGGACCCGACGATGACGTCACCGGTCGGCACATCGGGGATGCCTGCGCCGCGAACGCCATGGCCCTGCATCAAGCGTCTCTTTTGGCTGAAGTCGAGAACAAAGGGTTGTGTCGGACATCCCCAGTGGGCCTGTGATGCGTTCCTTTAAGAGCTCTGGGTAGGGCTTTTTTGCCGCTTCCGAGAGGCCTATTGCAAGCAAGTCGAACGCGAAATTCGAATATAGAATGCCTGTGCCCGGCGCATAGAGCAGGCTCTCATTCCCAAGCCAGTCGGCGAAAGCTGCGCGCGTGATGGGCTTGAACGGATCGTCGGGCGGGCCCTGTTCATGAGGGACTTCACGCGGCAGACCGGCCGAATGGGTTGCGATGTCAATCAGCCGGATCTTAGCGACATTCGGTTCCTTGCCGGTGCCGAGGTCTGGCGCGAGTTCCACCAGGGGCTGCGTTAAGGAGACAGTGCCTTCCGCGGCAAGTGAGGCCAGCACCTGCCCGGTAAAGGCCTTGGTGATGGAGCCAATGCGAAGCACCGTATCGCCGTCGGGTGCGTTGCGGCCTTTCGATCGTTCGCCGACCCCATGAACGGCAATCTCACCGTCCCGCACTGCGCCGATCACGAGTCCGGGCACCTTGTGCTGGAGGAAGAGGACGTCGCCTGTGAATTCTACGATCTCCTCGAGCAGGGGGTCTGCTAGGGCGGGTGCGGCGAACGAGATGCTGACGATGCCAAGGAGGCTGCAAAGGGCAGGCCGAAAGAGCGTCTTGAGTTTCATTTTATGTGCTGACATGTCCCGGCTCCCGTGCCTGTTGGGCGTGGTCGAATCAAATGGTCTTCTTGCGGCGAAGCGTGTGCAGAATGCATATGAGAAAGATAGCGTTTGCCGAGCCTCGTCAATCGCGTTGATCGCGATCATCTGGGGTTTGCCAAAGAGCGTGAACGATACCGATGATGCGCGCAGTTCTCCTCGCGATACTGATCCTCTCGATGGCTCAGCCTGTTAGGGCCGAAGACCCTAACGATAAGCTGGAGGCGCTTCGCGCACTGCTCACTCAGCGTCTGGTCATCATGACGCAGGTCGCCATGTTCAAATGGAACGCGGGTCTTCCTGTGGACGACGCTGCCCGCGAAGCGAACGTCATTCGGGCGACCGTCGCGCGGGCTCGCGCCGAAGGGTTAAATGCCAGTTTTGCTAGGCGGGTCGTTGCGGCACAGATCGAGGCCGCGAAGATCGTGCAGCAGGATCTGTTTCAACAATGGCGGGCAGCAGGCATTGAGAAGATCGAGGATGCTCCGGACCTTGCAACGAATTTGCGCCCGAGAATCGGTCAGCTCACGGGGGAGTTGATTGCGGCTCTGGCGATCGTACGAGGCAATCTCGATAGCTGTGAGGCCAAGACTATCCTAAGACCGGTCCCGCACGAACTGGCGAACCGGCCCCAGGCGTGGGATGTGGCGATTGACGGCATGCTTGGTGCGAACGCTTCATGCCATTAGCGGCGTCACGCGATCAGAGGCCGGCAAAAAAAGAAGCCCGACACTCGGTCGTGCCAGGCTTCTCCTTAGAATGCGTTCGCGGATTTCACGAGAGTTGATGCCGAGCAGCTAGCAGTCCCGCCCGCCGCGCCTCATGCATTCGCGCATCTTGTCGCGCAAATCCTCTTTCCGGTTGCCACCGTCCTCGGCGCCGTCCCGGCTTCCTTGGCGCTGTCCGGAAGACCAACCTGCCTAGTATATCTTTTTGTAGCTAACTTTGTAGCCCTTGGCATATTGGGCCGTTGACGTTGTCCTCGTCATTGAGCCAATGATCGCGTCAACATAAGACGCCTTGTAGGCATCTTTGTAACCATCGGTGTCGCCGTCCTTCTTACCTTTGGAATATCCCGCTTGGATAACCTTCATCGAACGCGTCCGCCGCCATGGCTGGCATAAGAGTGAGTACGTTCGCCAAAATGAATGCTGCGAAAATTGTCAAAAGAGTCCGCGATACGATGCGGACTTTGAATCGTTGACGTCGTGATAAAGTCCCCATGCGTGTCTTCTCCCCCTTTTTAATTGCGACGGTCGTGCCCCATCGCGGTCCAAATACTAACGGACAGTGCTAAAAATTAACTCGCTGCTAATCAATCAATGGATTTAGGCGGTATTTTTCAGCGTTAGCCTGGATTTGTCGTACCTTCATCACAATATCCAGGGTTCCGACAAATCTCGACGCGACCGAACCTGAAGCGACCAAACACATGAACAGAATCACCTTGATCGCAGTTTCCTGTCTCATCGCATTATCTGCGAGCGGATGCGCCGTGGAAGTGCCTATGTCAGCCTTTCGCATGGCGCCGCCGGATGCGGGCCAGAAAGCAAATAGCCCTCAGCACACGGATGCGCGGCAGCGGCCTGAGGCGCAGCGCGGTTCGGTCCGTTAGGGCGCAGAGCCACCCTCAACACCTTGCTTGTTGCTTTTTAAGTCTCGGCGTTTCGTCCAGCGTTGGCGCCCAGGCTTAAGTGAAGGTGGGTAATTTGCCGAAATGGTCTGCGAGCAAATAATAGACGGTGACCCGGTTCTTCGTCCGGTCGGCCTTTATCGTCTCGCCGATGCTGGCAATGGCGCCGTCTAACTCGGCGTCGGTCATGGTCAGGCCGAGCTTCTTTTTGAGGAACTTCTCGCGCACCCGCTCCAGCTCAGAGGGGTCTGCGAACGATACGAGCGAGGCGTCCCGGCTCTGTAGGGCGATGCCGCAATGCTTAACGACCCCGGCAATCGCCGCGTCATCGGCATCCGGTGCATATTTTTTTACGCCTTCGGCCCAATTGGTCGTCATGGAATCCTCCTCCTATTGCAGTCATTGTTTGCCGCATCTTGCGTCTCTATGCGCGCCGCATGACAAAACGATTGCAGCTTGCAGTCAATCCTTGGCTCGACCGGCTTGGCTCCGGCCAGTCTTGGTCTGACGCGTTTTGGCCCGGCGAGGTACGGTCCAGCACGACAGTGCTAACGGTCGATCTTGGTAATCTTCGAGCCTTCCAGGGTCAGGTTGTACATCAGACCCTTCGGGTCGAGGACGAAGCCGATCACCGGCTGGGTCACCTTGTCGGTATCGATTGAGCCACCGACGCCGACGGTGATAATTGCGACGGAAGCGTCGACACCGATCTTGAAGCCCGCAAGGTTATGAAACTGATCGAGCGCGTCCTTCGTCATGAACATGATGATGACCGAGCGCGATTGGACGCCGAGCTGGAAGCCGAACGAGGCGCCGATCAGATTGTAAAAGCCGGCTGGCTTCTGATCGACGATCAGCATGCCTTCGCCGTACTCTCCGCCAACGCCAAACCCTGCTTTGACGACGGATGGAAACACGAGAATTCCCACGGCCTTATTGGCGAGCGCACGCGCCCCGCCGATCTGGTCGACGAAGCTGTGGAGCGTGTCGTTGACATCGTTCTCGATCTCCTGGGCTGAGGCGGCTCTCGCGCTCGGCAGCCCGGCAAAGACGGTCACAAGTACGAGGCATGTCGCAAAGACAGCGGCGGTGAGATGTTTCATGGCGCAGCTCCTTAGATCCCCCAAGCCTGCTTATAGTTTGAAGTCTGCCCTATAGGGCCGCAATGTGGCAGACCTTCGCCCGGCATGGGGCGACAATCAGTGCAAAGATTTCAAAATGCAAACGCGTGCCTTTCTTTTGGTCTGATCGAAAGGGACCGTGACGACCGGGCCCGCATCGCCCTATGGTCGTATCATGGAAACGATTGGAGATATCTCAGGCATCGTCTTGGCCGGTGGCCAGTCGGGCCGCATGGGAGGTGGTGATAAGAGCCTATTGCCTCTCGGTGAGACTCCTATCCTGGCTCATGTGATGTCGCACTTCACCCCGCAGGTCCGCCATATGGTGATCAGCGCCAACGGCGATCCGTCCCGCTTTAAGTCCTTTGACTTGCCGGTCGTTTCGGACGCTATCGAGGGGTTCCATGGACCGCTGGCTGGTGCGGCGGCTGGGCTGTCCTCGATCAGTGGCAATGACCGAGGGCTGACGACGCCAGAGGCTTGGGCCGTCACGGTGCCGGGCGATACGCCCTTTATTCCAAACGACCTCGTGGCGCGGCTTGCGGCGGGCCTCGGGGGTTGTGCGATGAGCGTTGCTATATCGGCAGCCGGGCTGCACCCGGTCGTGGGGCTCTGGCCAATCAGCATGGTGGAGGCCTTGTCTCAATCCTTGGCGCGGGGGGAACGACGGGCGAGCCAGTGGGTCAAGTCGCAAGGTGCGGCAGAAGTGTATTTTGAACCGAGCGAGGTCGGGGGCGCCAAGGTCGACCCCTTCTTCAATATCAACACCCCTGAAGACTTGGCGTATGCAAGGGGTCTGATGGTGCCGTCTTCGACCGAGGCTTAAGCAGACCGTCTTCCCGCGATCCCCTTGATCCGATGAGGGTGTGTGAACACCTCAAACCCGTCTTTGCGCGCGATGGCCGCGAGGGTCATGCCGCAAGCCTCGGCCATGCCCACGGCCAGTGCCGTGGGCGCCGACACAGCGGCGATGATGGGCGCGCCGATCATTGCGGATTTCTGCACCATTTCTACGGATACGCGGCTTGTGAGGACGACGAGGCCTTGTTCGGCTGTGCCCCCGTCGCGGGCCAAGGCTCCAGCGAGCTTGTCGAGCGCATTGTGGCGTCCAACGTCCTCGCGGACGGCAACGAGGTTTCTAGCCGGGTCCCAGAAGCCCGCGCCGTGCACGGCGCGGGTCTCGCGATTGAGTTCCTGATGGGCGGCAAGAGAGGAGACTGCCGTCATGATCTGCTCTGGCGTCAAAACCTGGTCTGTGCCGACAGCGGGCGGCGGGCGCATTGCCTCGGTGAGACTCTCGACGCCGCACAAGCCGCATCCCGTGGGCCCCGCCATCTTCCGGCGGCGGCCTAAGAACTCGGCCGCATCCTTCGCCTTAAGCCAAACCCGCAGTTCGATGCCCATATCTTCGGTGACGATATCGATCCCGTCGATCGCTTCGAGTGAGGTCACGATCCCCTCGGTGAGCGCAAAACCAATGGCGAAATCTTCGAGGTCTTGCGGCGTTGCCATCATCACAGCGTAGGACGCCGTGTTGAACGTGAAGGCAATCGCTGTTTCTTCCGGAATCGCGCGTGTGCCCTCGGTCACGCCGGGCTCAACGGAGTCGGCACGCCAGATCGAGCAGGGTACGCGGACAACAGGCGCGGGCATCATAGCTCTCCGCTTCGCGGCGGCGCGGCTCTGGCACCTGCGCCGAAAGAATCACCTTCTAGATAGGGCACCATAACAAGCTTCGCTACTTGCAATTGCCCCCAGAAAAACGGCTCAAATTCAAAAAAAACAATGCGTTCGCGGCATTCCTCAAACAGAAGGGGTATAATCCCGACCTGGAAGTTCAGGGTAAGAGCGCCGGCCATCGCAGGCGGCCTGATTGCTTCTCAATATGAATAGCAAAGGGAGGACAACGAAATGGCTGATACGACGGTATCCAAGAACCAGTCTGACATATGGTGGGTTTTTCTGCTTGAAGGGATCGCGGCGATCATCTTCGGTTTTTTGCTGATCACGCGGCCTGGCGAAACCTTGGTCGCACTTGTCATTTTCCTCGGGTTTTATTGGCTCTTCGTGGGCGTCTTGGAGTTGGTACGCGTCTTTGTCGACGACAGTGTGCCTTGGTACTGGTCGGCGGCGATCGGCATCTTGGGCATTCTAGCCGGTATCATCGTGTTGAGGCATCCGCTGTTCGCTGCGGTGGTCTTGCCGACCGCTCTGGTTGTTTGGCTTGGTATTCTGGGTCTCGTGATCGGCGTCATCGCGATGATCGGAGCCTTCATGGGCGGCGGCGTGGGCTCCTTCGTTTTCGGCATCGTCAACTTCATTATCGGCCTGATCCTGCTTGGTGCGCCTATCCCAGCGGCTGTCGCCGTACCAATCGTCTTTGGCGCGCTACTGCTCGTTCAAGGTGTGTTCCTTATTATCTATGCATTCCAAGTGCGTTCCTGACGGAAGAGTGGACGGCTTTGTGACCGCCTCGTCATTGTCCTGCGGGGAGAGGCGGATGAGACGCGCTTTGGCGTGTGCGTGCGCCCTCCTCGGGAGACTTGCGGCGGCGGTACCGGTCATGATGCTTGCCGGCCATGCGGGGGCTCAAGAAGATCTCCGTCCGCCCTGCACCGAGGACGCGATGATCGTCTTCGATGCCTCGGGGTCCATGGCGGGGAATTTAGGCCAAGGGATCATGACCGAAAAGCCGCGCATCCACGAGGTGCGCAAGGCTTTGGCGCGCGTGCTGCCGAGCGCCACACGTCTGCGCAAAGTTGGCCTCATCACCTATGGTCCAGGGCCTTACCGGCAATGCAATGTGGAACTCGACTTGAGGCCGATCCCTAACGCGACCCAACCCATCATGAGTGCGGTGAATGCGCTCAACCCCGCGGGCAAGACACCGCTCACCGAAGCGGTGGAGCAGGCCGCGGAGGTTCTCGACTATCGTGCAAAGCCGGGTGTCGTTGTTCTGTTGACCGATGGTGAGGAAACCTGCGGCCGCGATCCGTGCGCGCTCGGCAAGACGCTCAAGGCCAACGGCGTTGGGTTGACCGTTCACGTCATCGGATTCCAAATGAAGAATTTTAGCTGGATGGGGGCCTCCAGTGTCCTCGACGTCAAATGCCTGGCTGAGGAAACCGGCGGGCTCTATATCTCTGCGGAAAATGAAGAGGGTCTGGTCAGGGCCTTCGAACAGACGCTTGGTTGCCCGATGATGTCAGCCTTGGGCGGGTAGGGAGCTTCGGCGCCGACACTATGGGTCAGTCATTTGGCAAATCATTTTCCAAGGCTCGGCACATTCTCGGTTAGAGTGACCCCATGAAAAGACACAACAACCGCATGCGGCGGATCGCGCTTGCTCTGATCGTCTTTTTTGCTGGACCCACGGTGGTTCTCGCGGAGGATGAGGCACCGAAACCGTGTACTGAGGACGCGATGATCGTCTTCGACGCGTCCGGCTCCATGGCGGGGAGTCTGGCTGAAGGCATCGGTGCGAAAATCCGACGTATCGACGAAGTGCGTAAGGCCCTTGCGAGGGCGTTGCCGCGCGTCACGCATTTCCGGCGGATCGGGCTGATCACCTATGGGCCGGGTCCCTATGAGCAGTGCAACGTGAATCTCGATCTGCGTCCACGCTCAGATGCCGCACAACCGATCCTGCAAACGGTGGGTGCGCTCAATCCTGCCGGCAAAACGCCGATGACGGAGGCGGTGGAACAGGCGGCTGAGGTTCTCGACTACAAATCGCAGCCGGGTGTCGTTGTCGTGCTGACGGACGGGGAGGAGACCTGCGGCGGCACGCCTTGCACGCTCGGCAAGCAGCTGAAAGCCGATGGCGTGCAATTGACAGTCCATGTCATCGGTTTTCGCATGACGGCGTTTTGGACCGGTGCGCAGAGCGCGCTCGACGTGCAATGCCTGGCCGAGGAAACGGGCGGGCTCTACATCGCGACGAAGAATCAAGAGGAGCTGGTTCGCGCCTTCGAGAAGACGCTCGGCTGTCCGATGATGTCGTCCTGGGACGGGTCCAGCGGTCTTCAGTACAAAAGGTAAGGCTGGCGCAGCTCTTCGAACCCGGCCACGCCCTTCGTCCAGCTCTCCGCGATCTCCGGCACTGGCACTTGTGCCTCGATCTGCTCCCTGAGTTCGGTGGAGCCAGCCAGGATGTCGATGGGCATCTTGTCGTGCTCATACTCGTAGGGCCCTTCGCGCCATTTGAACTGCGAGGGCGCAAGGCCATAGCATTCCCGCAAGAGTGCGGCCGCCGCGATAACAGGTTCGAAGTCCCAGCGCGACGTCAGATGGAGCTGGCAACCACCGCACGGGGTCTTTGCGTGCTTCTGGAATGTCGGCTCGAACACGACTTCGCGGAAATGGACGCCTGCGAGATTGTGGTTGTTCATGCGCTCCGTCAGGGCCGCGCCGTCCAGATAAGGCGCACCAATCAACTCGAACGGACGTGTGGTGCCGCGCCCCTCTGAGACCATTGTTCCTTCGAAGAGCACAGTGCCGGGATAAACAATTGCGGTCTCTAGCGTGGGCATGTTGGGCGAGGGCATGATCCAGGGAATCTCGACGTCGTCGAAATAAAGCTCGCGGGACCACCCCTCCATGGGCACGACCTCAAGCGGAGCGGCGATCCCAAAGCCTTCATTGAAGAGCTTTGCAAGCTCGGCCACGGTCATGCCGTGGCGCATTGGAATCGGAAACTGTCCGACGAAGGATTCGAAACCTGGCTCCAGCATTGGCCCTTCGGTTTGCAGGCCGCCGATGGGGTTGGGGCGGTCACACACGATCACAGGCGTACCGGTCTTGGCGGCAGCGCGCAGGCAATTCGCCATCGTGTAGATGAAGGTATAGATGCGAGCTCCGACATCCTGGATGTCGATCACGAGAACGTCGATGAGATCGAGCATCTCCTTCGTGGGCTCGCGTGTCTCGCTGTATAGCGAGAAGATCGGCACGCCTCTTTTGGGATCGGTCGTGTGGGGCGTTTCGATCATGTTGTCTTGGAGATCGGACCGAAAGCCGTGTTGTGGGCCAAAGATTGCCGCGAGCGACAAATCGTCAGCTTCGGCCAGCTGGTCGACGATGTGGCGGAAGTCGCGGTTCGCGGAGGCGGGGTTGGCAAGGATCCCAACCTTCAGGCCATTGAGCCGCTTCGTTGCGAGGAGCCGTTCTGAGCCGAGTAGCATGCCCTTACCGTCCTTGCGGAGACGAGAGGCTGGAAAGCGCCTCGAAATTCGTTTGGTGCGGCATTCGGTTCCCTTTCTGGCTGGCGCGCTCCCCAGGGGCCAATCTCAAGCTATCGCCAAGCTTGGCCAAGGACTTAACCGGAGTCGGCTGGTCTTTCTACGCCTGAATTTCCCAACCCCTCGGTCTCATCATGTCCAAGAGGGCTGGCGAAGGGACATATTTTGCGACAAAAAGCCGGGCAAGAAACACAGGTGCAGGGAGAACAGCGGCCAAAGGGCGGCGGTCCCCAAATGGGCAGAGATACATTTTCGGCTGGGCCGGAGAT
Source organism: uncultured Alphaproteobacteria bacterium (assembly GCA_942491645.1). Taxonomy (GTDB): domain Bacteria; phylum Pseudomonadota; class Alphaproteobacteria; order Rhizobiales; family Methyloligellaceae; genus Methyloceanibacter. The sequence continues at coordinate 19,539 of CALOBK010000015.1, read as the reverse complement.
GGTCATCAGGAAGGCTGGAATGGCAGATCAGGTTCGGACAGCGGTCGTCGGCACGGGATATTTCGGCCGGTTTCACGCCAATCATTACAACAAAAACCCAGACGCGAAACTGGTCGGTGTCGTCGATGCCAATCCGGAACGCGCCAATGCGGTGGCTGCTGAATTTGGGGTTGAGGCCTTCACGGACTACCGGCAGATCTTCGACAAGGTGGATGCGGTGAGTATCGCGGTGCCGACGCAGTTTCACTTCGACGTTGCGCGGGATCTGATTGAGGCCGGGCTCCACGTCAACATTGAGAAGCCGATCACGGAAACGGTGGAGGGCGCCCAAACCATCACCAAAATGGCCAAGGAACGCGGCACGGTCCTGCAGGTGGGACATATCGAGCGCTACTCGGCGGCCTATCGGGTCATCTCCGAGAAGATCGACAGACCACTCTATTTGGAGAGCTATCGTATCGCGCCCTGGAAGGCCCGTGGCGTCGATGTGGACGTGATCCTGGATTTGATGATCCACGATATCGATATGATCATTGGTCTGGCCGGCTCGCCGGTGAGCAGTGTGGACGCAGTGGGCACGGGCGTGATGGGGCGGAAAATCGACATTGCCAATGCGCGGATCAATTTTGAGTCCGGCTGCGTTGCAAACGTCACGTCGAGCCGTATCAGCTACAAGACCGAGCGCCGCTTGCGCGTATTTTCTCGCAGCCAATATCTCAACTGCGATCTTGGCGAGCGGAAAATTTTTGGCTACAGCCTGCGCGGTGATCCCACGACCCAAGGCCTTGCCGCCATCGCCACCGATACGGTCGACATTCCGCAAGAAGACAGTCTTGCCAATGAGATTGCCTCGTTCATCAACTGCGTGCGGCATGGCAAGCAGCCCTTCGTCGATGGGTCTGCGGGGTCGGAGGCTTTGCGCGTGGCGGTCATGATCAATGAGAGTATCGATGCGCAATTGAACAAGGCACAAGCCTGGCTTGAGCCTGGTGAGCCCGTGACCGCCTCGGCCAAGAGCTAAGAAGCACGCTTAACCCGAACGATCGCGAATGAGGTCGAGTACGACTTGCGCAGCGCGTTTGCTCGGCGGCGGGTCCGCATCGCCCAGCACATGCAGCACATCGCCGTAGCCGGCCTGCTGGGCGGCGCGTTTCTCGGGCGAGCCGAGAAGACACCCCACTTCCTCGGCGACGGCCTCGGCGGTGCATGCCTCCTGCAAAAGTTCTGGCACCACATCGCGGTCCACCAGGAGGTTCACGAGCGAGGCGTATTTCACCGCTATCGGCATGCGGCGCACGATGAAGGCCGTGAGTGCGCTCACGCGGTAGCCGACGGCCATCGGCACACCTGCGAGCCCAAGTTCCAGCGTCACCGTCCCAGATTTCGCCATGGCGACATCGGAGGCGGCGAAGGCGTCAAACCTGTTTGCGGGATCGATCACGCGGGTGACCGGGACAGGCCAGTCAATGGTTTGCCTCTCGACCAACTCGCTGACATTTGGGGCCACGGGAATGACAATCTGCAGATCTCGATACCGCTCTGTCAGAAGCAAGACTGCCTCGGTAAAGACGGGCAGCATGTGCCGGACCTCGCTAGAGCGGCTTCCCGGGACCACACAGAGCACCGGTGCGGCCTCAGGAATGCCATGAGCGCGCCGAAACGCTTTGCCATCGCCTGTCATCGCGCTCTCGATCGCCGGGTGTCCGACATAGGTGGTCGGGAGCCCATGCTCAGTAAAAAATGGAGGCTCAAAGGGGAGTAGCGCCATGAGGTGATCCACGTGCGTGCCGAGCGTTTTGGTGCGGCCTGCGCGCCAGGCCCAGGCTTGGGGGGCGACATAATGGATGATCGGAATGCCGGAGCCCCGGAGCTTCTTCGCAACCCGCAAAGTGAAGCTCGGCGCATCGACGGTGACGATGACATCGGGTTTCAGCTCACGGGCAGCGACTGCGGTCTGGTTGATGCGCCGGACGAGGCGCGGCAGGTGCGGCACTACCTCGGCGATTCCGATCAGCGCGAGCTCCCGCATAGGAAACAGGCTCTTCAGGCCTTGCGCCTCGCATTGCGGCCCCCCGATCCCGGCAAAGCGCGCGCGGCCATCGGTCATCTCCCTGAGCGCGGGGATCAACCGGCCGGCAAGATTGTCGCCGGAGGGCTCGCCGGCGATGATAAATATCAACGGCTCTCGCCGGCTCATCTCCTGCTCCCTTTTGGCTTCCGTCGATACTGGGATTTAGGCTAAGCGGCTGGGTGGACGCCAGAAAAACCCGCAAGTCCCGACATTTCGATTCTAGTCGATTCGGAATGTGGAACTTGGCGCGGAAACTGTCACCGGGTGCGATGAGACGCAAGCCGTCACCGCTGATCAGTGCGTTGGCGGGTGCGGTCATGGGCTCAAATGCAATGTAATTGTGGTCGTGCGGCCCGTAGACTTGGCAGTGCGTGTAGCCCTCAAGCAGGTCCACGGAGATTTTGCGGCTTCCCGATGCAACCGACAGAGTGGCGGTGGGCTGAAGTAAGGCGAACCCGTCGTCAAAGTTGCGCGTCCCAAGCACTTCATCAAAGGCGGGAAACGGCGTCGTCGCGCCTGTTGGAATTTGCCGCGCATCAACTGTCAGGTGCTGCATCTCAGGTAAGCTCACGCGCCAATCGCCGCGGCTGCCATCCAGCCCAAAATAGGGATGGAAGCCGAAACTGATGGGGGCTTTGATGTCCCCGGTGGGCGTGAGTTCGGTTTCGATGGTGAGCGATGCGGGCTCGACCTTCGCACTCATGGTGAGTTTGCAAGGGTAGGGAAACACGCTCAAACATTTCGGGTGAGACCAATCGAGGCATGCGGTCAGATGGTCCGGCCCCGTCTCCACGATCTCCCAGACAAGATGCGGCCACATCAGCCCATGCATTGGCAGGCCGTTCTCGTCGTAGCGGAGAACGAGCGAATGAGGGCTGAGTGTCACCCCTCGGCCCGCGGCCTCGTATTGAAAATTCGCAAGTCGGTTTGCGAAGGGAAACAGAAATGGAATGCCCGCCGTTTGATTGGCAGCGGCGGAGACGATAAGATTGTCGATCCGCCGTAAGGCCTCAATCTCGTTGCGGCGAAGCGAAATGCCAAGCATGCCGTGGCCCGGCAAAAACACAGCCTCCGTCTCGCCGGCAGTAACCCGCGTCGCGGTGGGATCGTCCAAAAGGTTCGGCACGGGCGTCTGCGTCAAAACGATCTCCCATAAGGCATACACTTACACCCTGCGCGACTAAGCGAGGGTGAGCGTGCCTTTCATAACCGGGACGCAGCGTCCACCAACATGGGTGGCTGTGACAGTGCCGTTTTTTTTCGTAGCCATCACCCCAAGAACACTTGGCCGACCCATGTCGACCCCTTGGCCTATTCTGGTTTTGAAGACCAAATCCGATTTGCTGTGGAGGTGTGCCAGAAGGCCGGCCAAGGCCAAATTGGCGGCGCCTGTGGCTGCGTCCTCCGGAACGCCGAGCATGGGCGCGAACATTCGGGCTTGAATTGGTGGATTGGATAGCGGCTCGCGCACATAGAGGAAGAGGCCCACTGCCGAGGTTTGCGGAAGACTTTGGGCAAAGGCAGCCGCAACGGGCGCCGCCCCGGCAAGCGTTGCCCGGTTCTTGACTTCGGCGAAGACGAAGGGAGCGCCGACGCTTGCCAGGCAGGGCAAGTGCCGACTCTGCTCGATACCGGATATGGCGATGCCGCAAAGCTGAGCGACGATGCCCGGTGGCATGGTCTCCCCTATGCTTAGTCTTTGCGGCGCTGCGACCTGCGCGCCGGCAATTCCCGAGCCGTCCCGCAGGACCTTGACCCGAATGAGCCCGCCGAGCTCTTCGAAGGTCATGAGATCGTCGGCGATCGGCTGCCCCCGGCGTTCGGCTTCGCGCGCGAGCACAAAGCCGGTGCCAACATTGGGGTGGCCGGCGAAGGGCAACTCCGCACGCGGCGTGAAAATTCGCACCCTGGCCGTGTTCGCGGCATCGCGCGGCCGGAGCACAAATGCTGTCTCGGACAAATTGAACTCGGCGGCGATGTCCTGCATCTGCGGCGTCTTGAGGCTGTCAGCCTGATGCACGATCGCGAGAGGGTTGCCGCCGAATTGCCGCCCGGTGAAGACATCAACCGTCGTGAAGCGGAGCAGACTCATGCAAGCACCGTCCCGTAGAGATCGGGGCGGCGGTCCCGGAAAAACCCCCATTCGGTGCGGTAGGCCGCGACCTCGTCGAGATCGATGTGTGCTGTGATCACACCTTCGGTGCTCTCGCCGATTGAGGTTAGGATCTCGCCGGTATGGTCCGCGATGAAGGAATGGCCGTAATAGCTTTGGCGGACCCCATCATTGTCTTCCTCGCCAATACGGTTTGCCGCCATGACCGGCACAGCGTTGGCCGCGGCATGGCCCTGCATGACGCGCTGCCAGCGTTCATGGGTGTCGAGCCCGGGGTCGTATGGCTCAGACCCAATGGCGGTGGGATAGAGAAGGATTTCGGCGCCGGCGAGCACCATGGCGCGCGCAGCCTCCGGATACCATTGGTCCCAACAAATTCCGACGCCGATCGTGCCGTATCGGGTTTTCCAGGCCTTGAAGCCCGTATCGCCAGGACGGAAATAGTATTTCTCCTGGTAGCCGGGACCGTCTGGGATATGGCTCTTGCGGTAGAGGCCCAGCAACTCCCCATCGGCGTCCGCGATGGCAACGCTGTTGTAGTAGTGCGGGCCGTCTTTCTCGAAGAAGGAGATCGGTATCACGAGGTTCAGGGCGCCGGCGAGCTTGCTCAGGGCGCGGACGCATGGGTGCTCCGCCACCGCAAAAGCGGTCTCGAACCATTTCGGATTCTGGCGCGTGGGAAAGTAGATGCCTTGGAACAACTCGGGCGGTACGACCAGTTGCGCCCCTTGTTTGGCGGCCTCCAGAATCAGCGCCTCGATGCAATCGAGATTCGTTTTCATGTCGCCGCCGAGTTCCGTTTGAATTGCGGCGATGGACAGGTTGCGCGTCACAAAAGAGCCTCCTCGCGCGTGATGCAGTGAAATGCGCCACCGCCGGCTTTGCCGGCGCCAAGCAGACCGGTTGCGTCAAGACCCATGAGCTTGCGGTCAGGGAACAGGGCTTGCAAGCTATCGAGTGCCGCGCTTTGCGTCGGCGTCCCGTAGACCGGCACCACCACAACGCCATTGGCGATGACAAAGTTCATATACGAGGCGGGTGCGATATCGCCATGGGCGTTGATCACACAGCCCGGACTTGGGATGCGGGTGAGGGCGATCGTCTGTCCACGCGCGTCCGTTTCACCCTCAAGACGGCTGGCGATAGCGCTCAAAACGTCAGCGTTTGGATCGTCCGGACCCGAAGGTGTCTGGCAGACGATGCGAGCGGGTCCGGCAAAGCGGGCGATATTGTCCACATGCCCGTCTGTGTGATCGCCCCGCAGCCCTTCGTCGAGCCAGATGATTTTTTTTGCACCGAGCGCGGTGTGCAGCGCCTCTTCCGCCTCCGTCTGGGACCAGGCATTCCTATTTGTATTCAAAAGGGTCTCCCGCGTGGTGAGGATCGTGCCGGCTCCGTCGTGATCGATGGCGCCTCCCTCGAGAACGAAGTCGTGGTGGAGGATTCGCACGCCTGCGAGACGCGCAATGTCGTCGCCCACGGTGTCATCGTCCGGAAGAACGAATTTGCCGCCCCAGCCATTGGTCCAAAAGCGCAGCGCCACCGGACCGTGCCCGGTGCGCGCAAAGATCGGTCCGGTGTCGCGGAGCCAGATGTCTCCATATGTGGCGGGGAGAATTTCGGCGACATCGCCGATTGCGGCTCGCGCAGAGCTCTCAGACTCTTCTGAGCCGACCAGGAGCCGAACATGGTTGCTCGGGGCCAACGCACGGATCAGCGCCGCGATATTGCCACGTGGGGCTTCAAGATCGCTGTTCCACGCGGCCGCATCCGCTGGCCATGCGGTCCAGATCGCTCGTTGGGGCGCCCATTCGGGCGCAAGGTCAAAGGCGTTTGCGGTCAATTTTTTGGTCGTCGGTCGCAAGGCTTAAGCAAAGACTATGGCGGGGTGAAACATGAGGGCGCGTGCGGGATTATGCGGGCGCATTGCACGGGGCGTTATGGGCGGTGGAGATGAGTCCGGCAAGGGGGTTGAGGCGTGGGCCTGAGGCTGACGCGCAGAGCAGGACAGGCTAAAATCGATGCGGGTGCAAGCGCCTGCGTTGTGCCGCGTCGGTGCGGCGAACGCCGAACTTCCAGAAACCACCTCTTATGGGAAATCATGCGCGCAGCAAAGCGTGCCGCGAACGACAGCGCAAAGGCTCAGGAAATGGACCTTAGGCCGATGCGACCCATACGCCCGCCACATATCCGAAAGCCACCGCATCAGGGTTTCTCTGGGCTGCAAGCACGAGCTTATCCTCGGCGTCCACGCTCACACGTCGATCGCCGCCCAGGCGTGTCTCGCCCGCGCCTTTGCAGTAGCCGCTGAGAAGAATGACTTTCTTGCCGCGAACGACAATCTTTGGGAGTGCCATACCCGCCTCCAACTACGTCGTCCATGAGATGCGCTCCGCTCGTTGAGACGACGGAGACGTTGTCATGCTCGCAAACGACAATTCTACTACGGCGACCCCCACGTCAGCCTAGTTCGCACTATAGCGATCGAATGCGACATTGGTAAGACCCGAGGCGCGAAAAGTACTTAAAAATCCGTATGTTGCGCACTGCAGCATGGGTGCAGTGCAGCATTGTCGCAGCGCAAGATCAGCCTTCAGCCTGCGCCTGCCTTGCCAGCAAAGCCAGGCCTTGCCGCGTTTCAAGAGGCGGGGACCAGCCCAGGGCGCGCAGTGCCACTGGATCGGCCACGAGGGAATGGAACAGCGGCGCCGTCCCGTCTTTCCGTCCCGCAGCTCTCAAGGCGGCCTTCAGCACCGGGGCTGGCACATAGAAGAGGCCAGCGCTGCGGCCCATGCCCTGGCGTAGAGCGGCGATGATCTCGGCAATCGTCAGCGGGGCTGGATCTGCCACGATCAACGGCCGGTTGAGCGTTTCGGGGGCCGACAGAACTCTGTCGACGGCCTCAACGAGATTTTCTAGGCCTAGAAGCGAATGCCGGGCCTTCAGGCTGGCAAGTGGCAGAGGGTAGGGGGTGCGAGCGAGTCTTATGAGCCGGGCGATGTTGCCTCCCGCGCCGGGGCCGTACACGAGGGCTAGTCTCAAGGCCGCCCAATCGAGCCCGATGCCAGCAAGGCCTTTTTCCGCATCGAGTTTTGAGCGGCCGTAAGCGTCAGTCGGCCGGGGCTCCTGGTCCTCGGTGAGGACTGCGTTTGCTGCCGGTCCCGATTGCGCCCTGATGGACGACAGGAAAACAAAACGCTTTACGCGGGCGCGCTTAGCGGCGCATGCGAAACGCACTGTGGCCTCGGTATTGAACAGGCGGTAATCGTCGTCTGGCAGGCCTGACATGGCGTGTGGAACGCCGGCCGAATGGATCACGGCATCGACGTCCGCCAGCGCTTCGGACATGTTGTAGGACTTGGCGATGTCGCCGATGAGGACGCTGGCACAGCCATCGGGCATTGCCGTGGGACGCCGAAGCAACACGCGCAAACGGTAGCCGCGGGCCGAGAGGCCCCTCAGGAGATGTTGGCCGATAAATCCCGTGGCACCGGTCAGCGCTACCAGCGGTTTCCGGTCAGGGTGCTGGGCGTGTGCTCCCGTCATGCCGCTCCGTGGTCTGCTTAGGCGGTAGGCATCGTGCTCCGCCATTCAGGGCAACGAGTTCATATCCATAATTAGACCTGAGCAAGCCCCCCGGTAAGGGGCTGCTTGCCGCTGGCGCAACCCATCGCTGTGTCGTTTCACTCAAAGCGCCAGACGTCTTCGGATGAAGCCTGACTCAGGGACCTGAGGCGCCCAACGGAATGGTTATGGTGGCGTAGCCCGCATCTCCTTCGAGCCGGTTTTCGACATCAAATTCGCGGAAGTACTTCAGTGAGGTCGAAACGGGAATTTGGCTTACCTGAAAGTTGAGGTTCATCACGGGCCCGATCGCTGCGACCCGTCCCTCGAAAGAGCCGAGCCGTGCGCCGGGTCCACTGTCTCCAGTCACTTGATCATAGAAATAGCCATTGATGCCCAACGCGAAGTGCTTCGAAAAGTTTTGAACGGCCGCATATTCGAGATGGAACTCAGAACCACTTTTATAATTGGTGGTCGGATTTTCCCAGTTGTACGTAATGCCCGCCATCGCCGAAAGTTCAAGACCGATTTCTGGGTCGAGCCAAGTGAATGCCGCCGCGTTATCGATACCCCAGCGATTGAAACCGGCATTGGCAAGATTGCCTTGCTCCCAGAATCCTGTCGGGAGCGTTCACGAGCGTGTGTGTTTTGAAGTGCCAGTTCCCAAAATGCCAGCCGAGCATGAAGCCCGGTACGAGATCGCCGAAACGCGTCTCCTGATCCCCAATACTCGTTTGTAGTGTCACGCCAAAAGGCGGAGGCAGTGTCAGGCTTGCCCCAGCATTCACATCCTTATGGATGACCGGGATGAGCATCAGGAAACCAATATTGCCGCCAAGGAGCTTGCCGGGGGCCACCCAGAGGGGTGCAGACACATTACCGTAAACGCCGGCCTCGACGCCGCCGTCCAAAACGAGCCCCGCGGTTTCGAACGTGAAGTCCGTGCTGCCGGAGTAGAAATAGTTGTAGTCGATAATGTACGTGCCAGGCGGCGGCAGAATGCCTGCGTTCGTCGTCGTGGATCCCAGCAAATAGAATCCATATCCACTCTCTACGGCCGTTGCCTTGTCTATGGGCGCGATAAGAAGGCCAATCAGGGCCACCGCAGCGGCCGCGACACGAGTCCTCATTGCCTGCCTCCCTTGAGATGCGGTCCACATGTCGTAGTGTGGACTCTTTGAGCAAAGAATACGCATTTTGAGGTGGCGCCGCTGTGCCTTTGGAGACACAGTTTTGAGCCATTTTACGGTTGCCGCACGTGTGCTCGGCAAGAGCGCAACCATCATCGAGCTTGCCGCATCGTGTGACCATGCAAAGTCATTGGGCATATTTAGGAGTTAAGTGATGTTAGGAACGTACAAGCAGTTCGGCGCCGTTCTCATGGCCGCGGCAATGATGTGCAGTGGCGCAGCCCGCGCCCAAGACGCCGTAGCGCCGTCCACGGACGAAAAAGGGAAGAAACCCAATATCCTCCTGATTGTCTCCGATGACACCGGGTGGGGCGATCTTGGTCCTTATCTTGGGGGCAAGGCGCGGGGCATGCAGACCCCGAACTTCGACAGGCTGGCAGGTGAAGGCATGACTTTCACAAGCTTTTACGGCCAGCCGAGCTGCACGCCGGGCCGTGCCGCCATTCAGACGGGGCGCATTCCCAATCGCAGTGGCATGACGACTGTCGCCTTCCAAGGTCAGGGTGGCGGCCTGCCGGCCGCGGAATGGACTCTCGCCTCCGTGCTGAAAAAGGCCGACTACAACACCTACTTTACCGGCAAGTGGCATTTGGGCGAATCCGACTACGCGCTGCCGAATGCTCAAGGCTATGACGTGATGAAGTACACCTTCCTCTATCACCTCAACGCCTACACCTATGCAGATCCGAAATGGTTTCCGGCGATGAGCCCAGAGCTGCGCGAGATGTTCGCGAAGGTCACCAAGGGTTCGCTGTCAGGCAAAGCGGGCGAGAAGCCGACACAAGACTTCAAGGTCAACGGCGAGTACGTGAATACGCCGGAGAAGGGCGTTGTCGGGATTCCCTTCCTCGATGCCTATGTCGAAAAGGCCGGGCTTGAGTTCCTCGATGAGGCGGCCAAGTCCGACAAGCCGTTCTTCATCAACATCAACTTCATGAAGAACCACCAGCCTAATCTTCCGGCGCCAGAGTTCGTGCACAAATCCATCTCGAAATCGAAATATGCCGACAGCACGGTCGAACTGGACGCGCGAGTGGGCAACGTCTTGAAGAAACTAGACGAGCTTGGTCTGGCGGACAACACGATCGTCTTCTTCACGGTCGATAATGGCGCCTGGCAGGATGTCTATCCGGACTCGGGGTACACGCCGTTCCGCGGCACCAAGGGCACGGTACGTGAAGGTGGCAACCGCGTACCCTCTTTCGTTCGCTGGCCTGGCAAGGTGAAGCCCGGCACGAAGACCGATGAGGTTGTCGGTGGTCTCGATTTGATGGCGACCTTCGCCGCTGTCGCCGGCATCGAGCTGCCGAAAGAAGATAGGGAAGGCAAGCCGACCATCTTCGATAGTTACGACATGACGCCCGTGTGGATGGGGAAGGGCAAGTCGGACCGCAAAGCCTGGTTCTATTTTACGGAGGACGAGCTATCGCCGGGCGCGATACGCGTCGACAATTTCAAGTTCGTGTTCAACATCCGCGGCGATGACGGCGCGGACACGGGGGGACTTGCGGTCGATACCAATCAAGGCTGGAAGGGGCCGACCAAATATGTCGCTACGGTGCCTCAGGTGTTCGATCTTCTGGCTGACCCGCAGGAGCGCTACGACATCTTCATGACCACGTTCACCGAGAGCACCTGGGCTGCAATCCCTGCCAATACGGTGACGGCGGAGCTCATGAAGAGCTATGTGAAGTATCCGCCGCGGAAGCTGCAAAGCGAGACCTATACGGGGCCGATTACCATCTCTAAATATCAGCGCTTTAGGGCCGTCCAAGAGCAGTTGGAAAAGGAGGGCTTCTCGCTGCCCTTGCCGACGGGCAACTAGCAAGCTGACCTTGCCCAGTAAGGCTTAAACAGGGCGGTCCAGAAAGGGGCCGCCCTTCTTCTTCCGTGATACAGGGGGCAGGCCTTGAATGCGCGCAGGGTTCGCCGATCTGCTAGGCTCCGGCCGGCCGAAGAGGTAAGAACACAGCTCCGAAAAGAGAAGGAATGGCATGTTCGCAAGGCTCATCGAGAAGGCGACTGCCGCCTTATGTTTTGTGCTGCTTGGCAGCATCGTTCCCGCACTTGCCGATGATGCGCGCGATCCATTGCCGTCCTGGAACGATGGAGCGGTCAAGGATGCGATTATCGACTACGTGTTGCGCGTCACGACCGAAGGCAGTCCAGACTTTGTCCCCGAGCAGGACCGCATCGCCACGTTCGACAATGACGGGACACTTTGGGTCGAAAAGCCTCTCTACACGCAGTTCGTCTTCGTTATCGACCGAGTGAAGGCCGTCTCCAATCAGTACCCAGAGTGGAAAAAGAAAGAGCCTTTCAAGTCGGTCCTCGATGGCAACACGAAGAAGCTTCTCACCTATGGCGAGAAGGGGGCCATTGCGCTCATCACCGCAACCCATGCCGGCATGACCACTGTGGAGTTCAGTGAGATCGTGGAGACCTGGCTAAAAACGGCTAAGCATCCGCGCTTCGAGCGCGTCTATACCGATCTCACCTACAAGCCGATGATTGAGCTTCTCGACTATCTGCGCGGCAAGGACTTCAAGACTTTCATCGTTTCCGGCGGTGGCACCGCCTTCATGCGGGCCTATACGGAGCAATGCTACGGCATTCCGCCCTGGCAAGTGGTCGGCTCGTCAGGGGAGACGGAATTCCGCATGTGGGATTCGAGCCCGACCCTGGTGAAGTTGCCGGACCTGTTGTTCTTCGACGATGGGCCGGGCAAAGCGGAAGGCATCAACCACTATATCGGGCGGCAGCCGATTTTCGCCTTCGGGAATTCGACCGGAGACAAGGAGATGCTCGAGTGGACCGAGAACTGTAAGGGACTCTGTTTCATGGGGCTGGTGCACCATGACGATGCGAAACGCGAATATGCCTACGGCCCGAATTCCGACGTCGGTCCTTTCCCTGTCGTGCTGATGGAGCATGCGACAGCCAATGGCTGGAGCGTCGTCAGCATGAAGGATGACTGGAACCAGATTTTTTCCTGGGGCAAGCCCGAGACGGGAACGGTCAAAGCTCAGCCGAAGCCTTGAGGAGGGGAAGAACGATGGTGCCGATGCTCGTCTTGGTCTCAGGCTGGATTGAGCTGTTGTTTGGGCTATGTCGGCTATCTTGGCGCCTCAGGCGATCGTTGGCGCTGTTGGCGGCGCAAAGGCTGATGTCGCCACGCTAACGTTCGTCCGCATGCTCGGGGTGGCAATGTTTGGGATCGGAGCCGGTGCGCTGCTCGGCAAGAAGTCCTCAGATGTGGCCGGGGGCAGGACAGCGCCTTCATGCTAGGCTCCTACGCGGCGCCCGTGCTGATCTTCGGTGCGATATCGACGGGCGGTACCGGTTTGTGGGCGGGCGCGCGGCTGCACAAGGCCAGCGCAACTCTCTTTGCGGCATTGTCAGAGCAAATTTGTTTACTTTGCCAAAACGTCAGAGCCGGATTTCGCGGCTATTGATTTTCCTGCATTTTTCCGGCCCGATCTGAGCGGTTCGATGGCCGCTCCAAGTATTTAGAATTTTGCTCTGACAACGCCGGACGCCGGCTCTGCCGGAGGGGGTCAAACACTGGTCGCTGACTAGCCTCAGGGAAAAGCTCGTCAAGATCGGCGCCAGGATCGTTACGCACGGCCGGTACGTCACTTTCCAGATGGCTGAGGTCGCGGTGCCAAGGGGCCTGTTCGCCGAGATCCTGCGGCTGATCGCCGAACTGCGACCCCCACCGGCTCCAGCATGAGGAGGAGCCGAAGAGTCTATGCCGCAGACAGAATACGGGAGAGGTACGCGTTAACGACCAGAATCGGCGCCATCATCGGCCTCGGAAGGCTCGGCTCAGGCGGATCGGCAGCAAATCCAGGCGAATTCCCTCCCGCACTGCGCTCAACATTGCCTGTGGCGGCCACGAAAGCTAACGTATCGCCAGAAACCGCGTTCATATGGGGAATGTCAGTTCAAACAGAACCGCACTGCCGCCTTAGCCGAGTGGCGTCAGCTGGCGGCCTGAACGCTTCAGACCAGCAACCTTCGCAGGTCCGCTTAGATTTGTCTGACAATGCCACGGGAAAAGCCAGTATAAAGGTCGGAAGCGTGGCGCCGAGGAAGCGAATGCGATGCGGCCCCGGGGGGAGAGAAGAGCGTGCAAAGAGTTGCGTTGTGTCTTGCGCTTGTCTTGGGACTTACCGCTTGTGCGGGAGTGTCCCGCAACATTGTCCCAACTTCGTTTGAGGATGAGGTCGTCGTTGCGGGGATCAGAGGATCCACAATCCGTTATTGGGGGGATGAAATCCCGCCCAACGCAGACACACTTGTCCGAAAAAGATGGGCCCAAGTGCGAGGCTCCCAGCGCCAGCGGGTGACTTATCTCGCCATTTCGGCCGGTGGCAGTGACGGCGCCTTCGGAGCAGGCCTGCTGAATGGTTGGACAGCACGTGGCGACCGGCCCAAATTCGACTTGGTTACAGGGGTCAGCACCGGCGCCCTAACTGCCCCCTTTGCGTTCTTGGGACCAAAATATGACCCCGCGCTGAAGCATGTCTTTACGACATCCCACACCAACGATATCGCAATAGTACAACCGGTGAGAGGCCTGCTTGGGGGGTCTTCGTTAGCAAGCAATGCGCCCTTGGCCAAGCTCATTGCGCATTATGTGACTGAAGAGTTTCTAAGAGAGATTGCCGCGGAACATCGGAAGGGGCGACGGCTCTGGATCGGGACGACGAATCTCGATGCGCAGCGTGCGGTTGTTTGGAACATGGGTGAAATCGCCTCGAGCGGTAGCCCGCACGCGCTCGACTTGTTCCGCAAGATCCTGCTCTCCTCCGCTGCAATCCCAGGGGTTTTCCCGCCAGGCATGATCAAGGTTGCTGCAAACGGCAGTGTGTATGACGAAATGCACGTCGATGGTGGCACGGCTCGTCAGGTTTTCTTGCTTCCCCCGCATTTCAACGCGAAACAAGTGGATTCGCATATCGGCGTTAAACCGGTTCGGCGCGCCTATATCATCCGCAATGGACGCGTTACGCCAGAGAAGGAAGCAGTTAAGGCCCGCACACTGTCTATCGGCGCCCGGTCCGTTTCAACCTTGATGAAGGAACAAGGTATTGGCGACCTTTATGAACTTTACGAGTTCGCACGGGTCAACGGCATTGACTACAACTTAGCTTACATACCAGAGAGTTTTAACGTCACGAGCGCGGGAGGGTTCGATCCGACGTATATGACAGCACTCTATAACCAAGGCTTTAAGCTGGGTCGGTCCCGTGCATGGAAGAAAAAACCGCCATCTTTTGAGTAAACGAATGGAGATATCTCAAGACGGGTGCAAGATGGAGCCTGCGCAGACGAGCGGTCGGAGATTATTCGATAGCCAGCGGAGTTTCGGATGAATTGTCCGAAACGTGACAAAGATAATGGAGGACACAAATGGCAGCAATGCAATCAGCCGTGCAGACCGCGATCTCCGAGAACAAGGGTTGGTTCTACTTCCTCGGCATCCTGCTCATTGTACTTGGCACCGCCGCTATTGCGTTGCCGTTTGTAACGACCATCGCAGCCAAAATCTTTCTCGGTTGGCTCTTCCTGATTGGCGGCATAATTCAAATCGTTCACGCCTTCTCGACGCGAGCATGGAGCGAGTTCTTTCTCGATCTGTCGATCGGAGTGCTCTACGTGGTCGCTGGTGGCTGGCTGGCATTCTTTCCGCTTACCGGCATCGTGACGCTCACATTGCTGCTGGCCCTGATGTTCATCATCGAAGGTGTTCTCGAAGCTGTCATCGCATTCCGCATGCGTCCACACGCGGGGTGGGTATGGATGCTGCTCTCTGGCATCGTGGCCATAGCTGTCGGCGTGCTTCTTATTGCCAAGTTGCCGAGTTCTGCTGCTTGGGCAATCGGCTTGCTCGTCGGCATCAATCTGATCATGTCGGGCTTTGCATATCTATTCCTGCCGACGGCGGCAGGTGCGAAGGGTATTGTCAGACAAAGCTAGGCGGTGCTGCGAAGGGTGCTGGTCTGATGCGTTCAAGCCGTCAACTGAGGCCACTCGGCCAGGGCGGCATAATGGCATTGTCAGAGTAAATTGGCTTGAGCCGAGCAGGGGGTATCCCCAGCCTCCGGCGATGCTCAATCCCGTCCGATATTTCAACAGTTCGCCCGAGGTCATCCGCCTCACGGTGATGATGTATAACCGCTATCCGCTGTCGCTGCGGCAGGTCGAAGATATGCTCTTTGAGCGGGGCATCGACATCTGTCACGAGACGGTTCGGTACTGGTGGAACCGTTTCGGTCCGATGTTCGCCAACGGGCATTGTCCGAGTAAATTCGTTTGCTTTGCCAAAACGTCAGAACCGGATTTCGTAGCCATTGATTTTCCTGCATTTTTCCGGGTCGATCTGAGCGGTTCGATGGCCGCTCCAAGTATTTAGAATTTTGCTCTGACAACGCCCGCCTTCCGCCTGACGGGTCTTCACATATTTTGCTTTGAGCTTTGCCTTGAGTTGACGGACTTGCTCGGGATTGAACTCCATCATTTCGTCCTCACGACCAAAATTGGTTTCGGGTTGTTGAGCTGGACCCCCGGGATTTCGGCGCCACGCTTGAGCTCACAAAGAATGGCCTGCCGGTCCATTCGAGGGGCCTGGGGAACCCAGTACGGGGAGGGGACGTCACCCTCGGCAGTTACCAAAAGGGATGGCGAACCGGGCCGCGTGGAGGCCGTAAAATCCGGCTGCTGGAGCTTGCTGAGCCCGACCTCATCCATGGCCTCAAGAGCCAACTGCCGCTTCTTGGCTCCGCGCTCTTCGAGACGCGTCAGCCGCTCTTTCATGTCGTTAAGGCGCTTGCGGAGCCCCGTGGATAGGGCTTCGTCGACTAGCGCCGAGCGGACAACGGCCGCTATCATCTCATGGAGGTCGGTTTCTCCTTCCAGGGTGTCGCGAATCGTCTGATCGTCGATGTCAGGAAACTGCTCCAGAAGCCACTCCTTGAGACGGGTGTAACGCTGGATTTCGCATCTCGTATATAGAGCGCTCATGACACCTGCCAAGCTATCGATTGTGTACAGTGTACCTAAAAATAGTTACGAAGCAACCTACTTTCTGTACAGAAAGGCTTTTGCGTGATCACTCGCGCTCAGGTGCGTATGGCGAGGGCGGCTCTCGGGTGGGGAGTTCGTGACCTAGCGGAGCATGCGGGCTTATCGGCAAACACGGTGAGCAGATTTGAGAACGATTCCGGCGCCCATGTTTCCACGCTCCAGCAGATTCAGGAGGCTCTAGAGAAGGCCGGTATCGAGTTCATCCCTGCGGAGGGGGGAAGGGGCCGGGTGTTCGGCTCAGCCATTAGGAGTCGAGCGCCCTGAACCCTGGATGCAAGTAAAGCTGGCGCGTCGCTAGCAGGGGGCTCGATTACGAAACGAACCCAATTGTTGCTCTGCAACATCGCTTGTGCCGCAGGGCTATTGTGCCGATGGTGATAGTGGGAAGTATATTTTTGAGGAGACGTCAGCGTAGTCAAGGTAGGCCGGATCCTTTTGGCATGCCAAACGGAACCTTCGCGCTTCGCACGGTTGCGGAAACAAGTAGCTTGCGCCGGGCGAGCTGATATCCAAGAGGTCCGCGATCAGAGCGCGTTCAGGCAAAAAAAAGCCCCGTGGCAGGAAAAGCTGCCTCGGGGCTAAATGGTAAGTAGTCGAGCCTATACATCAATTGTCCTCTTTATCCGTGAACCTTCTGGGTCCCATCTTTACAGTTGTGGTCCCTCAAAAACCAGATGCACTTGCCGTCACTGGCTGCATTGGTTCTTTGTAGCCAAAGGCCACGTGCTGATTGTCCTCGACGACCGCGAGTCTCTTGGCATTGTCGTCGCATTGCAGATTGAGCGACTCGTTCTCAGGACTGTCGATATGGACCATCTCACCCTGGTTTAGGATAATCCGCACACGAACAGGCGAGGTTGTCTCATCCTCGGCGTTCCAGATGACCGCTTGGAGAGCACAAGTATTTTTGCCTTCGATATAGAAGGCAATAACTCGCTTGCTGCCGACGATGGTGAGGATAGGCTCGTGCGGCCCCACCGGGCCGAGATGCTCGACAAAATCGTCAGCGTACACCGGAGAGGCGAAGCTGCTGAGAGCGATAAGGCCGCTTGCAACGAGCGCCGTACGAGTTGTGTGAGTGAGCGAGAACATTGGGAATCTCCTTTTGATAAGTCGATCGCTCAAGATCATCTTGAGCTGATGGAGAGTCTCGCTCATGTCTCTTCATAACGCTGTGGCATTTGTCACAGAGCGGCGGACGTTTCTCCCGGGCTTCTGCACGAGGCTATGACGGCTTTGCGATGTTAGCGCCGTCGTCGGTGCTAGCCGGGTCTATGGGACGGGACTCGCTCTGCTAGCAGCGCTTCGCGGCCAGCGACTGGATCGAGCGCATGCTGATGGCTTGCGGGGCCTCGGCGGACAAGTCGAGGCTGACGCCCTTGGTGAAGGGACCGCGGTCGTTGACGCACATTTTCACCGACTTGCCATTTCTTAGATTCCCAACGCGAAGGCGCGTGCCGAAGGGCGAGGACCGATGAGCCGCCGTTAGCCCTTTGGGATTGAAGATTTCGCCGCTTGCCGTGAGGTTACCGCCCAGCTCGTTGCCTTACCACGTCGCGGTGGCGGTGCTAGTCGCAGGGGCCGGCAGTGGGGCGCGGATGGCAAGGTTTCGAGGAGCGCCTGTCCGGCGGCTCGCCTAACAACAGCCCGTGTGGCGATTCACGGGCTGCAAAGAGGGCCAATACTGGCCTATAAGAGCACTTTATTGCGATTGAAGCAGATTTTTGGGAGGGAGAGACGTATGGACCTCGCCGAGTTAAATAAAGTCGCCACCGCCATGGTACAGCCGGGCAAGGGGCTTCTTGCAGCGGATGAGTCGAGCGGGACAATCAAGAAGCGCTTCGATGCCATTGGTGTTGAGTCGACGGAAGAAAACAGACGCGACTACCGCGAGTTTCTATTTCGGACCGAGCCGGCCATGAAGGACCGGATCTCCGGCGTGATCCTGTTTGACGAGACCATCAGGCAGAAGGCTGCCGATGGGACGCCGCTGGTCAAGCTGATCGAGGAGGCCGGCGCGTTTCCTGGCATCAAAGTGGACGCGGGCGCCAAGCCGCTCGCCTTTTGCCCCGGCGAGACCATCACCGAAGGCCTTGATGGCCTGCGCGACCATTTGATCGAGTACCGAGAGCTTGGCGCAAAGTTCTGCAAATGGCGCGCGGTGATCGATATCGGATCCGGTATTCCGAGCCAGGACGCGATCAACGCCAATGCCCATGCGCTTGCCCGCTACGCTGCGCTTTGCCAGGAGCAGCAGCTCGTGCCCATCGTGGAGCCGGAGGTGCTGATGGACGGCGACCATACCATCGAACGCTGCGAGGCAGTCACCATGTGGACACTGAAGACAGTGTTCGAGGAGCTCTATTTCGCGAAGGTGCAGCTCGAGGGCATGGTGCTGAAGCCCAACATGATTGTGCCGGGCAAGAAATGCACGATGCAAGCGTCCGACGAGGAGATTGCCGAAAAGTCTATCCGCGTCTTGAAGAATTGCGTACCGTCGGCCGTGCCGGGCATTGCATTTCTTTCGGGCGGTCAGTCCGATGTGGAGGCCACAGCGCGCCTCGACGCCATGAATCGCGTTGGCGGGTTCCCCTGGAATCTCACCTTCTCTTACGGCCGCGCGCTGCAGCACGCCCCACAAGTCGCCTGGTCGGGCAAGGTCGAGAAGGTATCTGCGGCCCAAGCGGCGTTCTCACACCGCGCGGAGATGAACGGGCTAGCGACGCTCGGCGAATGGACTGCCGATATCGAAAAGACGGCCGCGTAAGGCTTAGGTCTGAGACGAGCGAGGCGGGAGCAATGCTCCCGCCTTTCGCTTTCATCTCGTGCCGATATGGGATCAGGGCGCCTTCCGGCCCTGTCATTCAGCTATGCGCTCTTCAAAGAACGCGTAGATGCTTTTATCGATCTCGACCAGGAGCAAAAGCAAAACACCGATCAAGATAATCAAGAGCCCGTCGAGCGGTTCGATCGGTTCTGTTGCGAAAACCTCTTGGAGGATTGGTGTGTAGGTAAAGGCGAGCTGTGCCACGACGATGACGGCGACGCCGGTAAGGATCGCTGGCGTCCCCAACAGCCCGCGCCAGGTTACCGACGTACCATAGACGTAACGGACGCTGAACAGATAGAAGACCTCCATCATGACGATTGTGTTTACGACCATTGTGCGCGCCATGTCGACGCTCAAGCCGCGGTCCATGGCGTAAAAGAAAATACCGAAGGCGCCGATTACAAACAGCAGCGACACGAAGACTGTGCGCCACAAAAGCGTGCCTGACAGCAAAGACTCCGATGCATTACGCGGTGGCCGCGCCATCGTGCCTGGCTCGGTCGGCTCGAAGGCGAGCGTGAGCCCGAGCGCCACTACGGTGACCATGTTGATCCATAGTATCTGAATGGGCGTTATCGGCAGTGTAAGTCCGAAGGCGATGGCGCCGATAATGGCGGCTGCCTCGCCGCCATTGGTCGGGAGCGTCCACAGCAATGGCGTAACCGAACGGTACGCGCAA
>CALOBK010000014.1:0-109577 GCA_942491645.1 uncultured Alphaproteobacteria bacterium | reverse complement strand
TCTGGGACAATGTCGCCTGTCAGCATCGCCTGCTAACCGAACGCCTCGGCGTGAAGAAGATCGCGCTCGTCACCGGTTGGTCCATGGCCGGCTGCCAGAGTTATCAGTGGGCCGTCCAGTATCCCGATATGGTCGATGCGATTTTGCCCTTCTGCGCATCGGCGAGGACCTCGCCGCACAATTTCGTTTTTCTGGAAGGCGTCAAGGCAGCGTTATGTGTGGACCAGTCTTGGAACGGCGGCGACTATGTAGCCCCCCCGGTTGCCGGATTGAAGGCCTTTGCGCGCGTCTATGCCGGCTGGGCTTACAGCCAAACGTTCTATCGCGAGGGTCTGTACCGGGCATTGAGGTTCGAGACGGTCGAAGACGTGCTTTGCGCTTGGGAAGCAGACCATGTGGCCAATTGGGACGCCAATAATCTGCTGGCGAAGCTAGCCACGTGGCAGGATGGCGATGTCAGCGCCAACCCGCTTTATGGCGGTGATCTGGCCAAGGCCCTGGGTGCCATTCGCGCCCGCGCCATTCTGATGCCCTGTATGCAGGATCTCTACTTTCCGCCTGAAGACAATGCCCTCGAAGCGGGTTTGATCCCCGGCGCGCGATTTCAACCCTGTGACTCGCCTTGGGGCCATTGCGCCGCAATTCCAGGCAATGACCTAGGCTTCACATCGGCGCTTGAGGCGGCACTGGCCGAATTGCTGCGAAAGCCCTGAGGGCATAGCTGCCGCCGGTTAACGCACACTCTCAAAGCGTATGCTTGGGTGGCCCCCAAGGGGGCTCTAGCCTTCGCGCGCCGTGTTCGCCTCGCCGCTTAAGCGGCGCGGCGCTGTGGCCGGCGCCGCTTGTTGCCTGCGGGCCGATTGGCGCCACCGAATTTCTGGCCCTCGCGCCTGTAAGGGCTCGGACGGGCGCCGTTTCTGCCTTCGCGCCCGGGAACAGGCGGGGTTCCGCTGGCGATCGGAATGTCGAACTTCATGAGCCTTTGGATCTGCCGCAAGAGTCCGGCCTCTTCCGGTGCACAGAAAGCTATGGCCTCGCCCTCGCGTCCCGCACGTGCGGTGCGGCCGATCCGGTGCACGTAGCTGTCGGGCACCTCAGGCAGGTCGTAGTTGATCACATAGGTCACGCCCTTGATGTCGATACCTCGTGAGGCGACGTCCGTTGCCACGAGAACGGTGACACGCCCATCGCGAAAGGCCTTGATGGCGCGGTCGCGCTGGCCTTGCGTCTTGTTGCCATGGATCGAGACGGCATTGTATCCGTCAGCGATCAGGCTCTTCGACAGCTTTTCGGCACCATGCTTCGTACGGGCGAAGACCAGCGTCGTCGCAGAAAGGTCGGCGGAGAGGATGTCCCGCAGCTTGCGCGGCTTCTCCGACTTCTCCAGGAAGTGGACCGACTGGGTAATTTTGTCTGCGATCTTGCCGGGAGGGGCGACCTGGACGCGGCGCGGATCGGTCAGATAGGCGCAGCTCAGCTCTTCCATCTGTTTTGACATGGTCGCCGAGAACAGCATTGTCTGGCGGGGTTTGCCCAGCCGGGGCGCGATCCTGCGCAGCGCATGGATGAATCCGAGGTCGAGCATTTGGTCGGCCTCATCCAGCACCAGGTGCTTCACGGTCCCCAATTCAACTGCGCGGCGATCCATCAAGTCGATCAACCGGCCTGGCGTTGCCACAAGGATGTCGGTCCCCCGGCTCAGCGTCTTGATCTGTGCACCAATGGATTGACCGCCGACCACGGTCGCGACATGGAGCTTTGTCTTGCCAGTCAGGACGCGCAGGCTGTCTGCAATCTGGTTCACGAGTTCACGTGTAGGAGCCAGTACAAGCGCCTTCGCGGTTTTCGGGGCTGGCCTGCTTGGTGCTGCGAGCAGATGGTCGATGAGGGGCAGGCCAAAGGCAAGCGTCTTGCCTGTCCCTGTCTGGGCGAGCCCGAGAATGTCATGGCCTTCCATTGCAAGCGGGATCGCCTGGTTCTGGATGGGCGTTGGTTTCGTAAATCCGGCGCGTGACAGCGCTTCATTCAAAGCTGGCGCGAGGCCAAGCATGTCAAAATCAAACAATTGGAG
The DNA here is from genome assembly GCA_942491645.1 of uncultured Alphaproteobacteria bacterium. Lineage (GTDB taxonomy): Bacteria > Pseudomonadota > Alphaproteobacteria > Rhizobiales > Methyloligellaceae > Methyloceanibacter. Next base: position 107,506 of record CALOBK010000014.1, on the reverse strand, counting down.
TCCTTTTTGTCGCCCATGCGCCTTTCAGAACGCGAGCGTGGTTGAGAGCCGCGCGTGAGCGCGACGCACGAGGGTGCTGCAAAACCTCGACACAGGCGAACGGTTCGCGGCCTGTGCGGCTTCACATGGAGAACCCTGCGTGAGGGGGAACTGGAAAGAGGGGTTTGCGCTGTTGCGTCCGTTAATTCGGCGCAGCTGTTTCACGCGGCAGCGCAGCGATGTGATGCAAGTGGGCTACTTGCGCCAGATTGTCAAGCGTTCTCACAACTTGGAGCGAACCAAAGAACTGCAAGCGATAGACCGCATGCGCGGGCCAGAAGGGGCGCACGGCCCGTTACTTTTTGTGAGGTCTGCCCTGCTCTTCGGCCAGCATGGCGAATTTATCCAGGGTGAGGCCAAACCAGCTTCGCTGGCCTTTTCCTTTCCAGAGGATGCCGCTTGGTCTGATCCGGACCGTGCCGATTTTCTCGCCGTCATCCAGGATTTCGAAGTCTTCGGATACTGCGCGCTGGATTGTTTTTCGTCCCATATTGCCCTCCTGAGTTTGTCGCCCTCGTGCGATGTTTTCATTTTTCGTGGAACTCAGCATACGCACGTAACCGGCAGAAAGGCCAGAAACCACGCGCGGCGAAGATCGGCGGGAAACGCCTTGTGAGGGATCGCGCACGGTCGCGGCACCGTGTCTCAACGGAACGTCATTGATCCGACGTTTGCGCGGGGCATAGCTTTTACTGCGCACGATAAGACCGGCGCCAGAGTCCAAATGAGGGGATGTGATGTTCAACTTCAAGGGTAAGACAGTTCTCATCACCGGCACGGCGCAAGGGTGTGGGCGCGGTATTGCACAAGCCTTCGCGGAGCAGGGCGCCAATGTCGTCATGTGCGATGTCAATGACGAGGGTGGCAAGGAGACACTGGCCCTGGTCGAGGCGGCTCGCGCGAAGGGCTTCTACCAGCACGCCGATGTGTCAAAGGAGGAGGACATCAAGGCCTTTGTCGATGCGACGGTCGTGCGCTTTGGGCAGCTCGATATTGCGATCACGATGCTGGCGATCGGACTGAAGGGGCTTATGACAGGTCTTGCTCAAAGTCTCGCATGAGGGCCCGCTAAGCGGGCTCCCAGAGTTCGATCGGGTTGCCGTCCGGGTCATGAATTCTGGCAAAGCGTCCGATGCCGTCCATGGTCTGCTCGTGGCTGACATCAATGCTACTGTCGCGGAGCTGGGTCAGCATCGCATCGAGATCCCGAACCCTGAAGTTGAGCATGAAGGCCCGGTCGGGTGCGAAATAGTCGCTGTCTTGGGTAAATGGCGAAAAGACTGTGACGCCCTCCGTCGAGACCCAAGGCGGGGTGTCCGGCCCGGTTGGGGCGAGACTGATGCCGTGATGGGCCTCGTACTATTTCGCGAGCGCCACGGGATTCTTCGCGCGGAAGAAAAACCCGCCAATTCCCTCCACGCGTTCCATGGGAATCGAACTCCGGTTTGAATGTTTCTTGGAACTTCGCCCGACCGCGGCGAGTGTATGGACTTTCCCGGTGGGTGAAAATAGGCGGCCAGCCGGCTCAAGCAAGACCATGCAGTTTGGCGAAAGGGTCCCAGTCGCTGTCCTGGTGCCAATCATATTCGCATGTAGCGGCAACCGTTTCGGCAGTGTCCGTTCCATGCATGATCGCGATCGCCCGGAGCGTCATATCCATCCCAGCCGAAACGCCTGAGGATGTCAGAAACTGGCCGTCTTCGACCCATCGCGCTTTCGGCACCCACTGGACCTTCAGCCCCTGTTGGCAGACCCAGGAAAAGGCAGCCTTGTTCGTTGTTGCGCGGCGGCCATCAAGGAGCCCTGCCTTTGCCAGCAGAGCGCTGCCGGTGCAGACGCTCAAGGTGAAATCGGCTGTTTCGGACATCTTTGCGATCCACTGAAGCAGTGCCGCATTGCCAACTTCGCGGCGTGTCCCTATGCCGCCCGGGATGAACAGAATGTCATATGGGCCAGCGTCGTCGATCGTCTTGTCCGCCTGGGCCGAAAGGGTTTGACCGCTTCCGATTGCCCCTGCGGTTTCGGCCACAAGCTCAAGGCTGAAATCGTCTTCGAGTTTGCCGAACATCTCCATGGGGCCAAACACGTCCAACAGCTCGAAGCCTGGAAAGATCAAAGCACCGATTCGACGCATTCAATTGATCCTTTGTATGGTGTCGCGGACCGATCCTAGCGCACCTCAGAGCCGCTCGCTCTAAGGAGGGGGGCCTCGCTGCCGCCCGCCGCTGCCCTCCCAAGGCTTGGCTGGGCTTGCTGGAGAGCTCTTGCGAGGGGCGGCTGCAGGGTCGGGTCGGTTTTGCTTGCAAAAGAAGCACCCGTCGCCTATGTGCCGGGGTTCGGGATGGCAAGGGGGTGCGCCTGCGCATTGGCTTTCCAAAGTTCTCAATGGATGTTGGGCTCAGCTTCATCAGATTTGGTGCCGCGAGCTCAAATGCCGCGTCAGGGAGAGCGCCCTGGGGCCCCTGTGAGAGGCGTTGGTCGAGCCCGTGTCCGTCCGGGCTTTGAGAGTGGCCAGGGGCACAAAAATACTTTCAGGATCAGTGACTTACTTCAATTTGGCCCAAGGCAGGCGCGCGTCACACTCAGTCTGAAAGGCTGTGTTCCCGTTCTTCTCACGCAAGAATAACAGAGACCGTGAACATCAATATTGCCCCGACTATCAATATTAACTCGACCCTCAGAGGCTGGGTCGAGCGGCACCCGGACCGCCGGCTATTTGCCTATGTCAACTCCCGGGGCGAGGTCCTTGAGGATTACACCTATGCCAGTTTTGCCCAGCGCGTAGATACGCTGGCGGCTGTGCTGGCTGGCGTCGATGGCCTTGAGCCAGGCGACCGGGTGATCCTATCCTACCAGCCCGGCATCGAGTTGGTGACGGCACTCTTCGCCTGTTCGAAGGTTGGGCTTGTCGCCACACCCACGCCCCCGCTCAGCTCGTTCGATTTCCTGGCCTGGATTAGTCGGATCGACCACATCCTCAAGGATAGCGAAGCGGCCGCCTGGCTCGCGTGTACCCGCACCCTCGAACTGTTCGTCGAAGGCCGGCAGCGTCAATCGGACCCGGTGCCGCTCGAGGCAGCGGAGCGGCTCGAGATGCTTCCGGTCATCGAGACAACAGCGATCGACACCGACCAGGATGCCAAACCACCTGAACAGCCGCACCCGATAGCGTTCCTGCAATACACATCCGGCTCCACTCATCATCCCAAGGGCGTTTGCGTCTCGCATCAGAACTTGATTGCGAATTGCCGCGCGGCGGTCATGGACGAGCGGCACGTCACTGTGTCCTGGTTGCCGCAGCATCACGACATGGGGCTGATCGGCTATTACATCTATGCGGTGCTGTCCGGTGGTACGACATGGGGGCTCTCGCCTCGGTCTTTCATGCAAAACCCATCAATCTGGTTGGACCTGCTGACACGGCACAAGGCGACCGCCACATCGGTCCCTAACTTCGCCCTCGAACTTTGCCTGAACGAGCGCCGCGTACCGCGAGCCAATCTCGACCACTATGATCTCTCATCGCTCCAAACACTGATGGTTGCGGCGGAGCCCGTCTCGCCGGCAACGCTGGAGGCCTTTGGGCAACGATTCTCAATGTGCGGATTGAGGCGAGAATCCCTGTTCGTCGCATATGGGCTTGCCGAGTTCACGCTTGCCGTCTCCAATCAAGGGCGTCGCTCGGTCTCGGTGGATCGCCGCCATCTCGCGCAAGGCCAAGTCTCATTTATTACCGAGGCGAGCGGCGTGAGCCATGCGCTGCCGCTCATGAGCTGCGGCCGCGCGGTTGGCGATACCGATATCCGTATTGTTGACCCCAATACAGGCATAGAAGTCGCGCAGGGGCGGACCGGGGAGATCTGGTGCGCAGGTGCAGGCCGAGCGCTTGGCTATTGGCGCAAGCCCGAAGAGAACCAAGAAACTTTCGAGGCACGCCTGGTCAACGCGCCCGATGCCCACAAGCCGTTCCTGCGGACGGGCGATATCGGATTCATGCACGACGACGAGCTCTTCGTCTGCGGTCGTTTCAAGGATATGATTATCATCCGTGGACAGAACATATATCCGGAAGATATCGAGAGCCTGGCGCTGCAAGTATCCCCGGATCTACGCCGCAACGGCGTTGTTGCATTTTCCTCCGGAAACGGGAGCGAGACCGACATCACACTTGTCGCCGAGGTGGTGCGCGGAAAAGATATGCCTGACGAAATCGAGATTGTCCGGGCGATCCGCGAGGGGTTGCAGGTTCCGGTCGCGCGCGTTGTCTTTGCTCGGCCGCGCTCGGTAGCGCGTACGAGTTCGGGCAAGGTTCGCCGGGCCCGTACCCGCGAGCTCCTAGAGACCGGTCAGCTGCCAGTCCTCGTGGACACACGTCATGCCATCTCCACCAACAATTGTGACGGCATGACCGACGTCTACGAGCTTGAGCTCCTGAAGGATCGCTACGGCATTACTGGCGAGGAAGATTACACCCTGTTTGATGCGGGCATCGATTCGCTCGACCTCGTCGTATTTTTGAACTGGATCAAGGATTCGCTCACGGAGCGCAACGCGCCGGAGCTCGCTGAGCGGGTCAATCCGCGGCTTCTGTCGTCGATCTCGATCCACGATCTTTTCGCGATGGTTCGTCAGTTCGTTACCGCCCCGGCGGCGGCCACCCGCGCGATGGCTGCGTTCTTCGCCGACGCCTATGAGGCACGACTTGCGGCGGAGCAGGAAAAGATGTTGGCGGACAGCGCCTATAGCGTGGTCGACCGTCGCGTGCCCACGCCGGCCGGACAGTCAATCGGGACGCTCGTCACCGGCGGCACAGGCTTTCTCGGGCCCTTTCTTCTCGATGCGCTGCTCAAGCAGTCCGACGACGATCTGCATGTGCTTGTGCGCGGCCATAGCCTCGCGCATGCTCGCGGGCGGCTCCACAAGGCATTTTTCGAGGACATCACCGATCCCAAGAGCCGTGAGGCTTATGAGAACCGGGTGCATGTGATTCTCGGCGACCTGGAAGCACCGCGTCTTGGTCTCGACGACGAGACCTGGAGGAAGCTCGCGGATGGGGCGCAGACCGTCTACCACAACGGCGCGGTGGTAAATTACCTCCTGACCTACGATCACATGCGTGCGGCCAACGTGCAGGGGACCTCCGAGGTGCTCGATCTGTGCTTCGCAGGACGGGACAAGATCCTCAACTACATCTCGACGACCTTCATTTTCGGTTGGGCGGTGAAGGATTTCCTCTTCGAGACGGACAGTAACCAAGGCATGGACCGGCTCGACTTCGGCTACGCCCAGTCGAAATGGGCCGCCGAGCAAAAAGTCCTATCGGCGATGTCGCAGGGCTTGAAGGGGCGAGTCTTCCGCCCCTCGCTGATTACGCCCGCACTGAATGGGAATGGTGGCAATCTCGACATTGCACTCCGGCTCCTGAGCTTCATCGTCAAGCATGGGCTTGGGGTGACCGCGGGCAATCAAGTGAGCTTCATGCCCGCGGATATATCCGCCGACAATATGATTGCAATCGCGCGTCAGGAAGAAACGCTGGGTGAGACTTTCCACGTGGTGCGCGACGAGCACGAGACCATGCCGATGATCACCGATCTCATCGCCGAGCGGCTCGGGACGCGGTTCGAGATGTACGATCTTACGAACTTCGTGCCGCAAGTGATCCGGCGCTGTACGCGCGCCGATCCGCTTTACCCGCTGCTCGACTTTCTTGTGGGCTCTGTCGACAACATCTCGCGCATGGAGTTCAAGCGCTACGAGAGCAGCAACTATCAGATTGCGCGCGACCGCGCGGACGTCGCCCGCGCAGACCCGCCGCTCGAAGTGGTGGTGGACGGCATCCTGCGGTTCTTGAAAGTCCGCAAACTTCTGTAGTTCTTGAGCGTGCGTCGCGCTCAGCAACCGGTGTCCCCGCCCGCCCGCCATAACGCAATCGCGCGCGCGATGAAGTCATCGATGCGCGTGCCTGGGACCGACTTGGTCTTTGAGAACCTGATGCAGCCTTTGCCGACGCTCAGCCCGTGGAGAAGCGTGCCTTGAGGATCGATCTTCGCCGCGTGTCTTGCATAGAGGCTCACACAGCCCTTTTGCGCATTGAGATGAAAAACGTACCGGTCGCCTAGGCCATAACCCAGCATCTTGTAGTGCATGCGCTCTTCGAGATCCGGCGCCTCATTCCGGATGAGGGCGCGAAGCCGAAGCAGCGTGTCCTTGCGCCAATCCTCTTCGAGGGCGGCAAGATAGGCATCTGGAGACAGGGCATCATAGAGCATTGGCGGTTTTCTCTCGTGCCGAGGCCAGGCGAGGCAAAGTGCTCAATCGGAGTGGACCCGCGAGTTGATATGATCGTGGTGGCGCTCCAGTCGTCAAAGGTTGCGCGTGCCCAGCACCTGACGGCCTCGCAATGGCGGTCCGTTCCCGCACACGGCAAGATGTCGGCAACCGTCATCGAAAAGGCCTGCGGTCGTTCGAGATAGCGTAAGGCAGCCTTACGCGCCCCTAAGGTCAGCAGCACGCCGTTTGCCGCGTCTGACGATAGGTCAGACTGAAGGAGGATCATCAGCCTCGCGAGATGCAGGCCAACAGATTGAATCACTTGTCTTCATCGGTGGCCCGGGCGCTGAACGGCATAAGCATCCACGGTGAAGCGGCGGGTCGCTTCAAGTTCAGGGCGGGCGTACTCCTCAGTCAGAATGAGGCCGTAGCGCCGCCAGCATGCGGCCGAGCCAATCATATAGCGATGCGTTGGCCCGTCCTCATGCGGAAACGGGGGCGCCTCAGCCGGGACATGTCTCGGGTTGTGTCATGGTGCGGTCTTTGACGCTTGCCCCGACGTGTTGCACGCAAAAAGCGCTGCCATGCTGTTGACACGGCGTGCCTCGAATATCGCCGCCAATCAATCGCGAAAATCCCCACATTGTGAGGAAACTTATGATCACGCTTTATACGTTCGGACCGGCCTCCGGCCTTCCCGACATAAGTCCGTTTGTTACCAAGGCCGAGATGCTGCTTAAGCTGGCAAGGCTCGATTACCAAACCGATTCGAACGGCTTCGACAAGGCACCCAAAGGCAAGTTGCCCTATATCGTGGACGACGGCGAATTCATCGCCGATTCCACGTTCATCCGTTGGCATCTCGAAAAGAAATACGGGATCGATTTCGACCAGGGCCTCGACGCCGAACAGCGTGCTATCGCTTGGGCATTCGAAAAGATGTTCGAAGACCACGTCTATTGGACTGTGTTGCATGCGCGCTGGGTTGACGAAGAAAATTTCAATCGCGGCCCGCGCCTTTTTTTCCAGCAAATGCCGATACCCATGCGTTTGATCGTGCCCTATCTCGCGCGCCGCCAGATCAAGGGGCAGATCAAAGGCCATGGCATGGGCCGTCATTCTGATGCAGAGATCGCAGCCCTTGGTAAGCGCACGCTCGATGCCGCCGCCGACTTCCTGAGCCGAAAAACCTTCATGATGGGCGTTGAGCCGACCGGACTCGATGCCACGGCCTTTGCGTTTCTTCTCGGCGCGCTGTGCCCAGTTTTCGAGACACCGCTGCGCGACGCTGCTGAGCAGCACGACAACATCAAGGCCTATGTCGGGCGCATGGCTGAGCGGTACTATCCGGACAACGCCGAACTTCTCGCCTGGGCGCGGTGATGAGCCGCCACCCCTACCAGTAGTCGGGAATGAAGGTTTGGTCCTCAAGTGGCGGCCGGACATAGTCGCCGGCCTTCGGGCGCGGCGGGAGGTCGGGTGGCGTTGGCGTCAGGTCACCGTACTCGATTCGGCTCAACAGATGGGTGATGCAGTTTAAGCGCGCGAGTTTCTTGTTGTCCGCTTTCACCACATACCAAGGTGCCTGCTTGATGTCGGTGTGGGCAAACATGTTGTCCTTCGCACGGGAGTACTCGACCCATCGTGACCGCGATTCTACGTCCATAGGGCTCAGCTTCCAGCTGCGCGTGGGGTCCATCATGCGCTTTTGAAAGCGACGCTCTTGTTCCGCATCGCTCACCGAGAACCAGTATTTGATCAGAATTATGCCTGAGCGCACCAGCATCCGCTCAAATTCCGGGCAACTGCGCAGGAACTCCCGGTACTCCGAGTCGCCGCAAAACCCCATCACATGCTCGACGCCGGCGCGATTGTACCAACTGCGGTCGAACAGGACCATTTCGCCTGCGGCCGGCAGATGCGGCACGTAGCGCTGGAAGTACCAGGAGGACTTTTCTCGTTCCGTGGGGGTTCCAAGGGCTACAACACGGCACAGGCGCGGATTGAGACTTTCAGTTATGCGCTTGATAACGCCGCCTTTTCCGGCCGCATCGCGGCCCTCGAAGATCACGACGACCCGAAGCTTCTCGGCTTTGATCCACTCCTGCATCTTCACCAGCTCCACCTGAAGCTTGGCGAGTTCCTTCTCGTAGACGTCGTTCTTGATCTTGCGTTCCTTGGCCTTCACATCGCCGACTTGGGGATCGGCTACGGCCAAATCGCGATCGGATAAGTGTTTGGAAACTTTGTCATTCTTCTCATTCTTCTTGGCCCTCTTTTGCGTCTTGTCCTCTTTCGCGGCGGCGTCCATGGCAGTTCCCTTTCGTGTCGGCCTTGTTGTGTGGAAGAAATTGGGTTCTCCAGGAGCAGTTTCTGTCTAATCGCACCGGGGCCGCAAGGGGTCTCCCAGATGCGCTTCAGTCAACTAAAAGCTGACGCAACTAGAGTGCCACAAAGCTGCGAACGCTGCTCACCGCTCCTGTCCTGGCTGCCTTCGGGGTGAACCAGTGATGCTGGCAAAGGCGGAGGACGAGAAAATGCTGCTTGCTCTCATAGGCCGGTTCGGTCCAGGTCTTCCGCCAAATCCAAGCCTTTGCGCGGCACGTCTCTCCGCGTGGATTATTGAGCGAGCCTAAGTCGCCATGGCGAACAAGACCGATAGCGCTGCATCCAAGACTGGCGCCCCTAACAGCGCCACGCCAGACGGGCCGGCGCAGAAGATGGCCGTCACTGTGCTCGCGGCGATCAGCGTCTGCCACATGCTGAACGATGTGATCCAGTCGCTGATCCTGGCGATCTATCCGATGCTCAAAACCTCCCTTGCGCTCGATTTCGCGCAGATCGGCATGATCACTTTCACGTTTCAGGCCACCGCCTCTGTGCTCCAGCCCTTGGTCGGTTATCTGACCGACCGCTATCCAACGCCGTATTCGCTCGTCGTCGGCATGGGATCATCATTGGTGGGTCTCATCCTGATCGCCTTCGCCACCACCTATTCGGTTGTGCTTCTGGCTGCTGCGCTGATCGGTATGGGTTCGTCCGTGTTTCACCCCGAATCCTCGCGCGTCGCACGGCTCGCCTCAGGCGGGCGCCATGGAACGGCGCAGGCGGTCTTTCAGGTGGGGGGCAATTTCGGCACCGCGCTTGGGCCCCTACTTGCCGCCTTCATTGTGCTTCCCTTCGGACAAAGCTCGATCGCTTGGTTTTCCGTTGTGGCTCTGCTTGGGATGGTGCTGCTGGCGGGCGTTGGTGGCTGGTATGGCAAGGCCCTGAAGCTCCCGCCCATATTGCATGCCGAGGAACGCGAAGCGATTGCAGCCCTTGGCCGCCGCAAGGTGGCGAAGGCGATCTTGATTCTGGTTACGCTCACCTTCTCAAAGCACTTCTATCTGGCCTCGATCGCCAGCTTTTACATCTTCTATCTAATCCATACGTTTGAGTTGTCAGTGCAAGCCGCTCAACTCTACCTGTTCCTGTTTCTCGGCGCGGTGGCCGCCGGCACCGTGATCGGCGGGCCGATCGGCGATCGCATCGGCAGGCGCCGTGTGATCTGGTGGTCTATCCTCGGCGTCCTGCCGTTCACCCTGGCTCTGCCCCATGTGGGGCTCTTCGCCACTGCCATCCTCAGCGTGATCATCGGGCTGATCCTGGCATCGGCGCACCCAGCCATCATCGTCTACGCTCAGAGCCTGCTGCCGGGCCGCGTCGGCATGGTTGCCGGGCTCTTCTTCGGGCTTGCGTTCGGGGTCGCCGGCATTGGAGCTGCCTTGCTGGGCAGACTTGCCGACGCAACAAGCATCACCTTCGTCTACAACGTGTGCGCCTTTCTACCGGCGATCGGATTGCTCGCCGTATTCCTTCCAGAAATGTCACAGCCAAAGGCCCGCCAGGTCAAACAAAAGCCGTCCGCGCGTTCAGAGACAACTGACCATTTGACAAGTCGATGAGGCTCTTTCGGACGAGCCCGTGCTGTTTGTTGCTCGCATGTCTTGGTTTTGTCTTAATCGGCTGCTGTGGGTAGTGCTGATTCTACAACGATGAAGCGCTGCAGTTCTGGCGGACACTGTCTGTGTTGGGAAGCGCAAGACTCTGCAGTTGGTTAGCGATAATATGCGCGCCAGTTGCGCTGTTGCTGAGGCTGCGTTCAGCGCTATTTTGTAGAGTGTTGCGTAACGTGTCGAGTAGCGGCAGGCAGGCCATTTGAGCTTGCAGGAACCCCTGCTCGGTCAGTCGGTACAATTGAGGTTCAGTGATTTCTAGGGGGTAATCGATGCGTGATATTCGCGGAGACTTGCAAGACCGTGCCAGCTTTCTTGAGGAGCAAATAAGCGCGGCGCAAGTACAATTTGAAAAACGTATGGAACTGTTTACGCGTGAGCACGAGGCGAAGATTAACGATCTTCGCGCCGAGTTCGAAGCCGTGACGATGCTGATGGAGCGTGAATACCGGCGCATTATGAGCGTACCGGAGATGGAAGAGGATCGCCGCGAGGCTATGGTCCAGTCCGCTCCGGAGCCGCAGCACCATACTGCGCCCGAACTTGAGCATTTCGACGAGCCTGAGCTGGCGGAAGGGGAAGCAGAGCTGGAGCTCCGCGCTGAGGCCGAAGCTCCTCCCGTGCCGGAGCCCTATCGCGAGCCTGTTGCCGCTGAAGCGGAGCCGGCCCGCGAGCCTGCCCCGCGACAGCCTGCGCCCCGTCAGCCTGCACCTGTTGAAGCCGCGCGGCCCGTTCGCCGCGCGCCTGAGCCGCAACAGCCAGCGCCCCCCGCAACCGCCCAGCGCGAGGCCGATTCCTACCGCCGCCCAGCGGCCACGGAGGCCCGCCCGCGCCGGCCGATCCCGGTGGAAGAACGAGCACCGGAAAGTCGGTCTGCTGTAGCTCATGGGTATCATCGCGCCCCGTCGGCGCACGAACCTGAGCGAGGCCGGGGTCAGGCGGAGGCTCATCATGCTCAGCCGCAGCCGCCATTGGCGGACTTCCTCATTCGCCAGCTCGGCGAGGTTGGGGCCATGTCGCTCGATGATCTGTGCCATAGCGCCATTAAGGCGGGCTATTTCGCCGAGGGCGATAATCCCGACCGCACGGTGAATGTGACGCTGATGAATGTGGTGAACGCAGGGTTCATCCGGCAGCTGCCGAACGGAACGTTCGCCCCGGCGACGGTCATGGATACGATCAGGCTGCGGCGCGCGATCTAAATCGCTAAATCGCACGGCGCCTTAAATCTCGGGCCGCCTGCGCAAAAGCTCGACGACGTCGTTCCGGACCTTCTCTTCCGCATAGCGCGCTAGCGCCTTGCGGTCCGGAAAATCGTTGAGCGGTACGGGCGGCCCGATTTTGATCTCTGCGTCCAGGGGGCCAAGCCCCAGAAGCCGCCATGCATGGCTGGCCATATCCATGTCGCCATACCACGCCACTTGTGGCCGCCCGCGGCGTCCCAGCGGGAGGCCGTAGACCTTGGTGTAGGCGAGCGCCAGCGTTTGAACCGAGACATTTGAGCCTTTGGGCTCCCCATTTGTGGGCTTCGCCGCAGCGAACAGCGCTGACCGGAACGGCAACACGCCATTGCCGTCGCTGGAAGTGCCTTCGGCGAAGAGGACCATATGATCGCAGGTCTCGAGGCGGTCGAGAATCTCGTTCGCCTTTGAGCCCACTTGGGTGCGCCGTTCCCGATCGACAAAGACCGAACGCTGAAGTTTGGCAAGCCATTTCACGAACGGCCAGGTTCCAACCTCTTTCTTGGCGACGAAGGACACCGGTGCCAAGGCCGAAAGCACTGTGATGTCGAGCCAGGACACATGGTTCGATACGACGAGGACTCCGCCTGATTGTGCGATCTCGCCGTCCACGATCAGGCGTACGCCGACAATCTTGCAGACCTGACGGTGGTACCAATGAGGAAAAGTGCGCGCAAAGCGCGACCCTGTGCGCACGAGCAGCAGCTGCAGTGGCATCAAAGGCACGGTGAGGGCAAAGAACGTCGCCAGCACCAGAAATGCGCGCACGTTTTTCATCGATCAAAGGTCAGCTGGACGGTGGGCCGTAAGGTGCTCGTTTGCAAGTATAGATGCTCAATAGCAGGTTCGGCGCCCATAGCGCGTAATGCAGAGCCCCCGCAACGACGGGTCCTCGGCGCCCGAGCGGCAAGCGGCTCGGTGCGGCACTGTGTCCGCACATCCCCGCCGCCAAAGGTCACGGTATCGCACACTTCTCGGGTTGCCGCGGCCACGAGATAGACGTCGTATCCGGAGGGGACGGTCACATTGACACTCGGCGGGTTTTTCATGGTGCGCGCTGATTGCCCTGCCTGCGCCGATTGCACCACGACAATTTGGGCCGGCGCCAGCGATGCTGCTTGGGCCACCTCCGGCCCCGGCTCTGGCGAGATCGCATGCTCTGCGAAGGCCCTGCTGGTGAGCAGCATCACGACTGCGGCAAGACAAGTACGCATTCCCATCACACCAACCCCTTGATCGTTAACCTTTGTTAACGCTGTCCCGGGGCGTGCGCGAAGTCAAACGCGCGGAGCGCGGCTATTTTCCGTTCCGGTGTTTTGGGCTTTTGAGGGGTGTGCCGAAGAGCTCCAGCCGGTGGCCGATTAGCTGAAAGCCCAGCTCCTTGGCGACGCGTTCTTGCAAACGCTCGATCTCGTCGTTGGTGAACTCGATGACTTCGCCCGTATTCACATTGATGAGATGATCATGGTGGTCCTGGCCAACAGGTTCATAGCGCGCGCGCCTGTCACCGAAATCATGACGCTCGACGATGCCCTGATCCTCCAAAAGGCGAACCGTGCGATAGACGGTCGACAGCGAGATACGGGCGTCCTGTGCGGCGGCGCGGCGGTGGACCTCTTCGACATCGGGATGGTCATGCGCTTCGGACAGGATCTGCGCGATGATCCTGCGTTGGCCGGTCATCCGCATGCCGCAATCGGCACAGAGACGCTCTAACCTGCTCTTACGCGTTGTCTGTTTGGACATCGGCTTAGTTGGACATGCATCGCCGGTTGTTGGGTTTGATTCGATCGCCGAACTTTGCTTGGATCCTCCACGGACCGCGCAGCCTCGATGATTTCGCGCATCATCGGAGCGCGTGCCCGAAAGGGCAAGCCTCAAAATTGAGCCCCAAGATCAAGACTGTAGACGGCAGCGTCCGCTCCATCTTCATAGTAGCCCGGGCGGCGCCCCACCGGGCTGGCTCCGAGGCTTTCATAGATCATGATCGCAGGGCCGTTCCCCTCGTCAACCTCAAGGAATAGCCGCGCAATGCCGCGGCCGCGCAAGGCGTCTGCGGCGTGTCGCAAGAGCGCCCGGCCAAGGCCAAGCTGCCGCGCGGGTGGAAGCACGCCAATCGTGAGGAGTTCGGCCTCATCTGCCGCAGCTCGTGCGATCAGAAGCCCTGCGGGTTTTGCCTCGATGCCGTTCCCAATGCCGATGAGGCACAGCGTACTGGGACCGGCAATGAATTGCGCCATGGCCGCTTCGTCCCAGGGCCGTTGGTGGGCGCCGTCAAAGCAGGCAGCCTGGAGGCCGGCCAGCAGCGCGGCATCGGGCAATCTCGCACCCACTATCTGGAAGCGGTTAGCCCAAGCCTTGGGGCGCATTAGCGGCGCTCCAGCGACGTGTTTTGAGGCTTGGCGTCCGGCGGCCGCAAATAGAGCGGGCGGATGATGTCGTTCGTCTCCGTGCTCTCGCGGGCAAGTTCTGCTAGGGCCAATGCTCCGGGCTGCAGTGCCGGAAGATCCGTTACAAGCGTGCGTCCTTGGCGTTCAGCGGCCTCAGCAAGAAGCCCTGCGCCATTGCCGATCGCAAGACCCAGCCTCTGAGGCAAAAGCCCGGCTGCCTCCTCTGGCGTATAGAGCGCAGGGCCCTCAATCCGCATCCCTGCCGCATCATAAAGCCCGAGATAGAGCATGCCCCGCCGGGCATCCACGGCAACGGCAAACGGGCCGACCTGGATCAAGCCGTTCTGCTGCGCGGCGCGCGCCATCACCGTAAGACTGTCGGCGCCATAGAGGGCCGCGTGCGAGACGAGGGCTAGCCCGCGCGCTGCCGCAATGGCGATGCGCACCCCCGTGAAGCTGCCGGGCCCCAGCGTCGCGGCAATTCTATCGAGGTCGTGCACAGCAATGTCGGCGGCCGACAACACGTCTTCGACCATGGGCATCAGCGCTTCGGCGTGCCCGCGCACCATCTCGGTCTCACGGACAACGCTCTGCGCAGCAGGTCCGCCGATCCGCTGCAGCGCAGCCGAGCAGACACCCATGCTCGTATCGAGCGCGAGAATGTTCATGGAGAGGTCTTAGAGGATGCGTGCGACTTGGTCGAAGGTGAATCGAGGCGAGCGCGGGATCAATGCGGTCTCATCGCCATAGCCGAGATTGCATAAAAAGTTCGACTTCACGTTCGTGCCGGCGAAGAAGGCTTTGTCCACGCCGTCCGGATCGAAGCCCGACATCGGACCGCAATCGAGCCCGAGAGCCCGCGCCGCCATGATCAGATAGGCGCCTTGAAGCGTGCTGTTGCGAAAGGCGGTCTGTTCGATCTTTTCCGGTTTACCCGCAAACCAGCTACGCGCTTCCGTGTGTGGGAACAACGAGGGCAGATGCTCGTAGAAATCCAGATCCTGACCGATGATCACGCATACAGGCGCCTGCATCGTCTTGTCCCGATTGCCCTCGGAAAGGAATGGCTTCAGCAACTCCTTGGCATCCGGTGACTTCACGAAGACCAAACGTGCGGGACTGCAATTGGCGCTGGTTGGACCAAGTTCAGCAAGGGAGACGAGCTCCTGCAACGTGGCGTCGGGCACGTCCTGCCCCATCCACGCATTATGCGTGCGAGCCTCATGAAAGAGCTGAGCGAGGGCTGCCGCTGGCAATGGCTGCGTCAAATCGGGCGGACCTCTTGCACCTCGGGGATGAAGTGCCGCAACAGGTTCTCAATTCCGTGCCGCAGGGTGGCCGTTGAACTCGGGCAGCCCGAGCAGGCACCGCGCATATGCAGGAACACGATGCCTTCGCGATAGCCCTGGAAGGTGATGTCGCCGCCATCCTGCGCCACGGCCGGCCGGACACGCGTGTCGAGGAGCTCCTTGATCGTGTTGACAGTCTCCTCGTCTTCCGGTGCGAAGAACTCTTCCTCACCAGCCTGTTCGCTAGCGCCGCCATTCGTCGTGGCCTCACCCGAGAGGTAGTGCTCCATGATGGCGCCGAGAATGGCCGGCTTCAGGTGCTGCCACTCGCCATCGTCCTTGGTGACGCTGATAAAGTCCGATCCCAGGAACACGCTCGAAACGCCCTCGATCTCGAAGAGGCGGAGCGCGAGGGGCGAGCTTTCGCTCTGCGCCGGATCGCGAAATTCAATAGCATCTTCAGTCCCGAGAACCTCGCGGCCCGGGAGGAACTTCAGCGTGGCCGGATTCGGCGTTGCCTCGGTTTGAATAAACATAGCAGGACCTTTTTCGCGACCAAAAATAAGGCTAATTTAGAACTGTTCTACACTTGGTCTCAACCCGTGTGCAAGTCAAGATGAGGGCCGTGCCCTGGCCGCAGCATCATCCTAGCATTACAGATCAGGGCACGACCGTCTGCCCTGGGCGAGGGCTCTTAGGCCAAGGCAAGGATTTCATCGATCGACAAATGGCCCGGAACCACCGTAATGGGGGTCGGAAACACGCCGGCGAGCCGGCCGCCAGCAAGGCTCGAGACCAACGGGCCGGGCCCAGAAGGGTCCTTGGAGGCCCCGAGCACCAGCACGCCGATATCCTGATCTTCTTCGATCAACATGGTGATTTCCTCGGATTTGCTGCCCTCGCGAACGATTTCTTCGGGCACGAGATCCTCGAAGCCCATGGTTTTGAGCTTACGCCCAAACAGGCGGAAGACAGCTTTGGCCTTGTTCAGGCCCTCCTCGCGCGCGATCTCCTCCACCCCAAGCCAGTGCATTGCGCCGTCTTCCGCTTCGATCACATAGAGCAGCGCAAGTTGACCCCTTGTGCGCTCGGCTCGGCTCGCTGCGAAGGCGAGCGCGCTTTCGCATTCGGGCGTCTCATCCACGACCACGAGGAACTTGCGTTTGTGGCCATCGAGGTAGATCTGGCGCCTCTTGCGCGGACGCGGCGGCGCCGATTTCTTCTTTTCGGATTTGTCGCTCATCGTGCCGTGGGCTGCGGGTTGGGGACCATGCTTGTCATGCTGCCACCTCCAGGGTTGAGCAACAAGGCGGTTCTGCGCGTCTTGCCTGCGCCCTACGCGAGGTCGATCGCGTGGCTTTTGAGGTCTGCAAGGTCCACGATTTCGAGCGTCGCCTCGTGGGTTGAGCCGAGAATGACACGCGGCGCCTTGCCAGCCTCAAACGCCTCCCGCCAGCGCACAGCGCATAAGCACCAGCGATCGCCCGGTTTGAGGCCTGGAAAGCCGAAATCGAGTACGGGCGTCGATAGATCGTTGCCTTGCGCCTTGGAGAACGAAAGGAACGCCTCCGTCACCTCGACGCAGACCGTGTGGAGGCCGAAATCTTCAGGGCCGGTATGGCAACAGCCCGTTCGAAAAAAGCCCGTGAGCGGACGATCGGAGCACGTCTTCAGCGGTTCGCCGAAAACGTTCTTCTGTCCTTCGAATGGATTGGAGCGCCTTTGCAACATGAGGCGGAGTGTGCCCGAAACATGGGCCTGCGGGAAGACACTAGCGGCCTGTCAGCGTATGGGATTGCGCTCCGGTATCTGCATGGTCAGCTTTGCGCCGCCCTGCAATGCGGCGAGTTGTGCCGGAGACAGAACGGGGACGCCCGGTCCGGCGTCCTTGCTCGTTGCGGCCTTGATGGCGGTGTCTGGAAGCTCGTCGCCCACTTTCATGGGCGTCACGCCGCCCGAGGTGAGGACGTCTCGGCACTCTTTCGGCAGATCACTGAGTTTTCCACGATTCTTCCGGTGCGACGGGCTGGGTCTGGTCAGGATCGGTGCCATGGGATCGATCTTATTCTCGGCCTGCCAGATCGCGGACTTCTTGAGCATCTTGTCCCAATGAGTGAAGGCCTTCTTGTCACAGCCGATATCCCCATTAACAGGACTTTGATCCTTGCACCCGGCCATGCCGTGCGGGCACTTCAGGCGGACATGAAAGTGGTAGTGGTGGTTCCACCAGGGACGGACCTTGCTCAGCCAAGATTTGTTTTTTCCTGCCACGTCCGAGCGCTCACAGAGCGCCTTCTTGATGGCGGGGTGGACGAAGATGCGGCCCACCTGGCGGTAGGAGGCGGCCCGCCGGATTAGTTTCACCTGCCTATCGGTGAACACTTCGGGGTTTACCGAAAACGGGTCCTTTAGCATCGACACCGCCGTCATCTCCTCGCGCTCCTGGGGGGTGAGCACGTGCTCTGGCATGGGCGTTAGCCAGATATCCGCATCAAGGCCAATCTGGTGGCTTGTGTGTCCGGTGAGCATTGGTCCACCGCGCGGCTGCGAGAGATCGCCGACCAGCAGCCCAGGCCAGCCATCGAGCGCATGAGTATCGCTTGCGAGCCGCTCCATGTAGTCGATGAGCTGAGGCGTGCCCCAGTGGCGGTTTCGCGATAGGCGCATCACCTGCCAATCCGGCCCATTGATGGGAAGGGAAACCCCACCCGACAAACAGCCTTTCGCGAACCCGCCGATAGACCGCGCCGCGAGTGGGGCTGGCGTCGCCACCGCACCAAAGAGGTCGTTGGCGGGCGCTAGCTTGGCGGGAGGAATGTTTTTTGGCGGCTCGGGCCGTCGCAGTGGCAGCTCGACCTTGGATGCAACGTCCTGGGCGCCGCTTTCGGCAGTCGCCGCATCATCACCTTGCGCTTCGTCATCGCCCGGCACGCCGCCATCTGGTTTAGCTTTGTCGAGCGGTTGCGCGTTATGCAGAGACTGCGCGTTGTCCGGCGACTGCGCGCTGTTCTGTGGCGGTGCAATGTGATGCGGTTGTGCACCCCCTGTGGGCGACGCTGTTTGCGCGGTGGCAACGCCGTTCACAAGAACCAAAAAAGACAGGCTGATGATCAGCCTACGCATTGACCCCGACCCCCAAAGACGCACACCTCATACGCTGAAGTCCAACAAACCCAAATACTAGCACGAAGCGGACCAAGAGTTGGAGCCTCTTATCGTTATCGAACCGTTACGCCCATCAGACCGGTGCTGCGCATGGCAGCCGTTCAGGAGATGTTCAGGACCATGACCCTAGGCTGATCTCTATCAGCGTGGACAAGCTTTGCGCGCAGCGGCAGCTTGTATTGGGCAGGAATTGATTTTTAAGGAGATACGACAAATGCGACGTTTCTTGGTCCTATTCGTTTTTCTCGGATTTGCATTGAGCCTGCCCAGTATGGCCTTTGCCGGCGTTCTGGCTCAAATCGACCTGTCTAGTCAGCGCATGTATGTCTCTGTGAACGGCAAGCCCAGATACATGTGGAAAGTTTCCACGGCCCGGCCCGGATATCGCACGCCAACCGGGACCTATAAGCCCTACAATTTGGTCCGCTTCCATCGCTCCACGATCTATAATGGCTCGCCGATGCCGCATTCGATCTTCTTCAAAGGGGGCTATGCCATTCACGGGTCATATGAGACGAAGCATCTCGGACGCCCAGCCTCCCATGGCTGCGTGCGGCTTCACCCATCGAATGCGGCGCGTCTCTATTCGCTCGTACAGCAGCACGGCGCGCGCAACACGACAATCCGTATTACGCCTTAGGCACAGGACCCCACCTAACGTCGTCCGCATACGGATGGTGCCGATTTGAGGGCGGTGCGCACGCTGTCACGCGCAGCAAAGGTATGCGACGTGCCGGGAAGGGTCACAAATATCACGCGCGCCCCTCGCTCTCCCGGACGAGAAAAGGGTGGATGCGAGGAGCGCCGAGGCGCGGATAGTGGGTCGCGACCACGATATAGCCCTTGGCCAGCATTTGCGGCAGGCCCCAGATCATGCCTGACACGTCGGGCATCGGCGAGGGAGCACATTTCGTCACGATACCCGAGGTCGGGTGGGCCCAGGCGATAATGTCGCGTCCTCGCGCGGGTGCGGGACTCGGCGGAATGAAAATCGCCGCCGAGACTTCGATCGGCTCACCATTGAGCCTCGTGGATCGATATAGACTGCGGAACTCATTGCCGTTGCCAGGCCCACCGCCCGTCAGTGGCCAGACATTGAGAATGCTGCCGGGTACTTTTGCTTCCAAAGCCGTCGCAGCGGTGACGATTGTAACGACGCCGAAAAGAGCCAAGAGGACGGTCGCGGCACGCCTCAGACGACACACGCGTTTGGGCATTCGAAGTGGACCTCGTGCTTCGGTGGGTGAGTGTGAGGACCGGTCGCGAGGTCCAATGATAGATCGTTGTGCCTGCGCATACGCAATCGCGCGATGCAACAACTTCAGCGCATTGGCCTATCGCCTCAAGCCGATAGGGGCTGTCGCCAAGGGGATATGATTTCCCCCGCTTCCACGGCACAATCACAAGACGCGACAACGTCATGCCAGGAAAGCATTTAGGCGACGGGACCTCGATTGGCAGCACGCTTCAACAACCCAAGGGACAATGAAACTCGAGGCACCATAAACTCAAGGAACCGAGAAACATGCCGCCAGCTGCAAGCGCGCTCGACGCTTTCATCAAAAGGGTCGGCGGGATCGCGACGCCGTTCTCTATCGCCATGCCGGATGGCGCTGAACGGATCGTGGGCGCCGGGGGCCCGGCTTCCATGTGGATCTGCATAATGCGCGCGCGGTCAAGGCCGTCCGGACCTTGGACGAAGCGGACATCGCGGAGGCCTATCTCCATGGCGATATCGATATCGAAGGCGACATGCTGAAGCCATTTGCACTGCGCGCCTCGCTCGAGGCCACCCATCCCCTAGTCACTGCTTGGCGCTTCATTCAGCCTGCTTTGTTCGGCCAAGTTTACACCAACAAGCATGCGATCTCCTCTCCCTACGATCTCGATCCGAAGCTGTTCCTCAACTTCATGGACCCCTGTGTATCCGGCCTATAGCCAAGGCATGTACAAGAGCGACGACGAGCCGTTGTCGAAAGCCTTGGAGCGGAAATTCGACTGGGCTATCAAGAAATGCGCGCTGAGGGCAGGCAAACGTGTTCTCGAGATTGGGCCAGGCTGGGGCGCCTTTGCCGGCCACGCCCTGCGATCGAACATCAACTTCACGGGCATCACCAACTCCGGAGTGTCGCAAGCTTTTCAGCGCGACAAGCTCGCGAACTTCGGCGATCGGCTCGACATCCTGTTCACGGATTTCTACGACTTCGAGCCCGCCGCGCCGTTCGATGTCATCGTCATCATGGGCGTCATCGAGCATCTGCCGAATTATGGGAAGGTGCTGCGCAAATTCTACCGGCTGCTGAAACCCGGCGGCCTCGTTTTTCTCGACGCCAGCGCCGCGCGGAAGAAGTACGAACTTTCAACCTTCATGGTCCGCTACATCTATCCGAGCAACCACTCCTTCCTCGTGCTCGACAACTTCCTCAACAAGATGAACAAGCCGCCGTTTGAGCTCGAGGAGCTCCATAACGATCGCTGGAGCTATTATCTGACATTCAAGCAGTGGGCGGAGAAGCTGGAAGCCAAAAAGGACTACATTCGGAAGGCGTTCGACGACTTCGAATACCGGCGATTTAGGCTCTACCTTTGGGGCGCCGCCTATGAGTTTCTCGCGCGCAATCTCGATTGCTACAGAATGCTCCTTTCAAAACCCAAAGACGCCTAGGGCTCGCGCGGCGCGGCGTTGCCCGTGAATTTTGTGCCAACGGCTTGACCCTAAAGAGTTGGCGCGGGACGCTTCAGGCACAATGAGAATCACTTGAGCGAGGGGATGACACATGTGCGATTGCGGGGAACGTTCAACGCTGTCACGGCGCGCGCTCGTCGCGGGCGCGGGCACGCTTCTTGCCGCTGGGATGTTGCCGCACCTTAGAGCGCGGGCGGAAGACAAGGAAGCGGCGCCAAATGCGATCCCGCCCTCCGAAGCGCTTGAGCGCTTGAAATCCGGCAATGCCCGCTTTGCCGCCGATGGTGCCAAAAACAGTGATTTCTCCGCCGGGCGCGCGGCGCGGGTTAAGGCCCAGTATCCGATTGCCGGCATTCTATCTTGCGCCGACAGTCGCGTGCCGCCCGAGATCATTTTCGACCAAGGGCCTGGGGAACTCTTCGTGTCCCGCGATGCGGGCAACGTCGTGAGCAATTATGGGCTGGCAAGCTTCGAATTCGCCGTGACAAGCCTCGGCATCCCACTCGTCATGGTGCTGGGTCATACAGGCTGCGGCGCCGTCTTGGAGGCCCTTAGCGCGTCCACACAGCGCAAAAAACTCCCCGGACATCTGCCTGAGCTTGTGAAAGCGATCGAGCCCGCGGTGATCACGGCGCACGGCCGGCATCCGGGCGACTTTCTGGCGGCTTCGATCGAAGAGAATGTGCGGCTCGGCATGAAGCGATTGAAGACGCAGTCGAAGATCATCGGCGATGCGGTCGCCGCCGGAAAGCTCGGCATTGGGGGTGGCGTCTACGACCTAGCGACGGGTGTCGTGAAGTTGGTCTAACGGGGGGCGGTATAGAAGACGTGCTTCAGCGCTGGGAGTCGGAAAAGACCGCGGCCTATCTGTCCAACGCCGTCGCGGCGAACGAGCCGGATCCCAAGCGTGCCAAGTTATTCGGCAAGATGGCAAAGGCAGCCGAGGCGCAGGCCGCGACCCTCGCCAAGGAATTGAAGCCGGTCCCGGAGTTCAAGCCGTCCGTGCGGACGTGGATTACCGTCTTCCTCTTGGGCATCCTGCCGCCACGCGGCATGCGCCACATACTGTCCGCGCACAAGGTTCGCGGCATATCCGTCTATCGGAGCAAGATGCCCGAGCCTGATTCCCAAAAGAGCGCGGCGGGCGACAGCGGCCACCCCTGGCCGACCTCGGTGGAGGATATCGGACGTCAGCACAAGAACTATACGAGCGGGACCCTGCGTGCCGGCGTGTTCGGTGTGAATGATGGGCTCGTGTCCAACACCTGCCTGGTTATGGGTGTGGCGGGCGCCGGCGTGGGGCGAGCGAAATCCTTCTCACCGGGGTCGCTGGCTTGCTCGCGGGTGCATTTTCCATAGGCGCGGGCGAGTTCATCTCCATGCTGTCGCAAAGGAGATGTTTGAATATCAGATTGCCCAGGAGAAGGACGAACTCGAGCTTTATCCGGAGCAGGAAGCGGCCGAGCTCGCGCTGATCTACGAAGCCCGCGGCATTCCGATTGATGATGCCCGCGATATGGCAAAGCACTTGATTGCGAATCCTGAAAAGGCCCTGGACGCCCTGACCCGCTAGGAGCTTGGCTTAAGTCCAGACGAGTTGGGCTCTCCGGTCCGCGCCGCAATCTCATCGTTCTTCACCTTCTGCGTTGGCGGGAGCATGCCGTTGATCCCTTACTTTCTTGGCCATCAGAAAGAAGGAATTGTGATCGCCGCTGTGATTGCGGGTGCCGCGTTGTTCTGCGTCGGCACGGCCTTGAGCCTGTTCTCTGGCCGCAACGGCCTCTTTGGCGGCGCGTGTATGCTGTTGATCGGGTCAATCGCGCGGCGGCCACCTATGGAATCTGCTCGCTCTTTGGCGCTAGCATCGGCTGAGCCTTGATAGAGCTCTGTCGGCTTTGCTTTGGCCTTGCTTTCAGCGTAATCACAAGTCGAGTAGAGAGCCACGCACACACGGCATTGATACGGGAGTTGAGCATGAGGATAGGAGCGATCCTGGCCGCTTGAGGCTGTTTTTTGTTGGTGGCCACCGGAAATTGTCTAATTTGGAGACGAATTGGTCAGAAGTTTACGGAATGCGGCGTTGAAGGCGAGACAAGGCCCGCTTCCACGAATAGGATCGGCGCCACTTGGGAAAACGTCTCATACGCACGGTCATGTCTTTTCTATCATTGAGAATATTTGCTGCACGAATGTGCGTGGCTGCGAGCGGTCTAGCCTTGTCGCTCTGCCTGTTCGTCTTTGTGCCACACCATGCAGCTGCGCAAGATGCGCCTGAGGACGAGCCGGCGCAAAGCGAGCAAGCGGGTCCTGGCGAAGACGGCGGTCCCTCCGGGGATGTTGCCGAGGAAGCCGATGCGCCGCCAGGTCCTTGGGATGTGTCGGAGCCATGCAAAGGCGTACAGCACCCCTACCAGGCCGATCTCTGCCAGCAATGGCGTGCCGCCGAGGCCTCCGAGCGCACGGCCGCACTCACGCGCTTGCTGATGATCATTGGCACGCTGGCCACGTTGCTCTTGCTCCTCATGTTCGTGCCTGTCCTTATGGCGGCGCTTGCGGCGCGTAAAGCCGCACAAGGCAAGGCGCGCGCATCGCTCCCGCCCCGAGATCGGGAAGACGAGCTGCGCGCTTATGTGGATGTCGACACGCTTGAATTCATCGAGACGCCAGAATCCGACGGTGTGGTGAAGGTGAAGATCACCTTCCGCAACTCAGGCCAAACGCCGGCCTTCAAAATCGAAACTGTGGCCGAGATGGATATCCGGGACATTTCGGAGGAGGATCTGCTACCGGTCGTTCCCTTGCCTGAGGCAGCCTCAGCCGATCCCGCCCGCCCGCGCCTTGGCCGCGATGCGACCGCGACCATGATCGTCCAATACGACTCCACGCCAAAGCTCGCCGAGCGCGTGACCAACGGGGAGTCGACCATTCTCGTTTGGGGCTTTGCAAAGTACACGGACGTGTTCGACCGCAGGCACAAGACCGCGTTTCAGTATCTTTGTAATGCCGAGACGCTCGAAACCGGCCAGATCTTCAAGCCAATGGTGCGGGGCGACGAGGACGGTTAGACGCCCCCGCGACTTTCTGAAAAGCGCCGCACCAAAGCGCAAGACGGCGAGAGTACGCAGACCGAAACCCGCATCGGCTTAACCGGCCTTCGCCGCATCCGCCGGTCCCCGAAAACACAGTGCCATGAGGCCGCCGAGCGCCAAGGCGCCGGCCAGGAACAGCAGTGCCGCGGAGAAGCTGCCCGTGGCTTCTTTCAGGAGACCAACGATATAGGGCCCGGCGAACCCGGCCGCATTGCCCATGGAATTCACGAGAGCGATGCCCGCCGCCGCGCCTGCCCCCGTCAGTAGAGCGGTGGGCAGCGCCCAGAAGGGGCCGAATGCCGCATAGAAGCCAAGCGTTGCAAGCGTAAGCGCAGCCATGGTCGGAACGACTGGGCCCGAATACGCCGACCAGGCGAATGCGGCTGCGGCCAGCAAAAGCGGCAGTGCAATGTGCCAGCGCCGCTCACCGCTACGATCGGAATGCCGCCCCCACAGGACCATGGCAATGGCAGCGAAAAGATAAGGAATGGCGGTGAGGAGTCCGACGGACAGCGGATCAAGCCCGAAGTCGCCAATGACCTGCGGCATCCAGAACCCGATTCCATAGAGGCCTGTGACCATGAGGAAGTACAGCGCGCCAAGTGCCAGAACACGCGGGCGCGTCAGGGCCGCTTTGAGGTCGCCATAGCCGGTCTCCTTCGTGTTTTCGGCTTCCGCATCAAGCGTGCGTGTCAGGGCCTGTTGCTCTTCAACTGTCAGCCAGCCAGCCTCTTGCGGCGCATTGGTGAGAGCCTTCAGCGCCAGCAGGCCGAGCAGGATCGCGGGCAAACCTTCGATGATGAAGAGCCACTGCCAGCCTTTGAGCCCAAGCGCACCGTGCATCTCCAAGAGGGCGCCGGAAAGCGGTCCGCCAAAGACACTCGCCAGTGGGACAGAGGCCATGAACAGTGCGACAATGCGCGCGCGTTCGGCTCTCGGAAACCAATAGGTCAGATAAAGGATGATGCCAGGGAAGAAACCGGCCTCCGCCACGCCCAGCAGCGCCCGCGTGACATAGAAACTCATTTCCGAATGCACGAGCGCCATGGCGCACGCAACAAGCCCCCACGAGATCATGATGCGCGCGATCCAAATCCGCGCACCGAAGCGCCTCAGAGCGAGATTGCTTGGGATCTCGAAGACGATATAGCCGAGGAAAAAGATCCCGGCGCCAAAGCCGTAGACCGAGGGTGAGAAGCCCAGGTCGGCGTTCATTTGGAGCGCGGCGAAGCCCACATTCACCCGGTCCAGAAAATTGACCGTGTACGCAAGACACAGAAACGGGATAAGCCGCAGGGTCGCTTTTCGAACCGCCGCCGAGAGGGCGTGATCGGCGTCTCGGGTGTGGTCCACGTCTTAATCCATGGCTGGCAGGATTGGCGTATGCCGGCGCACAGTAGCGTCAGTGATTCGACCGATACCCTAGAGGAGGGCCCATCCCATGGCTATTTCGATGGATGCTGCCGCGCAGGCACTTCGCGAGGCAATGCGCGAGACGGTGAAGAAATATTCGCTCTGGTATCTCATCCAGGGCGTGCTGCTTGTGGTGGCTGGCGTGCTGGCGATTATCGCGCCGGTCTTCTCCTCGTTCGCCTTGGTTTTCCTGCTCGCGTGGGTTTTGATCATAAGCGGCGTGTTGCAGGGAATAGGATTGATCGGCGCCCGAAACGTCCCCCATTTCTGGCTCCAGCTCATTTCCGCCGTGCTCGCTGTTCTGATCGGCGTGCTTTTGCTGCGCTCACCCGATGGCGGCCTTCTGATCATGACGATGCTGCTCATCGTCTATTTCATGGTCGAGGGAATCTCGAAGGTCATCTTCGCGCTCACGATCCGGCCTTTCCCCAATTGGGGCTGGGTGCTGGCCAGCGGCCTTGTTGGCATCGTACTTGCGTTTGTGCTCTGGGCCAATATGCCGCTCACCGCCGATTGGGTGCTCGGGCTCATGTTGGGCTTGCTCTTGGTCAGCGAGGGTGCGGCGCTCACCTATCTCGCCTGGAATGTGCGCAGTGCCCCTGCGGTCCAGAACACTTAAGGCGCGCTGCTTTCTTTCAGGAAGCGGGTGTAGATATAGCCCTCGAGCTTGGTCGTGGGGTCGGCAATGCGCACCCAATTGCCCTCGCGCCCCACGATGCGAAGCTTGGTGCCCTTCTGGGCAACTCTGTGGGTGCCGGCCGTCGAGGACGGCCCTTTGCGGATGTTTACCGGGCTCGACACTTCCATCCATTCCTCTTGGATCGATAGCCCCGCCGCCGCCCTCATAAACCGGCTGAGCGGCCCAGGCGTCGTCTCTTCCTCCGAGGCGAGCAATTGCGGCTTGAGCTCGATTATGCTTGCGGTGCCACGAGCGGCCATGCGCTGCGGCTCTGGGCCTGCCACAGCGGCACTAGCTTCAGGCGTGGCCACAGATGGCTTCCCTGGCGGCGTAGGGGCCGCGGCGATCTGCGCCGGGCGCTGAGCACTCATCGCAACGGCCTCTCCACGGCCAGAGGTTGCTGAGCCCCAAGTCTCGGTGAGCGCGCCGAGCTTGGTCCTGCGATCTGCAACGCCGAGGCTCGCGGCCCTTGCGTACCATGTTGCCGCATGCGCCGGGTCCGGCTTGATCCCCTGAACCCCCAGGCGGGCAATAATGTCCGGGTCGTAGGTCGCGCCCATAGCCAGCGCGGCTTCGCCGCTTCCTGCTTCCGCCGCACGCCGGTAATAGGCACGAGCGCCTGCAAGATAGCCAACGTCGATCATTTTCTTACCGTGCGCCATCAGGCCTTCAATACGGTCTGCCTCACCGGACCGTACGACGAACCCGGCAATGGGCGGGGGCGCCACACGAGGCCGGGCCGTCGTACGGGCCATTTCGTCGTCTTTCGCCGCGCCCAAGCTCGTGGTCGGCAAGGTCGGCTCAGCCCGGGGCGGATAGACCGGGATCGAGAGCGCGGCTGAGGCCTGGGTCGAAGGCGCGCCACCGGGCAAAAGACCGGCGTTCGCAAAGAGACCGTCCAGGCTGACGCCCTCAAAACTGCCAAGCCACATCATCGCGCCAAGGGCTGCTGCGGGCGCAAAAGCAATCGCGCCAAGGCTGGAGAGCAGGGGCCGGCCCGCGCGTGGCGGGGGCTCTTGTGCTTGTGCTGGCTCGGTCGGGTTTGCCTGCGGCACCCGCATCCATGAAGGGTTGGGCGCGAAACGCCGCGCCAGTGCGGACGCACTCGGTTCTGGGTGCACTATGGTGCGGCGCGCGCCAGAGGGGACGTCAACTGCCAGCCGCTCGGCGAGGCGCAAGACGTCCTCCGGGAGGATGATGTCCTCAGGAGCGATGTCTTGCCTTGAGTCTGATTCGATCACGGTGACCTCCTTCGAAAGATGCCTTGTGTGACGGGGTCAGTTCGATGCTTGCGCTTGGCGTTCGCTCCATGCCTTGAAGGCGCGGAAGAGCGTCTCGTGTTCGTCTTCCGATGTTCGGTCTTTCCCAGTCTGCGCCAGGAATGTTCTGAAGCGTTCTTTTTCTTGCACCGCGGAAAGGGCTTGCGTCTTGGCGTTGTCGATCCAGGCCTGCGCTTGCGGCGCGCGCTGCCAATCCTCGAGCGTTGCGGCGAAATTCACCTCGCCCCACTTCGGATGGCTTGGGGGCTCCTGTAGCGCATCGAATTTCGAAAAAAACCTATCCACGAACCGCTTGAGTCTGTCCTGCCGGCTTCCGTCTTGCGGATCGCGAAAGGCCACCAGAACGGCGCAGACGGCAATTGTATCGACCCGCTCTCCACGGTCGATGAGTGCCGGATAATCGTCATGTGCGAGTGTCGCCGGATACGTGTCGTCCTCAAGGCCCTGGGCAAATGGGATACCGAGGAGCTTCAGTCCGGAGTCGCGTTCGACCTCCGCAATGCGCGGTGAGGGCGTGGTGCCGATCAGGACAGTCGCATCGATGTCCCCCGATTTGATTTTCTCCACGGCCTCGGCAGCATCAAGATGTGTCTCGCGGACATGGACACCGAGTGTCGCAAAGAGAAACCGAGCTGCGATCTCCGTGCCGCTGCTCTTCAGGCCGATATTCACGGTCTTCCCGTTTAGCGCCGCGATATCAGCGATTTCCGAGCGCGCTAGGAGATGCAGATCTTCGTTGAAGAGCTTCGCGACATAGACCACCTGCTCCCGAATCGGCCCAAGTTCTCCAGTTCGTGCGAAATGATTGAGAACGGTCGATTGCGTGATGCCCATGTCGACGCCGCGCAAGGACATGACGTCTCTTAAGGTCTGCGCAGGCCCTTGACCCACCATGGGGATCACCCGGAAGGCCTCGCCATCGTCGAGCGCCGCGGCGATGTTCTGCACGATGGTCGTATTCCCGTCATGAACCGTGCCCGACATGACGGTGACAGTGCTATCGTGCAGTTGGGTCCGGTCAGCCGCCCCAATCGTTTCTGCGGGCGGTTTGGTCTGCTCGGCCCCGCCTGCAGGCGTCTGCCATCCTGGCAGCAGCAAACAAATTCCCCCCAGTCCAATGACCGTGGCGATCCGCATGGCTTGTTCCTCTCACAAGCGCCCCGGGCTAATAGGAAGTTATCTATTCGTCTATGTCAAGTATATATAGTATATTGCCAATATAATAACAGATAATTGCCCAAAATGTGGCGATTTTTAACCAATATAGGCCATAAAATGGCAATAACTACTATAATTATACATAGATAGTATTCTCCATCAGCGGGTTTCGCTGGAGACAATGCTTAGATATCTGATGCAAGGCGCAGATAAACCGATTGCAGAGCGAAGTCCCGCATCTGCAACGCGCCTCTGTCCATAACGCCGATCGAGCGATTTGGTTTCCCGAGCGGGAGTCTAATCCGCGTCCATCTTGAGGGCCGCGATGAAGGCCTCTTGCGGAATGTCGACCTTGCCGAAGCTCCGCATCTTCTTCTTACCCGCCTTCTGTTTCTCCAGAAGCTTGCGTTTGCGGGTAATGTCGCCGCCATAGCATTTGGCGGTCACGTCCTTGCGGAGCGCACTGATTGTTTCGCGTGCGATGACTTTGCCGCCGATCGCAGCCTGGATCGGGATCTTGAACATGTGCCGTGGGATCAAATCCTTCAGCTTCTCGACCATGGCACGCCCGCGTGCATCCGCTCGTCCCCGGTGAACGATTACGGACAGCGCATCGACGGGCTCGGCATTCACGAGCATCGACATCTTGACGAGATCGCCTGTCTCATAGCCGGTGATGTGATAGTCGAACGAGGCGTAGCCGCGCGTCACCGATTTCAGCCGGTCGTAGAAGTCGAATACGACCTCGTTGAGCGGCAAGTCGTAGACGAGCATTGCCCGTGAGCCGGCATAGGTGAGCGTCTTTTGCCGCCCGCGGCGGTCTTCACATAGCTTTAAGACGGCGCCGAGATGCTCGTCCGGCACGAGAACGCTGGCCTCGATCCAGGGCTCTTCGATGCGCTCGATCCTCTGGGCCTCGGGCATATCGGCCGGGTTATGCAACTCCACCATCGTGCCGTCTGTTTGAAAGACGTGGTAGACGACCGAGGGCGCCGTCGCGATGAGGTCGATCCCGAATTCCCGCTCCAGCCGCTCACGGATGATCTCAAGGTGCAGCAGTCCGAGAAAGCCACAGCGGAAGCCGAAGCCGAGCGCAGCGGAGGTCTCCATCTCGTATTCGAAGCTGGCATCGTTCAGGCGAAGCTTGCCGACGGCTTCACGCAAATCCTCGAAATCGCCGGAGTCCACGGGAAACAGCCCACAGAACACGACGGGCTGAGCGGGTTGGAAGCCTGAGAGCGCTTCGGCCGTGCGGCGCTTTTCGTCTGTGACCGTATCGCCCACACGCGTATCGGCCACCTGCCGGATTGACGCGGTGAAGAAGCCGATTTCACCAGGTCCCAGCTCATCGCGCATCTCTTGCTTCGGTCGAAAAATACCAACGCGGTCAACTTGGTAGCCCGCGTCTGTCGACATCAGCCGAATGCGCTGACCTTTTTTCAAGGTGCCATCGATCACGCGGACAAGAACGACCACGCCGAGATAGGCGTCGTACCAGCTATCCACCAGCAGGGCCTTGAGCGGTGCGTCCTTGTTGCCCGAAGGCGGCGGCAGGCGGTGGATAATCGCCTCCAGAACGTCATCGACGCCAATGCCGGTCTTGGCTGAAATCTCGACCGCGTCGGATGCATCGAGCCCGATGACATCTTCGATCTGCGCACGCACTTGCCCGGGCTCGGAGGCCGGAAGATCGATTTTGTTCAGAACGGGAACGATCTCATGGTTGTTCTCGAGCGCCTGATAGACATTGGCGAGGGTCTGTGCCTCGACCCCTTGCGTGGCATCCACCACCAATAGCGATCCCTCGCAGGCCGCAAGCGATCGGTTCACCTCGTAGGCAAAGTCCACATGGCCTGGCGTGTCGATCAGGTTGAGCTCGTAGTGCTGCCCGTCCTTCGCACGATAGTCGAGGCGGACGGTCTGGGCCTTGATAGTGATGCCGCGCTCGCGCTCGATGTCCATGGAATCGAGCACCTGCTCCTTCATCTCTCGGGCCGTGAGACCACCGCAAAGCTGAATCAGACGATCGGCCAAGGTCGACTTGCCGTGGTCGATATGGGCGATGATCGAGAAATTGCGGATATGCGATAGGGGTGTGGCCGAACTCATGGGCGGCTAGGTAGGGGAGCAAACCGCCAAAGGTCAAGCGCGACAAAGAATATGCGGTTCTCGGCTCAGATCCGCGCACGCGACAATAATGGCGAAATCATGCGGGTAATTGCCGCAATTCTGCGGTTGTAGATCGGTAAGGCTATTCCGAAAGAAAGGCGCCTTCCATCGGGACGGGAATCAATCGAGTCGCGTCTGTCTGTGATTGCTGTGTCTTGACGTTGGGTCGCATAGCGAATGGCCGGGGAGTGTGCCGGAGTCACCGAAACTGGACCCCGTGTCGCTTTTCGAATTGTCGAAACTGTTTCTAAGGAGAGACCCCTTGATTAAGAACGTGGTTTTCACCGCCGCTGCCGCTGCTATGATCGCCGGCGCGACCCTCGCAGCACCCCTCACGGCTCAGGCCATGACCTGCCAGGATGCCGCCAAGATGAAGTACCCGGAGAGCATGAAGGAGCGCATGATGTACAAGCGCGACTGCAAGAAGGCTTTCAAGGCATCTGAAGGCAAAGAAGGTCCGCTTACCAAGATGCGCATGAAATCATCGAGCTAAAACATCGTTCGGTTTGACCGAAGCAGGATTGAGAGAAAGGGGCTCATTTGAGCCCCTTTCTTTTTGCCTCCTTGTGCATGGTGTCCAGTCAAACAAGGAAGACACGAAAATAAAGAAGACAAGTTTGCTTGCCCCGCCGGGGCGCTGATTCTGGGCGCGCTAACGATCTCTGCCGTGTTGGCTCCGGCCAAGGCAAGGCCCAGCTGCGGTGATCGTGCCGAGTGGCGCTACCCTTACGATAGATGGGCTAGAAAGGCCTACAAGCAGGCGTGCAAGGACAGGCGCAATGCTTGGAAGAATAACCGTAAGGGTTGGAAAAAGGCGCGTAAGCGCCGAGGGGTTTGGATCGGCTGTTGATGCCGTCTTTGTTGCTCAAGAAGGCGGGGCCCCACGCATGACGCGGAAGGCCCCGTTCTCGTATTAGCTGCTCTTGTCGCCCCAGATCTCGGACAGGCGCTGCGCGCGGCCGCAGTTCCATTTGTAGTACTTGTAACTCACAGGATTCTGATTGTGGTAATCCTGGTGGTAGTCCTCGGCGGCGGTGAAGGTGGACGCGGGGCGTATCGTCGTCAACACGTCCTTGCCGAATCTCTTCTCGATATCTTTTTTCGTGCTTTCCGCGAGCGCTCTTTCGTCATCGTCCGAAACAAAGACGACGGTGCGGTAGGCCGGTCCCTTGTCGCAGAACTGCCCGGTCGGATCGAACGGATCGATATTGCGCCAGTAGTGGTCCAGGAGCTCCGCGTAGGTCACCTTCGAGGGATCGTAAGTCACTTTCAGAGCTTCAACATGGCCCTTGTGGCTGCCATAGGTGGGCTTCGGCGATTTGCCGCCGGCGTAGCCCGAAACCGTCTCTGTCACGCCATCGACCTTGTCGAAAGCATCCTCCACGCACCAGAAGCAGCCCCCGGCGAAGATCGCGGTCTTTTGGTCGCCCGCATCGGTCGCATGCGCGCTCGGATTGCCCACGGCAAACACAAAAAGGGCAAGAAAGGCAGCAGCCAGGCTGGCGAAAATCCATCGCGCAATCATGGGATGTCTCCACATTATTGTCTGTGTCTGACGATAAGGACTTGCACGATAAGACGATAGAGCCTCTCGCGTGTCCGTGATTGGAAGTGATACAAGCGATCTTTCTCCCGCCCACCCAGTTGAAATGCCTGTTGGATCGAAGGTACTGAGAGGCATGCAGCACCCAGCCACTCTCGCCCTGCCGCACGATGCCATGCAGCCGGCTTACGACGTTGTCGTCGTAGGGTCTGGCTATGGCGGCGGCATTGCCGCCTCAAGGCTCGCACGCGCCGGTCAGCGGGTTTGCGTTCTCGAACGCGGAAGGGAAGTGTCTGTCGGGTCGTTTCCTGCCCGCCTGCCGGATTTGCGCCGCGAACTACAAGTGAGTGGAGCCAAGACGCGCTCGGGTTCAGGCACCGGCCTCTATGATGTTCGGGTGGGGGTCGACATTAATGTCGTCGTCGCTTGCGGCCTTGGCGGTGGCTCGCTCATCAACGCAGGCGTCGCGCTACGCCCCGACGATCGCGTTTTTGCCGATCCGGTCTGGCCTGAGGCGATCAGAACAGATGGTCTGGTGGATCTTGGCTATGCAAGGGCGAGCGCCATGCTGCGGCCCGCGCGCTTCGCTGCTGCACCTGCCCTCACGAAATATCAGGCGCTCGAGGCTGCGAGCGGCGTGTTTGGTAAAAAGCCTGTCGTTGCCCCTGTCACGGTCAGTTTCGAGGACACCGTGAACGCGGCCGGCATTGCCCAGCGCGCGTGCACGCTATGCGGTGATTGTTGTTCAGGCTGCAATGTGGGGGCAAAGAACACGGTTGCTGCGACCTATCTGGCGGATGCGCGCACCCATGGTGCGGAGATGTTCACCGGCCTGACCGTCAGCCATATCGAGAAGTTGAGCGGCTTTTGGCGGGTTCATTTTCTCCCCTCGGAAGGGGCGGCTACCACCTCAAGCCATGTGGATGCCAAGACCGCGATCCTCGGGGCGGGCACGCTCGGCTCGACCGAAATTCTCCTGCGCTCACGGGCCCGTGGCCTCAAACTCTCCGCGCAGCTGGGCGAGCGCTTCTCGGCGAATGGCGACATCATCGCCTTTGCCCTTGGCGGCCAAAACAGGGCCAATGCGGTCGGGGTAGGCGAGCCGCCCAAATTCACCCGCGATCGGGTCGGCGCGAGCGTGGCCGGTCAGATCGAATTGCCCGATGATGCCGATCTCAGCGCCAGCATGATTATACAGGAAGGCACAATGCCGTCCTCGGTCGCGCCGCTTCTGCCAGTCTTTTTCATCGCCGGTGGGCGCATTCTCGGCGCGGCCCATAGCCTCATCAAGGGCGTCTATGAAGGGCCGCTATCGAGCCTGCAGAGCTTCTTTGTGGTGTCCCATGACGATGCGGCGGGGCGCCTGACATTTGAAAACGATGCGTTGGCGGTGGAATGGCCGGATGTCGCCGAGCAGAAAGTCTATGCTCGCGTGGATGAGGCGCTGACCAAGGCGGCTGAGGCAGTGGGTGGGCGCTATATCAAGAACCCGCTGATCGGGACTTCGATGGGCACGAAGCCCGCAACCGCGCATCCCCTTGGCGGCTGCGGCATGGGCGAGACGGCGGCAAGCGGCACGGTCAACCACAAGTGCCAAGTCTTCGCGGGCGAGACGGGCGAGACGGTGCATGCAGGTCTCTATGTCTGCGACGGGGCCGTGATCCCGCGGTCCATCGGCTGCAACCCACTTCTCACCATCAGCGCGCTGGCCGAACGCGCCATGGTTCACTTTGCCCGTGATCATCATCTAGGATTCGAGACCGAATCGATTCGCAACGAGGCCGATCTCGCAACCTCGGCATGAGGGCCGTCAGGCTCATGGGTTTGCTCAAATCCTCCGGCGCCAAGGTCTTAGGTGTAACCGCTGTCCTCGCGCTCACTGCGGGCGCGCAGACGCTTATCGGCGCCCCCCGCTTGGCGCCATGTGCCAGCACTGAATACACGGCTGCGATTACCCCTGCGCCTGCCATGCACAAAGAGCCCGCCATGCACAAAGAGAAGGTGGGTGATGGTCCGGATCGTCTGACGATCGTGCTTGCTGGCGACACGGGCTTCAATCCGAAAGGCGCCCTTGTCGATCCGCGCGGCTTTACGAAGGAGCGTGACAGCCTCACCTACGCGCAAAGTCTCAGCGGCGCTGCACCCGATGTGGATGGCGATCTCGCCTTCCTTAATCTCGAAACCGTGGTGACCGACCGCAACGATCTTGCCCCCGATGCCAAGGGCCAGACCGCGCCTTACAATTTCAGGAGCCACCCAGCGGGAGTGGACGCGTTGACCGAGACGGGCTTCAACCTGTTCTTGCTCGCCAATAATCATTCGATGGATTACGGCGCGAGGGGTGCGGAAGAGACGCTCTATCACATAGCCGTTGCGGGCGCGAAACGGGCCCTGGCCTATGCCGGGCTCGGCGCCGACTTTGAGGAGGCGACGCGGCCTGGCTGTCTTGAAATTGGCGGCATGAAACTGGGGTTCTCGGCGACAGGGATCATCACCGGCCAGCGCGCGGCCCATCGCGCCGGCCAAGGCAAGCCCGGTCAAGCCGCCTATCGGAACCAGAAGGATTTCGAGATCGTGGTCAACCGGCTGCGCGAGCTTCCGGCCGATTACCGCATTCTCTCGGTTCACTACGGCCTTGAGGGCCGCGTTGTCCCCGATGCGCGTCAGCGTGCGGACTGGCGTGACTATGCGGCCCGCAAGATGGGGATCGACTTGATCGTCGGCCATCACCCGCACGTGGCCCAAGGGGTCGAGCGCGTCGGCAATTCGGTGATCTTTTACGGGCTCGGCAACTTCCTGCATCCGGGCACTGCCAAAATGAAACGCTTCGGCCTGTGCCGCGACTACGGGCTCATGGCGAAAGTCCATCTTGCGAAGGAAGAGGGCGCTTGGACGCTCGCGGCCATCGAGGCTATTGCCTTGACCGGCACCCATAAGCGGCCAGAGCGTTTTGCACCTAAAGAAGGAGCGCGGCGCATCTTCGCGCTGAACTATCTCAGTGACCAGCTCCGCGATGGCGATGGTTCTAGCAATGGCGCGCAAGGCGTGCGCTTCAGCCCGCGCGAAGACGGCTCCGGCCTTTATTGCGCCGATGGGGCGTCTCAGCTCGGCGGCAAGATCGGGGCGATGTGCGCGCCCCTGCCGCCGCCCCCTTCGATCTCGCCAAACCTTGCCCGCCACCTCAAGACTGCCTGTGCGGACAAGCCGTTCTATGGTGCGGTCGCCAAGAAGCGGCGCAAGACGAATTCCATTTTCAGCTTCGAGCAGTTTTAGCCGCGCCTAGCGCAATTTGCCACCGGTGGTCTTTGCCACACTGGCCACAATTTTCTCAGCGACCGCATCGATCTCCGCGTCCGTCAGCGTCTTGTCGCGGGGCTGCAGCGTCACCTCGATTGCAAGCGATTTCTTGCCGTCCGGTACACCCTTGCCGGTGAACTCGTCAAAGACGCGCACGTCCACGATCAGCGCGCGATCGGCACCCGATGCGGCGCGCAACAAGGCCCCGGCATCCACATCCCAATCCACGAGAAATGCAAAATCACGCCGCACGGCTTGAAGGTCGGAGGCCTCCAACGCGGCCCGCGACGCGCCTTTGCGTTTCGCTGGCGGTAAGGCGTCGAGATAGAGTTCGAATGCGGCCATGGGCCCATCCGCATCGAGGGCTGCGATCGTATCGGGATGAAGCTCACCGAACACGCCAAGCGTGACCTTGGGCCCGAGCTTGATCGCACCGGAGCGGCCGGGATGAAACCAGTCCGGTGCCTTGCGGGTGATCTGGACTTTGCCTTGGCCAATACCGAGCGCAACAAGCGCGGCGATGGCATCGGCTTTCACAGCTTCCCAGCCTGCCTTTTCAGCATCACTCGACCAGTGGCGCCCACAGCCCTCCAGGGACGAGTGACCAAAGCGCACGCCGGATGCGGCACTATATTGGTCGTCCGGCTCAAGCCCGCGATAGGCCTGGCCGAGCTCAAACAATGCACCATCGGTCAAGCCGCGGTCATGGTTACGTTTGGCCGCGCTGATCAGGCCGGGAAGGAGGCTTGGCCGCATCTGCGACAGCTCGGTGGAAATCGGATTGTCGAGCGCCAGAGAAGGCGCCCCGCCGCCGAAGAGGCTCGCCTCGCCATGCGGGATGAACGACCAGGTGATGGCCTCCACAAGCCCGCGTGCGGCAAGCGTCCGGCGCGCGTTTCGCGCGCGAACCTGACGGTCCGTGAGCACGGGCCTTGCTACACCGGACAGGCGGGTGAGTGGCGTTGCCGGAATGCGGTCGACGCCCGTCAGGCGCACAATTTCCTCAACGAGGTCAGCGGGTATGGCAAGATCGGGCCGCCAGGGTGGCGGTGCGGCTTTCACCACGTTGGACTCGCCCTCAAGCTTCACCTCGAGCGCTGAGAATATGCGGCGGATGTCCCGATGGGGCAGCGAGAGCCCGCTTAAGCGGCCGATGAGCCGCATGTCGAACTTAAATGGTGCATTCGGTTTTGGCGGCTTGCCTGCGACCGTCATGGTGCTGGCCTCGCCGCCGCACAGATCGAGCACCATCGAAGTTGCATGCTCAATGCCGAGCTCGGCGGATTGGGGATCGATCCCCCGCTCGAAGCGGAAACGGGCATCGGAAATGATGTTCAGCGTGCGGCCTGTGCGCGCCGTGCGCTTGGGGTCGAAATAGGCCGATTCGATGAACACATTTGTCGTGTCTTCCGTGCAGCCTGTGTCCTCACCGCCGATCACGCCGCCAAGGCCGAGCACAGCGGCATCGTCGGCGATCACGCACATTTCCTCATCAGCCTTGTAGGTCTTACCGTCGAGCGCATGGAAGCTCTCGCCCGACTTACCGAGCCGCGCCCGGATCGTTCCCGACAGCTTGTCGGCGTCGTAAACATGCAAGGGGCGGGCGCGGTCGAACGACACATAGTTCGTGATATCGACCAGCGCACTGATGGGACGAAGGCCGATCGCTTTCAGCCGCGCCTGAAGCCAGTCGGGGCTCGGTCCGTTCTTGACCCCGCGTACGAGCCGGCCCGCGAAAACGGGGCAGGCGGATTTTTTGGTCTTGTCAAATTCCAGCTTGATAGAGAAAGGGTTGTCGAAGGCGCCCTTGACCGGTTTGACAGGATCCTTTTTCAGCTTGCCGAGGCCGGCAGCGGCAAGGTCGCGCGCAATGCCGCGCACGCCAAGACAATCGGGCCGGTTTGGCGTGATAGCGATGTCGAACACTACATCGTCGAGGCCAAGCGCTTTGGCGGCGGCGCTGCCCACACGGGTCTTCGTGGGCAGCTCAATAATACCCGTGTGTTCGTCGGAAAGCTCAAGCTCCCGCTCCGAGACCATCATGCCGGAAGATTCAACACCGCGAATCTTGGCTTTGGTCAGGGTGAAGTCGATGCCCGGCACATAGGCGCCAACAGGGGCGAACACGCCCTTCATGCCCGCCCGCGCATTGGGCGCACCGCACACGACCTGAACCGTTTCCTTGCCTGTGTTGACTTCGAGCACTTGCAGCTTGTCGGCGTCCGGATGCTTCGCAGCACTCACGATTTCAGCCACCCGAAAGGCACGAAGTGCTTTCGCGGGGTCTGCGACCTCTTCGATCTCTAGCCCAATGAGCGTCAGCGTGTCGGCGATCTCCTCCACGGAGGCGTCCGTGTCGAGATGCTCCTTCAACCATGACAGGGTGAATTTCATGCCTAGCTCAGCCCCCCGGCAAGCGTCGGGACGGTGAGCGGGGCGAAGCCATAATGCTTCAGCCAGCGCAGGTCGCCGGCGAAGAAGGCCCGCAAGTCCGGCATGCCGTATTTCAGCATGGTCAAGCGGTCGATGCCGACGCCGAAGGCGAAGCCTTGATATTTCTTAGGGTCGAGCTCGACGGCTTTGAGCACATTGGGGTGCACCATGCCGCAGCCCAAAATCTCAAGCCACTGGTCGCCCTCGCCGATCCGGATTTCATCGCCGACCTTGGCATAGCCAATATCGACCTCCATCGACGGTTCGGTGAAAGGGAAGTGGCTCGCGCGGAAGCGCATCTTCACCTCAGGCACTTCGAAGAAGGCCTTGCAGAACTCCTCAAGCACCCATTTGAGATGTCCAAGATGCGTCTCTTCGTCGATCACGAGCCCTTCGACCTGATGGAACATCGGTGTGTGGGTCTGATCGGAATCGCAGCGATAGACGCGCCCCGGCGCGATGATGCGCAAAGGCGGTGTGTTCGCCAGCATGGACCGGATTTGCACCGGGCTCGTATGGGTCCGCAAAACGGGACGCGTGCCGTCCGACCCTTCGGCGAAATAGAACGTGTCGTGGTCCTGCCGGGCCGGATGCTCCGGGGGAATATTGAGCGCGGTGAAGTTGTTGAAGTCCGTCTCGATATCGGGGCCTTCGGCAATCGAAAAGCCCATATCGGCGAAGATCTCGGTGATCTCGTCCGTGACTTGGCTGACGGGATGAACGCGGCCCTCGCTCAGCGGTCCCTCGCGGACCGGGAGCGTCACGTCCGCGTGCTCGCCCGCAAGTCTTGCGGCCGTTGCCTCTCTTGACAATGTCTCGCGCTTGGCCTCAAGGGCCTCCGATACCGCCACTTTCACGGCGTTAACCGCTTGGCCGAAATCACGCCGCTCTTCCGGCGGCATGGAGCCGAGCCGCTGCATCAGGGCTGAGACCCGCCCCTTCTTGCCGAGCGCGCCAACGCGCACCTCTTCTAGGCTCGCAAGGTCGGATGCATGCGCGACCGCCTCAAGCAAGTCTGTCTTGAGGGTGTTGAGCTCTGACGCGCTCATCGGTCTGGCTCCTTTGCCAGGAAGATCGAATTAGCTCTTCGCAGCTGAGGCAGCTTCGACCAGACCCTGGAAGGTTTGCGGCTCGCGCGTGGCAATATCGGCGAGGACCTTGCGGTCCAGATCGATACCGGCCTTCTTCAAGCCGTCGATAAGCTGGCCATAGGTCGTGCCATTGGCGCGCGCGGCAGCATTGATGCGCTGGATCCAAAGGGCGCGGAAGGTGCGCTTCTTTGCCTTGCGGTCGCGATAGGCGTACTGACCCGCCTTCTCAACGGCCTGCTTGGCGACGCGAATCGTATTCTTACGGCGTCCGTAATATCCCTTCGCCGCCTTGATGACCTTGCGGTGACGGGCATGGGTGGTGACGCCACGTTTTACACGGGACATTTGCGGTGCTCCTTAAACAGGTTCGTTTCTCCGAGCCCTAGCGGGCGTAGGGGAGAAAATTCTTCTTCACGATCTTGGCGTCTTCATCGGCAAGGACCATCGTTCCCCGGGCATTCCGGATGAATTTGTTGGTCCGCTTGATCATGCCGTGACGCTTGCCGGCGGCGAGGCATTTCACCTTGCCGGTGGCCGTGACCTTGAATCGCTTCTTGGCACCGCTCTTCGTTTTGAGCTTGGGCATTTGGCTTCCTTCTTGGCCGATGCGGGCGCACGCCCAGACCGGCGTTCTTGAACATAATGGTGGAAAGCATAAGAGCCGCCACGGCATGCCCTGCCGGGCGGCTCCTTGAACGGCGGGTTATAAAGGAATTTCATCCTTGAGCGCAAGCGCTTACCGCGACAAACGCGCAGATTAGCAAGGCCGTCCGCTGATTAGCGGGGCCAAGACTTAGCGCGGGGCCAAGACCATGACCATCTGTCGGCCTTCGAGCCGGGGCTCGGATTCCACCTTAGCGATCTCGGTCGTATCGTCCTTGACCTTGTTGAGCAATTGAATGCCCAAATCCTGATGCGCCATCTCACGACCGCGAAAGCGCAACGTCACTTTGACCTTGTCGCCCTCCTCAAAGAAGCGGTTCATGGACCGCATCTTCACGTCATAATCGTGCGTGTCGATGTTCGGTCGCATCTTGATCTCTTTGATCTCCACGGTGCGCTGCTTTTTGCGCGCCTCGGCCGCCTTCTTTTGTGCCTGGTATTTGTATTTGCCGTAATCCAGGATCTTACAGACAGGCGGGTTTGTGTTCGGCGAGATCTCGACAAGATCTAGCCCGGCGTCTTGGGCGCGCTCGCGTGCATCGTCGATGTCGACGACGCCGACATTCTCGCCGGTGACGTCAATGAGCTGAATTTGGGGATTGTCGATGCCCTCGTTGACGCGGGGGCCGCCCCGGTTCGGGGTAAGCTTCATGGGCCGTCTTGCGATGTCTCAGTCTCCTAAAGTGATGATGCGCCCTCGCCGCGGCGAGGCACGGGGCGCGGCAATAAAACAAATCAAGAAGCAGAAAATTCTACAAGAAGGTAAATAGGCCTGACAAGTAGTGCTTGAGGGGAGAGTTCCATCAAGGCTCAGCCACGGCCCCCGCGCGGAAGAAGTTCACCGCCAGCGCGATGTAGAGTGCGGCAAGCCCCGCCAATGCGATCAACCAGCCCTGCCACATCCCCCAGCTGAAGGCAATGATGGAGAGGAACGCGGTAATATGGCCGAGCGTATAGCTTTGCGTCGCTGCTGGCAGTGTCCGCACCGACAGGATCACAGCAGAGCCTGTGATCACAAACAGTATCACGCCGACCGCGCCAAGTTCATACCACGTCTGCAAGAAGGCGTTGTGCGCGTGCGCGCCCGCGCGCCAGCCAAATCCTTCTGTATTTTGCCTTTGTTTCCAATGCTTCTGACGGTTCTCGGGTTTCAGATCCATCTTGCGCGTGGACGAGCCCCCGATGCCAAAAAGCGGCGCGTCGGGAATTTGCTCCGTCGTGTACGCCCATAGGGTCACACGGGCTTGTGCGGAAAAGGGAAGCCAATCGGCCTTATGCCAGTTGGCCTTATAGGCCGACGTCGCCAGTGGGATCACCAAGACAAAAGCGAGACACCACCCAAGCCAAACGGCCTTCCGCGTCAAATCCGGCGACGGGCGGGCGAGGGCGAAGACAACAAGGCTCAACACAAGGCCAGCCTTGGAGCTCTCATGCTCGGACAGGAATAGGGCAGCGAGTATCGCGAAAAAGAGCCCCCCGGCACAGAGCCATCGCGCCTGGCCGTGCAATCGCGTCATGAGGCAAAGGAGTGCGGGCCACAGCGCAAGCAGCAGGACCGCGACGTTGTGGTTGATCTCGGCCGCGGAGATTTTCACGATCTCACCGTTTTGGAGAACGAACCCCTTCAGGCTGCCCGGCTGTGTGATGGGCAGAACCTTGTACGCCGAGAGTGTGAGGAAACGGTCCGTGGCGACTTCGAACAAGATGATCGCGGCTCCGGCGCTCACGCCGAGAAGAAAGGCGGTCGCCGCCATGTGCAGCGAAGGTTTTGGCCACGAGGCCAGTGCGCGGGCGGCGCCATAGCTCATGGCCACGACAAGCGCGAACCAAATGGCCTTGCTGAAGGCGCGCTCCGGGTCGAGCGACCAGGAGGCGTTGAGAAACAGATAGAGCACTGTGATAGCAAACAGTGCCAGCGTAATATCGATGCGGAACAAGGACTTGATATCGTCCCCGCGGGCGAGCGCCAAGCCTATGCAGCAAAGGGAAAGCAGGACGATGATCGCCACTGTGGCCTTCGGCACGAGCAGTGTGAGAAGCGGGCCGAGGAAGAACAGGATACGGATGACGGCCGGCTCTCGCCGGAGAGCGAAATTGACCAGTGTCCGCATCAATGTATCCGGTCTTTTTGCAGTGGGGCCCGTCGTCTGATCTGCGCCTTGGAGCATTCAATGGATCAGTTCAGTCCGTGTGGCATAGCACTTCCGCGAAAGTCTCGGAAGCACCTCTCATGCCGAAGGGGAGATCGGGTGGGGAGGGGTTGTTCTGGCCCCATCCGGGTGCGTGGTGCCGGCAAGGCTCAGGCGAGCGTTGCGCCATTTCCGTGCACGACGGGCACCGGCGCCTCGAAGCTTCCCCAGCGACGCTGCATGCGGCGAACGATCTGATTCAACAAGCGCTTAGCTTCGCTGCTGATGAAGCTAGAAGTGTTGCAGTCGAGCGCGAAGGGGCGAACGGCACCGGTCTCGTGGCGGGCATCGTGCCATGTCTCCCAGAGTTTCTGGTCGATCATGTTCTCGGCGCGGATATTGGCGACCACGTTCTCGGGCACTAGATTTAGCGACAGTGGCGTCCACCCGCTGCCACGGGCCAAGTCCTCGAGCGTGTTGCAGGGCCATGCGTGCGCCGAGATGCCGAGCCGCTCGCCAAGTCCCCCGAGGAAGTCGTCGCACAGCGTGTAGTCGCCGACGTACCAAAAGGTGGACAGAAATGCATTGGCCAAATCGTACTTGTCTTGGTCGGAGAGGCTTGCGATCTGAATCCAGGTCAATTCGAGGAAGTTGTTGAGGATGTAATGCGTGATGAAGTTACGGCGCATCGCTCCATAGGCTACCTCGACGCCATAGGGCTGCAGACCCTCGTTGATGTACCTGGTCATGCGGTAGTTGTAATAGGAGACGAAGTGGCTCGCCGGGTCTCGAAGCAACAAGCACCGCTTGATCAACCGCCGTTGGAACAGCGGGTCGAGCGAAATACCAAGATGGTGGCCGCTCACGACAACCGTTGTGTCGGGATCGGGAAGGTCAGAGCGGTCGTAGCCCGTCACCAAGCGCCCAAGCCCTCTGCGCTTGCGCAAGCGGTGATAGGCCGACGGAGATAGGGCGTGCGCCAGATGACGGTCGATCGTCCGGCCGGCACATTTGGGAATGTGGTAGACGAAATGCAGTGGCGACGTACTCGTCCCGCGGCCCACGTCCGAGCTGACCTGTGTATGTGACAAGACACTTAGAGACATGGTTTACAGATTGGCCCCGCCATACTTAACAATCCCTTTAGCGCGTTGGTTCCAATTGGGGATCGGCGGCACGCCCAGCAATCCTCACCGCTTCGAACACGAAAATAGGTCGCAGTGGAAGCGGGGCGAAAACGAGGCAGGCGCCATAACGTCGCAAACACAATTGTTTGAACTACCGGAACCGGGCTGCGAGCTCGGTCCCCAGCAGGGCGTCATAGATGGCGAGCGTTGCCTGCTGCATTTTGCGCAGAGCGAACCGGGCCTTGGCGTGCATGCGCGCGCGTTCTCCGATTGCTGCAAGCTCTTGTGGAGAGGCTGTTAAGGCCTCGGAGAGGCACGCCGCGAGGGCCTCTGAATCGGCTGTGGGCACCACCCATCCCGTAAAGGACTGACTGTCCGACTGAGCCACCACATTTTCCGAGGCAGCCCCGATATCGGTCACGATGACGGGGCACCCTGCCGCTTGCGACTCCACGCTCGTGCGACCGAATGTCTCCGCACGCGTCGATGCAACCAGCGCAAGGGTCGCCAGAGTGAAAGCTGCCGGGATGTCGTCGCAATGACCGACAAGGCGCACATTGCTCGATAGTCCAGCCTCGCCAATCTTGGCCTCAAGCTCTGCGCGATAATCGTCGCGCCCCTGGGCGTCGCCTGCGAAAATGAACATGGTGTTGCCGAGCTCATTTCTGGCACGCAAGGCTTGTGCCGCCTCGATCGTGTGGATGTGGCCCTTCCAGCGGCTGAGCCTTGCGGCTTGCAAGACGATGGTTTGTCCCTCCTCGACCCCCCAGGCGCTGCGCAAGCGTGCTAGACGCTCGGGCGCGATCTGATC
Source organism: uncultured Alphaproteobacteria bacterium (assembly GCA_942491645.1). Lineage (GTDB taxonomy): Bacteria > Pseudomonadota > Alphaproteobacteria > Rhizobiales > Methyloligellaceae > Methyloceanibacter. The sequence continues at coordinate 63,543 of CALOBK010000014.1, read as the reverse complement.
CGGCTCGAACGCCGACAGATCGATGCCGCGATAGATCACGTGCATGTGCTCGGGGACGACCGAGTGCCGGCTTGCGACGAGAGCCGCCGTATAGTGGGAATTAGCAATGACCCGGTCGCCGCGCGCCATGACGCTGTTGTAAAGCGTCTTCAGCCGTGCACGGCCGCTATAGGCACCGTGATATGTGGTCACGAAGGGCCGGTGTGTCGCCTTTGCTGCAAGAAACGCGCTCCAGGCAGGGGCGCGGCTGCGCGCGTGCAGCAGACTCACATTGCGCTCCTCGACGATCCGCTTCAGCCGGTTGGCATTAGCCAGAATGGTCATGGGGTTCTTGCTTGCTACGGGGAGCTCTATGATCTCTCCGCCAGCGCGTGCCAGCGCTGTTGCCAAACGGCCGCCTTCAGTGGCAACCAGAGCCTTGGCACCGGCACGGGTGAGCGCATCGGCGATTTCGACGGTCGATTGCTCGCTGCCCCCGGTTTCGAGCCGTGGCACGACCTGCAATATGGTCACGTCCGACATCGTGTCGTTTTATCCTCAACACACCAATTTGTGGGCAGCTCATAAAATGGACCAGCAAGACCCAAATGTTTTGGAGCAAGAACCACACTTTGTGGAGATTGGCCAAGGATCGATTGAAGACGGGACGCGCCGCCGCATCGCCTATCGCTTCGATGAAGGTGCGAGCGACACAAGCCCTGCCATCGTCTGGCTCTCGGGCTTTCTGTCTGACATGTCGAGCACCAAGGTGGGCTTTTTGAGCAACTGGGCGGCGGGCGAAGGCTACGCCATGCTGCGGTTCGACTATTCGGGCCATGGGCGCTCCGGCGGGAATATTCAGAAGGCCTCGGTCGGCGATTGGCTGGAGGAGGCGGGCGCGATGCTGAACCTCATCGGCCAGCGCCCCTTCGTCCTTGTCGGCTCCTCGCTCGGCGGCTGGATCGCGCTTCTGCTCGCGCGGGCACTCGCAAGAACGGGAGGCGCGCAATTAAAAGGCCTCGTGCTGATCGCGCCGGCCTGGGACATGACCGAGAAATTGATGTGGGAGAAGATGTCTGAGAAGACGCGCGCCATCGTGGAGACCGAAGGCGTCTACTTAGCGCCCTCGAACTATGACGACCCCTATCCCATCACCAAAATTCTGATCGAAGAGGGCCGCAATCATCTCGTTGCGGAGGGCGATATCCCGGGTGCCGCGCCTGTGCGCATTCTGCAAGGCATGCGCGATAAAGACGTGCCCTGGGAGCATGCGCGCTCGCTCGTCGATCTCCTGGCCACGGACGATGTGGAATTGACGCTCACCAAGACCGGCGATCACCGGCTCTCAAGTCCAGAAGACTTGGCACGCCTTGCGCGCACCATCGATGCGCTGATCGCTTAGGAATTCGCTGCCGGTTTAAGAGACGCCAACCCTTCGCGGAACGTGGGATAGCGCAACACGACGCCGAGTTCGGACTTAATCAGGGCGTTCCCGATTTTGCGGCTGCCCTGATAGAAGGTCCGCGCCATGGGCGAAAGATTGGCATCTTCGAAATCGATTTCTGGTGGCGGCTCGACGCCGATCATCTCGGCGGCGTAAGCCACGACATCGCCGGGGGCTGCGGGTTCATCGTCAGCGACATTGTAGATCGCCCCGGCACGCGGTTGCGCGATGGAGGCTTCCAAGACAGTCGCGATGTCTTCCAGGTGAATGCGGCTGAACACCTGGCCGTCTTTGTTGATGCGCCGCGCGGTGCCGTCGGCAATCTTGTCGAACACGCTGCGGCCGGGGCCATAAATGCCGGCTAGGCGAAAGATGTGGACGGGTACGCCGATCTGCTTACCGAAATCGAGCCAGGCCTTTTCGGCGATCAGGCGCGCCTCTGTGCGGGCGCTGTTCGGCTTCGGGACTGTGTCCTCGCTGACCCATTGTCCTTGCTGGTCGCCATAGACCCCAACGGTCGACAGATAGCCCACCCAGCGCAGCGTGCCGAGGCCCGCAAGCTCATCGCGGTAGTGCGTCAGCACGTGGTCTCCATTACTTCCAGGTGGAATGGAGTGAACGAGATGGGTCGTGTTTTCCAGCAATTGGGTCACGCCCCCGTTGCTGCGATCGCCGGAGAATTGCGCGGCTTCGAAGCCGCCTGCGGTGAGCTGGCCGACCTTCTCCTCGCCCCGCGCGGTACCTGCAATGGTCCAGCGCTGCGTGCTGAGGCGACGCCCAAGCTCCTGCGCGGAGTAGCCCAGGCCAAACGCGAACAACCGGCTCATGCGGCTTCCTCAAGCCATTCGCTGCGCACATACGGGTCGGACTCCCCGGCAAGACCAGCGCTTCGCCGTTCAGCATATCTTGAAGGTGAAAGACGCTGAAGCGCCCAAACCGCCATCGCCCGAACGAGCGGCGAGGCGTCTTGAAGCAGCGCTTCGACACATGAGACGAGCGATGGGTCGGCAGAATTCCCAGCGGCGATAAGTGCGTTCCGCACGAAGCGATCCCTTCCTGTGCGCTTGATGGGTGTGCCCCGGAAGCGAAGACGAAAACCAGCGTCGTCCAGAACGAGGATCTCCGCCAGTGGCGGATTGTCCGCTTCCTCGCGCACCGCCAGTCTCACGTCTTGAGCGTCTTTGGCAAACTTGTTCCAGGGGCAGACGGCCAAACAATCGTCGCAGCCATAGATGCGGTTCCCCATCTGTGCCCGAAACTGCGGCGGGATATGCCCTTTGTGCTCGATCGTAAGATAGGAGATGCACTTGCGCGCATCGATCTCGTAGGGCCCGGTGAATGCGTCAGTGGGGCACACATCGAGGCAGCGGCGGCAGGCGCCGCAATGGTCTTCTTCCGCGTCGTCTGCCGCGATAGCCGCTGTTGTGAAGATAGAGCCGAGAAAGAGCCACGATCCGAAGTCGCGTGACACAAGGTTGGTGTGCTTGCCTTGCCAGCCAAGCCCGGCTTTCGCCGCAAGCGGTTTTTCCATTACTGGAGCTGTGTCCACGAAGATCTTCACCTCGCCGCCTGCAAGCGCTTGAACGTGTCCTGCAAGTTGCTTGAGCTTTCCCTTGATGACGTCGTGATAATCGGCGCGCTTGGCGTAGATTGAAATCGCGCCGCGCCGCCGGTGTTGCAGGATCGCGAGCGGATCCGTGCCGTTTCCGTAGTTAAGGCCGACCACGATGATGCTATGGGCCTCGGGCCAAAGAGCGCGCGGGGCTTTGCGGCGCTCGGCTGTGTCTGCAAGCCAAGTCATGTCGCCTTCGCGTCCCTCGGCGAGAAACGAGTCGAGTGCGGCGCCCATTCCCTCCGGTTCATCGGCCGTCGTGAATCGCACAGCATCGAAGCCGAGCGCCCTTGCCCGGACCGCGATCTCCGATTTCAGCGTCTGCGCCATGGTGTGCGTCGATCGCCTCGCTTCGATGGTTTTGCGCCCACGCCCCTCTTCTCTAGGTCCACAGACGTGCCGGTGAAAGACGTGCCTGGGAGAAACTCGCCGGGGAACAACTTGCCTGGAGCCAACTTGCCTGGGAAGTTCTTGTCAGGACTTGGCCCCAGCCGGTCTTCAGAAATCCAGGTCGGCATAGGTGCCCGAGGGGATGAAGCCCGCAACACGGTCCTGAAGCAGCGGTCGGAAAGACGGGCGCGATTTCACGAGAGCGTACCAATTCTTCGCGGCCTCGAATTCCTCCCACGGGACCTCGCCCAGATAATCCAGCGCCGACAGGTGGGCAGCCGCTGAGAGATCCGCAAAGCTCATGGCATCGCCAGCCAGCCAGCTTCTCGTCTCGGTCAGATGGCCGACATAGGTCAGATGGTAGCGCAAATTGTCGTGTCCCGCGCGCATCGCTTCCATGTTGGGAGAGGTGCTATGGGGTCCGAAACGCCGAAACACCTTCTCAACGACGAGATAATCGGTGACCTCTTCGTGGAATTTTTGGTGAAACCACTCCACGAGGCGCCTGGCTTCTGCCCGTTCTGCGGGACCGCCTGGAAAGGGCTGGAAGCCGCGGAATGGCCGCTCATCCATGGTGTCGGAGAGCCACTCGGAGATAGCATAGGTTCCTGCGATCGGCGCGGCGTCCCCAAGAAGAAGCACCGGCAGAGTGCCCGCTGGGTTCAGCGCCAGGAACTCGGGACGCCACTCCCAGGGCTTCTCCTCGTTCAGCTCAACGTCGACCCCGCACTCGGACAGCGCAAGGCGAATTGACCTAGAGAAGGAGCATAGAGGATGGTGGAGGAGATTCGCCATCTTTGGCTTCGGCGTATGTTTGGGCGGAAAATGAATCGCGCAAGGCACGAGAGCCTCGTATAGAACCTGCGCGCAAGCCGAACAAGCGGCATGGGGGAAGACGAACCATGACCATAGAACAGATCATCGTAATCGCGGTGGTTCAGGGGATTACCGAGTTCCTGCCCATCTCCTCGTCGGGCCATCTAGTTCTCGTTCCCTATTTGTTCCACTGGCCCGACCAAGGCCAGTTCGTCGACGTGATGGTGCATTTGGGCACCTTGTTCGCGATTCTGATCTATTTTTGGCGTGACGTTTGGAAGATCACGCTCGGTGCGCTCGATCTGTTCAAGGGCAAGGTCACCCGCGAGGGGAAGCTCGCCATCTATATTGTGCTGGCCACAATTCCGGCCGTTGCATTCGGGTTGCTCCTCAAGAAATTTGGCTTTGGCAGCCTTGAGCGCAGCGTCACGGTGGTCGCCTGGAACACGGTGATCTACGGCATTCTCATGCTGATCGCCGACATGATGGGCAAGCAGGAAAAAACCATCGAGGATATGACGCTGAAGAGCGCGTTGATCATTGGCGTGGCTCAGGCGCTCGCATTGATCCCCGGCACAAGCCGCTCCGGCATTACCATGACCGCCGCGCGCTTTCTGAACTACACGCGGCCCGATGCGGCGCGGTTCTCGTTTCTCCTGGGGATACCGGCGATTGCAGGCGCTGGTGTGCTGACGGTGGGTGAGGCGATGGCCTCGGGCGCTGCCATCACCATGGATGCGGTCTACTGCGCGATCCTGACATTCTTCGCCGGTCTCGCCGCGATCGCCTTTTTGATGGCGCTTGTCCGGCGCATCAGCTTTCTGCCCTTCGTGCTCTACCGCATGGTGTTGGGCGGATTTCTGCTCTTCATGATCTACGCCTAGGCCAGAGAGAGGCAGCGCGCTCAGCTCTGTTGGCCGCGGGCCGACCTACGTCTTGTAGACAGAGAACTGTCCGCGCGGGCGGAACTGCTCCAAATAGTCCGGCACGACGCTGGCGACCGGCACAGGCTCGATTTCGAGCCCCGCAAGGGTCCGCCCGTCCTTGATGGCATCACCGCTAACGACGTTGTCCGTCTCAAGGAGGCGCACTTGATCCAGCGTGAGCGGCGGATTGGGCAGCCATTGCAGCGCCGCGCCCTGGAGTTTGGCAAGCCAGAACGGAAGGTTCACAAGCCTGCGAGAGCGCATGGTGTAGGCGAGCACGCGCTCCATCACGTCCCGCATGGACAGGATCTCCGGGCCGCCCAGCTCGTAAGGCGCGGCGGCAGGGGCTCGCCCTTCGATCGCGGCAACGAGCGCTTGCGCCACATCGCCCACGAACACCGGCTGAAACTTGGTCGTCCCGCCGCCGATCAACGGCAGAACAGGTGAAATCTGCGCGAGAGCGCCAAATCGATTGAAGAAGTCGTCCTCCGGGCCGAACACCACCGAGGGCCGGACAATCGTTGCATCGGGGTAGACATCCTTAACGCCAGTCTCGCCGGCCGCCTTGCTCCTTGCATAGATTGCGGGCGAGTTTGCATCCGCTCCAATGGCCGAGACATGCACGAATGTGCCCACACCGGCTGCCTTGGCGGCCTTTGCCACGTTGCGAGCGCCTTCGTCCTGGATGGTCTTGAAGGTCTGCTTACCGCTCGCGAACAAGATGCCGACAAGGTTCACGACGGCGTCTGCGTCTTCCGCCGCCGTCACGAGCGAGTCCGCGTATCGGACATTGGCCTGGACCGGTACGATCTGACCGACCCCGCCCAAGGGCTGGAGATGGCCTGCAAGATCGGGACGGCGGACCGCAACCCGGATCCGCGCGCCGGTTCGCGCAATGGCCCGGACCAAATGGCGGCCAAGGAATCCAGAGCCGCCATAGACGGTCACCAGGGCTCGGTTGTTCAGCGTGACGGCCACGTCAATGCCTCGTAATCCGATAGCGGCAGAATGCGTTTGCAGCATCGCACGAAGCAAGGCTGCCTTGAAGGCGCTTCTTAACGCACATAGCGCCGCGCCCGGACATTGACAACGGGAAGCGCCAATCGTACCTCAACGCGGGTCAAGCCCAGGTGGCGGAATTGGTAGACGCGCTAGCTTCAGGTGCTAGTGCCCGTAAGGGCGTGGAAGTTCGAGTCTTCTCCTGGGCACCATCTCCGCCTTGCTGCCTCGCGGTGGCGATCAAGTGGTGGCGATGCGGAACGAACGGCAAGCAAGAGAAGCGCTTGCAGCCCCGTTCGAGAAAGGCGCAATTGAACCAGTCCTCTACCGTCGAACTCTATAAGGGCGACTTGCCGCAAGGCCGCTTCACGGCCAAGGCGATCGCGATCGATACCGAAACGCTGGGGCTCAATCCCCATCGTGACCGGCTTTGTCTGGTTCAACTGTCCGATGGCGATGGCACGGCGGCTCTCGTGCAAGTCTCGCGGGACTTCGACGCGCCAGAGCTTAAGCGGCTGCTGGCCAATCAGAGCGTGCTCAAGATCTTCCACTATGCCCGCTTTGATGTGGCCGTGCTCAAGCACTTTCTCGGTGTCGAGACGGCGCCGATCTATTGCACCAAGATCGCCTCGAAACTGGCGCGCACCTACACGGATCGGCACGGGCTCAAGGACCTGTGCCGTGAACTGCTGGGTGTTGAATTGTCAAAGCAGCAGCAATCCTCCGATTGGGGCGCCGACACATTGACGCCTGAACAGCTCAGCTACGCAGCGAGCGATGTGCTATATTTGCACGCGTTGAAAGAGCGTCTCGACGCGATGCTCGTGCGAGAAGGCCGCGACCGGTTTGCGCAGGCTTGCTTCGATTTTCTGCCCACGCGGGCCGATCTCGACCTTTCAGGCTGGGCAGAGATGGACATTTTTGCCCACTGAAGCCGGGCAATGGCCCTGAACAACAGGGGCCCGCGGTCGCAATCTGATCAAAGTCCTGCGGCTAGGTAGATTGGGTGGATGATGAGACCCGGCTCTACGGCAATTGGCGACTATGATGGCATCTGAGGCGAATCCCGCCGACGCTCGCTCGCCTCACCGCGTTCGCACCGCGGAGGAGCGTGAGCGTGCCTTTCGCAGCGCCAAGCGCCATAGCCGCGCCGTATTTGTCTTGCGAAAAATCTTGCCTGTCGTCTCGGTTCTCGTGCTTGCGGCCTATTTCGTCTCGACACGCATGAACGTGCAGGTTGGCGGCATCGCAGCCAGCATTGACGGCATGGAGATCGCCGATGGCGCCTTGCGGATGCTCAACCCGACACTCAAGGGCTCCGACAAGGAGAATGGTGACTACGTGATCAAGGCGGACTATGCGGACCAGGACGTTCAGAGCCCGAACCTTATCAAGCTGCATGCGATCAAGGCGGACGTAAACAATCCAAACGGCGGCTGGTCGCGGATGCGCGCCGTGCGCGGCAAGTTCGACAGCAAGAAAGAGCGGTTGATTATGAAGGATCGGATCACTCTTGCCACAAGCACGGGCGTCAGCGGTGAACTCTCCTACGCCACGCTGGATATGAAGAAGCAGATCTTGCGGTCTCACAACCCCGTCCTCCTCACGCTGCCGAACGGGACCGTGCGTGCCAATGCACTGACCCTGCTTTCTGGTGAAAACACAATCGTCTTCCGCGGCAAAGTTGAGGTTCATTTGGAGCCGAACAAGGACAAGAAGAAAGGCGCAGCATCGGGAGCACAGCAGCCGGCCTCTATCTCGGCAACTCAAAAGCCGCCGGTGCCCGTGTCTGCGGGTGCACCGCAGGCAGGCGGGACGCAATGAGCTTGGCTCGGCGTATTCCGTACGCCCTTGGCGTTTTGGCCTGCGCCATTGCGTTTGCAATTTTGCTTCCCGATGCGACCACCGCGCAGTCGGTCGGCAATGCGTTCGGCGGCATGTCCGAGAATTCAGACGCGCCGATCGACATCGAGTCCGACACGCTCACGGTTTACGATGAAAAGAAGCTTGCGACCTTCAAAGGGAACGTCAAGGCGGTGCAGGGAACGACCACGTTGCGCGCCGCCGAACTGCATGTCCACTATATCGGAGGTGCAAACAAGCTGACCGGCCAGACCGAGAAGGCCACGGCGCGAACCGAACCGCAGCCGGTTTCAGGCAATGAGGTGGCTGGCACTGACAAAGGCGCCCAGTCTCAGATCAGGAAGATCGAGGCCCGTGGCAGTGTTGAGATCACGAGCGCAGAGGACCAGACAACGACAAGCGATTGGGCGATCTACGATGTCTCGGCCGGGCAGGTCACCGTTGGGGGCAATGTGGTGTTATCCCAGGACCAGAACGTGCTAAAGGGAGATCGGCTGGTCATCGATCTGACCACGGGAGAGAGCCGGTTCGAAAACACCGGAACGACCGCGGATGGAAGCCGCCGGGTACGTGCGCTGTTCCTGCCGAAGCAAGAGGACGGGAAGCCCGACAAAGCCAAACGCAAGAAAGCCGCGGGGGACGATTCCGCGCAGCCCGCGCAATAGTTGGGTTGCTGCACGCCAACGGAGCATCTGGCCCCGCAACCGCAAGTCTCAGAGAGCGGGTAGGATTCACAATGCGCTTTATCCGATATTAACCGGCGAGCGCTTCAACTAGAAGGTGAAAGGGGTAGTGGGTAAAGTGCTGTCGATTCCAGGACGCCAGGCCGTCGCTGCCCCAAAGACCGCGCCGGCTGCCCAGCCGGCAGTGCGTGCGCCACAAGCACAACGCGCGCCGCAAGCGCGGCCTGCGCCGCAAGGGGAGCCCGTACCGCCGCCGCTGCCCACACAGCAGCGTGAGCTACAGGATCGGCAAGAACAACCGACAGAACTGCACGAGCCCGGCGAGGGCTGGCTCACGATCCGCTCGATCGTCAAGAGCTTTAGGAAGCGCATGGTCGTCCGCGGCGTCAGCCTAGATGTGCGGCGCGGCGAAGCGGTGGGGCTCTTGGGGCCCAACGGTGCTGGCAAGACCACGACGTTTTACATGATCACGGGCCTCATCCCCGCCGACGAGGGCTCCATCAAGATCGACGGGCAAGATGTGACCAAGCTGCCGATGTATCGGCGTGCGCGGCTGGGTATCGGCTATCTCCCGCAGGAAGCATCGATCTTCCGTGGGCTGACCGTGGAAGAAAATATCTTGGCGGTTCTGGAAGCGGTAGAGCCCAATAGGAAAGCGCGCCGCGAACAACTTGATTCCTTGCTTGAGGAATTTCGGATTACGCGCCTTCGAAAGTCGCCCTCCATGCGCCTGTCCGGTGGCGAGCGCCGACGCGTCGAGATCGCGCGCGCCCTGGCAACGCGGCCAGCCTACATGCTTCTCGACGAGCCATTCGCAGGTATCGATCCGATCGCTGTGAACGATATCCGCGCGCTGGTCCGCCACCTGACACAGCGCGGCATCGGCGTGCTGATCACCGATCACAATGTCCGAGAGACCCTCGATCTTGTCGGGCGTGCCTATATCATTCATGACGGCTCGGTTCTGACCCACGGGACGACGCACGACATCGTCAACAACGAGGAAGTGCGGCGCGTCTATCTGGGCGACCAGTTCAAAATTTGAGTTCCTGATCGCAAGTGAGTTCCTAAATGGCGATCAACGCAAAACTCGAAATGCGCCAGACTCAAAGTCTGGTCATGACGCCGCAGCTGCAGCAGGCGATCAAACTCCTGCAACTTTCGAATATGGAGCTGACGGCGTTCGTCGAAGGCGAGCTTGAGCACAATCCTCTCTTAGAGCGTGCCGAGGCTGATGGACCAAACAATGCCGCAGCCGATGACCGCGTGGCTGAGGGCGAGGATGTGAAGACCGATAGCGCTGCGGCCGCCGATAGCGACGATTGGGTCAATCTCGAAGCCGGTGGCGATACCACCCGCACGGACGATCTCGACGCGGATCCGCGGGATGTGTTTCCTGACTCGGAAGATTTTGTCCCCGGCGCGCTGAAAGACAGCGGTTGGAGCGGTCTGACACAAGGCGCGCGAGTCTTTTCTGACGAAGGCGCCGATCTCGAAGCCTATGTTGCTGAGGAGAAGACGCTGCGCCGTCATCTTTCGGAGCAACTTTCCCTCGCCTTCACGGACCCCGTGCAACGCTTGATCGGCCAGCATTTGATCGATTCGACTGATGAAGCGGGCTATCTGCGTGGTGACCTGGAAAGCGTGGCCGAGCTACTCGGCGCGCCATTGGAGCTCGTCGAGGAAACGCTGACCGTGATGCAGGGCTTCGATCCGTGCGGTGTTTTCGCTCGCGATCTCCACGAGTGCCTGACGCTTCAGCTCAAGGAGCAGGATCGCTGCGATCCGGCCATGGCCGCGCTGGTCGACAATCTACATTTGCTGGCCACCCACGACTTCGTCGCGTTGAAGCGTGCGACCGGCGTGACGGATGAGGACATGGTCGACATGGTCGCGGAACTGAAGCGCCTCAATCCGAAGCCCGGTTTGAAATACGGGTCCGTCCCTGCACAAGTCATTGTTCCGGACGTCTTGTTGCGTTCGCTTCCCGACGGGAACTATCACGTCGAACTCAATACCGAAACGTTGCCGCGTGTGCTCGTGAATCAAGCCTATTATGCGACAGTGACGAAGTCGCCCATGGGCAAGAAAGACAAGAGCTATCTTGTGGATTGTATGCAGACGGCTAATTGGCTTGTGAAAAGCCTCGACCAACGGGCACGCACGATCTTGAAAGTCGCCCAAGAAATCGTGCGCCAGCAGGATGCCTTCCTCACATATGGCGTTCGGCATTTGCGTCCGCTGAACTTGAAGACCGTGGCCGATGCCATATCGATGCATGAGTCGACGGTGAGCCGCGTGACGGCCAACAAATACATGGCGACCAATCGTGGCTTGTTCGAGCTGAAGTATTTCTTTACGTCAGCGATCGCAGCCACAGGAGAGGGCGATTTCCACTCCTCTGAAGCCGTCCGTCATCGAATTCGTCAGATGATCGACGCGGAAGCGCCAGCGGAGGTGCTGTCAGACGACAAGATCGTCGAGCGGCTCAAAACGGACGGCATCGATATTGCGCGGCGCACGGTTGCGAAATATCGCGAGGCGCTGGGCATTCCCTCTTCCGTTCAGCGGCGGCGCCTCAAGCGGATTACGCTTGCTGCGAGTGCGTAATGACAAAAGTACCGGTAAATATTGCGTCCCGTTCCAGTGTGCGAATCATGTAAAATCCGTTCCGATAGCGTTTGACACCCTCCGAGCGGAGGGCTAGCTTCGCGCGCCGCGATAGAGGTCAAAAAAAGATTGGGCCGGGACGCGATCGTCCTGCAGCTGGCCTCGCAATTTTCGGAATGCGCACCGGGGGAGCGTCGGCCTTCATGGAATTGGCGGCCTTCCAAGGGGATTGACGGCCTTCCAAGGGGATTGACGGCAAGAGACGTTACCAAACAGAGATTCTTCACGAGCGTTTAGCGTTTGCGTCGGGGATAGCGTTGAGTGGCACCAACGAGAGTTGCGTGGACGCCAAGTTCTAGAGGCAATCTGCCGCAAGGTGCAAAGAAGAATTATCGGCGCGTAGGTGCGGATCGGAACGGACACGCATCACGGATCGTTAGAATTCCAAGTTCAAACCGCTCCCATCGAAGTGACACGGGTAATCGAAATGACTTTAGCTGATGTGATCATGCCCGAAGCGGTGCAGCCTTCATTGAATGCGAAGGATAAGAAGCAGCTGCTTGCGGCGCTTGCAGCCTGTGCATCGCGGATTTCCGGCCTTCAGGAACGAGAGATTTTCGACGCTCTTCTGCAACGCGAACGTTTGGGATCGACCGGGCTTGGCCAACGCGTGGCGATCCCGCACGCCAAAATGTCCGGTCTGAACCAGATCGTCGGCGTCTTTGCACGACTGGCCCAGCCGGTCGATTTCGACGCCGCCGATGGAGAGCCCGTTGATATCGTATTCTTGCTGCTCGCGCCTGAGGGCGCAGGGGCCGACCATTTGAAGGCCTTAGCGCGCATCTCGCGCCTTTTGCGTGATCGCTCCGCCGCGCAAAAGCTCAGGTCGTCCAGGGACGCTGAAGCCCTCTATGCAGTCCTGACACAGGAAGAGACGTCCTCACACGCCGCCTAGACGCGGTCATACAGCGCACACGCGGACCCTTTGCGGTCTCTTGCAGCTAGTGGACACTAAGGGGAACGAGATCATTTTCGATCGCGTTTGCAATGGCTGCGTTGCGGCTATCGGCCAGGGCCAGTGGCGTGCCGTCGGCGCCCAGCACCGCATAGAGATCAATAGCCTCAAGCGGATTGTCGATCGCCGGAAACAACAGCTCCGCGGAATCGGAATCGACCTGCTTGATGTAGGCGACCTCGCCTTCGCCCAGAAGCGCAAGCTCCTTTGGGCTCATCGTGGTCTGGATTTCGTCGTCTTCCATTTGGTTCATCAAAATTTGCTCACAAAACAAATCAGCTTACGCACGTGATCCCGACCTTGAGGGCGTGTTTCTCCCGGTTCGGCCTCTCAAGCTCGATTGTAAGAAGGCCGTTGTGTAACTCGGCTTTACGCACTTCGACGCCGTTTACAAGCGCAAATGTCCGTTTGAACCGGCGTCCGGCGATTCCGTGATGAAGGTAATCCTTTGGACCTTCATCGCGCTTCTCGCCTCGTATCAGAAGAGCGCCGTCCGCAAGGCCCACGTCAAGCTCATCACGGGAGAATCCCGCCACCGCCAGCATGATTCGCAAAATCTCCGAGTCTCCGTCGCCCTCGGGAAGGAGTTCGACGTTGTAGGGTGGATAGCCGCCATCAGCGCGTCTCGGCGCGGCACCATTTCGCACGTTTGCGATGCTCAACCACACATTGCCATCAAAAACCGTCATGCAATCCTAAAGAGGTGCCAATGTCCGGACCCCAGTTTCGGAGCTCAAAACCAGAGCCCTCGGGGGCTCTTGAAACCTCTTGGGATATGGGTGTCCGCCACTTGAATTCAAGCTGGAAGGCTGTGTCGCGGCTTGGCACCGGGCTGCTCCGCGAGGACGCGGGCCGGCCGTCACGTCAGATGGGCCCGGTATATCCGATCGGCGCAAAACGATGTCGCGGGAGAAAAAGCGTTCTGTGTCGTTACGTCCTCGGGGTTTGGTGGAGCCAGACGGGATCGAACCGACGACCTCGTGAATGCCATTCACGCGCTCTCCCAACTGAGCTATGGCCCCTTATTAGCTAGCGCCCCTTAAGGAAACTGCTGAAATCCGGGCCGCACCGCGGCGGCATCGGTTCCAGACCGCATCACTTATTCCGCGCGGCCCGTTCATTCAAGCGAAATACGACACGAGGACCAAGCTCAATAGGGCACAATACGCAACGCGGTGGCACCAACGTCTTCCCGGTGGCACCCTCTACGCGTCGGCTTCTCGATCCTTCTTCACGATATCGATAACGTCGGCGCTTTCCTCTTCGTCGTCTTCGAGGAAGGCATCGCCATCGGCATCGTCGTCGGGGATGTCGTCATCGTCATCGCCAATGCCCACGACCTCCTCGTCCTCGACTCCGACTTTCTCGGCCTCTGCCGCTTCGTCCAGACTGATGACCTCTACACCACTGACCACTGGCGTCTCTAAGACCTCAGCCTCTGGTTTCGCGGGTTCGGCGCGTGCAGCGGCGGCTGTGTTGCGCCGAGACGGCCGGCTGATTTGATACACGGTCTGACAGGCGGGGCAGATAATCGGTGAACGGCCCAGGTCGTAAAACCGCGCGCCACAGCTCGCGCATACGCGCTTGGTTCCCCGTGCGGGTTTCGACATGACTTTCCTCAAAAATAGTCTAAACGTGCCTCCCCATTGCCACGCCTCATGCGTAGTGTCAAAAGCAATCAAACATGCTCAAACAGCAATCTGGAATCTATGCCGCAGCCTCTGACAGCTCGCCGATCCGCGTCGATTTGCGGACGCGTGAAAGTCCCCGGTGACAAGTCGATCTCACATCGGGCGCTGATCCTTTCAGGGCTCGCTACGGGCCGCACGCGCATCGAAGGATTGCTTGAGGCGGACGATGTCATGGCGACGGCCGGAGCGATGCAGGCGCTCGGTGCCGATATGTCCCGCAGCGGCGATGTGTTCGAAGTTCTTGGCCAGGGCGTTGGCGGTCTGCGAGCGCCTGAAGCGCCCCTCGACTTTGGCAATTCCGGCACGGCCAGCCGGCTCATGCTCGGTGTCGTTGCCGGCAACGCCATGCGCGCGTCGTTCACAGGCGATGCCTCCCTTTGCCGCCGACCTATGAGCCGGGTCCTGACGCCGCTCATGGAAATGGGCCTGCAGGTTGAGGGCCATAGGGACACATTGCCGCTCACGGTGGAGGGGACGGAAGAACTCCTTCCCATCGCCTACGACTTGCCTGTCCCCTCGGCGCAAGTGAAATCGGCCATCCTTTTGGCTGGGCTCCATGCCCCTGGGCGGACCACGGTGATTGAGCCGTTGCCGACCCGCGATCACACCGAACGCATGCTCCAGTTCTTCGGTGCGGAGATTGAAGTTGAGGACCGCGCGGACGGGTCTCGTGCGATCACCGTTTGCGGGGATGCGGAACTGACGGGCACGCATGTCACTGTGCCGGGCGACCCGAGTTCCGCCGCGTTCCTCGTTGCGGCCGCACTGATCTGCCCAGGTTCGGATCTTGTGATCGAGAATGTGCTTTTGAACCCGACTCGCACCGGTCTCTTTGACACGTTGCGGGAGATGGGTGCCAATATCGAGGTGCTCGACGAGCGTAGCGAGGCCAGAGAGCCTGTGGGCGACCTTCGTGTGCGTACGAGCGATCTTAAGGGCGTGCGCGTGCAAGTAGAGCGCGTCCCCTCCATGATCGACGAGTATCCCGTGCTCGCGGTGCTCGCCGCGTTCGCTGAGGGTGAGACCCACATGGAAGGCCTGGCCGAGCTGAAAGTGAAAGAAAGCGATCGTCTGGCCGTCACCGCCGCAGGGCTCGCGGCATGCGGGGTCGCCGTGTGTGTGGACGGTGACGATCTCATCGTGACGGGAACCGGCACCGTCCGAGGCGGTGGGCATGTGGAGACCCATATGGATCACCGGATCGCCATGGCGTTTCTCACCTTGGGGCTCGGATCCGATGAGCCGGTGACTGTCGATGACATCGGGATGATCGCCACGAGCTTTCCGCAGTTTGTTCCGCTCATGACCGGGCTTGGGGCCCAGCTCGCATGATCGTCGCAATCGATGGACCGGCCGCGTCGGGCAAGGGGACGCTCGCCAAGCGCATCGCTCATCACTATGGCCTGCCCCATCTGGATACGGGCCTACTCTATCGCGCGGTGGCGCGAGATGTCCTGGCCGCGGGCGTTGATCTGGACGACGCAAACGCCGCCGCCGTAGTCGCGGACAGACTCGCCGTCGCAACACTTGATGATCCTCAGTTGCGCGATGCCGGGGTCGGAGAGGCGGCTTCCCGCGTGGCGCGCCATGCACAAGTTCGCACTGTACTTCTCGCCCATCAGAGGAATTTCGCGCATTCGGGCGCCGGCGCGGTTCTGGATGGTCGTGACATCGGCACGGTCATTTGTCCGAAGGCCGATGTGAAGCTCTTCGTCAGCGCCAGCCCGGAAATCCGGGCTTTGCGCCGTTTTTCGGAGTTGGAGGCGCGCGGGGTCTCGATTTCAGAGGCCGAAGTTCTCGCCGATATCCGCGCCCGGGACGTCCGAGACAGCACGCGAGGCACGGCCCCGTTGCAACAAGCGGAAGACGCGGCCTTGCTCGATACCACAAATTTGGATATAGACGCCGCGTTCAGGGCAGCTATCGATATGGTTGATGCTGCGATGAGCCGCGCGGGGCGGGCTGATTGAGGTCAAGCCCATTTTGCATTGGCACATCCTCCATTATCGCATCGTCTTTGAACAAATTTGAATGACTTTCCGCGGGGTGACGCGAGCGGGCCTGGTTGCCGGAGATGGCAGCCGTCTGAGGCACGGTAGCCTTCGCCGCATTGGATCAACATCAAACCTCGGGTTCGGCCGGCGATACGGCAAACCAATCAACCACGAACGCCGAGTAGGAGTATAGATGACCGAGCCGCAGACCAGCATCAGCCAACCGAGCCACGACGAGTTCGCAGCCCTCCTTGAGGAATCTCTCGCCGGCACAGCGCTTGTGGAAGGCAATGTGGTCAAGGGCACTGTCGTCATCATCGAAAAAGATGTGGCGATTATTGACGTCGGCCTGAAAACCGAAGGCCGTGTGCCCCTGAAAGAATTTGGCGTCCCAGGCGCCCCATCCGAACTTGTCGTCGGCGATGAAGTCGACGTTTATCTTGAGCGCGTCGAAAATGCTGCTGGCGAGGCCGTGCTGTCGCGCGATAAGGCCCGCCGCGAAGAAAGCTGGGTCCGCCTCGAAGAAAAATACAAAGCCAACGAGAAGGTCGAAGGCATCATTTTCAATCGCGTCAAGGGCGGCTTCACCGTTGACCTTGATGGCGCGGTGGCCTTCCTGCCCGGGAGCCAGGTGGATATCCGCCCGATCCGGGACGTTGGACCTCTGATGAATTCGCCGCAGCCCTTCCAGATTCTCAAGATGGATCGTCGTCGCGGCAATATCGTCGTTTCCCGCCGGTCCGTGCTGGAAGAGACGCGCGCTGAGAAGCGCAGTGAGATTGTGGCCCGCCTTCAAGAAGGTCAGGTCATCGACGGTGTGGTCAAGAACATCACCGATTACGGTGCCTTTATCGATCTCGGTGGCATTGATGGCCTTCTTCACGTCACGGACATGGCGTGGCGCCGCGTGAACCACCCGAGCGAGATCGTCAATGTGGGCGATACGGTGAAAGTGCAGATCATTCGCATCAATCCGGAGACCCAGCGCATCAGCCTTGGTATCAAGCAGCTAGAGTCGGATCCGTGGGAAGGCATTGCAGCCAAATACCCGGTCGAGGCGCGCTTCAAGGGCACGGTCACCAACATCACCGATTATGGTGCCTTCGTGGAGCTTGAGCCCGGCGTTGAGGGTTTGATCCACGTTTCAGAGATGAGCTGGACGAAGAAGAACATTCATCCCGGCAAAATCATCTCGACGAGCCAGGAAGTTGAGGTCCAGGTCCTCGAAGTCGATCCTGACAAGCGCCGGATATCGCTTGGCCTCAAGCAGACCCAGGAGAACCCGTGGGTCGCCTTCGCCGGAGGCCACGCGCAGGGCACCGAGATCGAGGGGCAAATCCGCAATATCACTGAGTTTGGCCTCTTCGTCGGCCTCGAAGGCGGTATCGACGGCATGGTCCATCTGTCTGATCTGGATTGGTCCAAGTCTGGTGAGGAAGCCCTTCAGGAGTACAAGAAGGGCGACACGGTCAAGGCTGTGGTCTTGGAAGCAGACTCCGACAAGGAGCGCATCAGCCTTGGTATCAAGCAGCTCTCGGCCGACCCGTTCGAGGGTGCCGCTAGGTCCGATAAGCTCGGAAAGGGCATGCGCGTGACGTGCGAAGTAACGGCCGTCAAGGACAACGGCATCGAGGCTAAGCTGCTTGACCACGATCTGACCACCTTCATCCGCCGTTCCGATCTTTCCCGCGATCGCTCGGAACAGCGTCCCGATCGCTTCGGTGTCGGCGAGAAGTTCGATGCAGTCGTAACGCAATTGGATCACAAGTCGCGCAAGCTGTCGGCCTCAATCAAGGCGCTGGAGATTGCCGAGGAAAAAGAGGCTGTGGCCCAATATGGCTCGACCGATTCCGGTGCTTCACTTGGCGACATTCTCGGTGCGGCCTTGAACAAGGCCAAGGACTCGGACGACGACGCCGAGGCCGAAGTCGTCGAGGCCGAAGTCGTCGAGGCCGAAGTTAAAGAGGCCGAAGTTAAAGAGGCTGCCTCCAAGCCGAAGAAGAAGCGCGCTGCCAAGAGTGTAGCCAAGAGTGCTGCGGAAGACGAGGCTGCGACTGAGGCATCCCCGGAAGACTAAGCCGGGGCGCCTCAAGGCTGCCGGAATCACAATGTTGAACGGGCCATGATCTTCAAGACCATGGCCTTTCAAG
The DNA here is from genome assembly GCA_942491645.1 of uncultured Alphaproteobacteria bacterium. Lineage (GTDB taxonomy): Bacteria > Pseudomonadota > Alphaproteobacteria > Rhizobiales > Methyloligellaceae > Methyloceanibacter. Next base: position 45,371 of record CALOBK010000014.1, on the reverse strand, counting down.
GCCCGAACCAGAGCGCGAATCCATGAGTCTCGACGCCGAAAGTGTGATCGAGCGCCGCCGTCTGAAGCGGCGCATTTCCGGTTGGCGCATCGCGGCAGTGCTGCTTGCTGTGTTGTTTCTGGGTACGGTGGTCCTAAGCAACCAGCAAATGGCCGGCTCGGGCGGCATCTTCCAGCACGTTGCCCGCATCAATATTAGCGGCGTTATCACCAATGACCGCAAGGTGATCAATCTTTTGGACAGGGTTGGCAATGCGGACCAGGTCAAGGCCGTGATCCTTGTGATCAACAGCCCGGGCGGGACCACGACCGGTGGCGAAGCCATGTATGACGCGATCCGGCGGCTCGCAAAGAAGAAGCCGGTGGTTGCAACATGCGGGACGCTCGCGACCTCCGCGGCGTATATCGTCGCGCTCGCCACGGATCGGATCTTCGTCTACGGCAACACCATTACGGGATCCGTCGGCGTCATCTTCCAGTGGGCCAATGTGACCGAACTGATGAAGACACTCGGTATCAAGGTCGAGGATGTGAAGAGCGGCTCCTTGAAGGCGGTCCCAAATCCGTTCAAACCCACAGATGAAGCGGCTCGCGCCGTCACCGAGGAGATGGTCGATGACGCGATGGACTGGTTCGTTGGCCTCGTGAAGACGCGCCGCGAAATCGAGCCCAATTCTGTCCCAGGCCTGACCGAGGGGCGGATCTATTCCGGGCGTCAAGCCGTCGAATATAAGCTCGTCGACCAGATCGGAAATGAGCGCACTGCCCGGGCATGGCTCGCTAAGGAGCGTGGCGTTCCAAAGGGCTTGCGCATTCGTCAGTGGACGCCCAAAGAGCAGAGCTCCGGGGTGCTCAGGGTGATCTTCGACTCGGCTGCCAATGCGCTTGGCCTCTCCGACAGCAACATTGCGGCGCTTTTAGATCAAGCATCAGCGGCCCTTAAACTTGACGGTCTCGTCTCCGTTTGGCACCCTGCATCTAGTTAGTGGGGGGCATAGGGCGCGCGTCAAGAAATTGGCGGCACGCTCTATTGGGGCGTGCCAATGATCAAATCTGAGTTGATTCAGCGGGTGGCCGCCGCCAATCCGCATCTCTTTCATCGCGATGTCGAGCGCATCATCAACATTGTGCTCGACGAGATCACGGGCGCGTTGGCGCGTGGCGATCGTGTGGAACTACGCGGCTTCGGTGCGTTTACCGTCAAGCATCGCGCGGCCCGTCAAGGGCGTAACCCGCGCACGGGCGACACCGTCTTCGTTGAAGACAAATATGTGCCCTTCTTCAAGACCGGCAAGGAATTGCGGGAGCGCTTGAATCCCAATGACGGCCATGGCGGCATCTAGTCGGTGCAGGGCCGCTCCAGGAGTAACCCGTGACGCGTAAGCTCATTCTGGTACTTTTGGTCATCCCGCTTGGCCTAGTGCTCATCGCGTTGGCTGTGGTCAACCGGCGCCCGGCGGAACTGATACTCGATCCATTCGGCAGTGGCACTCAGGGCCTCATGGTGGAGGCGCCGTTCTTCCTCTTCCTGCTTTGCGCCTTTGCGCTCGGCCTGCTGATTGGCGGCTTCGCGTCTTGGCTCAACCAGGGCAGATGGCGCCGCACCGCGCGTGAGGAAGCGCGCGAGGCCCGCGATTGGCGGCGCCAGGCCGACCGCCTGGAGCGCGAGCTTCAGACCGCCAATACGGCGCAGCAGAGGCCTCAATTGCCGGCCCAATAAGGGGGGTTCAGTGGCCGTGGATGCCCCATGGATCAACTGACGGTCTTCGGCCTCGCCGCCGTATCAAGCACGCTGGCCACCTATGCGCTTGAGGATCGCAGCCCCTGGTTCATTCTGGCCTTTGCGTTTGCCTGCTTGGGCAGGGTCAGCCTAGGGCTTTTTCTCCAGGGCACGTGGCCTTTTGGCTTGCTGGAGGCCATTTTGGGCGGTCGTTGCGGCGTTCCGCTGGCGCCAGCGCATGGCGCGCTAGGCCGTATCGCCGCAATCCGGTTTCCGGTCTCTTAGGGTCCCTGGCCCGGCAGGGCCCGCATTTGGGCCACTGCTCCGAGGGTTTGCAGGTGCCTTCGCTAGGCTACCCGCCTGGTAACGCATATATTGCAGTGCGATGGACTTAAACGCTCGGATTTCATAGGGTGAGCGCCGTTCGCGCCTGCGAACGGACAACATCTTGCCGTAATAGTTTCGAGAGCCCACGTGACGGTCAATGTCAAAATCTGTGGCGTACGGACGCCGGCCGTGCTGCAGGCCGCGATTTCCGCAGGCGCCGGCTTTATTGGTCTTGTGTTCTTCGATAAGAGCCCGCGCAATTTGACCTTGGCGGAGGCGTCTGGGCTGGCCTCATCGGCGCGCTGCCGCGCCAAGACGGTGGCGGTTCTGGTGGACCCCGACGATGCGCTCATCGACGCGGTGGCGGTCAAGGTTCGGCCCGACGTTCTCCAGCTTCATGGCAATGAGCCGCCGGATCGCGTCGCCGATATCAAGGCGCGCAACGGACTTCCCGTCTTCAAGGCCGTCCCGGTCAGTGAGGCTGCGGACGTGGCTCTTGCGGATCGCTATCGCGGCATCGCCGACCGAATTATATTCGACACCAAGGCTCCGGCGGGCGCGGCGCTTCCTGGCGGAAATGGGGTTGCTTTCGACTGGGGCATCCTCGATCGAGCCGAGCGCCCCTTCGCGCTCTCCGGGGGGCTCGATGCGGGGAACGTCGCAAGCGCGATCGCGCTGTCGGGCGCGTCCCTCGTCGATGTCTCGTCGGGCGTCGAGACCGCACCTGGCACGAAGGATGCGGCCCTCATCTCGCAATTTGTCCAGGCGGCCCAGTCCGCCGAAGCACAACACAAAAAGGCGTCATGATTACGATTACAGATGCATTGAATACCTATCGCGGCGGCCCCGACGAGCACGGCCATTTTGGCCTCTTTGGCGGTCGCTTCGTTGCCGAGACTCTGATGCCGCTGATCCTCGATCTGGAGCAGGCCTATCTTGATGCCAAGGCAGACCCCTCGTTCAGAGCCGAGCTCGATGCGCTGAATGCGCATTATTCAGGCCGCCCGAGCCCGCTCTATTTCGCCGAGCGTCTCACCGAGCATCTCGGCGGCGCCAAGATCTACTTCAAGCGCGACGAGCTCAATCACACGGGCTCCCACAAGATCAATAATTGCCTGGGCCAGATTCAACTCGCGCGGCGCATGGCTAAGACGCGCATCATCGCGGAGACCGGTGCGGGCCAACATGGTGTGGCCGTAGCGACTGTCGCGGCGCGCTTTGGTCTTCCGTGCGTGATCTATATGGGCGCGACCGATATCGAGCGCCAAAAGCCAAACGTGTTTCGCATGAAGCTACTGGGCGCCGAGGTGAACCCAGTTACATCGGGTTCAGGCACGCTGAAAGATGCCATGAACGATGCCTTGCGCGACTGGGTCGCGAACGTGGATGACACGTTTTACATTATCGGCACCGTTGCCGGGCCCCATCCATATCCAGCCATGGTGCGTGATTTCCAGTCGGTCATTGGAATCGAAACGCGCGAGCAGATGATGGAGCGCGAGGGGCGTTTGCCGGACACACTGGTGGCGTGTATCGGCGGTGGCTCCAATGCCATGGGTCTGTTTCACCCCTTCCTCGACGAACGCTCGGTTGCGATTTATGGCGTCGAGGCGGCCGGCCACGGCATCGAGGTGCCGAACGGCCATGCCGCGTCTATGACCGGCGGCAAGCCCGGCGTGCTTCACGGCAACCGCACCTATCTCCTGCAGGACGATGACGGTCAGATTCTCGAGGGCCACTCCATCTCTGCCGGTCTCGACTATCCTGGCGTTGGACCCGAACACGCCTGGCTCAAGGATTCGGGCCGCGTGACGTATGTTTCCGTGACGGACAAAGAGGCGCTAGATGCCTTCCAGCTCTGCACCAAGCTTGAGGGTATTATACCGGCGCTTGAGCCGTCTCATGCTCTGGCCCATGTCCGCAAACTCGCGCCAACGCTACCTGCGGACAACCTCTTGGTCATGAACCTGTGTGGCCGTGGCGACAAAGACATCTTCGCCATCGCCGAACACCTTTCGATGGAAATGTAGACATGACCAGGATCGACCAAACCTTCGCACGCCTGAAGACGCAAGGACGTGGCGGGCTCGTCACCTTCATCACGGCAGGCGATCCCGACTACGAGACATCGCTCGCCATGCTCAAAGGGCTGCCAGCGGCGGGTGCTGACATTATCGAGCTGGGAATGCCGTTCTCGGACCCCATGGCCGACGGGCCAGCCATTCAGGCCTCGTCCTTGCGCGCGCTGCAAGCTGGGCAGACCATGAAAAAGACGCTGTCTATGGTTAGAGATTTCCGGAAAGAGGATCAGGTCACCCCGATTGTGCTAATGGGATATTACAACCCCATTTATATGTATTCGGTCGACCGCTTTACCGCGGACGCGAGTGAGGCGGGCGTCGATGGGCTGATCATTGTGGACATGCCGCCGGAGGAAGACGAAGAGCTTCGTCCTGCCGCAGCCGCCAACGGCCTGAATTTCATTCGCTTGGCGACACCCACGACGGATGCGCGCAGGCTTCCTGTAGTACTCGCGAACACGTCGGGCTTTGTCTATTATGTTTCCATTGCCGGGATCACCGGGACTGCGGCGCCCGATGTCTCATCGGTGGGGGCCCATGTCGAACGCATCAAGGCTCATACCGATCTGCCCATCGCCATTGGCTTTGGCGTGAAGACCCCGGAACAAGTCCGCGATATGGCGCAATTGGCCGAGGGCGTCGTGGTGGGCTCGGCACTGGTTTCTGCCATTGCAGACACGTTGGACGAGGCCGGGAAGGCAACAAGTGAGACGAAGCCAAGACTGTTGGGGCTCGTGGAGTATCTCTCCGAGCCCTTGCATGAGCGCGCCGAAGCCTCGGCGATCTAGAACGGCATCAGCTTAGAGAGCGGGACCAGTGAACTGGATCAATAGTGTCGTCAGACCCAAAATCCGAAGCTTCCTTCGGAAGAAGGACTTGCCGGACAATCTTTGGGTCAAATGCCCCGAGACCGGGCAGATGATCTACTACAAGGATCTGGAAGCCAATCAGTTCGTTGTGCCGGGCTCCAACTTCCACATGCGGATGACCGGGCCCGCGCGACTGAAGGCGCTTTTCGATAACGAAAAATACGCGCCACTGCATTTGCCGGACGTACCCCAGGACCCGCTGAAGTTCCGCGACGAGCGCCGCTATTCCGATCGCCTGAAGGACGCGCGTAGCAAAACCGGACTCAACGATGCGGTTCACGCGGGCATCGGCAAGCTTCATGGCGACACTGTTGTCTCCGCCGTTCAGGACTTTGATTTCATGGGCGGTTCCCTTGGCACCGCCGCAGGGGAGGCGATAATCGCCTCAATGCGTGCGGCGCTGGTGCGCAATGCACCCTTCATCCTGTTCGCGGCCTCTGGCGGTGCGCGGATGCAGGAAGGCATTTTGTCGCTGATGCAGATGCCCCGCACGACGGTTGCCGTGGAGGAGCTTCGCGAAGCCAACCTTCCCTACATCGTCGTCCTGACAAACCCGACCACAGGCGGTGTCACGGCCTCTTATGCGATGCTGGGCGATATTCACATTGCCGAGCCAGGTGCGTTGGTCGGTTTTGCTGGCCCGCGCGTCATCGAACAGACCATTCGCGAGCAATTGCCCGCGGGCTTCCAGCGCTCTGAATATCTTCTCGATCACGGCATGGTCGATATGGTCGTGCACCGCCATGAGTTGCGCGGCACTCTCGCGCGCCTATGCAACCTGCTTCTGCATCGGCATCTCCAGGACGACGCCAAGGACGAGATCAAAGCGAGCGCGCAAACGGCAGCTGAAATGGTCGAGACCGAAATCCCAGCAAATTCAGAAGACCAGCACCCAGCCACCGACGCGGGGGAGGGAGCGCCGAAACAAAGCGGAAATGGGCTCGCGGCCGAACATGCGGACGAGGCCGAGACAGACGAGGCCTTGACGAGCGCATCCAGCAATGGCGCTAATCAACATCCATCGCAGAATGCTTGAGCGCGTCCCCGGTCGGACACGCTAAGCAACGCCCCTTGAACAAGGCCCGTTGAGGATTGACCACTCTTCCCGATAGTGACCGTGGCTCGTTGCCAGCCAGATCTTCGGCCTCGAGCAATACGCTGCTTGAGCGCTTGAAAACGCTGCACCCGCAGTCCATCGATCTGTCATTGGGGCGGATCGAAAGTCTGCTCTCAGCGCTTGGCAACCCGCAAGACAAGCTTCCCCCGGTTGTGCATATCGCTGGCACCAACGGTAAGGGCTCGACGCTGGCCTTCATCCGGGCCTTTGCGGAGGCTCTGGGCAAGGGCGTACACGTCTATACCTCGCCGCATCTTGTCGACTTCCACGAGCGCATCGTCTTGGCAGGACCTCACGGTGCTGCGCCTATTAGCGAGGATGTTCTCGTCGATTGTCTGGAACGCGCAGAAGCGGCCAATGGCGGGGAGCTGATCACGCTTTTCGAGATCACGACTGCGGCAGGCTTTCTCGCCTTCGCCGGTGCACCTGCCGATCTGCTGCTTCTAGAGACGGGGCTTGGCGGGCGGCTCGATGCCACAAACATGGTCAAGAAGCCGCTCCTCACGATCATCACGCCGATTGCCATCGATCACGTCTCGTTTCTCGGTGAAACACTCACGGAGATTGCAGGCGAAAAGGCCGGCATTCTGAAGCCGGGCGTGCCTTGTATCGTTGGCAGGCAAGAGGTTGAAGCGCTCGATGTGATAGAGGCCCGTGCCGAGGAGATCGGTGCCCCGCTGCATGTCGCCGGGCGCGATTTTGACGTTTACGAGCAGCAGGGGCGGCTTGTGTTCCAAACCACCTCGCGCTTGCTTGATCTACCATTGCCACGCCTTGCGGGGCGCCACCAGATCGACAATGCGGGCACGGCGATTGCAGCCTCCGGTGTCATTTTTGGAGAGGCGCTTGGCCAGGCGGCGCTGGAGGACGGGATCACCACGGCGCATTGGCCCGCACGGCTGGAACGGCTGTCGGTTGGCGCTCTCCACGCCCTTGTAGGCGAGGGCACGGAGATTTGGCTTGATGGTGGCCACAACGAGGCCGGTGGCCGAGCCGTTGCGGACACATTGGCGGAGTTTGATGAACGCGTCCCACGCCCGGTGCAAGTGATTTGGGGCATGATGGAGACCAAAGATGCTCAGCGGTACATTGCGCCCTTCAAGGGGCTTGTAGAGAGGATCTATACAGTTCCGATCCCGGGCGAACCCAATGCCTTTCAGTCGGAGCCGCTGGCCGAGATGGCGCGGGCCGAAGGGTTAGACGCGATCCCTGTGAACAGCGTTCAAGAGGCACTGCTACAGTCCGCGTCCGGCCAAGAGCCCGCGCGGGTTTTGATATGCGGCTCGCTCTATCTTGCGGGCCACGTCCTGAAATTACATGCGGAGTGAGGTCTAAGCCACGCCGTCGATCGCGCCGCCGAGCCAAGCTGCCAAATGATTCTTTGGATAGGCGCCCCGCAACGTGTCTACCACTTCGCCGTCTTTGAACAGGATCAGCGTGGGGATTGCCCGGACGTTGTAGGTACCCGGCGTACGGGGACTCTCGTCGATATTGAGCTTGGCGATCTTGACCTTGCCGCCGAGTTCTTTGGCGATCTCTTCCAGCGCAGGTGCGATCTGCCGGCAGGGGCCACACCATTCGGCCCAAAAATCCACCAAAACGGGTGTCGAGGATTTCAGCACCTCAGCTTCGAATGTGTCGTCTGAAACCGTCGCGGTCGCCATCGATGTTCTCTCCTCGTCGCCGGCCACTAGATTTGTCCGGATCAGTCCAGTTGCCACCGGAACCTATGTGCGCCCCTCTATGCCGTCAAGGTTGTGCAGCTTATCAACATCTCGTGTTCGGCCTCATCAAGCAAAGTTGAAGAAATCTCCATGAGCCGCGGCCCGTCGGTCCAAAGAAGTGCGGCGCGCACGGGTTTGCCTGGAAATACGTCCTGCAAAGCCAGCCGGTAAGCCGCGAGCTGACCGATATAGGCGGGAGCGACATCCTCTTCTCGCTCCGGGGGCGGACGGTTAGTTTTGTAGTCGAGAATGAGGAGCCCCTCGTCGAGGATCGCCAGACGGTCGATTTGGCCTTCGAGGTCGAAACCCTCCCTGCCTGTCCCGACCCGCGCAACGACCGGGACTTCAGCCAGGCTGTCTGGCGCGAAGAGAGGCGCGAAACGGTCATCTCCAACGATGGCTAGAGCCTCCTTTGCGATCTCGCCCCGTATGTGCTCAAGAAGCTCCGATGCGCGCGCCGCAACAAAGGTCCCGGCCGCATGCGCCCGCTCGCTGGGTGGAACTCGCGGGAGATATTGCAGAAGGGCATGCACCAAACGGCCACGGACGAAGCGCATGTCTTCGGCAAGGGCAAGGGGTCCCAAGGGCGGTTGGACCTGTTGGAGCGGGCCCTCACCGCTTGCATTCAGCGCCAAGCGCGAAGGCGAAAGCCTTGTGCGGACACGCTCCTGTGGCGCCGGTGCGGAGGACCAGGCGGGCAGAGGCGAGATGTTCCGCGCGCGCGGGACCGGTGCCGCCTCGCGCAGCGGCTTTTCTTGCTCGCAGCTCATGCGGTACACGGGCCGGCCATCATGGTCTTCCACAGGCCTCAAATGCGGCTCAAGGCCTCGCCGGATCAGTTCGTACCAGCAGTCCCCACTGCGCGATCGCACGCCCTGCCAGCCGCACACATAGAGCCGGTCTTCCGCGCGGGTCATCGCCACATAAAGCAGCCGGCGATATTCCTCGCCATCCCTACGCGCAACAGAGGCCTTTGCATCTTGGAGACCTGGAACGCCGGAATGGCCCGCAGGCGGCCAGAACAGATGCCGGGCATCGTCTGGCACGCCGTCTTGCCTCGGCGCCGAATAGATCTGCTGTCCCCGGGCGCGCGGGACGGTGCAGGTGTCGGGCATGATCACAATGGGCGCTTGCAGGCCTTTGGCCCCGTGTACCGTCATGATGCGGACCTCGTTGCGATCCTGATCCATATCGCGTTTGACGTCGGCATCGCCCTGTCGCAGCGTGTTTACGAAGCCTTGCAGCGATGGGGTCGCATCGCGGTCATAGGCAAGCGCGGTGTCGAGGAACTCGTCGATGGCTTCAGCCGCCTCGGGGCCGAGCCGCGACAGCATGCGTTTGCGCATGCGCAAGGAGCCGTCTCCGAGAATCCTCGTGTAGAATTCGTAGGGCGGCAGCGTATCGGCTTGGCCAAGCCATGCACTCAAACAGGATGCTGCCTCTTCGAACCGCGCATCGGGTTTCGCGCGCGCTTGCAAGGCGGACCACAGCGAGCCTTCCCGGTCATAGGCGAGATCGAACAGGGCCTCCTCGCCAAGGCCGAACAACGGGCTCTTCAAGACCACGGCGAGGGCGAGGTCGTCGTCACGCATCAAGAGCACATCGGCAAGGGCGATGAGGTCCTGCACGGCAATTTGCTCCATCAGGCGCATGCGATCCGCGCCGGCAACAGGAATATTTGCCCGCTTCAACGCCCGGATCATCGGCGCGGTAAACGGGTCGCGCTGGCGCACCAAGATGAGAACGTCACCTGCCCGAATAGGCCGTCCTTTCGACTGAAGAGGCTCGCCGCTATCGAGCCAATGCCGGATTTGGCTGGCAATGCGCAGGCACACGGTATTCAGCGCGTTGGCGCCGCTCATGTCCTCGGCCCAGGGCTCGAATGCCGACGTGGGCGAGGGCGATTCGGTGGTTTCGACATCCCATAGTTCAACGAGGCCAGCTTCGCCCTGCCGAAAGGCGAAATGCTCGATGATCGCGCCATCCAGGAAGCTCAGGCCTTGGGCCGCATCGTCCTGCGCGAAGACATAATCCACGGCCTCAAGGATGGGCACGGTCGAGCGAAATGAGATATTGAGGGGAACGTCGTGCCACGACGCGTCGGCGTCGCCTGCGCGCGTCCTAAATTTCCGGCCGATCTCGCAGAAGCGGGTGGGGTTCGCCCCCTGGAAGCTGTAGATCGACTGCTTCTCATCACCGACCGCAAACAGCGTCCGCGGCAAGTCTTGTGACCCATGTTGCGCGCCGTGTCCGGCGAAGAACTCCTCCGCCAGGGTCTCTACAATCGACCATTGATCGGGGTTCGTGTCTTGGGCTTCATCGACCAGGATATGGTCCACGCCGCCGTCGATCTTGTAGAGAATCCAAGCGGCGGCATCGCTCCGAGACAGCACGTTCAACGTCTTGGCGATGAGGTCCTCATAATCGAGCGCCGCCTCTTGGCGCTTGCGGTCCGCGTAGCGGTTCTCAATCGCATCGGCGAAGGCAAGGACCGCGCCGCTCGCCTCGGCCACCCGCAAATGCGCAAGGTCTGTCTCAATCTCGTCGAATGTGCGTTTTGCCTCATCAAGCATTGTGGCGATGCCCGGTGCGGGGACAGACAAGTCTTTCGTGAACAAGCGTTTTCGGAGTGTGCCGTCCGTGTTGTAGAAGAGCGCGCGAAGGACGGCCAAGCGCGCATCGCCAGTGCGGGTCCGCGCATCGCGCAGGATGGACTGCATCTTTTTGTCCGTCGCCGCTTTGCTCGCAAAATCTGCAAAGGCGGCAAGGACCTCATCCATCTGAGTGTCCGACAGCACGGCGGCTTGCGCGGCAATCAAGGCGTCTTCGTTACGTCCCGCAACCCCAAGAAAGTCTCTCAGCGCCTCGGTCTCCGCTGCGGTCCAGTCAGGGGCATCGCCGTGGCATGACACGATCCGTGCCAAGTCCGCACGCTTTGCGAGCACCTTGCCCACAATTTCGCGAAACTGGTCCTCGCTCGTCAGGGCGACGATCTTGGCCAGCGCGCCTCCAAGCGGGCTTTGCGGTCCGGATGCAGCCCCGATCATGACCGCATCGAAGGCATCGGCCTTGTAGCGGCCCGCGCTTTGCTCATCGAGCACGGTGAAGTGCGGCGTGACGGCTGCCTCCAACGGGAAGCGCTGGAGAAGCCGTTCGCAGAAGCCGTGAATCGTATAAATCTTCAGGCCGCCGCGTGCTTCGAGGACGCGTGCGAACAGCCGCCGTGCTGTCTGACAATCTCCGTTTGTCGGCGTATGCCCCATCAAGCCCAACAGCGTCCCGCGGAGGTCCGCATCGCTCATGAGCGCCCAGCCCGATAGCGCCTTTAGGAGCCGGTTCTGCATCTCTGCCGCCGCCGTCTTCGTATAGGTCAGGCACAGAATGCTCTCGGGGCGTACGCCCGCAAGGAGCAGCCGCAACATGCGCTTCACCAAGACGGCGGTCTTGCCGGTCCCTGCGTTGGCCGACACCCAGGCCGAGGCGTCGGGCTCGGACGCGCGCCCTTGGTTGGCATCGGCTTCTTGAAGAAGGTCCGGGGATGCGGTCATGATCCCTCGCCTTCGGTCAGCCATTCGGCAACGCGCGCCAACTGAGCATAGTCGTCATAGTTGTATGTGCCGGTAAAGGCCGCCCCGGCGCGGCGCTTGACATCATACGCTGTACTCGGATCGTCGAAATGGATTACCAGGCGCTTCAAGTCCTCCAGAGCTTTGGCGGCCAGAACATTTGGCGCATCTTTGCTTGCGTCTTGTTGTAGGCCGCCTTCGTCACGCCCCGAAGCACGGATGTAGATGAGGCCACGGACCGCGCACGGGCCAAGCCCGGCAAAGCCCCCAGCCTCGGCAATCGCGGCCTCAAGCGGCAATTGCGGGGCGAAGAGGTCGCTCACGTGCTTTGGCTTTGGCGGGGGGCCTGTCTTGTAGTCATAGATGATGAGCGAGCCGTCCTCTGTCTCATCGATCCGGTCGGCTCGTGCTGTCAGCCGAAACCGGGTCGTGAGCGCAAGCTCGCCCGAGACCTCCGATACCGTGCGCACGACGTTCGCCCGGCGGCTTGGCTCGGTTTCGGCGAACCAGCGGGCAAAGAGATGAAAGCCTGGCCGCCAAAAGGCCTGAAGGGTTGGCCTATCGCCCATCGTGCGGAAAACCTCATCGCCGATCTCACAGAGCGCGCCAGTGATGTCCTCTGGGAGTCTGTCTGGATAGGCCGTCGCAAACAGATGAAGAATGCGGTGGAACGCCGAGCCGCGCATGGCCGCGTCTGGCGGGCTGCCGAGCGGCATCAAGGGTCGTAGTTTGAGGATGTGCTTGGCATAGATCTCATAAGGGTTTGCGATCCAGCGTTCGATCTGCGTGACACTCAGCGCGCGGGGGCGTGCCGCAACAGGGGGCCGTGGCTCCGGAGGGCCTGCAGGCTCGAAGTGCTCAATCGCATCACGTTCGCGGGCCCAGGGCAGCCACGGCTCTGTGGGCGCAAGGGCATCCTCCGCCCCCACAGCGGCGACCAGCGCTTGGAGACGCTGAAGCCAGCGCGAGGGGACCGTCGGGACCCCATCGACTTTCAGCGCACGGGTGAGGATTACCGACTTGGCGCCGAGCGCTTGGGCGAAGTCATGCGCCGCAAGACCAATGCGTCGCTCCGGCGGTGACAGTCCAAGCTTTGCGCGCATGGGCCGGCTGAGCCAAGGCCCGGTGTCTTGGTTCCGTGGCCAAGACCCTTCGTTCAGTCCGCCGAGCACCATCGTGTCGGGTTGCTGGAGCCGAGCTTCCAGTTGGCCCCAAATGAACAGGCGCGGATGGGCCGGCCCCCGCGGACGCACAGCCTGGCCTTGCAGCAAAGTGCGGTAGAACGCGGGATAGGATCGAGCCTTCATCGGAAAGCCGTCGCCCTCCGCGATGAGCCGCGAGAGGAACACGCTCAAAGCTTCGCCCGCATCGCCATCCCAAAGCGGCAAGGCTCCGTCTTCATCGCGCGCCATTTTCTCCGCGCCGTCCGCAAGAGCGCCTGTCAGGCTCGCGGTCGTGTGTGCGTCTCCGCTTGCGAACGGAGCTACGAGCGGGCCGAAAGCCTCTTCAAGATCACGGACGAGCGCTTGCGCCTCCAAGCGCTCTGTCCTGGAGATCTTTGCGTGGGGTCCGGGATTCGAAATTCCGTGCACGATCCCGGAAAGCCCATCAAGAGAATTGCTCTCTTCTCCAAGATTGCTCCCCCGCCCGAGATAGACATCGCGAAAGAGGCCCCGTTCGAGCGCGCGGGCGGCGCGCCGGATGTCCGCAGCTCTGCGAGACAGGCGCATCAAAGGGTGTTTCAGCAGCGCCATGAGTTCAGTCGGCGCGAAATTGTTCTCGATAGCGGACAGAATAAGGTTGAGAAACGCGCCCGGCACGGTGTGCTGCACCGGTGTGCCCGCAGAGTCATCGATATCGAGACCATAGGCTTTGAGCCGTGCTGCCACGCGGCGGGCAAGAACCCGGTCCGGTGTGATGAGCGCCGCCGTCTTGCCGGGCTCCTCAATGCAGGCGCGTAAGACGAGCGCGACCGCCTCCGCCTCGTCATGGGCGCTGGGTGCCTCCACAAGGCTGAGACCATGAAGGGCTGTCGCAAGGTTCTCGCGGGCCTGGGGCGAAGAGGGGTCGCTCTCGAACGCCTGCTGCCAGCGCTCGGTGGTTTCCGCAGGCCGCAGCGTTTCGCTAACAAGATGAAGGCGCGCGGCCTGCGCATCATCCGGTGCACTGCCAGGGACGAATGCCACGTCGCCGCGCAGCGCCCCCATTTTGCGCAACAGATGCGCCATGCCGGCCTGTGGATGCTCCGGATGATCCGCGAGCGTCTCCCAGCTTTCCTCGTCAAGCGAGGCGTCGAGGCCCGGCAGCACGACAGCGCCATTCGGTAGATTGGCGATCGTCTCAAGAAGCCGCGCCGTGGCCGGCACCGTGCCTGTGGAGCCTGCGGCGATCACAGGGTAGGGGGATGCTGCCGCAAGGCGGGCGGTCTCGTTCGCCATGAGGAGATTGCGGCGCGCGACAGGTGAGACCAGACCATTGTCGTCCAGACAGCGCGGCCAATATTCGGTGACGATTGAAAGAAAGTCGACCGTCGCCTCCCAGTGCGCGGCAAGCTCCTCTGGCACCAACTCCTGGAGAGCTCCGAAATCCGTCTCCTCGGATTCCACCAAGTCCATGAGATCTGCGAGATCCGCAGCAAGGCTCGCAGCCTGCCCCGGTGTGATGTTGAAGCGGATCTGCTGCGCCAAGTCTTTGGTGGAATCTGCCCTCTTGTTCCAAGCAAAGATCAGGCGCATGAGCGCAATGATCCGGGCCAGCGGTTCTATGGCAGGCTTGCCAAGTGCGCCGTCCGGTTCGTCGAAGGCCTCTGCATCCAGGATGAGTGCTGCGTCCTCGTCCGTCTGGCCGAGGGCCTGGATGCGCGGCAGCAGCAGGGCCTCGCCGCCGCACGCCGCCAGAAAGGCCTCGCGCAAGCCGCGCGCGGCCCGCCGCGTCGGCAGGTAGATCGTGGTGTGTGGCAATGTCAGGCGGTCGGGCGCCGGGCCGCCCGGGGCCGGTAAATCACCAGCCAGGATCGCCCGGGCGAGGGTCGATAGGAACGGCGCCGAGGGCGGAATAGTGTAGAGCTGGGGTCTCGCGCGGGGCTCTGGCACCGTTGCGCCTCAGGCCCCTTTTTGCTTGAACGAGGCCGAGGCCTCGACCAAGGCTTCCGGGGTGCCCACATGCATCCAACGCCCGTCCAGCCGCACCCCGTAGAGGCGATTTTTCGCAAGCGCGCGGTCCCACAGGACGTTGAGCGAGAAGGGCCCCGTTGGTGCGTCCTCGAAAAATGATGCGGTGCAGAGCGAGACGCCCGCGAAGGCAAAGGGCACCACCTGCTTTTCCCCGCGCCGCGAAACACGCCCGTGCGCGTCCAGATCGAAATCGCCCCGTGCGTGATAGCCGAGGCTGGTCGAGAGCGGCGCGAGCAGCAAGAGACAGTCCATATGCTCAGGGTCCCAGGTCTGCAGCATATTGGGCAGAGCAGGAGTCACGCCCTCGGCCCAGACGGAGTCCGAGTTATGGATGAAGAAGGGCCCTTCGCCGAGAAGCGTCAAGGCTTTGGTCGCGCCGCCTCCTGTATTGAGCAAAAGGTCACGCTCATCGGAGATGACTGTTTTCGGCCCGCGGTCCGCGCGGTCTGCCATATGCCTCTCGATCTGCTCCGGCAGGTAATGGACATTGACCACCGCCGTCTCGACGCCCGCGCTATGGAGCCGGTCAAGCACGTGATCGACAAGTGTCCGGCCTGAGAGCTGAACGAGCGGCTTTGGCATGGTCTCGGTCAGCGGGCGCATGCGCTCGCCGTAACCAGCGGCCAGTACCATTGCCGTGCGTGCAAGGGTCATGACGGCGTCCTTTTAGAGCGAGGGTGGTGGGAGATCATGAGCGGCCGGGAATGCGCGGGCATAAAAATCACGCAAATCGGCGAGCGCTGGATGGGCAAGATCGCGCTGCAAATAGTGCGCGACCCGGGGCATGTGGGCGAGGTAGGCACGCTTTCCGTCACGTTTCGCCAATCGTGCAAAGATGCCGAGGATTTTCGAATTTCGTTGGGCGCCGAGCGTGGCATACTGCAACCGAAAATCATCGCTTGAAAACGACCCGCTTTGCGCGCTTCGGGCCGCACAGTACCGGTCGAGTTCGGCCCGTTCAAGCGCTTCGGGCACGTCAAGGCGCGCATCCTGAAGCAAGGACACAAGGTCGTAGGCGAGCGGGCCATAGAGTGCGTCTTGGAAGTCCAGAAGACCGACGGCTCGCGTCCCCTCCCGGCCGGGGATATGCATCAGGTTGGGGGAGTGAAAGTCTCTCAAGACCCATCCCGGATCGGCCTTTGCTGCACGGTCGAGATGGGGGCGCCACAGCGCCTCGAATTCGGCCCGAATGGCGTCTGGCATCTCTTTGCCGTGGGTCGCGGGCCACAGCCATTCTACGATCAGAGAGGCCTCGATCAGCATGGCTTCGGCATCGAAGCGGGGAAGGACGTAAGGGGCGTGCCCCTCGATGGGTAGCGGCTTGGACGGCGCTTCCTTGGACAGCGCAAGGAGAACGTCGACGGCGGCGCCCCATAGGGCCGCCAGGTCCATCCCCTTCTCAAGTTCTGTCTTAAAGACGCTGTCGCCAAAATCCTCCAGCACGATGAAGCCTTGATCGAGATCGAAGGCATGAATTTCGGGTGCCGAGAAACCCTGGGACCGCAAGGCGCCAGCAACGGCGACGAAAGGCGTGATGTCTTCCGCGAGATGCACAAGCGCGCTATAGGGTTTGCCGTCGCGGATGGGCGGCCCGTCGGGCTGGCGCGGTGCGTTCATAAGCACAGCCCCCCGGTCCGGCAAGATGAGACGGGCATAACCCCGGGCCGATGCATCGCCTTGCAGATAGCGCGCATCGGCGCTCGCATAGGCGGTGTGTTCGAGGAAGCCCGCCAGGGCTTGCAGCCGGTGCAGCCGCACGGACCAGTTGCCATGGCCGGTCAGCACGAGATCCCGCGTCCCGGCCGATCCTGTCTCTTCGAAGACGATATCCAGCCGGTCCTGCGGCATCCAGGCGGTGGCGCGTTCGGGCCACTCGATCAGAAGCGCGCCGTCAAGCAGCGCATCGTCGAGGCCCAGCTCGTCGAGCTCTCCGTCATTCAGACGATAGAAATCGCAATGACTGACCGCAAGACGCGGGGTCCCATACCGTTGGACCAGCGCGAAGGTCGGACTGGGCACCTCGCTCTCCGGATCGAAATGACCGACAAGGGCGCGGGCGAGCGTCGTCTTTCCAGCGCCCAGCGGCCCGGAGAGGGTCACCACATCGCCAACTTTAAGATTGAGTGCGATCCGGCTGGCAAGACGGTCCAGACGGTCCAGATCAACCCCGTCGATCCGCCAGATTTCGGTCATCCGGCGCGATTGACCCGATAGGGCCCTGCGTCAAGATCTGGGGTTTCCAGGTCGTGCCTGAGTGGAAGGAGCACTTTGAACTGCGATCCCTTGCCAGGTTTGCTGTCGAGCAGGACCGTGCCGCCGTGAAGTTCCGCGAGACTCTTCACGATCGAGAGTCCGAGGCCAGCACCGCGGTGACGCGACCCTTGCGTACGGCTTTCGAAACGGTCGAACACAGTGTCTTGGAAATCCTCTGGTATGCCGGTGCCTTCATCCCTGATCACGAAGGCGATCATCGTGCCATCGCGGCGGCAGTCCAGCTGCACGCGTGTGCGCGGCGCCGAAAAGCCAATGGCGTTCGAGAGGAGATTATAGAGGATCTGGGTGACGCGGCTAGCGTCAGCCACCACCTCTTCAACTCCCTCCTCGATCTCAAGGTCGAGGATCACCTCGTTCTGTCTGAGCCGCTCTTCGACGCCCAGCTTGGCCGCCTCGATAATGTCGCGCACGCGCACAGGGGCCAGTTTCAACTTCAACGAGCCCGCATCGATGGTGGCGAGGTCCAAAATATCGTCCACGATGGCGCGCAGCGTGTTGCCCGAGGACAAGATGTCGTCCACATATTCGCGCTGCTTTTCGGCGAGCGGCCCGAAGGCGGGCTCCGAGAGCATCTGGGCGAAACCCAAAATACTGTTGAGTGGTGTGCGCAGCTCGTAGGACACGTGAGAGACGAAATCGCTCTTGAGCTGGTCCGTGGTCTCAAGCGCCTCGTTCTTCTCGATCAAGGCGCGTTCGGCGCGCTTGCTATCCGTAATGTCGGAATAAGTCAAGAGCGTACCGCCGTCCGGCAAGGGCAGCGCGGCGCAGGAGAGCGCTGTGCCATCAGGCCGGTCGAACTGGCTGTCATAGGGCCGACGCTCGGAAACAATAGCCGTCACGGCGGTTTTGGTTCGCTCCCATTCCTCTGGCGCATCAAAAAGCAGGCTGCACCAGGCAATGACTTCCTCCACATGGGGTTTGGCGTCCAGCAGCTTAGGCGTCAAACACCAAATAGAGGCGAAGGCGCTGTTGTAGAGGCGCAAGCGGCCGTCGGGTGTGAACACCGCAACGCCCTCGCGTAATGTATCCAGAGTCTCGCGCTGCACCTGAATCAGAGCGTTGTAGCGGCTTTCAAGCGCAATGCGCTCGGTGACGTTCTCGTAGAGATAAGTCACGCCGCCTTCGCCGTCTGCATCGGCTATCACATGCAGCATGCGGCCGTCGGGCAGATGCCACGTTTCTTCGACCTGTTTGCCAGTGCCGTAGGCCGAGAGCCACTCCTGCTTCCAGGCGCGGTACTCTGCACGCTCTTCAAGCCGGCGTTCCTGACGCAAGCGATCGAGAATCTCGCTGTCTCGCGGCCGCTTGTCGAGCCAGTTCGAATCGAGCTGCCACAGATCGACATAGGCTTGGTTGTAATGCGCAAGCCTTTGCGTGGAATCGAACACGGCAAACGCGGTCGCAAGGCGATCGAAGCTGCGGAAATGCGCTTCGATAATCGCTCGACTTTCAGCGCCGTCCCGTTCGTTGCGCTTAGCATTGTCCAGGAGTGCGCGAAGAGCCGTGACCTGTTCCTCAAGTTCCTTGTGCTTGACCGAAAGCTCGGCGAGCTCAAGCCGCTGGCCTGCGATGTTGCGGACCTTTAACACGAGCGAACGGCCCGCGGTACGACCGTCGGCCTCCACATAGCGCTCGCGCTTCGTGCGCAGCATCAAATTGAAGGGCTCGCCGTGCTCGGCCAAGGACCCCATAGCGGCTTCGAGCTCACTCGCCGAGGCATCGTCGAGCCAGGTCTCCAAGGTCAGAAGCCGCGCTGGGTCGCGCGGCACACCAAAGCTCATGGGCAGGTTGGAGACGAGGAGTTCCGGTTCGCCGGTTTCCGTGAGAGTGAGCAGGGCTTGCGGCTCAGCAGCAAGGACAGTTTCGAGCGTGCTTTCGCTCAAGGCGAACCGCTCGGCCTCCGCGGTGGCGGTGGCTTCTTGCGCACGTGCACGTTTGATTGCCCGCAGACAGGCAATAGCCATGCCGACACCAAATGCGATGATGCCGAGATCGATGCAGATTTTCAGAAGCGTATACGCATCAAACATCGCTCCATCGGCGGCATGGGCAACATGGATGGGTAAGAGCGCGGCTGGAACCGAATAGGCCAGGGTTCGGGGCAAGGCTGCAGACCACCTTGTCTCAGGCGTCACCGTGCCTTTGCTGGTCCGCATGGTCCCCCTCGCTCCACGCCGCCGCGTCAATGCCGAACGTCCGGCGCCGTTGTCCATTGTACGCCGCCCATTGGCTCTGCCCCCGCCCCGCTCATCTTCGCCGCATACTGAAACGCTGGAGCCGGTGTGCTGGTGCAAACCGCAAAGGGCGAATCACTTTGAGACTATCTGCTTCGCGCCACCTTGCCCACAGCTTGGGGAGGCTTGACCTATCCAGAAACGGGGCCCCCTCGCACCTCTTCAGGAAGGCTCGCAACAGCCAAGACCAGGCTGATTTCCATTGCCGGGCTCACGAATGAGCGATGCTCGCAGAGGCCCAGGCCGTCAGTTTGCCGGCCCATTTTGCGGGATCGTCAGCAAGTCGCGAAGCGTGTCTTTCTGGAGCGCCTTCACGCCGAGTCCCTCTTTGAGGTAGCGATTGAGTGAGCCGTATTTGCTCACCGCCGCGTTGAGCGAGGCATCAATATAGGTCGGCTCCAAGATGTAGAAAGCGTTGATCGCCTGGTTGTTCTCATGGCGCTCGGCATCAGACATAGGAATGTCCGCTGCGAGTCCTTCAAGCTGCGTGATGCGGGGGCTCACTTCCGATTCCCGCGCAGCATTGGATAAGAGATAATCGTCGCGAACCGTCTGCCACGGGACATTCAATGCACTCAGCAAGAGCGCCGTCGCCGTTCCGGTTCGGTGCACGCCGTGCGAACAATGATAGACGAGCGGATAGTTTGAATCGTCCGCAAGGATTTCGAAAAGTTCGCGGTACTGCTTGTCCGCCGACCCGCTCACCAAGTCCGTGTGAACCTGCGGGTTGAAGGCCGGTGGGAATTTTCGAAAGTCTCCGGTCTTGCGAGCCTCGACGAGCTGGGCGGCGGCGTCCGGGACATCCGCGACTTCTCCGGTAATTGGAATATTGATCTCGCGGACACCGTCCGGCAGGCGGTCTTTGCCGCGGTACTCGATCTCGGCGGGTGTAAGAAAATTGACGACAGTCTTGATCCCCAACGCACGCAGTTTTGCCACGTCTTCGTCTGTCAGCCTTGGCAACTCGCCGGACCGATAGATGAGACCGGGTTTGACCTTGCGGCCATCGCTCGTCTTATAGCCGCCGATGTCGCGAAAATTCGGCTGTCCTTCGAGGGCTACAATGTGCTCGTCCGCAGATGCCGTGCGTGCGCAAAGGACGACCCCAATGGCGACGATGGCCGCCACTATTCTCGCGTTCCAGGTCAATAATTCCTCCCAGGAGACTAGAGTTCGCGGCGACCTCTACACTGGTAGCCGCCGTCTGAAGGGGTGCCGCACGCACCCGGAAACGCCTTGGGCCAGTCACTTTGAGACTAACTACGTCGCGCCAGCTTGCCCATAGCTGGGAGGCCTTGATCGTGCCCGAACAGAGCCCCCACGCGCTTCTTAGGCGCGTCTTTCTCCCTGGCCAAGACGGTTTTCCACACGCGGCCTCAAGGGCGACACGGGCTCTGATCGGCTCGTGACGGGAGGTTGCCGGGTTGGGTTGCTCGCCTGCCAGGATCGGCCTTGCGGCTCACTCCGTTAGGCCTTGTCCTCGAATTCCAGACTCGACGGTTCAAAGAGTTCCTTAATGGTGAGTTCGCGGTTCGCGAGCCCCTGCGCATGGGAGTACCGGCAGAGTGTCTCAAGCGCCTTGCGGTTTGGGTCAACGCCGTAGCTGTAAAAGTTCTTGCCCATCAGAGCCTTCGTGTCCTCAAGCTCCTGCCCGAACCACGGAAGCATGTTCGTGGCCCAGCCGAGCCGCGACATCTGCCGATAGGCCAGCGCCTTGGCTTCGACGAACCCGTCGAACACCGCTTTCGGAAACCAAGGATGCGCGGCCGCGACATCGCCACGGATGGCGACCGCGTGCATGATCGGAAAGATGCCGGTGCGTTTGAAGTAGTCCTGTTCGACTTTCCGATGGTCCGGAAAGAGCCGTCCGACATCCGAGTTGCCTTCGCTGTAGCAGCGCGGCTCCGCGGCATGAAACAGCGCGTCGACGAGTCCCTGTTCCAGAAGGTCGCTGTCGTCTAGGCCCTTTGGACCGGTGGTGATGATGATGCCGTCCGGCAAAAGCTTCTCTTGTGCGGACGCGGTGCCTGAGGCCTCGGCGGACGAGTCGGCGGCTGACACCACCCACTCGATCTCGGTGGGTTCTACGCCGTACTCGTCCTCGAGAATTCCTCTGATCCATGTCAGGGACGTCGACGAATAGCTCGGCGTGCCGATGCGCCGCCCCCGCAAGTCTTCGGGGCGTTCAATCCCCCGGTCGGTGCGGATGAAGATGCTTTTGTGCCGGAACTGACGCAGCAGAAAGATGGGTAGCAGCGTGTAGTCGCGAAACCCATCATTGGCATAAGCCAGCATGAAGGGGTGAAGCCCAATCTCGGTGACTTCGCGCGTACCGGGCCCGCTGAAGACATGGGTGTTCATGTCCCCGATGGCGTCTTCACGGAATGTCACGGCGCAGCCTTCGATTCCGACCCGGTCATCGGCAAGTGCTGCAGTCCGGTCGGCCCGGTAAGCGGAGACGGTGATAGGCAGCGTCTCTTGCGCCAGAGCATCCGAGGCCCGAAAAACGAGAGGGGCGGCCGCCGTGGCGATTGCGCCGGTCAGAACCTCGCGTCTCGTCGCGCCCACCTTGTCATGTCTCCTCACTGCCCGACGTCCGGGTCCATAGTCGGGTCGAACGGCAATTCGTCGAGATGCTCCACATATTCCAGCGGTTCGAACGGCAGCTTGGAGAGGTCCATCTTGGGCTTCCCAAGCGCTTCGATCTCAGGTGAGGCGTCCGCGATCCCGGTCCACGGCACGCCGAACTTCTCTTCGTTGTTCGGATACTTCTTCATCCATAGTTCGTGCCGTAGCCGCATCCGGTTGAACGGGCTCTTCAGGTGAATAAGGTTGATGAGCATGGGCGTCTTCTCCCGCGGATCGGCGGGTAGGAAATAGAAGGCCGCAGGGATGCCGCTCGCTTCGCCCACGGGGTCCGGCGAAATCCAATGGCGCTTGTAGTTGCCCTTCACCGTCGCGCCCAGCTTCGGTCCGGCATAGATGAAGACATAATCGCGCCGGCTGTTGGTATCGCCTTCAAGAAGCAAGGCCGTTTGGTCGACGCCGTCGATCACGCGGTCTGTTGGGATGTACTGTGTGGCACCGGCCAAATTGGCGAAGGTGGTGAAAAGATCCGTCTCGTGGATGATGTCACCGACTTGCTGCCCGGGCTTGATCACACCCGGCCACCACGCCATGGCGGGGACGCGTACGCCCCCTTCCAGGAAGTCGCCCTTGCCGCCGCGGAAGATCGTCTCGGCCATACCAATGCCAGGCGGCGGGTTATGAGACATGGGCCCGTTGTCGGCCATGGCCACGACAAGAGTGTTGTCGGCAATGTCCAGCTCTTCGAGCTTGGCCATCAAGGCCGCGATGAAGGGATCGATATTGCACTGTAGACCGTCCTGCAGGAGGCTTCGCGCAACGGCACATTTCTTCGGATTTGGCAGGAAGCTGGCGAGGTTTGGCCAGTTCGCGACGTAGAACGGTTTGCCGGCCTTTGCGCTGCGCTCGATGAAGTCCAGCGTCCGCGTCTGTGCTTCCGGGTCGATCTTCATATAGGTGTCGTGGGAATTGTCGCCCCATTGCCGCGCCTTCTGGCCTTTCTTGCCTTCGGCGATCATCACCCACCCCTTAGTCACGAACGTGTCATCGAGCTTGTAAGGATCGGGCGGCAGCATGTCCTCATGCAGGCCGATCGAGGCGTTGGCGCCTTCGGCAAGTTTGGTGTTCAAAGACAGGATCTGATTGTAGCCAGTGAAGAAGGCTTCATCGAAGCCCTGGTTGTGAGGATAGCTTTCCTCGATATCGCCCAGGTGCCACTTGCCGAAGAAGGCGGTGTTGTAGCCCGCCTTGGAGAGCACCTCGGCCATGGTCACTTCTTCCCCGCGCATACCATGGCTCTCAAGGAGCATGCCGATATTGTACATGCCGTTGCGGATTGGGTGCCGTCCGGTCACCACCGCGGCACGGCTCGGCGTACAGCCGACTTCCGTATACATGCGGGTGAACAAAATGCCCTCTTCGGCCATCCTGTTAAGGCTCGGCGTCGTCAGGCCCCGCACCTTCTGGATCGCCGGGATGCCGACATCACCAAATGCGGTGTCGTCCCACATGATATGAATGAGGTTCGGCGGGCGGCCGTGCTTCTTCTTCAGTTCGTCCAGTTTGGCCTGAAGCGCTGTGTCCTCTGCCGCCCATTCCTCGCCATGCTGTGCCTTGAGCACGTAGAACTCCGCGTCGTGGACGATTTCATCCTCGGCGCTTGCGGGTGTCGGCGCCAGGCTCAGAAGCGCAGCCAAAGGAGCCGCAGTCAGGGCGGTCCGCAGGGTTGCCGCGTGCCGGCGAAAAAGAGCGCTTAAATCGCGAGTTCTTGAGGTCATGACTCTTCCTGCAACTCCCAGTCTCGAAAAGTGATTTCTGCAAAATTCGGCCCGTGGACCGAGCACATACGGATGTGCGTATGGCGGGACTCAGTGCCAGTGCTATCGGGGAAAGTGTAGCCGAGGGTCCGTTTAGAGTGTGATCGGAATACCGTAAGTCCAGACGCGCCCGACGATAGGAAACCCTGTCAATTTCATACCCTGATCCGGGCCAATGTCCGTTTTTCGCAGGCGTCTTTTTTGCTCAATTTCGATCCGGCGCCCCAACGACGAGGGCGCTCTGGCGTCATGTAGTGGCCGCGCCCGTGTCGTCCTTGTCTCCGGTCAAGACCCAGGACCGCATCTTTCCTTTGCCCTTAAGATCGACCTCGCCCGCATCCTCGAAACTGAAATCGTCCTCAAGGCGTACCCGGACGGCATCTGAAACGTGAATGTGATTCGGCTCCGCGCTGCTTTCGAAGCGGCTGGCGATATTCACCACGTCACCCCAAAGATCGTAGGAAAATTTCTGCGTCCCAACAATGCCGGCGACCACAGTCCCCGTATGCATCCCGATTCGGATTCGCAAAGGGTAGGGAAAGCTGGCGGCATACTCCTCAAAGCTCTTGAGCGCCGCAAGAGCAAATCGGGCCGTCTGTTGGCAGTGGGTTGGGCTGCGGTCGGGGACGCCGCCTACCACCATGTAGCAATCTCCGATCGTCTTGATCTTTTCGAGCTTGTGTACGCTCACCAGATCGTCGAAGCGTGCAAAGATATCGTTCAGCATACTGACGATTTCGCGAGACCCGATCTTCTCAGAGAGCCTGGTGAACCCAACAATATCGGCGAACAGGACGGAGACCTCCGGAAAGGTCTCGGCAATCATCGACTCGCCCTTCTGCAGGCGCTCGGCGATGATCGCGGGAAGAATGTTGTGCAGGAGCTTTTCCGACTGGTGGCGTTCTTCGGCCAGAACCTCGGCTTGTTTGCGCGCATCGTCAGCCTTTTGCTCTACGTCGGACAACGCTGCCTTCAGGCGTCCGGCCATGGAGTCGACGGCTTCTGCAAGAATGCCCAACTCGTCGGATCCGGAAATATGTGTGCGGGCGTCCAAGTCGCCCTCGCCGATTTTGCCAACTATTTCCAAGAGTGTTGCGGTCGGACGAAGAAAGCGCTCTCGCAGTTGCCACACCATGAGGACGATCACGCCTAGGAGCAGCGCGCATGTGGCGATGATGGCCAGAAGCACCTCGCTGGCATAGCGGTTTAGGCCCATGAGCTCTTCGTTGGTCCGGCGATCAATCATGAAGAGGAACTCGCCGATGGGCTCCATGATTGCCGCTTTCGCCTCGTGGTAGGAGCTATCATGAAGAATCCGCATTGCCATTTCGCGGTCGGAAGGGCCCTTGCGTGAGAAGCTCCCCGTTCCGTCGTCGAAGCGGCCCTCAATCGCATTCATGGCCACTTCCTCGCGCCGGACCAGGGTGTCCGAACGGTTCTGGGCCTCTTTGAGTTTGCTGAATTCCTCGACTGTAATGCCCGCCTCGCGCATCCTCGCCTCAAGCGACATCGCGCCCGTGCTTTCGGCTGACGGTTCAGGAATAAGTCCTGGGATGACGAGATCCCAATAGACCCCGTGATAGTCGTCGGGGCGGACAGACTTGCCGTTTCGAATGTCGATGATCTTCCAATAATAGTCCCGATATCGCGGGTCGCCCGTGATCGCATAGGTGCGTGCGAACCGGGTCAAATCATCGGAAGATTGCCGGAGCTCAGCGGCCAGGGCGTAGGAATCGTAGCGTCGCACCTGCGCCTCTTCGACATCCGTTTGAATGTGGCGCAGCATGATGGCTTGGCCCATGATTGCGGCGGCCAGCAGAAATGTGCCGAACAGGAAGATGTAGAGGAGACGGCCGATTTTCATGGGGTCCCGGCCCTCCGGTGGCCGGTCGTCTCTCGGGCTGAAATCGGCCGCGAGCGTATGAGGCTACGCGGCCGAATCCGAATGATCATTGACGGGGCTGCAATAGCTTGGCGCTGGCATCTTGCTCCTCCGGATGCCGGAGTTCGCCCGTCAAACGCGCCGTTCCGGTTCAAACTAATGCGGAACGGTTGCGTTCGTTAGTAGCGGTAGTGATCCGGCTTGTACGGCCCATCCGGCTTGATGCCGATGTAGGATGCCTGCTCCTCGCTAAGCGTCGTGAGCTTCGCGCCGAGTTTGGCCAGATGAAGCTGCGCGACTTTCTCGTCGAGATGCTTGGGCAGCACATAGACTTGGTTCTCGTATTTGCCCGCGTACTGCCACAACTCGATCTGCGCCAGCACCTGATTGGTGAAGGAGGCGCTCATGACGAAGCTCGGATGGCCCGTGGCACAGCCGAGATTCACGAGCCGGCCTTCGGCGAGAAGGATTATGCGCTTTCCATCCGGGAACTCGACCTCGTCCACTTGCGGCTTCACATTGTGCCAGACGAAGTTCTTCAATGCGCCGACCTGAATTTCGGAATCGAAGTGACCGATATTGCAGACGATGGCTCGGTCATGCATGTCGCGCATATGATCGACCGTGATCACATCCTTGTTGCCGGTGGCTGTGACGAAGATGTCGCCCTTGGGCGCGGCATCTTCCATCGTGAGTACCTCGTAACCTTCCATCGCCGCCTGCAATGCGCAGATCGGATCGATCTCGGTGATGGCCACGCGAGCGCCCTGGCTCTTAAGGCTCTCGGCACACCCCTTGCCCACGTCGCCATAGCCGCACACGACGGCGAACTTGCCGGCCAGCATCACGTCGGTGGCGCGCTTGATACCATCGGGAAGGCTCTCGCGGCAGCCATAGAGGTTGTCGAATTTCGATTTGGTGACGCTGTCGTTCACATTGATGGCCGGGAAGGGGAGAACGCCCTTCTTCTGCATCTCGTAAAGACGGTGAACGCCCGTGGTGGTCTCCTCCGACACGCCTTTCATATTGGCGCGGACTTTGGAGTAAAAGCCTGGATCTCGGGCCAAACGCTTCTTGATGGTCTCGAACAGCGCAGCTTCCTCGTCATTGGATGGGTTGTCGAGAACGGACGGATCGGTCTCGGCCTGCCCGCCGAGAATGACGATCATTGTCGCATCGCCGCCATCGTCGAGAATGAGGTTCGCGGTCCCGCCTTCCGGCCATTCAAGAATGCGGTCGACATAGTCCCAATATTCCTCAAGCGTCTCGCCCTTGACCGCGAAGACCGGCGTGCCCGTGGCCGCGATTGCAGCAGCGGCGTGGTCCTGGGTCGAAAAAATGTTGCACGAGGCCCAACGGACCTCGGCCCCAAGCGCTTGCAGCGATTCGATCAGAACCGCCGTTTGAATGGTCATATGCAGGCAGCCGGCAATCCGCGCACCCTTTAGCGGCTGTGCGCTTCCATATTCCTCGCGCACGGCCATGAGTCCGGGCATCTCGGTCTCAGCGATGGCGATTTCTTTGCGGCCCCAATCGGCGAGCCCGATATCCTTGACGTGGTAGTTCATGCCGTTCTGCCTCTGACTGTATAAAGATATAAAGAAGTCCTTATATCTTATAGGCGCTGCTGGGAGTCAAGCTCTTGGCGGCGCGATTCGCATTCCGCGCGCATCTGAATCAATGCTTGTGGTCAAAAGGCTAGAGAGCCGCCGGCCACTCGCCTGCCATACTCTTCGAAGGGGCGCGGCGGGAAGGTCTAGTCGTCCTCGCCAAATCCGTTTTCAACGAGAGCGACTAGGGCCTCGATTGCGCTTTGCGCATCCTCGCCCGCCACCTCAATATGGATCGAATGCCCTTGGCCGGCAGCAAGCATCATCAACCCCATAATCGAGGTCCCGCCCACGGTCTGCCCCTCGCGGCTGACTTGGACCGCGGCTTTGTATTCGCCGGCCGTCCGCACAAACTGCGCCGAGGCTCTGGCATGGAGCCCTTTTTTGTTGGGGATCATGACATCTGCTAAGAAGGCGCTGTCTCCGCGAACGACAACGGTGCTGAGCGCCTTAGTCTCAGACATCTAATTTGCCGCCAAAATCTGGCTCGCAACGCTGATATACTTGCGTCCGGCTTCCTGGGCTTGGCTGATCGCCTCCTCAAGCCCGCACTCGCCACGCACACTCGCCAGCTTCACCAGCATCGGGAGGTTGACGCCGGCGACGACCTCCACGTCGGGCTTCTCCATGGCAGAGATCGCCAAATTCGACGGAGATCCACCAAACATGTCCGTGAGCACCACCACGCCCTCACCGGAATCGACCTTGGCAAGTGCCGACAACATGTCGGCGCGCCGCGTGTCGAGGTCGTCGTCCGGTCCGATGGAAATGGTCTCCACCTGCTCCTGGGGGCCAACCACGTGCTCCAGCGCTGCGCGAAATTCGCAAGCCAAATTTCCGTGGGTCACGATGACGACGCCGATCATGATACCTCTGGGATGAATGCCGTCCGCCTCAGCGGCGCTATCTTTGTCGGGTGAGGAGTGTTGCGCAAGCCCGAAACCCGCCTTCCTAAACCCTATTGTTCGACCGCGCGCAAGAGCGCCGTCGCGTTCAAAATCGCCATTCTCAACTTAAGTGGGGTCGATGCCTCGAAAGGTGCAAGTCTCAGCGACGGGATATCGGCTCCTACGAGTGCCGTCCGGTCGAAGGGATCAGGCGGCATGCGCGGCACATCGGCCGCTTCCACAAGGTCACATACAAGCACCAGCCGCGCAGATGGGATCGATGGCGCGGGCTGAATTCCAAGGCCTCTAACCTCGATCAGTCCGGCCAGCGCTTCGGGGGATGAGGCCATCACACCCCGATCGGTCGCCTGGAGAAGGACCTGATCGTCGGCGACGAGACGAGCCTTCTGCGTGTACTCTCCGGAAAGCGCAAGAAAGCGCAGAGCAAGGTCCGATTTGCCAGAACCGGAGGCCCCGCGCAGGAGTGCAGCATGAGGCCCCAAGGCCACGCAGGTTCCGTAAGTCAGTTCCTTGTGGCGCGGGTCCCGCATCATCGCCGTGTCAGGACCGCCTCAGGGGCGCTCATGCGGCGGCCAGGCGGATCACAAACCGCGCGCCCCCGCAATCCGGCCGGTTTTCGGCATGGAGACGGCCGCCATGGGCGGCAATGATTTGCCGGGAAATATTGAGGCCTAGGCCGGAGTTCTGCCCAAAATTCTCGTGGGGCCGGTCGGTATAGAAGCGCTCGAAGATGCGTTCCAGATTTTCTGGCGGGATGCCAGGACCGTCGTCCTCGACGGTCACCTCGATTTCATCGCCGTCACGCCGCGCTTTGATGGCCACGCGGGCCCTTGGCGGCGAGAAGGAAATGGCGTTTTCGATTAGGTTGACCATGACTTGGTGCAGGCGGCTGTCGTGACCGCTCACACGATAGGGGTAGGGGCCCGGCGCATCGGCGATGTCGATGACGACTTCGGGCAGATCGTCGCGATGAATATCATTGTACAGCGTCACGGTCGCACGCAAGAGGTCGTCCATGTTTACGGGCTCGGCGTCTTCGCGGGCGAGTTCTGCGTCGAGCCGCGAGGCATCGGAGATGTCGCTGATCAGCCGGTCGAGCCGTCGCACGTCGTGCTGGATGATCTCCATCAGCCGCTCGCGTGAGTCCTCGCTCTTGACGAGCGGTAGGGTCTCGCTCGCGCTCCGCAGCGAGGTCAGTG
This sequence comes from uncultured Alphaproteobacteria bacterium, assembly GCA_942491645.1. GTDB lineage: Bacteria > Pseudomonadota > Alphaproteobacteria > Rhizobiales > Methyloligellaceae > Methyloceanibacter. Next base: position 16,285 of record CALOBK010000014.1, on the reverse strand, counting down.
GGTTCTTCAGCTCGTGCGCGACGTCGGCGGCGAAGCTCTCGATCGCATCGATTCGCCGGTACAGCGCGCCGGTCATATCCCGGAGCGTGCCGGAAAGGTGGCCAATTTCGTCCGAGCGATCCGTAAAGTCTGGAATCTCGGCACGTGCCGTCACGCTATGGCGCACGCGTTCGGCTGCGGCTGCCAGCCGCTGCATGGGACCTGCGATCGTATTGGCGAGGATGAGTGAGAGCACGAAGGACACGGCGCAGGCAAAGAGCAGCATACGCAAGATGCTTTGCCGTTCCGCGGCGACAATGTCGTCGATGTCGCCGCCGCGGGTAGACAGCAGCAGCACGCCGAGGACGGTCCGCATCCGCTGCACAGGCACCGCCACGGAGACAACGCTTTCGCCTTTGTCATTTCGGCTGACGACGGACATTGAAGTGCCGGTCAGCGCGCCGACCACCTCGGGATAGGCCTTGCCGTTGGCGCCGCCAATATCTTTGTAGACCGGCACGCTGTGGCTCGAAGGCTGCATGCGGGTGGAGACGGCGTCCCAAAACGAGGTGAGCGCGTCCGGTTCTCTCGTTCGGGCCGGTGGCAGATCGTAGCGCAACACATCGCCGCGCGAATAGAAGCTGTCGGAGTCGAGGATCAGCGTGCCATCGCTATCATAGACCCGTGCCCGGCTGCCCGTCGGCTTGACCAGGGGACGCAAGATCGGTGCGGCCCGCTCAGGGTCGATCGTGAAGCCGAGTGCGTCGGAAAAGCTATCGCCACCCGCAAGACCACTCTGGCTGATTTCCTTTTCCAGAAGCGTTTCCGCATCGACTTGGGAATCGCTTGTATCCACGCCCGCAGAGGCTGCGATCGCGCGCGCGATAATTTCACCTTGGGTTTGCAGGCTCTTGACCTTGGCATCGATCAGCCCTGCTCGGAACTGATTGAGGTAAAGAATGCCCGAGGCAAGAATGGCGAGCCCAATCATGTTGAGCACGACGATGCGGCGCGTCAGGCTCGAAAAGCCGTGGCGGAACGGGCGGTGCTGACCAAGCCAGCGCAAGGTGCGCTTGAGCCAATATTGGCCAGCCCGAAGCCCGCGTATCGCGCGCGCCTTGAGCGATGCGTCGTCCCGCTGCCAGGACCTTTCAGCCTCGGCAGTCATCGGTCGCGCCCGCTATTCTTTGAAACGGTAACCCACGCCATAAAGCGTCTCGATCACGTCAAAGCTTTGGTCTACGGCCTTGAACTTCTTCCGCAACCTTTTGATGTGGCTGTCGATGGTACGATCGTCGACATAGACTTGATCATCATAGGCTGCATCCATCAAGGCGTCCCGGCTTTTTACCACACCAGGACGTTGAGCGAGCGCCTGAAGGATCAGAAACTCGGTCACCGTCAGGGTCACAGGCAACCCGTCCCAGACACAGGTGTGGCGCTCCGGATCCATCTTGAGCTTGCCCCGCTCGAGGACTTTCGACTTGTCCTCGACGACTTGTGAGGTGTCGCGGGGCTGCGAGCGGCGTAAGACGGCCTTCACGCGCTCAATGAGCAAGCGCTGGGGGAACGGTTTGCGGATGTAGTCGTCCGCGCCCATTTTCAGACCGAACAGCTCATCGATCTCCTCCTCCTTGGAGGTGAGGAAGATGACCGGCATTTCGGTGCGCTGGCGCAGGCGGCGCAAGAGCTCCATCCCGTCCATGCGCGGCATCTTGATATCCAGGATAGCTAGGTCCGGCGGGGTGTCGAACAGCCCGTCCAGCGCACTCGCGCCGTCATTATAGGATTGTGTCTTGTAGCCTTCCGCCTCGAGCACCATGCGCAAGGAGGTGAGGATATTTCTGTCGTCGTCGACAAGAGCAATTGTTGGCATAGGGGGCCTTTTGCGCGATTGACGCGATCTATTAGGTGTTATGCCCGTAGGGCTGCGCGCAAACAATGGCAGCATCGGGGCGCTCAGCGCCTCACCCAATGGCATCCGCATGCAACAAAAATCGTTATGGCGCAAGTAAATAACTCTTCAGAATTACCAGGAATGTCCGACATCGCGGCCGAGGGGCGGGCGCTGATGCGCGAGGCGCTTAAGGGATCCTTGGCAACCCTCGATAGTCCCACGGGGGCGCCTTACGCCTCTCTGGTCACTCTCGCCACCGATGCCCAAGGGGCGCCAATTTTCCTCATTTCGACATTGGCCCGGCACACGCGGAACCTTTTGGACGATCCACGCGCCTCGATCCTCATCGATGGAACCAATACCGAGGATGTTGCGGAAGGCGCCGATCCCTTGCAAGGCATACGCCTGACCCTGTCAGGAAGGGCAGAGAAGGTCGGCGAAGAGGCAGTGCGCCGCCGCTTTCTGGCGCGCCAGCCTCAAGCCGAATTTTATGCCGACTTTCCCGACTTCTCCTTTTGGCGGCTCAAATTGGAGAGCGCTCATTTCATCGGGGGGTTTGGCCGCATCGTGGATCTAGCTGCGGACGAGCTTCTTCTTTCCTTGGAGGGCGCCGATGCGCTCACAGAGGCTGAAGCGGACATTGTTGCTCATATGAACGAGGATCATGCCGATGCTGTCGCACTGTATGCAGAAGCCTTCGCGGAGGGCAGTCCCAGCAGAAGCCAAGGTTCAGGCCAGGGGCCAAGCAAAGGTGTATGGCGCATGACGGGTCTCGATCCGGAAGGCTGTGATCTCGTTGCGGGCGCGGGGGTGCGGCGGGTCCCCTTTGCAAGACAGGTGCTGACGCCGCAAAGTGCGCGGGAGGAACTAGTCCGTCTTGTGAACGAGGTAAGGCGCAAGATGCCCCCTTCATAGAGCGTGTATTTTGCAAGGCAACAAATGACCGTTTTCTTGAAGGCTTGGGCAGTTAGGCGTAGGAAAGTCGCATAAAAATTTTTCATCAATCCATAAGCCTAGGGACGAAACCGTATGAATGTTCAGTCAACGATTGCGCCCACCATGAACAAGAAAGTTCTGGCTTTCGTGGAAGAGGCGAAGCAGCTTTTCAAGCCGGATTCAGTCTGCTGGTGCGACGGATCAGAAGAGGAATATCAGTCGCTTCTGAAGGCGTTGGTCGATGGCGGAACCGCCATGTGGTTGAACCCGGAGAAGCGCCCCAACTCCATTCTGGTCCGGTCGGATCCCAAGGATGTCGCCCGTGTGGAGGATCAGACCTATATCTGCTCCGAAAAGGAGGAGGATGCTGGCCCGACCAACAATTGGTCCGATCCGGCCCAAATGAAAGAGACGCTGTCCAAGCTCTATGATGGCGCCATGCAAGGCCGCACCATGTATGTGGTGCCCTACTCCATGGGCCCGGTGGGATCGTCCATCGCCGGCATCGGTGTGATGGTCACGGACTCAGCCTATGCCGTCGCCAACATGCACATCATGACGCGTGTCGGTAAGGCGATCTGGGGCGCACTCGGCGATAGCGAAGATTTCGTGCGCGGGATGCACACCGTGGGCGCACCGCTCACCGCGCCGAACCAGGCCGATGTGCCATGGCCGTGCAGTGAGACGAAGTACATTTCGCATTTCCCCGAGACGCGCGAGATCTGGTCTTACGGTTCGGGCTATGGCGGCAACGCGCTGCTTGGCAAAAAGTGCCACGCGTTGCGCATCGCAAGCGTGAAAGCACGCGATGAGGGCTGGCTCGCCGAGCACATGCTCATTTTGAAGCTCACCAATCCGGAAGGTGAGGTGAAATTCGTCGCGGCTGCCTTCCCGAGCGCCTGCGGCAAGACCAACCTTGCCATGCTGAGCCCGACGATCCCCGGCTGGAAAGCCGAGACCATCGGCGACGATATTTGCTGGATGAAGTTCGGCGAGGACGGACGCCTCTATGCCATCAACCCGGAGACGGGCTTTTTCGGTGTGGCGCCGGGCACGTCCGACAAGTCCAACTACAACGCCATGCGCACGCTGGATGCCAATTGCATCTATTCCAATGTCGCCCTGACAGACGATGGCGATGTGTGGTGGGAAGAGATGAGCAAGGAGCCGCCGGCCCATACGGTCGATTGGCTGCGCCGCTCCTGGACTCCCGAGGCGGGCCGTCCGGCTGCCCATCCCAATTCGCGCTTCACCGCACCGGCCGCCCAGTGCCCCGTCATCGCGGACGAGTGGGAAGACCCGAAAGGTGTGCCGATCGATGCCATCCTATTTGGCGGGCGCCGTGCCTCTGTTGTGCCGCTCGTGACGGAAGCGGCCAATTGGAAGCAAGGCACGTTCCTGGGCTCGATCATGGCATCGGAGAAAACTGCTGCCGCCACCGGCGGTCTTGGCGATCTTCGCCGCGATCCCATGGCGATGCTGCCGTTCTGCGGTTACCACATGGGCGACTATTTCGCGCATTGGCTGAAAGTCGGCGAGAAGGGCGGCGATAAGATGCCGAAAATCTTCTACGTCAACTGGTTCCGCAAAAGTCCCGAGGGCAAATTCTTGTGGCCGGGCTTTGCGGAGAACTCCCGCGTCTTGAAGTGGATCTTCGAGCGTTGCAACGGTACCGCGGATGCTGTCGATACGCCGCTTGGCAAGATGCCGACAACGGACGGTCTCGATACGGAAGGACTGGATGTGGGAGCGGCCGACATAGAAGAGCTGCTTCGGGTTGATGTAGAAGGCTGGAAATCCGAGATTCCATCGATCAAGGAGCACTACCAGACCTTCGGCGACAAGCTGCCGGCCGGGTTGAAGGAAGAGCTTGTCGCGCTCGAGAAACGTCTCGGCTAGCCGCGGTCCGCAGTCAAATGCCAAACAATCGCATCATGCCGGGCCTCGTGCCGGGCATGATCCTTTTCAAGCAGGCGGTGCTTGCTCAAAGCCGCGATGCCCCCTACGCACTCGCCCATGAGTAAAGGTCAAAGTGTCGTCTCCGCCGGCCATGCCCTCACGGCAGAGGCCGCGGCTGAAATTCTCGCCGATGGCGGCAACGCCTTCGATGCGGCGATCGCTGGCGTGTGCATGAGCTTTGTGGCCGAGGCCGTGTTCGCCTCCCCCGGCGGCGGCGGCTTCCTGATGGCGCGCCAAGCCGGGCGCTTTGATGCAAAGCTGTTCGACTTCTTTGTGGAGACGCCCAAAAAGCGTCGGCCCGATAACGATGCCTCTTTCTTTCCGATCCAGGCTGATTTCGGACCCGCGCGCCAAGAGTTTCACATCGGGCTTGGGGCGAGCGCCGCGCCGGGCATGGCGCAAGGTCTCTTCGCCATGCACGAGGCCTATGCGCGGCTGCCCATGAAAAGGCTGGTTGAACCGGCTGTGCGCGCCGCCCGCCAAGGGTTTCCGCTCTCCACGTTTCAAGCCTATCTCTTCACCGTCATCGCGCCGATCCTCAAAGAGAGCGAAGGCGCGCGGGCCATCTTTGCCCCAGGTGGAAAGCTGCTTGAGGCAGGCGACACATTCCGCAATGACGGGCTTGGCGAAACGCTCGAATGGCTTGCGGAAGATGGCGCCCGTCTCTTTGTGGACGGCGATGTGGGGCAGGCGATCGTGGCCCAATCGCGTGAGCGTGGCGGTCATCTCGCCAGGGAAGATTTGAAAGACTACCGGGTGGCGCTGCGCGACCCGTTCCTTTGGCGCCATGGCAAAACCATAGTCGCTCTCAATCCGCCGCCGTCCGCAGGCGGTGCGCTAATCGCCTTCGGTCTGTCCTATCTCGAAGCGCTGGCGAACGCTGGCGCGCATATCAATGCCCGCGCTCTCCAAGCGGCCATGATCGCAACCAACGCAGCGCGCGCCGCTCATGGCGATGCGCTGGCCGGGCGTCTCTTGGACGGCCCGCTTGCCAATGAGGTTGCACAGGAGATCGCCAAAGAGATCGCCGCCGCGGCTAAAGCCCCGCAAGCCTATCGCGGCACGACCCATATCAGTGTCATCGATGGCGAGGGCAACGCCGCAGCTGTCAGCATGTCCAATGGCGAGGGCAACGGCTTCATTGTGGGCGCCCATGGCTTCATGCTGAATAATATGCTGGGCGAGGAAGACTTGGGCAACGGGGCGCTCGGCGAATGGCGCGAGGGCGTGCGCATGTCATCCATGATGGCGCCGACCATCCTGCTGGAGCCTGACGGCACCGTGACCGCGCTCGGCTCGGGCGGCTCGAACCGGATCCGCACCGCGATCTTGCAAGTGGCCGTCAATCTTCTGGCGCACGATATGGATGTGGAGGCGGCGGTTGCCGCCCCGCGGCTCCACGTGGAGCGCTGCGGCACGACGAGCTTCGAGCCGAGCTTTTCAGGTGAGGACGATGCTGCCTTGCGCGCTCTTGGAGAAAGGGCCAAGGCCTGGCCGGAGCAAAACCTGTTCTTCGGCGGCGTCCATACCGCGCGCTGGCACGAAAGGCGCGGCGTCAGTGGTGCGGGCGACCCCCGCCGCCAGGGTGTGACGATCGTCGTTTGAGCGCGTCCATGTCGCAAAAAGTCAAGGTGCTGTCGCTCAGGGACAACAGGCCCCGCGACCCGCGCGTGAAGATGGCGTGCTGCGCTCAGGAAGGGAACTTGTCATGAAGAATGCTGTTGCGATCTATCACGTGGCTTTCGAGGACGCGGGCACGTTTGGTCCGGTACTCGATGAGCGCGGCGTGGAGCTCACATATTGGCAAGCGGGCCGCGACGATCTCTCCCCCGCCCTCGATGCCGATCTTGTACTCATCCTTGGCGGCCCCATTGGCGTCTATGAGTACGATCGCTATCCCTTCTTGAAAGACGAACTTGTTCTCATCGAAGCCGTCGTAAAAAAGAACATCCCTGTGGTCGGTATTTGCCTTGGTGCCCAGGCGCTTGCCGCCGTGCTCGACGCAAAGGTCTATCCAGGCAAGCAGAAAGAGCTCGGTTGGGACCAGCTCATCTTGACCGATGAGGGCAAGGCCTCGCCGCTGGGCGTTCTCGAAGGCCTGCATATTCTCAACTGGCACGGCGACACGTTCGATCTGCCCTCTGGCGCCAAACGGCTCGCATCGACGACGATCACGCCAAACCAAGCTTTCTCCTACGGAAATAACGTGCTCGCGCTGCAATTCCATGTGGAACTGCCGGAGCGCGACATGGAGCGTTGGCTGATTGGACACACGCTTGAGCTTGCCACGTCCAATGTCGATCTCGCCGAGATGCGTGCGGCCACCGCGCGCTATGCCCCGCCAACCAGCAAAGCCAGCCACACGCTCTTTAGCGCCTGGCTCGATGACTTGAGCACCTAGTCGGTTTCGGTAGCAAGCCCCGACTGTCCGACCACGCCCGGCAGGTCTTTCGTTTCTGGTGGCCTCACCGGGTCACCCTTGGCGTTCGACCAGGTTGAGGCGTAGGTCACCCCGCCCGCGCGCTTCGTGAGGTGTGTCCACACTTCCTCGCCCGGATAGTAGAACACGGTCCAGGGCCCGAGCGCGCCTTTCGGGACCGCGCGGAAGGTGACCAGCACTTCGCCGCCCGGCCTTACGTCACCCTTCGTCACTTCCAGGACCCGTAGCTTGGCCAGATAGCCGGGCAGTTGCTCGCCCGTCGCCTTGTCCGTGGTGATGCTGGTGCAGGTGACCGACATCACGCGCACCAACGCCACGACATCGCTTTTCTCCGTCAGTTCCGCCTCCGACATGGGCGCGGGCAGAGCGAGCGCGAGCGTGCCGAGCGCAGCCGTCGCAAGACTGCAAACGGTGAGAAAGATAAAGAGCGGGCGAAAAGCTGGAGCCATGGAGCGTCCTTGGTTGGTGCGGGAGCTTAGCGCGAAGTCTTGAAAGGCGGTGTTGCAAACACAGGCATGAATGATCGTGGCCTCATGCGCTCCCTTCTAAGCGCTCCATCGCCTGTTGACCGGCCTCATGACCGGTCTCATGGCACGGCCCCGAGGGTGCTGGCCACATCTTGCGTGCAGAACGCGTCATCGGCATTCGCATCGTCCTCGGCGGCGACCTTCCAGTCGCCATCCGCTGGGTCATATTTCAAGAGCACCAAGGCTTTCTGTTTTGGCGTCACGGGCTTCTCGCAGACCTTCAGAACGCGCGCCACCGCGTCATCCCATTTCACGCTGTAGCCGACATTGAAGACCTGATACGCCGCATGGCCCGGATCGATGGCCTTGTCTGCAACAATCGTGTCAATGCTCTGGGCCCCGTAGGAGACCGCGAGCATCTCAGGGTTCTTTGAGCCGTTTCGCGCCTTTCCCTCGGACGTCGCGGTCACGGTGATGGATGGTGTATCTGCGTCTTGCACGATCCTAATCAAGCCCGTCTCTTCCAGCGGCTTGTACCAGCGCTCAAGCTGCGCGCGCGGAATTGCATTCGGGGTGCCTTGGGAGTCGTCGTCCACGACCGTGAATGTGCCAAGCGGAACATGGAGGAAAGCCGCGCTCCAATATTCCTCGATGACCTTTTTGGCTTGATCGTCCGATAGCGGCTGTCCGGCGAAGCAGAGCGACGGCAAACAGGCGATCACCGCCGTCAAAAGAGCCTTTCTCATGCAAACCTCCTTGGAGCACGTCATCTTCCCGCCACCGGTGAAGCCACCTAATGCGCGGCCTCCCAATTGTCGGCGGCGCGGGCATCGACCTTCAGCGGGACTTTGAGTTCAAGGGCAGGGGCGGGCGCGCGCTCCATGATCTGGCGCGCGACCGTCATGGTTTTCTCGGCTTCGGCCTCCGGCACCTCGAAGATCAGCTCGTCATGCACTTGCAGCAGCATGCGCGCCGAGAGCCCGGCCTCTTCCAACGCACCCGGCATACGGATCATGGCGCGGCGAATAATGTCCGCGGCGGTGCCTTGTATGGGTGCATTGATCGCCGCGCGTTCGTAATTGCCCCGCAGGCTCGGATTCTTCGTGTTGATCTCAGGGTAGTGCACTTTGCGCCCAAAGAGCGTTGAGACAAAGCCTGCGCGCTTTGCCTCCGCCTTCATCGCTTCCATGTAGTCTTTGATGCCGGGGAAGCGCTCGAAATAGGTCTTGATATAGGCGGCAGCCTCGCCGCGCGGAATGCTGAGCTGTGCCGCCAGTCCCACCGCTGAGATGCCATAGATGATACCGAAATTGATGGCCTTCGCGCGCCGCCGCACGCCCTGGTCCATGCCCTCGATCGGCACGCCAAACAGTTCCGATGCGGTCATGGCGTGAATGTCCAAGCCATCGGCAAAGGCCTGGCGCAATGTCGGCGTGTCGGCCATGTGCGCAAGCACGCGCAGCTCGATCTGGCTGTAGTCTGCTGAGATCAATGTCTTACCCTCCTCAGCCACAAAGGCTTTGCGGATCTCGCGCCCCTCGGCCGTGCGCACAGGGATGTTTTGGAGGTTGGGCTCTTGCGAGGCGAGCCGCCCCGTCGTCGTGGATGCCAGCACGTAGCGGGTGTGCACGCGGCCCGTCTCGGCGTTGATATAGGCGGGCAGTGCATCGGTATAGGTACTCTTGAGCTTTGCGAGTAGGCGCCATTCCAAGACTTTGCGCGGCAGCTCGTGTCCGTCCGCGGCGAGGATTTCAAGAGCCGCCGCATCGGTGCTCCACGCACCGGTCTTTGTCTTCCGGCCCCCCGACAGGCTCATCTTGTCGAAGAGGATTTCGCCGAGCTGTTTGGGCGAGCCGATATTGAACTCTTCTCCTGCAAGCTCCCGAATCTCATCCTCAAGCCGCGCGATGGTTTGTGCGAACGAGCCCGAAAGGCGGGCGAGCGTGGCCCGCTCGATCTTGATGCCTGCCCGCTCCATGTTTGCCAGCACGCTCAGCAAGGGCCGCTCAAGCGTCTCGTAAACCGTAGTCACGGATTCGGCTGCAAGTCTTGGCTTCAAGGCAGCCCAAAGGCGAAGCGCCACATCGGCCTCCTCGCTCGCATACTCGGTCGCGCGCGCCACATCCACGCGGTCGAAGGAAATCGCTGATTTTCCTGTCCCTAAGACCTCTTTCTCTGTGAGGCAGGTATGACCGAACAAAGATGCGGCACGCTTGGCAGGATTGTGGTCCGCACGGCCAGCATCGAGCGCATAGGAAATGAGGGAGGGATCATCGACAGTTGCGAGCGCAATGCCATTGCGGGAAAGCGCCACCATGGCCGACTTCGCCTCGGGCACGATTTTCAGCACGGACTCGTCCTCGAAGACCGGCTTTATGAGGGGCAGGGCCTCGGAAAGCGCGATCTGAGCGATCTGTGTCTCTCCGCCAAGATCGAGTTCATCGCTCGCTCTGTGCGCAAGCGGGACATAGGCTGCCTGGCCCGGTGCGAGCGAAAGCGAAAGTCCCGCGATCTCGCCCGTCATGGGATCTGCTGCATCGATTTTCACCGACACTGCGACATGGCCTTGCTGGCGGGCGGTCTCCAAGAGCTCAGTGAGCCTTGCGATCTCCGTGACAGTTTCATAGGCGCTGCGGTCGAAGGGGATGGTTTCGAGCAGGGCACGCCGCTCCACTGCAAGCTCGGCCGGGGAGCCGCCTTGAACGGCGATCTCGCGGGTGGGCCCCGCCGCACCGCGTGGACTGCGCCGCAAAGGATGGTCGTAATCGTCCTTCTTCTTCTTCCGTGTCTTTTTTGGGCTCGCATCCACGTCCGGCAATTGAGCACCAAGACCCTCTTCAACACGTTTCAAAAGTGTCGAAAATTCCATGTCCCGCATGAAGGCGGTGAGGACGGCCGGGTCAGGGGCCTGTACGGCGGTCTCGGCCAGCGGCACGTCGAGCGGCGTGTCCGTATCAAGGGTCACGAGGGTCCGTGAAAGCCGCGCTTGCGCCGCATATTCGATTAAGTTCTCACGGCGCTTTTTCTGCTTGATGTCGTCTGCGCGCGCGAGCAGCGTTTCCAGATCGCCATATTCGTTGATCAAGAGCGCTGCCGTCTTGACGCCGATGCCCGGCACGCCCGGCACGTTGTCGGACGTATCACCGATCAGCGCCTGCACCTCGATGACCTTCGAGGGAGGGACGCCGAACTTCTCCAATACGCCCTCTTCGCCGATCACCTTGTTCTTCATGGTGTCGTACATGACGATGCCTGGCTGGACGACTTGCATCAGGTCTTTGTCGGAGGAGATGATTGTGACGTCGGCGCCCGCATTTTGCGCCTGCAATGCGTAAGTCGCGATCAAATCGTCAGCCTCAAAGCCTTCCTTTTCGATGCAAGCGACGTTGAACGCGCGGACGGCATCGCGGACCAAGGGAAATTGCGGGATGAGGTCTTCGGGCGGCTCGGGCCGGTTGGCTTTGTAGCCATCATAGAGGTCCGCGCGAAACGTCTTGGAGGAATAGTCGAGGATCACCGCCATATGCGTCGGTGGGGCCAGCTCACCCGCTTCCCGCAGCAGCTTCCAGAGCATGCCGCAAAAGCCGTGGACCGCGCCCACCGGGAGCCCGTCGGAGGGGCGCGTCAGCGGAGGCAGCGCATGATAGGCCCGGAAGATGTAGCCGGAGCCGTCGACCAGATAGACGTGGTCGCCGGGTCCTGCCGGTTTCGAGGGCGCAGCGGCTTTGTTGCCGGCAAGGGGCTTATTGGGAGCAGACGTCTCTTTGGTCATGACGGGGCAACTATACTGACTGCGCCCCGCTCACGGGAGTAGCAAAGCCCAATCCGTCCACCGCAACGTCCGGAGGCGGTCTAGGAGGGGGGCTGCTCGGCTTCCGGCTCTTCCACGTTGCCAGGGGCGAAGGCCTTGTCGGGGCCGCCGAACGTCTTGTCGATGTAGCCCTTGAAATAGTTATCCAGGAACGGGAAGGCACGCGCAAGGCGGGTGAAGTCCTTTTGGGCCGTAAAAAGCAACAGCCCATCTTCCATGGCCTGGACAAGACCGGTGCGCAGCTCCGTTTTGATCAGGACACGCTCGCCGAAATGGTCGCCTGGCCCGAATTCCTTCTCGAAGTGTTCGTCCGTTTCTGGGTTGTCGATGGTCAGCTTGAAGCGCCCGTTGATCACCGTATAGAAGCCATCGATCAGCATGCCCGGTTCGAATACCTTGTCCCCTTTCCAGAAATGGATATAGCGTGTGGCTGGCGGCCGCATGCGAAGTTGCACGATGTTCGGCGGCATGATGGCGTTGATCATCCAGTTGAGCCCCACGCGGACCTTGGCAATGAATCCGGGTAAGAACGACAAGTAAAAGCCGCGCCATAGCAGCCAGGCAAAGAGCCCCGACATCTGAATGCCGTAGACATCGGCCACGGCCTTGCTCATCCCGAGCGAGGCGAGCGAGCCCTTGGATTTGTAGGTAAACGGCGCGAGCGGTTCATTTTTGAGCTTGGCCACGATATTGACGGCGAGCTGATAGCCTTCCCGCACGGCGAATTGCGCGGTCTGGGTAGCATAGTCTGCCGGGTCTTCCTTCGGGTCTTCGTTGAGGGGTATGAGCGCGGCGTCCCCAACGGCCCAAACGTGATCATGCCCGGGGACCTGCATGAAGCGGTCGGTCTTGATGCGACCCCAATGCAGATCGATGCCAAGGGCCTCGACAAGCGGATGCGGTCCGTTGCCGATGGTTGCGACCACCGTCGAGGTATTGATGATGCGGCCATCGGTCAGCGCGACGCCCGTTGCTGTCGCCGACTTGGTTCCCACGCCCGTCAGCACCTCAATGCCGTTCGCACGAAGATTTTTCGTCGCGTATTCAGCCAAGTCGGCTGGGAATGTGGGCAAGATTCGATCCGCATATTCGATCAGATACATGCGAATGTCTTCGGGTTTGATGTTGTGATAATAGCGCAGCGCCCGGCGGATCAGGTCGTTGAGTTCCGCTGCGGTCTCGACGCCTGAAAAGCCTGCGCCCACCACGACGAAGGTCAAGAGCTGATCTTTGACGGGCTTTTCCGTTGTCACATCCGCCGTTTCCAAACAGCCAATTGCGTGAGTCCGCAGAGAGTGAGCGTCCGTGAGATCCTTCATGGTCAGGGCGTGATCCACCATGCCGGGAATCCGGGCAAGGTCCACGCCCGTCCCAAGCGCGATCACGAGTTCGTCGTAAGGCAGCTCCACGGGCGTCATCCGCGCGCCTTGCATGACGATCACGATTTTCCGCTCGAAATCGATGCCCATCACGCGCGCCTGGCGGACCTGAACATCGCCGAGCAGTTGGCGCAGCGGTACCACCGCATCGGAGGAACTGAGGGTCGATGAGGCGACTTCGGGCAGAAGCGGCTGAAAGACGAAATAGTTGTTGTTGTTGATCAACTCGACGTCGACCAAGCCGCGGCCGAGCTTCTCCAAAGACTTTGCGGCAAACACGCCACCAAAGCCGCCGCCAATCACGAGAACTTTCTTTTTATTGTCTGCCATTGCGAGCCCAGCCTTCCCTACTGTCGAGGGAAATACGTGACGCCAATGACATGGCGCGTCAAGGTTGCCAAGAAACGCCGGAGGCCTGCCGCACATAAGGCGTGGCAAGCGGTACGCGCGCCTCAATGGCGAATGGGATGGTGACCCAAAGCGTGTAGAAGTACGCAAAATGAACCACTTTGGTATCCAAATAGGCGCTCCAATACCCGCTCCAAGACCCGCTCCAAGACCCGCTCAAGGAACAGCCCCGAAATCGAATGGCCTGCATGGTGAGCTCTGGATCACGCGGCCAATCACGCAGCCTTGCGTGCTTCAGGGCCCGTTGCGTTAATTTTGCGGTTTGGATAGGGTCGCGGCGCGATGCACCCGTAGCTCAGCTGGATAGAGCGCTGCCCTCCGAAGGCAGAGGTCACAGGTTCGAATCCTGTCGGGTGCGCCAGTTCTTTCAATAGAATAGCTTCGCTCGACGACCTCGATCACCGAGGCCCTGTCCTCAGAATGTCCGCGTAATCTGTTCCCGGGCCGTTCAGGTCAGGATGACCTGCTCACTTAGGAAGTAGTGCGCGGGCAGTCTGTCGCACCGACTGGTCATTCAGATCAAAGCCCTCATCCAAAGGCCTCAACGACCCAGCGCACCCCTCAAATCGGCTCCTAGCCCAACTCAACACGAACTGGAGAGTCGTAGACGACCCGCTGCAATGGATCTTGCAGCGAAGGAAGGGAAACCCGCGCAAGAAGAACTCGGGCTGGCGAAGTCCGGTCATTCTGCAGGACGCGAGAAGCGCTACTGCGTTGCGTACGTCAGGCGTGCGAAGTGGTTGATCCGAACGCCCTTGCCAAACTGCATGCCCTACCCGATTGGCACCAGGATTGGGATGGCACAAACTTGGACGTTCACGGAACGACCCGTGCACAGCCTGACGCGGTGTTGGAAGCGTTAGCTGATAAGGCGTTGGAGAGTTCCAATGCCGACGAATAGCCGCGCTAGAGCGCGCTCCCTGCACTCTATTAGTTTGTGCACCCCATCACAGGGCACCTCCCGCAAGCACCGACCAACCAAACGCATCACCCTGCGTCAGGCCACAAACCTGATGGAGGCGCTCGCCTTCGCTCGCGAGATCGGCACCCCGTTGAACGCCCATGCAACGATCCACTGGGTCGGCACGAACGCGGGAGATGATCCTAATGGCCGGTTATTCGCGAAAGTGCGTGAAGGCTTCGACAAGTGGCTCAAGCGGCAGGGTATCCCTGGTGGTCTGACAGCCATATGGGTGCGCGAGCGACTTTCAGGTGGCTCTGCTGAAGTAGTTCACTGCCACATGCTTTTCCACCTAGCGCACCCCTTTATGCGCGGCAGAAAGCGCATTCAGGTCGAGGGTGCCATAGAGCGCCTTATCGACCGGCATGGCGACGGCAACTTCCTCGATTGCACCCTCAAGCTGACCTTCCCGCTCAATCCCAACGGCATCTACCCCTTGAAAGGCGGCGGACCTGACGTTTGGCGGAGGTTCGGCGTGCCGCGACGGTGGCGCAAACCACAAGGCTGCATCCACGCCAAGCGATGCGGAACAACCGAAAACATCGGCCCCGCCGCACGGCAATCAACAGAAACAAACTCAATAGAGGAACACGATGACGGTTTGGGAACATCCATACCGAACGCAACGCATCACAGCGGCGAAAGAGAATCTGATCACCGCGATTGGCAGACACCGACTAGAGCGCGCGGTGAGCCAGCTCGCGCATGGAGAATGGGATGAGCTTTTGACCACGGCCATGGCCTACGAGTTCGAACGGCCTGGTGCGGGAATCGACGTTTTACGAAGCGCTCTTCGGCGCAGAAATACGAGGCGAAGAAATGCAGCAGCGTAAAAAAATCGCAACGCAGGGGTATAAAAACGCCGATAGCGAGGTATATCTATTCCGCGAAGCCGAAGACCGCCGTCGCAATCGGTATCTCCAAGACATTTTTCGCATCCCGGTTTTAAGCGCGGATGAAGAGCGAAAGCTAGCACGGCGGTATAAGCAAGAAGACGATATCGCGGCTGGCGATAAGCTCGTCGAAGCCCATCTCAGATTAGTTCCTGGCATTGCCCGCCGCGTTGCCGAAAAGTTCGGCTACCGTCCAACAAAAGACGATCCAAAAGAAGCCTGGGATGGCTTCTGGAACCTCTGCCGTGAGCTGGAGCTTGCTGGCAATGAGGGGTTGCTTATCGCTCTGGATCGCTTTGATCTGGGGCGTGGCTCCAGCTTTGCGACATGCGCCTGGTATTCGATTTCCAAAGCCTGCGCGGAGGAAGCCAAGTGGTTGCGTAGCCCGGTGCGCTACCCGAAACGGCAGTTCACCATCAGCAGCGTGTCACTTAACGAAAGCACATTCGACGATAGCGACGAGACACTGCAGGATCGGATCTGCACAGAGCCCATACCGACTCCTAACCGGGGCAACATCTATGATCTCCGGGCCATGCTAGAGGCAAAGGCGGAGAGCCTGCTCGACCCGCGAGAGCGCCAGATCGTCCGCGCGCGTTACCTGACGGATGAACCGCAGAAACTCAAGCAACTCGGCGCGGAACTAGGCATCACCACTGGACGAGTGCATAGGCTTGAGCAGAGAGCCATCAACAAGCTCCAGGAGACGGTCTCACTTTGGCCCTCGTCGCTCGCCGAAGAGCTTGCGCAGCTCTACGCAATGTCGCCACCCTCCGACCTGGATGAATGGCTTGATACTCTCAAACAGGCACACCCCTCGGCAACGACCGCAGATCGCCATGCGGCGCATCGGCGGGCAGATGTCATTCTGGCGGAGGCTTCAGATTACAATCTCAACCGGGTCAAAGCCGGCCTCGACGAGGGCCTGACTGTCCAGGAAGTCGCTGCACAGCTGAGTCTTCCGCTAGACGAGGTCGAACGCCTCAGGCAACTCGTCGATTGGCGGTATAGCGAAGAGGCACGTTACACGCTGACCGATAAAGCCCTTGCAATGCTTTCTTATCGTGGGAAAGGCGAGGTTGCTTAGGTCGCGCTCCGAACCTTGGGAGAGTCTGCTTTACCCCCAAAAGCGGTCATTCTCAGCGCGTGAAGTGA
>CALOBK010000013.1:222500-246232 GCA_942491645.1 uncultured Alphaproteobacteria bacterium | reverse complement strand
TGTTGCCCATTCTTGGTCCTCCTCTTCCTAACCATAAGGGTGGACCAATTCATTGGGGGAGGATCAGATACATGATGCGGAATTTTCTCTCATCATGCTCCGACCCATTCCGGTTTACACGTCCCTGGCACATGGAGTATCGGGTCGTCCCAAGACTGCGGCGTCTTGGACATCTCAACCTGCGAGCCGGGTTTCGTAACTTCCCCAAATGCTGTCTGTCCGGTGATCAGATTCGGCTTCATGATCTGATGCTCGGGGCCTAGGTCTTCGAGATTCTCGAAGACCCGCTTGTCGTTGAGACCGAGGCTCATGATGAACTGCACGCATTGGGTCAGCGAGATCCTGACGCTGTAACTGCCCCCCTCCTTGGCCCGGCGCAGCAGCGCGGCCTTGACGCCAATCGCGCCGAGATACCCGGTCATGATATCGCAGACCACCTGGACCTGCTGCGGCAGTAGCGGCTGGTCCGATGTACCTTCGGCGGTTGAACCGCCCGCGATCCCGAAGGCGTTGATGTCGAATCCCGGCCAAAGCGACCAGGGCCCCTCGTGCGCCATCAGCTTGATGCTGACGCCGATGATTCCAGGTTTGCGCTCGGCCAGGGCCTGATGAGAATAGCCTTCACCATCGGCCACACCTGGGCGCAGGTTGTCGACGAAGACGTCCGCATCCTCGATAAGTTTATAGATGTGCTTGCGGTTCTCCGCCTTGCGCGCATCCAGATAGGCCTGCCGCAACCCGATATCCGCTTGATAGAAGAAGTTCCCGTACTCGATCCAGTCCGGCATGTTGATGTTCAGGCATTCCGCGCCCTGACCAGCCAGCGTGCGCGGGCAGCACGGTCCGGCGACGGCGTGGACGAAAGAGAGGCAGCGCAACCCTGATAGCGGACGCTCACCCTGCGGCAAGGGGATCGGGTCACTCTCGCCGATCTTTTCGATCGAGATCAGCGGTGTCCTCGCATGGACCTGTCCCTGTTCGGAGGCTTCGAATTCCTCCCTGGTGCGGATCATCTGGAGCGGCACCTGCGCGGCCGCCGCGGCCGCCTCCATTTCCAGCGCCTCGCGCCTAATCGTCGCCTGAGCGATCTGCTCAGGCGCAGCCCCACAATTCATCAGTTTCAGGAAGTTGCGCTCTTGCGAGGGATAAAGCGGACACATCACCATCCAGCGGCCGTCGCGCGTCGGGACGATGGGATTTGTGACGACGTAGGAGCCCATGTTGAACATCTTGTGCGCGCCGTTGACCAGCGTGTAAGGCACGGCGTCGAGCTGCCAGGGGCTCTGCTCGATCCAGGCTTTTCTGAGATCAACATGGATATCCTGACCTTCGCCGGTGCGTTCCTTCCAGATCGCAGCCTCAGCGACCGCGTTGGCCGCGAGGATAATCGCGGGTGCGGCGCCAGCCTTCAACACCGTCTTCCGGACCGGCTCCTTACCGGCGAATATCACCTTGCCGCCACCGTCTTTGATGGTAAGGCCAACCTCCCGAAGCATATTATCGGTGACCCTATGCATGTCAGCGTGGTTGTTAACTGGCTGGTCAGTGATCACTCGCTTCTCCTGTTGGTGAAACCACTGCTTTCATTGCTGGCCATCCAACTGGCCGGTTCAGGCCTTCCTCAGAACGTGGCCTTTCCCCTGAGCCCCGTCACGACCTTGGTGTCCTCCGTGCTCAAGGTCGCGGTTATGACCTGCAAATCCCCTGTGAGTGCGAACCAGGGCGTAAGCTGAGCCTTATAGTAGGCCTCGAATCCATCCGTATCTTCGATCGCAATCCGTGTCGGCGTTCTGTTGGACACAGTCGCTGCGACGGAAAGGAGCGGGCCGACAGTGTTCGAAAAACCGCTGCTCAGTTCATTATGGAAATAGCCGACGGCGAAGGTGTCCTGTTCCCGGTTACGAAATGGCGCGCTCAATTCAAGTGCAGCGGTAGCGGTCCAATTGACGGGGGTCGATTCGCCATCCGTGATCGTGTACATGCCCTTGAAGGCAAGTGTCCTGTTCGAGTCTGAGGTGTCCGTCCACAATGGCTGGTCGACAACGGAAAAGATGGACCAGCGCTCCTGAGTGTCTGTTAAAGCGAGGCCGACGCCCGGAACGAAAGCCAGGCTTTGGGGATCGACCACCGTGTATTCTTTGCCGCTCCAAGTGCCGCCGACGCTGACATATCCCGCACGCGCACCATCATGGCCGGTGCCAGTATAGAATTTCCATAGCCCTGCGACGGCGGCCCCATCGCCGAAGAGAGGGTCCAGGCAATTCGTCGTAGCGCAATTGTTGGGATCATAAGCGACCAATGCGCCTTGAACTTCCTTGCCCTTAAACTTCAGAGCACCAGCGGTGGCTAACGACGCCGGTACACTTGCCGCCAGCGAGAATGGCATTACCAGGGATGAGTTCATGAAACCGTCGATGCCACGGCCCGTGTGATAGATCATATCGACCAAGTCGAACGCATTGACCTTTCCGGCCAGCAGACCCCACTGCTCGTCCACCATCTGGATGGCAATCGCATGGGTAATCGCGGTCGTATCGTTGTTCAGATTGGGGTACAACATCGCTGCATTGCCCGGAGAAAATCCCGTCAGGGTATTGACGTCATCGCCAGCGTGGGTTTCCGCGTGCACGTTGAAAACTATGCCCTTCCAGAGCCCAGCCTTTTCGCCGATCACCGTCAGGAAATAGTCGCCTTTCACTCCATATTGCCAGTCATTGGTACCGGCCGATCCATCAACCACGCCTTGGTAGAATTGCGTCGCTTGAAAATCGAAGATGATTCCGTGTTCAGCGAGCCGGGAGCGTGCACCGCCCCAATCACCCAGCAAGTGGGTGCGCTCGGTCGGTGCCGCGCTTGCGCCGCCCGTCATTGAATCCGAAGCCCATAGCGGCTGAGTGCAGAAGCCGCTTATGAAAAGAGCGGTAGCAACTCCAACCAACCGTCTCGCTGTGGCCGTCATTGATGGTCCCTCATCTGTTCTAGCTCGCCCTGGCAGCCTCGATCTCGATCGTTCCGTCCTTCTGGACGCTGACTTTATCACCCGTTTTGACCGCGTTGAGGAAATCGTCCCCAAGCAGATCTACAGTGACGATCCGTTTTCCGAGCCAGTTATCCCCCATGAGAATCCCGCAGGCGGCCAGCGAGTCGATATGATTGGCGAAGAGCATCGCCTTGGGTGCGATTCCCTTTTCCAGAATGATCATAAACAAGGTTGCCGCGCTGCTTGAGCCGATTGTCTGCGGAATGCAGACGATCTTGTCCGCCAGGTCATGCCCGAACAGATCCTTGTTGTCGTGGTCCTTACAGACCCCGGAGTCCGAGCCCGCAATCAACACGTCAACGTAGGTTGCGCAGGTGTTGAAGCCAACATGCGAGACTTCAGCCGAGCCTTCTGCTGTGCCGGGGACTGCGGGCCGTCCCTTGAATTTCGTGATTTGGCTCATCGTTTTGTCTCTCGCACTTCGTTGCGTCTAGCGGACGTCCGCTGGTAGTTTTCCGGTGACGATCAGTTCGGTCAAATCGTCGTCGAAGAAGAATCGGGCACTTGTGTAGACGCGCGTTTTGTTCGAGTTGGTGGCGACCAGCTCCGCGCCCTCGACCGGAGTCGAGCACCACATCATGGGACAGTTGAGTGGGATGGAGACGCCATACGCCTTGAGCTTCCTGGTGACGTCCGGGTTCTTTTCCTCGAACGCCTTCTTCACGTAGATGGAACCGAACATGTAGGTCGGAACGCTGATCTTGCTCTTCCCTGCCTTCTCCATGGCATCGACGATGCGGTTGCCCCATTCCGCCATCTGGCCAGAGGTCATGTGCGGGCAGCCTAGGAAGACTCGCTGAGGCGTGCCGTGCTTGTCCTTCCAGAGGTTGGGGTAGCCCTTGTAGATTCGGTCGAGCTCGGCGTCGTCGATCACGTAGGTCTGGTACCCCTCCTTGAGAAGATCCCGGCCCTTGTCCCTGGCCTCGGGGGTCACGCCTTCCATGTGATAAAGGCCCACGGCCCCGTTGCTGGCAGTCGCTGCACCTAGGTCCTTAAGATAGCCGCTCGTCTCCTCGTTGACCTCCTTGAGAAAGCGATCCATCCCTGCGATGTAAGGCACGTCCTCCATCACCTTGAGACCGATCGCCGACCCAAGCATCTCTGGATGGGGTTGTTTCGTCGTCTTGACATCGATCAGCCAGACCGCTTTTCGTCCCTCGTCGGTCATTAATCCGAACAGCGGCGCCTTACCGATAATGTTGCAGAGCATGTCGATGCCCATCGAATTCCGGTTTGTCCGCGCACCGATCACCGAGTTCACGTAATTGATCGCCGAGGATTCGGACCACGCAAGGTAGTCTCCCCGCTCCGGAGTGTTGCCCATCTCTGGCACGTAACAGGCGCAACTCCAGTCGTCCTTGCTCCGCATGCCAAGCTTCAGGTTGAGGTCTTCGAGCTCGTCCATGCGGTTGTAAATCTTGTCCACCGTCGCCTGCTCCTGGGCGGAGACGGGGAGATGCTCGGGGTCCATCGGCTTAGGGTCTGCGGTAAACGGCTTGTAGGTTTTGAGGCCGGCGTCCGCGAGTTGCTTATAGATTTTCAGCAGCGGCTCGACACCGTCGCTACCTGATCCTCCCCCAATGAATTGGTCCACCCTTATGGTTAGGAAGAGGAGGACCAAGAATGGGCAACAAGCGTCACAAGCCGGAAGAGATTGTCTCGAAGCTGCGCCAGGTTGATGTGCTGGTCGGACAGGGAATGGCTCGTGTGGATGCGATCCGGCAGGTGAGCATCACGGAGCAGACCTATTACCCCTCCCCCCCTACCCCCCCCCCCCCCCCCACCCCCCCTCCCCCCCCCCTCACCCCCCCCCTCCCCTTCCCCTTCACTCCCCCCCCCCCCCCCCCCTACCATCCCATTAGGTGGCGCAAGCAGTATGGCGGGCTGGGAACGGACCAGCTCAAGCAGTTGAAGCAGCTTCAGAGGGAGAATGAGCAGCTCAGGAAGGCTGTTGCCGATCTGACCATCGACAAACAGAACCTGACCGAGGCGGCCCGGGGAAACTTCTAAGCCCCTTGCGCGTCGCCGCAGGGGGTGCATTGACCTTGTGCGCGACAGGATCGGTGTCTCAGAGCGCCGTGCCTGCCGCGTTCTCGGCCAGCATCGTTGTTCGACACAACGCCATGTGCCGAGGGGGCAGAGCAGACGAGGAACGGCTTGTCGAGGATATGATCGAGCTGGCCCGGCAGTACGGCCGGTATGGCTATCGCCGCATTGCGGCCCTGCTCCGCGATGCGGGTTGGCAGGTCAACGACAAGCGGGTCGAGCGTCTGTGGCGCCGTGAGGGGCTGAAGGTTCACAACAAACAACCCAAGAAGGGCCGTCTGTGGCTTCAATGACGGATCATGCATCCGTCTGAGGCCCGAATATCGGCAATCATGTCTGGTCGTACGACTTCGTGCATCACCGGACCGACGATGGGCGTGTGTTCCGGACATTGAACGTGCTGGATGAGTTTTGGGCGGGAATGCCTGGCCATTCGCGTGAAGCGCAAGCTCAACTCTGCCGACGTGATCGACGTTCTCACAGACCTGTTCATTCTGCGTGGCGTGCCCGGCTACATCCGTTCCGACAATGGACCTGAGTTTGTTGCCGAAGCGGTCCGTAAATGGATCTGCAACCGTAGGAGCCAGGACCGCCTACATCGAGCCAGGGTCGCCCTGGGAGAACGACTATATCGAGAGCTTCAATGCGCGGCTCCGAGACGAGCTTCTGAGCGGTGAGATCTTCTACTCATTGAAGGAGGCCCAGGTCGTCATTGAACAGTGGCGACGGCACTACAATGCAAAGCGCCCGCACAACGCCCTAGGCTACTAGACTTGCCGCGGTCGGGCGGGCCCGCGTGCGGCTGGCCTAGTCTTCAGCACCCGAAACCATGGTCATGTTGCAGGAAAAACCAATCATGAACTAACATTCAAACCGGACCAATCAGGCGGGGCGGGTCACGGATCTGCCAGCGTTCGACCGGCCGCAGCTGCGGAGACAAAACCTCTTGAAGTGGATGTCTTTTGGTCGATGCGCAGCCCGTATTGCTACATAGCGCTCGACCGCATCCTCGAAATGCAGAAAAAGTACAACGTCAAAATGAACCTGCGGCCAGTCTGGCCGATTGCTATTTGGGATTCCGAGTTCTTTGAGGGCATAAAGTTCATGAAGTACCGGGTGCCCTACCAGGACATCGACACCGCTCGCTCTGCCTTTTTTAATGATATGCCCTATGCCTATCCAACGCCTGATCCGGTCAAGCAGGAGCCCAACTTCGGTCCTGTCAAGCCTATGGAAGAGCAAGATCTCATCAAGCTGCTCACCCGGACCGCGGTAGCCGCAGAGGAGATGGGCAAGGGCTGGGACTATCTCAACCAGGTATCTCGGATGATGTGGAATGGCACCGTCGTCGGTTGGGACAAGGGCACCCATCTGCGCGACGCGATCCAGCGCGCGGGCATCGACGCTGATGCGCTCATCGATGAGGTCATGAACAAGAACCCTGAAAAGTATGATGCGCTGATCGAGAAAAACCACAAAATGCAGCAGGGCAATCTGGCAGGTCATACCGGTGTGCCGAATTTCGTTTTTAATCAGGAACCCTTCTTCGGGCAGGACCGCATGGATCAGCTCCTGTGGCGGCTCAAGCAGTATGGGCTCACCGAGCGAGAGAGTTCGGCATCAGACGACAGGTGACTGTCCCTCATTGTATTCTCTCGCTCACTCCCTGAAGACGTCGGAGGACAATCCTAGCGGTGCTTCAAAACTGTTCCGCTTTGGATGAGTCAATAGTGGAACTCAGTCGCGACGTTTGGCACTTCTGCTTTGTACCAACAGCAGACGTCGGTTTGTTGCCGGGCGGCATCAGGTATTCTCACAAAGTTGCGCGCAGTCTGAGACCAAAGATCCAGAGCCTATCCTCCGACGGATCAACTGTGGGACTGACGATGAACTGGAAATCTGGGGTGATCGTTACCTGTGGCAAGACGTGAAGCCGGTAATAGGCTTCGAAAGTGTATTGGTCTTCTGCCTTGCCCTTGGTGGCGTCGGCTGGCGGCCGACCCCAGTTGGCGCCGATCCCTATAAAGTCGTTCCGTTCGTTCAGCTGATATCCAAGGCCGGCGCTAACTGAACGCTCGAGAATCGCACCACCGCCGTCTGAGTACCCCGCCCTGAAGAAGGGCGTCCAGCGATCGTAAACTTCTCGGCTCAACGATAGTGCGACACCCCATCCATCGTCGACTTGGGTAGCCTCGCGGGCATCAACTTGCCAGGCGGTGATGTGCATGTTGTCTGAGAAGCGATTCGCCCAGGAACCGATCCAACCCAACTCCACGTGCTTAAAGAGCTCATGAGTGTTGACGAAGCTGGTGATGGCATTACCGGGGTCGCTCGGATCTCCGTTCGCATCGGCGACGCCTCCCAACACGTAGTAGTTCGGTGTCAGGAGAAGCCTCGTGGCCGCACCGAAACCTTGGTTTGGAGCTGGGATCGTCGGATCCGTCAAGAACGCCTGATTGCTGAAATCGGTCCAGGGGTTCACCAAGCCGTAGACGTCTACATAATCGGTCACATCGACAATGCCAGTGACGAACGCAAAGCGATTGCTGGGAAACCTCTGGTACCAGTAAAGATTCGTCAGGAGCGTACCTGCATCGCTGAAACCGACAGCAGTGAGTCCGGCATATCCCACCGTAGGGCCGATCTCCTGCGGAGCTATCCGCGTGCCTAGCCGATGGCGATTCTCAAGCTTGAAGACAAGTGACGTGGCGTCAGTTGCGGCGCGGTTGAAGGGATGCCAATGGCCGTAGAGCCTAGCGACGCCACCAGCCGCATCTTTGGCTCCCGGGCCGGTGCTCACGTGTTGTAGCAGGGCGTTGTAATCGGCTCCAAGTATGAGGCCCAATTCTCGTTCAAGCCAGTCTTTCGCTGGGATCGTAGGCAAGAAACGCCCCGGCGCCTTCCCCGCCTCTTGATCCTTTCGGATTTGCGCCTGGACACTGCCGGGGCCGCCGAACTGCGACACGTTACTTGGGCCACTTTCGGATTCCGCTGCGACCGACACGGCTTCCTCTGTTTGCGCCAGCGATGGTTCGAGCCCAACGGGCACAGACAAAGTAGTTGCGATGCAGATCGTGATTGCTAGTGACCGCCACCGCATCAACGCCCCCGATCGAGCCGCTACCGTCCACCCCGTGCCGAGGCGACGTAAAGCACCCGCGTTCTGGTAGGTCTGACTTCAGTCGTTAAGCCGGCGAGCATGTCAGCTTTTGGGACAAACTAGGCAGCACGAGCGTCCTGGTCGTTCCGGGCCCGGATTCTTCTACCATGATAGCGCTGAAGTAGACCTTCCGTAACGAACGATATGACCAGGAACGAGAGGAAGATCAAGAATGCATGCGGAGACGTCTTCAGGGTGTAAAGGATCCAGACCATAATCGCGAACAGGCAGGCGACGACGCTCATCGCAATCAAGACCCGGTGCACACCCTTCTGCGCAACGAGCCGCAATGCGCCGAAGTTGACGAGGGTGTACACGAGGAGCGAGGTGGCGCTTCCAAGAGACGCTACAACCGTCAGCGACAGGAAGTTCACCATGAGCAAGGAGAGCAAGGCGGACATCGTCAAACCGCCAGTACTTGCGCGGATTTTACGCTTGAAGCGCGATGGCAACTCACCATGCACCGCCAGCGTGAACGTGACGCCAGTAACACCAAAAAGCCCACCGTTGAGACAGGTTACGGTAGAAATGATGGCGCTAATCAGGAGCACCGTAAAACCAATTTCACCGAAGCACGACCGTGCCGCCACTGCAACGAGCGTCGCCCCGCTCGATGTCAGTTCTTGTTCATCGACGGCGCCGACAATCGCTAATGCGAGCCCGACGTAAAGCACGATGACGATGATAATCGCCATATACATTGCGCGCGGCAGGTCGCGGGCGGGGTTTTCCATATCTTCAGCGGCATTGCTGACAACCGCGAAGCCTGTGAACGCAAAGAAAGTCAGCGCCAGACTTCCCAGAATCGGTGTCGCTGGAGGCCAGTTCTCGACCGAAAGGCGCGCGCCCTGAGCGAAAGTGTACAAAGCAAGCGTGAAGCCGGCGAGAAGAACCAAGTTGGCGAGGACAATTTTGCCCTGAACCTTGGTGACAAATCCGGAGCCGATGAGGTTCAACGCCGTTAAGCCCAAAATTAGGCCGGACGCCAGAAGACGCTCCCATAGCAGAACATCACCGATGCCAATGAGCTTCGCAGTAAACTTGCCGAACGTCAGCGAGATCATTGACATGCCGATCAGCTGAGCGATGTAAAATAGGATGGAGCAGGCGCCCGAAAAACGTCCCTCGCCGTATGCTCTTACCAGATACTCGACCACGCCCCCCCGCGATGGGTAGCGGACGCCAAGCTGTGCAAACGAGTGCCCGGTGAGCAGCGCGATGATCCCGGCGGCAAGAAAGGAAAGCCAGACCGCAGATCCGGCCTGTGCCGCCGCCACTCCCAGAAGCGCAAATATGCCCGCTCCAACCATGGAGCCCACACCGAGCGCAGCCGCGCCCCGCATGGTAATTGCGCGCCTCTGGCTATCAGAGCTCAATACAATTCAGCTAAAAAGTGCGTCACAACCCTTACGTAACCTCAGTGACCATTAGGATGGATACGTCGTCACCAATTACGCGGGTACTGTGGCCCTTACTGCCGGTTTCTCGAAGGAAAGCGATTGTACCCGGAGGAAGTTTGCGCTTCTCACCATCGCTTACGCCGATTTCCAGCGTGCCCGACGTAATGATCATCCATTGATGCTTGGGCGCAGGATGGAAATCACCGAACCACCCCGGTGGAAATCCTATCGCAACCGTGCCTGTCGCAGTCTGGTGGGGTGATACGGCGATTGGCGGAGCAGGTGGTGCGTAATCCGAATCCTTAAGAGGTACTTCGACATCGCGGAAATGAGTTTCTTCATCATCATCCGCATAGATTTCTACGTATCTTAGTTTCAACTCCAATTGATCCATTTTTCCCCGTCGTCCCTGTATCTGCAGGATGAGGGCTTACGCCGGAAGCTCCTTGCTGCCGGCGTAAGCCACATTGGATTTCGTGCAGTCCAACAGAATTATCCCAATCTGCTGACTTGCCTGCTAGTTTGCCTCCGGCCCCAGCACAATCTGGTAAGGGGGCCGGTCTTTTTGCAGCACCAGAGGGCGAGACGGACGATAATCAAGGAAGACCTCACCACCAATTGACTTCATGAGTTTCTCCCAGCGTTTTTGGTCCGCCGGAGACATTGCATCAACAATTTCCAGAACATACTGATGCATACTCACCGTATCGGGCCATGCGTCACGCCTGATAGTCGTACCTTGCAGCTGATATTCAGCCTTGCCCATGGCCTGACGATTCATAGATGTAGGATCGTTCGTGACAATGGTGCCTGCGGGGCGCGCCGGTTCGACTTTCAGCCAGGCCTCGTAAGCATCTGCATTAGCTTTAAACAGCGGTCCAAAATCTGCGACCATTAGCTTCAGGAAATCCAACAGCGCCGGTGGCAGCTTATCTGCATCAAAATACTCCTGCGGCACCTGACTTAGTTCTGCGTCCACGACGCCAAAGCGATTCATGGTCTCGGTCCAGCGGTACAACGCCGGAGCCGTCTTTTTCATGATGTCGGCTGGATAGATATCGCGCCCCAGATGCGCGTGAAGCGTCTCCATCATCGCAGCGTCTGCAACTGAAGGCCGCCCACCAAGTATGTAGGGGTAGCGTCGGAAATAGTAATCTAGCTTCGCAAATAAAAGCGTATTCGATTTCTCAATAGCGGGGATCGTCTCTTTGGTGATGCCGACTTCATCTGGGAAGCGCTTAAGCTTCATCGCCTGGAAAGCTTTGCCATTCTCTTTAATGCTTTTGGTGTCTGCCGGATCCGCCTTGGCGCGCCCGATGTCAAACGCCGCGAAGTCGGCGCTCTCTTTAAAACTCCAGCGATAATGCTGAGCATTCAAGAACAACCCCTCGGTACCGTAGTTAAAGAGTACCCAAGCCAGCGCCCTCATAACTGGGTCTTTGGGCTGCATGATAGGTTCGGGATGCTGTTCCTCGAGGTAGCGAACAATGGAGGTTGTGTCAGAAATAAACGTGCCATCAGGAAGGTCGAGAACAGGAATGCCGAAATATCCCATTGCGGGTTCGATAACCTTCTTCCAGCGATCTTTATCGCCCGCGACACCCGCATAAGGAGTAGTCTCAATAAAATTGAGCCCTTTCTTATTCATGTAAGCACGGGTCTTAGCGCTATAGAGTGAAACGTGTGCCGACCAGTGTATATAGGGCTCTGCTGTCCAAGCAGGAAAGGTCTTGAGCAGACTGTCCTTATCCGCTTCACTCTGCTCGGCCCATGCTGGCACCACCATTGAACTGGCCAGCAACGCAAAAGCTAGAAATTTTGCAAGAATACTCATTCGGAACACCTCTTTACCTAAGTTCTCCTGACGAACCAGGATTTACCGACACAGCTGCGCTCGGTCCGCTGGCAACGGTAGCTGCCGCCCTTCGATGCATATTGAATAACCCATATCAATCGACCATCGTTATGCGTTTCCTGCCAGCGAACTTTGTTTCGCTGCAAAGTGTCCGATAGGCTCTGTCACGTTATCGGCGTGATCATCGGGGCGTTGTAATCGGCTCCAAGCATGAGGCCCAATTCCCGTTCAAGCCAGTCTTTCGCCGGGATCGTAGGCAAGACACGCCGGGGCCTTCCCCGCCTCTTGATCCTTTCGGATTTGCGCCCGGACACTGCCTGGGCCGCCGAACTGAGACACGCCACTCGGGCCACTTTCGGATTCCGCTGCGACCGGCACGGCTTCCTCAGTCTGCGCCAGCGATGGTTCGGGCCCAACGGGCACAGACAAAGCAGTTGCGATGCAGACCGTGATTGCCAGTGACCGCCGCCGCATCAATGCCCCAGATCAAGTCGCTATGGTCCACCCCCTGCCGCGGCGACGTAAAGCCCACCGTTCTGGTGGTTCTGACTTCAATCGACAAGCCGGCGAGCATGTCAGCTTTTTTGTGGCACACTAGGCAGCACGAGCGTCTTGGTCGTTCCGGGCCCGGATTCTTCTGCCATGGCAGCGCTGAAGTAGACCTTCCCTAGCAAACCGTGTGATCAGGACCGAGAGAGAGCAAAAATGATTTTGATTAGAAAATCTTCCCGCGCGTTTATAGGGGGGTCGCTGCTGCCGGACTGAAATCCAAGGCAATCGGAAGGCTGGCGTCCATAGCTGCGATTACCGAAGTTATGGCCGCTCGGCGACATCAATATGGTGAGGTAGCTACATCGTGGACATTGTCTCCCGCTTAGCGGTAGCTATCTCATCCAATCAATGCGGCTGACGTTTTCGGCGCACACAACGGCTTCGTCGCATCGAAAAACCTCAGAGGAGAATAGAATGCGCTTAGGCTTCGGATGTTTCGCTCTCTCGATCGTATTGCTCGCAACAGGATCGGCAACAATACGCGCGAAGGCCGCCGACGATGTTGTCCACGATGCCGAATACTACGTACTGCAGGCGCAGCATGCCGAGCGATGGGCGGCGGACGACGCAGCCGTCGACGCCAGGCTCACCGCATTCCGTAAGGGCAATGGCGGCAAGGCGCCCAACATCCTCTATATCCTGATAGATGATATCGGATTTGGTGATCTGGGCATTCCGGAGCTGAACGCAATTCGGGGTTACAAGACCCCCTCCATCAACCAGTTCGCTACTGAGGGCATGCGTCTGGCCCGCATGTATACTGAGCCGTCCTGCACGCCGACCCGCGTCGCCTTCATGACCGGCCGGCAGCCCCACCGCAACGGCATGGGCGATACCGCAGTGGATATCTCGGGCTTCGGGCTTGCAGACAAAGAAGTCACGCTCGCCGAGTTGCTGTCGGACGCGGGTTACAACACCGTGCATATCGGAAAATGGCACATGGGTGATATTGCGGAGGCTTGGCCAACGAATCAGGGCTTTGACTTTGCCTCCTATCCGATCCACCAACAGGGGCAACTGACGATCTTCAACGATGACGCGGCCAACGAAGGGGTCTCCATCGGCATTGGCGAGAACAATTATGATAGTCGGTTCACAATGGACCGCACGTTCCGCCCGGACGCCTCGGCCATGGTGACGGTGGTGGAGAGCACCAAGGGCGGTCCGGTGCGCGAGGTTCATATGGAGCCAGGCGAACGCTGGACCCAGGCGAAATATGACGAAATGAACGACCGTTTCCAGCAACAGACGCTGGACAGCCTGCGTGATCTGGCGGGTAAGGGTGAGCCGTTCTTCCTGCAATACTGGCCGGTCATCCCCCTCTATAATCCGCGTACGACCCGAGATGCCTACACCACCCCTAATGGCGGCACCTATGTCGAGAGCATGAAACAGCTCGACGGCTGGATCGGGGAGATCATGGCGGAGATGGAAACCCTCGGCATCGCCGACAATACCATTGTCGTGATTATGGGCGACAACGGCCATTTCACAAAATATTCCCCGGCCAGTGGCTTCACGCCGCTTATCTATCGCGGCGGTAAGGCGGATGCCACTGAGGGCGGAGTACGGGTCGACGCATTTGTACGCTGGCCAGGCATTATCGAGGCAGATTCCATCGTCGGAGACATTGTTCAAGTGTCTGACTTGTTCACTACCCTGGCGCGGTTTGCCGGAGCGACTGACGGGATCCCGAGAGACCGGGTGATCGACGGTGTGGACCAGTCTGCCCTGATGCTGGAGGGTGAAACCCACGGCCGTCGGGACACGGTGATGATCTACTCCGGCAACTCCCTAAAGGCAGTGGTGAAGGAACAGTACAAACTCTTCGTGCCGGGCGCCGGAGAAAACCCGATCGTCGCCAAGTTCTATGACCTCTTCCGGGATACACGCGAGGAATGGCCGGTCTCCACCGAGATCGGGGCCTGGGGCGGTCAGGAGTTTGTCCGGGTGATTCAGCGTCATAAGAAACGCAAAGAGAAGTATCCCGATGAGGGCCCGGCACTTGGTCGGCCCTACGAGGGCATTGAGAACCTGCGCCCTGAATCGGTGGCTGCCGTCGAGGCTTTCCTGATGAAACAGGCGGCTCCCTTGCAGTAGCTGCGATCCCTGGAGGGGGCATCGACAAGAGTCCAGACGGCAAGCCCTTGGCTGGGCGTGTCCCGATGTGCGATGCCTGTCACAAAGCTATTGGAGGCGATGACTTGGAAACGTTGACAAAATAAGACAGGCGTCGTTCTCGTTGCCGCCATTCCGCATCGCAAAAGCTTGGAGGGCTGATTAGTGATGAAGATCTCTATGTTCGCACTTGCCGCGGCAATAGTGGCGCTCGGATCGCCGGGCTACGCTCAGGTGGAACAAGAATATCTGAGTGAGGGCCCCATCCTAATCCGGAACGTGACGGTAATTGATGGGCTCGGTAACGATCCCGTTGCTGGACAGGATATTCTGATTGAGGACGGCAAGATCGCCACGATCACTGAGACAGGTGTGGCTTCCGCACCTTCGGGAGCTATCGAGATCGACGGTGCCGGCCTGACAGCAATGCCCGGGCTGATCGACATGCACTTTCATCTCAAGGGGGGATGGTCTGGGGGCAATGCTCTTCAGGAAATGCTCTTCAGGAAAAGTATCCTCCAAGCTCTCTCTTAACTCACGACGCGATCCAGCAGGGCTGATCCTCCCCCAGTGAAGTGGTCCGCCGTTATGTTTAGGAAACGGAGGATCGAAGATGGGAAGCAAGCGACACAAGCCGGAAGAGATTGTCACGAAGCTGCGACAGGTTGAGGTCCTTGTCGGGCAGGGAATGGCGCGCGTGGATGCGATCCGGGAGGTTCGCATAACCGAGCAGACCTTCTACCGCTGGCGGAAGCAGTACGGCGGTATGGGGACCGACCAGCTAAAGGAACTCAAGCGGCTTCAAAAAGAGAACGAACGGCTGAGGAAAGCGGTGTCGGATCTGACCTTGGACAAGCTGATCCTGGCGGAGGCCGCACGGGGAAACTTCTGAGCCCCGCTCGCCGCCGTGTCTGCATCGGTCATGTGCGTGAAGCGTTCATGGTATCCGAGCGACGCGCCTGCCGTGTGTTGGGCCAGCATCGTTCGACGCAGAGGAAACTGCCGAGAGGTCGGGCTGACGAGGCCGACCTGGTTGCGGACATGATCGAGCTGGCCCGCGAGTACGGTCGCTACGGCTATCGCCGGATTGCGGCTCTGCTGAGGGACGCAGGCTGGCAGGTCAACGACAAGCGTGTCGAGCGACTGTGGCGGCGAGAGGGGCTGAAAGTACCTACAAAACAACCGAAGAAGGGCCGGCTCTGGTTGAACGACGGATCTTGCATCCGGTTGAGGCCTAAGTACCGCGACCATGTCTGGAGCTATGACTTCGTTCATTGCCGCACGGACGATGGTAAGGCGTTCCGGACGTTGAACATCCTGGATGAGTACAGCCGGGAATGCCTGGCGATCAAGGTGGATCGGAAGCTCAACGCAACCAGCGTGATTGATGCCCTGAGCGACCTGTTCATCCTGCGCGGCGTGCCAGCATACATCCGCTCCGACAACGGGCCCGAGTTCGTTGCGCAGGCTGCCAGGGACTGGATTGCCGCGGTTGGTGCCAGGACGGCCTACATCGAGCCAGGATCACCATGGGAGAACGGTTACTGCGAGAGCTTCAATGCCCGCTTCCGGGATGAGCTGCTGAACGGCGAAATCTTCTACAGCCTGCGCGAGGCGCAAATCCTGATCGAGCAATGGAGGAAACACTACAACAACAAACGACCACACAGTGCGCTGGGCTACCGGCCGCCGGCCCCGGAGACCATCGTCCCAATAGACCAAAGGCCGCCCATGCACTAACAATCAAACTGGACCACTCAAAAGGGGCTGATCAGTCACGAACACATTAATCCGGCGCAGGAGATGGTTCTGCGGAATGCGATCATCGAGGCGGAACTCGTAGAATAGCTTGCCCTGGTCCCGCTTCTGCCGACCCATCATCGCTGAGCCCTCCGTCGCCGATGCCCTCAGCAGACGGAATCACTGTTCGGCGCCTGTCTCAACGCCTTTATCGACAGTATCGGTCAGAAGCGGACGTTTTCTCGTGGATTGGGGATGTCTGCTCTTGCCTCGAAAGCGGACAAGCTACTCGGCAAACCGTTTCCGCGCTTCCTTGGTGAAAAAATGCTGCGAGCAAAAGAAAACTCCCCGGAGCCGAGGGCTCGGGGAGTCTACTGTCGTTGGTTGCGGGGGTAGGATTTGAACCTACGACCTTCAGGTTATGAGCCTGACGAGCTACCGGGCTGCTCCACCCCGCGTCAATTCATGTGGCCTTCAAGAAAAAGGGCCGACCCTTTCGCGAAAGACAAGGCCGAGCAAGGCCTCCGCGAAGGGGGGAACCTATATACAGGTTCGAAGAAGTTGTGAAGCGCATCAGATGCGGGCCCTTGGGCCGACGGCGCTGGCCTTTTTGTATAGGGGGCTTTGCTGCGCTTTGCAAAGCGGAAGTGACCCGCACCCCGCAGGAACGCGCAGACGAAACCCGCGCCCTGGCCTACGGCCCCGGCTTCCGCCTCACCTAAGCCCCAACTTACGCCCCTTGGACGCGCTTGGTCTCACCCTCATAGGGCACTTCCGGCGGGCCTTCATCCACCTTCTTGCCAAGCCAAATGAAATAGATATTGCGCGAATAGATGATCAGGCCTGTGGCCTGGCCAATGATGAACACTGGATCCATCCGGTAGATCGCGTAGCTCAGCAGCATCAGCCCGCCAACAAAACTGAAATACCAAAACGTCTCGGGCACGATGGACACGCGCGCGCGCTCCGTCGCGATCCACTGAAGCAGGAAGCGCATGGAGAACATGAGCTGTGCGAACAGGCCGATGCCCAGCCAAATCAGCGCCGGTGTCGACGTGTCGGCCCACCATTGTGCGAGGCTACCCCCGGACATATCCGCTACCCTCTCTGGCTCACGAGTTGAATGTGCCGCTCGCTCGCAGTCGCATCAGCGCCCTGAACCTGTTCGGCGACGGGCGGAATTTCCGTGCGTTTGCGCAACCAGCTTACCCCGACGAGATCGTAAATGCCGATCAGCGCCCGCCCCAAATTGGTGTATTTCGATTGACCCGCGATCCGAGGACGGTCGTTCACCGGTGCGAAGCTCACCTGATGTCCATAGGTCAGGAAAAAGGCCGGAAGATAGCGATGCATGCTCGTGAAATAGGGCAGCGCGAGATAGGCCTCTCGCTGATAGACCTTGATCCCGCAGCCTGTATCCGGACAGCCGTCGCTCAGCACCCGATCCCGCAGCCAATTGGCAAATCGTGAGGCGAACCGCTTCGAGCCTGTATCCTTGCGCGATGCGCGGACCCCGCCCACTAGCGCAGGCTCCGAGCCGGGCGCCCCGAGCTTTTCGAAAAGGCTAGCGATGTCGCTCGGGTCGTTTTGCCCGTCCCCATCCATGGTCACGATCACAGGAAACCTGGCGGCCGTAATGGCCGTGCGCATTGACGCACTCTGGCCGGCACGGCGTCCGTGCCGCAAATAACGCAAGGTCCCGTGATTGGGAATCAGCGCCTTGATTTCGGCCGATGTGCCGTCTTCGCTCGAATCGTCGACGACAATCACCTCACCGAGCACAGAATCGGGCACGGTCGCGTAGGTTTCCTCGATCAAGCGGCCAATATTGCCTTGCTCGTTGAACGCAGGAATGACAACGGAGATGCGGATGGCGCCGCCGGGCACCCAATCGCCTGGCATAAGATCCCCTACAGAACGCAATAGAGTGTGGAAGCGACCATAGTGATGTTCAAGTTTGACGTCCAGATATAGGATGCCACGCGCCTGACATCAGAATGATAAATATTTCAGCCCTCTAGGGGCTGAGCGCCCCGGCGCGTGCCTCTTGAGGGAGCTGTCTTGCCCACCGGTAATACTTCGAACACGGTCGAGCCATCCGGCCCGCCTTCGCGACCCGTTCTGTCCGACAAGGCGTATGTCCTCCTGACGATCGGGTGCCTTGGCGCGCTCCTGGCATTCCGTCTCGCCGCGCTCTATGCCTCGAAGATCGACCTCGTTATGGACGAGGCTCAGTATTGGACCTGGTCGCGCGATTTCGAGTTCGGCTACTTCTCCAAGCCCCCGCTCATTGCGTGGATCATCGGCGCCATGAGCGCAGTGTGTGGTGTCTCGGAGGCCTGCACGCGCGCGGCCTCCCCGATCCTCTATACGCTGGCATCCCTGCTGATCTTTGCGACTGGACGGGTCCTCTTCGACGCCCGAACGGGATTCTGGGCCGCGATCGTGTTCGCGACACTGCCCGGCGTGTCCTACGCCTCGGCACTGATCACCACCGACGCACCGCTGATCTTGCTCTGGACGTTGACGCTCTTTCTTTGGGTCCTGCTTGTGAAGCACAAAACCATGGGGCTCGCGATCCTTCTTGGCCTCGCCATTGGCATCGGCCTTCTGGCCAAACAGGCCATGGTCTACGCAATCCTGTGCATCGCTTGCCACGCGATCGTGTCTCGCGATGCGCGCGAAGCGCTTTTGGGGGGCCGCGCCATCGTCGCTGGCATCATCGCCCTCGCACTCTTCTCGCCCAACATCGTTTGGAACGCCCAGCACGGCTACCCAACCGCGAAGCATACGGGCGCCAATATTGGATGGCGCCCTCCCTATCTTCACCCTGCCGCACTTGCTGAATTTATCGGTGCGCAATTTGCCTTGTTCGGGCCAATTCTTCTTGCGGTTCTTGCCCGCGCGGGCCTTCGGCACGTCCAACAGCCCCGAGATCCCAACAAGACCCTGCTGCTGTGCTTCACTATACCGATCCTCACGATACTGATCTTACAGGCCTTGCTATCGCGCGCGCATGGCAACTGGGCCGCAACGGCCTATCCCGCCGCCAGTGTATTTGTGACGGCGGTCCTGCTGGAGCATGAGCGGCGGGTGCTGCTCGCCATATCGCTCGGGCTCCACCTCGTTGTGGCGGCCGCCATCGCCATCGTGCCTTCCTTCGCAAGCAGCTGGAGCCTATTCGAACGCCTAGAGTTCCTGCGCTCCGCTATTGGTTGGGAGGAAACTGCCGATGCGGTCCGCTCGTTGCTGAGCGAACAGTCCTACGGCGCCGTGCTGGTGGACACGCGAGATATGGCAGCGGAGTTGCTGTACTATATGAGAGACGCCCGCGTGCCCCTTTACATCTGGGCGCGCGGGCCAAGCCCCCACAATCACTATGAGATGACCCGCCCCTTCACTGCCGGCACGCCGGAGCCCATTCTGTTCGTCTCGCTCCGGCCATGCCGCAAGTCCATCACGCGGCACTTCGATCGCGTCACCGTTCTGAAGAAGATTGAAGTACCTCTC
Organism: uncultured Alphaproteobacteria bacterium; assembly: GCA_942491645.1. Taxonomy (GTDB): domain Bacteria; phylum Pseudomonadota; class Alphaproteobacteria; order Rhizobiales; family Methyloligellaceae; genus Methyloceanibacter. The sequence goes on along the minus strand of CALOBK010000013.1, from coordinate 226,811 downwards.
GTCCAGGAAGAGACGCGCACGGTCTATGCCTGCCGGCTCTCCGGCTTCCAACGCACAACCAAAACGAAATAGGGCAGCCGTTGGCGCGGCGAAGTCCCCGTTAGTGCTGATCCATCGCGCTTGGCGCCTTGCCTACTGGAAAAGACACCTCCATCGGACCGGACTTCTCAAACTCCAGCGTTAGGGTCAGAGTGTCGCCCTCGGCGACTTTGTCGTGGAGCCCCATCACCATCAGATGCAAACCGCCTGGCTTGAGCTGCACTGAGCCACCGGCAGGGATCGGCAGACCGCCTTCAACGGGTCTCATCTTCATCACGCCATCATCGGACATCTTCGTCTCGTGAATCTCAACGCGCTTTGCTTGGGTGGATTTCGCCGCCTTGAGTACATCGTCCGAGCCACCCGAATTCTTCATTGTCATATAGGCCGCCGTGACCGTTCCCTTTCCAAGACTTGGTCTCGCCCAACCCTCGGAGATGGCGATCGCGTTCATCTCTTGCCCCCAAGCCGCAAAAACCAGGAACAGCAGCGCGACCAGGGTCAGCACAAGCGCCAACCCAATTTCAATCAGGCGTAGTTTCGACGTACGCCTTCCGTCCTTATCAAGATTCAATGTGCCCTCTGCAATCGCATCGTGCTGCATGAGTGCTGTCTCCTTCCTTTTCTACGCGCATAAAGGTGCTGATTGTTGCGCCGTGATGTCGCGTGCGGCGGTCGGTCGCCCCAGCATCTACAGCAAAATCAGCTCCTTGCGGACGGCATTACGCCTTACACAGGGAGCAGTTCATATTAGAAAAAACAATAATATCCAGAATACGCCTGAGCTTATTGAGATAGAAAACCCCCAAATCGAGAGCCTGTTCTAGCGCCGTTCCGTCAGCATCACAGCAACTCCTGCAAGTTGGACTTCTTTGGCGCAAGACCTCCCCAGATCCGCTCGGCTAATGGCAACGCAAAGTGGTGGGTCATGACGCCAATTGATTTTTAGTTGCTTCGATCCTAGCCTCATGACCAGGACTGGTAGAGAGTTTGGATTTAGTCTAGCTCAAATAACGCCAAGCTTTCTACAATAACGACAGGATTATCGACATGTCAGACGACAATAAACAGAAATATACACTCACCGAAGAAGATATGATCACGTCTCCCAAACTGTCCCATCGCTTGCTCATCGCTTGCTCATCTCTTGCTCATCTCTTGCTCATCTCTTGCTCATCTCTTGCTCATCTCTTGCTCATCTCTTGCTCATCTCTTGCTCATCTCTTGCTCATCTCTTGCTCATCTCTTGCTCATCTCTTGCTCATCGCAATAAGACCTTTTTCCCAATCCATGCAAGCACGGCCATGCGCTACGCGCTGGAAACGCACCGATTCCGGGTGCGCGAACTTCCCGGCAATCTGGACGATTTCGACAAGGAAGTGCTTGTCCGACGGCTGATCCGGGAAGGCCTGGTTCGGCCGCTCGGCGAGACCTGAAGTCTTCCATCGATCCGGCACTTAAGGGCCCTTTGGGCGCATGTATAGGGCGCGGTGGGATATCCGCATTGAGCCGTGCAAGCGGCCACCAGCGCCTCCAATCGAAAAAACCAGTAGCCAAAACCCGGTTTTGGCACCACACCGTCAATTTGGCGGCAACTTTTGGCCGCTAAACTTCTCTGGCGCTGAACTTCCAGGCGTGACCAGCCGACGGAAATATAAGACGGGGATTTTGGGGCTGACGAACCGGCGGACATATGCCGCGGTGGCAATCGCCGCCGCCTTGGCGGCAGCGTGCCTTAATGGCTGCTCCGGACGGTCAGGCCGGGGACCGGTCATCGCGGCGACCACAGACGAGCGGGAATGCCTCGTCCGCGCGATGTATTTCGAGTCCAACCGTTCGAGTTACGAAGGATCCCTGGCAGTCGGCACCGTGGTGATGAACCGCGTCCAGTCACAGCGTTTTCCCAACACGATCTGTGGCGTTGTGGGTCAGCATCGCCAGTTTGCACCTGGCGTTCTGACGAGGACCCTCGACCCCAAACAAATGCGCACGGCCATGCACGCCGCCGACGCGGTCCTCAAAGGCAAGCACTACGGGCCGGCCGGTAAAGCCATGCACTTCCATGCGGCAAGCTACAAGAACCCCTACCCGGCCAAATACATGACGGTGGCGGGCGGCAATGCGTTTTATCTCAAACCCGGGCGCCGCTGGAAGAAGGAATACACAGGCAGCATCTCGTCCGCCAAAGCGACCCCTGTGCAGGATCTCTATAAGCGCGCATCGGCGGTTGTCGCAGGGGGTCAGTCTGCCAGTGCGTCTTCCGCGAGCGCCCCATGCGAGGCGGCGGACGGCCCCGGCGCGATTTCTCTGGCCTGCGAGACCGAGGCCGCAGGGCGCTAAACGCCCCGCGGATCGGCAAGCAACCTTCAGGCCTTAGCCTTCGCCCTTGAGGCCCTTCTCGAAATATTTGTGCACGACCTTGTCCTGGTTCTCGAGGAGCCAGTCGATCGAGGGCTGGAACGTCATGGCTTTCTGAATGGCCTGCGTTGTGGCTTTGCGGTGGATGTCGAAGAGGGTTTGATGGTCCAGGTCCTGCACATCGACAATACCGGGGTTCAGCCACACCGAAACGATGATACCGAGCTCGTCGGCCTTGTCCTTCGGAATGTCGCCGGAGCGCACCGCATCCAGCACGCCCATGGCCGTGGCGTACTGCACCGTGCCCATGAGGATGTTGGTGTAGCGGACATCATCCACCGTGACCTTGCTCACGCAGATCGTGGGCGGGCGAACCATGACATCGGTATTGAGCAGCGCAAGGACGCGCGAATGCCCCTTGACCTGATCGCCAAGAAGATTGGCGAACGCGCTGCCCATGGGCCCATCCATCTCGCCGATGGCCACTTCCGGTTCGGCTGCCGTACCGGGCGGGCCGCCTGCTACAAGGCTCTCACCCACTCTCATGACAATACGATCAGACATGGTTGGTCCTGGTCCCTCTTTTGTTGCGTTGGATTTCAATCATGGTGTGCAGAATTCGCGCGGACTATGGCCGCGCACATCGATCACCGCAATGCTTGCCCTTAGAAAACACCGACCAGACAACAAAAAACCGCCGCTGGCGAACCAGGCGGCGGTTTTGTTTCCGCGGCATTGCTCATAGAGCAGCACCAACGATCGTGAAAGAGGGAATGAAATCTCGATGAAGCCTTGTGCACAAGTAGCCCAGAGGGCGATAGCACAAAGAACAGCGCGCTCAAATAGGCCGAAGCCTAATCCCCGCGCGATACAACCAAAACCGTCCTCAGCAAGCCTGGCGACGACCTACTCTCCCAAGTCTTTAGACTTAGTACCATCGGCGCTGGAGCTTTTCACGGCCGAGTTCGGGATGGGATCGGGTGTAGACGCTCCGCCAAAATCACCAGGCCAGCAAAGAACGGTTTGGTTTGAAAATTTGGTCTCAACCAACCCATCTCTTCACGCTCAAGTCGGCCGCTAGGCCGGTGGCGCAAAGAAAGATGGGCACTGACAATGAAAGCAATCAAGCCAATCGAGCGATTAGTACTGGTTAGCTTCACACATTGCTGCGCTTCCACATCCAGCCTATCAACGTGGTGGTCTTCCACGGCTCTCAAGGGAGAACTAGTTTCGAGGTAGGCTTCCCGCTTAGATGCTTTCAGCGGTTATCCCGTCCGCACTTAGCTACCCTGCTGTGCCGCTGGCGCGACAACAGGTCCACCAGAGGTGCGTCCATCCCGGTCCTCTCGTACTAGGGACAGCTCCTCTCAATTCTCCTACACCCACGGCAGATAGGGACCGAACTGTCTCACGACGTTCTAAACCCAGCTCACGTACCACTTTAATCGGCGAACAGCCGAACCCTTGGGACCTGCTCCAGCCCCAGGATGTGATGAGCCGACATCGAGGTGCCAAACGATGCCGTCGATATGGACTCTTGGGCATCATCAGCCTGTTATCCCCGGCGTACCTTTTATCCGTTGAGCGATGGCCCTTCCACACGGGACCACCGGATCACTATGACCGACTTTCGTCTCTGCTCGAATTGTCACTCTCGCAGTCAGGCAGGCTTATGCCATTGCACTCGACAGCTGATTTCCGACCAGCTTGAGCCTACCTTCGTACGCCTCCGTTACTCTTTAGGAGGCGACCGCCCCAGTCAAACTACCCACCATACACTGTCTTGGGCCCGGATAACGGGTCGCAGTTAGATATCCATAATTATAAGGGTGGTATTTCAAGGTTGACTCCCCAGGAGCTGGCGCCCCTGGTTCAAAGTCTCCCACCTATCCTACACATACAGTCACGAATACC
>CALOBK010000013.1:0-217500 GCA_942491645.1 uncultured Alphaproteobacteria bacterium | reverse complement strand
TCAGATAGCCGCTTCGGCTGTTGGTCGCCTGAGAGAAAATCAGGGTATCGCGTCCGAATCATGGGCGTGGGGCTGCAACCGGAAGACGGGGGGGATTGCGCATTGTTTAAGCGCCACGGGGAATTTGCGCGCCGTAAGCTTGGCCAGGCACTTGTGCCAGCCGCACCACGTGGACTCCCGACTATTTTCCTTGGCGAAATGCCGCAAAAAATCGATCGCGAGATCCCGCCGGTCTATCTGTGCGAATCGGGCCACGACGGAGCCGCGAGCCGCCTGAAATGGATGGCCAGCACCTGCCTTGCTGGCATGGTAGGCGTCTGTCTTATCGGCGTTGCGATTTATGCCTCCATGAATATGTCCGACGGCTCGGGCATGATGAATTCCATCAAGCGCGCCTCTCTTGCCGCGCTGCAGCCGATCCGGGGCGCCAGACTGGCGCAAGACGCCCAGAGCGCCAGCGGCCAGAAAGAAAATCGGATCCAGATGACGTCCGCCGGCTTCGCCAGCCGCCAAGTCATCCACGACACGATCGTGCAGAGCCAAGGCGACCGCGAATTCATTACCATCAAGCCTTATTTGCGCATCATCGCCGGCCTTGCCAGCGACAAGTCGGAAAACGCCCGCCGGCTCCCAACCTTTAACCCATTCAAGCTCTATTCGGACACGACGCCAATCGGCAGCGGCACTGATGCTGTCGACCCGGCAATATCGCTGCAGGTGAATATGGTGGATGTGCCCGGCGGCCTGCTGCCGGCAACCGACGACATCGAGCTTGAGCCCGCGCAGGTCAACGCGCTGATCGCGCGCGCTGCGGAGAACTTCTCCTACGCTCAATCGCCGCTCGCGCTTGGCGAGGGCGACGGCGAGGCCAAGATTCAGCTTGCCTCCTACCGCCCCGATGAGGTCGAGCGTCCCCGCTTCTTGCCCAACACGACCGTCATGCAGAAAATGCACGACGAAGAAGAAGACTTCCGCGAAAGCCAGGTTGAGAATGCGCAGACCAAGATCGTCACGATCGGCAAGCGCGACACGCTGCTCGGCGTCATCCTTGCCGCCGGCGCTAAGAAAGAACTCGCCACCGAGATCATCGACAGCCTTGATGCCGTGTTCGGGCCTGAGGATCTGAAGCCCAAGCAGAAGATCGACTTCCGGCTTGTGGAGTCAGAGGCCGATTCTGATGTGAAAGAGCCTGTCCGCATCAGCGTCTTCGACAAGTCCGGCAACCACATCATCACCGCCACCCGGGACCGCGAGGGCGACTATCTCGCCTCGACCACAGCGCCCTTGGATGACGTCGTCATCACCGCCTCCAACCGGGCCTCGCTCTATCAGAGCTTCTATACCGCAGCCCTCGACCAGCACCTTCCCTCCGACACGATCCTCAAACTGCTCCGCGTTCATTCCTATGATGTGGACTTCAATCAGAAGGTTCGCCCTGGCGATACGTTCGAAGTGTTCTTCGACGGCGAAGGCACAAGCGGCGATGAGGCGGGCGAGATGCTCTTCACTTCCATGACCGTGAGCGGCAAGGCACGCAAATTCTATCGCTTCCGCACCCCGGACGACACGGTCGACTTCTATGACGAGAACGGCTCGAGCGCGAAGAAGTTCTTGATGCGCAACCCGGTCAAGGGCGGGCGCTTCACCTCCGGCTTCGGCAATCGCCGCCATCCGCTTCTGCGCCGTATCCGCATGCATACGGGCGTCGATTGGGCGGCCCCCAGCGGCACACCGATCGTGGCCGCCGGCGATGGCAAGATCGAGATGGCCGAGCGCCATGGCGGCTACGGCAATTACATCCGCATCCGCCACGCCAACGGCTTTGCCACTGCTTATGGCCACATGACGCGCTTTGCCGTCGGCTCCAAGCCCGGCGCCCGCGTGAAGCAAGGCCAGATCATCGGCTATGTGGGCTCGACCGGTCGCTCAACCGGCCCGCATCTTCACTACGAAGTCCTCGTCAACAACAAGTTCGTCAATCCCATGACGATCGCCGTGCCGCGCGGCCTGAAACTCGAAGGCCGCGTGCTTGCAGCCTTCCAGAAAGAGCGCCGCCGGATCGAGGCCCTCATGGAACTTGACCCGGTCACGAACCGCGTCGCCCAAGTGGCCAACGCCCAGTAGGCACTTCTTCACTCCGTTGCCACTCACTAAGCCGCCACTACGTCAGCCGCCGCTTGGTAAGCTGCCACGCAGCAAGCCCTGACGCAGCAGGCCACGAACGCGCAGCAAGCGTCCCCTTCACCTCACAATTTGAATGTCATCGCACGAAAGTGCGTCGCGCCGAGTCCCTTGCCTCGTCATGCCCGGACGTGATCCGCGCATCCACGAGAGCAGTTGTTTGACTTTCGAAGACGTGGATGGCCGGGACGAGAGCTATGCGCTACCGGCCTCCGGCCACCTTGAGGGCTTCCTTGATGCGCTACCGCTTCGCTGCTCGAGCGCGAGTCCGGCAACGACGCGATCTGAGGTCCGGCGAGCCGTACCCCCTAAGCCGCCTTGGCCTTTTTGGGTGCCTCGCCATTGAAGGTGAGGCCGCCGTCTTTGACGCCGACTGTCACGCCCTCGCCGTCATGGATCGTGCCTTCCAGGATCATTTCGGCCAGCGGGTCTTGGACGAATTTCTGGATCACGCGCTTTAAGGGGCGTGCGCCATAGGCCGGGTCATAGCCCTTGTTGCCGATCCAGGTCTTGGCGTCCTCCTCCAGCGTGAGCGTGATCTTGCGGTCGACCAGCAGGGTCTGCAGGCGCTTCATCTGGATATCGACAATGTTCGCCATGTGCTCGCGGCGCAGGCGATGGAACAGGATGATCTCATCCACGCGATTGAGGAACTCGGGCCGGAAATGCCCGCGCACCACTTCCATCACCTGGTCCTCGACGGCATCTGAATCCTCGCCTTCCTTTTGGTTGACGAGATATTCTGAGCCGAGATTGGACGTCATAATGATGAGCGCGTTGCGGAAGTCGACCGTGCGGCCCTGGCCGTCCGTCAACCGCCCATCGTCCAGCACTTGCAGCAGGACGTTGAACACATCCGGATGCGCCTTCTCGATCTCATCGAAGAGAATGACCTGATAGGGGCGGCGGCGAACGGCCTCTGTCAGTGCCCCGCCCTCTTCATAGCCCACGTAGCCGGGCGGCGCGCCAATGAGCCGGGAGACCGCATGCTTTTCCATATATTCGGACATATCGATGCGCAGGATCGCGTTCTCATCGTCGAAGAGAAATTCGGCCAGCGCCCGCGATAGCTCCGTCTTGCCAACGCCCGTTGGGCCGAGAAACATAAAGGAGCCAAGCGGCCGGTTGGGGTCTTGCAGCCCGGCACGCGAGCGGCGCACCGCGGTCGAGACCGCCGCCACGGCCTCCTCCTGGCCGACAACACGGCGGCCGATTTCCGTTTCCATGGCAAGCAGTTTTTCGCGCTCGCCTTCCAGCATCTTGTCCACGGGAATGCCGGTCCAGCGCGACACGACTTGCGCGATCATGTCGGGCTCTACGACTTCTTGGGCCAGGCTCCCAGCCTTGCCCTCTTCCTCTTCGATCTCCTGAAGCTTCGCCTCAAGGCCGGGTATGACGCTGTAGGCCAGCTCGCCGGCCTTTGCCAGATCGCCGCCCCGCTGCGCCTGCTCCAACTCGATGCGCGCATGATCGAGATCTTCCTTGATCTTCTGCGCCGCCCCAAGCTTGTCCTTTTCCTCCTGCCAGCGCGAGGCGAGCACATTGGCGCTCTCCTCAAGATTGACGATCTCCTTTTCCAGCCGCTCCAGCCGGTCTTTGGAGGCCGTGTCTGTCTCTTTCTTCAAGGCCTCGCGCTCGATCTTGAGCTGCATGAGGCGCCGGTCGAGCTCATCGAGTTCTTCCGGTTTGGAATCCACCTGCATGCGCAAGCGTGATGCAGCCTCGTCCACCAGATCGATCGCCTTGTCGGGCAAAAACCGGTCGGAGATGTAACGGTTGGAAAGAGTCGCCGCAGAGACGAGCGAGGCATCGGAAATGCGCACACCGTGATGCAGCTCATATTTTTCCTTCAGCCCACGAAGAATGGAGATCGTGTCTTCCACCGTCGGCTCAGGCACGAACACGGGCTGGAAGCGCCGGGCGAGGGCTGCGTCCTTCTCCACATGCTTGCGGTATTCCTCAAGCGTTGTTGCGCCAACGCAATGCAGCTGGCCGCGTGCCAGTGCGGGTTTCAGCAGGTTGGAGGCATCCATGGCGCCATCCGCCTTGCCTGCCCCGACCAGGGTGTGCATCTCATCGATAAACAGAACAATCTGGCCGTCCGAGGCCTCGATCTCTGAAATGACCGACTTCAGCCGCTCCTCGAACTCGCCGCGATATTTCGCACCCGCGATGAGCGCTCCCATGTCGAGCGAAAGCACCCTCTTGTCTTTCAGGCTTTCGGGCACATCGCCCTTGACGATGCGCTGCGCCAGCCCCTCGACGATGGCCGTCTTGCCAACGCCCGGCTCGCCGATCAGCACGGGATTGTTTTTCGTGCGCCGCGATAGAACTTGGATCGTGCGGCGGATTTCCTCATCGCGCCCGATGACAGGGTCCATCTCGCCAGCGGCCGCCGCTTCGGTGAAATCGCGCGTGTAGCGCTTCAGCGCATCATATTGCTGCTCGGCGCCGGCACTATCGGCTGTGCGCCCCTTTCGCAAATCGTTGATCGCCTCGTTCAGGCTTTGCGGCGTGACGCCGGCATCCTTCAGTATAACGGCCGTGTCGCCCTCGCTCGTCATGGCGAGCGCCTGCAGGGCCCGCTCAACGGTCACGAAGCTGTCGCCCGCCTTCGTGGCGATCTGCTCGGCCTGATCGAGCGTGCGGACAAGCGCGGGCGTCATCTGAGGGGCCTGTGCGCCGGCACCGGAAACCTTGGGCAGTTTGGCGAGCGCCGCATCTGTGCGCGCAAGCGCCGTCTTTGCATCGCCGCCAGCCCGGCCGATCAGACCGGCGGCAAGCCCTTCTTCATCGTCCAGCAGCGCTTTCAGAAAGTGTTCTGGGGTAACTTGTGGGTTTCCATCGCGCATAGCAATCGTTTGGGCTGCCTGCAGAAATCCCTTCAAACGGTCGGAGAGTTTTTCAAAGTCCATGTTTTTCGCTCGTTGGGCGGTCGGGTGTGAGAGTGAGCCGGAATTGGTGTGTTTGTGGCGGGAACCACTAGTGATGCGTCATACCAGCGGTGCATTAATGGACATATAGCGAGCCGTTTTCTGCAAAAAAAGGGGGCAATTCGCCTTGAGCAGGCACAAAAGAGCGGCGGCGAAACCTAACGCACCTTCAAAATCCGCTGCCAGAGCGTGCCGCCGAGATATTTTGAGAAGACAATGAAATAACCGGCGATCGCCGCGAAGAAGATCAACGCCGGCCCGCCCTGAAGGTCGAAACCGTCCGCGGTGAGATTTCCCGTCGCATAGCCCACGATGTAGCCGCCAACGAAAAAGATCGTGAAAAAGTCGAGGATGGCGGCAAGAACCTTGCGCCAAGTCGCAACAGGTTTTACTTCGGGCATATATCAGTGTCAGCCCCTTCGCGGCGGCGCCTATCTGCGCGCCCCGGCTCAACACAGCCTCAAGGCAGTCCGAAGAGCCTAGCCGGCGACGCCCGGCGCAACCTCGTTCTCGTCCACGGTTCCAGCCTCTACGGCCTCAGCCCCATCCGCCTCGTGTGTGGCTTGAGCGCCATTACGGCGCGGCCGGCCACGGCCCGGCTCCGCCTGCGGCGCGCTGGGTTCGCTTGGCGTGGCCTCAGCCTGTTCCACATTGGCCGCGTCCTGGTCGCCCGCTTCGGCACCCTGCCGGCCGCTCCGGGCCGGGCCGCCATTGGCTGGAGGCTGTGATTGAGCGTGCGGCTGATCGCCGGCCTGAGGCGTAGCGGCCTGCGCCTGAGCAGCCATGATGATACGGTTATAATGCTCGGCGTGCTGGAGATAGCTCTCAGCCGCGATCATGTCGCCGGAGGCGAGCGCGTCCCGTGCGAGCGTCATGTATTTCTCTGCGATGTGCGCGGCGGTCCCCCGGATCTTCACATCGGGTCCATTTGACTCGTAACTCCGCGATAATGGGTTCTGGGGCTTGCGGCCACGACCACGACCCCTCCGATTCTGCTGTCCTTGCCTCATAAGCCTTGTTCACCTGCTTGGCGGCGCCTGCGCCGCACATATAGCTCCCTGCTGTCCTACTTCCGACCGACTCTCAACCTCGGAACGCTTCGCGCCCGGAAAGCCGGATCGGCCACGCAAGTCATCACAACCGTTCTTTTTTCTTGCTGCCTTGTTCTCGTTGGCGTCGGCGCAATGCGAGATGCATTATGAGTCAGCACCAGCCAACAAAATCTGATTTGCGAGTCTACGGCTCCTGAACGGCTCGAGAGGCGCTTCCGCCTGTCCATCGAGGTTCTATAGGAAGTCCGCGTTGTTGCCGTGCAACCGGCAGCGCTAAGTCCCTACTCCAGCGCGCCGAATAATTTCATTTCGTATCCAGAACCTAGCCCGAACATCTAGACTTTCCAAGCTTAATTTTAAGACGATCCAACGTTCCGCGCGCCCTCACCATGTGAAATTTTGGCGCAGATGCAGCGCGGCCGCCCAGCCAAATCCGCCACGATTCCGTCGCGCGCAACGGTCAGTCCCGCCTCTCGAAAGAGCCCCGCAACCGCTTCCGCCTGAGCAGAGCCAATTTCAACCAAGAGGCACCCACCTTCGTGCAGAAAACGCGCCGCGCCATTTGCAATGCGCCGATAGGCATCTAGCCCATCCGTGCCGCCATCCAGCGCCGTCCTCGGTTCGTGCTGGGCGACCTCGGGCGACAAGCTTTCGATCTCCGCGCTGGCGATATAAGGCGGGTTTGAGACGATGATGTCAAAACGCCCGGAAAGACCGTCGAACCAGTTTGCAGCCGCAAATCGGGCGCGAGCGCCAACGCCGAGACGTTCTGCATTCGCACGGGCCAAGCGCAGCGCGCCCGGACTGATATCAAACCCGACCCCACGTGCTTGAGGCAGCTCTGCCAGCAGCGTGATCAGGATGCACCCCGATCCCGTCCCCAGATCGAGCACGGTGAGCGGCCGACCTTGCACATGGCATCGCGCCACGTTTTTGAGCGCCGCGGCAATGAGTGTTTCGGTGTCTGCACGAGGATCGAGCGTGTACGGATCGATATGAAAATCCCGCCCGTAAAACTCGCGCACGCCTTTGATACGCGACACAGGCTCGCCGGATAAACGCCGCGAGACATAGCGAGCCAAGCGCAGCTCGGCCTCTGGTGTCAAAGGATCGTTACCCTTTGCGATCAGCGCTTCAATGGAAAGTCCCGTTGCGGATGTTAGGAGCACGCGCGCATCAAGCGCTGGCGTGCCGATGCCCCCGTCCCTCAATGTGCGGGTCGTGGCGGCATGGGCGGAACCGAGATTCAAACTCATGTGCCCTGCTCTTCCATGGCGGCAAGCTGGCTCGCTTGAGCCTCCGTGGTCAGCGCATCGATGACTTCGTCCAATGCTGGCTCCCCGGCAAGCACCATCTGGAGCTGGTGGGTGGTGAGCCCGATACGGTGGTCCGTGACCCTGCCTTGCGGAAAATTATAGGTGCGGATGCGCTGCGAACGGTCGCCGGAACCGATCTGGCTGCGCCGATCCTGCGCCCGCTCGGCATCGAGCTTTTCGCGTTCCAAATCGTAGAGTCGGGACCGCAGGACCTTCATGGCCTTGGCCCTATTCTTATGTTGGGATTTCTCGTCCTGTTGGATCACGACAAGCCCGGTCGGAATGTGCGTAATGCGCACGGCACTGTCCGTCGTGTTGACCGACTGCCCGCCGGGACCGCTGGCCCGAAACACATCGACGCGCAGATCCTTTTCATCGATCTGAACGTCCACATCCTCCGCCTCCGGCAGTACCGCCACAGTCGCCGCCGAGGTGTGAATGCGTCCCTGCGCCTCGGTCTCCGGCACACGCTGAACGCGGTGCACACCGGATTCGTATTTCATGCGGGCAAACACGCCCTTGCCGGTGATATTGGCGATTATTTCCTTATATCCGCCCGTGGCAGACTCGCTCGCCGACATCACGCTGACATTCCAGCCATGCCGGTCCGCGAAGCGCTGATACATACGGAACAGGTCGCCCGCAAACAACGCGGCCTCGTCGCCGCCCGTACCGGCACGCAGTTCGAGGATCGCACTCTTCTCATCGGCCGCATCCTTGGGCAGCAATTGGACCTTCAATTGACACTCAAAATCCTCGATGCTCGATTCGAGCCCGGCGATCTCTTCCTGGGCCAGAGCCAGCATGTCCGGATCCGAATCGCTGTCGTCCAAGATCTCCCGCAAGCCGTCCCGCTCTTCTTGCGCCTTTCGCAGCGCGCTGATCGTCGTGACGATTGGATCAAGCTCGGCAAATTCGCGGGATAGCCGGACAAAATTGCTTTGATCGGCCCCTGCAGCAAGGCCCCCTTGGACGGCTTGCCAACGGCTGACGAGCTTATCGAGCTTCTCGGCGGGAATCGTTGTCATAGGCTCTATTGAAAAAGAACGAAGCTATAAATTGCTGGGAAGCCGATCAGCTTTGCGGCTTCGCGGATCGTCGGGATCGAGGACCGGATCGGAGGTGTTAAATCCCGAAGACGAGCTCGTATTGCTCGAAGAGCCACCAAAAACCATCCATAGGCCAAGCAACACGACGACCACAAGTAGCCCGACGACACCCCACTTGAGAAGCGGCAATTTGGTCCGCTTCGCTTTGGGCTCCTGCTCGGCTTCGGGCTCAACCTCGCCAGGAAAGCTCACATCAGCCATGCCTGCATCGGACATGCCAGCATCAGACATGGCGGATGGGTCGAGAGCCGTCTGGTCGGGCGCATAGCCATGCGGCGGCTGATGGGCTTGCGGCTGCTGATAGGCCTGAGGGCCACCTGGAAAGCGTGCGTCGTCCTGAGGCTGGGCAGCCGGGTTCGGCGCGTAGCCATGCGGCGGCTGATGGGCTTGCGGTTGAGGTGCTTGCGGCTCGCCAGTGAAACTTGCGTCTTCCTGGGACTGCGCGGCCTGGTCAGGTGCATAGGCTTGCGGCGGCTGCTTTGGCTGCGGCACGTGCGGCTCAGGCTGAGGGGCTTGGGGCCCGCCCGGCCACGCGGTCTCCAACGGTGCAGGCGCCGGTCCAGCGCCAGGCGTCCCGGCGGGCCTGGCGCCCGGACCAGGGGGCGCGGCTAGCGGTTGGAGCGGCTGCGCGTGCGATTGGGCGACCTGTGGCTGATGGTCCTGCGGCAGCGGCATTGCCTGGGGCTGAGGCTCCTGCGGTTGGTGGGCCTGAGGCTGTGGCGGCGTTTGAGTTTGTGCCAAATCGGCCTGCCCGTTCGGCCAAGCAGGTGCTTGCGGTACAGCCTGCGGCATAGCTTGCGGCGGCGGCGGCGGCGGCGGCTGACCATTCGGCCAGGCAGGGGCTTGCGGCATCGCTTGCGCGGGAGCAGGGGCAGGGATGTCTCCGGGCGGAGGCACCATGACTGGCACGTCCAGAGCCGGCTTGGGTCCCAACTCGACGACGCCGGCTTCCAGCTGGGCGTAGATGCGACGGAGCAAGGGGCGCGTATCGAGGTTGAGAATTGTACCGTAGGCGCTCACGACACGGCTGGTCTCTGGCCATGGCGGCAAGGCGTAGATGGCGCCCTGTTCGAGCGCCTGAACGACCTCCACAGGCGTCGCGATCCGCGCGGCCAGGTCCGCTTCGGTCAGATTGCTCGCGGCTCTGAGGTCCCGAAACAGGTCGGCCACTTCCGCGTCATAGCCGGCAGACATCACTTCCTATCCCGTGAACCTGAGGGCGCTCCCGCCCGGCTTTTGCCGAGGGGCTACCCATAATACAATGCGGCCTAGCCTCCCAAGCCTGGCCGCGACTATTTTCCCCAACCGCTCGCTAACACAAGCCCAATGGACAGGAGTTTGCAAGCCTTGGCGAGACTATACCATTGGCGCACAAAGTGTTGGCCGTCTTGTTGAAATTCTCTCGGCCAAAGGAGGCGCCTTAAGTCTGCACCCCGGTCTCTGCAGCAAATCGCTTCAATTCCTCGCGCAGCGAGGCGGTTTGATCTTCCAGCATTTCATCCAACCGCTCCCGCAAAGTGCCCGCGTCCAAGGACAGAACCATGGCCTTGACCGGGCCAATGGAGGCCGGAGACATGGAAATGGACCGGAATCCGAGCCCAATCAATGTCATGGCCTCGAGAGGCTTTCCAGCCATTTCACCACACAATGTGAGCGGCGTTTCGAACCGCTCCGCCTCTCGCACAATACGCCGGAACGCACGCAACACGGACGAGCTCAAGGAATCGAAGCGAGCCGCGACACGTTCATTGCCCCGATCGGCGGCAAATAGAAACTGCACAAGGTCGTTCGAGCCAACCGAGACAAAATCCGCCAAGGGCAGAAGATGATCCAGCTGCCAAAGGAGTGCCGGCACCTCGATCATTGTCCCCACCATCAGTTTGGAAGGCTCCGGGCGGCCATGCTTGCTGAGAAGCGCAACCTCTCGATCGATCAAGGCCCGCGCCGCCTGGAACTCCGAGACCTCGGAGATCATCGGCAGCATGACCCGTAATTCACGCCCATGCGCTGCGCGCAACAGCCCGCGAATTTGCATCCGGAAGAGCGCTGGGCGGTCGAGGGACATGCGGATCGCCCGCCAGCCTAACGCCGGGTTCTCCTCGACGCCCGCACGGAAATACGGAATGACCTTATCGCCCCCGACATCGAGGGTACGGAACACAACGGGCCGGCCATCGGCCTGATCCATGATCGATTTGTACAGCTTCGTCTGCTGATCGAGCCGCGGGAAGGTCTCGGAGATCATGAACTGAAGTTCGGTGCGGAAAAGACCAATGCCATCGGCCCCTGACTGATCAAGGTGGGGCAGATCGAAGAGGAGGCCAGCGTTGATGTGCAGGCCGATCCGCACATCATCCAGCGTCACCGCGGGCACATCACGCAAGGCGGCATACTGGGCTTGCTTGCGGGCTTGGAACCGCACCTTGTCCGAATACGCAACCACCACTTCTTGGGTGGGGCGCACATGCAGCTCTCCGCCTTTGGCATCGATAATCGCTGCGTCCCCCGGCTCGACCATCTCGACCACACCCTTGCACTGGGTGATTGAGGCGATACCGAGCGCGCGCGCGACGATGGCCACGTGGCTGTTGGCACCACCCTCCTCAAGCACAAGCCCGCGCAGAAGTTTGCGGTCATAGTCGAGCAGTTCCGCTGGCCCCATGGTCCGCGCAACAACGATCGCATCATCCGGCAAGACACCTGTGGCGGCGGTCTCCGTGCCGCCCGACAAGGAGCGCAGAAGCCGGTTCGACAAGTCGTCGATATCATGGAGTCGATCGCGAAAACGCGGGTCCGGCATGCGCATCATGCGCGCGCGCGTATCGTTGCGGACGCGTTGGACCGCGGCCTCCGCCGTGAGCCCTGTGGCCAGCGCCTCATCCAACCGGCGCCGCCAGCCATGATCGTGCGCGAACATACGAAAGGCCTCGAGCACCTCATGATGCTCGCCGGCGCGGGCGAGATCGCCCCGCTCCATCATCTTGTCGATCTGGCCGGTCAGTTCCTCGATAGCCTGCTGCAGCCGCCGCCGCTCAAGCTCCACATCCTCGGCGATGAGCTTGGTCACCACGATACGCGGTTCGTGCAGCACGATATGCCCGAGCGCGACGCTCTCGGAGATGGGTTGCCCCACGAAGCGGATGCTCGAATCGCGCCCCTTCTCCGCGATCACCTCATCGGAGATGATGCCGCCGGAGGCAAGCGTCTCGGCGATCACCATGGCCGTGGTCTGAAGTGCCTCCACCTCCTCGTCGCTATATTGGCGCATCGTGCGGTTCTGCACCGTGAGCACACCGATCGTGTGACCGCCGCGCAGAATGGGGACACCAACAAAGGAGTGGTAGATTTCTTCTCCGGTCTCAGGGCGGAACGAGAAGGCCGGGTGATGTTGGGCATCGGCAAACTGCCGAGGCTCTGCCTGCTCGGCAACCAGGCCCACGAGCCCTTCGCCCGGCTTCAAATGGGTGTTGTGGACGGCGCCCATATTCAAGCCTTCCGTGGAGACCAGTTCCAGCGAGCCGTCGCGGCGGCGAAGATAGAGGGAACACACCTCCGCAACGATATTCGAGGCAATCAGCACAACGACCTTGTCGAGGCGCGCTTGCGCACTCTCATGCTCCGCCATCACCTCGCGGAGACGGCGCAACATCTGTCTTGGAGCACCTACTGACGCAGCCATAGCAACAAAGTCCCGGCCCGTCCGCCTCGCGCGGACCCTCAAGCATTCTAAAGATCGTGGGCTAGATTAGCCGTTTTTTCGCCTCTACCCGCCGTCCAACCCAAAAAGGGTATGCAAGGTTCGCACCGCGAGCTCGGCATAGGCGGCATCGATCAATACGCTGATTTTGATCTCCGAGGTGGAGATCGCCTCGATATTAATGCCCTTTTCGGCAAGAGCGCTGAACATTTGTGCTGCAACACCAGCATGACTGCGCATTCCGACGCCAATCGCAGAAACCTTAGCGATGTCAGTTGCGCCACGAAGGTCGAGATAGCCGATCTTGTCTTTAGCGGAGCCCAAGACTTCAATCGCCCGGTCGAGATCGGCGCTTTGCACCGTGAATGTGAGGTCGGTCGACCGACCATCCTCGGAAACATTCTGCACGATCATGTCGACATTGATGTGAGCATAGGCCAAGGGGCCAAAGACCCGCGCGGCAACACCAGGTTTGTCGGCCACCTTCAGCAGAGTGACTTTAGCCTCGTCCCGCGCATAGGCAATTCCACTGACGACATTTTGCTCCACGATCTCATCCTCATGGCAAACAAGCGTACCGATTCCCTCGCCGGTATCGGCATTGCCCAGCATATCGGGCGCATCGAAGCTGGAGCGTACCAGCACAGGCACGCCCCACTGCATGGCAAGCTCCACAGAACGGGTCTGCAGAACCTTGGCCCCTTGCGAAGCCATTTCTAGCATCTCTTCGTATGAGATGCGGTCTAAACGGTGCGCTTTCGCCACCACACGGGGGTCCGTGGTGTAAACCCCGTCTACGTCCGTATAAATATCGCAGCGATCCGCCTGGAGCGCCGCGGCAAGAGCCACCGCACTGGTGTCTGACCCGCCCCGGCCGAGAGTCGCAATCCGGTTGCTTGGCGCGATGCCTTGGAAGCCCGCGCAAACCGCAACCTCACCGCCCTGCATGGAAGCCTTGAGCTCGCCAACTTCGACACCCGTGATGCGGGCCTTCTGATGTGCTGCGTCCGTCCGGACCGGGATCTGCCATCCCTGCCAAGACCGAGCATTGACATCCATGGATTGGAGCACGAGAGCCAAGAGCCCGGACGTCACCTGCTCGCCGGACGAGACCACAGCATCATATTCGCGGCAGTCGTAGAGCGCCGATGGCTCATTTCCAGCCTCGCGCCGGGCCTTGAAGCCCCAAGCCTCTTCGACCCAGGTCACGAGCTGATTGGTCTGCCCGGCCATGGCCGAGACCACGACAGCACAGGCGTGGCCGGCATCGACCTCGCGCTTCACATGCGCGGCCACATTCCGGATCCGATCGAGATCAGCCACCGAGGTGCCGCCAAATTTCAACACAAGCAAAGACATGACCGCTCACAATAAGAGGGCCAGCCCATTTTGGAGCCGGCCGGAAAATTGGGCTCTTTCTACTGAGAAGGACCGGCCGCCGCAACATTGACGCACCGCAAGTCCTCCGAAGGCCTCCAACGCGGCGCCTTGACACGGTGCCCTGCCACGACGCCAATGCGACTATGAGCGCCTCTCCAGCGAACCCCGGGACCATCGACGCCGACGAAGTCGCCCAATTTGCGAAGCTTGCCGAAGACTGGTGGGACGAGCAGGGCCCGTTCCGGCCACTCCATCAGATCGGCCCGACAAGGCTCGCCTATATTCGGGACCGGCTCTGCGCCCGCTTCGCTGACGGTCCCAATCAAGACTCCAATTTTGATCGTGATCCTAAGGATCCGCCCTGCCTTGAAGGCTTGAGCGTGCTGGATATCGGCTGCGGTGGCGGCTTGGTAGCCGAGCCCCTGACCCGCCTCGGTGCCTCGGTCATGGGCATCGATCCTGGCCATGAGACGATTGCGGCGGCGAAGGCCCATGCGGAAGGCGCGGGACTCACCATCGCTTATGAGGCCACCACTGCAGAAGCGTTGGTCGATGCGGGACGGCAGTTCGACGCCGTCCTACTCCTCGAAGTGGTGGAGCACGTTCCAGACGTGCCCGCGTTCCTCAAGCGGCTTTCGCCTCTTGTGGCGGATGGGGGCGTCATGATCCTGTCGACTTTGAACCGGACCCTGAAGGCCTATGCTCTGGCGATTGTCGGCGCGGAATACGTCCTGCGATGGGTGCCGGCGGGCACGCATCAATGGGACCGGTTCGTAACTCCAGATGAACTGAGGACAGCATTGACGGGCGCAGGCCTGGAAACGATCGACACGACAGGAATGGTCTACGATCCGCTGGCCGACCGGTGGAGCCTCTCTCGCGATAGCGATGTGAACTATTTCGCGACCGCTATCAGGCCACCCGCTTGAACGGCACTTAGCCTAAGGCTGCGCCTCTAATGCCCAGGCGAACGGAACCAGCTACGGCGGCGCGGTGCCTTGCGGTATTGCCGTGGGGGCGGCTGATAATTGGGCTGAAACACGCGGCGGCGTTTGCGCTGAGCCCGTGGCTGGAGCTCATTGTAGCCATAGCGCCGATAGTTGCCGTTGCCTCTGTAGTTCGGCCGCCGATACTCTGGATAGGGCTGATAGCGCTGCTCCGGGTGCGCGACCTTGTAATCGCCACCAGGGGTCGAGCCGGTCAGAACGACGTCCGTCCGCTTCAGCCCGCTTTCCTTGACCAGATTGAAGAAGGTCTCGGCATTCTTCGGCGAGAGCCGGATGCAGCCATGCGAGGCGGGACGGCCCAATCGCTTCGTCTCGTTCGTGGCGTGGATCGCGTGGCCCTTCTTGGTGAAGAACACCGCATGCGGCATGGGCGCGTTGTCCCATTGCTTGCTGTACCAAATCTTATTCATGGAGCTGGCATCGAACGTGCCGGACGGCGTTGCATAACCCGGCATGCCCGTTGAAACAGGCCACCGGTATTTTTCGACGCCATCCACGAAGACGGTCATTTCCTGGCTCGTCTTATCGATGGAGGCCACAACGATAGGCGTTGTTGGCTCAACGACCGCGCTCGCCTCGTCACTCTTCACCGTCTCGATGTCGGGGTCTTTTTTCAGCGCCGCTTCCAGCTCCTGCGATGAAGGACGCGAAGCCTTCTTCGTTGGCTTACTCGCATTGGCTGGCGTACTGGAGGGCTGCGGCGACCTACTCAAGGCTCCTGACTGGACGTCTGGATAGACCGGCTGCGGCTGTGCCGCGAGGCCCGTCGGCAGGCTCAAATCAAGATTGGGCGTCGTGGCGCGCTGGCTGGTTTCGGCGCTCGCAGGATGAGCGAAAACGACGGCCAAAAGACCCGCAGCAAGGACCAAAAAGCCCATGATCCACGACTGCTGAAAATAAATTAGGCGCATATTGCGGTCCCCGGTTATGCGCGATCCAACCGTCTGGCAATCTCAATCATATAGAGCCAAGCCGACAATTCCACGGCTCATCGCGAAATAGTGTCCAGATATAAGCAATGACACCCGAACAAGAGGTTACCTGAACGGCACGACCGCCTGCGTCCAACCACCTAATTAGTTGTGATCGTCAGGAAGTTTTGGCAAGGGGAGCGCTGGAATTCCCTCTTCTAGCAACGACTTAGCCTCATCGATCGTCGCCTCCCCGTAGATGTCGCGTGCATCGGTCTCGCCGTAGTGCATCTTCCTGGCCTCTTCGGCGAAGTCCTTGCCCACATCGTCAGCGGTGGCCTCGAGACGTTCGCGAAGACCCTTTAAGAACGCATAGGCTCGACCCGCACCCTCAGGTTGTTGATCCTCAGGCGCTGCGGCCACATTCGCCTTGGGGCCCGAGGGCTTCCCTCTGCCCCGCAACACCGCAGGGGCCATAGGCGCCTTATGCACATCGGAGGTGCCGCAATCGGGACAGAGAATCGCGTCGGCTTCCGTCTGCTCGTCGAAGGAGCCACCGGACGAGAACCAGGCCTCGAACTGGTGCCCCGCCCCACAAGTGAGTGCGAAACGGATCATGACGCCGCCTGGCCGAGCTCAGTATCCTCGAGACCGGCGATCTCGATTTCGAAGGGGCGCCCGTTACTGAGCGAGGGAATGCGGGCCCGCACATCCTCAACAAGGGAAAGGTCGATATCTGCAAAGATGACGCCCGGCTCCTCTCCCGCTTCCGCCAAAATTTCTCCCCAAGGCGATACGATCATCGAATGCCCATAGGTCGAACGACCATTCTCATGCAGCCCCCCTTGGGTAGCCGCCAGAACGAAACTGCACGTCTCGATCGCGCGGGCGCGCAGGAGCGCATGCCAGTGAGCTTGGCCGGTCTGCTTGGTGAACGCCGCCGGGATCGCGATCATATTCGCGCCAGCCAGCGCCAGCGCGCGATAGAGCCCCGGAAACCGCAAATCGTAGCAGATGGTCATGCCGAGACGAACCGGGCAGCCGGCGGGAGATAGATTTGCGAGTAAAGCCTTGGTGCCCGGACCGTAATAGTCCGACTCGCGATAGGATTCGCCCCCCGGAAGGTCCACATCGAACATGTGCAGCTTGTCGTAGCGCGCAGCGATCTCACCCTTCGGGTCGATCAAAAAGGACCGGTTGGCGATGTGCGCCTCGTCAATTTTGATGCCGAGCGAGCCGATATGCAGCCAAACGGCAAGCTCGGCGGCAAGCCCCCGGAAGCGGGCAAGCGGCACGCTTTCGGCCTCGGGCTGCACCTGCTTCAAAACGAGCGCAGGCTCAAGTTCCATCAGCGCGGTGTTCTCCGGGGTCTGTATGTAGTCAGCACCACCCAATGCCGCCTGCCGGATCAGCGCCTCTGTAGTCACAAGATTGTCGGCGATGACGCGGCTCGCCCGGAGCTGTACGAGCGCGGCGCGAAACCGGTTGGAATTTTCGGTGCTCATTGTGTGATCGCTTGCGTCATTGGTTCTCGGGTCGTCCCTGGCTTGCTCGGGAATCATAGGCGCGCGCTATGGTCAGTGTGGCCTCAACCATGAAGGATCGAGCCATCGTTGCGAGAGGACGATGGCGGTCGGCTCAACGGCGCGCGCGAGCGCGAAAACGTCCACACGGGCAGTGCCTGCACGTTTCAGGATACGCGCACAAGCCTCGACCGTCGCGCCCGTGGTGATAACGTCGTCGACCACAACGACGGACTTACCATCGATCGCACCCACGCGGCCCGGCTCGACCTTGAACGCACCCTCCACGTTCCGTTTGCGTTGGGCGGCCGTGAGCCCCACCTGGCTGGCCGTGCGTCGGGTCCGTTTCAGGGCAAAGCAATCGGCCGGCACCCCCGTTTGCCGCGAAAGACCTTGTGCCAGAAGCGCCGACTGGTTGAAACGCCGGGCCCAAAGACGTGAGCGATAGAGCGGCACGGGCACCACCAGGTCCGCATCGGCCAAGAGGTCCTTACCGGCGCGCGCCAACCAGCGTGTGAAGAGGCGCAAGCCCTCCTGGCGATCGCCATATTTGAAGCCCTGGATCAGATCGCGCATGGTTTGCGAATAGCGCGCGATAGCCCGCGCCCGATCGCAGATTGGCGGCGATGCAATCGCTGCGTCCGACAGGTAGGGTTCGCCTGCATCAGAGGGCAGAGGAACCCCGAGGCGCGTGCAAAGAGGAGGGACGATGAAGTCAATGCCAGCAAAACAGGACCCGCAGACCAGCCCATGGGAGCCGATGGGCGTCCTGCACACAATACAGAGGGGCGGCAAGACGAGATCGGCCGCCGAGCGAAAAGCGGCGCGCCACGGTCGCGTGCGCGTTAGGTCTATTTCGCCGGTCTCCATGCCAACCATGATACTGCGCCGATCGCAGCATAGGGAGGCGGCATGAACGACACACCGATGCTGTTCGATAGGGCCCTGCTGCGCCGCCGGCGCGCGCGCTTTGCCGCCGAGATCCTGCACCGCGAATTCCTGATCGCTCATGTGGCCCGCGAAATTGCCGAGCGAGTCGAAATCATGTTGCGCGATTTCCCCCGGGCGCTGGATCTTGGCGCCTATCACGGTCTCCTTGGGCGAACAGTCGGCGCACTCCCGAACGTGGGCGAAATGAATTACGCGGAGAGCGTCTTCGCCTATGCCGCACAATGTCCTCGGCCTTCGGTCGTGTGCGACGAGGACCTCCTGCCCTTCGCAGATGGGGCATTCAACCTGATCGTGTCAGGACTCGCCCTCCACCGCGTCAATGACCTGCCTGGCAGCCTTATTCAGCTCAGACGCGCCCTCGCCCCTGACGGTCTTTTCATGGCCGCTGTGCTCGGCGCCGGCGCATTGATCGAACTACGCGCGTGCCTGCTTGAGGCCGAAGAGGAAACGGAAGGAGGCGCCTCGCCGCGGGTCTCACCCTTCGGAGATGTCCGCGCCTATGGCGCACTCCTACAGCGCGCAGGCTTTGCGCTTCCCGTGGCCGATGCGGAGGACCACACCGTCATCTACTCCTCTCCGCGTGAACTGATGCGCGAAATTCGCGCCCTTGGGGGCGGCAACGTGCTCATGGCGCGCAGCAAGGCACCGCTCTCCAAGCGCACCCTGGCACGAGCGGAGGAGCTCTACCGCACGCGCTACGGCACGCAGGACGGTAAGATCACGGCGACCTTCCAATTCGTCTTCATGAGTGGGTGGGCGCCCGACCCGAGTCAGCAAAAACCGCTCAGCCCTGGCAGCGCGCGGAACCGCCTTGCCGATGCCCTGAAGACCGAGGAGCATTCCGCAGGCGACAAGGCCTCGTTTCCACGCTCCAAATCAGAGAACTGAGGGCCGGCTCAGAGCTTCAGCGCTGCTGCAAGCTCACCAAAAAGCGTTTCAATTCCAGAGCTGTAGATCGACATCAAAGCCAAAATAGCCGAAGCGATCAAGATGGCGATCAGGCCATATTCGATGACCGTAACACCGGCGTAGTCGGACGCGAAATGGCGTAGCGCAAGAACCATACGGCTCTGCGAGGGAGTTTCAGAAAAACTCTCAGTCGCCGTTCCTACCTTCACGCCAACACCTCACGAGCTCGGGCAATACCCTTTGCACCGGCTCGTCCGCCGGCGGCATCGGATAGTAGCTCAGGGCCGCAGGCGCGACCCAAGCCAGTCCCTGGCTTTCCTTGGCGCTCGCCTCTCCCAGCCAGCACCTGCACGCATAGATAGGCATCAAAAGATGAAAGTCGTGATAAGAGTAACTCGAAAATGTTAGTGGAATGAGGCTGTCAGGCTCGACCGAAATACCAAGCTCTTCTTGAAGCTCGCGCACCAAAGCCTGCTCGGGCGTCTCACCGTCTTCCAGTTTGCCGCCCGGAAACTCCCACAGTCCTGCCAGCGATTTTCCCTCGGGGCGCTGGGAAATGAGCACGCGGCCTTCTTGATCGATAAGGGCGCAAGCAACCACAAGCGCGAGCCGCTTGGCGGGGCCTTTCGACATTACGAGCGGTAGTCGGCGTTGATGGCGATGTACTCCTTCGTGAGATCGCAGGTCCACATCGTGTTCGCACCGTCGCCCACGCCCACATCGACTGTAATGTCGATCTCATCACGCTTCATAAAGGCAGCGCCGTCTGCCTCTTTGTAGGTCGGCGCGACTTCGCCATTCTTGGCAACGACGATATCGCCAAACCAAATTGCCAGCCGATCACGGTCTGCGGCCTCGCCGGCCTTCCCCACAGCCATGACGATGCGCCCCCAATTGGGGTCTTCGCCAGCAAGGGCTGTCTTCACCAGAGGCGAGTTGCAAATCGCCTTCGCAATTGTGCGGGCAGCCGCTTTGGACTGAGCGCCCGTGACCGTGACCTTGACGAACTTGGTGAGCCCCTCGCCGTCTTTGACGATCTGGTGCGCAAGGTCGCGCATCAAATCGAACAGCGCCGCGCGAAATCCATCGAGACGCGGATCGTCGTCCCGCGCTATGCGCGGACAACCCCGCCGCCCAGCCGCGCCACTTGCGAACAAGAGCACCGTGTCGCTTGTCGAGGTGTCGCTGTCGACAGTGATTGCATTGAAGCTGTCTTCGACCAAAGGGGACAAAATCGACTGCAAGGCCTTGGGCCCAATGGCCGCGTCCGTGAATAGGAACGACAGCATGGTCGCCATGTCTGGCGCGATCATGCCCGCTCCCTTGGCGATGCCGTTGAGCGTCACTTGAACTCCGTCGATCTCGCAGATCCGGGTTGCGAGCTTCGGATATGTATCGGTCGTCATGATAGCCCGCGCGGCCATCTCGTAAGCATCCGCTTGAGCGTCTTCTGCGAGACCCGCCAGCAATCCGGTGAATTTCGACGGATCGAGGGGTTCGCCTATCACACCGGTCGAGCTGATATAGACATCCGCCTCAAGGCACTCGGCCACACGCGCCATGGCCCGCGCCGTCTCGATCACCGCCTCGCGCCCGCGCATGCCTGTGAAGGCATTGGCGTTGCCGGAATTGACCACAAGCGCACGGGCCATGCCGTGAGGCAAATGCTCCTGGCACCACTCAACTGCCGCAGAAGCCGTCTTCGACTTCGTGAAAACACCGGCAACGGACGTGGACGGCTCAAACAGGGCCAAAAGCAAATCTGCGCGCCCCGCATAGCGGATGCCAGCCTCGCATGCCGCAAGGCGCACGCCATCGATTGCCGGAAGAACAGCCAAGCTTTGGGGGGCGAATGGCGAAATCTTGTCCACGGCGTGCGACGGACCGCCTAGTGGTCCTCGTCGAACTCTTCGTCGGGCAAAGGCGGCGCCTCGCCGCGCAAAGCCGCATCGTCCATGGATCGCTTGATCTCCGGATCGACAATCTCGATCTCTGCCTTCTCGCGAAGTCCAGACACAACGACCTGCGCCTTTTGAACAAGGAGCTGGCTCATGATCGGTTCCTTGACGTCATCGAAACTCGGCAGCTTCTGGTCGCGCCTTTCCTCGACCTCGATAATGTGCCAGCCGAAACTCGTGTTGACGGGGTCCGAGATCTTACCGACATCGAGCGCAAAGGCAGCATCCTCGAAGGGCTTTAGCATCTGCCCACGCGTGAAAAAACCCAGATCGCCGCCTTCCGCATTCTTATCCTTCGACTTCTCGGTCGCGAGTTTCGCAAAATCCGTGCCCCCCTCCAGCTGCGCCTTGATCTCCTTAGCCTCTTCCTCCGTCCCAACGAGAATGTGCCGAGCCTTGATTTCTTGCTCAGGCTTCATCTTGGCGATTTTCTCATCGTAGATTTTCTTGGCTTCGCTTTCCTTCACCGCACCAGTGATATTCATATCGAAGAACGCGTCGCGCAGCGCCCGGCGCTTGTGATAGGCAACCCGTTTTTCAAACGTATCGGCCTTATCCAGGTCTTCCTTCTCACTGGCACCCGCCATCAGCTCGTTTTCGATCATGAACTGCAGGAGAATGCGTTTGCGATCCTCAGGACGGTAGGTACCGAGCCTTGGGCCCACTTCGGATGCTGCGAAGTCGAGATCGGATTGTTTGATGTCCACGCCATTGACGCGCGCAACGACGGCGTCCTCGGCAGCAGCAGGCGGCACAAATGCAATGGACGCTGCCAGAAGCAGCATGGCTGACCACAGTTTCACTGGAATTATTCCTCGTCTTCGGCACGTCCTCTACCCTCAACAAGGTCAGGCAGTGCGGGTTTGGGGGATTCCCTCGACGCCTTCTTAGCGTTGGCCTCGCGGCTTGCCAAGCGGCAGGAATTGACAGTGCTAGCTTTGTTCTATAGTTCTCGAACTATGGATATTATAGAAGCCATCGATGCGCTTGGCGGACTGGCTCAAGAGAGCCGTCTCAAGGTCTTTCGGCTGCTGGTCCAGGCTGGCATGGAAGGAATGGCTGCAGGCGATATCGCCAAGGCCGTTGGCGTGCCCAAGAACACAATGTCGTCCCATCTCGCGATCTTGTCGCGCGCCAAGCTCATCCAAGCCCGAAAAGACGGCCGGTCCATGATCTATGCCCTGAACCTCGAGGGCACCCGTTCCTTACTGTCCTTTCTGGTCGAAGATTGCTGCCAAGCAGAACCATCTATTTGCGGGCCGATGATCAAATCCACCATTGCCACATGTGGTTCGGACTGACAGGAGAAGACCGATATGACAAACGCCACGGTTACGGCTCCCATGAACGTCTTGTTTCTTTGCACGGGAAATTCTGCCCGCTCGATCATGGCCGAATGCATCATGAACCGGGAAAATCTGGGCAAATTCAAAGCCTATAGCGCTGGCAGCATGCCCACAGGCAAGGTGAACCCTCTTGCGGCCAACTTATTGAAAAAACTGAACTACGACGTCTCGGGCTTGCGCTCCAAGTCCTGGGAGGAGTTCGCTGGCCCTCAATCTCCGGTTTTCGATTTCGTGTTTACTGTGTGCGATGATGCGGCAAGGGAAACCTGCCCGGTTTGGCCGGGTCAGCCGATGACCGCCCATTGGGGTATTCCGGACCCCGCTGCGGTGACAGGAACCGACGCCGAACGCGGTTTCGCTTTCGACGATGCGTACCGGATGTTGCAGCAACGCATCTCAATCTTCGTAAACCTGCCTCTGGAGAACTTGAGTAAGCTCTCACTCCAAGACCATCTGGATCGAATTGGCAGGCCCGGCACGGCGGCGGCCAAGGAGTCCGCCTAGCCACCTGAAAAGCTTGCATCCCCGTCGCGTTGACAAGGGTCAGGTCGCCTCTTATGTCTCCGGCGACGATCTCCGGCTTTTTTCGTCGTTTTCCGCAAGGAAAT
The DNA here is from genome assembly GCA_942491645.1 of uncultured Alphaproteobacteria bacterium. Lineage (GTDB taxonomy): Bacteria > Pseudomonadota > Alphaproteobacteria > Rhizobiales > Methyloligellaceae > Methyloceanibacter. The sequence goes on along the minus strand of CALOBK010000013.1, from coordinate 194,619 downwards.
GGCGAGCATTTGGCGGGGGTCCGCACACTCCATCAGCCAAGGACCTCCCGGGCTTTCCAACAGCCCCGCGCGGCCCGGCTCACGCCATAAGAGGCTAAAGGTTCGATGCTTTCGCTCGGCACTATCGCCACCAAGGTCTTCGGCTCTTCCAACGATCGCAAACTCAAGAAATACGCGCCTGTTGTCGCGGCGATCAATGCACTGGAGCCCGAAGTTTCTGCGCTTTCTGATGAAGCGCTTCGCGCGCGCACCGATGAGTTCCGCAAGCGTCTCAAAGATGGCGAAGCCCTCGACGATCTGCTTCCGGAAGCCTTCGCGACCGTTCGCGAGGCTGCCAAGCGCACGTTGGGCCAGCGCCATTTCGACGTTCAGCTGGTCGGAGGCATGGTCCTGCATGAGGGCCGCATCGCCGAGATGAAGACCGGCGAGGGCAAAACGCTCGTCGCCACCCTTCCCGTCTATCTGAATGCGCTCGCAGGCAAGGGCGTCCACGTCGTCACCGTGAACGACTATCTCGCCAAGCGCGACGCCACCTGGATGGGACAAGTCTATCGGTTCCTGGGTCTCACCGTCGGCACGATCGAGCACGAGCTCGAGGACGAGGAACGCAAGGCGCAATATGCCTGCGACGTCACCTATGGGACGAACAACGAATACGGCTTCGACTATCTCCGCGACAATATGAAATACCTCGAAAGCGCGATGGTGCAGCGCGAGCACTACTTCGCCATCGTTGACGAGGTGGACTCCATCCTGATCGACGAAGCGCGCACTCCGCTCATCATCTCAGGCCCGCTGGACGATCGCTCGGATTTCTACAATACGATCGACGTATTTATCCCGAAGCTCGTCGACGAAGACTTCGAGCTTGACGAAAAGACCCGAAGCGTGACGCTCACCGAAGAGGGCAATGAGCATGTGGAGCAGCTGCTCACCGAGGCGGGCCTGCTCAAGGGCGAATCTCTCTATGACGTCGAGAATGTCAGCATCGTACATCACGTGCAGCAGGCCTTGCGCGCGCACAAACTCTTCCTGCGCGACCGCGACTACATCGTGAAGAATAAAGAGGTCGTGCTGATCGACGAATTTACCGGGCGCATGATGTCCGGGCGGCGTTTCTCGGAAGGGCTCCATCAAGCGCTTGAGGCCAAGGAAGGTGTCGAGATTCAGCCCGAGAACCAGACCTTCGCGACCATCACCTTCCAGAACTATTTCCGGCTCTACGAGAAACTCGGCGGCATGACCGGCACCGCCGTGACCGAGGCCGACGAATTCATGGACATTTACGGCCTCGACGTGATCGAGGTGCCGACCAACAGGCCCATGACGCGCGACGACCAGGACGACGAGGTCTACCGCACGGCAAAAGAAAAATATGACGCCATCATTGAGCTGATCCGGGACGCGCAGACCCGCGGCCAACCCATGCTGGTCGGAACGACATCCATTGAGAAGTCTGAAGTGCTCTCGGAACACCTGAAGAAGGGCAACGTTCCGCACAACGTGCTCAATGCCCGCTACCATGAGCAAGAGGCGTTCATCATCGCCCAGGCCGGTGTCCCAGGTGCCGTGACCATCGCCACCAACATGGCAGGCCGCGGCACTGATATTCAGCTCGGCGGCAATCTGGAGATGCAGATTGAAACCTGGCTCGCCGAGCAGAAAGAGAAAGGCTCCGAGCCGAGCCCCGAGGCGTTTGAGAAGAGGCGCACCGAGATCGAAACCGATATCACCGAGAAGAAAAAACAAGCCCTTGATGCAGGCGGTCTGTATGTGATCGGCACGGAGCGCCACGAAAGCCGCCGTATCGACAATCAGCTCCGCGGCCGTTCCGGCCGGCAGGGAGACCCAGGCGCCTCACGCTTCTTCCTTTCCCTGGAAGACGATTTGATGCGCATTTTTGGGTCCGAGCGCATGGACGGCATGCTGCAAGCGCTGGGCCTCAAGGATGGCGAGGCCATCGTTCATTCCTGGATCAATAAGGCTCTCGAGAAGGCGCAAGGAAAGGTCGAGGCGCGCAACTTCGACATCCGCAAAAATCTGCTGAAGTTCGATAACGTCATGAACGATCAGCGCAAGGCAATCTTCGATCAGCGCCGAGAGCTTTTGAACGATGCCGACTTGAACGAAACGGTCGCCGAAATGCGCCGTTACGTTGTCGACGATCTGGTGGCCCAGGCCATCCCCGAGAAATCCTACCCCGAGCAGTGGGATCTGGCCGGCTTGAAAGAGAAGGTCGATGAGATTTTCGGTCTCGAATTGCCCGTCACCGATTGGGGGGACGAGGAAGGCATCGGCGAGGCCGAGATTCACGAACGGCTGATCAAGTCCACAGACGAGGCCGCCGCCAAAAGGGCCGCGCAGTTCGGCTCAGAGACCATGCGCCAACTCGAGAGGGCAGTCCTCTTGCAAACGCTCGACAGTCTTTGGCGCGAGCATCTGATTACGCTGGAGCATCTGCGCCAGGTCGTTGGCCTGCGCGGTTATGGTCAGCGTGATCCTCTCAACGAATATAAGAGCGAAAGCTTCACGCTCTTCGAGCAAATGCTGACCCGTCTACGCGAAGCCGTCACCGGGCAGCTGATGCATGTGGAGCTGGCCAAGGAAGACAATCCGCCATCCCTGGAAGGCCCGGACCTACCGCCGATGGAGGTCCATCACATTGACCCCAATACCGGCGAGGACGAATTCGCACTCCAAACCGCGGGTGCAAGTGCAAACATGCCAACCGCTGGCGGAGGCAAGCCAGCGCGCACGAAAAAAGTTGCACCAGTCGCGCTCAATCCGGCCGATCCCTCGACCTGGGGCAAGGTTCAACGCAACGCGCCCTGCCCGTGTGGTTCCGGCAAAAAGTACAAACACTGCCACGGCATGTTCTAGCCAAAGCCAGGCCAGACAAGGCCCGGCATCGCACTTGGCGGCAACGCTAGAGGCAAAACCAAGCAGGCCTTGAGGGGGGCGCGAACGGCATGACGGTCGACCAAGCGCTCGCTTTTTCCATCGTCATCGGCATGATGGCGCTCTTCATCTGGGGACGCCTGCGGTACGACGTGGTCGCGCTTCTGGCCTTGCTGGCCGCTATCGTCGCCGGCATCGTTCCACCCGAGAAAGCCTTTTCAGGCTTCAGCGACGACATCGTGATCATCGTGGCCAGCGCCCTTCTGGTCAGCGCCGCCGTTGGCCGTTCCGGCGTGATAGAACGCGTTGTCCGCACGTTGGGCCCCTACCTGACGACCGTCTACCGGCAGATCGCCGCGCTCGTCGGAGCCGTGACGGTCATGTCGGGTTTTGTCAAAAATATCGGCGCACTCGCGATGCTGATGCCGGTTGCTTTTCAGGTCTCGCGGCGCTCAGGCACCTCGCCGTCCTCGCTTCTGATGCCAATGTCGTTCGGCGCCCTTCTCGGCGGCACTGTGACGCTGATCGGCACATCGCCCAATATCATCGTTTCTCGTGTGCGCGAGCAGACTATGGGCGAGCCTTTTCACATGTTCGACTTCGCACCGGTCGGGGCGTGCCTGTCGATTATCGGCTTCGCATTTTTGCTGTTTGGCTGGCGGCTCCTGCCGGCCGGCCGCAAGGGCACCGTCTCCATGGACGCCGCCTTCACGCTCGACGGTTACACGACCGAGGTCTCCGTTCCGAAAGATTCGCCCGCCGCCAACATCACCGTGAAGGCGCTAGAGACCTTGAGTGAAGGCGAAGTCGAAGTCATCACCCTGATCCGTGGCACCAAACGCCTCTTCGATCCGGCGGGGAACCGCGTCATCAAGCCGGACGATGTTTTGATCTTGCGCGGAGAGCCTTCCGCGCTCGAGCGTATCGTCGCGCTGGAGAAGCTCACGCTCATTTCCCATGACGAGCCGAAGGAACGGGACACCCCGACCGACGACATCGGCATCATGGAGGCGGTGATCACGCCGGACTCCCAATTGATCGACTATACGACCGGCCAGTTGAAGCTCGCCGACCGCCATGGGCTGGAGCTTTTGGCCGTGAGCCGTACGGGACGGCGCATCCAAAATCGCTTACGCAATGTGAAGCTGCGCGCCGGCGACGTTGTCGTCCTGAAAGGCAATCTCACCACGATGCCCGAGACGCTTGGCGAGCTTCATCTTCTCCCGCTCGCCGAGCGGGATTTGCGGATGGGCCGGAAGGGAAGCCTCCTGCCACTTGGAGTTCTGGCCATCGCCATGGGGCTTGTCGCCTTCAGTATCGTGCCCGTCGCCATCGCCTTCTTTGGCGCGGCTGTCGTGCTCCTGGTCGCTCGGGCGCTGTCCTTGCGCGAAGCGTACGATGTGGTCGAGTGGCCTATTCTCGTGATGCTGGGTGCACTCATCCCCGTCAGTGATGCCTTGCGCACCACAGGCGGCACGGACCTGATTGCCGCCTGGCTCTCAAACACGGCATCCTATCTGCCCGCTTATGGTGCTCTGCTCCTGCTCATGGCCGCGGCCATGGCGGTGACACCCTTTCTCAACAACGCCGCCACGGTGCTCGTCATGGCGCCGATTGCGGCGAGCTTTGCGAGCAATCTCGGCTACAATCCCGACCCATTCCTGATGGGCGTCGCCATCGGTGCGGCGTGCGACTTCCTCACGCCCATCGGCCATCAGTGCAACACGCTGGTGATGGGGCCTGGCGGCTACCGCTTCGGCGATTATTGGCGCCTTGGCCTGCCGCTCTCCATCATTGTGCTACTCGCCGGGACGCTACTCATTCTCTATTTTTGGCCGATCTAGGATCTAGGCCTTCCCGGCAACCGCGTCGGGACAATGGGCCTCGACCGCACTATCCACCGTCGCAGGGCTGCCTTTCTCGAACACATAGCGGCCGTCACAAACGCTGACCTTGGGCGGCACCCCATCGCGCGCGAAAAGCTCGTGGCCCTTTTTGAGGTCCCCCCAAAAACCGGCCCAACTGTCCCCGCTTCTGAGCCGCAAGTTCCGCTCCGTCATCCGGAACGGGAAGGCATGGACCGGGATCCGCGCCTGGCCATTGTCCAATGCCTTGGTCACGAACGCCCAGATCTCGTCCACCACACGGTCCGTAACCGCATAGCAGCCGATCGAAGCACACCCGCCATGGACCATCAGGAAAGACCCGGTGCGGCCCTTGCCTCGGTCGTAGACATTGGGGAAGCCAAGGTTGAAGGACAGATGCTCCCGGCTGTTTGGGTTGAGCGCGTCCTTGGTCACCGTATAGAAGCCTTCAGGGGCCTGGCGGTCGCCCTCTTTCAGCTTGGGGCCTAAGCGTCCAGACCACATGCAGATGGGATAGGTCGCGAAGCGCTCAAAGCGACCGTTCTTCTGCACCCACAGCTCGATCTCGGACTCGAGCTTATAGATGCGCAAATGAACTGGCATGCCCGGTTTCACGCCTGCGCTCTCCATCCGCGCAGCAAAGCGCGAATGGTCGGGCGTGCTAGGCAAGGGCTTGCCCGCGCGGTACGTTGCGATGTGCTGTTTGCGGTCCCAGTTCACCGAGATGCGGTCGATCAGCTGGCGCCCGTCGGGCGTGAACAGGAAATAGGCCCCGCCGCCAAACGCGACCAGAGCGACTGAAACGAGAATGAATCGTACCATCGTCAATCCTTGAACCTTGGCCGCTTCGAACCAAGCACCCTTAACGCCCATGACGCGTCCAGCGACCAACTCTTAGAGCCAAAAAGGCGGCTAGATCATGGAGTGTCGTAGGCGCACCGCACCGGATGGTGCGAAGGAAGGAAGGAAGCGAGACGGCTATTGCTGCGTCTGCGCCACTTTCTTTTTCTTCTTTACCGCGGCCTTCTTTTCAGGCGCCTTCGGAACCTCGGGCGTTGCCGGACCGAGCGTCATCACATTGTAGACGGGCGTGATCTCGCCGAACTGTAGATCCATCACGCTGCCGAGCGGCTTGGCCAGCAAGAATTGTGCAACGACCCGCTTCTTTTTCGGCGCCTTGAAGGCCACCACCGGCAACTTGCTGTAGCGCGGGCACGAGCGCTTGGGGTTCGGATATTTGTCGTTGGCAAAGGCGGCGTTGACCACATAGCGCTTACCGCACACAGCGAGTGGCGGGGCAAGGCGCGTGGTCTGAAAATAATCGTAGCCTTCCTTCAAATTCCCCCAGAACTCATACCAATGGCTGTCGCTATGCGCCGCCAAGTTGGTCCGGGTCATGCGGAAGGGAAACGCGTGGACCTGAAATTTTTCTTGGCCACCCAACAGCGCGCCTTGAGCCAGAGCGTAGATCTCCTCGACCACCGCATCGGTCATGGCGTAACAGCCACGCGACTTGCAATCGCCATGCACCATGAGGTTGGCGCCCGTACGGCCCAGCGCGCGGTCATAGGCGTTCGGATAGCCGATATTGAAAGACAAATGATATCTGCTCTTCGGGTTCAAACGGTTCTTGTCGACCACGTAGAACCCTTCCGGCGCCTGGAGATCGCCCTGCTTCTGCTTCGGCCCCAAACCGCCGGAGAAGTTGCAGATGGGATAGGTCTTAAGATGATAGAAATGCCCGTCATCCTTCTTCTTCCAAATCTCGAGTTCGGATTCGGACTTGAAGATACGAACAAGAATGGGCTGCTGCTCCGTCATGCCCTTCTCAGCCATCAGTGCGCGTGTCTGGGCAGGGAGCGGCTTAATGTGAGCAGGATAATAGGCGGCACAGCCAGACAGTGCGGCCGCATAAGCAGCCACGCATGCCATCAAAATGGCCGTGCCGAACCTTGAACGAAGCATACGCTGTGCCCCTTGCACACCCCGGCCAAGTTCAATTCAGATCCGTTAACGGACCGTTAGCGTAAGACCCGAACAAGCTCGGCCAAGCGGCCCCTATGGCCGGATTATAAGCTTATCCAGTGTGAGTTAGACTGAAAAATGACGGTTCCTCAGGGCTCAAACCAGCTTGCGCCCGATTTACATCAATCCACACGCCCCATGGCCAGGAACTTGTCGCGCCGTTCTTTTCGGATCTGGGCCGGCGAATAGTCGTCGAATTCCGCAATGGATCTGACGATCACATCGCCCGCGGCTTGCAGCACGCGGGCTGGATCGCGATGCGCCCCGCCGATTGGCTCGGGGATGATTCCATCGATAATTCCAAGGCCTTTCAAATCCTGGGCAGTAATCTTCATATTGGTTGCAGCATCCTCAGCTCGGGTCGAATCCTTCCAGAGGATGGATGCCGCGGCCTCGGGCGAGGCGACCGTATAGATCGAATGCTCGAGCATGAAGATGCGGTTCGCCGTAGCCAGCGCCACCGCGCCGCCAGAGCCACCCTCGCCGATAATCACCGAGACGATTGGAACGCCAAGCCGCATACAGCACTCCGTGCTGCGCGCGATCGCCTCTGCTTGACCGCGCTCCTCCGCCCCAATCCCTGGATAAGCGCCCGCCGTATCGACCAAACTGACAACAGGTAGTGAGAACCGGTCAGCCATCTCCATCAAACGCACGGCCTTCCGATACCCCTCCGGGCGAGCCATGCCGAAATTGTGCTTAATCCGGCCTTCCGTGTCGGACCCCTTCTCGTGGCCGATGACCATCACCGAGCGCCCTGCAAGGCGGCCGATGCCCCCAATAATCGCCTCGTCCTCGGCAAAGTAGCGGTCGCCCGCGAGCGGCGTGAAATCGCGAACCAAGTCCTGGATATAATCTTTGAAATGCGGACGCTCGGGATGACGTGCGACTTGCGTCTTCTGCCAGGGCATCAGCTCCGCGTAGGTCTCTATGAGCGCATCGCGTGCTTTGGCCTCAAGCCGCGTGAGCTCCTCATTAATGGATACTGAGTCGCCATCCGAGGTCAGCGCCTTTAGCTCGGCAACTTTGCTTTCAAGTTCAGCGATCGGCTTTTCGAAATCGAGATATGTACGCATAAAGTTCGAAGAGACCCTCAAGTTCGACTAGACCGGTTGGAGACCATGGACGTCCACGCCCAAATGCATCCTTACGACAAAAGGGAAAACAACGGAAATCAGATGTTAAACGGAACCCGCCACCTAAGTGACCCCGCCAGGAAGACCTTTCAATGGGAGGCCATTTAGGTGTTTTGACGCAAGGCCCCTAGCGCGGCTTCGTTAACTGCGCCTTTGCCAGCGGATGATGCTCCTCCACCAGCCGGCGCAGGCGCTCCTCGATCACATGGGTGTAGATCTGGGTCGTGGAGATGTCCGCATGCCCCAGAAGCTGCTGAACGGTCCGCAAATCCGCACCGCGCTCCAGCAAATGGCTCGCAAAGGCATGGCGCAGCACATGGGGTGAGACCCGAGAGGGATCGAGACCGGCCGCCAGGGCCAGCGCCTTCAGTTCCTGGCCAAGACGCTGTCGGGTCATGTGCTGCCCGCCGCGTGTCGGGAATAGAAAGGGCGATGCGCTACGTTCGGGTTCTTCGGAAAGCACAACTAAATACGCCGAAAGAGCCTTCCGTGCAGCCTCGTTGAGGGGAACGAGGCGCTCGCGTCCGCCCTTGCCCTTGATGGTGAGCACGCGGTCGTCCACCGCAAGGACGTTGCGGGGCAGGGCGACCAGCTCCGAGACCCGCAAACCCGACGCATAGAGCGTTTCCAGGAGAGCGTTGAGCCGAAAGGCACGCAGGCGCGCACCACCCTCGAGGCCCAAAGCGCAAGCCTCCTTGGCGGTCCCGATGAGGGTCTCCACTTCGGCAAGCGAAAGGATTTTGGGCAGCGGCCGGCCGCGCTTTGGGCTGTCGATCGCCGACGTCGGGTCGTCCTTGCGCAGGCCCTCGTTCAGCAAAAATCGGAAAAACTGGCGAATGGCCGACAATTTTCGGGCCCGAGAGGTCGCGGCCAGGCCCCGGCCCGCCAAGACCTCAAGATAGGCTCGCACTAGATCCGCCGAAGCCTCGAGCCCGCCGGTCTTTTTTGTGGCAAGGAACGCGAGAAAGTCGGAAATATCGCGGGCATAGGCATCGACCGTGTGGGAGGCGGCGCCTCGTTCGGCCATAATCATGTCCAGAAATAGCGCGAGCTCGGACGCCGAATTGGGCGCCAGGGACGTTTTTGGCTTGGCCAAGACCCTAAATCCTCATGCCGCGCCCGGGAATGTGCCGGGATGGGGCGGCTAAGGACACGCACTTATTGCGCGCGGTGGCTAGGGGGCAGCGCGATCGAGGGCTCCTCAGCGGTCGCGGCCGAAGGCGCCACTGCGCGAGGTTCGGCCTTAAGGTTACGCAGAGCCTTGGAGATTTCCTTTGGCTCTGGCTGAAAATATTCGGCGAGCACATAAAGGCTTCCAGCTACGACACCGGCGATCGTCCCTAAAACCGCGAGGAAACGAAACAATGTTGGCATCGAGGCGCTTGTCTCCCTAATTATCGACCAATCCCGAACAGGACCGCATTATGACTCAAAACGCCTTCGCGCCTTAACCCCTACAAATCACATCATGGACGATTCGGTCAGGCCCTGTCAGCATGGGCTTCTTTAGGCTCCCCCCGACAATGACTCAACGTATTGCGGAACATAGCAAGAACCGGAACCGGCAGCTGGCGGATATCCGCCAATCCTTGGGCAAAAACTCCCTCGTCCTGATCGGGCTGATGGGGGCTGGGAAGACCGTCTTGGGACGCCGTCTTGCAGGCGCGCTCGACCTTCCATTTATCGATGCGGACGGCGAGATCGAGGCAGCGGCGGGCCAGACGGTCAAGGAAATCTTCGCCGAGCACGGCGAGGCCTATTTCCGAACCGGGGAACGAAAGGTCATCGCACGGCTCTTGGAAAACGGGCCGCAAGTGCTTGCGACCGGCGGCGGTGCCTATATGGACCCCGAAACCAGGGCCGTCATCGAAAGGCACGGAACGTCGATCTGGCTCAAAGCGAACTTGCGCCTGCTCATGAAACGTGTGGGACGCCGCGACAGCCGGCCTTTGCTTCAAGTGGACAATCCCGAGGCCGTGATGAGAAAGCTGATGGCAACACGCAACCCCGTCTATGCCGAGGCGGACATCACGGTCGAGAGCCGCGACGTGCCGCATGAGGTCATCGTCGGCAATATTCTCGACTCGCTCTCGGCGCGGTACGGCAATCGCACCGCACCGCGGAACAGGGTTCGCCGGAAGAAGACGCAATGAGGACCGAGAAGACTGTGGACCGCGCAGGCACCAATACCGAAACGCAAATCGACGTGGTTCTCGCCGCGCGGAGCTATCCCATCGTCATCGGCGAGGATCTTGTCGCATCCGCAGGCCTGCGCCTGGGAGCCTTGCTGCCAGGCACGCGCTTTGCCGTTGTCAGCGATTCCAATGTCGCAGCGCTCCATCTGGCACCGGTCAAAGCCAGCCTTGAGGCCGAGGGTCTCTTCCTCGGCTCCGCGGTCGTTGCACCGGGCGAGGCCAGCAAAAGCTTCCCCGTCCTTGCCAAGCTGAGCGAGACCTTGCTTGAGCTTGGGGTTGAACGCGGCGACTGCATCGTCGCACTGGGCGGCGGGGTCGTGGGCGACCTTGCAGGCTTTACGGCTTCGATCCTGAGACGCGGGGTCCGCGTGGTGCAGATGCCCACAACGCTACTTGCGCAAGTGGACTCAGCCATTGGCGGCAAGACTGGCATCGACACGAAGCAGGGCAAGAACCTGATCGGCACATTCCATCAGCCAAGCCTCGTGCTGTCGGATGTGTCTGTGCTCTCAACGTTGTGCAAGCGGGAGTTCCGCGCAGGCTACGCAGAAGTCGCAAAATACGGCCTTCTGGGCGATGCCTCCTTCTTCGCGTGGCTTGAGCAAAACTGGCAGGGCGTGTTCGCGGGCGAAGGCACCAAGCGTCGCCACGCCGTGGAGACAAGCGCACGCGCCAAGGCCACCATCGTCATGGAAGACGAGCTTGAGATCAGCGGCAAGCGCGCCCTACTCAATCTTGGCCATACGTTCGGCCATGCGCTGGAGGCCTTCGCCGGCTATTCGGATCGATTGCTGCATGGGGAGGCCATCGCCATCGGGATGCGGCTCGCGTTCACCTATTCGTTTGAGCGTGGCCTGTGTGCGCCTGAAGACGCGGCCAGGGCCGAGGCGCATTTTCGCGCGGTGGGTCTGCCAACGGAGATCTCAGACGTCCCGGGCGACACGCCAACGCCCGGCGAGATGCTCCGTCTCATGGCGCAAGACAAGAAGGTCAAAGGCGGCAAGCTTGTGCTTGTGCTCGCGCGCAAGGTCGGAGAGGCCTTTGTTGAAAACGACGTTTCGATGGACCAGTTGACCGACTTCCTGCGGCGGGAGTGCGCAAGGCAATGACCCTCGCGTTGGGGCTGACACTCGGTGCAATCCTCGGGCTCCTGATCATATCGGCGTTCTTTTCCGGGTCTGAAACGGCTCTGACAGCCGCGAGCCGCGCGCGCATGCACACGCTCGAAGAAGACGGCAACAAGCGGGCCGGCCTCGTCAATCGGCTGCTAGACTCCCGCGAACGTCTGATCGGCGCACTGCTGCTCGGCAATAATCTCGTGAACATCGCCGCCTCGGCGCTGACGACCAGCCTCTTTCTCTCCGTATTCGGGGAGGCGGGTGTCGTTTACGCGACCCTGGTGATGACCGCGATCGTCGTTGTTTTCGCCGAGGTCCTGCCCAAGACCTACGCTATACTCAATGCCGACCGTATGGCGCTCGGCGTGGCGCCTATTCTAAAAATTCTGGTCGCCCTGCTCGCCCCTGTGACGGCGGCCTTGCAGTTCCTTGTCCGCCATACGCTGCGCCTATTCGGCGCATCCATCGACGACGACGCCGATGTGCTGTCGGCCCACGAGGAGATCCGCGGCGCCATTGAGCTGCACCACAAGGAAGGCGGCGTCGTGAAAGGCGACCGCGACATGCTGGGCGGTGTGCTCGATCTACGCGATCTCGACGTCTCCGACATTATGGTGCACCGGACGAATATGGACGCCATCGATGCCGAGCTGCCGCCTCAAGAAATCGTCGACCGTGCTTTGCAAAGTTCGCACACGCGGCTCCCGCTCTGGAAAGGAGAGCGCGAAGAAATCGTTGGCATTCTGCACGCCCGGACGCTCCTTCAGGCCTTGCGCGATTCAGAGGGCGACATCAGCAAGATCAACGTTATGGAACTGGCCACACCGCCTTGGTTCGTGCCCGACACGACGGCGCTGAAACATCAGCTGAGCGCGTTCTTGAAGCAAAAAAATCATTTCTCCATCGTCGTCGACGAGTATGGCGAAGTGATGGGTCTTCTCACGCTGGAAGACATCATCGAGGAGATTGTCGGCGACATCACCGACGAGACCGACATCGCAGCCACCGAAGCGGCGCCGCAGCCTGATGGGTCGCTGATCGTTGAAGGGCTCGCTCCAATTCGCGATGTCAATCGGCTGATGGAATGGGACCTACCGGACGAGGAGGCGACCACGATCGCAGGGCTCGTCATCCACGAGGCCCAGACCATCCCCAATCCAGGACAGACCTTTACCTTCCACGAGTTCCGTTTTGAGGTCTTGCGGCGTCATCGCAACCGCATCACAAGACTACGTGTCGTCCCGCTCAATGGCCGCCGCCAAGGCGAAGACGGCGGCGCCGAACGCGGGAAGCCCGACCAGAAAGAGCCTAGAGCCGCCTCAACACCCGCTTCGAAGGCCGCATCTCAAAAGGCCTCATAGGGCCTTCGCGGCATCCTGTGGGCTGAGCGCGGTGACGGCGAGCGCGTGGATCTTTCCAGATAACTCTTCGGCAAGCACGGTATTCACCATGCGGTGACGCTCCAGCCTCGACTTTCCGGCGAAGGCCGGAGACACCACATGCACGGTAAAATGGCTTTCGCCCGTACCCGGCGAGCCCGCATGGCCTGCATGGTGGTGCGAGTCGTTGATGACCTGAAGTGCATCGGGCGTAAAGGCCGTGGTCAGTTTTTCGCGGATATTCTGTTCAACACTCATTCTGTCCGACACTCGCAATTTTGGGGGGCTTTTGATTTAGGGGATCGCAACTGGCGCGCAGCAGCGCGGACACCGATGCGCGCATAATCGTTTCAGAATATCGCGTTTGTCATCGTCGAGCCATGCTTGTTGTGCGCAATAATGATTCCCATAATGCCGATTCCATGAAGCTCGACTCAAAACTTTTCGACCACCTACGCGTCAAGCCAGACGAGGACCGCCGGCTTCGGGAGACCTCGCCCAAATGCGACTGGGACGGGTGCGACCAGCCAGGGCTGTACCCGGCGCCCAAGGGGCGCGGGCTGGAAGGGCAGTACCACCGGTACTGCCTCGACCACGTGCGCGCCTACAACAAGGGCTACAACTATTTCTCTGGCGTGCCGGACGACGACGTCGTCGCTCAGCAAAAGGCCGACCAGACCGGAGACCGCCCGACCTGGTTTGTGGGCGTCAATGCATGGGCCAAGAGCCGCAAAGCCCGAGGAGGCCGGCGGGGCGGCTATGCGCACCGCTTCGAGACCAGAGATCCGTTCGGCTTGTTCGGCGAGCACGCACCCGCAGGAGAAGCGCCGGGAAAAAGAGTCCGTCCGCTCAAGCGCCTTGAGCGCAAAGCGCTCCGCCAGATGAACTTGGAGGACGACGCCACGAGCGGCGACGTCAAGGCCCGTTTCAAGGAATTGGTGAAACGGCTTCATCCGGACCAGAACAACGGCGACCGATCCTCCGAGGACAAGTTGCGCGAAGTCATCCAAGCCTATAATTATTTGAGGCAAGCGGGGCTCGCATAAGGCTCTGACATGCTCCTCCGCAATATCAGGGTCTTAAATGGGCTGCAGACAGATAAGGGTTTCGGACACCTGAGGCTTTCAGGTGTCCACGAGGCCTTTGCCCCTGTTTGAAACGCTAGCCGGGTCCACTATCGATTAAAGGCTCATCATCGACCATGACACTTGAAGCTGCCCAGAACGATGCTGGTCTGCCAGACATGACCGTCTCCGTGCGCCAGGTCTTCGGCGTCGACACCGACCTAGAAGTGCCGGCTTACTCGCAAGCCGACGAACACGTTCCAGATGTCGATCCCGACTATCTGTTCAATCGCGACGTGACCCTCGCTATCCTCGCCGGGTTTAAGCACAACCGGCGTGTGATGATTCAAGGTTACCATGGCACCGGCAAATCGACGCATATCGAGCAAGTGGCCGCCCGCCTGAACTGGCCGCTCATCCGCATCAATCTCGACAGCCATGTGAGCCGTATCGATCTCGTCGGCAAGGACGCCATCGTTATCAAGGACGGTCAACAAGTGACCGAGTTCCGCGAGGGCATTCTGCCTTATGCGCTGCAATCCAACACGGCGCTGTGTTTCGACGAGTATGACGCAGGCCGGCCCGACGTGATGTTCGTGATCCAGCGTGTTTTGGAGGTCTCTGGCAGGCTGACGCTTCTTGACCAGTCCAAAGTCATCCGCCCTCACCCAGCCTTCCGTTTGTTCGCCACGACGAACACGATCGGTCTTGGCGACACAAGCGGCCTCTATCACGGCACCCAACAGATCAACCAAGGTCAGATGGACCGCTGGTCAATTGTGGCCACTCTCAACTATCTGCCCCATGACGAAGAGGTCGATATCGTCGCCTCCAAAGTGAAAGGGTGGAACACAGAGGAAGGCCGCAAGACGATCTCGAACATGGTCCGTGTCGCGGAGCTGACGCGCAATGCATTCATGAACGGCGATCTCTCCACGGTGATGAGCCCGCGTACGGTGATCACCTGGGCCGAGAACGCGGAGATTTTCGGCGACGTGGGCACAGCCTTCGCCCTGTCCTTCCTCAACAAATGCGATGAGTTGGAACGAGGTCTGATCGCCGAGTTCTACCAGCGCTGTTTTGGTGAAGACCTACCGGAATCGACCGCAAACGTGGCGTTGAGCTGAGCCGCAACTCTGTTGCGCGGCCACACGTCTATTGTGTAGTCCCAAGTCTGTCTTGTAGTCCCAAGTCTGGGAGTCCATCCAAATGGCTGTACCGAAGCGGAAAGAGGCGCCCCTCGATCCCTTCAAGCGCGCGGTGACACAGACCACACGCTCGATTGCGGCCGACAGCGACGTCGAGGTCGTATTTTCCAATGAGCCGCCCGGCCTTTCCGGCAAGACGGCCCGCGTGCCGGAGCCCCCGCGCGTGCCGACCCGGGAGGAACTCGCGGCCATTCGTGGTCACGCGGACGCTGCCGCCTTAAGCATCTCCTGCCATGACGAGACGCTCCATCGCAGGCTGGCCCCCTCAGGAGGCGAAGCGCGCGCGGTCTTCGAAGCGATCGAGCAGGCACGTGTAGAGGCGATTGGCACAAAGCGCATGGAGGGGGTCGCTCAGAATCTCGAAGCGCGGATGGAGCAGCGCTATGCCCGCAGCCGGATCACGGAAGAGACGGAGCGCTCCGAGGCGCCGCTGCCCGACGCGCTCGCCCTTTTGGTGCGTGAACGGCTCACCGGTGCCGAGCCCCCTGCCCGGGCCCGCCCGCTTGTGAACCTTTGGCGTCCCTGGGTCGAAGAGCGCGCCAAGATCCTGCTCGACCGCATGCCTGAAACGCTGTTCGACCAAGAAGCCTTCGGCCAGCTCGCGCGCGACCTCCTCACGGTGCTCAACATGGCCGACCAGCTGGACCAGGGCGAGGAGAATGAAGAGGCGCAGCAGGACGGCGAATCCGACCCCAACGCAGCAGACGATCAGTCTGACGACGCGGACGGCCAGGACGGCTCGGAACTTGCGCAAGAGGCCAACGCCGAGCCCGACGACACCTCCGATGAAACCATGGAGGACCAGGAGGACGGCACGACCGACCAGTTGGACGACGACGCGGAGACGGCGGACCTCCCACGCCGCTCCGATCCTTGGCGCCCCAACGTGTCCATTCTCGATGATCCGTCCGCCTTCGGATACAAGGTCTTTACGGAGGAGTTCGATCAAATCATCACGGCGGAGGATCTGTGCGACACTGAAGAACTCATCCGTTTGCGCAGCTTCCTCGACAAGCAGCTTGTGGCGCTGCATGGCGCTGTCGCGCGTCTGGCCAACCGCCTCCAACGCCGGCTTCTAGCCCAGCAAAACCGAGGCTGGGATTTTGATCTCGACGAAGGCATGCTTGACGCCGCACGCCTGACACGCGTGATTATCGACCCGATGCATGCACTGACCTTCAAGCAAGAACGCGACACCGAGTTTCGCGACACGGTTGTCACTTTGCTGCTCGACAATTCCGGCTCAATGCGGGGGCGGCCCATCATGGTGGCTGCCTGTTGCGCCGATATCTTGGCGCGAACCTTGGAGCGGTGCGGCGTGAAGGTCGAAATTCTGGGGTTCACCACGCGGGCCTGGAAAGGCGGTCATGCGCGTGAGGCCTGGCTGAAAGCCATGAAGCCGGCGCTGCCCGGACGACTGAATGATTTGCGCCACATCATCTACAAATCGGCGGACATGCCTTGGCGGCGCGCCCGGCGCAATCTTGGTCTGATGATGCGCGAGGGCTTGCTGAAAGAGAATATCGATGGCGAGGCGCTGGCTTGGGCCCACCAACGCCTGCTGGCACGCCCCGAACAGCGGCGCATCCTGATGATGATTTCCGATGGCGCGCCGGTCGACGATTCCACGCTCTCGGTCAACTCCGGTTCCTATCTGGAGAAGCACTTGCGCCAGGTGATCCACGAGATCGAAACGCGCTCTCCCGTCGAGCTGCTGGCCATTGGCATTGGCCATGACGTGACCCGCTATTACCGGCGGGCCGTGACCATCACCGATGCGGAAGAACTTGCCGGCGCGATGACGGACAAGCTCGCCGAGCTCTTCGACGAGGACCTTGCCGTGCGAGCTTTGCAACGTGCGAACCCCGCGGCCGCCCGCGCCAAACGCCGGGCGCTGCACTAAGTGCCTCTGGGAAGCCGCAGAACTCCGGCGGCCGCATGCCTGGCCCTGCTTGGCCTCACTCTTTTTGGCATCGCCCTCGTCAGTCCGCCCACACCACCGGTGTTCGCCAAGCCCGCTATTCCGCTTGAGCGCCCGATTGCAGTGCGCGTCTCGGTCATTCCCTTCACATTCGACCGCGACCACCCCGAAAAGACGAAATTCGGCAGGTTGGTCTTTCGCGGCGGCCTCAACATCTTTGCCAGATCCACCCATTTCGGCGGCTTTTCCGGCTTGGCTCTGGATCCGTCCGGCGGAAGCCTGCTTGCCATTTCCGATGCGGGCTCGTGGATGCGCGCGCGGCTCGACTATGACGGACGCCGGCTGAAAGGCTTATCGAGCGTGACAATGGGGCCCATTCTCGGCAAAGACGGCAAGCCGCTGCGGACAGTTTCTAAACAAGACGCCGAGGGGTTCGCGCTGACGAGCGGGGACACATCGCAAGGAACCGCGCTCGTGTCCTTCGAGCGCGATCACCGCATCATGCGCTATCCCTTCACGCCCGACCGTTTTGGGCCGCCCACCGGCATAATCCCTCTGCCGAAAGCTGCACGGGGCATGAGCGGCAATTTGGGGCTGGAGGCCATCGCCACGATCCGGGCGGGCCGGCTGAAAGGTACGGTCGTTGCGTTTTCTGAGCGGTTGAAAGACGCCCGCGGCAATCTCAAAGGCTGGCTGATCGGCGGCCCCACACCGGGCACGCTCACGATACGCAGGCTCAGCGGTTTCGACATCACCGATGCGGCGGGACTTCCCGATGGAGGGCTCGTGCTCCTGGAGCGTCGCTTCCGCTACAGCGAAGGCGTGAAGATGCGCATTCGCCGGATCAAGGCCAAAGACCTGCGGCGCGGCACGCTGATCGGCGGCGAGGTCCTCTTGGAGGCGACCGATATCTTGAACATCGACAATATGGAAGCGATCACGGTACACCGCGCGCGTGACGGCGCGACCATCCTGACCTTGATGTCGGACGACAATTTCAGCGCGTTTCAGCGCTCACTGATCATGCAGTTCGCTCTGCCGTAATGCACAGGACGAGGGGGCGGACAAAAATCCCTTAGGAGGCAGCTGCCGCCTGGCCCTCGGTCGCCGTCCCGGCCGCCTTGGCGATTTCGACCTTGGCGATTTCGCGCTTGAGCCGCCGTGCCTTCAGAGACAGATCGTCGTCGCCCGCCTTGAGCAGATAGGCATCGAGACCACCGCGATGCTCGACCGAGCGGAGCGCACGGGCGGACACGGTGAAGCGGACACGCTTCTTGAGCAGGTCGCTTTGCAGCGTGACATTGCTCAGATTCGGCAGGAAACGGCGCCGCGTGCGGCGTTTTGCATGGCTCACATTGTTGCCGGTGAGCACGGCCTTGCCGGACAGCTCGCAGCGACGGGCCATAGTCCTTGTCCTTCTAACGAAAATCTTGTGAATACCGGCCTCAGCGCGTGGGGACTTCACAAGCGCGAAGCTTAAAGCGCCAAGCTTAAGGCGGCGACATATACGGGCATGACCCTATTCGGTCAAGACGCTGAGGTGAATTCCGCCTCTGTTGGCCGAATTGACGAATCCATCTAATCCTGTTCAGTGGCCCAAACAAAGAATACCTGTCGGGAAAACCAAGAAGGGCTGCGAGGTATGCGGGCCGCACGAGATTGCTTCAGCTTTGCGGCCACTGCCGCGGCTGCACTGGGCTTCGCCGGCCTGGCGCTGATATTGCTGGGCTTTTGGCTGCATCCCGAGGCCGGAAGCGCCCATGCGGAAAGCCAGCCCCAAAGCACGATCGCGCAAGGCCGCATTGACCAGACCGCCCAAGGGGCACCAGCAGACGGTGTGGGCGGGCGCGATCCAGAACGACCCGTGGATACCGCGGCCCAGTTTGTCGCCGTCTACAATGTCAGTCTCGGCAGTTTCAATCTCGGCAGTTTCCAAATCTCAGGTACGGTGCAAGATGGCCAATACCGAATGCGCGGCGGAGGCAACTTCTCCGTCCTCAAAGGCTTCGTCTTTAATTGGCAGGCCTCCATCAATGGCTCGGGGCTCGTGACAACGGCCGGTCCGAGCCCTGCCAGCTATTCCTTCAACCAGTCGGACGGGAAGATGAGCGAGCGTCTGCGGATCGATTTTGGAGACGGCTATGTGAAGTCCGTCACGATCTCACCCAGACGCCGCGCCTACCCTGGAACCATCCCGGTTCGCAAAGAGCAGCTTCAGGACGTGGTGGATCCTTTGAGCGGCATTTTCCTGACAGCGCGCTCGGACGACCCCCGCGCCGATCTGGGCGTCTGCAATCAATTGCTGCCCATGTTTGATGGCCGCTCGCGATTTGATCTGGTCCTCAAACCGAAAAAGCGCGTGATGGTGCGGAATAACGCGGCCGGGCCGTATTCGGGGCCGGCGGCCGTCTGCGGGGTCAAGTTCATCCCGATCTCCGGCTATCCGCGGGGCGATCCCGGCATAGAGCAGCTCCGGCAGAGCAATCAGATTGAAGTGTGGCTCATCCCGCTTCGGGGCACGGACATGTATGTGCCCTACCGCATTGTCATGCCCACCTCCGTCGGCTTTGGCACAGCCGTCGTCACCTCTCTTCGCGTCGGGCGCCCAAGACGGGCAAGCGCAGAATAGAGACGCCTACCTGTATCCCCTGCGGCAGCGCTGAGCGGCAGGCTTTGATTGGCCGCCGGTCGGCTCCCATTAAGGCAGGTTAACGCGCCCCCCAAAACCCCAACATGTCGTGGGGAACAGGCCGAGAAAATTTACACTCCCCTGATTCGTCCGTGGTCTGTTCACCTTGCGATCCTCAGTGGCGGCTGGCGCCGGCCGCTCGAGTTGCAAGATGTCGTGGTTGGCGCTGAGCACGGCGGGGAGCTGTCCGGCATTGGAGCGAGCACAAAAGCCGGGTTCGCGACGGCAAAGTCTTAACGTGGACCCCTAAAACCCCAACATGTCGTGGGGAACAGGCCGAGAAAATTTACACTCCCCTGATTCGTCCGTGGTCTGTTCACCTTGCGTTCTTCAGTGGCGGCTGGCGCCGGCCGCTCGAGTTGCAAGATGTCGTGGTTGGCGCTGAGCGCGGCGGGGAGCTGTCCGGCATTGGAGCGAGCACAAGAGCCGGGTTCGCGACGGCAAAGTCTTAACGTGGACCCCTAAAACCCCAACATGTCGTAGGGAACAGGCCCTGAAAATTAACGATCCCCTGATTCGTCCGCGCTCTGTTCCCGTTGCGATCCACCCTCGGAGGCGTCATCGTGGGGACAAATGCCTAGATGTAGCGATGGAACACGAGGCCCCTTACATAGACTCTGTTGGACATAGAGCCACGCACGGTCTTGCCACCATGGCGCTAACCCGAGAGGTATCGCGCCGTTGTTCCATTTTGGGGCAGAACATAATTCGAATACGCTGGAGTCAGCGATTCGGACTGGATTCGTTCTTCTCTCGTTCACGCCCAAGCCACGAGTCGCGTTAAGAATTTCACTGCATGTCCAAAGTCTTATCCACGCAATCCACAGGCGCCCACGGCCCGCCCCATCGCGGGCGCGGCGTGACAGCGGTCCTTGGACCAACCAACACGGGCAAGACCCATCTTGCCATTGAGCGCATGCTCGCACACGAGGTCGGCGTCATCGGACTGCCGCTTCGGCTTCTGGCCCGCGAGGTCTACGACAAGGTCGTGGCCAAGGTGGGTCCCGGCGAGGTCGCGCTCATCACTGGCGAGGAGAAAATCAAGCCGCCCCGCGCGCGCTTCTATGTCTGCACGGTGGAAGCCATGCCACGGGAGCTGGATGCGGACTTTGTCGCGATCGACGAAATCCAACTCGCAGCGGACGGCGAACGCGGTCATGTCTTTACCAATCGCCTCTTTCATTCGCGCGGATCGAGCGAAACCTTGCTGCTTGGCGCCGCGACCATGCGCGAGGCCATAAGGGAACTTCTGCCCGGGGCAAATCTTGTTTCGCGCCCTCGCATGTCCAGACTTTCTTATGCAGGCGAAAAAAAGATCACCCGCCTGCCGCGCCGATCGGCAATCGTCGCATTCTCCACCAATGACGTCTATGCGATCGCCGAGCTTGTGCGGCGCCAACGGGGCGGGGCGGCGGTCGTGCTGGGGGCGCTTAGCCCCAGAACCCGCAATGCACAAGTTGCGCTCTACCAGAACGGCGACGTCGACTTCCTTGTGGCGACCGATGCCGTAGGTATGGGGCTTAACCTCGATCTTGATCACGTCGCCTTCGCTGGCGTGCGGAAGTTCGACGGTCATGCCCATCGAAACCTCACGCCATCGGAAATTGGACAAGTGGCCGGACGTGCCGGGCGTCATATGAACGATGGAACGTTTGGTGTGACAGGCCAGGTGGGGGCCTTCGACGCCGAATTGATTGAGCGGCTCGAAACCCACTCATTTGACCAGGTCGGCGTTCTGCAATGGCGCAGCCGCACACTGGACACCATGTCTCTCGGCACCCTGAAAGAGAGCTTGCGGGAGATGCCGGACCACCCGCGCCTCTTCCGCTCACGCATGGTGGATGACGTCATTGCGCTTGAGAATGTAACGCGCGACGAGAGCCTTTGCGACCTCGCTAGATCCCCGGCAGCGGTCGGATTGTTGTGGGACATGTGCCAGATTCCGGATTACCGGCGCGTGTCGCCCATGGACCATGCCGACCTCGTCAGCACTCTGTTCCGCTTCGTCATGAGCGATGAGGGCATGATCCCTGAAGACTGGTTCGCCGCTCAAGTAGCGCAAACCGACCGGACCGACGGAGACATCGATACGCTCTCCAATCGCCTTGCCCAAATTCGTACCTGGACATTTGTGTCCCACCGGGCTCAATGGCTTCGCGATCCCCAGCACTGGCAAGAAAATACCAGGGTGATCGAGGACAAATTGTCCGATGCGCTGCACGAACGCCTGACGCAACGCTTCGTCGACCGGCGAACCAGCGTGCTCATGCGGCGTTTGCGCGACAAGGAGGAGATGATGGCCGAGATCGGCGAAGACGGACAGATCCTGGTCGAAAACCACTATGTGGGCCGGCTGGACGGGTTCCGTTTCACACCCGATTCTGCAGGGGACGGTATTCGCGGCAAGGCCGCCCGCAATGCGGCCACGCAGGTCTTGGCGAGCGAGCTTGCCTCCCGTGCCGACGCGCTCGTTGCTGCGCCAGACGAGGCCATCACGCTGTCCGCAAACGGCCGCATCCTCTGGCAGGGGAGCGAGGTTGGCCAGCTCACCCGAGGTGAGACAGCCCTCAAGCCGCGCGTGGAATTGTTCACCGACGAACATTTGAGCCCGCCGGACCGGGAGCGCGCGGCGGCCCGGCTGGATTCGTGGCTACAATCCTATCTGGATACCAAGCTGAAGCCGCTAATCGCCTTGAACAACGCGAGCGAGCTGACCGGGCTTGCACGTGGGCTTGCCTTTCGTCTCACCGAGAATCTGGGCGTTCTCCGCCGCGATAGCGCCGCCGAGGATATCAAGGCCCTCGGCCAGTCCGATCGCGGACAACTGCGCAAATACGGCGTCCGCTTCGGTGCGTTCAATCTCTATTTCCCGGCCATGTTAAAGCCCGCCGCTGCAGAGCTTTTGCTTCTGCTTTGGACTCTGCATGGCGGGGAGGAGCACGGCATCGGTGTCAGCGCGATGCCCGAGCGGCCCCAGCAGGGCCTGACTTCGGTGCCGGCCGACCAGAGGCTGCCCGAGTCTTATTGGCGCGCGGCAGGCTTTCATATCGCCGGAAGCCGCGCGGTCCGCATCGACATGCTGGAGCGGCTCTCCGATCTGATCCGCGCGCGCATGACATGGCGGCCCGCCCCTGCAGCGTCATCAAATGAGACACCCGAGACAACAAAGACACCTGACGTCGGGGACGAAGCAGCACCCTCGCCAGAGGCAAGCGCTCCGGCGAAACCAGCACCGGCGGCAGCAAGTCCAGCGCCAGCCGTTGCAGACCCGGCCCGCGTGGCTCCTACCGGCGCCACCGGCGACGGCGGCTTCCGCATCGTCCCTGAGCTGATGTCCATGGTCGGTTGTTCGGGCGAGGAGTTCGCCTCAATCTTGCGGTCTCTGGGCTTTCGCCTGGAACGCCGCAAAATCGAAGGTTACGAGACACCAGACGCCGCCAATGAGGCCAAGCTCGAAAAAGACGCCATGGCCACTAATGGCGCCGAGGCAGCAATAGGCGCACCTGCACCTGGCGAGGGCGCTGACAGCACCGCCGAACAGGCCGCCGGAGAGTCCGGCTCAAACGGAGCAGAGGCTCAAAGCGCAGCGGCCTCCATGCCCGAGTTCGATGAAATTTGGCGCCCCGCGAAGCGCCGGGACCCGCGCGCGCATCAGCGCAACAAAGGCCGGCACACGGGCCGAGCCGCGAGCAAGTCGTCTGGCCGGTCCGGGGAGGAGGGCAAGGAACGCCGCACAGAGGCCGAACGGCAGCAACAGCAGGGCAAGAGCCACCGGAAGTCACGCAAGAGCGCGCGCGGCACCGCTAAGAGCACCGATAGGGCCTCCGACAACGCCTCAAACAAGGGCGCTGGCTTAAAGCGGCACCAAAGGCCCGAGCAGCCCATCTCGGAGAATTCGCCATTCGCGGCACTGAAAGAGCTGCGTGACAGCCTTGCCGCACACGGCCGCTCCGGACGGGGCTGATCCAGAGAGCCCATGACAGGGCAGCGCCTCGACAAATGGCTCCGGTGCGCCCGTCTCGTGAAGACTCGCTCGGCCGCAGCCCGGCTCATCGCCGACGGCAAAGTCCGGCTCAATGGAGAGCGGGTCCGAAAGCAAAGCCATCTCGTCCAACCCGGTGATGTTGTCACCGCGACCCCGCCGCAGCGGCTCGTGGTCTGGCGCGTTCTTGATGCGGTGGAGCGGCGCGGCCCCGCGACACTCGCGCAGACACTCTATGAGGACCTGACCCCGAAGCCGGCGGCCACATCCGACAACGCGCCTGAGACGCGCACGGGCAAGCGGCCTACGAAGCGCGACCGGCGGCGTCTCGAAGCCTTTCGCACCTTTTGGCGCTGAATTCGATCCATGCGCGCCGTCCCGGCCTTTGGATGAGGAAATTCCAACTCCGGTTGCCGCCAAGGACCGCAAAACCATCCTAAGAATGCTGGCTTCCTGGTTGCCAGCGCGCCTTGTGCTACTGGCACTATTGTTATACGGAAGGCCCCTCCCTGGGCTCATTCGAAAGCCGAACGGGGCTTTTGAAAACCGGGCTGGGACAGCCCCATAGTATGTGGGATCGATGACTTACGTCGTCACTGAAGTCTGCATTAAGTGCAAATACACTGACTGTGTTGAGGTCTGCCCCGTAGACTGCTTCTACGAGGGCGACAACATGCTTGTGATTCACCCGGACGAATGCATCGATTGCGGCGTCTGCGAGCCCGAATGCCCGGTGGACGCCATCAAACCGGACACGGAGCCCGACCTCGACAAATGGCTCGACGTGAACCGGGAGTACTCCGAAACCTGGCCCAATATTACCACCAAGAAGCCCGCACCAGCCGACGCTGACGACTTCCAGGCCGAGCCAGACAAGTTCAACAAGTACTTCTCCAAGGCCCCTGGCGAAGGGGACTAAACCGTCGCGGGAACCGACCGGCGTTAACCGTTCGGCCAAAATGCTACGCAAGGCGGGACCGAATGGACCAGGACCTCGCGCCCACCACCTTCCGAAACAGCGATTTTTGTGATATGGTGATTTTGAAATGGCGCAAACTGTCAGCGCGTGAGGCACCAAGAGAGGCGAGCCAGTTGGGCGCGCTTTTTTTCTGAGGCTCGAAGAAGTGCTCACGACCAAGTCTTTTGGTGGAACACTTTAGTACTGTCCGCGAAGGCTGCCTCCTGGCAGCGCCAGCGCGCTAACCGTTGGTCGAGTTCGACGTGGACACGCTCACGCTTTTGCTTCGCGCCAACCATGAAATTTCAATAGCGAGGCGAGCATATGGCCGAAAAGAAAAGACCCCAGCAGCGAAACGGCTTCCGAACGAACGAATACATCGTTTATCCCGCCCATGGCGTGGGCCGCATTGTCAGCATTGAAGAACAGGAAATCGCGGGCGCGAAGCTTGAGCTCTTCGTAATTAGTTTCGACAAGGACAAAATGACCCTTCGTGTACCAACCACGAAGCTCGAAAGCGTGGGCATGCGCAAGCTCGCCGAAGAGAAGGTGGTGAAAAAGGCGCTGGCGACGCTCAAGGGCAAGGCCCGGGTGAAGCGCACGATGTGGTCACGGCGCGCACAAGAATACGAAGCCAAGATCAATTCCGGCGACCTGATCTCGATCGCCGAGGTGGTTCGCGACCTGTATCGCTCCGAGGCCCAGCCTGAGCAGTCTTACTCCGAGCGCCAGCTTTACGAAGCCGCTCTGGATCGCATGGCGCGTGAACTTGCCGCCGTGGAGAAGCTGGACGAAGAGAGCGCCGTCGCTAAGATTGATGAAGTTTTGGCGAAATCGGCCTTCAATAAAAAGGCTGCCGCCGAAGCCGAAGCGGCCGAGAAGGCTGCCGCTGAGGCCGAAGTGGCCGGGAAAGCCGCCGCCTAGGCAAACTTGTGGCCGCCAACGGCGACCTTAAGACTGTATTAGATCGAAAGGCCGGGCCCCCCCGCCCGGCCTTTTCGTTTGGAGCGTCACCTACGGTCTCAATCGCAATCAGCCCCCGGCCGGCGTTGGCGCCAGAACTTCGATTGCCTCAAGATTCGACACGGCAATCATCGGCCCGTTCCACCATTCGATCCAGCCCCGCACGCGCACGCGCTTGCCCGGGAGGGCCTTAAGATCGAGCCCGCCCGCCTCCCAGAACAGGGACGCGCTTGCGCGCAATGGTGATTGTGAAGTCGTGGCGCCAATCTTGCGCGAAATCGATGTAGACCAGCCTCTGCCCTTCGCCGATAGCATGCACCGTGCCCTCCACAAGCTGATAAGTGTGCCTCAGATATCCGAGCCCATTTGGATCGTCCGCGTCCCGGACACGATAGGTGAGAGACCGCCAGAAGCCCCCGCCGGGCTGCCCTTACTTTGCGCTCGGCGGCAAGCAAGGGTTCGGTACAGGCACGGAGATCGGGCAGCACGAACACGCGTCCGAACACGCCCATGACAAGCTCTTCCTGTAGCCATAACCGCTTTCCGTTCCGCACCAAAAAGAGCTGAGCAAGGAGCCTGCCATGCCGGTCTTCCGCGCGCGCATCGAAATGCAGTTCCAGAGTCGCATCGGCGGAGATGCGCTCAAGCGCCGCCTTCGCTTGCGCCGCAAACGGCCACGGGTCGGGGCCCTTCCAGTCCGGCGGCGGCACCGGCACCTTGAACCCGAGCAGACGGACTTGGCGTCCGTTGTCCAGCGCAAGCGTCTCTCCGTCGATCACGGATGCGACCGTCGCCGTTTCAGAAAGAGGCAGATCGCCCGCGCGCAAACAAGGCGACGAAAAGCTCAGTACCTGCCGCTCTCCAGATCGAGAGACAAACGCGAGACCACGCCTGACAAGGATTGTAAGGCAGCCTCGAAATCGAACTGAGACACATGGTCGGACAGCGCATCGACCTCCGCAGGGGTCAGCACGCCAGAGAGTTGCGGCGTGACATTGATGATGAACTCCGCCGCCTCGCCGTCATCGTCCTCCAAAAGCTTTTTTAGCCGGGCGAGAGGCTCTGCCACATCGTGTGGATCGCCAGCCGATGTGGGCTCT
Source organism: uncultured Alphaproteobacteria bacterium (assembly GCA_942491645.1). Lineage (GTDB taxonomy): Bacteria > Pseudomonadota > Alphaproteobacteria > Rhizobiales > Methyloligellaceae > Methyloceanibacter. The sequence continues at coordinate 168,118 of CALOBK010000013.1, read as the reverse complement.
GGTGAGCCTTGCGCGGCGAACGCAGCTCGAATGTTCTTCACGACGGGATCGAGCACCATGGAGAGCTTGCACAGCGCCTCTTCGATATCGTCATCCGTCTTGATTGCCTTCTCCGCGACCGATGCCGCATCGGCCAGCGCCGGCATCCCAAGAGTGGCGGCGGCGCCTTTCAAGGAGTGCGCCTCGCGCTCTGCCGTGTCGGCATCGGCTTCCGACAAGGCCAATCGGATGGCCTCGATCGTTCCGCTCTGACGCGCGGCGAACTTTTCGAGCAACACCTTGTACCGCGCCGGATTGCCTCCTGTGAGGCGCAAACCTCTTTCGGTGTCGATGGACTTGATGTCGAGATCGACGAGCCGGCCAGCAAGCTCCGCCAATGGCTCGTCCCCGGACCTTGCAAGTCGGCTGAGCCGATCAGGCTTCGTCCATAGCAAAAGAACACCGAAAAGCCTATGCGGATCAATGGGTTTGGCGATGTGGTCATTCATGCCGGCTTTGAGACATGCTTCGCGATCGGAGTCCAAGGCATTAGCCATCATGGCGATGATGGGCAGCGCATCGAACCGCGGTTCGGCGCGCACGGACCGGGTGGCAGTCAGGCCGTCCATGACCGGCATTTGCATATCCATCAGAACGGCGTCGTAGCCGTTGCGCGAGATCAGACGAACGGCCTCTTCGCCATTGTCGGCAACATCGACCAGAAGGTCGGCGCCTTCCAATAGGCCAACGGCGACCTCTTGGTTGATCTCATTATCCTCAACCAAAAGGATGCGTGCACCGCACAGCTGCGAAAGATCCGACGAACTCCCCACCGATGCATCGCGTATCTCGGACCGCTCCAAGCCCAGCGCCACGACGGCCGCATCGAACAGATTGGATGAGGTCACGGGTTTCATCAGCACGTCGGTAAAACCGTTCTCTTCGGCCTCGCTCAAGACCTCGTCTCGGCCATAAGCGGTGACCATCACCAAATGCGGGGGCTTTCCATCCTTTGTTGCATCTCGCATGCGCTTACCGGTCTCGATGCCGTCAAAGCCCGGCATCTTCCAGTCTATGAAAACGATGTCATAGGCCTCGCCTTGGCGGCTGACTTCACTCAGCATTTCCAGCGCCATCTCGCCCGACGATGCCTCGTCTGCCTTGAAGGCCATGTTGGAGAGCATGGCTGCAATCACTTCGCGCGCATGCTCGTTGTCATCGACGACAAGCACCCTGCACCCTTGCAAGTCGGATTGCAGCACGCGAGGCCGCGCGCACGATGCCGGCCGGCTTGAGCCGCACGGCAAAGCGGAACACGCTGCCCTTGCCAAGCTCACTCTCCACGGAGAGGTCACCACCCATGAGCTCGGCGAGCTGCTTGGAAATGGTGAGCCCCAGCCCGGTCCCGCCATAGCGGCGGGTCGTGGAGCCGTCCACTTGCTCAAAGGCTTCGAAGAGCCGTGTCACCTGATCTGGCGACATGCCGATCCCGGTGTCGGAGACGGAAAACTCGATCCGCTGAGACTTTTCCGCATCGTCCAGCACGCGGACCTTGACGACGATCTCGCCCTGCTCGGTGAACTTGATCGCGTTGGAAACAAGGTTGATTAGGATCTGACCGATCCGCAACGGATCGCCCGTGAATTGGGTGCAAACATCCCGAGCGACGTCGAAGATAAGCTCCAGACCCTTCGCAGCCGCTTTCTCGGACTTCAAATTTGCGAGATTTCCCAAGACAGTGTCGAGATCGAAATCGATGTTCTCGATCGCGAGCTTGCCCGCATCGATCTTCGAGAAATCGAGAATGTCATTGATGATCCCGAGCAGATGTTGCGCCGAGTTCTTGATCTTCAGCACGTAATCGCGCTGGCGCGGCGTCATATCCGTATTGAGCGCCAGATGCGAGAGCCCGATGACGGCATTCATCGGCGTCCTGATCTCATGGCTCATATTGGCAAGAAAGGCGCTCTTGGCTTCGTTCGCCTCCAGCGCCGCGCGGCTGACCTTTTCGAGTTCGACCTCCGAGGCCTTCCTCTCCGTGATATCGGTCCAAGACCCTACCACCTCCACCGCCTCGCCCGTGTCGTCCCGGAGGACATGCTGACGGTCGCACAGCCAAATATACGTGCCGTCCCCCCGGTCCACGCGATACTCAATGGAGCTTTCGTCGTGCTCGTGTCCTCGGCTGACCCAGGCATCGATGCGGCCGATATCGTCCGGGTGGACGCGGTTCTGCCAAAAATGAGGATCGGAGAGATATTCGCGCGGGCTGCAGCCGAGCATCTTCTTAACGCCATCGCTGACGAAAGTCGGCGCGAGATCGCCGCTTGCCGGTCTGCTGTAAAGAACCGCAGGTGAGGCGTTGAGCAGCGAAGTGAGGTGCGCATGGGCCGAGGCCTGAACCTCCGCGATGAGCTCGAAATCACGCTTCTCCTGCTGCCGCACCGCCCGATCGAGCGTCTGGGCGAACAAAAGCGTCAAAGCATTCGTGTCAGCATCGTCGAGATCGGGGCGCAGCAAAGGCGCAATTCTCGAGGCAAGTGCCTCCGCCTGTTTTCGCGAGGCTGACATACGAAAACGCTCCTTCAACGGACGCCTCAAGGCAGATAGCCTTGTTCCTGGCGATTATGGCCGGATTTTGATCAACGGGCGCAGCGTGGCGAAACGTCCGCAAGCTGGCCCCTCGCCCAGATACGATCGCAGCCGCGAGGCGTTGCAAGTGTGGTGTGCGGGTTGCGGGTAATCTGCGCCTCCTCTACACCCAAGATACGTAAGGACGATGTATGCGAAAGCACCGGCCCCGTAGCTCAGCAGGATAGAGCATCAGATTCCTAATCTGAGGGTCGCAGGTTCGAATCCTGCCGGGGTCACCAATCTTTTCAATGGTATTGTCAGACAAACCTGAGCGGGACTGACGAAGGGTGCTGGGCTGAGGCGTTCAGGCCGCCAGTTGACGCCACTCGGCCAGGGCGGCAGCGCGGTTCTGTTTGAAGATATCGCGGCGGTTGAGGTGACGGTCGTGGTTGAAGTGATTGTGGATTGATGCGTGGGGGGCGGCAAATTTCTGTAGGGTTCTTGCGGCCCTGAATCTCTGCATCGCTCGTTCACGTCGTCGGAACGGCTGGTGGGAATTTTCTGCGCGATTGTTGAGCCACCGACCGCACTCCTGATCGGCAGCATTGCCGATGACTTTCATCGCCGATCGGTACGACCGAAGCCGGTCGGTTACAATTGATCGCGATCGGCCATAGCGCTTCATCGTGCGCTTCAGGAATTTCAGCGCAGCCCTGCGATCCCGGCGCTTCGTCACAAAGACCTCAAGCACCTCACCTTCGTGATCTACCGCACTCCAGAGATAATGCGTCTCTCCATTGATCCTGACGAACACCTCGTCCAGATGCCAGCGCCATTGCGAAAACGACCGATGATGAAGGCGTCGCTTCCTAATCGCGGCCGCAAACATCGGGCCGAACCGGTTCCACCAGAACCGTATCGTCTCGTGGCAGATGTCGATGCCGCGCTCGAACAGAAAATCTTTCACCTGCCGTAGCGACAGCGGATAGCGAATGGACATCATCACCGTGAGGCGGATCACCTCTGGCGAACTGTTGAAACAACGGAAGGGATTGCGCATTGCCGGACGCTAAGGAACGCCCCTGCCCAGCTCAAGCCAATTTACTCTGACAATGCCCCTTTTAGCGTTCGGCAGGCGGCTGCAAATCTCCAAACAACCCGAGTCTTTAGATCCGGGAAACGTTTTGCGTGCAGCATCGGAGCCGGGAATCGGGTGGCAAGCAGACGTTTCGGGCGGTTTCCATCACATGGCCGCCACGATCTTGCGGAGAGTCGGTCTCAACAGCACTCTCGACCGGGGGCTTTGCATTGCGCACAAAGATCAAAGGGCTTCTCTTCGGCTTGGCTATTGGCGCCGCATTGGCCGGTCCGGCGACGGCCGAGGAACAACTGGTGATGCCCTTCGCATGCCGCGTCGCAGGTGGGAAGGTTTTGCTCGCGCCGAGTGCGCCGCAGGCCTACCAAATCTTCGGCCGCCCGGAGCACAAGCGGCTGACCACCTGCTCCCCCTACGACCCTAGGAAGTGCCACAACTGGTCGATTCATCGCTTCGAACTCGATTGCGGGGGCGAGAGGACGAGTTGGCAATCCGTCGTGGCCGCCCTTTCGCCAACGCTTGTGGAAGACCTCGGGGCACATGGAAATGCATACGCCGGCCCAAATGATGGGCCCGCTTACGCAGCCCAAGAGTTATCGAGGCCCCATCGGCCTGGTCCAGGACGGGCGATCGCCTTCCCGCCCGGCTTCGCCCCCAACCCCTTGAGGGTCGCCAGTTTCAAGCAGACAAAAGCCGCACCCCCACAGATTGCCCTTCCGTCCCAGAAGCCGCTCTCGACAGCGCCGTCTCAGACCGCCGAGATCAAGCCAAGCCGCAAACCGGCCGCGGCGCCGTCCTCAACAGACGGCAAAGCGGAGGCCGCCACCAAGACTCCGGTCGAGCAAAAGACGACGGAGCTTGCGAAGTACCAGGCCCTGCAGATCGAAATAGACTCCGGGAGCGGCGAAGTGACAGGGTCGCTGCCGAAGTCCGGCACCTCGGGCACCATTTGGCGAGACGCGGCGATGGTATTTGCCCTTACGCTCGCCGCCCTTCTCGCTTTGTCCGTCACACTCCTTCTGCGGCAGCGCAGGATGCAGATCGTGCCTATTCCGGTCGGGCAATTGCATGGGCCGGCTGGACCGCGCTCGCCCACCCGGACGTCCGATTCGGTGGTCGAACGAACCGCGGCCCACCGGCAAAGAAATGTTCCCGCAACCCGCCTGCGCTTATGGGATGAGCGCTGGCTACCGGGCACGATGAGCGAAGCGCTCGATGTCCTCGGCGTCGATCCCGACGCCAGCAGGGACATGATGAAGACCACCGTCACGCGCCTCCGCCGCGCCCTGCACCCTGACCACGCGCTCGACGAGGAGGATCGCCGCTTGCGCGAACGTCGGCTGAAGCAGATTAACGTGGCCTGGGAGATCGTTTCCGGGAAACGGCGCTCGCTCTGGCTCTCGGTCAAGCCGCGGTCATCCTAGTCCGGCTTCGGGCCGCGCCTGATACTTGTGTGTACCGAAAACCTGAATCCTGACGAAGTGGTGATGAAGTCCGCCAAGGATTGCGTGTGACCTAATGATTCCGGTGCGGTGAACAGAACGAGAGACCGGCGCATCTTTCTCCAATGACCGGTGTGGGCATTGTCAGAGCAAAATTCTAAATACTTGGAGCGGCCATCGAACCGCTCAGATCGACCCGGAAAAATGCAGGAAAATCAATGGCCACGAAATCCGGTTCTGACGTTTTGGCAAAGTAACCGAATTTACTCTGACAATGCCAAACGAACTGATCACGCGCTATCTCCAATCGGGATCAGAGCCTCAGGCTATCGTTGACGAGTTAACGCGAGAGGCAAACTTGGTATTTGCCCGTTACAATCTCGAAATCTATCTGGCTGCACGGGCGAAACCGGGGAGTTAAAATCCGCCCCTATCGGCGCGTTCAGGGCCGACTTGGTCATCCAGTTGGCTCCTGGCCGAAATCGGTTTCACACCCGTGATATGTCGCCTCTGAACGCCTGGCGGACGAAATGTTCGGGCTGTGACAAGGTCTGCATATGGCACACAGCAGACGTCCCAAGGCCCCAGCCTGACTTCGGCTTCCGACCCGAAACAGACGTTTTGACAGGACACTGTACCGGGTGCTTACTGAAGCATGGTCGCAATTTCACGGGGCGGTAACTGAAAGCCTCTTTAAGATCCGATTCGAGCAGAGGCATCTTAGACTGGACGCATCTTCTTTCCATTTGTGGATTGGGTACTAAGTTTCAGAAGATGTGGAACAAAAGAAACTCGGATCTAGTTGTCGCGGATGATCAACCTTAGAGCTGTGACACCCAAGCACGATGCTTTCGGAGGTGCTTCTTATTCCAATGCCTACACGGTCAATCCAGACAAGCTGTGGCGGATTGAGGGCGGTTCTGGTCCCTTCGTGGGCCTTGCCGTCCACGCCGGCCACGAGATGCGGCGCGGCCTGCGATCAGTGCTCGCGATTGACGATGATACCCGCTTGCGCGAAGAGGATCCGTATACTGACCGAATTGCTGCGCTCTGCGGCACGCACATCATGACTTTCCGATCGCGCTTCGAAGTCGACCTGAACCGCGTAGCCGATGAAGCCATCTGCGTGCAGCCTGAAGATTGCTGGAATCTCCGTGTATGGAAAGAGAACGACGGGCTCACCCAGACGATGTACCGCCGCTCGCTGGTGGAGCATGCGGCATTCTACGAGATGCTGGGTTCGCTGTTGAGAGAAATTGAGAAGCGTGAAGGTCGCTTCCTCGTCCTCGATTGCCATAGCTATAATCACCGACGCGCCTGTCCGGACCAATCACCTGCTGATCCAGAACGCAACCCAGAAATTAATGTCGGCACGGGTAGTATGGACCGCGCTTATTGGGCGCCGCTAGTAGATCGATTTATCGGAACCCTGCAGGAGGCGGATTATCTCGGGCGACATCTTGACGTTCGCGAGAACGTGAACTTCCGTGGACGTCATCTCGCGCGTTTCGTTCATACGCATTTTCCGCGCACCGGCTGCTGCCTCGCCATCGAGGTAAAGAAGATTTTCATGGACGAATGGACCGGCGCACTTAATAAGACGGCCTTCGAGGCTCTGCTTGGGGCTTTCCGGGCGACGCTCGGCCGCGTCGAGGAGGTTCCGTGGACCCGCTGAATCTCGACTCGGATGTGCTCCTATCGACCGACGAAATAGAGGAGATGGTCCTGAAGCTTAAAGCCGGCGAGGTTCTGCGCAAGAGGCTTCCTGGCGGCGGACGCATCCATATAGATCGTCCGCAGCCTTTTCTGTGCGTATATCGGCATCCTGATACGGAACCGGATAAGGACACCGAGCGGCTCTTGTTAGGGCAAGCTTCCTATATTTTGAGCAGCGGATCTGCGAAGTATCAACCTCTTCTGAAAGCGCTAATCACCAGCCTTTTGAATGTGATTGTCGAAGCTTATGGCGCCATCCTTGTGCTCGAGCTCTGGTGTGCGCCAGACGAATTGCCCGCCGCGCCCAATGAACCGCCTGCTCCCGCGCGCTTCCGCATAGTTGCGGCACGTCATGGTGTACCGGACGCGACAATCGAGTCGCTCGAGCGCTCTCTGCTTGCGACAATACGCGACGGGGCAACCAAGATAGCGATCGATTATTGTTCAGGCGCAGCATCACCTGGCCTACCGCCATTGCTTTCGCGCGAGGAGGAAGAGCAGCAGAACGCTTATTTAGTAGGCCTGGAAGTTCCTCCGATCTACCGCGATCCGGAAACTGGGAAGGTAATCCCGATCGAGCTGAGGCGTTTCACGGGACGGCTCGGGCGGGCTCTCCGTCAGGCCTTCTTCACCTTTGTCCATGCTCGGGCACGCTATAGACCGGCGCACTACGAGGAACTGGGACGAAGGGCCATGACCCGCGCCGTGTCCATCGCCGACAAGGGCCTTGCTCAAGTTGGTGACTCGTTTGACCTGCTCCTTCACGCGACGCCGGTCAATACGGACGCGGCATATCAGCAATTCATAGAGGCGGGTTGCCAGACCATCCCCGAATTCCTTTATCGCCCGCAGACGCTCGATCCCGGTGCACTTAAACTTGCGCTTTACAAAGTTCCTATCCAGCAAATTGAAGACCCTGCTCTGTACCATCTATTTGCGGCCCAGCGCGACGAGTTTGATCGCATGATCACGATGATCGCCGACCGAGGTACACCGCACTTTCTGCTTGAAAGCCAGCAGGTTTTCGGTCGCCCCGGCGAGCGGCTTCTGGCTATAGCCCATCGGCTCCTCAAGACCCTGCAACCAGAAGCGCATGGCGATGGCGGTCGGGTAGCCGATGCTAAGCGCTTTGCTGGATTGGCCGAGCGCGAACTCGCACACTACCGTAAGGACTGGCCAGACCTTCCAGCGCGCGTTGAGATCCGTAGTGACGTACCCGGTTTGATGGTCTCGCGCGGCCATTTCCTTGTCGGCCATTCTGCAAAGGTGTCCGAGACGCGTGTAGATGCAACGCTCCACCATGAAATCGGAACGCATATCCTCACCTACTATAACGGCCTGCAGCAACCGCTCTCCCAGTTCCATACGGGAATGCCGGGTTATGAGCAGACCCAAGAGGGTGTCGCCATTCTTTCAGAGTATCTATCAGGCGGACTGACAAGGCAGCGAATGCGTCTCCTTGCCGGACGCGTCGTGGCTGTCGACAGTGTGGTCGAGGGTGCAGACTTTCTCGAGACTTTCCGACTGCTTCACGACGTCCACGGGTTCGGCAGACGGGCAGCTTTCATCATCGCGATGCGGGTGCACCGCGGTGGCGGACTGACCAAGGATGTAGTCTATCTGCGCGGCCTAATTGGCGTTCTCGATCATCTGGCCAAAGGCCACAGCTTCGATGATCTGATGCTTGGCAAGGTCGCCCTTGAACATATTGAGATTGTCGTGGAATTGCGCTGGCGCCGGGTTATCTCGCCGGGCCCGCTTAAGCCGCGCTATCTGGAAGACCCCGAAGCGCTCAAGCGGTTAGCGGCATTGCGGAAAGGGGTGGACCTACTGGCGCTCATCGATCGAGGTGCGCCATGAGGCTCGGCTTCGTCATCAACGATCTTGCAACCGAATTGGTCGACTACACCACAACGCATCTTGCACTTGCGGCCCATCGCAGGGGCCACGAGGTCTGGTATGTCGAGGTCGGACGTTTCGCATTGGCCCCGGACGGTCGGGTGCATGCTGATGCGCGCCGTCTTGCCTCTCAACGATTCGCATCCGTAAGCGATCTGATGGCGTCATTGAGGTCCATTGACACGGCCTGTCTCGACTTAACGGTCGATAAACTTGACGCTCTCTTTCTGCGTAACGATCCTGCAGCTGATGCGTTACGTCGGCCTTGGGCGCAGCTCGCTGGCGTAAACTTCGGGCGTCTTGCCCAACAAGCCGGCGTCATCGTCGTCAACAGCCCGGAGGGTCTTTATCACGCGGTCAATAAGCTCTATTTGCAGCTTTTTCCTAAGGGAATCCGGCCGCGCTGTCTCATAAGCCGCAACCCCGACGCGGTGAGGCAATTCATGGACAAGGTTGGCGGCAGCGTCGTGATCAAACCGCTCCGTGGGTCCGGTGGGCACAATGTGTTCCTTGTTCGTCGCGAAGAACCCTATAATTTCAATCAGATCTTTGAGACCGTAAGTCGGGAGGGATATGTAATTGCGCAGGAATTTCTTCCACAGGCCGCCGATGGTGACACGCGGCTCTTTCTCCTCGAAGGTGAGTTGCTGGAAGTGAACGGAGCGGTCGCCGCAATCCGAAGAGTGCCGGCAAAAGGGGATTTGCGGAGCAACATCACAGCGGGTGGTCACGGCGAGCGCCCTGATATTACCGTCACGATCCGCCGGATCGCCGAAGCGGCGCGGCCACAATTGAAGGCAGACGGCATGTTTCTTGTTGGTCTCGACCTGATCGACGGCAAAATGGTGGAGGTCAACGTCTTTAGTCCTGGTGGGCTCGCGACTGCCGGTCAACTAGCAGGGGTTGATTTTATTACCCCCGTGGTAAGTGCACTCGAGCGGAAAATTGTGGCGCAAAGACCTTGACGGGGTTTGTCACATTATCGGCGTTCAGTCGCGGAGAATGTAGCGGGCAAGAGGCTTCATGTGGTAGCGGCTGCCGCGGCCCAAGTGCGGAATGAATCAGCGCGAAGCTCCTTGAAATGCGGTCGGCGCAGCAGGTGACGTTGATGGGTGAAGGCGTTGAATGTGGCGGCATGTATGGCGAGGAAGCGTTGGGCTGAGCCGGGTGATTTGAACCGCTGCAGTTTTCGTTCTCGGCGTCGTATCGGCTGCTGCGAGTTCTCCGCCCTGTTGTTTGCTCGCAAGCCCCGATCACGCTCAGCCGTGAGCCCGATCGCGCGGAATGCTGCCGCATAGGATCGAAGCCGGTCGGTCACAATCCGGCTCGGCGCAAAGCCATGCTTCTTAAGCAATTTCACCATGAGTTTCTTTGCGGCTTGTGCATCCCGTCTGCGCTGGACAAGAAAATCCAGCACCTCACCCTCGTTGTCGACCGCACGCCAGAGCCAGTATTGACCGCCGCGGATTGAGATCACCATTTTATCAAGGTGCCAATGATCGCTCGGTCGCGGCCGCGAACGCCTGATATTTGCCGCGATCGACGGTCCGAACTTTAGGAACCACCGCCGGACCGTCTCGTAGGATGCGTCAATGCCTCGCTCGGCCAGCAATTCCTCGACATCCCGAAAGGACAGTGTGAACCTGGCATAGAGCCAGATCGCGTGGCGGATGATTTCTGGCGGGAAGCGGTGGCGCTTAAACGATATCGGTCTCATCCGATGATGCTAATCGGCGACGAACCGTAGAGCTCTCCCAGTTACCGTGACATTGCCCCAGGAAGTTCAATGTGTCGATCAAGTGGGGCATGAGGGCAGACAATCCATGCAAGCAAGGCGAGAGGAACTACGACACCTCACGTGTGCATTGTCTGAGCCAAGCCGAGATCGGGAGACTGTGGACGGCTACTCCAACTTTCGGCCTGATCCCGCTGCCATAAACGAGGCTTTGCCGATTGTATGAGGTGCAAAGACGGCAAGCGATCGATGCCGTCACTAGCTTGACGGTCTTCATTGGACTAAATTCGAAGCTGCAGGGAATTGGACCTGTGGTTCGCAATGGGGGGGTCTCATGGATTTGGTCGCTATACTCGTAACTCTGGTCGTCGGCGCCGTAGCAGGCTGGTTAGCAGGGGTTCTGGTTGAGGGAGCTGGATTTGGCTTGCTCTGGAATATCATCATCGGCATCGCAGGTGCATTTGTAGCGGGTTGGTTGTTTCCGAGATTGGGTTTTCGTCTAACCCTGGCAGGAGGGATGGTCGGCGCTATCGTCACGGCGACTCTAGGCGCTGTCGTCCTGCTTCTTGTGGTCAATCTGATACAACGGCTCGTCAGTTAAGCTGCACGTCACATCGCATTCGCGGTTCAGCCGGACGCCCCCTTAGGCATCCCACGTGCCGCAGTACTGATGTTCTCTGTCGCGCCACGGCTCTTGCCGTGAATGGGATCTTGCGGCTTGCGCCATGCGCGGCTCGGTGGGTTCCGCGCGCTTACTGTTAACCGAATAGGTTTCTCTTTTCGGGAGCGATGAGCCTGGCTTCCGCCTGAGAGGCTAGAACGGACGTGACATCTCACTACGAAGATGGCGGCCAGGTAGCAATGGCGGACATCAGATACAGTGCAGGTTCCAGGCGCAACACGGAAAACAAGGGAGATAGAGAGCCAAAATGAAGTGGCCTACCGTGCACGCGACCATACTTTTGGGATCATTGTGCCTAGGTGTTGCGGCCCCCGCCGCAAAAACGGCCGACTGCGATATTGCCATTCTGAATGGCCGGGTCATGGACCCGGAAACCAAGTTTGACGATGTTCGCAATGTTTGCGTCGTGGGTGGAAAGATCACAGCGATCACCACAGACAAAATTTCCGGCGAGGAGACGATCGACGCTAAGGACCATGTGGTCGCGCCCGGTTTCATCGACGGGCACGTGCATGTGGTCGATGTTCCGCTTGGTCAGAAGGGAGTCCTGCGGGACGGCGTGACGACAGCCCTAGATCTCGAGGTCGGCGCCTACCCGGTCGATCGCTGGTACGACAATCTGGCGGGGAGATCGCAGACAAACTATGGCGCAGTCGCGTCTGTCGCCGCGGCGCGCACCGTTGCATTCAATCCTGATTACAAATCCACGACCGGCAACATGGTCACCGACTTGTTTACCGGCATCCCGGTCGGGGCCGATTGGTCGGACCGAGTGCCGACAGATGACGAGCGCAGCAAGATCGTCGAGATCGTCGAAGCGGGCCTGAAAAGCGGCGCGCTCGGCGTTGGTCCGCCCGCCGGCTACATGACGCTGGGCTTCACCTCTCAGGAGATGATCGAGATCCAGAAGCTTGTCGGCAAGTACGGACGGTTCAGCCATATCCATACACGCTTCTCCAGCCAGACATCTCCGGCATCCGGCATTCTCGCGTTTCAAGAACCTTTCGCATCAGCCGGATCTTACGGCGGCGGCGTGATCATTGCCCATTTCACAGCCCAGTCTCTCGCCCTGTCGGAAGCGGCCATGGCCTACGTCGATGACCTGCGAGCCAACGGCTTGCCGGTCGTTTTGGAGGTTTACCCTTACAACTTTGGCGCAGCGGGAAATGGGGTCGCGGCCGACTATCTAAAGCCAGACAACTACCAGAAGAATATGGGGCGCGATTACAAGGACATTATCGATACACAGACCGGCAAGCCGCTCGACAAGGCGACGTATCACAAGCTGGTCAAGGATGACCCCAATCATCCAGTTCTGTTCTACAACGCAACGGAAGAAGACATGCTGAAAGGCGTGGCGCATCCTGACGTGCTCATCGGCTGCGACTGCTTCCCGTTCACCGATCCCAAGACCGGTACGTTCGTCAGCGACTGGGACACGCCATGGGGCAGCGTCAATACTCACCCCCGCACCTTGGGCGCACACGCAAAGGTGCTACGTCTGGCGCGCGAGAAAAAAGTGGACCTCTCACTGATGCAGGCAATCTCAAAAATGAGCTATCAGTATGCCAAGTTCCTTGAGGACAACGGTGTGCCACAGATGGCCTTTAAGGGGCGCATGCAGGTCGGCGGCGACGCTGACATCACGATCCTCGATGCTGAAACGGTAACCGACAATTCGTCGCTTGGGGCTGGCAAGAGCTCGGTGCCGTCAACCGGCATTCCCTATGTGGTGGTCAACGGCACAATCGTTGTGAAGGACTCGAAGGTCCTCAAGGGCGTTTATCCCGGGCAGCCGATCCGGCTACCGGTAGTGGAATAGCGGCCCTAACGAATTTGGCATGTCTGCCTTGGGTCAGAAGCATATCGTCCCATTGCCGGGGCATGTGCGCTAGTGACCCAGAGCGGACGTCCGTCACCGGCTCACCTTGTGTCTCTCAAGACACGACGTCCGCCCCGCTCGGAGCTATCCACCCTGCGACGTTCTCCGCCACGCTTTGGGCCGAATCTATGGTCTACTGGTCGCCGTGAGACTTGTGATCCTTGCCCTTCAGCGCACGGCTGTGGCCAGCCTTGGCGCCGTCAGCATTTGGCTGATCGTTTATGTCTTTGGCTGGGTCGAGCGCGGCATGCCATCGGTCCTGGCGCTGGCCGTGACCTATGCCATCGCGGCCTACGCGATCCTGCCTTACGTGGTGCGGATGGGCCTGATGGTGCTGCGGCACGAACGCGTGCCCGGATTTACCATCACGGGCGACGGGCTGCCGGGCGATCCCGTTAATCTTGCGCTGATCGGCACCTTCAAGGAGCTGCGTGCGGCCTTTGCCGCCGCAGGCTGGCAGGAGGCCGATCCTTTAAGCCTGAAAAGCTCGTGGGGCATGGTGCAGAGCTTTGTCTTAAACCAACCCTATCCGACAGCCCCGTTCTCGACGCTTTACCTTTTCGGCCGGGGCCAGGACATTGGCTTCCAGAAGGCCATCAGCAAAAGTCCGCGCAAACGTCATCACGTGCGCTTTTGGGCAAAGTGTCTGACAGAGGCCCAGACGGTTGACGATGGCTTCTGGTTCCAGACAAGCCGGCCGGCCCCCGATGCGCGCGTTCTGTGGGTTGGCGCCGGGACCAAGGACACCGGCTTTTCGCTGACCCGCCTCACCTTCAAGGTCACGCACGCAACAGACGCTGACACGAACGCGGAGCGTGACTTCATCATGGCGCAGCTTGCCAGGCAGGGCACCATCGGCGTTGTGGATTTATACGAGGCGGGCGAGGAGATCTCCGCCGGAGCCGTCAACCACTACGTGACCGATGGGATTATCGCGATTGCCGCCCTCGCCGGACAGGCGGCACAGCCTGAGCGCCAAAGCGGTCAGGATTTCGGACCCTTCGGCGCCGATGCGCGCGCCATCCAAAAGGCCTGACACAGTCTTGGCGATGAAGGCTTGCAGACACAGATGTGCAAATGGCGGCTAGCGGATGCGCCGATGCTAAAGTGCTCTGTTCGCATCAGCGCGAGCCCGTGTTTTCTTAGACGAGTGCTAGGAGACGAAACGCTCACTCAGATTTGCAACAGCCCGGCGATGCACTTGCGTGGGTCAGCGCCGCGTCATACGGCTTTCAACCACAATCCCCATTAGGGTCGCCTCACGCCCATGCCATCGAACAGAGACCACCGGATTAGCGAATGAATGAGAAGACGACCACAAGCCAGGCCTCCCGCCTCAAACAGGCCTTCATCCATATCCGCAGCAACAAGTTCTTCGAGCTCTTTGTCATCGCCGTGATCGTCATCTCGGCGCTGAAGGTCGGCATTGGCACCTATCCATTGGGCCCGCGCCTGACCACGGCGCTCGAAGTTCTCGACTACGCGGTGACAGCGTTCTTCCTGGTGGAGATCCTCATCCGGATAGCCGCCGAGCACAGCCTGAAACGCTTCTTCTCGAAGGGCTGGAACATCTTCGATTTCATAATCGTGACAGCCAGCCTGATCCCCATCAATGAGAGCGAGATGGCGCTTCTGGGGCGGCTCTTGCGCATCTTCCGCGTCCTTCGGCTCGTATCGATGATCCCCGAGCTCCAGGTTCTGCTAAGTGCTCTGCTCCAGGCCATTCCACGCATGGGCTATGTGTCGTTGTTGATGTTCATCATCTTCTACATCTACGGCGCCGCGGGCAGCATCTTCTACGCCGATATCAACCCGAGCCTCTGGGGCAACATTTCCATCGCCATGTTGACGCTGTTTCGGGTGGCCACATTCGAGGACTGGACCGACGTGATGTATGAGACCATGGCGGTCTATCCCTTGAGCTGGATGTTCTATTTGAGCTTCATCTTCCTGGTCGCCTTCATTTTCCTCAACATGATGATTGGCATCGTGATCCAGACGCTGCAGAGCGAACATGACAAGCTTGAGGATAGAGGCGCGAAGACCGCAACTGAGACGATCGCGAGCGACGACGCGGCCCTTTCACCATCGATCGGGACACGCCTTGCAAATATCGAGGCACAGCTAGCGATCTTGACCGACACACTCAATGCGGGTGCTCAGCGTCGGAAGACGTAGCAACCCAAAAAGAAGCCGGAGATGCGCGAATGAGCGGTCTCCGGCAAGGGTCCAGGCAGGGAGAAGAAAAGGCGGGCTATCCGGTAATGCGCGCGGTGCCAGAGCGGCCGTCGCTGCGCACCCAGCGGACGCGATCGCCGCTGCGGCTCAGGGTGTAGCAATAGGTCTCACCGTCCATCCAACTGGACCATTTCTGGCAAAGCCGGCTGCCATCGACCCACCACTTGCCGCGATCAGACACGCCCTCGCTACCCGAGAAGGCCGCCGCGAAGCTGCTCATGCGACCTTTCATGGTGCCGCGTGAGGAGTACTGAATCGGCAGTTCGAACCCGGAAATTTTCAGGAAAACAGTTTTGTCCGCGATGGCGCTGCGCAGAGCATCGCCCGAAAGAGTTGCGGTGTGGCCCCCGGCAATGAAGGCGCCGGCGGCGAACGCGGCGGCCAAAACGGTTGTCTTGAATATGGTCTTCAACATGGGATCATCCTCCAACTCTGAACGCGTATTTAAGGCTGCGCCGGTCGTGACATTCGGTGCGACGCCTCAATCGAAAGAGTGGAAGCGGCCCCCACTCAACTGACGGGACTTTGCCAGCCCCCCGCTGAACCGAAGCTGAGGGCGCCGTTCATCCACGGTTCACGGACCGGACGCGCACGTAGGGTCCAGCCACACGGCATCTTGCGGCCCCTTGCGAGCCGGCGTAAGACACAGCCATGCAGAAGCCTTCTGGGACGCGACGGATAACGACCTTCACAGACAGCGCAATCACGCTGTGTCTTTCGATAGCGGGTCTCGCGATGACGGGCGCGGTCATGGCGGAAGGTCAGAGCACGGCCCACGCCACAATGAGCCAGGGCCCCCGCGCACCGCTTGCCATGATGATCCAGCTATCTGCGCCACGCTCACCGGAGAGCGGCGGAAACGCTCATCGCGTGACCCTTAAGGAACGCCAGACTCGCACCGTAGAGCCCAAGGACGCTGGCGTTCGCATGACGCAGAAGATGCGGCCGCAAGCTGCCCGCACAGCGACCACCGCGAGCCCTCATGCCATCCGGCCCTTGGCGGCGCAGCAGCTGACGACTCGATCACCCAAGCCAAATCTTCGAGCACCCGCGAACGTCATGGGCCTTGAGGGCTCGATGGCGATGGACGGCGGCACGCGTGAGCAAACGAAACGCGGCCCGCGCGCGAGGATCGAACGCGAGACCACACGCACCACACGGGCCAGCTTCAAAGATTGGCTTTTCGGCCGCTAGTGCCCAACCGCAAGCGTCTGGCGCGGATGCGCGTTGGCTGCGCCGGTCGCGCGATCCTAGCGTTCGTTCACAACAAAATTGTCGAAAGAAAAGAGCGCCGGAGCGCCATTGGGCGAGATGCCGAATAGGCCGACTGCGCCCCCTTGCTTGGGCTGCTTGGCCTTGAAGCGCCGCACAGTCTTCGTATTGAGCGACACGGTCGCGTCCTTAGAGCGGAGCATGAGTTCAATACTATTCGTGGCGCCCGCGCCCCTCTTGAGCGCATCCACTTCCTCCGTGAACACCGTTTTCGACGTGCCGTCCACCATCCGGCGGACTTCCAGCCAACCATCGGCCCAAATGAAGAGCGAATAATAGTTGTCCCAATCCTGCCACCAAAATACGAGGCCAGCGGGGCTATTGGGAATCTTAGGCGCTGAGACGATTGTCATGTCGACGCAAATACTCGCGCCCTCGTTCTTCGTCTCCAGATTGACAACGCCCCCATTGCCCCGAACGACCAGCGTGCCGTCCTCGACACCGATACTGTCGTCCGCATGGCCCCAGGACACATCCAGAAATGCGAAATCGTCCTCAAACAAGGCCGTGTCAGGATCGCAGAGCGCGGACGCAGGAGAACTCGCGAACCCCAACGCAGCCGCGACCAAAATGCCAGCGAAACGCGAAGCCGACGTCATCGCATCCATCCCCTTCAAGGATTGAAGCATACCAATCTATGTATCGCTATCGATGCGCCCGATCCCCATGTGGCCGCGCTAGCGGGTCGGCATGGGCTCGTCGCCACGATAGTCGTAGAAGCCGCGCTTTGTCTTACGGCCCAGCCAGCCCGCTTCGACATATTTCACCAGCAGCGGACAAGGCCGGTACTTGGAATCGGCCAGTCCCTCATAAAGAACCTGCATGATGGACAGGCATGTATCGAGCCCAATGAAGTCGGCAAGCTGAAGCGGTCCCATAGGATGGTTCGCACCAAGCCGCATCGCTGTATCGATCGCATCGACAGAGCCAACACCCTCATAGAGCGTGTAGACCGCCTCATTGATCATCGGCAGAAGAATACGGTTCACCATGAAAGCGGGGAAGTCCTCCGACACCGCCATGGTCTTACCCAGTGACCCAACCAGTTCTTTGGCCCGGGAGAACGTTACATCGTCCGTGGCGATGCCGCGGATCATCTCCACCAGTTCCATGACCGGTACTGGGTTCATGAAATGCATGCCGATGAACCGTTCCGGCCGATCGGTTGTGGCGGCCAGACGCGTAATCGAGATGGATGAGGTGTTCGTGGCAAGGATCGCGTCGGGCTTCAGGAACGGACACACGGCGACGAAAATCTTGCGCTTGACGGTCTCGTCTTCCGTTGCGGCCTCGATCACGAGATCCACATCGGCAAAACCCTCATATGTCTCCGCGAATGAGATTCGCGCGAGCGCGCCATCTCTGTCTTCTTCGCTGATCTTTCCTTTAGAAGCCTGCCTGGTCAGGTTCTTGGTGATCGATGCGAACGAGGCGTCAAAGGCGTCCTTGGACAGATCGTTGATTGCAACGTCATAGCCACCGAGCGCAATCACGTGCGCGATGCCGCTTCCCATCTGGCCAGCCCCGACAATACCGACTTTGCGAATAGGCTCCACTCTAAGCTCCTGGCTCGAAGCCGGATCGGTATCGCGATCCAGACTTCATACTACTTTCTGCATCACGCGCCGCTGTGACCAGCGGCTACTCTCCATATCCGGCCTTTTTCAATTCAGCATCGAGTTCGGGTAAGACCGCGAAGAGATCGCCGACCAAACCATAGTCCGCAACCTGGAAGATTGGTGCCTCGCCGTCCTTGTTGATTGCAACGATCACCTTGGAGTCCTTCATACCGGCAAGATGCTGGATAGCACCAGAAATACCGACCGCGACATATAGCTCGGGCGCGACAACCTTACCGGTTTGGCCGACCTGATAGTCATTGGGCATGTAGCCTGAATCAACAGCCGCACGCGAAGCGCCGATCGCAGCGCCAAGCCGGTCGGCAATCGGTGCAATGAGCTTCTCGAAGTTCTCACCGGACGCCATGCCGCGTCCGCCGGAAATCACAACCCGGGCCGCGGTCAACTCAGGACGTTCGCTCTCGGTGATGTCGGCACTGACAAAACTGGACGAGGGAACTTCGCCTGCAGCACTCACGCTCTCGATGCTTGCCGAACCACTCTCGCCTGTTGCGGGAAAAGCGGTAGTCCGCACTGTGCCGACGACGATCTTGTCCGATGCCTGCACGGTCTCCAGCGCATTGCCCGCATAGATCGGGCGCACAAATGTGTCGGGCGCCTTCACCTCGACAATGTCGGAGATCTGACCGACGTCCAACATGGCGGCAACGCGCGGCAGCACATTCTTGCCCGTGGTCGAGGCTGGCGCCAACAGCACCGTGTAGTGTTCCATCAAAGGCAAAATGGTTGCGGTCGTATCCTCCGCGAGGCGATGCGCAAGCTGGGGCGCATCGGCCAGCAGCACTTTGCCCACACCTTCAAGCTTCGCGGCCTCATCGGCGACGGACTGACAGCCCTCACCAGCCACCAGGATATCGACATCTCCTCCAAACGCGCGGGCCGCGGTCAGAGCTTTGGCGGTTGCCGGCGCCAGTGTCGTGTTGTCATGCTCAGCAAACAGCAGGACGGCCATTAGAGAACCCCCGCTTCGTTTTTGAGTTTGTCGATCAGGCTCGCGACGTCGTCCACCTTGATGCCGGCTTCGCGGACCTTCGGCTCCTCGACGGAGAGCACTTTCAGCCGCGGCGCGAGATCGACACCGAGTTCATCCGGTGTCGTTTCGTCAATTGGCTTCTTCTTCGCCTTCATGATGTTCGGCAGCGATGCATAGCGCGGCTCGTTAAGGCGCAAATCCGTGGTGATGACGGCGGGCTTGGCAAGCTCAACTGTCTCCAATCCGCCATCGACTTCGCGCGTGACCTGAACCTTGTCGCCGGCGAGCTCAATCTTCGAGGCAAATGTCCCCTGGGGCACATCAAGAAGGCCCGCAAGCATCTGCCCCGTCTGATTGCAGTCATCGTCGATGGCCTGTTTGCCCAGAATGACAAGATCCGGCTTCTCGTTTTCGACGACAACTTTCAAGGCCTTGGCAACGCCAAGCGGCTCCACCGTTTCGTCGGTCTTGACCAGGATGGCCCGGTCGGCACCCATGGCGAGCGCGGTGCGTAGCGTATCTTGCGCCTTCGCTGCGCCGATCGATACGGCCACGACTTCGCTCGCCTCGCCCCGCTCTTTGATGCGGACGGCCTCTTCGACGGCGATTTCGCAGAACGGATTCATCGACATTTTGACGTTGGCGAGGTCGACACCGGTCCCGTCAGACTTGACGCGGACCTTCACGTTCGAATCGATGACACGCTTGATGGGTACTAGGATTTTCATGCGCTTCTTTTTCGTTCCCCAAAAGGGTTTGACGTGTCCGAAAGACACTATCTCGCACATGCGAAATGGCGGCGACCGTAAAGCCGGAAATGGCTCAAGTCAATGGCGCGACGGGGTCACGAGACCCTCTCACGCGCCGCTTCTCGTGCGGTCGAAAAGGATCACGCCACGGCGACGCATGAACAGGATCAAGACCGCACCGGAGACCAATCCGCCCAGATGCGCCCACCACGCAACAGCCTCCTCGCTGGCGAAGAAGAGATTGCCGACTTGCGCCAAAATCCAGATGCCCAGGGCCCACCCCGCAGTAATCCTGATGGGAATGCGCCAAAGCGCCAAAACCCAGACTTTCACCTTGGGGTGAAGGATCAGATAGGCCGCAATGACCCCCGCCACTGCCCCGGATGCCCCAATCAGTGGCAGGTCCGAATGGGGGAGCATGTAGGTATGAGCCAGGGCGGCGAAGATACCGCACATGAAATAGAACATGACGAAGCGCACATGCCCCATCGCATCCTCGATATTGTCCCCAAACACCCACAAAAACAGCATGTTTCCAATGAGATGGATCCAGCCGCCATGGAGGAACATGTAGGTGAGAAGCGTCAACCGCTCCGGCACGAGCACGGCACCCGATGCAAGGAAAGCCGTCTCGCCTCCCGTATTAGCAAACAGCTGGGCTGGGACGACGGCAAAAGCGGTCAGGTCCTCGTCGCCGAGTGGGATGAACCACCCCGTCTGCAGGATCACATAGGCGGTTACGTTCAGCGCAATGAGCGCCACCGTCACATACTGAAAGCGGATTTTCTTGAGAGGGTTGGTGTCATGAAGGGGGACGAACACGCGTGCGCACCGATCCTCTCAGCGGTTCTTGCCGGGAACCCACATGACATCCGAGGTGCCCTTGTCATTGGCATAGCGGGCAGCAACGAACAGGAAGTCGGAGAGCCGATTGACATAACGGATTGCCAGCTCGCTCACGGGCTCGTCCGGGCGCG
The DNA here is from genome assembly GCA_942491645.1 of uncultured Alphaproteobacteria bacterium. Lineage (GTDB taxonomy): Bacteria > Pseudomonadota > Alphaproteobacteria > Rhizobiales > Methyloligellaceae > Methyloceanibacter. The sequence continues at coordinate 147,264 of CALOBK010000013.1, read as the reverse complement.
AGGCCAACGCTACCACGAGCCGCTCGGCTCTGCGGCACACGGTACGGGCTAGGTGCAAATTACTCGAGGCCGGGCTGCCCCCTGGCAGGACGAAGGAGCGGAGCGGCTCTAGCACGCTATTCATCTCATCTATCTCGCCCTCCAGGCGCTCGATCTGCGTATCGGTAATCCGAAGGGCTGCCACACCCTTCTTCATCTCTTCTGGAAAACACAGATCGGCACCAAGATCGAACAAATCGTTCTGGATGCGCGCCAGCATCGCATCGAGCGCCGGGTCCGAAACGCCGGTATGGAGACGGGCAAGCCCAATCACCGCATTGGTTTCATCGACCGTGCCATAGGCCTCAACCCGCAGATCGTATTTCGCGACGCGATCCCCGGTGCCGAGCGCTGTCGTGCCATCATCGCCCGTGCGCGTGTAAATCTTGTTGAGTTTGACCATTAAGCACGCCCTGCATTTTGGGTTCGCATTGCGCAAACCCATCAATTCCAAAAAACTAGCCTATCCCGGCACTAAAGGCGGTCAAGCCTTCGTTATAGCGGGCGCTGTCCTGCGAGATAGGCAATCGCCAATGCGATCAGAAGGGCGACCAGTTGCAACAGAACACGCGCGCGCATCAATTTCTGGCTGAGATTCGGATTCCCGCCCCGCAGCATGTTGAATAAGCCATAACAGAGAACGATCACGACGAGCGCCACTGCGAACGGCAATATCCAGCGTAGTGCGTATTCCAAGAGCCCCTCCAAGGATCGGTCCGTCTTGCGGATCTGGTTGGGCGCCGGGCCGGCGCCAAGCGAGCGACCTTAGTTCTTCGCGGCAAAAAAATCGAGCGCGCGCGACGGTAGGACGCGCCGCAAATAGGCGCCTGCATAGGCCGGGAAGGTCACGTAGTAACGGGTCTTCGGCCGCTTCGCCTCAAGGGCATGAACGAGCTTCTTACACACCGCATCGGGCTCAAGCTTGAAGGCCATTTGGCCGCCGTCTTCCATCTTGGCGAGCCGCTCACGATAGGTCTCGGCATGGGCTGAATTCTCCATGTCGATATGACGCTTATAGTGCTTGATCGCCGTCTCGACAAAGCGCGTCTGAATGGGACCGGGCTCGATCAGACTCACATGGATACCAGTGCCCCCGAGCTCCATCCGCAGCGTGTCGGTCAAAGCCTCGATCGCGAATTTGGAAGCGCAATACGCGCCGCGATAGGGCGCCGCAACCATGCCAAGGACTGATGAGCACTGAACGATACGCCCTGCGCCCCGCGCTCGCATCTGAGCGATCACGCGCCGGGTCAGGTCGTGCCAGCCGAACACATTGGTTTCGAACTGCATCCGCATGGCCTCCGTCGGCAAATCCTCAAGCGCGCCTGGCTGGCCGTAAGCCCCATTGTTGAAAAGTGCCGTGAGTGCCCCGTCCGTGGCATCCAGAACATGGTCCGCTGCCGCGGCAATCGAGTCCGGCTCCGTATAGTCGAGATAAAGGCTTTCGACGCCAACCTCGTCCCGAAGGCGCGCCACATCTTCGGGCGAGCGCGCCGTGGCAAACACGCGCCAGCCGCGATCCCTCATGATTTGCGCCGAGGCAAGTCCAATCCCTGATGAGCATCCTGTGATGAGAACCGAGCGCTGGGCCATGTCTTTCCCTCAAAATCGGCGCTTTGGTCACGCAGGCCCTTGGGTCCCCAAGACGCCGCTATTCAAGGCCCACAGAGCAAAATTCAGCCCGGTCGCGAACCCGACCCACAGCACATAGGGCAGAAGTAACAGCGCCGCCGCCCGGCTGATACGATCAAAGACAACGATCGTGATGACAACGGCCAACAACAATAAGAGGATCACAGCCAGGCCGAAGAGCGGGCTTTGCATCTGAAAAAATGCGAAGGACCACAGCACATTCAACACAAGCTGAATACCGAACCACATCAGCGCGATCCGCTTGTCGCCGTCATCGCCATCGCCACGCCAAACGAGCCATGCTGAGACCGCCATCATCGCGAAGAGAATCGTCCACACAATCGGAAAGACGCTGTTGGGAGGCGTGAAGCCTGGCTGCGTCAGGCTTGCGTACCAGCCAAGATTAGGCTGCGTGAACGCGTTGCCGATGAACGAGGCCCCGAAGCAAATCACGAGAAAAACGCCAAGCCCGATCAAGGACCGCTGAGAGGCAATGGACGGCTGCGCCTCGCTCATTGTTCGAGCAGACGCCTTGCAATGACGTGCGCCTGGATCTCGGCCGCTCCCTCGAAGATCGACATGATCCGCGCATCGCACAGCACGCGGCTGATCGGATATTCGAGTGCGAAGCCGTTCCCGCCATGGATCTGCAGCGCATTGTCCGCCGCCGCCCAAGCGATCCGCGCAGCCAAGAGCTTGGCCATGCCTGCTTCGAGATCGCAGCGCTCGCCGGCGTCCTTCTTGCGCGCCGAGTAATAGGTCAGCTGGCGCGCAAACAAGATTTCCGCCGCCATCATAACGAGCTTATCGGACACGCGCGGGAAATTGATGATCGGCTTGCCGAACTGGATCCGCTCCATACCGTAGCGAAGTCCGATATCGAGCGCCGATTGCGCGACGCCGATTGCACGGGCCGCCGTCTGAATGCGCGCCGCCTCAAAGGTCTGCATGAGCTGCTTGAAGCCCTGCCCTTCCACACCACCAAGCAGATTGGCAGCGGGCACTTCGAAGCCATCGAAGGAGATTTCGAACTCCTTCATGCCACGATAGCCAAGCACCTCGATTTCACCGCCGGACATGCCTTCCGCCGGGAAAGGATTGTCATCCGTACCGCGCGGCTTCGGCGCCAGGAACATGGACAGCCCCCGGTAGCCCTTCTCGTTAGGGTCGGTGCGCGCGAGCACCGTCATCATGTCGGCACGCGCCGCATGCGTGATCCACGTCTTCTGTCCGGTGATCTTGTAGACATCGCCATCGCGAACGGCGCGCGTTGACAGAGAGGCCAGATCGGAGCCGGTATTCGGCTCGGTGAAAACGGCTGTGGGAAGAATCTCACCGCTGGCGATCTTCGGCAGCCATTCTTCCTTCTGCGCGTCCGTACCGCCGTTGTGGATAAGTTCCTCGGCGATCTCGGACCGGGTCCCAAGGGAGCCGACACCGATATAACCGCGGCTCAGTTCCTCGGACACAACGCACATGGCTTCCTTGCCGAGCCCCAAGCCTCCATATTCCTCTGGCAGGGTCAGCGAGAAGACGCCGAGTTCGGCCATCTGCGACACGAGCTCCAGCGGAATGTAATCGTCTTTGAGGTGCCATTCTTGCGCATACGGCACCACTTCGGCCTCGGAGAAGCGCCGCATTTCGTTGCGGATTTCCTCATAGGTTCCATCCAGACACGGATCGCCGAAATTAGCCGACGCCGCAGCTTGCGCATCCTGGATGAGCGTCGCGGCACGCGCGCGCATCTCCGGTGTCACGCTCTGAATGAGCGCAACCACATTGTCCGTAAGGAAGGCGTCTTTGGCCGCATCCGGTACGCCGAGCTCGTGCAACCGGACCACTTCGCCCTGGCTCATGACGACGCCGCCTGCCAACTGTGCCAGGTATTCACCGGCCACGATATGGCTGAGCAGAGCCTCCATCTCACCGAACCGGTCCTCCTCCGAACTCCGCTTTGCGTAGTCGGCAAGCTGGCGGATGCCTTCCGCATAGGTCGCGATCCAGGCCAAGCCGTGAGCTGCGTGTTGTTCACGCTCCAGCGCCTCGTTATCAATCTTTCCGCCCGGTGTGAGCTTTGCCTTTACGGCCTCGCTCACCGCACCATGGAGGGCTGCGGTCGCGGTCGCGGCGGCATCAAGTAGCGGGATCACGCGGGTGGTCATCGTCTCGGTAGCGGTCAACGTCCGATTCCTCAAAAAAGGGCTGATTTCGACTCTGCCACAACGAACCGCGACATGCCTTAGGAGTCAAATGCCAATCGCGTGGTCGGTTGTGAGCCTATGAAGAGCGCCCCGGACAGGGACTGTCCGAGGCGCTACTCAAGACCGCCAAAGCGGCCGAAACTTCTAAGCGCGCAAGGCTAAGTCTATGACTTGCCGTGCATTTCTTCGCTAGCCTCAAGCACGTCTTCGAAACTCCGCAGGCCGGTGACCGGCGCGCTCACCAGCACCGACATATTGCCGGGGCGATGCTCGTTGTTCCACATGCGCATGTGCGCTTTAGGGATTTGCTCCCAGGGGAACACTTCGGACATGCATGGATCGACGTGCCGCTCGATGACGAGCTTGTTCGCCTGGCTTGCTTGCGCCAGATGCGCAAAGTGCGAGCCCTGAATGCGCTTCTGGTGCATCCACACATAGCGCGCGTCCATGGTGAGGTTGTAACCCGTGGTACCGGCGCAGAACACAACCATGCCACCACGTTTCACGATCAGGCAGGACACCGGGAACGTCGCCTCGCCAGGATGCTCAAAGACGCAGTCGACGTTCACGCCCTTGCCCGTGATCTCCCAGATAGCCTTGCCGAATTTGCGCGCGGATTTCAGCCATGTGTCGAACTCGGACGTGCCGACTTTCGGTAGCTGGCCCCAGCAATCGAATTCCTTGCGGTTGATCACACCCTTGGCGCCGAGCGACATGACGAAGTCGCGCTTGTCGTCCTCGGAAACAACGCCGATCGCGTTGGCACCGGCAGTGGCGCAAAGCTGGACAGCCATGGAGCCAATGCCACCGGAGGCACCCCAAACCAGCACGTTATGGCCAGGTTTAAGTGTGTGCGGGCGGTGGCCGAACAGCATGCGGTAAGAGGTTGCGAGCGTCAGCGTGTAACAGGCCGCCTCTTCCCATGTGAGATGCTGCGGGCGCGGCAGCAATTGCCGGTCCTGCACGCGGGCGAACTGAGCGAACGACCCGTCGGGCGTCTCGTAGCCCCAGATTCGCTGAGACGTCGAGAACATCGGATCGCCACCGTTGCACTCCTCGTCGTCGCCATCGTCCTGGTTACAGTGGATGACGACTTCGTCGCCGACCTTCCAACGCTTCACCTTGGAGCCCACGGCCCACACGATGCCCGAGGCATCGGAACCGGCGATGTGATACGGATTTTTGTGCACATCGAACATCGAAACGGGGGTGCCGAGCGAGGCCCACACACCGTTGTAGTTCACGCCCGCAGCCATCACGAGAACCAGCACATCATGGGAATCAAGTTCCCAGGTCGGCACGACCTCGATCTGCATGGCAGTCTCCGGCGGGCCTTCCCGATCTTGGCGGATCGCCCAGGCGTACATATTTTTCGGCACATGGCCCAGAGGGGGGATCTCACCAATCTCATAAAGATCCTTGATTTCGCCCCGTGACGCTGGCGTCTCCGTTGAAACTTGACCTATCGACATCTCATTCATCCGGTTGGTCCCCCAGTCCTCTATATTTTCGGGGCGCTATTTCGCACCCGCGAGAATTCTCGTTGATCCATCTCGCGGCTGCAACATCTTAACGGGCCGCGGTTCGAACCACAAACCCGTCGAAAAAGGCGGCGGGACTCTCTTGGAAATGGGCCCGCTTTTCGCAGGGCCGCCATAATCGGGGAGGAGGGTTAGCAAAAAGAATCGCCTCTGCACAGGGGTTGAATCATCCAAAATGACGCAATGCTCGACAAACCCCATGAGCATTTTCGGCCTTTGAACGCACTCAGCCGGCGTTTTACAACCCCTTCAAAGGGCATATTGCCCCCCTGCATCGGTCATGCTTCGATGCAGCCCACACCAACAATGGGACGATCTGGCCAGATCATGAGCGGCATCACCAAAAGCGACAAGCCCCTGCGCGACAGACCTTGGATGTTCCGCACCTATGCGGGTCACTCGACGGCGAAGGCATCGAACGAGCTCTATCGGAAGAACCTCGCCAAAGGGCAGACGGGTCTTTCCATCGCCTTCGATCTGCCAACTCAGACCGGCTATGACTCCGACTCTCCATTAGCACGCGGCGAGGTCGGTAAGGTCGGCGTGCCCGTGTCACATCTTGCCGATATGCGTTCACTGCTCGATGGAATTCCGCTCGGTGAGATGAATACGTCGATGACGATCAACGCGCCGGCCGCCTGGCTGCTGTCTCTCTACGTCTCGCTTGCGGACGAGCAAGGCACCGACCGAGGGAAGCTGACCGGCACGACTCAGAACGACATCATCAAGGAATATTTGTCGCGCGGCACATATGTGTTCCCGCCGGACCCCTCCTTGCGGCTCATCAAAGACGTGATCGTTTTCACGAGCACCGAAGTTCCGAAATGGAATCCGACCAATGTCTGCTCCTACCATTTGCAGGAGGCAGGCGCGACGCCCGCGCAAGAACTCGCTTTTGCGCTCGCCACAGCTCAAGCCGTGCTCGATCGGGTCAAAGAGTCCGGCGAAGTGCCTGAGGAGAGATTTCCCAGGGTCGTCGCGGCCATTAGTTTCTTCGTCAATGCGGGTGTTCGCTTCATCACCGAAATTTCGAAGATGCGCGCCTTCGTCGACCTGTGGGATGAAATCGCGCGCGAGCGCTACGGTGTCGAAGACCCGAAGCTGCGCCGCTTCCGCTACGGCGTGCAGGTCAACTCTCTTGGGCTCACGGAACAGCAGCCCGAAAACAACGTGTACCGCATTCTTCTCTCGATGCTTGCGGTAACGCTGTCGAAGAAGGCCCGTGCGCGCGCCGTGCAATTGCCTGCATGGAACGAGGCGCTTGGCCTGCCGCGCCCATGGGATCAGCAATGGTCGCTGCGGCTTCAACAGATCGTGGCCTACGAAACGGATATGCTCGAATATGCGGACATCTTTGATGGCTCCGACGTCATTGAACGCAAGGTCGAGGAGCTGAAGGACCAGGCCCGCACAGAACTCGCCAAGCTCGATGCCATGGGCGGCGCGGTGGCCGCTATCGACTACATGAAAGAGTCGCTGATCGCCTCGAACGCAGCGCGGGTCGCCGATATCGAGCGTGGCGACCGGGTCTTGGTGGGCGTGAATGCCTATACCGAGACCGAACCCTCGCCGCTCGATTCGGGCGTGGACGGCATTCTCACGGTTTCTGAGTCTGTCGAGATTGAGCAGATCGCCGCGCTCCAGGCTTGGCGCCAGAACCGCGACAACATGGCCGTGAACCAGGCGCTCGCCGACCTCAAGGAAGCCGCATCCGAAGGACGCAACATCATGCCGCCATCGATCGCCGCCGCGAAGGTTGGCGTGACCACCGGCGAGTGGGGCGCAGTGCTGCGCGAAGTGTTTGGGGAATATCGCGCGCCGACCGGTATCGGTGCGGCACATGCTGTTGACGAAGCTCGGATGGCGGAGATCAGAGAGCTCGTCAAAGACGTGTCGGGCAAACTTGGACGTACACTGACCTTTGTCGTGGGCAAACCTGGCCTTGATGGGCATTCGAACGGCGCGGAACAGATTGCTGTGCGCGCGGACGATGTCGGCATGAAGGTCGTCTATGACGGCATCCGCTTGACGCCCGCCGAGATCGTGGCCCAAGCCAAGGAGGCGAAGGCCCATGTTGTTGGCCTGTCAATCCTGTCCGGATCACACGTCTCGCTCGTCCGCGATGTGGTGCAGAAGCTGCGCGAAGCCGGCATGAATGATGTGCCCGTCGTTGTGGGCGGCATCATTCCACAAGAGGACGTGAACATCCTCAAGCAGTGCGGTGCCTCAGCCATCTACACACCGAAGGACTTTCAGCTCAACGAGATCATGACAGGCATCGTCAATCTCGTGGACCAGAAGGTCGAAGTGCTCGCAAAGGCTGGTTAACCCAACCCTGCCAGAACACAGCACGAGACGGCGCCCTCTCAGGACTCTTAGCTTGCTTGAGCGGCAGCGCCGTCATGAGCAGGCAGCAGCGGCACGAGCGCAGCATAGAGCTCCCGGCCCTGGATCGGCTTATCCACCGAGGCATTCACCCCTGCCTCGACAAAGGTCTGCTCATCCTGTGTCTCCGTCATAGCGGCCAGGGCGACGATCGAAATCTGGGCCGATGGTGCTTCCAACGCCCGGATTCGAGCCGCCATTTGCAGCCCCCGATAGTCCGGCAAGACGGTGTCCATCAGGACGAGATCGTAATCCCGCTGATCGAGGTACATTAGAGCTGCAGCGCCGGTCTCAGCCATGTCGTATGTCAAGCCAAACTCTTCGAGATAGGCGCCTATCAGGAGGCGGTTGACCGTGTTGTCTTCAATGACGAGCACATGCCCAGACAACGCGCCAGGGTGATCGGGCGCAGGAGCTGTGCTGTTGGGCAATGCGGGACCCTGCGGTTTGGCGTTCACCGCCCCGATGCCCACGAGCGACACCTCGGACAATGTTGGTTCATAAATGTCCACCTCGGAGAAGTCGGCCGCGCCAGCATCCACCAGATGACTGTTGATCGGCTGACCGTCGATCGGCGCCACTGGCGGCTTTCCGTTCGCCACATCGTCGGCGACGAGTGCCCGGAACGTGAACCAGTAGAGTGTGCCTTGGCCGAGCGCACTGTCGCAAGCGACAACGCCGCCCATGGCCTCGGCGATCCGGCGCGCGATCGGCAAACCAAGACCGCCGTCCGACCGCTGAGTGTCCGTGCAGGGTTCGAAAAGCGCGGCCTGTTCGTCAGTACCAAGACCAGGGCTGGTATCGGTGACATCGAAGCGCACGGTCACCGGCGAGACGGCATCGTTGACACTCGCATACAGCCTGATCGAGCCGTCCGTGGTGGACTGAATCGACGTCTCCATGAGCGCCATGAGGACCTGGCGGACGCGCATTGCATCGCCCACGATGAATCGGGGGCAATTGACAGCCATGTCCACACTGCTGGTCAGGCCCTTGGCGCTCGCACACGTCTGGAGCGCCGAGGCGGCCTCGCGCACGAGCGCGTGGAAATCGAAGGCCTCCACCGCAAATTCAGCATCTCCGGATTCCAGCGTTCTGTAGTCCAGAACCTCGGTCAAAGCGCCGAGAATCCGATGCATAGAATGCGCGAGCGCCTCCGCGTCGCGCCGCTGCGCAAGGCTCAGGGGCCCCGAAAGAATGCGGTCGGCCATGAGCGTGACGGATTCCATGGGAGGCCGCAGCTTCTTGCTGACGACGTCGATAACGCCCAGCGTGCCCGTGTTCGCGGCTTCCGCGGCGCGGCGCGCTTTGCGCTCTGCCTCCAACTGGGAGACCAGCCCCTCGATCTGCCCAAAAAGGTCCTCTGCGTGAAAATCGTTGATCTGCATTTCTGCCCCACCGAGTACTGCGCGGTTTTCCATGGGGCCAAGCATCGCAGGGATGATTTAAAACGTGACTAAGTGATGTGGTTGATGATTCCCTAAGCGTGCGTTGGAGATTCCCCTCCATTCCGTCTTGCTCGCCACAGTAGCATAGTTTAGAATTATTCTAACGTCATCGACGCGGTTTGGCTTGTTCGCGGTTTGGAACCGGGTTGCAAGCCCGTCTCAGCGCATCAGAGAAGGGCATGATTGTCTGTTCCTGTTCCATGATTTTGTCGGAAGACATTCACGAGGCGGTTGCGTCATTGCGCACGAACGACCCGTTCGTCGTCTTGACGCCTGGGTTGATCCACCGGGCCCTTGGCAAGCGTCCTCAATGCGGCAGCTGCCTGCCGCTGATCGCCAAACTGATGGTTGGTTATGACGAGGAAGGGCCGACTTCCGCGGCTTCGTTCCCGCACCGATCGCCCTTTGATGACACGCCGACGGCGGACTAGCCGGACCGAACGAGAACGGCCATGATAATTTTAGTGTGAGCAGAGATGAGGAACCAATGAAGGGTAATTCAACAGTCATTGAATATCTCAACAAGGCGTTGACGAGCGAACTGACGGCCATCAATCAATATTGGCTGCATTACAGGCTGCTCGACGACTGGGGGTACACCAAACTCGCGAAGAAGGAGCGCGAGGAGTCCATTGAGGAAATGCAGCATGCGGACAAGATCGTGACCCGCATCATTTTCCTCGAAGGCTTTCCGAACATGCAGAGGCTTGAGCCGCTGATGATCGGTCAGAATGTCAAAGAAATTCTCGAATGCGATCTCAAGGCCGAGTACGGCGCACGCGCGCTTTACATGGAAGGCCGTGCCGCGTGCCGAAAAGAAGAAGACTTTGTCACCATGGATATCTTTGAGAGCCTCCTGAGTGACGAGGAAGGTCATATCGACTACCTCGAAACGCAGCTTGGCCTCCTCAACGATATCGGCCCGCAAATGTACGGCCAACTCAATGCCGACTCGGCCGACAGTGCCGACTAGTTTGGCGATAACGGGGTCAGTTGATCCATGACAGCACCGCAGCTTGACGGTCCCCGCCTGGCGCCTGCCGCCGGCGGGGCACCGCTTCAGCTTGTCGTCTTTCTCCATGGCTATGGAACGGACGGAAACGACCTCATCGCCTTGGGGCGGGAGTGGGCACCACTTCTGCCGCACGCCGCCTTTGTCTCTCCGAACGCACCAGAGCCTTTCGCCATGGCACCGACAGGCCGCCAGTGGTTCGATCTGTCCATGGGAGACATGTCGATCATCGCGGAAGGCGTGAAGCGCGCAGCCCCTGCCCTCGATGCCTTTCTCGATGCCGAACTTGCGGCCCAGGGACTTGGCGCCGAGCAGCTGGCGCTTGTCGGCTTCAGCCAAGGAACGATGATGGCGCTCGCGGTCGGACTAACCCGCAAGGCGCGGCCTGCAGCCATTGTCGGTTATTCCGGTGCCCTGGCCACGGTCGAGGATTTACCGCCGCCCGGCCAAGGCCCGGCGATCCTCCTCGTGCATGGCGATATGGACGAGGTGATTCCGATTGACGCCATGTTCATGGCCAGAGAAGTCCTTGGAGGGGCCGGTTTGCCCGTCGAGTGGCATGTCAGCAAGGGGGTTGGGCACGGGATTGATGGCGATGGTTTGCGCCTTGGCGGCGCCTTTCTCAAGCAGGCCTTTGCCGACAGCACCACCTCCAAGTGAGGGGGTCATGATCACATCATGTGGGGTGCTTCACATTCGTGACACGTGCTTATAGTATCGCCCGCGATAACTGAGCTTGAACCCGGGTGCGACGGGCAACGAGAAGGACTTAAGGGTCTTGAACGTCGCAACCGCATCGGCCGCCCCCGGGACGTTCCCTGCGCTCGTGCTGAATGCCGACTATCGGCCCCTCTCTTACTATCCTCTCTCGCTTTGGGGCTGGCAGGACGCGGTGAAGGCGGTGTTCCTAGACCGCGTGAATATCGTCTCCGAGTACGATCGCGCGGTTCACTCACCCTCGTTTGAAATGAAGCTGCCGAGCGTCGTGTCGCTGAAGAACTACGTGCGCCCAGCGCTCTACCCGGCCTTTACGCGATTCAACGTTTTCCTACGTGACCGCTTTTCCTGCCAATATTGCGGCACCAACCAGGATCTCACCTTCGATCATCTGATCCCAAGGAACAGGGGCGGCCTGACTCGGTGGGACAACGTCGTCACCGCCTGCGCACCCTGCAATCTGGCCAAGGGCGGGGACATGCCGAGCCGCGCCAAGATGTGGCCCGCGCAGTCACCCTATCGGCCCACGGTCTTTGAATTGCACCGCAACGGGCGGCTCTTTCCACCCAACTATCTGCACGATAGCTGGCTCGATTATCTCTATTGGGACACCGAGCTGGAGCCGTAGCTCTAGCCGCTCATGCCCTCTAATAGCTGGTGGTCAGGTTCGTTAGCCAATCGGGCGAAGCGTTGACCAGAAACACTTCGAGCTTCTTGTCCGCACCGCTCGCCACCAACAGTCCAACCGCGATCAACACCACGCCGAGCAGCATCTTGCCACCCTTGCCGGCCTCGGCCAGACGCCCGCGCCAGCGGAGCATCGCCTCCCGCGAGGCAAAGCCCAGGACCATCAGAGGCAGCGCCGCGCCGATGCCGAACGCCAGCATTGTGAGCCCAACCTGTCCGAGATCCTCTCCCTTGGCCGCAAGGACCGAGGCCGCACCGAGCGTTGGACCGACACACGGGGCCCAGACCGCCCCGAGTAGAAGCCCGACACCAAACTGACCCCACAGACTCGTCGCATTGAAACCGCCAAACCGGTCATCAACCCAATTCCCCATAGGGCCTGCCGCCACTGCGAATTGCGCTTGGAGGCGTGGCACGAGGAGCACAACGCCAACCGCTATCAGAAGCACGGCCGAAATTGCCCGGAATACATCCGTATCGAGCCCAATCGAGTAGCCAATGGTGGCTACGAACAGCCCGATAAGTGTGAAGGACACTGCAAGGCCGGCGGCCAGAACAACGGGGCCAAGCCGATATTCACTCTGCGCCGTGCCAAGCACGATAGGAAGGAGCGGCAGCACGCAAGGAGACAGCACCGACAAGATGCCGGCAAGAAGCGCGAGGCCGAGCGTCCCTATCATGACTTAAGCCCGCCGCGCGCTCATAGCGCCTTGTCGAGCATGCCCTCGATGGCGACGGGACTGGTGGACCCGACCGAGCGGTCGATCTCCGTGTTGCCCTTCATCACGATGAGCGTGCTCTGGGAGCGCACATTGAGCGCCTTCAGCGCCTTCTTATCGGCGTCGAAGTCTGCCTTAAGCACGATGAAATCCTTGTATTTCGGCTCGCGGGTCAGCTGGACGAGGATAGGGTTTTGTGCACGGCATGTCGGACACCAAGCGGCGAAGACATCGACAAGAATGGGCTTGCCCGTGCTTTGCGCGGCGGCGAGCGCCTCGGGGCTGTAGGTCTTCCATTCCGCCGATGACGCGGGCACAGCCGCGAAGAGCAGAACGGCCACAAGACCGGCAAAAAGAGCTCGAATCGGCATCATTTTGGTCCTCCTAGCAGAAGTTGTTTCTGGCCAGTAGATAACAGCGGTCCCCAAGGGTGCGCCAATCAAGGCCTTTAAACCTTTTGTGATTGGAGACTTGCGCTTGCTTGAAATCCTAGGCGCGCCGCGTTGCCCCAAACGCTGCGATCCCCGCAAGAAAGGCCGAGACAACCGCGTTCCATCCGGCGAATGACAGCCCGACGAAACGCCAGGAGGCCTCGTCGCAGCGAATGACGGGCGTATCATTGATCCCGCCCTCGCCCCAGGTGAGATCGAATCCCCCACCGCAGGTGTCAGGCCCCGACCACCATTTCCACTCCGCCCCGGCATGGTAGAGACCAAGACCGGAATTGATGAGAAAGCCTATCGCGATCAGCACGAGCACAAGCCGGGCAAAGCCGATACCATTTCCGCGCGCGGCGAGAAACGCGACGACCGCGGCCACCACCGCGAAATAATAGGCATAGCGTTCCTGGAGGCAGAGCGGGCAGGGCGCATAGCCGCCGAGCTGCTCGAAAGCATGGGCCGTCAAGACGGTGAGTAGGGCTCCGCCAAAGAGAATGGCGCTCACCGCCATCATCTGTCCGGCGAGCATGTCGTTGTCGCTGTCCATGCTCAATTCAGATATTTCACGGTCACTTCGAAACCTTCATCGTCACATCACATATTTGATGAGCACGAAGCCACCGATCAACAGCACCACAAAAACCATGGATAGGATGCCAAAATACTGATCGATGAATTTCTTGATCGGCGGGCCGAACCAATAGAGCAGCCCGGCCAGAGCGAAGAAGCGCAAGCCCCGCGCAACGATGCTCGCAAGCATGAACACAAAAAAGTTCAGATGCGTGACGCCGCTCGCAATCGTGATCACCTTATAGGGAAAGGGCGTGAGCCCGGCGATGAACACGATCCAAGCACCGTACTCGTTGTAGCGCGCGGCGAAATCCTCGAATTTCTCTCCATAGCCGTAAAAATTGAGGATCGGCTGGCCGATCGTATCGAAGAGAAAATATCCGATGATGTAGCCGAAGATGCCGCCGAGCACGGATGCTATCGTGGCGATCCCGGCAAACAGCCACGCCTTTCGCCGCTCTGCCAGCACCATGGGAATCAGCATCACATCGGGCGGGATCGGAAAGACCGAGCTCTCGATGAACGAGACGCCTGCGAGACCCCACCGCGCGTTGCGGTGGGCTGCAAGGTCCATCATTTTGTCGTAGGCCCGCCGGAACATGGCGACTCTTTAGCGGGGTGCTGCTTGCTTGTCTATCGGATGCTCTCACTTGGGGCCGCGCCGGGGCAAGCGGGCCGAGGGAGAGAGAGCGCGAAGCGTGGCGCTTTGCCACGAGCAATCAGGCATTCCGAACAGTTGACCAGAGACAGCACTTCGCCCATGTTCCCGCCCCTTAGCCCCAGTGGCGGAATGGTAGACGCGACAGACTCAAAATCTGTTGTCCGCAAGGGCGTGCTGGTTCGAGTCCGGCCTGGGGCACCACTCTTCTCGACTGTGTCTCTGCTTTCGTGAGAACGATGCCGACAACGCGCGCGAGCACGTCCGAACCCCAGAACAACTTGCAGCGACCTGGTGCACAGAAGCGCCTTGTTCGTTCGCCGCTATCAAACCAAGGCCTCCCGAATGTGTCGACGAAATCTTGGTCGATATTCTTCCGCGCCACATCGGCAATACTCAACGGGAGCAGTGATGTTTGCTCGGAAGTCGCGGCCGACGAAAAACGTTCCTCCGAAGTGGAACTTCCTCTAGGAACGGGTTCGGTTTTCATCAGCACCCAATTTTCTCTGCCCCTTAACCCCACCAGACCTTTGAGACGATCAACACTTCAGGACGGCCAACGGTGAAACTAGACCGCGAGACCGGCGCGCTCCTTTTTTGGGTGTCGTCTTCCACAACAAAGCCTTTGTGGCGGATGGACATTGAGGCTGCACGGGCGGAATACCGCCGCTCGATTTCAAAGACCGATGTCAGCGCGATCGAGATTGGTGCAGCGCGTGACTTCACGATTCCCGGGCCCGCAGACCCCATCCCTGTCCGAGAATATGTCTCGAGCAGCCCCTCCGGCGCCTCCATCCTGTTTTTCCATGGCGGCGGCGGCGTGCTTGGCGACCTCGATACCCATGACACGCTCTGCCGCGCCTTTTGCCAGGACACGGACGCGACGGTCTTCTCGGTCGGCTACCGGCTTGCGCCCGAACACCCCTTCCCGGCGGCCGTCTACGATGGTGTCGCCGCTTTGGAATGGCTTTCCCGCGAAGCCCAGCACATGTCTCTCGACCCGGCGCGCATTGCCGTTGCCGGCGATAGCGGCGGCGGCTCGCTCACAGCCGTTGCGCTTCACGAGACCAAGGGCCGGCTCGTGGCGCCGGCCGCGGCCCAGCTCCTGATCTATCCGGCGCTCGATTTGCGCGCCAAGCAACCCTCACGCAAAGAGCTGGTGGATCAGTTCCCGATCCCCGAGGAGATGCTCTACTGGTTCTTCAACCACTATTTTGGAAACGCCTGGCCGATTGCCGACCCACGGGCGATTCCGGCTCTTTACACCGACGATTCGGGGCTGCCGCCCACGCTGATCGTGACGGCGGGACACGATCCCTTCCGCGACGAGGGCTTGGAATATGCCCAGAGGCTGGCAGCCGCGGGTGTTCCTGTCGAGTACACATGCTACGAAGGCACGGTCCATGGCTTCATGAACATGGGCCGCGTGTTGCGGTTTGCCTATCAGGCCATGCGGGAGCGCATGAGTTCGTGGCTGAAGGAGCGGCTGGATGCGCCCTGATCATGGTGTTGTCATATCCCGGTCTTGCCCGCCTGACCGGCGCCTGGGTTTTGGGGTCTACAGCGTTCTCGCTATCGTAGCCCTGGCACTGACCCTGGTGTGGCCCCACCAATTGCATGCTCAAAGACCAGCCGCTAGCGCCCCAAAGCCGGTCACCGAGGCGATGGAGGCCGCACCGGAGCCGGGCAACCACAAGAGGTGATCGTCGGCGCGCATATCAACGATATCCAGCAGCTCGACTTCAAGACCAACAACTACGTCATTGATCTTTATGTGTGGTTCCGCTGGCAGTCGCCGGACGCCGATCCGTCCAAGACCATGGAGTTCATGAACCGCTTCGCCTCGGACGACAATCTGCGCGAAGAGCTGACCGAGACGCCCGATGAGCTGCCCGATGGCAGGCGCTATTCGATCATCCGCTATCAAGGCCTGTTCTCGACCAAGTTTCAACTCGCGGAGTTCCCCTTCGATACCCAATCGCTGACCGTCGTGATGGAAGACACGCTCGAGGGGTCCGCAACGCAGATCTATGTGCCCGATGGGAAAAGTCCGGTGAAGGTCAACCCGATCATCACCTTGCCCGGCTTCTCGATGGGCACGCCGACCATGCATATCAGCAAATATACATATGCGACGGATTTCGGCGACCCGACCGTGCCTAAGGCCGAGCCGTATTCGCGCGTCACCGTATCCATCCCCCTGGCACGCCCCGTGGTGGCGATGTCAATCAAGACATTCGTGCCCATCATTCTGATCGTAGCCTGCGCCCTGTTCGTCTATTTCGTCCGGCCCATCTATGTGGAGGGCCGTATTGGCCTTGGCATCACCGCCCTTCTGACGCTGGTTGCAATACAATTGACGGCAACGTCATCGCTTCCCGATGTCGACTATTTGCTGATGCTCGACCAGGTCTTTCTTCTCGCCTATCTGTTCATCATCGTTGCGCTGGCGCGGGTCGTTGCCACCTCGTGGCAGGGTGAAGGCGAGGGCGAGGAACAGGCGATCAAGACGAACGACCGGCGCTGGGCGCTGGGGACATTGGCACTCTATCTGGTCGCGAGCATCGCCGTGCTATGGACCTCTCTCGCTTAATACCAAGAACTGGGAAGATGCCGATGCTGAAGAAATCCGCTCTTCTGATTGCCCTATCGTTTGGGCTTGCCGCCGCAGCGCAAGCGGCCCTTGCCGCAACCGGCGGCACCGCGAACATGAGGACGCCCCATCGGACAAAAATCGCTGCACTAGTGGAGGAGTGGAGTGGAGCGAACACGCCCACACCAAATGTCCAACTTGCCAAGAAACGATGCGGACCGCGCTCGCTCCTGATCGAAGGGCAGTGCATTCTGAAGCGCTTGGCGGAGAGTTTTTGCGGCCCCGGCTATCGCGTCCAAGGCAATGAATGCGTCTCACGCTACCCTGCCGAGCCAGAGCCGCAGGATTGCGCGCCGGGACTTGTCTGGAGCGCACAAGAAGGCTGCCACGAAGACGACTAAGGCTACGCAGCCTTTCTAGGCGCACCTGCACTGTTGAGGCGAACCGGTAAGCTCAAAACACCCCGCAAGCCGAAGCGCTTGATCCAGTCCAAGTGATCAGGGTCGGCGAGCTCAAGATTTGGGTAGCGCGCATAGAGCCGTACCAACGCGGACTGCACCTCGACGCGCGCAAGCTGCATGCCGAGGCAGAAATGAATGCCCGTCCCGAACACAAGATGCGGGTTGGGAAATCGATCCAGCTTGAGTTTCTCTGGCGCCTCAAAGACGGCAGGGTCGTAGTTCGCCGCCGCAAGCAGCCCCACGATATTGTCGCCGCGCTGAAGTCTCTGGCCGAAGAAGTCACAATCGCGCGCCACATAGCGCGGCTTGGTGCTCTGAACCGGTGTTGTGAACCGGCCGAGCTCTTCCACAGCACGCTCAATGCGGCTTGCCGGGTCGGCCAACAAAAATGCTTTTTGCTCCGGATTTTGCTCAAGCGCGATCACGCCATCGGTGATGAAATGCGTTGTGGTCTCAAAGCCCCCAAAGAGGAGCAGGAAGACCATGGAGACAAGCTCGTCCTCGCTGAGCTTGTCGCCATCTTCTTCCGCGTGCACGAGCGCGGCGATCATTCCCTCGCGAGGCTGTCGGCGGCACTCATCGATCTGCCCGCGCACATAGTCCACGACCCCCCGCATGGATAAAAATGCGCGAAAGATGGCAAAGCTCGACCCCATCGACGTCACTGCTGTCGACCAGGATGAAAACAGGTCCCGGTTCTGCAGCGGCAAACCCAAAAGGGCGCAAATGACGTCAAGCGGCAGACGGCGCGCGTAGTCGGCCACAAGATCGATTTCCCCGCGCCCTTCCATCTCCTCAAGAAGCCCATCGGCGATGGCTTCGATCTCACCACGCATGTCCTGCACGCGCCGCCGTTGAAAGGCCTGATCGACCAGCTTACGCAAGCGCCGATGATCGGGCTCGTCTTTGAGCAGCATGTTGTTCGTGAGGAGCTTTATGGAGCGGGGCATCCACCACGCCAGGCCCGCAACGCCTGATTTGCCCGCATGACGCGACTCCTGCACGAAGAGCGCATTGTCTTTCAGCATCGTCGCCGTCGCGTCATATGTGGTCGTGCCCCAGATCTTGCCGACAAGCGGAATTTTCAAAGGGACCACGGAACCGGCCTCCCGAAGACTCGCGAAGAAACTGCACGGATCGTCCTTGCCGGCCACACTTCCAAAGTCCACGTGCAAGGGCGCGTTCAGCGAAAGGTTTTGCGTATCGGCGGCGGCCTCGGGCCGTGCGCGGCTCAAGGGCATCTTCCTTGTCATTGGCTTTGTGTCACGAACGTGATGCGGACGGCCTAGTGCCGCCGGTGCGGTGGCCAAGCTCTCGCCAGTTCGTCTCGTGAACCTCAACGCCGTAATTCGCTGCAGCCTTCATGATGTTCGCGAAGGCGAGGTCGCGATCAGCATCAGCGACGCCTTCAACTTGATCGAACCGGGCCAGCGCGTTCTCCACATGCGCAGCATCCGTCAGCGGCTCTTTCCGCTGCTTTGGGAAGGCAAACACGCTCGAGGGAAGTTCTGCGCGGTCGTGGATCTGATCGTGCTCAGAGTATGGCATCTACGTGGTCTGCATGCTCGATCCTCCGTCTCAGGCACTCGCGCGCGCCGTGTCGTAGTGAATCGCTAACCATATGGTGGGCGGGGTGCTCTGTGTCCAGGTCACCCGATGGCGGCACCGCGCCGGAAGCAGCACCCAGTCTGCCGGCTCCAAGACTTTCTCCTCTTGCTCACCCTCGATTTGGAGACGCGCTGCACCAGACACAAGCAGGACGAACTCGTCCCAGACCTGATCCAGCCACTCCGATTGCGGCGTGACTTGTCCGCTCGAGACGATGCGCTCAACACGCAGCCCGCGGCTTTCCAGAAGAATATCGAAAAGCTCCTCGGCTTGGGGGGCATCGGGCAGGTCCCCACTCAGGCTTCCCGCCTTCACCAAACCGCCGGGCTCAAGGTGCAAGAGTGGTCACCTGGTAAAAGCTCTCCCGCCACTTGCCATCCTGTTTCACCAGGATCGAGGTAGCGAACACTTTGCTATCGAGGAGTTTGCCTTTGAATTCACCTTCCAGCTTCGCCGTCAGGGTCCGCATGGCGCTCTCGGGGCCCAAGAAAACGACAGAAGGCTCGCCAAGGTCCGTCTGCTTGATTTTGAGGTCAGGCAGCGTGGTGATGAGTTCTTCCACTGATTGCGGTGTGGCACGATAGGGCAAGACAGCCACATGGTCCGCCGTCATCAGCGCCTTGATCGTCTTTGCGTCACGGTTCTCGAAGGCCTCGTCCAACGTGCCCACGATATCGTCGATAGCCTCCATGACGGCGACGTTGTCTTCAGCGCGTACCGGTAATGACAAAAAGACAACAGTCAAAAAGACAGCAAAACATCTAACCATGCTAAACTCCCCAACACATGTTCGTTTGTTGGCCCCGAGCATTTCCACCTCGCCTGTGCGTCAGCACAACAGCGCCTTGAAGCTATGATGACGTCTCTTCCTAAATCATCTCTTGCCGCCATGACCCGCGAGCGCCCGATCGAAGAAGGCCGAGCGGCACTGCTCGTGATCGACGTGCAAAACGGGACCTTCGGGCCGGGGGAGGCCGCGAAGCGGCTAGAGCTGCATGAGGCCTTGAGGCAGCGTGTGATACCCAACATCGCGAAGCTAACGCACGCCTTTCGGGGCGCGCATCTCGAAGTGATCTATACGGTGATCGAAAACCTCACCTCGGACGGGCGTGATCGAAGTCTCGACTACAAGCTTTCTGGATTAGGTTTTGCGAAAGGCTCGAACGAAGCGCAAATCGTGTCCGCACTCGCTCCGCAAGGAGACGAGATCGCACTGCCCAAGACGTCTTCGTCCGTGTTCAATTCGACAACGCTCGACTATGTGCTTCGAAATATTAGCATCGAGGAAGTTTTCATCACCGGCTGCCTGACCGACCAATGCATCGACCATGCGGTGAAAGACGGTGCCGACCGCGGATACTACGTCACTTGCATCCATGATGCCTGTGCGGCAGAAACCGCCGCGCGCCATAGGGCCGCACTCGAGTGCTTCCAAGGTTATTGCCGCATGATGCGCACCGAGGACGTGTTGAGCCTTATTCCGGCGCGGTGAACTCGGCTATTTCGGCGTGTTCAGAACCTCGATTTTGACTGGGTTGAGCTCACTGGTCGCCTTGAGGAAGTCGGTGATCTGGTTGACACCCTGCACCTTCGCCGACGACCAAAGGTTAGTCGCTCAGGTCGTGTCGCATACGTGCCGATCACCACTAAATATGTCCCCTCGTCCTTGGTGATCGTACAGGCCCACGACGCCTTTGTTGGGTCGTCTTTGTCAAAAACGCACGGCTTATCGAGACACCGGGCCCAAGGCCGATCGTTATCACAGGCCACGTAACTCTTGATGGGATAATACCGCGACGTGACTTCGGTGCCCTTGGAGGACTTGACCTCACCCGTGCAAGGATTTTCGCCCGCGGAGAAGCCGGTCTTCACATCGCAAGCTCAAGAAACCATGTCCGTGCTGCCATCCTCCGGCGTACATGTCGCCGCCGTGCATAACGCGTAGGTGCTCTCACAAACGATGAAGCTGCCCTTCGAGCCTTCGTCACAGCCGCCTAGAGTCCGGCAACCAACCGATAGAGTTGAGATTGCAGCAATCGTTTTCCACATAGACCGACTTCCGCAAGTATTGCCCTTGTCGGAATCTATCCTAACCTCAAGTTTTTTTTGCGATATAGGCGACCTTTGGTTGTGGATAGCGCAGTTAATAGACCTCAGCCTAACGCGCACAAAGCTCGGACACGGGAAGATCGGCGACATAGGCGGCTTCGGATCGCTTGTGTCGCATATAGGCCTCAAAGAAGACCGGCCCGAACCAAGTCTTCACCGCTGCGCTCGCCTCCATGAGAGTGAGCGCCTCACTCAGAGAATGCGGCAGCGCCGCCGGCTCGTCAGGGAGCATCAGCTTGCGCGCGAGCCCGTCTGCGCCAGCGAAGATCAGTGCGCCAAGCACCATATAAGGACTGGCCGCAGCGTCGCTGACGCGGAACTCCAGATTGAACTGCGCGGCCTTCTCCTTCGCCCCGTCCGCGCCGAAAACCGGACAGATACGCAAGGCCCCTCCACGGTCTTGCTCTTTGAGGTCGGCCAGGGTCGGTGCCCAGCGGTTGGGCGTGAGCCGTAAATAGGAGACAGGCGAGGGCGCGGTCACCGCACACATCGCCGGCAAATGATGCAAGACACCGGCGGCGAAATGCATCGCGGCGGCGCTGAGCCCCATGGGCCCGCCAGCATCAAAGGTTGCGGGCACGCCCGAGGCATCATTAAGGCTGAAATGGATATGCACACCATTGCCCGCACCGTCCGGGGCAGGCATTGGGGAGAAGATCGCGCTGCTGTCCAGCCGAAACGCCGCCCCGCGCGCCATCTCCCGCGTAATGACACCGAGATCTGCGGCAGCCAAAGGCGCCTCGGGCGCCACTGTCGCTTCGAATTGGCGCGGCCCGTATTCGGCAAGAAACGAATCGGGCGTGCCGTTGGCCGCGCGGATAGCCGACATCAGCATCTCGCCGAACACACCCTGGCGCCGGAACGCGCTCAAGCTGTAGGCATGACCCGGCGCGTCTTCGAGGCCCGTATAGACGAACTCCTGTTCGAAAGCCGCAAGGAGCTCGAGACCGCTTGCAGCGTTCAGCGCGGCGACCGCCCGGCGCAGAAAAGCCCTCACGCAGCATTCCCACGCACTGCCGTCTGGGTTGCGAATGTCACCGAGGAAGAAATGCTCCGCCGCCGACCCATCGCGCAAATCCACATGGACCTCCGCGGTTGGGTCCGGCACAATCATGAGGTCGCCGCCGGTTCCGAACGGCGTGTCGAGGATCGGCCCGAAGCACGTCTGCATCAGGTTTGAGTGGGTCCATCCGATCCCCGTTTTGCGTCGCGCGGGCAGCTCGAGCGATGGAAAACCCTTGCCGCGTACGAGCCCGGCGATATCGCACGTTCCGACAAAAACCAGATCTTCGCGTCGCATGATGCCTCCAAGAGAGCGTCCTCAAGGCGCCAGTCTACGTCAATGGCAAAGACGGACCACGCCTTTGAGAAACGGTCGCTTCGAGGGGCGCAGTGCATGACGGGCTGTCATACTCAGCCCCTGCGGCGATTGTTGCGCAGTTTGCGGGCGTGCCAAAACGCGCGGCATTTCATAACGAGGTTCCAGAGAAGGAAGACCAACAAAACGATGAGCATCAGGCCAAAGGCAATTATCAGCATCGCTGGAAACTCGCGAAGAACGAACTAAGGTTGGGCTTCATATCGCCCGTTTGAAACCTTTTTTCCATGACAAGCGCCACGGACCCGTCATTTTTCGAACTTCTTACCGGCAGTTACAAGCGCTTGCTCGGCCACACCCCGACCTTTCTTAAGGACATTACGACCGACGGCCCGCGCTGGTTATATGAGGACGCACAGGCCTGTGTCTTGACCCATGATACCGCAGCGGACCCCGTCTTCATCTACGCCAACAGGGCAGCGCAAGCCCTCTTCGAGTATCGTTGGGATGAGATAGTGGGGCTGCCCTCTCGCCTGTCCGCCGAGGCGCCGAACAGAGAGGAACGCCAGCGCCTGCTAGAAGCTGTCGCCCGCGACGGCTTTGCGACCGGATATTCCGGCGTGCGTATCTCGAAATCCGGCCGCCGATTCCGCATGGAAGACGGAATCCTGTGGGAGCTGCGCGACGAACTCAACGCTCTTCGTGGTGTCGCGGCAACTTTCCAACGATGGAAGTTTTTGGAGTAGACGATATGCGCCTTCTATCTGCGGCGATGGACTTCCGCCTGGCTCACATGTCCGCCCTTCACAAGCGCGCGAACGCAGCTTTTGGACAACTTCTTGCCGTTGCGGTTCATGCAAGACCTCAGTCCACTGGACTCAAGCCCATAGTCGCCGCAGAGCTTCTTATAATCAGGCCGGCAATATTGCTGGACAGCTTTGCTGTACCCCGCATGTGCAACACCAGCGAAAGCGGCTACCGCGAAGACCGCGATCATCAGTCCAGAAAAAACAGGTTTCATCAACAATACTCCCTCAGGTCCCCGGCAACGGAACCTACCAAACAGTTCTTCCCGCGCAAGTCCGGTTTCGGGCTTAAGGCCAGAATTTGAAAGAAAAGATGGGCGTGTGGGTGACATGCAACAGGGCACTGCTCGACATTTACAACCGTCCCACGCTTGATCGCCGAAACGCGTCGGATTAGCGAGCCCAAAGCGGTTCGCCACCAGGGACCTGCATCCTTCCCCAATGTTTGCGACTCTTAGGGCCCACAGAGCCCGCGTTAGTAGCGCTTCTTCTTAGCCTTGCCCGGCGTGACGGCCGCATCCGCGATGCAGTTGGTGATGTAGGCTTCGCGTTCGCCAGCCCGAAGCGGCGGCGTCACCTTGTTGGCCTTCCGCGCGCAGTCTTCGCGCACCGCATTGGAGACGGCGGCCTGCGTAGGCGGCGCAACGGTCAACAAAACCATTACAGCTGCCAATCCGGCAAGGCCGGCGATGATACTCCTCTGTGTCATTGGATGTCTCCTCCAAGAGTTTATTGTAGGCCGCACCACTATAGCACCCTGGCAAAGCCGCCCCATCCTTCCTACATGTTCCAAAGCAACACCGATGGGGGGCGACACACACCGTGGGCAAGCGAGCTTTTGAGGGCGCGGCTTAGGACTACGTCGCCGGATTTTCATCTACCAACACAATATTATGCGTCTGAGTAAGACGGTATTTTGCGAGCGGAGGCTGCAATGAATCTTGGAGATATCGTAGGCGAATTGATGCGTCAGGGGATGGCACCCCAAACCAAACAGCGGATTGAGCATGCAACTGGTGCTCACGGCCTCGGGAGCGCCACCGGTTCGCCCGATCTTGGCGCCCTTCTCGGCAGCATGCTAGGCGGCGGGTCCGGCGGACAAAGCAGTGCCGGTGGGCAGAGCGGCGGTGGGCTTGGCGACGTGCTGGGCGGCCTCCTTGGCGGGGTCGGTGATGGCCAGAGCGCTGACGGCGGCCAGAGCGCAAGCGGACTTGGCGATGTGCTTGGCGGTCTTCTTCGCGGAAGCTCGGGCAAGGGCGGCGGCCAAGCCTCAAGCACCCAATCCTCCGGCGGCACCGGCGACATTCTCGGCGGCTTTGGCCAAATGCTCGGCTCCGACAGCGGCGTGGGCGGCATGAGCAAGGGCCAGCTTGGCGGGCTCGGTGCCTTGGCCGGCGCCATCTTGGGCGGCGGCGGCGGCGCAACGAAAGGCGCGGTCGGCGGCAGCGCCATGGCCCTTCTGGGCACGCTCGCGCTTTCGGCCCTTAAGAATTGGCAGGCCCAGTCGGCCGATGCCGATCAGGCAAGCGGCAATGCGCTCGGCCTCACCGAGACCGAAGTAAGGCAGATCGCAGCACCGGAGACCGCGGAACTATGCTTGCGGGGCATGATCGAGGCGATCAAGTCCGACGGGAAGGTCTCCCAAGACGAAATCGAGCGCCTGACGGGCAAGCTCGCAGAGGGCGGCATCTCGGACGAGGAGAAACACTTCGTTCAAGGCGAAATGGCGAAGCCGCAAGACCTCGCCGGGCTCACAAAGGCGATCCCGAACCCAGAGGTTGGCATCCAAGTCTATGCCGCCGCATTGATGGCGATTTCGGTCGACACCCCGGCGGAGAAGGCCTTTTTGAAAGGTCTGGCGAGCGGCGCGGGCATTGACTCCGGTGCGGTCGCAAGGCTGCACCAGATGGTCGGCGCTCCAACCGCTTGAGCTCCCAAGCCGAACCAACAAAGAGAACACTCCAAGTCTGAGCACAAACGCGCTCGCGAGCAAACCTCATTCAATACTGCACCAAAACTCATTCATCAAAGAAAGGACACAACATGGGATTTTTTGATTTTGTGAAAAACGCCGGCAAGAGCCTGTTTGGTACGAGCGCCGAGGCCGCCGATAGCGATGCCGCCGAAGCCATCGCCAAGGAGGTTGGCGATCCGGCTCTGGCCGACAAGATCAAGGTCGAGGTCGACGGAGACAAGGTGAAGATCTCCGGCGACATTCCCGATCAGGCGACAAAGGAGAAACTCATCGCGGCCGCCGGCAATGTGGATGGCATTGCGAAGGTCGAGGAAGAGCTGACGACCCCGGAAGGCTCGATCGATCCCAATTTCCACACCGTGGTGAAGGGCGACACGCTCTGGGCCATCTCCCAGAAGGCCTATGGGGATGGGACGAAATACACGCTCATCTTCGAAGCCAACAAGCCCATGCTGTCTCACCCGGACAAGATCTATCCAGGCCAGAACCTGCGCATCCCGGCCCTGTCGGCGGACGCGTAAGTATCCGAGGCGCGTCGCAGGGCTTCAACGCATCTGCGCCATGAGAGCCTTAACGGAAGTCTATTGACCAAGAAGCGGCGGTTCTTCGGAGCCGCCGTTTTTTGTTTTGCACGCAAGTCGCGAAGCGCAGGCGCGCAAAATGCGCCAGAGGCATGCCGCCTTTGCCGGTCTTTAGTTGCCCCCGCAGCTCCTTTTTTCCACCCCTGCCCTCCTAACCCGCCCCTGCTATAGTCCGGCCGTCGAATCGGGATGAGGTGAGAGGGACGCCGTCTCATGAACAGTTTTGTGGTGACCGCCATGCTCGCGGGCCTGGCCGTAACCGTTGCGGGGCTCGTGGTTCAACTTCTGGGCCACATGCTCTTCGTCCGCTTTGGCGATGACGACACCAAGGACGTGGCTGGCGTTGTGGGCTTCCGCGTTTCGGCCATTTTCGGCATCGCTGTGGGTCTGATCTTCGCCGCCTCCGCCGCCTATCTGATCGAGGCCAAGCGGAACCTGCAAGAAGAGGCGAGGCTGATCGGAACGTTGCAGTTTCTCGCAGCCGAAGCCCCGACCTTGGTAAACCGTGGCAAAGTTCAACAAAACCTGACCGAATTCGCCGAGCGCTCGATGCGAGAACTTGATGCGGAAGTTGGCCCCGACTCCGCCGGCAGGGTAACCAGCAATCTTCTGATCGAGAGTTGCCGGGGCATGGCCCCAGCCGATGCAGACACGGACGAGGTGCGCTGGACTAAGGCGGAGTTTCAGCGCTCCTGCAGCATGCTGATCGACCTGCGCGGCAAGAAGCTGATCGGCTCGCGCGAGGGGCTCGTATCGAAACCCTTCTGGGTCTTTTTCGGGATCTGCTTCGGCTTCCTCGCTTTTCTTTTCGGCGTGTTCGCGCTGACGCCAATTAACGTTGTCTTTGCCAGCGTCTTCTATTTCACGACCGGCATCACCGGCGCGATCATCTATGCGGCCGGGAACCCCTATCAGGAGCCCGGCAAGGTCGAGTCATCGCCGCTAATGGAAGCCTTGCAGAACGCGGGTTCGACGAACAGCAGCAGCAATGGCAGCCGCTAGGCTTATACCGAGACCGCCTATGCTAGGACGGCCTAGGCTGGCTGACCTTCCTCTTGGGAAGGTCGAGATCGAAGATCGCCGAGGCGGGCGCGGACTTCGTCCAGATCGTGATGTCGTGCTTGACGATCGAAGGATCGTCCAGCATGCCCGCACGCAAGCCCAAGATATTTGGCCGCGCCTCAGAAGCCGTGGTGATCGCCGCGCCGCATAAACGATCGCCATCGTTCCTCCTCGGCGCTTTTGAAGACCGCGACCGTGCTGGATCGCCCCGCGCTCACACAGTCGTTCATAAAGACGCAAGGCTTGCGGCACACATAAGACGAACCGGTCACAAAGGGTCCAGAAATTGCCGAAATTCCGTCGAGCCCCTGCCGCGTTCGGCTGTCAAAAACTCAGCCAGTGTAGGGATTGGAGTTTTGTCATGTCTGTCTTGTCGCTTTTGACCAGCGTTGTGCTTGTCGCACTGGTCTACGGTTTGAGCTTTCTGCCCACCGCCTCCTTGGCTCGCCTCGATGACGAAGTGGGGCTTGACCTGACGGACACCGCGGCCTCGGACGAAGATGCCCGCGGCACAAAAAGGTTGGATCGCGCCTGACGCCGACACTTAAAGACTAATCGGACGTACAAAAAATGGCCGGGGAAGACCCCGGCCATTTGTTTTTATGTCGTCGGTTGTACACCCGGCAGACTATAGCTGCCAGCGAACTTAGCCATCGACCTGCGCGGCCTTGTCGAGCAGAGCCTGGGCCTGGCGGATCGAGGCAATATCGATCAGGCGGCCATCAAGCGACACGGCGCCCTTGCCTTCCTTCGCAGCCTGCTCCATGGCCTCGACGATACGCTGCGCCTTCTCGACCTCGGCAGCTCCCGGTGAGAACACCTCATTGGCAAGACCGATCTGAGAGGGATGAATCGCCCACTTGCCCTCAAAGCCAAGCACGGCAGCGCGCTTGGCCGCGGCCTTGTAGCCGTCCGGATCGGAGAAATCGCCGAAGGGACCATCGATCGGACGCAGGCCGTAGGCGCGGCACGCCACCATCATGCGCGACAGCGCATAGTGCCAAGGGTCGCCCCAGTGGTAGTCACGATTGCCAGCATCGTCGGCGTCCGTTAGCACGCCGTGATCTGGGTGCGGGCCGCCAATGCCGACGGTGCGGGCGCGCGTCGAGGCGGCATAGTCGGCAACGCCAAAGCTCATGGCTTCCACGCGCGGGCTCGACTGGGCGATAGCCTCCACATTGGCCATGCCGAGGGCCGTTTCGATCAGCAGCTCAAGGCCGAGCTTCTTCTCATACTTCTTGTACTGCTCGATCTGCGTGACGAGCATGTCGATGGCATAGACGTCCTGCGGCACGCCCACTTTGGGGATCAGGATCATGTCGAGCCGCGGGCAATTCTCCAGGACATCGACCACGTCGCGATAGGCAAAATGGGTATCGAGACCATTGATGCGGATCATCATGGTCTTGCTGCCCCAATCGATGTCGTTCAGGCCCTGGATGATGTTCTTCCGGGCCTGCTCCTTGTCGTCGGGCGCCACGGCATCCTCGAGATCAAGGAAGATAACATCGGCGGCGCTGGCGGCCGCCTTCTCGAACATGCCTGGGTTCGAACCCGGCACGGCCAGTTCCGAACGGTGCAAGCGGGGCGTCGCCTGCTGGATCAGGGTAAAGCTCATTTTCTACTCCTCTTGGTTTAACCTGTGGCGCCGAGACCGGCGGCAACGGTGTTGATGGAAAGCAACAATGCTGATTTGAACGTTTCGCGTTCCTGGTCGCTTTCGCTCGCTCTAAACCGGCGGAGCAGTTCGACCTGCTCCCGATTGACCTGGTTGACGGTGGAGAGTCTCTCGGACAGCGATGCGCGGAATTGCGAGAAACGTTCACCTGGGAAGCCACTCCCAGAAAGTTTCAGCACCATCTGCGCTGTCAACGCAAGTTCCTTCTCGATCATGGCGAAGATCGTTTCGCGCACGCGGGCATCGGAGACTAAGCTCGCGTAATCCCTAGCGATTTCGAGATCGACCAGAGCAAGCGCCTTCTCCACTTCATCGATGATCAACTTGAACAGGCGCGAGTTTGCGAACAAATCGGCCAAGAGTTCCTCACCCTTGACACCGCGCACGTCCAGGAAGCTCTGAAGTGCGCTGCCGACCCCGTACCAGTTGGTGATGATGTGCCGGTTCTGTGCCCAGGCGAACACCCACGGGATCGCTCGCAAATCCTTGAGCGAGCTTGCTCCAAACCGGCGCGCCGGCCGCGATCCGATATTCAGAAGCGAGATTTCCTCTAGCGGGCTCGCAGCCTGGAAATAGGTCACAATATCGGGATGGGACAGGAGCCCGTCATAGGCGACCCGCGACAAGCCCGCTATGGCTTCCAGCGCATCGTCGAACTCGCCGGTCGGCTTGAGGGCGCTTTCACGCTCCGACTTGAGCGCATGTTCAAGCACGCTCGAGGCCAGCAGCTCCATCTGATAGAGCGAGGTCCCCTTATTGGCGTATTTGGTCGACACGACCTCGCCCTGCTCGGTCACGCGGAAACGACCACGGATCGAACCGGCCGGCTGGGCAGCGATGGCACGGCCCGTGGGGGCTCCCCCGCGCGAAACAGATCCGCCGCGCCCGTGGAAGAAGGAGATCGCAGTCCCTGCCACCTCGCCGACGCGCGTCAAGCTAGTCTGCGCTTTTGCCAGTTCCCAGTTCGAGGCGACAAAGCCGCCATCTTTATTTGAATCGGAGTAGCCGAGCATCACCTCCTGCTGCCCACCCTGCCAATGGGTGGAGCGGCGGATCAGTGGAATGGCAAGCGCCTCGCGCATAATGGCGGGTGCCGCGCGCAGATCGTCGATCGTCTCGAACAATGGCACAATCGGCAGGGCGCATATCTCGGTGCCAGCAGAATCGAGGAAAAGACCGCCCGTCTTCGCCAACAGATAGGCGCCCAAAAGGTCGTCCACCGATCGCGTCATCGACAAGATAAAGCTGCCGATGGCATCCCGATCGAGCCCACGGCGAATCTCGGCGGCCTGCGTAAACATCGCGATGAGGTCCATCGCATCCTGCGGCACGGGCTCACCAGAATGGTCCGCGGTGAGTGGTCGCGCCAAAGCGCGGAGCAACCATGCGCGCCACTCGCGGCTTCCAAGCTCCGGCGGGTCCCCTTCGGCGTGCCCTTCGCTCGCCCACCAAAGGGCTTGAAGCGCCTGCGTCGTGCGCGTTGTATTCTCGCGTAGATCGAGACGCACAGTAGAAAAGCGGAAAACCTCCACGGCGCGCCGCACGGGGCGGACCATGTCGACAGCAATCGAGGGGCTGTTGGCCTCCTCCAGCGCGCGTTCCACAATCCGCAAATCTTGGATCAGCTCATTAGCAGTAGCGTAATGCGGCGTGCCGACGTCGAGATCGCTGCCTTCCGCGCGCCGTGTCGTAGCGTCGAGCTTGCGCAGCATGCATGTGAAATACTGCCGATAGGGTTCACCTGGATTACGCTGGGCAATGGTCTGCGCATCGCCGCTGCTCTCCAGAGCGCGGTCAAGCTCTTCTCCGAACCCCTCTGGAACCGGCAGTGCCCGCTGGGTGATCGACATCTCCCGTGCCAGCCCGGAAAGCCGTTCGCGGTAGTGGCGGAGCGAGGCCATGGCGTTTTGGCGCAAGGCCCAGCCTGTGACCTTCGTGGTGACGTAGGGATTTCCGTCGCGGTCTCCGCCGATCCAGGAGCCAAACTGAAAGAACGGGGGAAGCTCGAAATCCTCGTTCGGATAGTTCCGCCGCAATGCCCCTTCGAGCAACTCCATCATCTCCGGCGCCTTCTCGAACAGCGTCTCGTCGAAGAAGTGGAGCCCCCGCAAGACCTCATGCTCGACCGTGGGCTTTTCCAGATGAAGCGCGCCGGTCATCCACACAAGTTCGATCTGATCGCGAATGTTGGAGAGAATGGTCTGCTGCTCACGTTCGGTCCATCGCGCACCTTCGAGTTCGCGAAGTAGAAGGTAGACCTTGCGGTATTTCTCCAGCACCGTAATGCGCTTCGACTCTGTCGGATGGGCCGTGATAACCGGCCGAATACGCAAACTCTGAAGGAGGGTCTCGATTTCGTGTGGCGGGATTCCATTCTGGCGGGCTTCCGCCAGGACTTGGTCGAACGTCCCGAGCAAGTCATCGCGTCCCCGCGCTCGCTCGATATGGCGGCGGCGGCGCATTGTGGCATTTTGGTCAGCGATGGACAGAAGTTGAAACCAGATTCCCTGAACCGATAACGCGCGGGCCATCAGCTCCGGCGAGAACTCCGAGATCGTGATATCAGCCCCATCCTTGAGGACGACCTCCAGCTCAGGTTGATGACGCCTGACGACGTCGAGCAGAAGCTCATACAAGATCTTGGCGGCGTTTTGGGGTGCAGTTCCGCTGATAAGGGCGGTGGCCCCTGTATCGGCCACGACGTCGGCCTCTCTCACGTCCTCGTCCATGACAAACGCCCGAACTCCGATCCCCTGATCGGTTGTTATCTCACCAGACTAGGCGGCCTAAGCAGAGCCCAGCGCCCTTAACCCCGACCGCCGCTTCCGCGACGGGTTGGTGAGGTGGAACAGAAGTATCCCACCTGCAACCATTGTCCGTTCGGAAAGAGACCGGATATGCCAGTGGCATAACCGGTGACGTCGGCCAGTCCGATAATCTCGGGCCGACCGATGCCTTCCTTAGACGCCAAAAAACTTAGGCGCCCAAAACCTGCGCCACAGTCGAACCAAACTCGCTCGGGTTGGGCGCAACAGTCAGCCCGTTCGCGCGCATGATCTCGGCTTTCTCAGCGGCACTATCGCCCGCCGCCGAGATGATGGCACCCGCGTGACCCATGCGCCGTCCCTTCGGAGCGGTCAGGCCTGCAACGAAGCCAACAACCGGCTTGGACATATTGTCCTTGATCCAAGCTGAGGCATCGGCTTCCTGCGGGCCGCCTATCTCACCGATCATCAACACGGCCTCGGTCTCCGGGTCCTCCTCGAATAATGCGAGGTGATCGAGGAACGAAGAGCCGTTGA
Organism: uncultured Alphaproteobacteria bacterium; assembly: GCA_942491645.1. GTDB lineage: Bacteria > Pseudomonadota > Alphaproteobacteria > Rhizobiales > Methyloligellaceae > Methyloceanibacter. Next base: position 115,722 of record CALOBK010000013.1, on the reverse strand, counting down.
TCGGGTCGCCGCCGATACCGACGGAAGTGGTGATGCCGATCCCGTGCTCCTTCATCTGCGCGGCGGCTTCATAGCCGAGCGTGCCCGAACGAGAGATCACGCCAACCTTGCCTTGCAGATAGATGTGACCCGGCATGATGCCCAGCATGGACTTGCCAGGGCTGATGATGCCCGCGCAGTTGGGCCCAACCATCATGGTCCGGCGATCGCGCGGGTAACGCATCAGGTAGCGCTTCACGCGCATCATGTCCTGAGCCGGGATACCATCCGTGATCGAGCACACCAGCTTGATGCCCGCATCGGCACATTCCATGATCGCATCGGAACAAAAGGCCGGCGCCACGAAGGTGATCGAGGCTTCGGCGCCGGTCTCCTTGACCGCTTCCTTCACCGTGTTGAACAGCGGACGGTCGAGATGCCGGCCACCGCCCTTGCCCGGCGTCACACCGCCGACCACGTTGGTGCCGTACTCGATCATCTCCTTCGCGTGGAAGGTGCCTTTGTCCCCGGTCATGCCTTGGACGATCACCGGCGTCTTTTCGTCAATCAAAATACTCATTTGCGTTTCTCTCCGATGATCTTCTTTACGCTGCCTGCAGCTTGCCCTGGCAAGCTTGAACCGCTTTCTCGGCGGCTTCGGCAAGCGTGTCGGCGGTAATCAGCTTCAGACCGCTCTCGGCGAGGATCTTGCGTCCCTCTTCGACATTGGTTCCGGCGAGGCGAACGATGAGGGGCACCTTGATATCCAAGTTCCCACAAGCCTGCACGACACCCTTGGCCACCCAGTCGCAGCGATTGATACCGGCGAAGATGTTCACCAGGATCGCCTTGACGTTCTCATCGGAGGTGACGAGCTTCATCGCCGTCTCGATGCGGTCGGGCGATGCGCCACCACCAACATCGAGGAAGTTGGCTGGCTCGCCGCCCGCGTGCTTGATCATATCCATGGTCGCCATGGCCAGACCCGCACCGTTCACGATACAGCCGATGTCGCCATCGAGACCGATATAGTTGAGGTTGTGCTCGGCGGCCTGAGCCTCGCGTGGATCCTGCTGCGAGGGATCATACATGTCGGCCACGTTATGCCGGCGGAACATCGCGTTGTCGTCAAACGACATCTTGGCATCGAGAGCCAACACGCGGTCATCCTTGGACACAACAAGAGGGTTGATCTCCAGCATCTGAGCATCGGAATCGCGGAACGCACGATAGGCGTTCATGATCGTCGAAACGCAGCTCTGGGACTGCTTGATGCTGAGGCCAAGCTGGAATGCGAGCTCACGGGCTTGGAAGGATTGAAGGCCGACCGCCGGCTCGACGATCACTTGCAGGATGGCTTCCGGATTGGTCTTGGCGATCTCCTCGATCTCCATGCCACCCTGCTGGGAGGCGATGACCCGGATACGCTCGGTCTTACGGTCGAGCACAAAGCCGAGATAGAGTTCCCGCTCGAAGGGCTCAGCCGCTTCGACGTAGACGCGCTGTACAGGCTTACCCTCGGGGCCGGTCTGATGTGTCACCAGACGCTTGCCGAGCAGCTCCTGCGCCGCCTCGCGGACCTCATGATAGGTCTTGCAAATCTTGATGCCGCCGGCCTTGCCGCGCGCACCTGCATGAATCTGGGCCTTCACCGCCCAGCTCCAGCCACCAAGTTCCGTCGCTGCATAGACGGCCTGATCGGGGCTGAACGCCACGGCGCCTTTCGGCACCGGCACGCCGAAACCACCCAAAAGCTCTTTCGCTTGATACTCGTGTACGTCCACGTCGCTCCTCCCTTTTTCCGAGTTTCTTCGGCGGGCTTTCGCGTTTTTGAGAGCTACCACTAAACAGCGTCAGCCCACTTTGCCCTTTACAATGTCATACGCCTTCTCGGTCGTTGCCTCGGCCCCAGCCAGAAGACCCTCCAGTTCACTTAGTTTAGCGTCCACAAAGCTTGTGTCGGAAATCATTTTTGCATTGATGTATACATTTAGTGCCGCGCTCCGCAGAGCTGCATAGGCAGACAGAACGGCAACACCCGCGTCTGAGATCACGTTGAGATTGCCCTTCTCCGATGCGATCAACGACAGATCGATGACCTCCCGGGCCAGTCGGCAGCAGCGGATCGGAACATCGGTTGCCATCTTCAAAGCATCCTGGATGGCCGCGGAACGGGCACTTTTCTGCTCGTCCGTCTCCTTCCGCATGCCGTAAGCGCCCATGACCGTGTCGAACGCCTGAACGTCGTCCTGGATCATTGAGGTCAGCCGGTGACGCAGGTCCTCCGCCTTTGCAAGGACCTCCTTCAACTCTCCCTCAACGTCGGCATATTTCTTTTTGCCGATGGTGAGGTTGCAGACCATGCTCACCAAGGCCGCACCCATGCCGCCAAGAATTGCCGCCGCACTGCCGCCGCCAGGTGTGGCCGCGCTCGAGGCAAGCTGATCGAGGAACGGCTCAATCGCCGTATCTTTGATCTCAGTCATCAGGCCATCTCTTTCGCAAGAGCGTAGATCTCTTCGGCGTCATAGACGCCCTCAGCGCTATCGAACAGCTTGCTGATGCACTCGCGGTGCAGCTTCAGCTTCAACCCGCCAATGCCAAGAGCGCCAAACCCGAGCTTACCGCCGTAATCTTTCCCCTTGTCCATCGCATCGACGCCTTCGATACCAAGCGGTGGCTGGGCATTCACGTCGGCGAGAAGTTCGATATTGGAATTGTTCTCCCAGGCTGACTTGGGCAAGAGCTGCACCCCGATCGCGCCCGCCGAATAGACGATATTAGCGTCCTTCACGGCCTCGGTACGCTCCTCGTCCGTGCCACCAGCAACGCCAGCAACCTTGATCCCGAAGCGCTTCTCGATGACCTTGGCAGCCTGCTCGGCGCGCTCCTTGGTGCGCGAGGTGATAGTCACGTCGCATCCTTCCATGCCGAAGAAACCGGCTGCCCGCATGCCGACCGGGCCGGTCCCTGCAAGCACCACGGCCTTCTTGCCCTTAAGGTCTTTCGCCTTGGCCAGAAGCGCCACGCCTGCAGCAGCCGTCGTGTTGGAGCCATTCGAATCGAGCATGATCGACACGCGGAATGGTCCAAAGAAGTGCTTCTTGATCGTCTCGAATAGTTCCTCGCCCTTGGCCATGTTGCCGCCACCGACGAAGATAGCCGTGTTCTGCTTATCCTTCCCACCGCGGGTGTAGATGCAGCCATCCACAAGCGCCCCGACACTATCGGTGGTCACGCCCGCATAGCCGGTAATGTGGTCGGCGCCGCCGTCGTAGCCGACAACCGTATCGAAGACACTCGGCACAGGGTCGGTGTCGAACAAGAACAGCAGTTTCTTCATTTCAGTTTTCCTAAAAGCTACTCGACGACATTCTGCGGATCACCCGCAACGAAGGCGTCGATGTTGTCAATGAGTTGGTCGGCCAGGATCTGCATGGCCTCACGGCTCGCCCAGGCCACATGGGGCGTGACGATGAAGTTGGGCATCTTGAGATCGAGCAGGACGTTGCCTTCCTTCGGTGGCTCTTTGACGAGCACATCGAAGCCAGCGCCGGCGATTGTGCCGGACTTCAGAGCCTCGGCGAGCGCAGCCTCGTCCACGAGGCCACCACGCGCGGTATTGATGAGGATCGATGTCGGCTTCATCATCTTGAATTCTTTTTCGCCGATCATGTTCTCCGTCTCTGGCGTGAGCGGGCAGTGCATCGTGATAACGTCACTCTCCTTCAGCACCGTCTCCAGATCCACCAGCCCGTCTTGCGGGAAGACATCATACGGCAGGATCTTCATGCCGAGGCATTCGGCACGCTTAGCCACGGCTTTACCGATTGCGCCAAAGCCGATGATGCCCATCGTGGAGCCGGCGATGTCGTGGATCGGATGATCGAAGAAGCAGAACTGATCCACCTCTCCCCAGCGGCCATTGCGCGTATCCTCGATATAGGCGAGGAGATTGCGGCGCAGCGCGAACATCAGAGCGAGCACGTGCTCGGGCACGGTGTTGAAAGCATAGCCCCGAATATTAACAACGGTAATGCCGTTGGCCTTGCAATAGGCCTTGTCGACAACATCGGTGCCGGTCGCCGCGACGGCAATCAACTTCAAATTGGGTAATTGCTTCAGGACTTCCTCGCGCATCGGCACCTTGTTGATGATGGCGACGGTCGCGTCCTTCAGACGCGCAACGATGTCCTCCGGGGTCCAAGTTGACTGATACTCGGTGTAGTTATGCTGGAAATTGGCCTTACGGACATTGGCCCCAACCGACTCGCGATCGAGGAAGACAATTGCATGCTCCACTGAACACCCCCATTTTCTTCCAGCGCGGGACTCTCCCCTCGCGCGGTCTAAAACCACGCCGGAGCAGATGGACCCGCGCCGGTTGGTGTTTCGTACTGGCCTGAAGCGCTTACTCGAAAGTGCCCGGCCTCCTACTCCGCCGCCAGGCGCTTTTCGGCAGCGCCGTTGGCGTTACGGAAATACTCCTGCGCAGCCGCCACGCCCGAGCCAGGCTCGACCGCGATGCCGACATCGCGCATTGCCATCTCAGCCCCGGAAATCGCGCCGAGCAGCATCAGTTCGTTGAGGTCGCCAAGGTGGCCGATGCGGAACAACTTGCCCGCCATCTCAGTCAGGCCCGCACCGAGGGCGAGATTATAGCGGCGGTAGGCCCGGTCGATCACATCGGCACCGTTGAAGCCCTCAGGCACCATGATCGCGCTGACCGTATCCGACTGCCATTTCGGCTCTTTGGCACACAGGGACAGCCCCCACGCATCGACCGCGGCGCGCGTGCCGCTCGCTAGAGTGCGATGCCGTGCGAACACGTTCTCGAGCCCTTCCTCGAACATCATCTCCAGCGACTCGCGCAAGCCGTAGAGCAGCGGCAAAGCCGGGGTATAGGGAAAATAACCGCCCGGATTGGCGCGCAAATGATCGACGAGATCGAAATAGACCCGCGCGCAGGTGGCATCTTCCATCTGCGCCAGCGCCTTCTGGCTTGCGCAAACAATGCCGAGTCCTGCCGGAAGCATCATGCCCTTTTGCGAGCCGGTGATGGCCATATCCACCCCCCACTCGTCGAAGCGGAAGTCGATACTGCCGATCGAGCTCACGCCATCCACATAGAGCAGCGCCGGATGGCCTGCGGCATCGATGGCACGGCGGACGGCGGCGATGTCGGACGTAACGCCGGTGGCGGTCTCGTTATGGACCACCAAGACACCTTTGATCTCATGGGCCTTGTCAGCACGCAGCGCCTCTTCAATCCGGTCCGGACTGGCGCCGGTGCCCCAATCTTCTTCTTGGACAATGACCTCAAGCCCATGGCGGCGAGCGAGGTCGATCCAAAGATGGCTGAACTGGCCGAAACGCGGCGCAAGCAATTTGTCGCCGGGCGATCTCGTATTGGTGAGAGACGATTCCCATGCGCCAGTGCCGCTCGAGGGGAAGATGACCACCTGACCGGTTTCGGTCTGATAGATCTTCTTCATGTCGTCGAAGAGCGGGACCGTCAGCTTTGGAAAATCGGACGAGCGATGATCCTCCATGGGGACATGCATCGCCCGGAGAATGCGGTCAGGCACATTGGTTGGTCCTGGCACAAACAGAAAATTGCGGCCCGGACGCCTGGCTCCAGCCATTGTTTCCTCGCATGAAATGTTGTTAACAGCCTGGACCCTCAAGGGATCTCATGGCGGTCATTTTGCCAAAGGTCGTAGCGTCCACTTGCGCCCCTGGCAACCCTTTTGCTTTTCAGGGGCGAGGTCTGACTAAAACAAACCGGTAATCCGACCTTTCGAGTCGAGCTCGATATTGTTCGCCGCCGGCACCCGTGGCAGGCCAGGCATGGTCATGATGTCTCCGCAGATGACCACGATGAACTCCGCACCGGCCGACAGCCTGACCTCACGGACCGGAATAGTGTGGCCGAGCGGCACACCCTTGGCATCCGGATTGGTCGTGAAACTGTACTGGGTTTTGGCCACGCAGATCGGGAATTTGCCGAAACCAGCCTTCTCCAACTCATCGAACTTGGCGCGCACAGCCTTCGTCCCGGTAATGTCTTCTGCCCCGTAAATCTCCTGGGCAATCGTCCGTGTCTTATCCCAAAGCGACATATCGTCGGGGTAGAGCGGCTTGAAGTCCGCCGGCTTGGTGTCGATGGTCTTGACGACGGCCTCCGCCAACCCCTCCGCACCAGCCCCGCCAAGGGCCCAGTGGTCGGACATCACGCATGCCGTGCTCGCCGTCGAGCAGAGACGCTCAAGCAGCGCGATCTCGTCGTCTGTATCGAGGGAGAAGCGGTTGACGGCGACCACTACTGGAACGTTGAATTTGCGCACATTCTCAATGTGCTTCTCAAGATTGGCGAAGCCCTTCTCCAGCGCTTCGAGATTCTCTTTCTTGAGATCGTCCTTGGCCACGCCACCATGCATCTTGAGTGCGCGGATCGTGGCGACGATCACCACGCAATCGGGCTTCAAACCGGCCTTGCGGCATTTGATGTCGAAGAACTTCTCCGCGCCAAGATCGGCGCCGAACCCAGCCTCCGTCACGACATAATCCGCAAGCTTGAGTGCGGACTTCGTTGCGATCACAGAGTTGCACCCATGGGCGATATTGGCGAACGGGCCACCATGGATAAAGGCAGGATTGTTCTCAAGTGTCTGCACTAGGTTTGGTGCGAGCGCGTCCTTGAGAAGCGCGGCCATGGCGCCCGAGGCTGAAATCTCATCGGCCGTGACAGCGGCCTTGTCACGCGTCTGGCCAATCTGAATTTGACCCAAGCGCCGCTGAAGATCGGCCAGGTCCTTCGCAAGACAGAAGATCGCCATGACCTCGGAGGCCACGACGATGTCGAAGCCCGCCTCGCGCGGAAATCCGTTGGTCACACCGCCGAGGGACGTGACGATCGAGCGCAGCGCCCGGTCATTCATGTCGATACCGCGGCGCCACGTGACCCGGCGGGCATCGATATCGAGCTTGTTACCCCAATAAATATGATTGTCGATCATCGCCGCGAGCAGGTTGTTCGCTGCGCCGATGGCATGGAAATCGCCCGTGAAGTGGAGATTGATATCTTCCATGGGCACGACTTGCGCATAGCCGCCGCCGGCCGCCCCTCCCTTCATCCCAAAGCAGGGACCAAGGCTCGGCTCGCGCAAGCACATGATCGCATTCTTGCCGATACGGTTGAGTGCATCGCCGAGCCCGACAGTGGTTGTCGTCTTACCCTCGCCCGCTGGCGTCGGCGTGATGGCCGTGACCAGGATCAGCTTGCCGTCGGGCTTGCCCTTCAGACTGTCGATGTAATCGAGCGAAACCTTCGCCTTGTAATGGCCGTAGGGGACCAGATCCTCGGCATCGATACCGAGCTTGTCCTTCGCCACATCCAAAATCGGCCGCATGACAGCGGCTTGGCTGATTTCGATATCAGATTTCGGCTTCTTATGTTGCTCGCTCGAGCTCTTGGACATGGTCGTTTACTCCCAGCGGAATTATCTTTTTGTAACACGCGGCATTTTGCGAAACGGATCGGCACCGTATTCATTCGCTTGCCTTCTTGCAATCGTCTGTGCAGGTTCTTGAACCAAGAACAATGAATGGGAGGGGGTGCGCAAACGATGTTGCCCGATACGCTGCTTAAGGCCATGTTCAAGGCGGGCGTCGATGCCGCACTGCCATCTTTATGTGTTCCCGCGCATCTGCCGAAGCGCCCCAAGGGCCGTACTGTCATTATCGGTGCGGGCAAGGCATCCGGTGCCATGGCGAAAGCGTTGGAAGAGTCATGGGACGGGCCTCTCGATGGCGTCGTCGTGACACGCTACGGCTATAAGCTTCCCACCGAGCGTCTCGAAGTGGTCGAAGCCGCCCATCCCGTCCCGGACGCCGCCGGCCGCGAGGCCGCTCAGCGCATCTTTGCGGCCGTCCAAGGCTTAAGCGAAGACGATCTCGTGCTCGCTTTGATCTCCGGCGGCGGCTCCGCGCTTCTTGCCGCGCCCGCGACAGGCATTTCTCTTGAAGACAAGCAGGCGGTGAACAAAGCGCTGCTTGCGAGCGGGGCGACCATTTCGGAGATGAACACGGTCCGCAAACATCTGTCCGCCATCAAAGGTGGGCGCCTGGCCCGCGCCGCCTACCCGGCGCGCGTGGTGGCACTGATGATCTCGGACGTGCCGGGCGACGATGCCTCGATCATCGCATCGGGGCCCACTGTGCCGGACCCCTCAACCAATGCGGATGCCATTGGCATTGTCGAAAAATATGGCATCGATCTGCCGAGGGCGGTGCGGCACGTGCTGGACACCATCGATGAGACGCCAAAGCCAGGCGAACCGTGCTTTGAGCGCGTCGAGAATGTCATGATCGCGACGCCTCAGGCCTCGCTGGAAGCGGCCGCCGAAGTCGCGCGCAAGGCCGGTGTCACACCGGTGATCCTCGGCGATAGCATCGAGGGTGAATCCCGGGACGTTGGCCTCGTCCATGCAGGGATCGCGCGCCAATGCGCGCTGCGCGGCCAGCCCGCAGAGCCCCCATGCGTGCTCATCTCCGGCGGCGAAACCACCATCACACTCAAAGGTCAGGGCAAGGGCGGCCCCAACACCGAGTTCCTGCTATCGCTTGCCATCGCGCTCGATGGTGCGCCGAACATTTATGCGCTTGCGGGCGATACAGATGGCGTGGATGGCTCCGAAGACAATGCCGGAGCGCTGATCTATCCCGATACGCTGAAGCGCGCCGAGGCGGTCGGCATTAGCGCCAAAGCCATGCTCGCCGACAACGACCCCTATACCTTCTTCAAAGGGATCGGCGATCTGCTGGAGACCGGCCCGACCATGACCAACGTCAACGATTTGCGCTGCATCTATATCGAGAAACGCTAGGCCGCACAGCGAATGCAGGTCGGGATGGTGGGATCGACCGCCAAACGCTTCGGAGCGATCCCCTCGCCGCAGGAGATGCAATAGCCATATTCGCCCTCATCAATGCGGCGGATCGCGGCTTCCACTCGCCGCGCCTCGTCTTTGCGGCGCCGTTCCGTGGCAAGCGCCATGGCCTGACCTTGCATGGCATCCATGCGCGAAAGTCGCCCGACGGATGTCTGGTCGAGTTCCACAGGCCGGCGATTATCCGCCGTGGTTTTGCTGGCAGCACGCAAAAAATCCAGGCGGGCGACGAGCGCTGCCCGCAGCAAAGCTAAATCGGGCGAAGTATCGCTCATGGCCGGGGGCCTCTTTCCTTTTGCGCCAGATACACCGTCTGCGTGAAGGGCCGGTCCTGCAGCGGATTGTGGAATGTCACCGGTTCGGCACGCGCGCTTGAAAAGACGCTCCGCAGACGCTCTGTGAAATTCCCGTCTTCACGCGCATCGGACCACAACCCGAAGACACCGCCGGGGCGCAAGTGCGCGGCAAGCCTGCGCAGACCTTGCGGCCGATAGAAGGATTCGCTCCCCGCATTCAGCAATGCCTCGGGCGAATGGTCGATATCGACGAGGATGGCGTCAAACTGGCGCCCTGGCCTGTCCGGATCGAACCCATCGCTCGAGGCCGACAAGGCGAAGAAGTCGCCCTGAACGAACCGGCAGCGCGGGTCTCGTTTCAGCTCGCCCCCGAGCGGCAGCAATTCCTCCTCGTGCCAGGCGATGACAGGGGCGAGCGCTTCAACAACAATCAGCGAAGCAATCGATGCGTTCTCAAGCACCGCCTTCGCTGTGTAGCCAAGACCAAGTCCGCCGACGACCACATCAAGGGGCCTGTCCTCAGTGAAGTCTGCGAGCCCCGTCCGCGCCAGCGCGATCTCGGACGCCGTGAATGCACTCGTCATCAACGACTCATCGCCGAGCTTGATCTCGAAAACGTCCATGCCAAGTTTGAGGTCGCGGCGGCGGCGCAAGGTGAGCGCCCCGATTGGCGTTGGGCAATAATCAAGCTCTTCGAAAAGGGCGCTCATAAAGGCAACCGATATGTCCGTGAAAGATGAAAATCGAGCCAAAGAGTAGCTCCATCGGCCACGCTGAGATAGGGATCCTCCTAAAAGGGGCTCTTGAGCGCCTCTAAAAGCGGCACCTTCCGCCCGCGCCCAGTTCGAAACCTGTCGAAACTTGTCGAAACGCCGCAGCTGACCGGCAGATGCTGAGAAAGGCTTGATCAGGGGGCGCCCGCGCGCAAGGCTAGCGGGCATGATCCGCGGCGTACTTCTCGATCTCGCGGGCGTCATCTACGAGGGCGACCATGTGTTGCCGGGCGCCATGGACGCTGTCGCGCGGCTCCATGACGCTGGGCTTCCGATCCGCTTCATCACCAACACCACGACCAAGACGAAACAGGCGCTCTTGTCCCGGCTCACCGCGCTCGGACTTGAGATCACCGATGAGGAACTGTTCACGCCCGGCCAGGCAGCACAGCGCTGGCTTGCCGAGCACGACGGCGCCCCGCTTCTGTTGGTCCATCCCAACTTAAGGGAAGAATTCGTGGACCTTCCGGAAGGCGAGGGCCGCGCGGTCGTCGTCGGCGATGCAGGCAAGGCCTTCACCTATGAACACATGAACAATGCGTTCCGTGCGCTCATGGAGGGCGCGGACCTTCTCGCCCTTGCCAAGAACCGCACCTTTAAGGACGATGACGGCAAACTCAGCCTCGATGCGGGCGCATTCGTCGCCGCACTCGAATATTCGAGTGGCAAGCGCGCCATTGTCCTTGGCAAGCCATCCCCCGACTTCTTTACAGCAGCACTTGCAAGCATGGGATGTGCGCGCCAGGACGCTGTCATGGTCGGGGACGACGCAGAGTCAGATGTCGGTGGCGCACTCAACGCGGGGGTCGCCCGCGCGCTGCTCGTCCGCACCGGAAAATATCGCGATGGCGATGAAACGCGCTTTACACCGCATCCGACGGCAGTTTTGGCCGACATCCGGGAGGCCGCTGATTGGATTTTCGAACAAAGGCGCGAGGCGGGTTGCGAAACCAAGCGAGCGCGCTAGTGTGGCGCCGGGCAATGCAAACACCTCTCGGAGGGTGATTGTGGGGGTTGCCCGTCACGGAACAGTCGAATTTGCGTGTGAAGTAGGGCCCTTCAAGAGCACTTGAGCTGCGTTGCGCGCGGCAATAGCAAATGGGCGGTTATCGCCCGGCCGAAGACGCGCAATTTCGGGGCTGACTATCGCCAGACCGGCGCAACGGACAACGTGGAGAGGGACAGGGTTTCATGCTGAGGCGTGCCGTTCTTGGTTTTTTGGCCTGCATCGCGTCCCTTGCCCCGATTGCCGCTAAAGCCAGCCCTGCTCTCGTCTTCGAGCCTTATAATGGCACGGTGTTTTATGCCGAGGACCCAGATGCGCTGTGGTTCCCCGCCTCGCTCACGAAAATGATGACGGCATATGTTGCGTTCCACGCGCTTCGAAACGGCGAGGTGAAGCCGGATACGCTTGCCATCGTGACCAAGAACGCTCTCAAACAGCCGCCCACCAAGCTCGGCCTACCTGTTGGCACATCGATCCCGCTGGAGACCGCGATCCGCGTCATCATCGTGAAGTCGGCCAACGATGTGGCTGTCATGGTGGCCGAGACGGTCGGGGGCAGCGAGGAAGCGTTCATTGAGCGGATGAATGAGGCCGCCAAACGCCTCGGCATGACGAACACGCAGTTTGCAAACCCCCATGGCCTGCCGAACGAGCAGCAATATACAACCGCCCGCGATCTCGCCCGCCTTGCGCGTGCGCTTATCATCGAGTTTCCCGAATATGCGGAAATCTTCGCCATGAAGTCCGTCAGTGTCGGGAAGAGGCAGCTGCGGACCCATAACGGCCTCCTGCGAACCTTCTCCGGGGCAGATGGAATGAAGACGGGCTTCATCTGCGATTCCGGTTTCAACATCGTGGTGAGCGCAACGCGCAATGGCCGCAAGCTCGTGGCTGTGGTGCTCGGTGAGCCCTCAACCCGGGTCCGCAATGCGCGCGCCGCCCAGCTCCTGGAGAATGGCTTTAAGCGCTATTTCTGGAAGTCGCTTTTCGGAACCAGCCTGAATGGGCTCGCCGTTCCAGCCAAACTCAACGAGCAACCTGCGCATCTGCGTGCGGTCATATGTGGCCCGCGCCCAAAACGCCGCACACGCAAATCCGAGATCACACCGGATTTGTTCCGGCTTGAGACGCCGGTCACAGCGTTGGCGGACCTGCCGGTGCCGTCGCACCCCGTCAACTGACGCCCTTGGTCCGCAGCCTCATATTTCGCCCCGCCTTTCTGGCAGCCCTGTCCATCGCCTTGATGGCGCTCGCGGCTTGGCCTGCCCCTGCGTACGCCGAAGAGGCACCGGAAGAAATGGCGGAAACGATTGCAGAGGCGGCCGAAGTCTGCCGCACACAAGGCGGCAAGCCTGAGAGCGCGACTGTTCTGCGCAGCGATGATCTCAATGGCGATGGCCGCCCGGACTGGATCGCCGACTATGCAAAGCTCGGCTGTAAGAATGGCGCCAATCCGGCCTGCAACCCGAACGGATGCCTGCTTCAATTGTACTATTGGAGCGGCGATGACTGGGACAAGGTCTTCGAGGATTTCGTCAAGGGCTACAAATTCTCGTCCAGCGGCGAGGCGCGCATCATGCACGTCACAACCTCCGGCATCCCGTGCAACAAGCCGGCCGAAGAGATCTGCGCGTACAATTACCGCCTCGACAAGGACGCGCTGACGCCAGTGCGCTAGGTCCTCAGAACGACGATCCCGGCTCTTCGAGGAACGCAATCTCCTCATCGGTCGAGGTCCGTCCAAGAATGGCGTTGCGATAGGGAAAGCGCCCGAAACGCGCAACGATGTCGCGATGCCGGATGGCGAGGCCGAGATTGCCCGGGTTGCCCAGCGCTTCATAGAACCCAACCGACCGGGTCTGATCAGCCAAATCCTCACAATGCTGGAACGGCATGTATAGAAATGCCCGCTGTGCTTGCGGCAACGCATAGTCGAGCCTGCGCGCAATGGCCTCTTTCGCCAATGCCAACGCCTGTTCGTCGGTCGCGAAGGCCTGCGGCATGCCCCGGAACATGTTGCGGGGAAACTGGTCGAGAACGAGGATGGCAGCGAGCAGGCTCTGGGCTGACATGCGCCAGTCCTCTGAAACGGCTTCTTTCAGCGCCCCATAGGTCTCCGCAAAACGCGCCGTTATCTCTGCATCGACCCTCGGAGGCGCCCCGTACCAATCTCCCGGCGAGAGCGCATCGAACCAGAACGCGATCACCTCCGCCGGCTGGCCGAGCCTCAAGGTGCGCTGCTTTTTGCGGTGTCGATCGCTGTCTCGACAATCGTCTTGGCCTCAGGCGAGGCCCAATCGGCAGGGCCCACAAGCCGGCCTATCTCCTTGCCCTCGGGGTCCAGGAGCAGCGTCGTCGGCATGCCCACGGCCTTCAGGGTGGCAAAAAGCTTGCCCGTCGGATCGAAATAGAACGCAAGGTCCGAGGCACCGGTCTCTTCGAGAAACGTCTCGGCCTTTTCCGGGCCACCCTTATCGATATTGATCGCCACCACTTCGAAATTGTCCCCGCCGAGCTCGGCTTGAAGCGCGTTGAGCTGGGGCATCTCCTCGCGGCAGGGCACACACCAGGTTGCCCAGATGTTCAAAAGGACAACCTTGCCCTTCAAATCCGCCGCGGGCAGCTCTTTGCCGCTGGCATTTTCAAAACTAAAATCCCCAATTTGAAGCGGCTTGGGACGGACAATGAAGGCCGCCATGGCGCCCTTATTCAGGCCCTTGAGCGGGCTGGGCGCCACGTCCGCGCCAGCCGTGTCGGCCGCCGCAGGCGCTTGCGTACCCGATCTCGACCCCAAGTCATTGTCAGATGGGGTGAAAAACCAATATACCGTGCCAATCCCAGCCAGTACCGCGATAGCCGCGGCAATCGCGTACCGAGCCGGTGATGGCGTGTGCTCGCGTTTTTTGGAACCGTTCACGTCACTCTCTTCGCGCTTGAGTTCTTTATAACTGGCACAGGCCTGGACCAGACGATCATGACCAACACCATGTGGGGCGGACGCTTCGCCGCAAGCCCCTCGGACATAATGGAGGACATTAATGCCTCCATCGACTTCGACAAGCGGCTTTGGCGGCACGACATTGAAGCTTCGAAGGCGCATGTCGCGATGCTGGCCGCCACAGGCATCATCACGACCAAAGAAGCCGCCAAGATCTCAAAAGGTCTCGACCAAATTCGTGCCGAGATCGAGTCTGGCGCGTTCAAATTCTCGCGAGCGCTGGAGGACATCCATCTCAATGTTGAGAACCGGCTGAAGGAATTGATCGGCCCGGTTGCCGGCAAGCTGCATACGGCACGCTCGCGGAACGACCAGGTCGCGACCGACTTCAAGCTCTATGTCCGCGACGAAATCGGCGGGATCGATGCAGGCCTCGCCCAGCTCCAATTTGCGCTGGCAGCCCGCGCGCTCGAAGAGGCGGCGACCATCATGCCGGGCTTTACCCATTTGCAGACGGCCCAGCCGGTCACATTCGGCCATCATTGTCTCGCCTATGTGGAGATGTTCGCCCGAGACCGTGGCCGCTTCATGGACGCGGCCAAGCGGCTCAACGAGTGTCCGCTCGGCGCCGCAGCGCTAGCCGGAACCAGCTTCCTCATCGATCGGCACCACACCGCCAAAGCGCTTCACTTCGACCGACCAACGGCGAACTCGCTCGATTCGGTCTCCGATCGGGACTTTGCGCTGGAGACGCTGGCTGCCGCATCGATCGCCGGCATGCACCTATCCCGGCTTGCCGAAGAGATCGTCCTGTGGACCTCGCCCCAGTTCGGTTTCGCGCGGCTATCCGATGCCTTCTCGACCGGCTCCTCGATCATGCCGCAAAAGCGCAATCCGGACGCGGCCGAATTGGTGCGGGCCAAGACGGGCCGAATTGCTGGTGCCTTTCAGGCCTTGCTGATGGTCATGAAGGGGCTGCCGCTCGCCTATGCCAAGGATATGCAGGAAGACAAAGAGCCCGTGTTTGACGCGCTCGATGCCTTGACGCTCGGCATTTCGGCGCTGGCAGGGATGGTCTCTGACCTCGTGATCGATCCGAACGCCATGAAAAAGGCGGCCGGCGCTGAGTTTTCGACGGCGACCGATCTTGCCGATTGGCTGGTGCAAACCTTGAACATCCCCTTTCGGGAGGCGCACCACATCACCGGAACGATCGTGGCGCTTGCGGAGAAAAAAGCTATCGATCTCAAGCAGGTACCGCTTTCAGACCTTCAGAGTGTGGAGCCCAGGATCACGGACGATGTTTTCGGCGTTTTGGACCCGGCCAGCTCTGCGGCCAGCCGCAAGAGCCTTGGCGGGACGGCCCCATCCAATGTGCGCCGGCAGGCGAAACGCTGGATAAAGCGTTTGGAGAAGGACGGCCTCTCGCGATAAAAGGGTTGAAAGGGCCAAGAGCGGCCCTGGCCAAATGAGTTCGGCTCAACCGGGGCATCGCACGACAGGAAGAGATCCATGGGAAGCGCGTGGCGCATTCTCTTATCGTTGGTGCTTGTTTTGGCTGTAGGCCTTTCGGCTTGCGGGCGGCGCGGCTCTTTGGAACGGCCAAAGGCGAACTATCCAGAAGTCGCTGCGGACCCCTCCACCAAGCAATCGAAAGCGCCCGATCGCCGCTTGCCGATTCTTGACCAGATAATTCAATAGACGCGTAACGCTCCCATGCACCACTTCGCCTACCGGCGCGGCGTGTCAAAGGCCAGTGTGCTCCACGCCGAGGATGTCGACCTCTGTGCGCTGGCCGCTGACGTCGGAACGCCCTTCTATTGCTATTCCACAGCCACCTTCGAGCGGCACTACGCCGTGTTCGCCGAAGCCTTCGCTGCTCGTCCCGATACGCTGGTCTGCTACTCGATCAAGGCCAACTCCAATCTCGGCGTGCTGGCAACGCTTGCCAAGCTCGGCGCCGGGATGGACGTCGTCTCCGAGGGAGAGCTTCGGCGCGCGCTTGCCGTCGGCGTACCCGGTGAGCGCATCGCTTTTTCCGGCGTCGGTAAGACGAAGGAAGAGATGGCATTCGCGCTGGGTGCCGGCATCTTCGCCTTTAACGTGGAGTCCGAGCCCGAACTCCATGCCTTGAGCGAGGTGGCTCAAGCCCGCGGTGCAACTGCGCGCATCGCCTTTCGCGTGAACCCGGACGTCGACGCAAAGACGCACCACAAGATCTCCACCGGCAGGGCAGAAAACAAGTTCGGCGTTCCTTTTGAGCAGGCCCTGTCGCTCTACCGTCAAGCCGCGCAAGCGCCCGGCATTGCGCCGGCCGGAATTCATATGCATATCGGAAGTCAGATCACGGATTTGACGCCGTTCCGCAACGCTTTCGCCCTGCTCAAGGAACTGGTGGGCACGTTGCGCGGGGCCGGATTCGACATCGGGTTCGTCAATCTAGGTGGCGGTCTCGGCATCCCTTACCGGAGCGATGAGCCCGCCCCGCCGCTGCCGGCGGACTATGCGCGGCTGGTCAACGATGAGATGGGCGATCTCGGCGTGCGCCTTCTGTTCGAGCCTGGCCGCATGATCGCCGGGAATGCCGGGATTCTGGTCTCGCGGGTGCTCTACGTGAAGACGGCGCCCGAGAAGACCTTCACGATTGTCGATGCGGCTATGAACGATTTGATCCGGCCCACGCTCTACGAGGCTTATCACCAGATCTTGCCAGTGGTGGAGAGAAGCGCCGAGGATGCAACACGTATCACCGATGTGGTCGGGCCTGTCTGCGAGACAGGCGATTATCTGGCGCAGAGCCGGCCGCTGCCGGAACTGAAGACAGATGATCTGATCGCCGTGATGACCGCCGGGGCCTATGGTGCGGTCCAAGCCTCGCAATATAACAGCCGGATGCTCGTGCCCGAGGTTCTGGTCTCAGGGACCGATTATTGCGTGACCCGGCCCCGGCCGACCTATGACGCGATGCTGGAGGCCGAGCACTTGCCGGCTTGGCTCTAACAAGCTGCCTCCGTCAAAGACCTCTATTTCGCCTGGTTTGGGCCTCTAAAATTAACGTGATGTAATCTGGGCTCAGCGCCCGCCTGTGCTAGATAATCGTGATCATGGCGAGACCACCCCGCTCCAAACCCGCCGCGCAAACAGCCCCGGCGCCCGATAAGCTGCAAAAGCGCTTTGACCGCCGCGTCCGCTTGAGCTGGCTCGCGCTTCTGACCGAACGCGCCCTGGAAGCGCTGTTATGGCCCTTCGTGGTGGTCTGCGCCTTCCTGGTCTTCTCACTGCTGGGTGGCTGGAGCCTGCTGCCGCCGCTGGCCCATCGTGTTTTGCTTGGCCTCTTCGCGATCGCGCTCCTCATTTCGCTTGTACCGCTGTCGCGCATTGCCATTCCATCGCGCGGCGAAGCTCTGCGGCGGCTTGAGCGCGACTCAGGACTAGAGCATCGCCCCGCCTCTTCTTACGAAGATACGCTAGATGCAGAGCCACAGACCGATACGGCGCATCTGTGGTTCCTGCATCGCAAGCGACTTGGACGGCTAATCGCCAAGCTCAAACCGTCTTGGCCAGCGCCGCGCGCGGACCGCAACGACCCTTATGCCATCCGGGCGGCGCTCGTGCTGACGCTGATCGCCTCGTTCTTCGCTGCAGGAAACGACACCGGCTCCCGCATTATCGCGGCATTTTCACCAGGCACGGCGGTCACCACACAGCTTGTCCGCCTTGATGCCTGGGTCACCCCGCCCGTCTATACCGGCATGGCGCCCATCGTTCTGGCCGATGGCACCGAGACGGTCGGCCAAGGTGCGGAATCCTTCCGCGCCATGTCCGTACCCGAGCGCAGCCAATTAATTGTCCGTACTCATGCGCCGGACGGCGAGCGTGTGACGCTGACCTTCACGGAGGGCGAAGATGGCGAGACCAAAACGATCGACCCCAAGACGGGTGGCGCCGCAGGCTTGGTGGAATTCAATGCAGGGCTGATCGCACCCGTCACGGCGGATTTGCGCATTGCCGGGAACACCGTGGCCCAGTGGCAATTTTCGATGATCGAGGACGCAGCACCACGCGTCAGCTTGCGCAGCGCCCCGACCTCCACGCCCCGGGGAGGCTTGCGGCTCGAATACAGCGCGCTCGACGATTATGGCGTCGCCAGTGCCAAGGCGCAGTTCGCACTCGCGCAGGAAGAGGCCCGCATCCCGATGCGCCGCAGAGTGATCGAAGACGGCGACCTTACGGAAGTCGAGCCCTTGTTCGGCCCGCCGCTCATGAAATTGCAGCTCCCGCGTGCCAACGCCAAGAAAGTCGAGGGCCGCGCGACCCAGGACCTCACCGCACATCCCTGGGCTGGGCTCAAGGTCCGCATGACGCTCTCCGCGCGCGATCAGGCCGAGCAGGAGGGCAAGAGCGAGACGTATCAAATCGTAATGCCGGCGCGGGTCTTCTCAGTGCCCCTTGCCAAGGCTGTAATCGAACAGCGCCAGACCCTTGTCCTCGATCCCAGCCAGACCGCCCGTGTTGCACGGGCGGTGGAAGCGCTGACGATCGGCGACGAGAAGGTCATCGACGACCGCCTCGTTTATTTATCGCTGCGCAACTCTTATTGGCGTCTCGTCAATGACAATTCGCGCGACGCTGTGAAGAGTGTGGTCGATCAATTGTGGGCCACGGCCTTGCGGATTGAAGAAGGCGATTTGCCTGATGCCGAGCGCGACCTGAAGACCGCCCAAGACGCGCTGATGAAAGCGCTGCAGGAAAATGCGCCGGCCGAGGAAATCCAGCGCCGGATCGCGGAATTGCGCCAAGCGCTCTCCCGCTACATGCAGGCCCTCGCCGCGCAGCAACAAGACAAAGGCAATATGGCGGGAGAAAGCCCGCAGGATGGCGACGAACTCGTCTCCGGGCAGGATCTCGACAAGATGCTCGAGGACATCAAGGACCTGGCGGAGGCCGGCTCCAAGGATATGGCCGAGCGCATGCTGTCCGAGCTGAACGACATCCTCGACCGCTTGCAAACGAACAATGCTCCGGAAAGCGCCAACCAGCAGCGCGCCGAGCAAATGATGAAAGACGTCGACGACATGGTCTCCGACCAGCAGAAGCTGATGGACGAGACGTTCGCCGAAAAGCGCAAGCAGCGTCAGGGAAAAGCCGGCGGACAGAACAAGCAGTTCGACGTGAGCCCGCCTGGCTCGCCCATGGGCCTTGGCAACAGCATGTCGCCAATGATGGATCAGATCCCCCAGAGCGGACAGAGCGGTGCAAAGGCGCAAGGCCAATCAGGCCGGCAGGGCGATGCACCGGGCGGTGGAAAGCCCCAACTTGGCCAGCAGCAACAACAGCAAGGCCAGCAGGGCAGCCTTCAGGAGCGCCAGCAGGCCCTGCGCCAGAAGCTGCAAAAACTCATCGAGCGCATGCAGAAAGAAGGCGGCAATGCGCCGGAGCAGTTCGAAGGCGCAGAAGAGGCCATGCAGCAAGCTGAGGACGCGATGGGCGAGCCCAATTACGATCTGGCGACCCAGAGTCAGAGCCTGGCGCTCGAACGCATGCGCGAGGGCGCGCAATCCATGGCACAGGAGATGATGGAGAACGGCGAGATGCAGGCGGGCCAAGGTCCTGGATCCAACGGCCGCGATCCCCTGGGCCGCCCCGATCACTCAAACCGGCCCGATCTCGGCCTCTCTGTGCAAGTGCCCGATGAGATCGATATTCAAAAAGCGCGCGAGGTCCTGGACGAATTGCGCCGGCGGATCGGCGATCCAACCCGCCCGACGCTGGAACTGGATTACTTGGAGCGGCTCATCCGCTCGTTCTAAAGCCGGCGGCAATCCCGAAAAGCTTTTCGACGCCCCAACAATAGTCATAAGCCCTCGGACACGTCACATTCGACGCCCATATGTGTGTCGAAGAGACCTTCGAGGCCCGTAAGTTTTGCGACCCGAGACGTTACGACCCAAGAGCTTTTGCGATTCAAAGACGGCAGGCTGAGATGCTGAACTCCATCGTCGAAACCATCACAAATATTTTTACAGCGATCGGGCACGGGCTTGGCCAGTCGGTGGCCTTCGTGCTCAAACCCTTTGTCTGGCTCGGCGAGGCCTTTACCCGGCTCGGCTTCATCCTGAAGGCGGCAGTCGGCGTCGGCCTGATCGTCCTGCTTGGCCTCTATGCCTATTTCTTCTGGACGACGCAGGTCTGGAATGGCTTCAACACCAACTATGCGGAGGCGTACGCGGAAGCAACGCCAACGGCGGGCGATGTCCCGGAACCCAGCGGGGACATCGTCAGCGGCGAGAAGGATGCCAAGGACGCACAAAGCAGTGCCGCTGCGGAAAAGACGTGCCGACGGTCAAGACTGGTCGATGCGACTGCCAACCTTGTGGATTTCAACGTCAACCAGAACGCCTGGATTTCGTCCATGCTGCTCTACAAGCTTGGTCTGTTCGGGCTCGCTTGGGACAGAACGCCGTATTTCGACAACAAGGCGGCGTTTCAGCGCGGCGTCCACCAAGCCGTCCAACGCACGTCGGTAGAACTCGTCGATAATCTCGGGCGGGTCCGCGGCACCTCGCAGGCTGATAAGAACCTGGAGAAGGCGCGCGGCGACATTCAGTTCAATGAAGTGACCTGGTATTTTTCCTTTAGCCCCTTCGGACTTACGACGCCGAGCCCGAGTTTCTACCGCTCGGCAATCAAAGACTTGCGCAGATTCAACGACAGGCTAGAAAAATGCGACGCGCTGTTCGATGCTCGCGCCGACAATCTGCTTCAGTTCCTGGACCGGATCGCCAAGGATATCGGTGGCACGTCGGCAGTCCTGCGCGAGAGGTCGGAGAATTATAGTAGCGGCTGGTTCGACACCCGGGCCGATGACCGCTTTTGGTTCGCCTACGGTCAGCTCTATGCCTATTACGGCATCCTGACCGCCACGCGCACAGACTTTGCCGATGTGATCAAGGATCGCAGCCTGGAGGCGATCTGGGATGAATTGGAGGACCAGCTAAAGGCCTCTCTCAATATTCAGCCTGCCATCATTTCCAACGGCGCTGAGGCGGGTTGGATCATGCCCTCGCATCTGGCGACTCTCGGCTTCTACGTCTTGAGAGTGCGCTCGAATCTGGTGGAAATCCGGCTGGTGCTGGACCGCTAAACGTCCATTTCGGCGATGCCGATGAACGGCAGTTCGCGGTAGCGGTTTGCCAAGTCCATGCCGTAGCCGACAACGAACTGGTTCGGACATTCGAACCCCACAAAGTCCGCTGTCACCCTCTCTGTGCGGCCTGCCTTCTTGTCGAGCAGAACACAACTGCGCACGGACCGCGCGCCTCGCTCAATCAGTCGTTCCTTGGCGAAGAGCAACGTGCGGCCCGAATCGAGAATGTCGTCGACGATGACGACGTCACGGCCTTCGATGTCGCTTTCAAGATCGCGCAAGATTTCGACCGCACCGCCGCGCGTGCCCGTCCCATAGCTCGCAAGGAAAATAAAGTCGATTTCCGGCATAAGACCGTGGCTATGCAGCGCCCGGATCAAATCGGCGGCAAAGATGAAGCTTCCCTTCAGCACGGCGACGACAAGTGGCGCGTGCAAATCGCAAGCGGCAATGCTGTGTGCCAAGGCATCGACGCGCACAGCGATCGTCTCAGCGGAATATAGCGTTGCGATGCGGACTGCCGCGGGCGGGTTCGCCATGCTTCGCTTGCCCTGCCTCACCCAATCTGGCCGGTGTGGCGTGCGTGTACCAACCCGCGTTGCGGAAACCGTTCGGCCACGCGGTCAGCGCCCCAACTCGACACGCCCTCTAGCCCGCTTTGGCAAAACGCACTTTCAAGCTTCTGACATTGCTCGGCGGCGATGGGATCTGACGCAGGAACGGTGCGTCCTCGCCAGCGGCGAGTTCGGCCGCGCCGACCTCCGTCTTCCACTCGGAAATCTCCTCGCCATTCTCATCGCGCAGAACAATGATCACCGTGGGCACACTCATCGCGTACGAACCCGTGTTGCGCACATTGCCCTGAACCTCGAGCACGGTCTGACCCTCACTATTGGTCCAACCATACCGCACGCCTTGGAACTCGAGCCCTTGCGCGCCAACCGGCATGCCGAGCATTGAGTAAAGGCTCGATGCCCCCGGCAGGATCGACACCGTGGTCTGGGGCGCGAGGAAGAAAAGACCTAACACGCTCACAATAATCAGCGCCAGGAGACCCCAGCCGATGGCGAGAACTGGCGGCTTCTTGCGGGGAGCTTTCGCCTTTTGGGCGGATTCACCGAAGGCGGCGGCGACCAGATCTGGGTCCGCGAGCGCGGCGTCTGTCCCCTCGCCAGTATCGGGGAACCCTGCGTCGGGGAAACCTGCATCGAACGAGGCATCACCATATGCACCCGGCGCATCGGCTGGCGCAGCCATTCCGGCCGGAGGTCGCGCGACATCCGCAGGCGGCGCTATCTCAGGTGGAGGCGCGGCA
This sequence comes from uncultured Alphaproteobacteria bacterium, assembly GCA_942491645.1. GTDB lineage: Bacteria > Pseudomonadota > Alphaproteobacteria > Rhizobiales > Methyloligellaceae > Methyloceanibacter. The sequence goes on along the minus strand of CALOBK010000013.1, from coordinate 93,317 downwards.
GGCTCTGACTTTGTCCTCCCCATGAGCTTGCCGAACAGGCCGCCCTTGGACGCCTCTTCGGCCTCCGGTGGGGTCGGTGGCACAGCAACCTCCGCTGCGGCCGCAGACGCCGCAGGACCGGCTGCTCCGAAATCTGTATCCGCCGCAGGCATCGACGGCATCTCAGGCGTCAACGGGGCCTGAGCCTGAGGTCGCGGTGGGGCCGGCGTTGCTTGCGGTGGTGCCGGCATCACAGACGGCGGCGCCTTCGGCGCTGGCGCAGCCCCAGGCGGTGGCTCGACCGCAGGCGGTGGCACGGCACCAGGCGGCGGCGCAGGCGGCGGCGCAGCAGCCGGCCTTGGCGCAGCGGCCGGCTGCGGCGGGGCGGCTGGCGGCGGCGAAGCCGTATCGGGCTCTGCCGGCATTGCCTGCCACACGTGACTACATTTTGCGCAACGGACCTTGCGGCCCTCCGGCGGAAATGCCGCCTTAATTTGGTACCGAGTACCGCACGCTGGACAAATAATTAGTGTTGCCATTTTGATTGCCGCAATCGCCCACTACACCATGAATATGCGGGACGCCCCGTTCGGTTACCCTATACCATTGATACCGGACGGAGAGTTCAGCATAAAGTACCCGTATTCGGCAATGTTAAGAGGCGCAAGGACGTCGGGTGATTCGCTTTGACAATGTCGGGCTACGCTATGGCTCAGGTCCGGAGATCTTGCGCGATGTCGCCTTTCACGTACATCCGGGCTCCTTTCACTTTTTGACAGGACCCTCTGGAGCCGGAAAGACATCGCTCCTGCGCCTGCTGTTCATGTCGATCCGCCCAAGCAGGGGCCTAATCTTCGTTTTTGGTGAGAATTTAGCCGATTTACCCCCTAGCGGACGTGCAGCCCTGAGGCGCCGAATCGGCATCGTGTTCCAGGATTTTCGGCTGCTCGACCACCTCACGACCTGGGAAAATGTCGCCTTACCCTTGCGTGTAATGGGCCGCAGAGAGAGCGATTATGCCGACGATGTGACAGATTTGCTACACTGGGTCGGCCTTGGAAATCGTATTCATGCCTATCCAGAAACTTTGTCTGGAGGCGAAAAACAGCGCGCCGCGATCGCCAGAGCGGTCATTGGACGACCCGAGCTGCTGCTGGCTGACGAGCCCACGGGCAATGTAGACCCTGCCATCGGCAACCGCCTGCTCCGCCTGTTCGTCGAGTTGAACCGGCTCGGCACGTCGGTCATCATCGCCACTCACGACTATGCGCTGATGGAACAGCTCGAAGCACCACGCCTCATGCTCTATGAGGGCCAGCTCAAGGTCAGCACGCCGCAACTCGTTGGCCCCTAGGGAAGCACGCCGTGACGTTCCTCAACGATATCAAGGACTATCCGTGGACAAGCCTGCTCGCCGGCATCCTGCCCGCAAGGCTCGCGGCGCGGCTCCCCCAGCGCTTTCAAGCGCCATCTTCTCAGATCGTTCCGCCAGCCTCGGTCGCGGGACGGGCGCTGACCCTCGTGATCGCGATCATGACATTTCTTGCCTGCCTGACCGCTGGCAGCGTCTACATGGTCTACCAGTCCGCCAGCGCTTGGGTTGACGATATTGCCAGCGAAGTGACCGTCGAGCTCAATCCGATCAACGCAGCGGATATCGAAAAGAAGATAACCCTGGTTGCTCTGTTCATGGCCAAACAGCCTGGCATCACCCGGGTGAAACCCTTGAGCGCCGACGATTCGGCAAAATTGCTCGAGCCGTGGCTTGGCTCGACTGCCGCACTTTCGGCGCTGCCCATCCCGCGGCTGATCGCCGTGGAACTGGATCGCTCCAACCCGCCCGACATCGACACGATCAAGAATTCTCTCAGCCAGAATTTCGAAGGGGTGACGCTGGACGACCACCGCCGCTGGCAATCGGAAATCAAACTGATCACGCGCTCGGCGGCACTTGGCGGGATCGCTGTGCTGGGACTGGTGGCCGCAGCCACCATCGCGGTGATTGTGTCCGCGACACGCAGCGCCATGACCACGAACCGCGAGATCATCGAAGTTCTGCATTTCGTGGGCGCCAATGAGCGCTTCATCTCCAGCGAATTCGAACGTCACTTCCTCGGACTTGGGGTGCGGGCGGGGTTTGCCGGCTTGGTTGCGGCAGCCATCACGTTCTTGGCGCTGCCACTCCTGCTGCATCTGCTGGGCGGCGGCGCCGTCACGGAAGCTGAGGCGCGGCGCCTGCTTGGCAATGGGGAACTGGACCTCGGCGGCTATTTCCTTCTGGTGATCATTGTCGCCATTGTCGCGGCGCTGTGCATGATCACATCGCGCCTCGGCGTCTTTCGAGTCCTGAAAACCTATGCGTAAGCGTGTATGAGGCAGGCTATTGAAGCCGATGCCGCACGCCCCAGAATGGGCTTATTCTGCGCAGCACATTGATTCTACACAGCGCCAGACGCCTTCGGAGTGCCTGTTGAGAAAGGACATCGAAATCGGCCGAGACGAGGACGTGGATGAGCGCCCGGAGCACTTCCATCGCTTTCGGGGAGCGGTGGGTTTTGTCCGCCTTTTCTTCGACGCGGCGATCCTGCTGCTCGTTATGCTGATCATCGGCTTCATCGTGTTCGCCAATGGCATGGCCCGCGAACCGGACTATCCGGCCCACGCGACCGACGGCATTACTGTGCTCACCGGCGGCGTTTCGCGCATAGACGATGCCATGAAGTTGATGGCCAACAACCAAGCAAAGCGGGTCCTGATCACTGGGGTCAATCGCGGCACGACACTTGAGCAATTGAAGACGCTCACCACCGAAGGCCAGCGATATTTCGACTGCTGCGTCGACATCGATAAGGCAGCGCTGAACACTATCGACAACGCCACCGAAACGGCACGATGGGCCACACTCAATGGTTACAGGTCGGTGATTGTCGTGACCTCCAACTATCACATGCCGCGCGCGCTCGCCGAACTAGAGCGCGCCATGCCCGGTATCGATCTCGTGCCCTATCCTGTCGTGGACAACAACGTCCAGGTAAAACGCTGGTGGGAATATCCAGGCACCACGCGGCTGCTCCTGTCTGAATATCTGAAATATCTGCCTGCGCTCGGGCGGCTCTGGGCCACCAATCTCGCGCGCATGACGTTGCAGGGCACCTCCGTGCCGCCCGCAGACGAACCGGAGCCATAAGCCACGATGGTCCGCTCGATCGTTTTCGGAATCCTATTCTACGTCACGACCGTGCTGTTTTTGATCCTCGGCAGCCCGTTGCTGCTAGCCCCGCGCAAATGGGCGCTGGAGGCGTTGAAAGCCCATGCGCGGACCGAACTTTGGCTTCTGAAGCATATCGTTGGTCTGAATTTCGAGGTGCGCGGCCTTGAGAGGCTGCCGGACACGCCAATGCTCGTCGCCTCGAAACACCAGTCCGCGTGGGAGACCTTCGCACTCATCCCGGTGTTTCGCGACCCCGCTCTCTTGATGAAGCGCGAGCTGTTCTGGATCCCGTTACACGGCTGGTTCTCAAACAAGTTTCAGATGATCCCCGTGGACCGCGATAAGGGGCCTACGGCCCTGCGGACCATGCTGCGCCACGCAAAGTCTCGCGTTGAGGCCGGTCGCGAGATCATTATTTTCCCGGAAGGCACACGGCGGCCGCCAGGGGCCCCGCCCGCCTACAAGACCGGCATCGTGCTGCTCTACAATTCCCTTGGCGTCCCTTGCGTCCCTGTCGCATTGAATTCCGGGTTGTTTTGGCCGCGACGCACCTGGTACCGGAAGCCGGGCACCATAATCGTCGAAATCCTCGACCCTATTCCCCCAGGGCTTCCCAAGGCGGAGTTCATGACCCGTCTGCAAACGGCCATCGAAACTGCCTCGGACCGGCTTGTGGCTGAGGCGAACGAAGAGGCCGGAAACCGTTAACCCCTTGTTAACACTTAAAAGCTTGACGTGTCATTCGCCTAAGTTCATATTTTGTTCTATCAAAATTACCTGAACGGCGACGCCTTGAAATTGTCATCGGTCAACCTATTTCAAGTGAAGTCACCAAGGTTAACGGGACGAGCTTTTATGTGGACGAGCCATTCAGACGCTTCTGGGATTGCCTCTTCAGGCGCAGCTGATTTGGGCCCGGTCGATGAGCCGGCGCTGGTTTGTGCCGAGGCGGCGTTTGATCAGGCGTTCCATTATTGGCGTGGCGCCTCAGCCCGCCGTTACCTGCACAGCGTCTATACGCTTGTTGGCTGCCCGGCCCTGCCGCAGGCCAATTATATCTTGGTCCGGCGCCACGAGAACGGGACGCGCGAAGCGCTGGTGTTCGGCGACACCAAGGACGATGCCATGACGCTGAATCTCGCGCACCTTCGTCATGAAGGCGCGAACATCGGCGCAAACGAGGTGCATATCCACCTTCTGGCCGACACAGAGCGAACGCGCGCATTCGTGAAGGCGGACCTAACGGCTTTGCACCAGCATCAACCTGCGACCGCCGCAGCTGCCTAGCAGAGAATCCCTGGCCGCAAGAAGGCCGCCCAGCGGCCTTTGATTTCTTGTTGAACGGGTTTTCGGACGAGCCCCGTTATTTGGAGGACAATTTCTCCAAACGCTCTTGCATGTCCTGGAGCTCGGCCTTGAGCGTATCGATATTGTCTTTCGTCGGCGGGAGCGCCTTATTCGGCGTTGTGTCAGTAATCTCTGACTCGTCGGCCGATCCGGTCCCCTCCGCCCCGAAAGGCGTGAACAGACCGAGCGCACGATCAAAGGTCTCGAAATTCTTGCGAACCTGCTCCTGCACCGCATCGAAAGCGGTTGTGCTAAAAGCATCGGCGAAACGCCGCCGGTACTGCTCCTGCTGCTTCGTCAGCGAGTCCAGACTGAATTCGAGATAGCTTGGCACCAGCCTCTGCATTCCGTCGCCATAGAACCGGATGAGCTGGCGCAGGAACCCGATGGGCAGAAGACTGGTCCCGCGGCTCTCTTGTTCGACAATAATCTGGGTCAAAACCGCATGAGTCAGGTCCTCGCCAGTCTTCGCGTCGTAGACCACGAAATCGCGCTCGGCGCGCACCATTTCGGCGAGATCCTCAAGGGTCACATACGTGCTTGTATCTGTGTTGTAGAGCCTGCGGTTAGCATACTTCTTGACAATAACCGGCCGGTTCTCTTGGTTTGCGTCCTTAGCCAATTGTCTTCCGCTCCTAAGCCCTAATACCTTGGCCTCTTCCGGAACCAAACCAGATGCCGCACTATGCCGCACTATGCCGCAACTGCGAAAATAATTACCACGTTCGGTGTACACAGCACCAGAGCCTTTGGCGACAGGCTTAACGTCAGACGTTTGTTGGGGTTTCCAGCCGGAAACCACTGAGGTATGACCGGGAACGAGTTTCAGTCGGGAGGAAGAAATGAAAGACGCAGAAATCGTAATCGTCAGTGCGGCACGGACGCCTGTCGGATCGTTTGGCGGCTCGCTTTCGAGCGTACCGGCGCATCAGCTTGGCGAAGTGGCCATTCGTGCAGCGCTGGAGCGCGCGGGCGTGGACGCCGCAGATGTCAATGAAGTGATCATGGGCCAGGTGCTCACCGCCGGCGAAGGGCAGAATCCGGCCCGGCAAGCTGCCATGGCAGCGGGCGTGCCACAGGAGGCCACCGCCTTCGGCATCAACCAGGTCTGCGGTTCGGGCCTGCGTTCGGTCGCTCTCGGTGCTCAGCAGATCGCAACCGGCGATGCTGACATCGTTGTCGCTGGCGGTCAGGAGAATATGAGCCTGTCCCCCCATGTCGCCAACCTGCGCAACGGCCACAAAATGGGCGATGTGAAGTTCATCGACTCGATGATCAAGGACGGCCTGTGGGAGGCCTTCAACGGCTACCACATGGGCAACACCGCTGAGAACGTTGCCAAGCAGTGGCAGCTGACGCGCGATGAGCAGGACGGTTTTGCCGTGGCTTCTCAGAACAAGGCGGAAGCTGCCAAGAAGGCCGGCAAGTTCCAGGATGAGATCGCGCCCGTGACCATCAAGACCCGCAAGGGCGAGATCGTCGTGAACCAGGACGAGTACATTCGCGAAGGCGCGACGGTCGAGGACATTGGCAAGCTGCGTCCGGCCTTCGACAAGGAAGGCACGGTCACCGCGGGCAATGCATCGGGTATCAATGACGGCGCTGCCGCCGTGGTGCTGATGTCCGCCGAGGAAGCCAAGAAGCGCGGTCTGACGCCGCTCGCCCGCATCGCCTCATGGGCGGTTGCCGGCGTCGATCCCACGATTATGGGCACCGGGCCGATCCCCGCCTCACGCAAGGCGCTGGAGAAGGCAGGCTGGAAGGTCACCGACCTTGATCTCGTCGAGGCCAACGAGGCGTTCGCCGCGCAGGCCTTGGCTGTAAACAAGGACATGGGCTGGGACGGCAGCAAGGTGAACGTCAATGGCGGTGCTATCGCCATCGGTCACCCGATCGGCGCCTCGGGCACGCGCGTCCTCGTCACGCTGCTGCACGAGATGCAAAAGTCCGACGCCAAGAAGGGCCTTGCGACCCTATGCATCGGCGGCGGCATGGGCGTTGCCATGTGCCTGGAGCGCGCCTAGTTCACGTGCGCGACGCGCAACGAGGTCATCGCTCTTGAAGCTTGAGGCGAATTCGTGTGGGGTGGCCCAAGCTGCCCCACACTTGGGTTTGGCACTTGAAGAAACAGGCGCCGAAGCGCGCTAAGGGAGGATGCTATGGGACGGGTGGCTTTGGTTACTGGTGGTACGCGCGGCATTGGCGCGGCATGTAGTAAGGCGCTGAAGGATGCGGGCTACACTGTTGCCGCCAGCTATGCAGGCAATGACGAGGCGGCCAACGCGTTCAAGGCGGAGACCGCAATTTCGGTCTTCAAATGGGACGTAGGCGACTATGACGCGTGTGAAAAGGGCGTTGCCGCCGTCGAGAGCGAAGTCGGCCCGGTCGAAGTGCTGGTCAACAATGCCGGTATTTCCCGCGATTCTATGCTCAACAAGATGAGTGCCGAGCAATGGTCGCAAGTCATGCGCACCGATCTCGACTCGGTGTTCAACGTAACGCGCCAGGTGATCAACGGCATGCGTGACCGCAAATTCGGCCGCATCATCTCGATCTCCTCGATCAATGGTCAGCAGGGCATGCTGGGCCTGTCCAATTACTGCGCTGCCAAAGCCGGGATGATCGGCTTCACCCGCGCCGTTGCGCTTGAAGGCGCCCGCAAGGGCATCACGGCGAATGCCATCGCACCTGGCTATGTGGCCACCGAGCTCTTGGCCGGTGTCTCCGAGAAGGTGATGGAAGCCATTGTCGGCCAAATCCCTGTTGGACGTCTCGGTGAGGCCGAAGAGGTCGCGCGCTGCGTCGTCTTCCTCGCCGCCGACGAGGCAGCATGGATCACCGGCACGACTCTGTCGATCAATGGCGGACAGCTCGCCGACTAAGTCCTTCAAGGCCAGTCGGTCCCGGTCGGCGGCGATAGCATAAGAATTGCACGGTTGCCTATACGGCGATCTTTGGCGGCTACGACACACTGAAGCAGCTGGAGCCTCAAGACCAACCGTACGATTTTGTCTGCTTCACGGACGATCAGATGCCCGCTCGTGTTGGAGAATGGCACGTGATTCATGTCCCGCGCGATTCCCAGCTCCATTCCAGAATGCAGTCCAAGCACTTCAAGTTACTGAGCCGCCGGATATTCCCCGATGGCCATCTGGCGGATGCGTATGCCCCGTTTTCGCTGGGTCGACCGGCCGACCTGTCAATCTGGATCGACGCGAGCTTCCAAATCAACAGTCCGGCCTTCGTGAGCGACATGCGCGCGAAACTTGGCGCGGGTGACTGGACCATGTTCGTGCATCCGGATCGGGACTGCATTTACGAGGAGGCCACAGGCAGCCTGACATTGCGAAAATATCGTGGTCTGCCGGTTAACCAGCAGGCCGAAGCCAACAGGTCGCTCGTCCCCCCACACGGCGGTCTCTTTGCCACCGGCATGATAGCCAGACGAGAGCCCCTCGCGGAGCGGCTCAAGCGTGTGAACGATCTCTGGTGGGCCGAAAAACCGAGAGCTGGACCTACCAGGACCAGATCTCGCTGCCCGTCGTTCTCCGCAGCATCAGTGGATGCGATCCTGTCACGCTCCCGGAAAACATTCGGCGCAATCAATGGTTCAGCATCCTGCCGCACAACAGCGATCGCTGAGATGCCATGCGAGGATGCCTGCCGGGCGCGAGCGGGGGGGTTATGAGGGCCAAAGGCTCCCCTTGCTTCTGACCTCTATGGCTCCCAGCCTTCGGGCGCGAGTTCGAACCCATCGAAGTGGAAGCCTGGTGCCACGGTGCACCCTGTCAGGGACCAACCCCCAAGGCTTCTTGCACTCTGCCAAGCATGAGCCGGGACGATGGCTTGCGGATGCTCCCCGGCAAACAGATCGGGCCCAAGCCTGAACTCTTGAACACCCGCATCGTCCGCGACCTTCAACACAAGAGGCGCGCCGCCATACCAGTGCCAGGTCTCCACAGCATCGATTCTATGCCAGTGGGACACCTCACCCTGCGCCAATAGAAACAAAATGGCCGTGGAATGGGGCCGGCCCTGATGCCCGGGTTCGTCTCGGAATGTCTCGCGGTACCAGCCGCCCTCGGGGTGAGGCTCGAGAGCCAGATGCGCGATGATCTCCTCGGCGCTCGGAGACGGCTCCACTAGAAACGGTCCTTGCGCCTGCGCACCTCGCCGAACACAGCCTCAAGCGGCTGACCCTCCATCCCAAGCCGAGCTTGAATGGCAGGGCTTGAGGCACGCAAGAAGGGATTGGTGGCGAGTTCCTGGCCAATCGTTGTCGGCAGGGAAGGACGGCCATTGGCATCGTTCGCCGCGACCTCGGCAGTCCGTGCCTGCAACACCTCGTTTTCTGGCTCGATCGTCAGTGCGAACCGGCAATTGGTACCGGTATATTCATGGCCGCAATAGAGGCGCGTCTCGGGCGGGAGGCTGGCAAGCTTCGAAAGCGACTCCCACATGGTCGGCGCATCGCCTTCAAGCAATTTTCCGCACCCGACGGAGAAGAGTGTGTCGCCAACGAAAACCGCTGCCTCGTCTGGAAAATGATAGCTCACATGCCCGCGCGTATGGCCGCGCGTGTCGATGACGGTCGCATCCGCGTGCCCAACCGCAACCGTGTCGCCTTCCTTCACCTCCACATCGAGCCCCGAAATCAGTCCCGCTTCCCGCGCGGGGCCGTAGACCGTGCATCCAAATTTCTTCTTCAAGGCCCCAATGCCGGCCGTGTGGTCTCCGTGATGATGGGTGACGAGAATGTCCGAGAGATCCCATCCCTTATCCGCGAGCGCCGCGAAAATGGGCTCCGCCTCGGGTGCATCGATCGCCGCGGTGGCCCCTGTCTCAGGGTCGTGTAGCAAAACGCCGTAATTGTCGGCACGGGTCGGAAATTGATAAATTTCGAGCTTGGCCATGTCATTCTCTTCGCGATTGCGGGTGCGGGTTGGCATTGTCGCCTGGACCGTACCCCTCACGCCTCTGGATTGAAACCGGTCGCAACGAAACCCAAATCAAGGCGCGCCACAACTAAGTCTGAGCCATGCATCTCGACGCCATCGACCTTCGAAACTTCTATGCCCGCCGCCTGGGGCTCATGGTGCGGCGGCTTTTGCGCCCGCGATTCCGGGCGCTATGGCCGAATGTCCGCGGCAAGCGCGTGTTCGGCTTGGGCTACGTGACGCCTTACCTCGCCGAATTTCGTAAAGAAGCGGCCTGTATTGGCGCGCTGGCCCCGGCACGGCTCGGCGCCATGCCATGGCCCGAGCGTGCCTCTTCGCAAGTCGCCCTCGTCTCGGAGACAGACCTGCCCTTGGACGATGAGTCCGCTGACCATATTCTCCTGGTGCATATGCTGGAGTGGTCGGAGCATCCGCACACCCTCCTTCGCGAGATCTGGCGGGTGCTGGCGCCGAGTGGCCGCATCCTGATCGTGGTCCCGAACCGGCGAGGCTTATGGGCGCGCCTCGATACGACACCCTTCGGCTATGGAAGCCCTTTCAGCCGCAGTCAGCTCACTCGGCTCTTGAAGGACGCCATGTTCCAGCCCGAGAGCTGGCACTACGTGCTTCACCTTCCGCCCTTCAACTGGCGCGTTCTGACGCGATGGCCGGATTTCTGGGAGCGGCTCGGCGATATCCTTTGGCCTGCCTTCTCCGGCGTCATAATTTTGGAGGCGACCAAGCAAGTCTATGCGGGCAGCCCCTTGCGCGAAACCGAACGCTCCATGCGCCGCCGCATCGTGCCCATCCCCGCAGGCGTGGCGACGCCGCGGCTAACGCGAGAGCAGAAAGATCGCCTGCTCGCCGAAGAAATTTTGCGACGATAGAGGCATGGAGCGGAGCTTCGTGCCAAGGGCATTGAGTGCTGCGGCCCGTTCGACGTTGGCGCCCATCTCATCGCACAGCGCCAGAAAATCCTTGATCGTGCAGAAATGGATATTGGGCGTGCTGTACCACGTCTCCGGGAGATTATCGGTGCGGGGCATGCGTCCGCCGAACATCAGCTGGGTCCGCACCCGCCAATGGCCGAAATTCGGGAACGACACCACCGCGCGCTTCCCAATCCGCAAGAGCTGCTGCAACACGAGCCTCGGATTACGCGTCGCTTGAATGGTCTGCGATAGGATTGCGTAGTCGAAGGCGCCGTCGGGGTAATATTCAAGGTCGGTGTCCGCATCGCCCTGGATCACCGACAGGCCTTGGGCCACGCATTGGTTCACACCGGCCTGGCTGAGTTCGATGCCGCGGCCATCCACGCCATGCTTCTCGGCAAGGATCCGCAACAGCGCGCCATCACCGCAACCGATGTCCAGCACCCGGGACCCGGGCGACACCATCTCGGCGATCAGCAGCAAATCGACACGGCTCGCGTCGGCGGAGCGCAAGCCCATTGGGTTTACCGGCGCATCCATGCTCACGTGCTCGCGCTTGTGCCGTCGATGCCACGCCAGCGCGCGGCGGCGTTCAAGAACCCGCGAACCGTATCGAACAGCTCCGGCTCGTGGAGCAAGAAGGCATCATGGCCCTTGTTCGAGGCGATCTCGACAAAGCTCACATTGGCGGCGACCGCGTTCAGCGCATGCACCACCTCGCGGCTCTCCTCCGTGGGAAACAGCCAGTCCGAGGTGAACGAGATGAGACAAAACCGCGTCTTAGTCCCGACATAGGCGTTCGCAAGCACGCCGCCATGATCGGCGGCAATGTCAAAATAATCCATAGCGCGAGTGATGTAGAGATACGAGTTTGCGTCAAAACGATCGACGAAACTCATTCCCTGATGGCGCAAATAGCTCTCCACCTGGAAGTCGGCATCAAAGCCGAACGTCACCTGGTCGCGGTCCTGCAAATTGCGGCCGAACTTCGTGTGCAGCGCCTGGTCGGACAGATAGGTGATGTGCGCGGCCATGCGCGCGATCGCCAACCCTTTGCGCGGGCTCTTGCCCTCTTCCAGATAGCGGCCGTCACACCAGTCCGGGTCGGCCATCACCGCCTGACGGCCCACCTCATGGAAGGCAATGTTCTGCGAGGAGTGCCTTGCCGCGCACGCAATCGGGATCGCCGAGAAGACGCGCTCCTTATAGGTCGCCGCCCATTCGAGCACCTGCATGCCGCCCATGGAGCCGCCGATCACACTCAAGACTTGATCGATGCCGAGGTGGTCGAGAAGCCGGGCTTGAGCGCGAACCATGTCGCGCAGTGTGATAACTGGAAATTCCGGCCCGTAGGTGCGTCCCGTCTCCGGGTTGAGGGAGCTTGGCCCCGTAGATCCCATGCAGCCACCGATCACGTTGGGGCACAGGACGAAATACCGGTCCGTATCGATGGGCTTGCCGGGCCCGATCATGGTCTCCCACCAGCCGGGCTTACCGGTCACAGGATGGAGGCTGGCGGCATGCTGGTCGCCGGTCAGAGCATGACAGACCAAGATCAGGTTGGACTTGTCCGCATTCAGCGTGCCGTAGGTCTGATAGGCGACGGAAAATGGCGCAAGCAGACCCCCGCTGTCGAGCGGGAGGCCCTCGCTCGCAGGAAAATGCACCACTTCGCTATGAGGATTGACGATCTGCTCACGCCGCTTGAGTTCGGCGAAGCTGTCCGCTCCCGGGGTCTCATTCATCGTAAATCGCGCCTATTCGAGACAATCTGTTCGGTCACCCGCCGGCGCCATGCCGCGCGCATCCTGCCAATATGGCCAGGAATTATACAATGGCGCGTTAGCGTTGGCCTCATCCTTTAAAGTCAATCTTTTCTTTGCCTTGGCTTAAGAAATCGCCGTATGAGAAGCCCATCGTAGTGTTTCACGCCCCAAAAAGGAGCAAATCTCATGGCTGCCAAACGAATGGCTGCCAAACCGACGGCCCCCAACCCAGTCGCAGCCAGAATTGGACCGGGGCCCCGTCCAGGCATTCTGGATATCGCGCCCTATGTGCCAGGCACGAGCACGCTGCCTGGCGCAGGCGTGATCGTGAAGCTGTCGTCCAACGAAACGCCCCTCGGACCGAGCCCGAAGGCGGTCGGGGCCTATCTTGGCGAAGCCGCGCGCCTGTCCCGCTATCCGAACGGCTCAGCGCGTCCTTTGCGCGAGGCGCTGGGGCTCCGCTATGACCTTGAGCCAGCGCAGATCGTCTGCGGGTCGGGGTCGGACGAATTGCTCAACCTTCTGGCCGCGGCCTATATCGGGCCGGGCGATGAGGCGATCTACACTGAACATGGCTTCCTTGTTTACAAGATCGCGATCCTTGCGCGTGGCGCGCGCCCCGTCGTGGCGCCAGAGACAAATTTCACCGCCGACGTCGATGCGATTTTGGCGCGCGTGACCCCGGCCACGCGCATGGTGTTCGTTGCGAACCCCAATAACCCCACCGGGACATATCTGCCCTTCGATGAGATCGAGCGGCTGCATGCGGGGCTCCCCGAACACGTCCTTCTCGTGCTGGATGCGGCCTATGCCGAATATGTGCGGGCGCACGACTACGAGGCCGGGATCGCGCTTGTCGCACGAAACGAAAATGTGGTGATGACGCGCACTTTCTCGAAAATCTATGGGCTTGCCGCCTTGCGGATCGGCTGGGCGTATTGTCCCTCCGCCATCGCCGGGGTGCTGAACCGGATAAGAGGTCCTTTTAATGTGACGGGCCCTTCGATCGCAGCCGGTGTGGCGGCGCTCAACGATCAGCCGCATATGGACGCAGCCATTGCGCATAACGAGGCTTGGCTTGGCGACATGGCGGCGCGGCTGAGCGCACTCGGCCTGCGCACGACACCGAGCGCAGCAAACTTCCTGCTCGTGCATTTTCCGGAAGAACCCGGCATGACCGCAGCGGAAGCCGACGCCTTTTTGCATGAGCGACGCATCATCTTGCGGCGCGTGGAGGAATATGGCTTTCTCCATGCGCTCCGCATGACGATCGGCACAGAGGCTGAGAACCACGCAGTACTCGATGCACTAACCGCCTTCATGAACCGCACATGAGCGAGCCAATGTTCAGCAAAGTTGCGATCGTTGGGCTCGGGCTCATTGGCTCTTCTATCGCGCGCGGTTTGAAGGCGCGCGGGCTTAGCGCCACTGTGACCGGTTACGACGGCTCGGCGGATGTCCGCACGCGAGCGCGCGACCTTGGGTTTTGCGATGCCATCGCAGAGACCCCGCAACAGGCCGTGGAAGACGCCGAGCTTGTCCTAGTCGCGGTTCCAGTTGGCGCGATGGCGGACGCGGTGACGTCCCTCGCCTCGCACCTTGCAGATGGCGCCGTTGTGACGGATGTGGGTGGGGTCAAGACGGCTGTGATCGAAAAGATCTTGGCTGAACTCCCCGGCCACGTCGCCTTCGTCCCCGGGCACCCCATTGCAGGCACGGAGCATTCTGGGCCAGAGGCAGGCTTTGCGGAACTCTTCGAGGGACGCTGGTGCATTCTTACGCCGTGTGAGCGGACGACAGAGACAAGCCTTGCGAAGGTCACCGCCATGTGGAGCGGACTTGGCTCGGACGTTGAGACAATGACGCCCGAGCACCACGACATCGTCCTCGCTATCACGAGCCACGTGCCTCATCTCATTGCCTACAACATCGTCGGCACCGCCGCCGATCTGGAAGAGGTTACCCAATCGGAGGTGATCAAATTTTCCGCTGGCGGCTTCCGCGACTTCACGCGCATCGCCGCCTCCGACCCGGTGATGTGGCGGGACGTGTTCCTCAACAACAAGGAAGCCGTGCTGGAAATGCTGGGCCGCTTCACCGAGGACCTGGCTGCGCTCCAGCGTATGATCCGCTGGGACGACGGTAAGGCGCTTGAAGACCTCTTCACCCGGACCCGCACGATCCGGCGCGGCATCATTGATGCCGGGCAAGACACGGCGGACGCCGATTTCGGCCGCCCGCACGGGCACGAGGACTAGGGCTATTTGACCTTTATCGTAACGCCGACTTCAAATGGTACGCTTCCATGCGATCCATCAATTTTCACGAGGTCCCAAGAAAAACCTGGACCGTGTTCTTTGGCGGCTTCTCAAACTGCAATTTTAACGGCTGCGGAAATGTCTGCATCCGCGGTTCTGCCTTCGTACATATCCTTCATGGCACTCCTCCGGCAGAGGTCATTCGACCCGAATAATAACTTGAGTTTGGCAATGGAGCTGTTTCACAATCAAAGCTTGTGCACAACTGAAACGCATTTGCCGCAGGCGGCGCACGTTCAACAGCACCTTCAGGAAACGTCAGAAATCCTCTAAGACAGGACGCATGTCTGCGCTTTGGGTGTTCGGTTATGGCTCTCTCATGTGGCGTCCGGGGTTCCCGTTCGATGTGCAATGCCCCGCGCGCCTGGGGGGGCTGCACCGGGCGCTCTGCGTCTACTCGATCCTGCATCGCGGGACACTGGAGAAGCCGGGCCTGGTGCTAGGCCTCGACCACGGCGGCGAATGCCACGGCGTGGCTTTTCGCATCGCGCCGGGCTCTGAGAACCAGACAATTTCCTATCTGCGCGATCGGGAGCAGGTGACAGACGTCTATGTGGAAGCGTATCGCGGCGTGGAACTTGCCGATTGGTCTGGGCAAACGGTTACGGCCCTGACGTACCTTGCTGACACATCCCATCCGCAATATGCGGGAGTGCTAGACCTGGAGGCGCAAGAGCGCATTGTCCGCGACTGCCATGGGCAGGCTGGCGCCAATATCGACTATGTGTTGAACACTGTGGAGCACTTGGAGGCCCTAGGGGTGCACGACCCCCTCCTCTCGACATTGGCGACCCGGCTCAGGGGCCGCGATGAGCAGCGCGGAAACTAGTCGGGCATCGCCAAGACGCGTGTCCGCAGTCTAGCCCGCCACTCTGGCAGGGTTCACCGCGGACGTGTCCTCGTAGAGCTTGGGCGCTCCGAAGAAGTCGCCCTGCAGATACGCGACACCGGCTTTCTCCAGCATGCTCACTGACTGCTCACCGCCCACCCATTCGCCGACGGCAATGGGGCCAAAGCTGTGTGCCAGATCGATCAGCTTACGCACAAACACTTCGTCTTCCGGGGCCGATCCGAGATTTTCAATGAGGGACCCGTCGATCTTGACCATATCGACGCCGAGATCGCGCAGCGAGGTGTAACCGGCACCGAAATCGTCGAGCGCGACCCGGCAACCTGAATCCTTTAGGAGGCCAATAAACACGGACGTGGCTTCGATATCGCACGTCGCCGCGATCTCCGAGATCTCCACGGTCAACCGCTCCGTCAGCGTGCGATCCTTGCCCGTTAGAGCCTCAAGCGCATCGACCCATTGACGATCCGTCATGGTCATTGCCGAGACATTTAGCGCAAGCTTGGTCTCGCGCGATGAGCGTAACAAGTCGACCGTCAATTCAAGCGCGCGATGATCGACAAGCCGCGACAACCCAAACTGCTCAGCGACGGGAATGATTTCACTCGCCTTCAATATGGAGCCGTCGAGGCACCGTAGGCGCAAAAGGCACTCGTACAGTTCCGGCTCGTAAAGCCGCGATGTCACGATAGGCTGGAGCGCGATCATCATGCGGCGGTCGTTCAGTGCACGAATGATCTCATCGGCGATAGTGACATTGTGCTGCCGTTCGAGTTCCCGGCGCTCGCAGGACACATAACAGCAGAAGCGGCCGCCGGGATTCGTGCGCGCGCGACCGATAGCCTGCAAAGCTCGGCCTATCGCCTCCTGAGAGTTCCCCGCGTGATAAGGGAGCTGGACTGCACCCACCAAAACGGTCACGGCGACCGCACCGGCGCTCGTATCCACGATATTGCCGTCGACAACGGCCATCAGGCGCCGGGCGACCGGCTCGATCTCGTGTGCATCGCAATTGTGCAGGACGATCCCAAACTTGTTCGACGAGAACCGGCCAAGGCAGTCGCGTCCGCGCACAACACCTCTAAGGCGCTCGCCCATGATGGAAATGACCTCATCGCCCACATGGTAGCCATACGTCTCGTTGATCCGCGTCAAGTCGTTGATTCCTACCAGGAGGAAAACGCCCTTGGCCGCTGTTTTGGTCTGGGCGGATAGGAGGCTCGAAACGGTTTGGGCAAGCGCGGTCCTGTTCAGCAAGCCCGGCTGCTCCTCATGTTCTCCGGTGCCGTGCATACGGTCGGCCCGTCGGAGATCGGCAATCACTCGAAGGGTTCCTTGCGCACGAACCGGGCTACCTTTCGCATCGGTAAAGCAAACACCATGATCCTCGAGCCATACCGCGGCATCGCTCCGGCGCCCCTCTGGCAGAAACCGGTATTGCAGCGCATAAGGAAGCTCCGCGCTGGGCGCTGCCCGCGGACCGCCCGTCACGCCGTCATAGCGGGCAGAGGAATGGTCCGGATCGATGTGCAGGGCGTAGGCCCGCGCTTGGCGCAACTTGGAAATATCCACCCCGCCCAAAACCGAGGAGGCATTGCCAGCCCACGCGATCTCGTCCGTGCCGAAGTCCCACAGATACGCTGTCGCCTGGATGCTATCCAGGACGTCTTCCAGCCGAAATTGCGGGTCGGATGTCTTGTGGTCTTTTGTCTTACCTACGCTCACCAGCCAGCCCTTCTTGTCGACGCCTCGGGTCCCTTTTGGGACCTCAGTGCTTTTGAAGGAGACTAAGCGGCAAGGTTTAAGAAGCAGAAAATCTCCTGACGCGGATCGCCTCTCTCAGGGCCGTAAAGGGGGCAAACATGGCCTCTGGGGCGGGGTTTCTAGCGCCGTGGTTACCAACGCCCTACCAATCCCGGTGGCGTTTGGATGAAGGCAGACCGTTCCCGGCATGCCAACGTCCGTTCGCATGCCGGGAACGGGCCAATGGCGCGGGTTGCGCGCAGATCTTGAGTCACAACGCAAAAAGGCTCCGGCACGCATGGGTGCCGGAGCGGAACAAGATCTTAACAGGCCTAAAGCGCGTGGGCGCCTAAGCCTCTTCCTTGATCGTGATGACCTGGCGGCTACGATAGCGGCCTGACTTCAAGTCGATATGATGCGGCCGACGCAATTCGCCCGAATCCTTATCTTCGACATAAGCCGGGGCCGCGACAGCGTCGTGGCTCCGCCGGTTGCCCCGCTTCATGCGAGACACTTTTCTCTTAGGAACAGCCATTTTCTTGAACCTCTAGGCGGCCCCGCATCTATCCCGGAGCCTCTTCTGGCGACCTTATAGTGGCAATCTTGGCCTCTGGCCAGGGCCGATAGCTTACCTTTTTGGGCTATTCATGAGGCAGCCGGTCCGTTTGGCGATATAGGGCAGGCGCTTCTGGACGGCATTGGCGACCAAACGATGCGTCCTTGTGGGCCGCGCCGGGTTCCGGACAAGGGGTTTTGGCAACGTTGTGGCAAGCAAGACCGCCTGGCGCCGGGTCAGCGCTGAGGCCGGCTTACCGAAATAATAGCGGCTCGCCGCCTCGGCCCCAAATAGGCCCGGGCCGAACTGGGCAATATTAAGATAGACCTCCAGCACGCGCGGCTTCGGCCAAATCGAAACAATTGCGTAGGCGAGAGGTACCTCCAGCGCCTTGCGGATATAGGAGCGGAACTCCCATAGATAGATATTTTTGGCGACCTGCATAGGGATGGTGCTCGCCCCCCGCACGGCTTCCCAACTCTTTGCCGCCTCGACGACCTCCCGCACGGCGCCCCAGTCCACTCCCCCATGCCGGCAGAAATTGCCGTCCTCGCTCGCAATAACCGCGTGACGCAAATTAGGAGAGATTTTTTCAAGTGGCACCCAGCGCCGCTTCAACGTTTCGCCGCGTAGCTTTTCCACGATCATGACCGAGGTGATGGGCGGATTGACGAAGCGGAACAGGACGATGCTGCCGAGAACCAGGCCGAACAGGATCAGTGCGGCAAGCGCGATGCGCTTCAGCCAAGGATGTCGCGTGCCCCATGACTTTTGGGAGCGAGATTTCCGCGACCGCGACTTTCGCGCTTTTCCCTGCGCACTGGTTCTGCCGGACCCCGGTCCTGGCGACCGGCTTCCCAGAGCCGTTTGACGATTCGCGACCGGTTTGTCCGTCATGGGATTGGGTTCTAACGTCCGCGCGCCGCACGATCAATTTGCGGCGAAAGAAAGCCTCGGCTATCCCTTCGCTCACGATGACCTTTCTGACAGAAATCGACAGGATTGCCGGAAGCGTGGAAAAGCGCCTCGGCGAGATTCTCACCGGCAAGAGCCGCACCACCGCGAACGAGCGCATGGCTGGCGTTTCCCTGCCCGAAGCCATGCGGTATGCCGCACTTGGGGGCGGCAAACGCTTGCGTCCGTTCTTACTAATCCAAACCGCGCAGCTTTTCGACGTGCCTGAGCGCGCCGCGCTCAATGCGGCCTGCGCCCTGGAATGTGTCCATTGCTATTCGCTGGTCCATGACGACCTTCCCGCTATGGACGACGATGCTGTCCGGCGGGGACGCCCGACGGTTCACATCGCATTCGACGAAGCGACAGCGATACTGGCGGGCGATTCGCTTCTGACGCTTGCCTTCGAGATCGTGACCGCACCGCAGTGCCACGACGATCCCGCGATTCGTGCCGAACTCGCGCATCTCCTTGCCATGGCAAGCGGCTGGGAGGGCATGGCACTCGGTCAAGCGCTGGACCTCGCCGCCGAGAACCAATCTTTTTCAGCCGATGAGACCGTCACCATGCAGACGCTGAAGACCGGTGCCCTGTTCCGTTTTGCCTGCGTAGCTGGGGCTGTGCTCGGCCGTGGTGACCAGCCGGCCCGCGAGGCCCTAACCCGCTATGCAAGAGCATTTGGCCAAGCCTTCCAACTCGCCGACGACCTCCTTGATGCGCAAGGGGATGCGGAGGCGGTCGGCAAGGCGGTCTCCAAGGATGCGGAGAAAGGCAAGGCCACGCTCGTCGGCTTGCTGGGAATTGCCGGTGCCAAGGCGCGGCTGGCCGGACTGGTCGCTGAGGCCGAGACCGCGCTTGAGCCTTTTGGCGAACGCGCAGCTCTTCTGATCGACGCGGCGCGCTTCGTCGCAGAACGGCGCTCTTGAGACATCGTCTGAATTCGAATCGAATGAAGAAATGTCCACAACGCCGACGCTGCGAGACCGCTTCCGGGATACGCACATCTCGCGCTTTCTGCAGGCGCTGTGGCGTTTGGTTTTCGCGGCACTCGTCTGCGCGGCGATCATTGTCCCGTTACCCGAACAATATTTCTCGCTCCCGTCTCGCTTCCTGATTGGCTGGGACGCAGGCGTGGTGCTGTATCTCGTCCTGGTGGCTATCATGGTCCTTCATTCGGACCACGAGCAGGTGCGCCGGTACGCGCCACTTCAGGACGAGGGGCGCTTCACCATCCTCATTGTCATTGCCGGCCTCGCCAGTCTCGGCGCCATTTTCTTGTGGTTGCGCACGGCGGCGGAGGACGAGTCCATCCAGCTCAGCATCCTTGCCCTGCTCTTCCTGACAACGCTGCTGTCCTGGGTTTTCGTCCATATGATGTTCGCGCTGCACTATGCGCACGAATACTACGCCGAGCATCGGGGCCAAGGCGGCGGTTTACACTTTCTAGGCGACAGGCCGCCGAACTATTGGGACTTCATCTATTTCGCCTTCACCATCGGCACATCGTTCGCCGTCTCGGATGTGAGCGTGACGTCACGCAGTATCCGTCAAACCGTGACGGCACACATGATTGTCGGGTTCATCTTCAATGTGACGATGATCGCCCTGACAGTCTCGATCGCGGGCGATGCAATCACTGCAAAATAGCGGTTGTGATACGCCTACTCGGCAGCGGTCCGGCCCAAAGGAGTTCGGCCCAACGCACCTTGTCCGAACCGCTGTTCGATATAGTCGAGCACCATTTGCTTGAATTCGGCGGCGGCACCGGGCCCACGCAAAGTGGTGACCTTCTTGCCTTCGACGAAGACAGGCGCGGCTGGCGCCTCACCTGTGCCGGGCAGCGAGATGCCGATATCGGCATGTTTCGATTCGCCTGGTCCGTTCACGATACAGCCCATGACCGCGACATTAAGCGTCTCGACGCCAGGATAGCGGCGTTTCCACTCCGGCATCTGATCGCGAATGAACGTCTGGATGTCGCCAGCGAGCTCCTGGAACGTCGTGGACGTGGTGCGCCCGCATCCAGGACAGGCCGCAACCAAAGGCACGAAGGCGCGGAACCCCATGCTCTGGAGTAGTTCCTGCGCGACCTGAACTTCAAGCGAGCGGTCTCCACCGGGCTCCGGGGTCAGCGAAATACGGATCGTATCGCCAATGCCTTGCTGGAGGAGGACCGACAAGGCCGCGGACGAGGCCACGATCCCCTTCGAACCCATCCCCGCTTCGGTGAGCCCGAGATGCAAAGCGAGGTCAGACCGTGCCGCGAGCATGGCATAGACCGCAATGAGATCCTGCACCGCCGACACCTTGGCCGAGAGCACGATCTTGTCTGCCCCCATGCCGAGTTCCTGCGCCCGCTCGGCGCTGAGAAGCGCCGACTGCACGATGGCCTCATGCATCACCTCGCGCGCGTCTTTCGGATTAGGGCTCTCAGCGTTCTCGTCCATAAGCCGCGTCAGCAAGTCCTGATCGAGACTGCCCCAATTGACGCCGATCCGCACAGGTTTGTCGTGCTTGAGCGCAATGTCAATGATCTGGGAGAATTGCTTGTCGCGCTTGTCCTTGAAGCCAACATTGCCGGGATTGATGCGGTATTTGGCAAGCGCCTCGGCACACGCCCCATGCTCGGCCAACAGGGTGTGACCGTTATAGTGAAAGTCGCCAATGAGCGGCACCTCGACACCCAGACGATCCAGCTGGTCCCGAATATGCGGCACGGCGGCCGCGGCCTCATCCCGGTCAACCGTGATCCGTACCAGCTCGGAGCCCGTGCGGGCGAGCGCCGCCACCTGGGCCACGGTCTGGCCGATATCGGCCGTGTCCGTGTTGGTCATGGACTGGACGACGATGGGGGCCCCGCCTCCCATCTTCACTCCGCCAATTTCAACCGGAATGGTCTTCTTTCGTGCAGCAATCTTCACCAAAAATCTCCTTGGGCGCCAGGATACATCACATTTCTGACGAGCGCGCTAGAGACGCGAACTCAAGGGGCGTTGCGGCGTTTTCGCCAGGCCAGCATGGCATCGGCAAGGAGGGCTGCCAGGGCAACACCTGCGGCGGCAACGAGGGCAGTTGCGATGTCTGCCGTGCGGTCCGGCGTCAGCCCTTGAGCGGCTTCAAGCCCCACCGAGAGCGGCACCAGTATGGCTGCCACGCACATGGGCCGGCCCGTTGCGACACAGGCAAGCATCGTCAGGGCGAAAAAGACGACAAAGTGCTCGATGAGCCAGTGAAGCCCAAGCCTGATTTGCCAATCTTCAGGACCGAGTGTGGCGTAGACAATTCCTGCTCCAAGAAAAGCAAGCAGCAGCCAAGACCAACGCTTATGGAGCCGAGCCATAGGTCCTTTTAACGGGACCAGGCTCAAGCGCTAGGCCTGCCAAGCCGGAAAGGGGTCGGGCATGGTCTTCCATGTGCCCGACGCCATATCCTCTTTCCGAGCGTCCGGCACGAGACAGCTGTCGAGCGCAGCGGTAATGGCCGCTTGGTCCATGGCCTGGGTGCCGATGAAAACGAGCTCCTGGCGCCGGTCGCCCCACGTCCCGTCCCAGCGCTTGAGGACCTCCTCAACGCCGTCAGAATCGTCGGGCCAGCGCTCTTGCGGGACCGCAGCCCAAAACCCAATGCCCTCATGCCGCACAAGAGGGCCTGCCTGGCTGAGCTCACCCACCCATTGTGGCCGTGTCGCAAGCCAGAAGAACCCCTTGGCGCGGATCACGTTCGGCCAGGATTGGTTGAAGAACGCATGGAGCTTCATGGGGTCGAACGGTGCCCGGGCACGATAGGTGAAGCTCGTGATGCCGTACTCCTCGGTCTCCGGTGTGTAATCCTTGAAACCGTTCAACTCCTTAAACCAGGTCGGGTGTGTTTGGGCAGTCTCGAAGTCGAAGAGGCCGGTGTTGAGAATCTCATCGAGAGTCACGTCCGCCTCGGTCGTCTCAATGACTTTGGCACTCGCGTTCAAAGAGCGAATGATTGCGCGCGCGGCTGCGACCTGCTCCGGCGTTGAAACATCCAGCTTGTTCAACACAATGACGTCGGCAAACTCGATCTGATCGACGAGGAGTGAAACCAGCGGCCGATGATCGGTTTCATCGACGCCGAGCCCGCGGTCGGTGAGAAACTCTTGGCTCTGATAATCACCGACAAGACCGCCGGCATCGACGACTGTCACCATGGTGTCGAGACGCGTCACATCGGCAAGGCTGTCGCCGTCCTCGTCGCGAAAGTCGAATGTCGTTGCGACCGGAAGCGGCTCGTAAATTCCAGATAATTCTATCAGCAGGTAATCGAAGCGGCCCTCGCCTGCGAGACGGCGGACTTCCTTCAGAGGATCCTCGCGCAGCGTGCAGCAAATGCAGCCCTTCGACATCTCCACCAACTCTTCGTTGGTACGTGACAGATCAGCGCCGCCCTTGCGGATCAGCTCCGCATCCAGGTTGATCTCGCTCATGTCGTTGACAATGACAGCGACTTTGCGCCCTTCGCGATTTGCCAAAACGCGGTTGAGCAGAATGGTCTTCCCTGCTCCAAGAAAGCCGGAAAGGACCGTAACCGGCAGGCGGTCATCCTCACCTGGAACCGACTCGTTGAGGTGGTCCACTAGATGTTTGTCTATCACTCGTCTCTCTGTTTATATTATAATATAATACTCTAGGGTCGCAGAAATACACATGCGCCATCTCTGTACCGAGACGGGACGGCACCAAGGTGCCGTCCCTTGAGGGTCTTACCCGCCTAGGACGACAGGCCAGCGTTCAACGTTTCCACATTGTGCTTGAACATATCGAGATAGGTCGGCGCGGTGCTGTCCTTACCCGAAAGCGCGTCCGAATAGAGCGTGCCGCCGATCTTTGCGCCCGACTCTTTGGAGATCTGCTCAAGGAGCTTTGGGTTCGTGATGTTCTCCAAGAATACGGCCGGGATTTTGTCTTTGCGAATCTGGCGAATAATATTGGCCACGTCCTGAGCGGACGGTTCGTCTTCGGTGCTAGCCGCTTCAGGCGCCAAGATTTCGAGTCCATAGGCCTTTGCAAAATAGCCGAATGCGTCGTGGCTCGTGATGAGACGCCGGTGGTCCTTCGGCAAGGCCGCCATGGTTGCCTTCACCACTTTGTTTTCAGCCTTCAGCGCCGCCAGATATTTTTCCGCATTCGCCTCGTAGACCGCCTTGCCCTCAGGATCGGCAGCGATCAAGCCATCGCGGATATTTACGACATAGATCTCGCCGTTCGCCAGATCCTGCCAGGCATGAGGGTCAATATCCCCATGGTGGTGATGACCAGCGGCGAGCTCGCCGTGGTCATCATGATCTTCGCCCTTGGCGTGATCGTGGTCGTCGTGATCGGCCTCCGCCTCATCGTGATAGCCGTCTTCATCGATCATCTTGAGCGGGGTCACGCCCTTGCTCGCGACCGCCGTCTGACCGTCAAAGCCGGAGGACTTTTCCAGGCGCTCCATCCAGCCTTCGAAGCCAAGCCCGTTGACAACCAAAAGGTCTGCCTTCGCCAATGTCTTGGCATCGGCTGGAGTGGGCCTAAAAACGTGGGCATCGCCGTTGGGCCCAACGAGCGTTACGACGTCGACCCGGTCGCCGCCAACATTTTTCACCATGTCACCGAGAATGCTGAATGAAGCGACGGTCTTGAGTTTGTCTGCAGCGTGCGCTGGCATAGAGACGCCAAGCACAAGTAGTGCTGCGCCGAGACAGGCAGTAAAGCGATGACGCATGGTCGTAACTCCCGTTGTTGTGAACTGATTAGGCTTCCAAATGCTTGGCGGGCATCAGCCGCCAAAGAACGCCGCCCCGGATGCCCACAAGCATCGAGGCGAGATAGAACGCGCCGCAGGCGAGAATCACCGCTGGCCCCGTCGGCACGTTCACGTAGTAGGAGAACAGCAGTCCGATGAGGCTTGAGGCGAAGGCGGCCACCATCGACACACCAATCATGCCTGCGGCATCATCCGCCCAAAACCGCGCGGAGATGGCTGGCAGCAACATGATGCCAACTGCCATCAACGTGCCCAAGGCCTGGAACCCTGCAACGAGATTGAGCACGACAAGCACGAGAAAGATTAGATGTGTCGGCGAACTCCACCGGCTCACCGAACGCAGGAAATGCGGATCGAAGCACTCCAATACGAGCGGGCGATAGATGACAGCCAGCGTAACGAGGGACACGCTCGCGATTGCTGCCACAAGGAGAAGCGCGGCGTCGTCAAGCGCAAGCACCGAGCCGAACAGCACATGCAACAGATCGACATTGCTGCCGCGGATCGACACCAGCATGACACCGAGCGACAGCGACAAAAGATAGAACCCAGCAAGGCTTGCATCTTCGCGGATCACGGTGGACCGCGCCACGAGCCCGGCCGCCATCGCGACCGCAAGCCCAGCTGCAAAGCCACCAAGGCTCATGGCAAAGAGCGACAGGCCTGCGAGCAAATAGCCGATCGCAGCACCCGGCAAGATCGCATGCCCCATGGCATCGCCCATCAAGCTCATCCGGCGCAGCATCAGAAGGACGCCGATAGGAGGGGCGGTCAATGAGATCGCCAGCGAGCCCACAAGCGCCCGGCGCATGAAGGCGAATTCGATGAATGGCTGAACAAGGGCGTCAATCATGCGATTTCAGCCGTCTCGTCTTGTGCGCAAACGGGCGCGGCCGCATCGAAGCTTTCATTGAATTGACGTGACCGGTCGAGATTGACCGGCGTCAGCACGGTCGGCGTTTCACCCCAAGCCAATGGCTCTCGCGCCAGAAGCAGCGTGGAGGGAAAATGGGCACGCACTAGATCGATGTCGTGCAGAACCGCAAGGACTGTCCTGCCCTCGCCATGCCACAACTCGATCAGCTGAATGAGGTCGGCGATGGTTTTGGTGTCCACGGCCCGGAATGGCTCATCAAGCAGAATGATCTTGGCATCTTGCAGCAGCAACCGCGCAAAGAGCACGCGCTGGAACTGCCCGCCGGATAGGGCGCCCACAGGCCTGCCCGCGAGACCCACGAGGTTGACCGCCTCCAGCGCTTCGAACACATGGGCCTCCGCGGCTCGATCGAACCCACCAAACGCGCCGGTCTCGTGCCACAATCCCATGGACACGCAGTCGAACACCGAGATCGGAAAACTGCGATCAATCTCGACGACCTGTGGAAGATAAGCAATTTCGCACTTGTCGCTGCCATGCAGATCGAGGCGGCCGCTCAAGGGTTTCAGCTCGCCCACAATGGCCTTGAGCAATGTCGATTTGCCCGCGCCGTTCGAACCCACAATCGCCAGAAGATCGCCGCGCTCCACCTCACCCGTTATGTGGTGTACGGCTGGGTGCCGATCATAGCCGAGCGTCAGATTGTGGAAGCTGATGGCGGGTGCGTGCGTTTTCACTGAGAAGCCCTCACTGCAGCGCCCACCAAACCGCGAACCAAAGACCTGTCAGCAGGACCGCCACGACCATGAGCCTTTGGCCCACAGACGCGCGTAGCAGCGAAAACCCACGGGGTCCCAGCGGCCCATGCGCGTGCGGCGCGGGCTCCATTGCGTCATGCAGTGGCAAAGAATTCAGTCCCTTCGAACCTTGTTGGTCTAGACCGGTCTCGCCCGCTCAGAGTTGCAATCGACACAGAGGCCAGCGATCTCCAATGTGACTTGCTCAGGTGCGAATTGGCCCGGTGCGAGTCCAAGCAACCGTGCCTGCTCCTCTTCGCTCAGCAGAATCTCAAAGACTTTGTCGCAGGCTCGGCAAATGACGAAGGCGAGACGGCCGTCACAGACGCCGTGTCCGCAGGCGACAAACGCCGAGCGCGACTCCAGCCTGTGAACCATGCCCTTCTGCATCAAGCCATTCAGGGCGCGATACACCGTAGGCGGATGGATGATCCCCGATTTTCGGACGCGGTCGAGAATGGCATAAGCGCTCATGGGCTCCCCCGCATCCCGAAGACAGCCCAGAATCTTGCTTTGATTGGGGGACAGCTTGGGGGCCGGGCGGTGTTGCGCGTGATGGTGAACCGCATTCATAGGGATGATATAACATAACGAATCTGGGCGGCGTCAAGCCTCAAGGTGTCGCGTCAAGCTCCAAAGCGTCATAACCGCCGGTAGCTTCCGAAGCGTGGTTCAGTTGTCCCGAGCCTGGCCGCCCTGGCCGCATCGAGGTACAGCCGCCGATCATCCATCTTAACGCAGGTCTGGGCCTTGAATGGGCCGCGCTTCTGTCCTGCAATGGGGCATGCGTGACCGCATTGAAAATTCTGACGCTGGCGCTGCGGCGCGCGCACTGCACGAAACTCTGCTTCCGGCAACGGTGCGGCTGTGACCGTGGATCGTGCACGCCCTGTCATAGTGTGGTTCCGCCAGGACCTACGGCTCGCTGACCACGAGGCGCTTCATGCCGCAGCGAAATCGGGCGCACCCGTTCTGCCGCTCTATATTCACGACGATGAAACACCCGGCGCACTGCACATCGGCGGTGCATCCCGCTGGTGGCTGCATCAGAGCTTGGAAGCCCTCAGCGCATCGCTCGCCAAACAGGGCGGCACGCTGATCCTGCGCAAAGGGCCCGCACACCAGGTCCTTGCAGACCTTCTAGACGAGACCGATGCTGCCGCCATTCACGCCACGCGAAGCTATGAGCCCTTTGGTACACAGTGCGAGGAAGACGCCGCCGCGCTGTGCCAGAACAAAGGCGTCGCGTTTCAACTCCACCCCGGCAGGCTGCTGTTCGCACCAAAGGACGTCGCCACCAAAGATGGCAGGCCCTTCCGCGTCTTCACGCCATTCTGGAGAGCCTGTCTGGCAAGACCGAGCCCGCCGGCGCCCCTTAGCGCCCCCACCATGCGGGCATTCGCGGAGGCGCGGAGCAGGCCCCTCCATGAGCTCAACTTGCAGCCCACCAAGCCCGATTGGGCCGGTGGTCTGCGGGACTTTTGGAGGCCGGGAGAGAAGCACGCGCAAGACCGGCTGACACATTTTCTCGATCAATTGCTCGGAGCCTATGCCGACCGCCGTGACGATCTGTTCGGCGATTCCACCTCTCGCCTGTCACCGCATCTGCATTTCGGCGAGATCAGCCCGCGCCAAATCTGGCATCGAAGCTTGCACGCGGCCAATGCCCAAAGCGGAACCGCGCCAAGAGGCGTGGAGGTTTTTCTCAAGGAGCTCGGCTGGCGGGAGTTCTCCTATCACCTGCTGCACCAGTTCCCGCATATGCCCGATGAGCCGCTCCGGCCGGAATTCGAGCATTTTCCCTGGCGGCAGGACCCGGACGCACTCACCGCCTGGCAGCGCGGACAAACCGGCTACCCGGTCGTAGACGCCGGCATGCGCCAACTCTGGTTGACGGGCTGGATGCCGAACCGGGTGCGGATGATCGCCGCATCGTTTCTCATCAAGCATCTACTGCTCCCCTGGCAGGACGGGGCGGCGTGGTTCTGGGACACGTTGGCCGATGCGGACTTGGCCAGCAATTCAGCCAGCTGGCAGTGGGTTGCCGGATGTGGCGCCGACGCCGCGCCATATTTCCGCATCTTCAACCCCGTGCTTCAGGGCCAGAAGTTCGACCCTAACGGCGAGTATGTGCGCAACTGGGTGCCGGAACTGGCCCATTTGCCCACGCGCGATATTCACGCGCCCTGGCAAGCCTCCGGGGGAGCGTCCGCCCAGCCCAGTTTCGATCTTGGCTCGGCTGGCGGCACGTATCCCGCCCCGATCGTGGATCACAGCGCCGCAAGAGCGCGGGCACTTGCCGCGTTGGCAACATTGAAGGGCCGAGACAATCGCTAGGGCTCAGGCCTATAGGGCTCACCCGGCCCCGATCCATTTTTTTGATTTGAGCTGCTGTTTCAGGCGGACAATTCTGCCATAGGCCTCTTCGAGCCGCGCGATGCCGATGCGCCCGTCACAGACCGCCCCCAAAAGCGCGCTATGAAGCCGCGAACCAAGGGCCGGATCCTGGCTTTGGACATTGGAAAAAATCAAGACGTCCGTGCCCGACTGGATAGCCCGTACCGCCAGTTCCTCCGGCGAATACGCATCGCGCACGGCTCCCATCTCCATGTCATCGCTGATGATCACGCCATCGAAGCCAAGCCCGTTGCTCGCACGCAGTGCCGTCACTGCCTTGGCGGAAAGGGTCGCGGGCAGGCCTTCCAAATCGCTGAACCGGGGGTGGTAGAGATGCCCGATCATGACGGCATCGAGCAGCCCTTGCGCATTGAGGCGGCGATAGGGCGCAAGCTCCCCCTCGTCCCAGGTCTGTGAGATATCCGCAAGCTTCCGGTGGCTGTCAGCAACGCTTGAGCCGTGACCGGGGAAGTGCTTTGCAACGGTTGCGATATTCGCTGCGTGATGAGCGCGGATGAAGGCACCCGCGATCAGCGCCACGCGATCGGCATCGGCGCCAAAGCTGCGCCCGCGCGCGCCGATCACCGGATTGTCGGGGTTCGTGTTGAGATCGATCACCGGCCCCAAATTCATGTTGAAGCCAAGCCCGGCAAGTTCCTCGGCCATGGCGCGATAGATAGCCTCTGCCCTTTCTTCAGACGCGGGGCTCATCTCCTTACCCACCTCCGCTGCGGCGGGGGACGACGCGAACCCCTTCAACGATGTCAGCCGCTGAACCTTGCCCCCTTCTTGATCCACGGCCACGAACGGCAGAAGGCTTGAAGAGGCACCGCGCAAGGACCCGATGAGCCGCGCGAGCTGCGCCTTCCCGCGAATATTCTCCGGGAACAGCACGACGCCGCCGATGTGCCCCTCACCAAGCTGCGTACGAACGGCTCTGACGCCCTCATCGCTCTCCTCAGTGCCTGGGAAGCCGACCATGATGGTCTGGCCAACCATGGCACTCACGCGCTCGCTCGCGCAGGCTGCCGCAATTCGCGCGGCGGCTGTAGACTGATTAGGGGCTTCGTTCTGCGACTGCGCCGCGACCAATGTCAGGACAATCAGCGTCACGGCAACCAATGCGAGACCGCTCTTGAGCCAGAATGAGGTGTGCAAGGACATCGGGGCTGAGTTTAGTGGCGAATCTTGCCACGATTTTGAATAGGCTACACCAGGGACGAAAAATCGGGGTGGATCGGCAAAGCCCTGCACCTGATTGGCATACGCAACTGGAACGCAAATATGAGACGTAATACCTTCTTGTCGGTGTCAGCCGCATTCGCTTTGATGCTCCTCCTCACAGACACCACAGTCGCCGAACCGGACTCTCAAGCCGAAGCGGACGGGAAAGCCGAAGCGAGCGAGATGAGCGATGAGGACTTCGCCAAGAGCCAAATCGGCAAGACCTATTCCGGCGGTCTCGACATTGAAGGGTGGAACGGGCTTGGCGGCGGTCTCGTCTCACCGCCCATCTATGTGCACCAATTTGGCCGTGAGGACGGGACCGTTCTTATCTTGACCTCCAAGGAGACAGCGCCAGCCGCGAAAGGGTCCGCCGCCAGCTTCAAGGTCACAGACGCACTGCTCGTGGACAAGGCAGGAAAGGGCTATGACGTTTCCACCAACTGTATGAAGGGCGATGACTATACCTTGCGCTTCCTGGCCGAGGTCAGCGGTAAGGAGTCCAGCGAGTGGTGGACCAATGTCCGCAAGGCTTGGGAGATCGAGCTCGAGACCGGCAAGATCGCAACCACCAAGGCGCGGAGCGTGAAATGCACGAACCCGAATTGGTGAGGACCTCCGCTATCCGCTACCAACTCGAAGACCGCTAGCAGGCCAGCGGGATGGATCTCTTCCTCTTTGTGCTGACACTAATCGCAGCGCTGTGCTCTGCTCTACTCGCAGGAAATTTCTTTGCCTTCTCCGCGTTCTTCCTGCGGGCCCTCGGAGCGCTGTCGGCAGAGCGGGGCATCGTCGCCATGCAGGCAACGATCCGCTCGATCAAGACCCTGGCCTTTCTCATTCTGTTTTTCGGCACCGCTGCGCTGTGCGCGGGTCTTGGTGGGCTCGCCCTCTTACGCTGGGGAGCCCCGGGTACGTCTTTTTTCCTGCTTGGCGCCGCCCTGTTTCTCTTGGGTCCTTTTGCGGTGACGCTGCTGCGCAGCGTCCCGCTCAACAACCAGCTCTTGGCCGCAACGCCCGGTACGCCAGAGGCACGCGATCTTTGGATGCGCTTCCAACGCGCATGGGTTCGTTGGAATCACATTCGCACGATCACCGCGCTCCTTGCTTGCGCCTGCTTCACTCTGGCGCTTGCGGCGATGGGGAGCCCGTTTGACGCGGGCTAGCAAGCTTAAAACGGGTCAGCGTATCCAGTCGGCCGCAGCATAGATCAGCGCTGCCAAGATTGCGGCGAACGGCATGGTTACCGCCCATGTTGCGACAATTCCGATGACGTGTGAGCGCCGCACGAGCTTGCGGCGGCGAAGCTCATCTTGCGTGAGGGGTGGGCCGGACGGCAGACGACGACCCAGCCGCGTCAGGAGGTAAAGGCGCCGCCTGCGGCCACGAAGCCAGGCCTGCTCGCGGTAGAACCCGATGCCGAACACAGCGCCCACCACGGTCTGCGTAGTAGACACTGGCATCCCCAGCTGAGAGGCGACGAGAACCGTGAGCGCCGCGGCGAGCGCGACGCAAAATGCGCGCGTTGGGTTCATCCTTGTGATCTGTTCACCGACAATGCGCACGATCCTCGGGCCAAAGAGAAACAGGCCAAGGCTGATCCCCACGGCGCCGACCAACATGACCCAGAACGGCACCCCCACTTGGCGAAGGAACTGCCCTGATACGGCACTGTCGAGAACGGCGGCGAGTGGGCCGACCGCATTGGCGACATCATTTGAGCCATGCGCGAAGGACAGAAGGCAAGCGGCAAAGATCAGGGGCAGGCGGAACATCGCCCGCACATTCCGATTGCGATTGTCCATACCTTCGGACCGCGCGCGCGCCCAAGGCTTGGCCAAAAGATAGACGAGACCGAGCACAAGAGCGCTAAAGACCCCAACAAGAGGAAGACCAGGTGTCCACATTCGGCCGAGGGCTTTCACCGCGACGAAGGCGAAAAACACCGCCGCCATCACAGCGACGAGCACCGGCACCCAACGGCGGACCGCGGCGATCTTGTCTTCCTGATAAATGAGATTGACTTCAATGAAGGCAAGAAGGCTCGCTGCGGCAAGCCCACCAACAATCGGCGTCGTCATCCAGCTGACGAAGATCTGCGCCACCAAAAGCCAATCGATCGCGCTGGGGCCGACACCGGCAAGTCCCGCCCCAAGAACACCGCCAACGATCGCATGGGTCGTCGAGATCGGGGCACCCAGAAAAGTTGCAAGGTGAACCCAAAGTGCTGAGGCAAGGAGTGCCGACATCATCACCCAAATGAAGACATCGGTGTTTGGCACCAGCGCCGGATCGATCAGATCTTGGGAGATCGTCTCGACCACACCACCGCCAGCGAGCAGGCCCCCCGCGCATTCGAACACCGCCGCAAGGGCCAGGGCACCCGTCATGGTCAGAGCTCGCGCGCCGACGGCAGGGCCGACATTGTTGGCCACGTCGTTGGCCCCGATCGTCAGTGCCATGTAGCCGCCGATCACGGCCGCAACCACCATGAGAAGGGCGTTCTGCCCCGCGTCGACTTGGCTGCCTGCAAGAAGGCCCGCCACCACCAAAAAAGCGAGTGCGATGACAAGACCGATCCGACCACCGAAGACGGCGCGCGTGGCCTCCTCCAGCCGTTCGATCTTAAGGAGATCCTTGTCGAGAGACGACTTTGACTCGAGCGCCCTGTGGCGAAGCGGGGTCTTGGAGGCCTGCGAATTGGAGACGCGCTTCGCGCGGCTGTCCCGCACGCTGTCTCGCCTATTCGCCATATGTCCCCAGCCCTCGATCGTTCTTGGAGTGTATTTTGGAGCCCGCGTCCGGCACACTCAAGCGCGTGGGCAGCTTTAGATCAAACGGCGCGTGGGAGCCTTGAGGCCTCTAGGCGGCCTCGGACTGGAACAAGTCCCGCAAGAGCGATGCAAGCTCGGCGTCCGCGACCATGGATGCAGCCTTGTCCGGGCTGGCCCAGCACACTTTCCGCGCCGTCTTTTCACGCCAGTCCAGTTGATGTGTCTTGACACGAAGCGGATAGACATCGACAGCACACTTGGCCCAGGAGTACAGGTGCAACCGCTTCTTGTAGGTGAATGCGCCAACAGGCGTCTTGCCGATCTTACCCTCGACACCCGCCTCCTCGGCCGCCTCTTGGGCCGCCATGTGGTGATCTGCGGTTCCAGACTTCGGCCAGCCCTTGGGAATTGTCCAGCGCCCTCGGCCCCGCGTCGTGATGAGCAGGACCAGCGGGCCTTCCGGTGTCTCCACGATCGGCAATGCGGCGACTTGTTTCAGCGGTTCGCTCATCCATCCTCATTCGGCTGCAACGTGCTTAGCAGCGCTTCAACGTCTGGCAGAATATTCTTAACGATGACAGAAACACCCTCAGCATTGGGGTGAATGCCGTCCCGCTGCATTAGCCCCGAATCGAGCGCGGCACCTTCCAGAAAAAAGGGGTAGAGCGGTATCTTATACTGCCTTGCGAGGTCCGGATAAATCTCCCCGAACGATGTCACATACTCTTTGCCCAGATTGCGCGGGGCCTCCATTCCGGCCAAAAGCACTGGCAACCCTTTGCCCTGCACTCTTTCGATGATCTTCGAAAGCGCCGCTTTGGTCGCAGCTGGCGGCAAGCCTTGAAGCGCATCGTTCCCGCCAAGTTCCACAATCACCGCATCAATATCGTCGCTCAGGGACCAGTCGAGGCGCTTCAAACCGGCGGAGGCCGTGTCACCCGACACGCCGGCATTCACGATGCGCACTGCATGTCCGCGCTTTCGCAATGCCGCCTCTAGCTGCGCGGGAAAAGACTGGTTTTGGGGCAAGCCATAGCCCGCTGTCAGACTATCCCCGAGCGCCACGATCACGGCTTCCTCCGCCGCGGCGCGCGCGGGCAGAACGGACAGCCCAAGCACAAGGCCTGCGGCGAGCAAGTTCGAAAGAACAAACCGGAGTTTCATCATTTGGACCTGTTTGCCCTTACTTTATGCCGCTACGTTGCGGTTCCGCCGATTCGAAACTGCCACCATTCAGCCATAGGCGAGAAATTGGACCAGTCCCTAAGACAACGCTCGGCCATCGAGCTTGAAGGCGTGCATGTCACACTCCCCTCGCGCGCGGGTGCCGTCGCTATTCTACGGGGTATCGATTTAGACGTGCCATTGGGCGAGGCTGTGGCGGTGATCGGCCCCAGCGGCTCAGGCAAATCCACCCTGCTCATGGTCATCGCGGGGCTTGAGCGTGCCACATCCGGCACCATCACCGTGGCAGGGACGGATCTTGGAACGCTGGACGAAGATGGCCTTGCGCGGCTGCGCGCAGCCAAGATCGGCATCGTGTTTCAGTCTTTTCATTTGGTGCCGACCATGACTGCCATCGAGAACGTGGCCCTGCCGACGGAGTTTCTTGGCAAAGACGGCGCGATGGATATTGCGCGCGATGCCCTCGAAGAGGTCGGGCTCGCACACCGCATGACGCATTTTCCAGGCCAGCTTTCCGGCGGCGAACAGCAGCGCGTCGCGATCGCGCGGGCGCTTTCGACCAGGCCTACTCTAATTTTGGCCGATGAGCCCACCGGCAATCTGGATCTCGCCACAGGCGCGCTTGTGATGGATCTGCTCTTCACCTTGAAAGAGCGGACAGGCGCAACATTGCTGCTCATCACCCATGATGCCGACCTCGCCAAGCGGTGCGACCGGGTCGTGAGTGTGGCAGACGGGCGGATCGTGAGCGAGGGCGTAGACGCGGCCGCGACCGCCTCGTGACCACAACCTCCACATTCGACGGAACCGTTTCCGGTCCCAAACGATCCTCGCTCGCCATGACGATAGCGTTGCGAGAACTGCGCGCTGGCGCCAGCGGGCTCATCGTATTCGTCGTGTGCATCGCCCTTGGCGTTGCCGCCGTTGCCGCGATCGGCTCTCTGGCGGCAGCCTTCAACAAGGCGCTCGCCAATCAGGGACGGCTTCTCATCGGCGGCGATCTGTCCTTCGAGGTCATTCACCGCCAGGCAGGCCCAAAGGAACTCAAAGCGATGCGAGACATTGGGCTCGTATCGGAGTCCGCAAGCTTTCGGGCAATGGGCCGGGCGGAAGACGGGAAGAGCGCCCTTGTCGAGGTGAAAGCCGTCGACACGTCCTACCCCCTTTATGGCGCGGTGAGCGTCATCGAACCCCATTATGCCGGCACGGCCTGGCGAAAGCCCGACACGGTGCTGGTGCAGCCCATCCTGCTTGAGCGTCTAAAGCTTAAGATCGGCGACACCCTCAAGATTGGCGAGGCGATAGCAAAGATTGGCGGCACGCTCAGCCAGCAGCCGGACCGCCTTGCAGACAGACTGTCATACGGACCAAAAGTGCTGATGTCGCAGGAGACGCTGGCAAAGACCGGTCTCGTGCAGCCCGGCAGTCTCATCCGCTGGACCTACCGGGTGAAAATGCCGGACGATGCAGGCGAAGACCGCAATCGGCTGACCGCCGCCCGGAAAGCCATGGAGGCTCAATTCCCGCAAAGCGGCTTTGCCATTAGAGATTGGACGGACCCTGCGCCTTCGCTGCGGCGTAATGCGGAGCGCTTCACGCAGTTCATCAATTTCGTTGGGCTGACGGCGCTTCTTCTGGGCGGTATCGGCGTTGGCAACGCCATTCAGAGCTACATGGCCAAGAAGCGCGATATCATCGCCACGTTCAAATGCCTTGGGGCAACGAGCCGCCTGGTTCTCGATGTCTACATGCTCCAAGCGGTGATGCTCGCGCTTGTTGGGATTGCCGTTGGGCTCGTACTTGGTGCTCTGGCGCCAGTGGTTATCGCGACACTTTATGAAGACGCATTGCCGATCACGCTCGCCGTGGAGCCGCATCCAATCCCCCTGATTGTGGCTGCACTGGCCGGTCTTCTAACCATGATTCTGTTCGTGCTGTGGCCCTTGGGCCGCGCAAGCCGCATCTCGCCTGCCCGTCTGATGCGGGCCGGTCTCACCAATGAGCGCGGCGCCTCGGCTGCACCTTTCGCGATTGGCTCCGCAGCGGCTGGACTTGCGCTCTTCGTGCTGGCGGTCGCTGCCTCCGACGAGCGCCTTGTTACTGCAGCCATTTCCGCGGGCATCCTCGCCGCGTTTGGCCTGCTCCTCGGTTTCGGGGCTTTGGTCCAGCGCTTCGCCGCCCGCCACCGCCGCACAAAACCACCCGCCTTGGCGCTTGCATGGGCGAGCATTGGCGCACCTGGATCGCTCGCACGCTCCATTGCCGTGTCGCTGGGTCTGGGTCTTGGGCTCCTCATCGCCGTGGCGCTGATCCACGGCTCGCTCCTTTCGGAAATTGAGAGCCATGTGGAGATCGATGCGCCTGCCTATTACTTCCTTGATGTGGAACCGGACGATCTGGTGACATTCGAGAAGACGTCAAAGGCCGTCGAGCCCAAAGCCAAGATGGACAACGCGCCCATGCTGCGCGGCCGGCTCGTCGCGTTGAATGGCGTCTCGGTCGATGATGCGGAAATCTCTCCCGATGCCCGCTGGGTCGTGTCGGGAGACCGGGGCCTCAGCTACACAGACAAGCTGCCCGGCTCATCGAAAGTGGAAGAAGGGCAATGGTGGCCGCAAGACTATGACGGACCCCCGCTTGTCTCCTTCGATGGCGAACTCGCCAAGGGTTTAGGCTTGAAGCTCGGCGATATGGTCACCGTCAACATCCTTGGCCGCAATGTGGAAGCCAAGATTGCATCCATGCGCAACATCGACTGGGAATCGCTTGCCATCAATTTCGTCATGGTGTTTTCGCCCAATACGCTGGAAGGCGCGCCGCACCGGCTCGTCACAACGCTCGAGCTGCCCAAGGGCACGACCCCCAATCAAGAGGCTAAAATTATTCAGGCCCTTGCCGAGCGTTTCCCGCTTGTGACGGCCATCAAGATTGGCGACATCGTTGACGCCGCGATCTCCATGCTGGCCAAGCTGATGGCCGCGATCAGCGCCACCGCAGGCTTCACGCTTCTGATCGGGGCCGCTGTGCTTGCAGGGGCCGTATCCGCTGGGCAGCAACGGCGGACCTATCTGGCCGTGCTCTACAAGACCCTCGGCGCCACTCGGCGACGCATTCTGCTCGCGGAATTCATCGAGTTCGGCATACTGGGGCTTGCCACGGCTCTGCTCGCAGTCCTGATCGCGACGCTCACGGCCTGGGCGCTCTGCAAATTCGCCTTCGATATCGATTTCGTCTTCGATCCATGGGCGGCGGCGGGAACGATCGCGCTCGCGCTCGCATTGGTTCTGAGCGTCGGCGCCATCACGACCTGGCGCGTCCTTTCGGCGAAAGCGGCGCCCTATCTGCGGGCTGAATAGGAGTCTGCACCAAAGTTGATCGGCGTTTCCGATTTGTAGGACACACTCTCTTCATCTTGCAGAAATAGCCTAAAACCACCATATCTTAGGTAAGTTGGCTCTGGCCAAAACCATCCCTGATCAAACGGCACAAAGGATTTACATTAATGGCGGAACTCGACAGACGTTATGGGCAATCGGTCGGACGCGCCGATGCGGCTGTGATCGACCAGGGCCTTCGCGCCTATATGATCCGCGTCTACAACTACATGGCCTCTGGCGTCGCCATCACAGGCGTTGTGGCCTACGCCATCTATGCCATGTCGGTGGTCACCGGAGCGGACGGCGCCATCACGGGTTTGACCTCGTTCGGCAACATGATGTTCGCAAGCGCCTTTAAGTGGGTGGTGATCTTCGCGCCGCTCGCCATGGTGTTCTTTCTCTCATTCCGCATTGGGACTATGAGCGTGAGTACGGCTCAAACGACGTTTTGGGTGTTCTCAGCTCTCATGGGCGCCTCGATCGCATCGATCTTCCTGGTCTATTCGGGCGAGAGTATTGCGCGTGTCTTCTTCATCAGCGCGGCGACCTTCGGTGCGTTGTCCTTATGGGGCTACACCACGAAGAAGGACATCTCAGCCTGGGGCTCGTTCCTGTTCATGGGCCTTATCGGGATCATTCTTGCCTCGCTCGTGAACCTGTTCCTGGGCTCGACCGCCCTGCAATTCGCGATATCTGTGATTGGCGTTCTCGTGTTTGCTGGCCTCACCGCCTATGACACCCAGCAGATCAAGGAGATGTATAGCGTGCAGGACGACGGCACGGTTGCCGGCAAGAAGGCGGTGATGGGTGCCTTGCGCCTCTATCTCGACTTCATCAACCTGTTCATGATGCTGCTTCAGCTCTTGGGCGACCGCCGCTAAACGAAGCTAGTGCAAAAGCAACAGCTTAGGCTCCGGCGACCCCGCCGGGGCCTTTTTTTTGTTGAAAACCGCCGTTTTTCCGGAATCGGCAGCAAACAACCTCAAGTGGGTTGAAAATCGGCAGATCGTCGCCAGATTCGGTCAGTGACGGGTGATCCCTCCCCGTCACAAGGTTCCCCCCGTAAGGAACCAGAGAAGCCCCGAGTCCCCCCCGTCTCCGGGGCTTCTTCTTTTGTCTGGCATTTGGAGCTCGCCCGCGATTGGCGAAGATATGCCCGCCTCTTACGCCTGAACGAGCCTCAGACCCTTATCCAAAGCCAGCAAGACGTGCCTCAGATCGTGGCCGCGCTTTAGGATCAGTCCCGTCGCTGCAACAACGCTATAGGCGCCTTGCCGGCGCGCCAGCTTGGGTATTTTTTCGATGCGGTAGAGCGGCATCTCGGAGGAACGCCGAAAGACCGAGAAAACGGCCTTTTCCTTAAGAGTGTCGATCGCGTAATCACGCCACTCGCCGCTTGCAACTTTCCGGCCGTAGACATTGAGAATTTGGGAGAGCTCCGCGCGGTCGAAGGAAATTCCCTCGCGCCGCAATGCCCCGTCAGACGAATGCTGTTCTCCGCCAGCCTTGCGGGCTAGCGGCAAGACTATTGGCTCGGTTTCACTCAACGCGCGCCTCCTATGACGGAAGCCTCATGATGGCCCCGGACCTCGCGGAATACAAGCGGTCCGGGCAAGCCTTCCACGACTACACCAACTGTAACAAAACGTTACATAAGTCACAGTTCCGCCCCGTTTCAGTCAACCGCACGCCAAACAAATCCCTACGATCTTGATTGTAGCCTCTCGGCCCGGTCCAAATTGAGAGGCGTCGGAATCTCAGCCCCCCAGCCCCCCGGGGCCTTCTCTTGGACCGGGCCAACTTCTTATCGAGGCTCTACAAAGGACCGGCTTTCTCCGGTCCTTTGTTTTTTGCACAGGGTCTTGGGACCGGCGATAGCTGGTCCATTGTTTTTTGTGGAGTGCCTTGGGACCCAAGTTGGCTTTTGGCCGTTTGGGTGTTGGCTTCAGGCGCGGAGGCGGAACGCGCTATTGAGGCTCGAACATCGCGGCCCCAAGGATTGGGCCCGCTCCTTCCACCTGCAACATCGCCACGAGACAGTCCGCACCGATGCCGTG
Source organism: uncultured Alphaproteobacteria bacterium (assembly GCA_942491645.1). Classification (GTDB taxonomy): domain Bacteria; phylum Pseudomonadota; class Alphaproteobacteria; order Rhizobiales; family Methyloligellaceae; genus Methyloceanibacter. The sequence goes on along the minus strand of CALOBK010000013.1, from coordinate 54,264 downwards.
GAGATCTTTGAGCGGCAGACGGAGCGACACGGCCTCACCGTTCCAAACGCCGACAGGCATGACATCGCGGACGGGGTGCGAATAGGTGATCTTCTGCCCGCGATTCTCGCCGCGCGTGATCACCACGGTCTCTTCATCCTTCGCAACGGCAAGCCACACGGTCGCGCGGCGCATATCGGAATTCTCGGGCGCCTGGCTGACATCCACAATAAGGCTATCGCCTTCAGCCCGCATGGTGATTGACACTTTCACGTCCCGAAGCCGCCGCTCCGTCGTACGGATCGCCATTTCGATCGCCGCTTCATTGGCGCCGTTCACATGCTTGATGCCATCCACGACCACTTGCGGCGTGTAGACGCGGCCATCACCGCGGGCGAGCGCATAGTCGCGCTGGCGGGCACTATTCTCCGGTGTCGAGAGCGTGTCGTGCCAACCGAGATAGTTCCAATAGTCGACGGAGAAGGACAGCGTAATCACGCCAGGCTGATTGCGCAGCTTGTTGAGCAACTCATCCGCCGGAGGGCAGGACGAACAGCCCTGGCTCGTGAAAAGTTCGAGTAGCACCGGCGTTGTATTCTGCGTCTCAGGCGCCTGCGCGCGGCCTGACTGGGAGAGCGCGCTCACGCTCAAGAGGGCGCATGCGACGATACCGACAAGGCGGAAACCCAGCATGCTGAGGGTAGAGAATGACATGACCCTAGTGTGCCGGAACCCGCGAAAAATATCCGGGAAAATCCGCTCGCGTAGGGTCACAACTCAGTGACCAGCACATCCAAGGATTGGACCGTGACGTGCCCGGGCCCCTTTTGCGAAACATCACGCCGCCTCCTTCGCGAGCGAGCGCAGCACGTAATGCAGAATCCCGCCATTTTTGAAATAGTCGAGCTCGTCATAGGTATCAATGCGGACTTTCAGTGGCACTTGGCGCGCCTTCCCGCCCGGATAGGTAATGGACGCCTCAACGATCTGCCCTGGCGCAATATCGTCGAGGCCCTTGAGCGTCACCGTTTCGCTGCCCACAAGGCCCAGGGTTTCCCATGACGCATTGTCGGTGAACACCAGCGGCAAGATACCCATCCCGATAAGGTTGGAGCGGTGAATGCGCTCAAAGCTCATGGCAATAACAGCCCGAACCCCAAGAAGCCGCGTGCCCTTTGCCGCCCAATCGCGCGAGGAGCCAGTTCCGTATTCCTTGCCGGCGAAGACCACCAGAGGAAGGCCCTCCTCCTTGTAACGCATGGCTGCATCGTACATCGCCATCCGTTCGTTGGACGGGTAGTGGACTGTGACGCCGCCTTCGACACCCGGCACCATCTGATTCTTGATACGCGTGTTGGCGAACGTCCCGCGCATCATGACCTCATGATTGCCGCGCCGCGAGCCATAGGAATTGAAGTCGGCTGGCGCGACGCCGTGCTCGGCAAGATAGAGCCCGGCGGGACTGTCTGCCTTAATCGCACCCGCAGGCGAGATATGGTCCGTCGTGATCGAGTCCAGAAACAGGCCGAGAATGTGCGCATCCTCAATATCGGTGAGGGCGAGCGGTTCGGGCGTCATGCCTGTGAAATAGGGCGGCTCCTGCACATACGTCGAGCTCGTGTCCCACTGATAGGTGAGCCCGCCCTCAACCTCGATCGCCTGCCATTCCGGATCGCCTAAGAACACATCGCCATAGCGATCCTTGAACATGGATTTCTTGACCGCTTTGCGCACGAGCTTGGCAACCTCCTTTGAGGACGGCCAGATGTCTTTTAGATAGACGGGCTTGCCACCCTTGTCCGTGCCCAAGGGCTCGGTCGTGAGATCGATCATCACCGAGCCCGCAAGCGCATAGGCCACGACCAGCGGCGGCGAGGCGAGATAGTTGGCGCGCACATCGTTGTTGACGCGCCCCTCGAAGTTTCGGTTCCCCGACAGGACAGACGCGACCGCAAGACCGTTATCGTGGATCGCGCGAGAAATCTCCTCGGGCAGTGGCCCGGAGTTTCCAATGCATGTCGTGCAGCCATAGCCCACGAGATTGAAGCCGAGCGTGTTGAGATCGTCTTGAACCCCGGCCTTCTCCAAATAGTCGGTCACAACTTGCGATCCCGGCGCGAGGGACGTCTTCACCCACGGCTTCACGCTAAGGCCAGCCTTCACGGCATTTTGCGCAAGCACGCCAGCGCTGACCATCACATACGGGTTCGATGTATTCGTGCACGATGTGATCGCGGCAATAACCACATCGCCGTGGCCGAGATCGAAATTTCTGCCCTCGACAGGCACGCGTTTGCCTGCTTCGGCGCTCTTGCCATATTCCTGATCAAGGACGCTGGAGAACGCGTTTGCGGCGTTGGTAAGTGCGACCCGGTCTTGCGGCCGCTTCGGCCCTGCGATCGATGGGACCACATCGCCAAGCATCAGCGAGAGCTGATCGGTGAACAGAGGATCGGGCGTGTCGTCCTTGCGGTACATACCTTGTGCTTTCGCATAGGCCTTGACCAGCTCGACGCGGGACTCTTTGCGTGCTGTCGCCTCAAGATAGGCGAGCGTCTCCTTATCCGTCGGGAAGAAGCCGCACGTCGCCCCATATTCAGGCGCCATATTGGCGATCGTCGCGCGATCCTCGAGCGGGAGATTGTCGAGGCCTGTGCCAAAGAACTCGACGAACTTGCCGACAACGCCCTTGTGCCGCAGCATCTCCGTCACGGTGAGCACGAGATCCGTGGCCGTGACACCTTCGCGCAGTTCGCCCTTCAGTTCGAAACCAATCACTTCCGGAACGAGCATGGAAATCGGTTGACCGAGCATGACCGCTTCGGCCTCGATGCCGCCGACGCCCCAGCCAAGCACGGAGAGCCCGTTGACCATGGTCGTATGGCTGTCCGTGCCCACCAGCGTATCGGGAAAGGCGAGCGTCGTGCCGTTCTCTTCTTTGGTCCAAACCGTCTGGGCGAGATACTCAAGATTGACCTGATGACAGATGCCTGTTCCGGGCGGCACCACGCGGAAATTGTCGAACGCGCCTGCGCCCCAACGCAAAAAAGCATAGCGCTCGCTGTTGCGCTCGTACTCCTTGTCCACGTTGAACTTGAACGCCGCACCCGAGCCAAAAGCATCCACCATCACCGAATGGTCGATGACGAGATCGACAGGGGCCAGCGGATTGATCTTGTTGGAATCGCCCCCGAGTTTCGTGACCGCATCGCGCATGGCGGCAAGATCGACGACGGCGGGCACGCCGGTAAAGTCTTGCATCAGTACGCGCACCGGACGGAAGGCGATCTCCCGGTCGCTGCGTTTGTTCTGCACCCATTCGGCGATCGCGCGAATATCGTCGGAGGTCACGCTGCGCCCATCTTCGTGCCGGAGTAGATTCTCCAGCAGCACTTTGAGCGAAAATGGCAGTCGGCCGATGCCGGAGAGCCCAGCCTTTTCCGCCACCGTCAAATCGAAATAATCGTACTCGTGCTTACCGACTTTCAGAGTGCGCCGGCACTTGAAGCTGTTGAGTGAGGTCAAAACCGCCGATGTCAATGAATTCTCCTTTACGAGCCCAGACGATGGGCAAGTCCCAGCAAACCTAAGAGTCCCAGCCAATATATGAGCCCTGACAAAATTGCATGCAAAGACGCAGCCAAATGTGCCAAGCCGCAGCTAAGGGCTCCAGGCAATGCGGTCAACCTCAAAGGCCAAAACGGATTTCATGCGCAAAAGCGCCCTGTTGGCCTTTGGATGCGCGCTTTCCCCCCACTATAAAAGCCCTTACGACGACCAGACAATGACGCGAACAGCCGCGTCCTTGGTCCGAAACTGCTACCGGCTTGCCGAAATTTTGCGCAAAGAGGGCTAAAAGAAGTCTGATGGACAGTCCCTTCACCGTTGCCCTTGAGGCCACAGAGATCGCCTGTGAGCGCGGCGGACGGCTTCTCTTCGAGGACCTGTCATTCGCCCTTCGGCCCGGCGAGGCGCTTCTAGTGCAGGGCCCAAACGGGGCGGGCAAGACCAGCCTGATGCGCCAGGTCGGCGGGCTGCTGCCCCTCGCCGCAGGCCAGTTCTCCACGACAGGGGCGGCGCACGATGTGCCGATACCCGAGCTTTGCCATTATGTCGGGCACTTGAACGCCATCAAAACGACGCTCAGCGTGGCGGAAAATCTGGCGTTCTGGGCGGATTATCTCGGCAATGGCGATGTGGATGCCGCGCTTGCCGCTTTCGGCCTTGGCCCGCTCGCCGGGATTTCGGCAGGTCTGCTCTCGGCGGGGCAAAAGAGAAAACTCGCACTGTCGCGCCTTTTCACCAGCCCGCGCCCGATTTGGCTCTTGGACGAACCATCCGTCTCGCTGGACAAAGCCTCGGTAGAGCGGCTTGGCGAGATCATCGGCAATCACCGCAAGGCGGGCGGCATTGCCATTGTCTCGACCCATGTGAACCTGGGAGCCGAATTCACCCATACGCTCGACCTCGTTGCGCAAACGCGCGCGCCTGAGGGGCGCGCGGCGTGACCGCGGCAATCGCTCTTTTGGCGCGGGACGTCTCGCTTGCCTGGCGCGAGGGGGGCGCCATCGGCGTCGCGCTCGGCTTCTATTTAATGGTCATCGCCATCGCGCCCTTTGGGCTTGGACCAGATCTCAACCTGCTCTCGCGCACCGCGCCCGGCCTTCTTTGGGTTGCCCTGCTTCTGGCCGCCCTGCTCTCGGCCGACCGCATCTTTCACAACGATTACGAAGACGGCACGCTCGACGTCTTGGCAACGGGGCCCCTGCCTTTGCCAATCGTTGCCGCATCGAAATCGCTCGCCCATTGGATTACGACCTGTGTGCCGTTGGCCCTGCTTGCACCTGTGTTGGGGCTCTTGCTGAACCTTTCGATCGAAACCATTCCGCTGCTTGTGCTGGCCATGCTGGCAGGCACACCCGCGGTCAGCTTCATCGCCGGAATCGGCGCAAGTCTTACGCTCGGCTTGCGCCGCAGCGGGCTCTTGCTTGCCCTTCTTGTGCTCCCACTCTACGTGCCCGTCCTGATCTTCGGCGTCTCCACCGTGTCCGCGGCCATCACGGGCCCTGGCTCGCCGTGGCCCCCTCTCATGATGCTCTGCGCCATCAGTCTTGCGAGCATGATCCTTGCCCCGCTGGCCGCCGCCGCCGCGCTGCGGCTCAACCTTCGATAAGCCTCATTCACGCTTCCCCTTTGCGCTTCCGCCTCAAAGTCACTAGATCAGCCTTCATGACTCTTTCCATCACCAGCCTTGCCAACCCGACCCGCTTCTTGAGCTTTGCGGGCAAGGTCATTCCCTGGCTCGCCGCGCTGGTGGTGATTCTGCTGGGCGCCGGGCTATATCTCTCGTTCTTCGTTGCCCCGCCCGACTACCAGCAGGGCGAGACGGTACGCATCATGTTTATCCACGTGCCGGCCGCCTGGCTCGGCATGTTCGGCTATATGGTGATCGCTCTGTCCGCGCTCGGAACGCTGATTTGGCGCCATCCTCTGGCCGATGTTTCGGCCAAGGCCGCTGCCCCGATCGGTGCGACGTTCACGTTCCTGGCGCTGGTCACGGGCTCGCTCTGGGGCAAACCCATGTGGGGAACCTATTGGGTGTGGGATGCGCGGCTGACCTCAATGTTGGTGCTCTTCCTGCTCTATCTCGGACTGATAGCGTTATGGCAGGCTATCGAGGAACCGGGTCGAGCCGGACGGGCAGCCGCGATTCTGGCGCTTGTGGGCGCCATCAATATTCCGATCATCAAGTTCTCGGTCGATTGGTGGAACACCCTTCACCAACCTGCCAGTGTCTTCCGCTCCGGCGGTCCCAGCATCGACCCGGCCCTGCTCACACCACTCTTCGTTATGGCAGCGGCCTTTACCGTGCTGTTCGTCTTGCTCCATCTCATGGCAATGCGGGCAGAGATCTTGCGGCGGCGGGTCCATGCCCTTCAACAAAGCCGAGTCGCGCACGCAGCGCTTGCGGAGGCTTGATCCCGTCCCATGCCTGACCTCGGAACCTTCGATCTTGGACCCCATGCGAGTTTCATTATCGCTGCCTATGCGGTGACTTTCGCAGCTGTTGCCGCACTCACCCTGGCAACGCTGGCTGACGACCGAAAGCAGCGCCGCCTCCTGGCCGAACTTGAGGCGCAAGGCATCACACGGCGCTCGGCGGCAAAGCCGTCCGATATACAAAAACCCACGGTTAAGCGGTCGGCGTCGAACCAAGCCACCGGCGGAAAGAAGACACCGGCATGAACGCGCAATCCGACCCGAAAGACACAAAACACAAGGCCAGGAGACGGGGCGTGGGCGTCATTCTGCCCTTCGCCATCTTTGCCTGCCTTGCGGGGCTATTCTTCTTCGCCTTGCAGGCGGGCGATCCCTCCCGCCTGCCCTCAGCGCTCATCGGCAAGCCGGTTCCGCAGTTCGACCTGCCGCCGCTTGAGGGCGTGAACGTCACAGTCGCGGACAATCAAAGCGTGACCTCAGTGGCGCTCGGCAAGGGCTCGCCAGCGATTGTGCATTTCTTCGCGTCTTGGTGCGGACCGTGCCAAGCCGAGCACCCAGTTGTCATGGACCTTGCGAAAAAGCTCCGCACCGAGGACCCGAACGTGGTTTTGTACGGCATCAATTACAAGGATGACGCCAGTGCCGCACGACGCTTCCTTGGCCGTTACGGCGACCCCTATACGCGCATCGGCGTCGACCGAGCAGGGCGCACGGCGATCAATTTCGGCGTCTACGGTGTACCGGAAACCTATGTGATCTCAGCCGACGGCAAAATCGCCTTCCGCCAAGCAGGTCCTTTGACGAAAGACGTTGTGGCCGGGAAGATCCTGCCGCTTTTGCGCGCAAACCCTACGTCTCCGGCCAGCGAGACCAAGACTCTATCGGGTCAAGCCGAACAGCCGCCCGGCTAATCGTCGTCGCGGCCCACAATCAGGCTCAAGGTTTCAATAAATTCGTTCCGCTTGGCTGCAGAAAGGCCCGCCAGAAGACGCGCGTCCGCAGCTTTCGCTGCGGGCTTGGCCTTGCCGAGGGCCTTCGTGCCTTTCGCGCTGAGCTTGATGGCATAGGCCCGTCCATCTTCCTTGGCGCGGCGGCGGTGGATGAGCCCTCGCCCCAAGAGGCGGGCCACAATGTCCGCAAGGGTTGAACGATCGATCCCCGTTCGTTCAACCAACTCTGCCTGCGGAAGTCCTTCCTCAAGCGATACCGCCGTGAGAACCGCATATTGACGCGGCGTTAGACCGCTCTTTTTTGCCTCGTCCGCATAAATATCAGCCGCTTTCTGCCCTGCGCGGTGCAGTAAGTGCGTAGCCGAGCGATCGAGGGGATTGCGCATCTTTAGTGTCATATTGACGCTCCCCGTCTCAAAATACCCCCTAGGCCCACCAGGCCTGTGGTGCTTTCGTTATGGCCTCAAAAACCAGCTTTGCTTCGTAGCGCGGCGAACTTTCTGTCAGTCTGAACAGAACCACCTTGACGCGCGTAATGCACCGCAATCATGCAGGCCAATCCGCTCATATCGGCACCGTATGGACGAACTACAAGTGGCAGCGAGCATTTCTGCCACGGTTAAGAAAATTAGCGACGATACCGACTCAGGGTCGCTAGGAGTTGTCCTCGACCCCAAAGCGCTGCATCAGCGGTACTTGGGACATCGCAAAAAGGAACGTAATCGGCAGAAAGCCGAATGCTTTGAAGCTAACCCAATGATCGGTCGAGAAATTCCGCCAGACGAACTCGTTCAGCACGGCCATCGCTAAGAAGAACACAACCCAGCGTATTGTCAGTTTGCGCCAACCCTCGTCCGTCAGATTGAAAACCGGGCCAAATAGGAACGCGAGCACGGGCTTGCGCACAACGAGCCCCCCGATCAACAGGATGGCAAACATCGTGTAGACGATTGTGGGCTTGAGCTTGATGAACGTCTCATCGTGCAGATAGAGCGTCAATCCGCCAAAGGCGAGGACCAGAACGGCACTCACCACGGGCATGACAGGTACCTTTCGGTAGAGCCACCACGCAAGCCCCAGCGCGATGATCGTTGCGACCATGAAGGCGGCGGTCCCGGCGAAAATGCCATAAGCGGCGTTGACCCCGAAAAAGATGAGCAGGGGCCCAAGCTCGATGAGGAGCTTGCCCGCGACGGATTGCTCAGAGTCTTTGGCCGGTTTTAGCTCCGGCGTGGTGTCAGGCGGCAGCGTCATTTTCTTGTCTGGCTCCAGCAATGGCACGCGCAAAATCCTGCGCATCGAATGGCTCGAAATCGTCGATCCCCTCCCCAACGCCGATGGCATTGATGGGAAGGCCGAACTTCTCCGCAATGGCAACGAGAATGCCGCCCCGCGCCGTGCCGTCGAGCTTGGTCACGACGAGATTGGTCACGCCTGCGATCTCTTGAAAGGTCTGAACCTGGTTCAACGCGTTCTGCCCGGTGGTCGCATCGAGCACCAAAACCACGGAGTGCGGCGCGTTTTCGTCAATCTTTTTCAAGACACGAACGATCTTCGCGAGCTCGGCCATGAGGTCGCCCTTGTTATGCAACCGTCCCGCCGTGTCGATCAAAAGCACATCGGCGCCCGTTGCCTTGGCCTGCTCCAGCGCCTCGAACGCAACGCCCGCCGGGTCCGCGCCAACATCCTTCGCAATCACGCTGGCACCAACCCGCCCGCCCCAAATTTTGAGCTGGTCGATGGCGGCGGCGCGGAATGTATCGCCCGCTGCGAGCAACACTGCCTTGCCCTGCCCTGTGAATTGATGGGCCAGCTTGCCTATGGTTGTGGTCTTGCCTGTCCCGTTCACGCCAACCACGAGAATAACGTGGGGCTTGGCCCCCTCATCGAGTTCGAGCGGCTCGGCGACCGGCTCCAACACGCGTGACACTTCCTCAGCCAGAACCCGGCGGACATCGTCTTCCGTCAGGCCTTTTTCATAGCGGCCTGTCGCGATTGCCTCGCGAATGCGATCGGCCATCGCAACGCCGAGATCCGCCCTGATCAGCACTTCCTCCAGCTCATCGAGCGTCTCCTCGTCGAGCTTTTTCTTGGTCAGGACGCCGGTGAGATTTTCGGTGAGCGCATTCGACGTCCGGGAGACGCCTGCCTTCAGACGTGCGAACCAGCCTGTCTTCTCCGGCTGCACTGTGGTGTCACTCACCGCTGCGCCTCCGCAAGCAGCGCGGCCCCATCGTGACCCGATACAAGAGCATCGACGAGAACACCAGCGTCGACGAGCGCGCGATCGTCTGCCGCAGCTTCCGTGACAGGAGGCTCGAAGCGCACCGGCGTGAAATCGGCCGAACGGCCTTGCCGGTCGTTTTCCATCAAAACCCGAATGGTGCGGCCCTTGGCTCCTGCAAGATGCGCTTGCAGGGCGCTTGCGCCCTTCTCACGCAGAGCCCGAGCACGCGCGGCAATCACCGTGCCATGGACTTGCGGCATGCGCGCCGCTGGCGTGCCCTCGCGCGGAGAGAAAGGAAAGACATGCAAAAACGTGAGCCCGCAATCGTCGATGAGCGACAGCGAGCCCCCGAACATCTCGTTCGTCTCGGTCGGAAAGCCCGCGATGATATCAGCCCCGAACACCATGTCGGGCCGCGCCCGCCGCATGGCTTCGCAGAACGAGACAGAGTCGGCCCGCGCGTGGCGGCGCTTCATCCGCTTCAAGGTGAGATCATCGCCCGCCTGGAGCGACAGGTGCAGATGCGGCATCAGCCGCTCTTCCTCGGCGATCGCTGTGACGAGGTCTGGGTCCACTTCGACGGAATCGATCGAGGATAGCCGCAAGCGTGGCAAGTCGGGCACGAGCTTCAGGACGCTTCTGACGAGCTTGCCAAGTGTCATCGCACCAGGAAGGTCCCGTCCATAGGCCGTGATATCGACGCCCGTGAAGACGATTTCCGCATAGCCGTTCTCGACTAGGCGCCGCACCTGCGCGACCACCTCGCCGACAGGCACGGACCTGGAAGGCCCCCGCCCGAAAGGAATGATGCAGAATGTACAGCGATGATCGCAGCCGTTCTGAATCTGTACATAGGCCCGCGCACGATTGCCGAACCCTTCGATGAGATGGCCCGCGGTCTCGGTGACCGACATGATGTCGTTAACGGCGACCCTTTGCGAATCTCCAATGTCTAGACCCTGGAACGTTTGCGCCTCGAGCTTTTCCTGATTGCCGATGACGAGATCGACCTCGTCCATGTCCGCAAATTGCTGCGGGTCGATCTGGGCCGCGCAGCCGGTCACAACGATCTTGGCATCTGCGCGCGAACGTCGCGCGCGGCGGATCGCCTGACGCGCTTGTCGTACCGCCTCGCTCGTCACCGCGCACGTGTTGACGATCACCGCGTCTGTAAGACCGGCAGCAGAGGCGTGCTCGCGTATGACTTCAGACTCATAGGCGTTGAGCCGGCAGCCAAAGGTGATGATTTCCAGGTCAGACATTTCGCGGTTTCTAACAGAATTCCAAAGGCGTGTCAGACACCTTCCGGTACCAGCAGGCTTTCAGGCAGCGTCCCCTCGAAATCGAGCGCGTAAGGCCCGGTCATCAGCACATGGCTGTCCGCCTCCCGCCACTCGATGAGGAGATCGCCGCCTGGCAGCGTGACGGTGACTTTGCGGTTCGTCAGGTCTCGCCGGATCGCAGCGACGGCTGACGCACACGCAGCCGTACCGCATGCTCGGGTCAGCCCCACGCCGCGCTCCCAGGTGCGCAGCCGCAAATGATCGGGCGGAAGGACCTGCGCGATCGAAATATTGGCGCGCTCGGGAAAGATCGGATGGTGCTCGAGCATCGGACCGACCCTCGCAAGATCGATAGCCTCGACATCATCCACGAAGAAGATCGCATGCGGGTTGCCGACGCTGACAACGCCCGGCGAGTGCAGCACTGGCGCATCGATGGGCCCCGCCTGCAGCTCGATGCGGCGCGTATCGTGAAATTCTTCGGCGAGCGGAATCTGGTCCCAAGCAAGGCGCGGCGGGCCCATGTCGATGGTCACAAGACCGCCTGGGCCTGCATGAGCGCCAAGAACCTGGTCCTCGGTTTCGATTGTGATGTCGGCTCGCCCGAGTTCCTCCGCCACCACCGCCGCGACGCAGCGCGCCGCGTTACCGCACGCGGCCACCTCACCGCCATCGGCGTTCCAAATGCGCATGAAGACATCCGCGCGTGCGGATGGATCGAGGGCGATGAGCTGATCGCAGCCGATGCCTGTCTCGCGACTGGCGATGGCCCGCGCGGCCTCTGACGCCAAGGCGAGTGCGCTTGCCCGGCGGTCGATCACAACGAAGTCGTTGCCGAGCCCGTTCATCTTCCGAAAGCTATGCGTGGCCGCGTTCATCGTCTCAGGTCCATATCACTTGACCCCCATATGGCGCGCGAGCACCGCGATGCCAAGCATGAAGATGTGAGGGTGCGGGTTCTTGAGGTAAGGTCTCGGCCCACCCTTTTTGTCCAAGGAGGCGCCAATGATCGCCGTCCCAAAAAACGATCCGATCCACGCCCTTGTTCCCCATACACTCGAAGAGCCGATCTTGGGCACCAGCGAGGGCCCCTTGGCAGGGCTCAGTTTCATGGTGAAAGACCTCTTCGCCATTGAGGGCCGCAAGACCGGCAATGGCAATCCGAATTGGTTCGAGCACGCATCGCCAGCCAGCACGACGGCGCCCGTGATCGGGGCCCTGCTCAATGCCGGCGCTTCGCTGACGGGCATCACCATTTGCGATGAGTTCTTCTATAGCGTGCTCGGCACGAATGCCCATTACGGCCAGCCGATCAATCCAAGAGCGGGCCGCTATGTCACCGGCGGGTCGTCCTGCGGCTCGGCGGCGGCGACAGCGGCACGATTATGCGATTTCTCGCTTGGCTCCGACACCGGCGGCTCGATCCGCGTCCCAGCCTCGTTCTCAGGCCTTTATGGATTGCGGCCCACCCATGGCCGCATCGATTTGGGCGGCGTGACTCCCATGGCGCCCAGTTTCGATACGGTGGGCCTCCTTGCCCGCGATGCCGGCCTCTTCCGAACCGTCGGTCAGTTGCTTCTCCAAGGCGAAAGCCGAAAAGCACCCATCGAGAGGCTCATCCTTGCAACGGATATCGTTGACTATTGCGAGGCGAGCGTCGATCAGCTCGTCTGGCAGACATTGGACCGGCTATCTCCCGCCCTGCCGCAAGTTGAGCATGCGGAGATCGCCGGCGAGGAGATCGTCACCTGGCGCAAAACCTTCGCAACCCTTCAAGGCTTCGAGATTCAATCGACGCTCCTTCCCTTCGTTCAATCCCACAATGTGGAGTTAGGCCCCGGGATCAAAGAGCGCTTTGAGATCGCCTCAGGCATCACATTGGAAGCTGCACAAGAGGCACGAGAGACCCGCCGCGCGATTACGGCTCATCTGAAGACCATCTTGCAGCCCGGCACTGCTATCGTGCTGCCCACGACCCCGACACAGCCCCCAGAGCGCAACATTCCCGACGGCGCCTCCTTCGCCGAGTTCCGCACCGTCACGCTGCAGAACACCTGCCTCGCGGGTCTTGCAAGGCTCCCACAGATCTCCATCCCCGTGGGAGAGGCGGCCGGCTGCCCCGCTGGGCTCTCATTCATCGGCTGGGAGGGAGGCGACGAAGCCTTGCTCGACTTTGCCGTTGGGGTCTCAGATCTCTTGACTTCCTAGCGCCTGTCGTCGACAGTCCGCCCGAATTTCGAGGCAGCTCCTTTTCCGAGCCGCCGCCCTGGACATTTTGGCCGGAGAGCCAAAGGGAGCCAGGGGGGTCAACACCCGTCAGCGCGATGCGCCCACGGGTGCATTTTTCGTTGCGCTACCGGCCTTTGGCCTGCTCGAGCGCGTGTTTCGTTGCGCTACCGGCCTTTGACCTGCTTGAGCGCGTGTTTGGAAGCGTATCCGCGCAATGGAGGCAGAGACGATGGATGGAGCCAGAGTATTTCGCCCAACGGGCATCGCCGCCGCGCTCGCGTTCGGTTGCTTGCCGCTCGCAGCCTATGCCCAGCAGCCCAAGGTTCTAGTCATGGCGGGTGGTGAAGCCGATTTTGATGCCTGCGGCTCTCATGGGGTCGTGCGCGGCCTCAAAGCGAGCGGCGACGGCTTTCTGGCCGTGCGTTCTGGGCCCGGCTCCAAGCACGCCATGCTGGACAAGGTCTATAATGGCACTGTGCTCAATCTGTGCGATCAGCGTGGCCATTGGCTGGGCGTGGTCTATTCCCACGAGACGATGGACTGCGGCGTTGGAACGCCGTGGCCGACGCGGCAGGTCTATTCCGGCCCATGCCGCGCAGGCTGGGTCTATCGCAATTATGTCGCGGATCTTGCCGGCTGATGTTTGAGACCCTTTCAGATCGCCTTTCCGGGATTTTCGACAAGCTGACGCGTCGTGGCGCGCTCAGCGAGGCCGACGTGGCCGAGGCCATGCGTGAGGTCCGCCGCGCGCTGATCGAGGCCGATGTCGCCCTGGACGTGGTGCGGTCCTTCACGGACCGGGTCAAAGCCAAGGCGGTCGGGCAAGACGTGGTGAAGTCGGTCACACCTGGGCAGATGGTCGTCAAGATCGTCAATGACGAGCTTGTCCGCATGCTCGGCTCCGATGCCCAAGGCATTGACCTTGCCGCGACCCCGCCTCTCGCCATGATGATGGTCGGCCTTCAGGGCTCCGGTAAAACGACCACCACCGCCAAACTCGCTTACCGGCTCACCACCCGCGACAAGCAGAAGGTCTTGATGGCCTCGCTCGATACGCGCCGCCCCGCCGCGCAGGAGCAATTGCGCGTTCTCGGCGAGCAGGCAGACGTTGCAACGCTTCCCATCGTAGCGGGCCAGAGCCCGGCCCAGATCGCCGATCGGGCCGTGAAGGCCGCCAAGCTCGGCGGCTATGACGTGCTGCTGCTCGATACGGCCGGCCGCACCCATATCGACGAAGAGCTGATGGCCGAGACGGCGGAGATCGAGAAGATCGCCAGTCCCCATGAAACGCTGCTTGTGGCGGACGCATTGACCGGCCAGGACGCGGTCAATCTTGCCAAGAATTTTGGCGAACGCGTCGCGCTGACCGGTATCGTCCTCACCCGCGTGGATGGCGATGGGCGCGGCGGCGCCGCGCTGTCCATGCGCGCGGTGTCAGGCAAGCCAATCAAACTGATGGGCGTCGGCGAAAAGCTCGACGCGCTGGAGGACTTCCATCCGGACCGGATCGCGGGCCGCATTCTTGGCATGGGCGACGTGGTCGGCCTTGTCGAGAAGGCAATGGAGACCGTCGAGCTCGACAAAGCCCAAGAAATGGCCCGGAAGATCAAGAAGGGCGCCTTCGACCTCAACGACCTCGCCGAGCAATTGAAGCAGATGCAGAAGCTCGGCGGCATGGGCGGCGTGCTGTCCATGCTGCCCGGCATCGGCAAGGTGAAGAAGCAGCTCGACGCCGCCAATCTCGATGAGAGCCTCTTCAAACGCCAGCAGGCAATTATCGGCTCGATGACGAAGGCCGAACGCAAGACCCCCAAGCTCTTGAATGCCTCCCGCAAGAAGCGGGTGGCGGCGGGCTCTGGAACGTCCGTCCAAGACATCAACAGGCTCATCAAGATGCACCGCCAAATGGCCGACATGATGAAGGCCATGGGCAAAAAACGGGGGGCGCTGTCTTCCTTGTTCGGCGGCGGTGGAATGCCCGAAATGCCTGCGGACCTCCCGCAAGGCACAGAACTGCCTGCGGACTTCCCCGGGCTTCCCGGTGGAGGTCTGCCCACAAGCGGCCTGCCAGGCGGACTTCCCGGTCTTCCCGGCACCTTGCCCCCCTGGTCTTCCGGGCCTGCCGGGCATGGCAAAACGACAGAAGAAGAAACGCTGAAACTGATTTTGAAATTCAACGCCTAGGAGTCAAAAACCAATGTCCTTGAAACTCAGACTGGCGCGGATGGGCGCCAAGAAACGCCCCTTCTACCGCATCGTCGTTGCGGACTCGCGCAGCCCGCGCGATGGCCGCTATATCGAAAAGGTCGGCACCTTCAATCCGCTGCTGCCGCGCGATTCGTCCGAGCGCCTCAAGCTCGATGTGGACCGCGTCAAGCATTGGCTGGCGAATGGCGCCTTGCCGACCGACCGTGTGCTGCGGTTCCTCGACGCTGAAGGCCTCATGAAGCGCACCCCGCGCAACAATCCCGAGAAGGCAAAGCCCGGCAAGAAGCGCCTTGAGCGCGAGGAAGCCAAGCGCGCCGCCGAGGAAGAAAAGGCCGCCGCCGCTGTTGCTGACGCCGAGAAGGAAGCCAGTGACGCCGCTGCCGCCGCCGAGGAGGAGGCCTCTGAGGCCGCAACTGATGAGACCGCTGCCGAGGAGGCTGCTGAGGCCGAAAAGGCCGAGTAGTCTTGACCGGAAACACGGACCTTAGCGAGAACGCGGACCTTGGCGAGAACACAGATATGGTTCTCGTGGGCGAAATCGGCGCGGCACAAGGGTTGAAGGGCGAAGTCCGCTTGCGCTCCTACACTCAGGATCCCGCCGATGTCGCCGCCTATGGTCCGCTGCAAGATGAAGCGGGCGCCAAGACCATTGAGATCGAGCGCGTCCGCGTCACGCCCAAAGCGCTAATCGCCCGCATCAAGGGCATCAGTACGCGCGAGGGCGCCCAGGCGCTGACCGGAACCAAGCTCTATGTTGCGCGCGTGGCAATGCCCGCCGCAAATGAAGGCGAATGGTACGTGGCCGATTTGATCGGCCTTGAGGCGGTGGACCGAGAGGGTGCGCAGCTTGGAACCGTTGTCGGGGTTCACAATTACGGTGCAAGCGACATTATTGAAATTGCATCCATCGATGGCACCGCAAGCTTGCTCGTGGCGTTCACGGAGACGACTGTGCCGGAGGTGGATGTGGACCGGAAGCGGCTTGTCCTGATACCGCCTGAGGATTTGCCGGAGGATTTGGACGAAGAGTCGGGCGAGGATTTGCAAGACGACTTGGACGACCAAGACAGCTCGGACGACTGACAGGCACGACGAGCGCTCCAAGGGATAGTCCCATGACCTCAATCTCATGACCGCAACCACCGCATGACCTCAAGCTCTGACTGGCGCGCCACCGTCCTAACCCTCTTCCCGGAGATGTTTCCAGGGCCCCTTGGCTTGAGCCTGGCAGGTAAAGCGCTTCGCGAGCAGATTTGGGCGCTTGAGACCATGGACATTCGCGACTTCGCACACGACGACCACCGCTCCGTGGACGACACCCCTGCTGGCGGCGGGGCGGGGATGGTAATGCGCGCCGATATTGCTGCCGCCGCGATCGATACGGCGCGAACGTCGGCAGCACCCAAAACGCCGACGATCTATCTGTCGCCGCGCGGCACGCCGCTGACGCAGAAGCGCGTGAAGGCGCTTGCTGAAGGGCCCGGCGCGATCCTGCTTTGCGGCCGGTTCGAGGGCGTGGATGAGCGGCTCCTGGAGACCCGCCAGATCGAGGAAATCTCCATCGGCGACTACGTGCTCGCGAGCGGCGATCTGGCCGCCCTTGTCCTCATGGACGCCATTGTGCGCCTGCTGCCGGGCGTTGTCGGCAATCACGGCACGTTATCGGAGGAGAGCTTCGCAGCCGGCCTTTTGGAATATCCGCACTACACAAAGCCGCGCGACTGGGAAGGCCGCACCATTCCGGACGTGCTACTGTCGGGCGATCACGAAAAAATCGCAAAATGGCGCGCTGACCAGGCCGAAGCCCTCACCAAGACCCGCCGGCCCGATCTTTGGCAAAAGCACAAAGGGAGCTAGCGGCACTAGGTGCCGCGAACGGAAGCGGCGACGAAAATTGATTAAAGTCAGAGCCAGACCCGCGCACAAGACCCCAACATCGCGCAAAAGGAGCATTTTCATGAAGGAACTGATGTTACTTGCCGCCACGATGGCGTTCAGCCTCCCAGGCGGTGCAAGCGCCCAGAATGCGGACGTGGCGGCGGGGCAGGCCTATGCAAAGGAAACCTGCGCGCAGTGTCACGCCATTCTCGTAAACGAAGAACTCTCGCCGCTCCCCGATGCGTCCGCCTTCCAGACCGTGGCGGACACACCCGGCATGACGGAACTTGCCCTGTCGGTGTGGCTCCAGAGTTCCCACCCCACAATGCCCAATATCGTGCTGGAACAGGACGACATGCGGAACGTGATCGCCTATATTCGCAGCCTCAAGCGCGAGCAGTGATCGGGCCTTTTTTACCCTGAAAATTCATCGACAAAGCGGGCATCCTGCGGTAGGAAAACCCGCTGGCTGAGGGTCTTTTGCGCCCAATGACGCCCACACCTTCTGGACCAATCAAAAAGAATGGCGTTCGCCAGAGGCCAAAAAGCCTAAAGCAGGCGCCCGTGAAAGGCATTGTGATGAACATTATCGCGCAGCTCGAAAAAGAGCATGTCACCGAGCGTCTCAACAAGCGCAGCGTGCCCGAATTCGCCCCTGGCGACACCGTCCGCGTCAACGTGAAAGTGGTGGAAGGCGAGCGCTCACGTATTCAGGCCTATGAAGGCGTGTGCATCGGCCGTGCCGGCGGCGGCATCCACGAGAACTTCACCGTCCGTAAGATTTCCTATGGCGAGGGCGTCGAGCGCGTCTTCCCCATTCACTCGCCGCTGATCGAGTCCATCGAGGTGGTACGCCATGGCCGCGTACGCCGGGCCAAGCTCTACTATTTGCGTGGCCGACGCGGTAAGGCCGCCCGTATCCCCGAGCGCAAGGACACGCGCAACAAGAAGGCCGTGAAGTTCAAGGGCTTCTCAAAGCCCAAAGGCGCGCCGGACGATCTAAAGCTTATCGCTGGCGTCACCGAGGATCTGGAGAAGAAGCTGAAGAAGCTTGGCCTCGTCCAATTCGAGCAGATCGCCAACCTGACAGACGATGAAATCAGCCATATCGCCGACAGACTCTCGCTCGGGAACCAGATCGAAGCTGGTGACTGGTCGGGCAAGGCCCGCGTGCTGATGGCCGAAACCACGGCCGACGAAGTCCCCGCTGGCGAAGACGCGGCCAGTGAAGGCGCAAGCGAGGACGAGAGCACCGAGAAGAAAGATGGGTAGCCTTTTTGGAACGTGGAGGCCGGGCAGACCGTCCTCCACTGCCCATCTCGTGCGCGCGCCGGTAGGGGCGGCGGCCAATGACGCAACGCATGCGTCTGTTTCGAGATTCGCCCTGGAACTAGAAATTCCGGATTCAATTGCTATCTGAGGCGTGAGGATCCGAAAGGTTGAAGTTCACTGAAAATGGCGAACCCCCGCACTCTCTACGACAAAATCTGGGACGAACACTTGGTCCATGAGGCCCCCGATGGGACCAGCCTCCTCTATATCGACCGCCACCTTGTCCACGAGGTCACGAGCCCGCAAGCCTTTGAGGGTCTGCGCTCGGCTGGCCGCAAAGTGCGCGCGCCGGAGAAGACGCTGGCCGTTGTGGACCACAATGTCCCGACGACGGACCGCTCCAAGGGGATCGACGATCCGGACTCGGCCATTCAGGTCGCAACGCTTGCCGCCAACGCCAAGCATTTCGGTATCGACTATTATCACGAGCTCGATGAGCGCCAGGGCATCGTTCATGTGGTTGGCCCTGAGCAGGGATTCACGCTCCCCGGCACCACCATCGTGTGCGGCGACAGCCACACCTCGACCCATGGGGCGTTTGGCGCTTTGGCGCACGGCATCGGCACGTCCGAAGTGGAGCATGTGCTCGCAACACAGACACTCATCCAGAACAAGGCCAAGAACATGCTGGTGCGCGTGGACGGCAAGCTGCCCGAACACGTCACCGCGAAGGACATTATCCTGGCCATCATCGGTGAGATCGGCACGGCCGGGGGCACTGGCCACGTGATTGAGTATGCGGGCGAGGCCATCACGGACCTTTCCATGGAAGGCCGCATGACCGTCTGCAACATGTCGATTGAGGGCGGCGCCCGCGCCGGCCTGATCGCGCCCGATGAGAAGACCTTCGACTACATCATGGGCCGACCCCGCGCACCGAAAGGCGGCGCATTCGAATTGGCGAAAGCCCATTGGAAGAGCCTCTATACGGACGAAGGCGCGACTTTCGATGCGGAAATCGTGCTGGACGCCGCTAACCTTCCGCCCATCGTCTCCTGGGGCACTAGCCCTGAGCAGGTCGTCTCCGTCTCGGGCCAGGTACCGAACCCGGCAGACATCACCGACGCGATGAAACGCAAGGCGGCGGTCCGCGCGCTCGACTATATGGGCCTCAAGGGCGGCGAGAATATCACCGACATCACGCTCGACCGCATCTTTATCGGCTCATGCACCAATGGCCGGATCGAGGATTTGCGCGCCGTCGCTGAGATCGTCGCAGGCAAGCATGTGAACGAGAACCTGAACGCCATGATCGTGCCAGGCTCGGGTCTTGTGAAATTGCAGGCCGAGGAAGAAGGTCTCGATGCGATCTTCAAGGCGGCCGGCTTTGAATGGCGTGAGCCGGGTTGCTCCATGTGTCTGGCGATGAACCCCGACAAGCTGGCGCCTGGCGAGCGCTGCGCGTCCACCTCGAATCGCAATTTCGAGGGGCGTCAGGGGCGTCTCGGCCGCACTCATCTCGTCTCGCCGCAAATGGCGGCAGCAGCAGCCATTGCGGGACGCTTCGTCGACATCCGCGAGACCCATTAGCGGCTCTCTCCCGGGGAAGTTTTGCATGACATCTCTGGTGCAGAAGAAATTCGGCGATGCTGCTCGCGACTCCGCGGACTGCGCGGTGCATACGGAAGGCCCATCGCTCACGCGGCTGACGGAGCTGATCGCGCCGATGCCCACCTGGCGGCAGCTTGACGTGGCCACTGGCGCGGGCCACACCGCGCTGGCGTTCGCACCCAATCTTGCTAAGGCGACGGCCAGCGACATCACGCCGGAAATGTTGCGCGAGGTTAAGCGGCTGGCGAAGGAGCGAGGCCTGACCAACGTGGTCACGCGCCAAGCGAACGCGCAGGACCTGCCCTTCCCCGATACGAGTTTCCACCTCGTGACGTGCCGGCTCGCGGCCCATCACTTTCCGAAGCCAAAGGACTTCGTTGCGGAAGCCTCCCGTGTGCTGATTCCCGGCGGCATCTTCGCGCTGGTCGACAACATCTCACCGGACGATGCGGTGCTTGCAGCGAGCTACAACGCCTTTGAGAAGCTGCGCGACCCGAGCCATGGGCGATGCCTCTCGGTTACTGAGTGGTCCGATCTGATCGCGGCGGCAGGACTTGAGCCCGTCTCAACGGAGGTCATCGATCAGGATATTGGCTTCGAGGCCTGGGTCGCGCGCATGCGCTGCACGGAAGGGGTAGCCGCACGGTTGAAAGAGATGCTGGAAGGCGCGCCCTTGAGGCAACTCTTGCGACCGCGCGAAACGCCAGACGGGCTCACATTTTCTTTGCACGAGGCGATCATCCTTGCGCGGAAGCCGGGCACCTTAGGCCGCAAGTCCGGGGCGCCTCAAACAGGGCCATCGTCATGACAGTAAGGACGGACCGGTACGGGGCCCCCAGCCTTTCCGAATTCGAAGCCATCGCCAATGGCGCCTTCGTGCGCCTGCCCGCCCAGTTCCGCGACATGACCCGCGACGTGGTCATTCGCATAGAGGACTTCCCGATCGTCGAGGTCCTTCAATCCCTCGATATTCAATCGCCGTTCGACTTGCTGGGGCTCTATCACGGCGTCGACCTGACCCAGCAAAGCGTGCTCGACCCCTCCCCGATGCCGGAGATGATCTTCCTCTATCGCCGGCCGATCCTTGCCTATTGGGAGACCCACGACGAAGAGCTCGATGACATCATCGCCCATGTGCTCGTCCACGAGATCGGGCACCATTTTGGTCTCTCGGACGACGACATGGAGCGGATCGAGGCCGAAGCAGCGAATTAGCGTCAATCCTGCGCCCCGACAACACGTGGTCATTGTCTAGTCACGATTCCGCATCTAAATTGGTGCAACGATGACGTGGGGAACAGCAACATTTCGATTCGCGGCACTCGCCGCCGTAACGCTTGCGAGCCTTTGCATGCTTGGGAGCCTTTGCGGCACGGCGCAGGCGCAGGAATTTGTCTATCGCGGGAAATCCATCAACGGCCCCACCGTCGACCAGTATATGAAGCAGGCAGGCCCTGCCAGTAAGGCCGTGCCTCATGGCGCGCTAACGCTTGGCGGAAAGCGGGTCAATTGCGGCACTCGACCGACCGTGCTCAACCCGAACTTCGACAGTTGGGGGGGTGCCTTTCCAGGCTTTCTGATCCTCAACACGAAGAAGATCGAAGGGCTCTCCACCCAGGTGCAGCTCTATATTTATTCCCACGAGTGCGGCCATCAATTCATTGGCGCCAGCGAGACCAAGGCCGACCTTTTCGCGATCCGCCGGGGTGTGAAATGGGGCTGGTTGGACGCACAAGGGATGGAAGAGATTTGTACTTTCATCTCCAAGCTCAAAGGCGATGCCGTACATCCGCCAGGGCCCAGGCGCTGCAAGACCATGCGGACCTATTACCGCGAGCTGGTCGAGGGGAGCAAAAAGCGCCCAACGTCCGCCTGGAGCCCGCAGACGCTCGGCCCAACGAACTGATCATTGCGCGCCGCGCGTTTCGCACTCGATTCGCTTTCTAGAGGCCTAGCGCCTCCCTGATAGCCCTTAGGCCGCGCTCTTCCTATAAGGGACGCGACGGTGGAAACCGGGCGCCAATGCCGCTATATGGCGTGCTCAATCGAGGTTCATCATGGAAAAATTCACGACACTCACGGCCATTGCCGCCCATTTGCCGATGATCAATGTCGACACAGACATGATCATCCCCAAGCAATATCTGAAGACCATCAAGCGCACGGGGCTTGGCGAGGGCCTCTTTGCCGAGCTTCGCTACGATGAGAACGGCGAGAAGCATGCCGATTTCGTGCTGCACCAAGAGCCATATTCGAAAGCGAAAATCCTCATCGCGGGCGAGAATTTCGGCTGCGGATCGTCCCGTGAGCATGCCCCATGGGCGCTGCTGGACTTCGGCTTCCGCTGCATCATTGCGCCGTCCTTCGCCGACATTTTTTACAACAATTGCTTCAAGAACGGCATTTTGCCCATCGTTCTGCCCCAGGAAGAAATCGATAAGCTGATCGACGATGCGGCGCGCGGTGACAATGCCCGCCTGACCATCGACCTGGAGGCTGGGGAAATTTCAGGTCCCGATGGCGGCAAGATCACCTTTGAGATCGATCCGCACCGCAAGCGCTGCTTGATGGAGGGGCTCGACGATATCGGCCTCACCATGGAAAAGGCCGAATACATCGAGAGCTTCGAACAGAAAGCCGGTATGGCGCGGCCTTGGGCATAAGCCAGCCTTGAGCGCAGGCGCCCCGTTAGTGGAGCGAAATCGCGTCTGTTTCTTGTTCGGCGATGGTCTCGCCGTCCCGTGTGACCGTCACGCGCGCCGTATAGCTGCCCTTAGGCCAACCACCGGCTGGCACGCCCGTCTTTCCGGCCTGTAGGAGGAGACCGGGCTCATCGGCGTCGAGCTCCCGCATATTCTGCATCAAGGACTTCCCATCCTTGGTCAGATGGACTTCGACGGTGTCGCCTGCTCTAGCATGGGCCACAAGCACATAGGCAACGCCGGGCGAATTGAATTTCGGTGCCGCAAGCGCGGCGCCCGGCGTCAGTTCCTCCTCCGCCACTTTGTGATCGGTCAGGCCGAGCGCCACGACCGTCGTTTTCGGCTCGCCATCTTCAGCTAAGACCTGCGTCCCTGCGAAGACGACAACCAGAAGAGCAAACACCACTCTTGTCAGCATGACCTACTCCCGCTACCCAAAGCGCCGCCGGACCATTTCGGCGAGCAGAGGACGCTTTAGCACAGGGCGCGCGCAGATTCATGGCCTCATTCAAAGTCTTACTTCTTCCTGGCGATGGCATTGGCACCGAGGTCATGGGCGAAGTGACGCGCCTGATCGACTGGGCGAATGCGAGCGGCGCAGGGTCCATTGAAACCGAGAGCGGCCTCGTTGGCGGCTGCGCCTACGACGATTGCGGCGAGGCGATCTCCGAAGACACGATGAAAGTCGCCCTCGACGCCGACGCCGTGATGCTCGGTGCGGTCGGCGGCTCTAAATGGGACGGCGTGGCGTACGAAAAGCGCCCCGAAGCCGGGCTTCTGCGCCTGCGCAAAGACCTCGAACTGTTTGCGAATTTGCGCCCCGCTATCTGCTATCCGGCGCTGGCCGATGCCTCGTCCCTCAAGCGCGAGCTGGTGGATGGTCTCGACATCATGATCGTGCGCGAACTGACCGGAGGCGTGTATTTCGGCGAGCCCAAGGAGATTACCGACCTTGGCAACGGCCAGAAGCGGGCCGTGGATACCCAGGTCTATGAGACTTACGAGATTGAGCGCATCGCAGGCGTTGCCTTTGACCTGGCCCGCAAGCGCGGGAACCTCGTCCACTCGGCAGAAAAGCGCAATGTCATGAAGACGGGCGTCTTGTGGAACGAGGTGGTCACAAAGGTGCACCGCGACAGCTATTCGGATGTGACGCTGGAACACATCCTCGCCGACAATTGCGCGATGCAGCTTGTCCGGGCGCCCAAGCAGTTCGACGTGATCGTTACCGACAATCTGTTTGGCGATGTGCTTTCCGACGAAGCGGCCATGGCGACGGGGTCTCTCGGCATGCTGCCGTCGGCCTCGCTCGGCGCCGAAGACGCGGGCGGCATGCGCCGCGCCATGTACGAACCCGTTCACGGCTCCGCCCCTGACATTGCCGGGCAAGGCAAGGCGAACCCCATCGCGACCATCGCGAGCTTTGCCATGTGCCTGCGCTATTCGTTCAATCTTGGCGGACTGGCCGACAAGATCGAGACCGCCATCGCAAACGTTCTGGATCAGGGGCTTCGGACCGGCGACATCAGCCAAGATGGCTGCAAGACCGTTGGCACGCGCGAAATGGGCGATGCCATTCTCGCTGCACTCAACGATGCCAAGTGAAACCCCAGTGAAATCCGTGACGCGATCCTAGGGTTTGGTGGTGATCGGTTTGGCTCTGGTTGCGGCACGCACGCCCGCATGGGCCGCTGACAATGGGGCTGACGCGGAGCGCGCGCCCGCGGAACCGAGTGCCGCTGAGTCTGGGCCCGGTGATCTTGGGCCACAAATCTCCTCAAGGCGCACGCTAACCGCCGAAGAAAGGGCGGAGAAGGAAGCGCGCAAGGCCTGCAAGATCGAGATTTGCGACATCATCGCCACTAGAGCGCCCCTTGGCGACGACATCGCCTGCGACATCAAGAAGACCTGGCGCGCCGGCGACATTGCAAAAATGCTTGGCGATCAGATCGATTGGCCATGGGGCAAAGCCGTTTGCCAATCGAAGCTTAGTCTGGAGCGAAACGCTGTGGCCGAGGCCATGCGCGCGTCACGTGCTGAAATAGAGATGCCGAAGGAAACCGTGTCTTGCGCGCTCCACCAACAAGGTGCGGAACCCTATGTCATCGAAGTTGAGCTTTCGCCAAAGGTCGCGTTCGAGGACGGCAAAGCGACCGGGGCGACCGTCGACTGGGGCGATGTCTCCGCACCGATGATGATCTATCCCCTGCTCTATGCGGGCACGGGGATCGACAATTCGGCGAACGTGCTCGGGCCGGAGGTGGTCAGGATGGTTAACGCCTTTGTCCAAAAAAGGCTGCCCCGAGGTGAAAAACGAGCTTCCGGGGTGGCGCGTCAACTAGGCCCATGGGATTTCTAGGTTCGATGGGCTTTCGAATGTGGTATCTTTACTTTGGCGTACCCTTCCCATACATCGGCCTTAAGACTGTTCATATCGCCGCAGAGTTGGCTTTGAGCGGCAGGGTTGGCTACCAGCAGCAGGCTTGGCACTAGCGGCAGAAGTGGCCGCGCCGTCATCTGGCCGACAGACCAGCCGCTAACCTGACCGCCATCATCGGCAGGAGAATTGGAATGGGTTACAAAGTCGCCGTCATCGGCGCGACCGGCAGTGTCGGGCGCGAGATGCTCAACATTCTGGCCGAGCGCGAATTTCCGGCCGACGAGGTGATCCCCATCGCCTCTCGCCGCTCCGTGGGCAAGGAAGTCTCCTACGGCGATGCTCGCCTGAAATGCCGCGATCTGGAGAATTTCGATTTCACGGGCGTCGATTTTGCTCTGATGTCGGCGGGCTCAACCATCTCCAAGGAATGGTCGCCGAGAATCGGCGCGCAAGGATGTGTTGTCATCGATAACTCATCGTGCTGGCGCTACGACCCGGACGTGCCGCTGATCGTCCCTGAGGTGAATGCCGACGCCATTGCCGGCTACACCAAGAAGAACATCATCGCCAATCCGAACTGCTCCACCATTCAGCTCGTCGTCGTGCTGAAGCCGCTTCACGATGCAGCGAAGATCAAGCGCGTCGTCTGCTCGACCTATCAGTCCGTGTCCGGTGCGGGCAAAGAGGCGATGGACGAGCTCTGGAACCAGACCAAGGGCATTTTCGTCACCGACGCGCCCGAGGCCGAGAAGTTCACCAAGCAAATCGCCTTCAACGTCATTCCTCATATCGACGTCTTCCTCGACGACGGCTCGACCAAGGAAGAGTGGAAGATGATGGCCGAGACGAAGAAGATTCTCGACCCCAAGATCAAGCTGGTTTCGACCTGCGTCCGCGTCCCGGTGTTTGTCGGTCATGCGGAAGCGGTGAATATCGAGTTTGAATCGCCCTTCAGCGCCGAGGAGGCGCGTGAGGTCTTGCGTGAGGCCGAGGGCGTGCTCGTGGTCGATAAGCGTGAGGATGGCGGCTATGTGACGCCGGTCGAGTGCGTCGGCGACTTCGCCACGTTCGTCAGCCGCATTCGCGACGATCAAACCGTGGACAATGGCCTCAGTCTTTGGTGCGTGTCGGACAATTTGCGCAAGGGCGCGGCGCTCAACACGATCCAGATCGCCGAGACCATGATCGCGCGGGATCTGCTGAAGAAAGCCGCCTAGGTCACCCAGCGTGACGCAAGGCCTCGTCCCGCAGAGGGGCGAAGCTGCCTGTTTCATGATCGAGCGCCAGAACGTTGCCGCTGGAAATGTCGAAATGCAGCCCGTGCAGCGCGAGACGACCTTGTTTTTCGCGCGCGTTCAGCACATTGAACGTGCGCAAATTCGCCAGTGAATTGCGGATACCGGCGAGTTCGAAGGCCCGCTCATCCCCGAACATCTCCACATCAATCCTTTTCACATCAAGCCCATCGAGCTGCGTTAGCCATTGTCCTATAAAGGCCGTGTTGTCTGGCTTGCCCGTGAGCTTCTCCCGGTAGACGGCGACGCCGCCGCAATGGGAATGGCCGAGTACGATGATGTTGGGCACGTTGAGCACAGACGCGGCATATTCGATTGCCGCGCTTGTGCCATGGAATTTTTCGTCGGGCTGGAATGGCGGCACTAGATTGGCAACATTTCGGACGATGAAGAGATCGCCGGGGCCCGCATCGAAGATCGCCGATACATCCACGCGGGAGTCGCAGCAGGCAACGACCAAAGCGCTCGGCTCTTGACCTTCCGCTGCAAGCCGCCGATAGCGGCCCTTATCAGGGGTGTGCTTGTCCCGCCGGAAGCGCCAATAACCACCTAGAAGTTCCTCTGGAAGCACCGATCTCTCCTTATTCGGCACATCTGTGCCTGTTCAGAATGAAAGCACGATCCCAGTCTCGCTCATCGTTGCCCAACGTGAGATAGAGTCCTCTTCGATAGAGCACGACTATCAAAAGCGCTCGGCGCAACACAGCGGGCGTGACGCGCATCGGGACCCCGCCGAGTGCGTTTGTGATGCATTGTTCCCTTGCGATACGGGGAAAGCCCGGCCAGACTACGCGCCAATAAGCGCGGACAAGCGCGGACATTTTGGGGGGATTGGAAGTATGGCGACCGCGGGACAAGCGGATTCAAGTGGCATGCTCGGCTGGCTCGATCGATCGCACACGGTCGCAAAGCCTGGTTTTAGCCGTTGGCTGGTGCCACCAGCGGCGTTGTGCGTCCATCTTTGCATCGGACAGGTCTACGCTTTCAGCGTGTTCAACCTGCCGATGACGAGGCTGGTCGGTATCACCGAATCCGCACCCGATGACTGGAAGCTCACCGAGCTGGGCTGGATCTTCTCACTCGCGATTGTCTTTCTTGGTCTGTCCGCGGCCTTCACCGGCACGTGGCTTGACCGGGTCGGCCCGCGCCGGGCGATGTTCACCGCCGCGCTATGTTTTGGCGGCGGCTTTCTCGTCTCCGCGCTGGGCATCCACCTGCACCAGCTCTGGCTCATCTACCTTGGGTACGGTGTGATCGGCGGCTGCGGCCTCGGCCTGGGCTATATTTCGCCCGTCAAAACACTCATCACGTGGTTCCCGGACCGCCCCGGCATGGCAACCGGCCTTGCCATTATGGGCTTTGGCGGCGGCGCAATGATCGCATCGCCCCTGTCGGTTTGGCTCATGGAGCAGTTCTCCTCGCCCACCAATGTCGGCGTGATGGGCACCTTCGTAACGCTTGGCATCCTCTACCTGTGTTTCATGATGATCGGCGCCGCACTCGTGCGCGTGCCGCCCGAGGGCTGGACACCTGAAGGCTATGTGGCACCCGCACAGCCTAAAAAACTGGTCACCGTAAACCACGTCCATGTGGACGAAGCGCTGAAGACCAAGCAATTCTATCTTCTCTGGGGCGTGCTCTGCTTGAACGTGACCGCTGGCATTGGCGTGCTTGGCCAGGCCTCCGCCATGAGCCAGGAAATGTTTCCGGGGCAGATCACGGCGGTCGCCGCCGCCGGCTTTGTGGGCCTTCTCAGCCTATTCAACATGATCGGCCGTTTCTTCTGGGCCTCGTCTTCCGACTATATCGGCCGCCGCAACACCTACATGATCTTCTTCGCCCTCGGCATGGTGCTCTACGCCATCGTGCCTTGGACGGGTAGCGTCGGCTCCGTGGTGCTTTTTGTGGCCTGCTACGCGGTGATTCTGTCCATGTATGGCGGCGGCTTCGCAACGATCCCGGCCTATCTCAGAGACATTTTCGGCACGCGCTATGTGGGAGCCATCCATGGACGGCTCCTCACCGCCTGGTCCGCGGCCGGTGTTTTAGGCCCTGTCCTCGTGAACTACATCCGCGAATACCAGATCAATAACGGTGTCCCGAAGGCCGATGCCTACTCGGTCACCATGTACATCATGGCCGGACTGCTGTTCGTTGGCTTCATTCTGAATTGGCTGATGACGCCCGTGGATGATAAGCACCACATGAGCGAAGCAGAGCTTAAAGCGTCGATGGAGGCATGATGACCGAGACCACTACCCATCACGATGAGGTTTCTGGCGCGAACAAGGTCAAACTCGTCTTGGCTTGGACGCTGGTTGGCATTCCGCTGCTATGGGGGGTGCTGAATACGCTGGCAAAATCGGCTTTGCTGTTCCAATAGCTGTCAGAATTCATGTCAAAGATGTCATGGCCCGGCATAGCGCCTCGTATAAGCCACTGTCCTAGTTGCGTTATTTTTGTCAGAATTTGTTAATGTGCGAGTCATGCAGCTCTCATCCAATTCCCGCATGATGCCTTCACGAACTTCACCGAAGGAGACTACCATGAAAGAGTGGCTGAAGCCTGAGATCACCGAGTCCGAAGCTGGTATGGAAGTGACATCCTACCTTCCGGCTGAGCTCGACCGCGCTTAATTCGCGCTGATCTAGCAAGTTTTCGAAAATGGCGGTCCTAGCGATTAGCGGGGCCGCCATTTTCATTTGTGCTGCCCTTACTTTTCGCGGCCTGTTTTGTTTTTGTCGCGCCGGCCAAGTCTCCTCGGCCTAGACGCAACCACGTCACACTTTGATCATCCAGCGTTCAGAATATTTTCATGGACGCGTCATGCGCCTCTCATCCCATTGGCCGCATCATCCGTACATCGTTGAACCCAAGGAGACGACCATGAAAGAGTGGCTGAAGCCTGAGATCACTGAGTCCGAAGCTGGTATGGAAGTGACTTCCTACCTTCCGGCTGAGCTCGACCGCGCGTAAATCTCGCGCTGATCTAGCAAGTTTTCGAAAATGGCGGCTCTCGCGATGGCAGAGCCGCCATTTTTATGCGTGGATTGCAAGAATCCCGCTCTCGATTGCGAAATGCCGCGTCGGATCGGGGTGACAGAGCGTAGTCCCGAAATTATGGTCCGGTCCAAGAGGCGGCCCCAAGTGCATCGGCCACGCTGCGGATGTGGATCTCCTCGATGAAAGGATGTCTCTCATGGCTTGGACCTATCTTCTGATCGCCGGCCTGTTTGAGATCGGCTTTGCATCGACCCTCAAGCTCACCGAAGGCTTCACGAAACTCTGGCCGACCTTGATTTTTGCCGCTTTCGTCGTCTCAAGCGGCATCTTCCTCGCAAAATCGCTCAAAGACATCCCGATCGGCACCGCCTATGCGGTTTGGACTGGTATTGGTGCAACAGGCACTGCCATTGTCGGCATCGTCGTCTATAAGGAGCCGGCCACGGCGATGCGTCTCTTCTTCATCGCAATGCTGATCGCCGCCATCGTCGGACTGAAATTCACATCAACGAACACATGACCAATCAAGACAAGATCGACCGCACCGTCACCGGAAACTATTTCGAGGATTTCAAAGTTGGCGAGAAGATCGTGCACGCAACGCCGCGCACCGTCACCGTCGGCGACGTGAGCGTCTACACCGCGCTCTACGGGGGACGCACCGCCGTCCAATCTTCGGATGCATTCGCGCAAGGCATTGGCTACCCGCGCTCACCCATCGACGACTTTCTCGTGTTCCACTTCGTGATCGGCAAGACGGTGCCCGATGTCTCGCGCAACGCCATCGCCAATCTCGGCTATGCGGAGTTTCGCTTCCTTACGCCGGTCTATCCCGGCGACACGATTGCATCGACCTCGGAGGTGATCGGCGTCAAGCAAAACTCCAGCGGCAAGCACGGAACGGTCTATGTGCGGACCACAGGGACAAACCAGAACGGCGAGACCGTGCTGTCTTTCGCCCGCTGGGTGATGGTCACCAAGCGCGACATCAATGCGCCCGCACCGGACACAGTCGTCCCTGAGCTTGACAAAGAGATCACACCCGACACGCTCGGCAAGGCGCTGCCGCCGCTCAAGCTCACCGTCTACGATTATGCGCTGGCGGGCTCGCCCCGACGCTGGGAGGACTACGCGGTCGGCGACAAGATCGACCACGTGGACGGCCAAACAATCGAGGAGGCCGAACACCAGATGGCGACGCGGCTGTATCAGAACACCGCCCG
The DNA here is from genome assembly GCA_942491645.1 of uncultured Alphaproteobacteria bacterium. Lineage (GTDB taxonomy): Bacteria > Pseudomonadota > Alphaproteobacteria > Rhizobiales > Methyloligellaceae > Methyloceanibacter. The sequence goes on along the minus strand of CALOBK010000013.1, from coordinate 24,024 downwards.
GGTGCACTTCAACCAGCACAGGGAAGGTCAGGAGCGCTTTGGCCGGCGTCTCGTCTATGGCGGCCACATCATTTCGATCGCGCGCTCGCTGAGCTTTAACGGCCTTGCAAACGCATTTCACATCCTCGGCATGAACGGTGCTCGCCACGCGGCTCCATCATTCGCCGGCGACACCATCTATGCTTGGAGCGAAGTGCTCGAAAGGGCTGAACTGCCGGGCCGATCGGACATGAGCGCGCTGCGCTTGCGGACATTCGCCGTGAAGGACCGCAACTGCGCTGATTTCCCTGGCGTGAAAGAGGATGGCAAACTCGAAGACGGTGTCGTGCTCGATATGGACTATTGGGTCGCGCTGCCGCGCTAGCGGATCACGGGATCGTGCAGACAGCACCATCGCGTCATCCTCCCTCAACCATCGCGTTGGCATTAGACTGCGCCAGCGTACTTGTCCGTCACGACTGCAATTTTGGAGGCGTCCCGATGATCACCAACAGGCTATTTTTCGCAAGCGCCCTCACGGCCATTCTGATATTGGCCGGTCCCGTCCTTGCTGCAGAGAAGGCGACGGCTGTCCTGAAGAATCCGGACGGCAAAGAGGTTGGCACGGTGACGCTCACTGCGGTTCCAACCGGCGTCCTCTTGGATACGGAGCTAACCGCGCTGCCTGCAGGGACACACGCTTTCCACATCCATGGGACCGGCAAATGCGAGCCCCCAAGCTTCAAGTCCGCTGGCGGGCACTTCAATCCGGAGGAAGACGAGCACGGCCTCATGAACGTTGCGGGGCCCCATGCAGGCGACATGCCCAACATCCACGTGCCCGAAAACGGCAAGCTCCATGTCGAGATCCTCAATCAGATGGTGAGTCTGCCGGGCCTTCTTGAAGGCGAAGGCACCGCGATCGTCATCCACGAGAAGGGCGACGATTACGTGTCGAACCCCGCCGGGGACGCGGGCCCGCGCATCGCCTGCGGCGTGATCTCGAACTAGTCTGAAAACAGAGTCGAAACCTCAACGTAAATCTTTTGTAAATGATTTCGGAAGCATTCTTCCCTTAGTGATTCGCAACTTTGGGGGGTTGCCCATGGCTTGGGAAGGTCCATTTGACGGCACGATGGGTGGTATCGCCTATATTGTCGGCTCGCATGTCTGGGAGTCCTTGGACGGGGGGCAGACCTGGATCATGTCGAAATTTGCTGAAGACGTAGAATCTAGCTACGAAATCGCGAAGCCTGCCTAAATTATTCAAATTGCTGTCTAATTTTAGCATTATGCGCATCCTCCAGAGCATCTGGAGCGGATCGCGCTAAGTTTATTGACGCGATTGCCCCTGCCTCGTCTGTGCGTTATGAGAAGGCTGAGTTGGGCAACACACGCTGAATATCAATGACAAATAGACAAGAGGTAAAGCGGCCTCTTTCCCCGCATCTGCAGATCTACAAGCCGATGCTGACGATGATGATGTCGATCGCGCATCGCATCACCGGCGCAGCTTTGGCTATTGGCTTTGCGCTTCTCGCTTGGTGGCTCGTGGCCATCAGCATGGGGCCTGAGGCCTATGACTGTGTCCAAGGCTTCTTTGGAAGCCTCTTTGGCCGCGCGCTGCTCTTTGCCTTCACCTGGGCGTTGATCCACCATGCATTGGGCGGTATCCGCCATCTGATCTGGGACACCGGCACGGGCCTCGATACGACGACCATCGAGATCTTCGCTTTAGGGACCATCATCGGGTCCATCGTGCTCACGATCCTGGTCTGGGTCATCGGCTACCACCAGATGGGAGGGTTTTAGTCATGGCCACACCGCTCAAGCGCGTGCGCGGCCTCGGCGCCGCCCATCACGGCACGAAGACCTTCTGGCGCCAACGGCTCACGGCCGTGGCCAACGTCCCGCTCGTGATTTTCCTCATCTGGTTCCTCGTCGCCCATGTCGGCGCGAGCTACGACAAGGTGAAGGCGTGTCTGTCGAATCCGATCGTTGCGGTGCTGATGCTGGCGCTGATCTGGTCTGCGGCAATCCATATGCGAATTGGTCTTCGCGAGATCATCGAAGACTATCTGCACAACAAGATGTGCAAGACGGCCTCTCTCATGCTCGTAACGTTCTTTGCCGCGCTTGTCGGCATCGCTTCAACACTTGCTATCTTGAAAATTAGTTTCGGAAGCTGACGCGTAATGCCCCAAGACGCCACGCCAAATACGTTACATAACGCCGTCACCGTGAACGGCCGCGCCTATGAGATCACCGATCATGCCTATGACGTCATCGTCGTGGGCGCGGGTGGGTCCGGTCTTCGCGCGGTTGTCGGGGCGAGCGAGGCGGGCCTTCGCACGGCCTGTATCTCCAAAGTGTTTCCAACACGCTCCCATACTGTTGCAGCCCAAGGCGGCATCGCCGCAGCGCTTGGCAATATGGGACCAGACGATTGGCGCTGGCACATGTACGACACCGTCAAGGGTTCGGACTGGCTCGGCGATCAGGACTCCATCGAATATCTCTGCCGAAACGCGCCCCAAGCGGTTTACGAATTGGAACACTGGGGCGTCCCATTTTCCCGGACCGAAGACGGTAAGATCTTTCAACGTGCCTTTGGCGGCATGACCATGGACTACGGCAAGGGCCCGGCCCGTCGCACCTGCGCCGCGGCCGACCGCACCGGCCATGCCTTGCTGCACACCATGTACGGTCAGGCGCTGCGCCATTCGGCGGAGTTCTTCATCGAGTATTTCGCCATCGACCTCATCATGGATGACGAAGGCCGCTGCCGCGGCGTGATCGCCATCGACATGGCGGACGGCTCACTTCATCGCTTCCGCGGACATCAGACGATCCTCGCCACCGGCGGCTATGGCCGCGCCTATTTCTCCTGCACCTCGGCGCATATCTGCACGGGCGATGGCAATGGAATGGTGCTGCGCGCAGGCCTCCCGCTTCAGGACATGGAGTTCGTGCAGTTCCACCCCACAGGCGTCTATGGCGCGGGCGTACTGATCACTGAAGGCGCGCGCGGCGAAGGCGGTTTTCTGCGCAATTCCGAAGGCGAGAAGTTCATGGAGCGCTACGCGCCCTCCGCCAAGGATCTTGCCTCTCGCGATGTGGTCTCGCGCGCCATCACCATTGAAATCAGAGAAGGGCGCGGCCACGGTCCTGATGGCGAATACATGCATCTCCATCTCGACCATATGGACGACGCTATTTTGGCCGAGCGGCTGCCCGGCATCACGGACATCGCGCGGATCTTTGGCGGCGTCGATGCGCGCAATGAACCGATCAAAATCATTCCGACCTGCCATTACAATATGGGTGGCATCCCAACGAACATGCATGGCGAGGTGATTGCACCGAAAGGCGGTGACGCCGATGCCATCGTGCCGGGCCTGATGGCCCTTGGTGAGGCGGCCTGCGTGTCTGTCCATGGCGCGAACCGCTTGGGCTCAAACTCGCTGATCGACTTGGTCGTGTTCGGCCGCGCGGCGGGCCTGCGCTGCGCCGAGATTATCGCCAAGGACACCGCCATTCCGGAACTGCCCAAGGGCGCGGGCGATGAGGCCATTGCACGCCTCGACCGCTTCCGGTACGCCGATGGCGGCACGCCGACCGCGGAGCTGCGCCTTGCCATGCAGAAGACCATGCAGCGTGATTGCTCGGTGTTCCGCACCAAGGAGGTGCTGGAAGAAGGCGTCAACGGCATCAAGAAAGTCTGGGACGATGCGGCAGACATCCGCGTGACGGATCGCTCATTGATCTGGAATACTGACCTGATCGAAACGCTCGAATTCGACAATTTGATTTCACAGGCAGCCGTGACGGTGCAGGGGGCGCTGGCGCGCGAAGAATCGCGCGGGGCGCATGCACGCGAGGACTTCCCCAAGCGCGACGACGTCGACTGGATGAAGCATACATTGTCATATGCGGACTACGGCACGCACATGGTGAAGCTCGACTTCCGGCCCGTTCACAAGTTCACGCTGTCGAACGAGGTGGCTTACATCGAGCCGAAAGAGCGGGTTTACTAGGAACGCAGGCGCTGCGCGCATCAGGCCGGGACGCATCCGGCCGCACGCTAAGGATTAGATTCAGATGGTCCAATTCACACTTCCCAAGAATTCGAAGATCAAAAAGGGCAAGGAATGGAACCGGCCCGCCGCGGACGCGAGCACGGACCGCTGGCGTGAATACCGGGTCTATCGCTACGACCCGGACACGGGCGATAATCCCCGCGTCGACACTTATTGGGTCGATATGGACGATTGCGGCCCGATGATCTTGGACGCGCTGCTCTGGATCAAGAACACAATCGACCCGACGCTGACTTTCCGCCGCTCGTGCCGTGAAGGCGTGTGCGGGTCGTGCTCCATGAATATCGCGGGCACAAACACGCTGGCCTGCACCATGCACGCCGAGGAGGCCAAGGGCGCCGCGATCGCCGTCTATCCGCTGCCGCATCTGCCGGTCATCAAGGACCTCGTCCCGGACATGACGCAGTTCTACGCCCAGCATCGAGAGATCGAGCCCTGGCTAAAGACCGACAGCCCCACGCCGCAGAAGGAATGGCGCCAAAGCCATGACGACCGCGAAAAGCTCGACGGGCTCTACGAGTGCATTCTGTGCGCCTGTTGCTCGACGGCGTGTCCGTCGTACTGGTGGAACGGCGACCGCTATCTCGGCCCGGCCATCTTGCTACAAGCCAATCGCTGGGTCGAAGATTCGCGCGACGAGCGCACCGGCGAAAGGCTTGACGATCTTGAGGATCCGTTCCGGCTCTATCGCTGCCACACGATCCTGAACTGCACCAAAGCGTGCCCGAAGGGTCTGAACCCCGCTTCCGCCATCGCCAATTTGAAGCGGAAGATGGTGGAGCGGACGTAGGGTCCGCGCCTGTCACTCACAAAATTCTAGACCAGGATGGCGATGCCATGCGCGCCTATCGCGGGCAGCGTGGAAGCGAGAAGACGCAACTGGGAACCTCAGCCCGCCGAAGCGCTTCTGCTTTCTTCGGATCTTTCTCAGCCTGGTAAGCGTAGGGGCTGCGCGAGTCCACATGCGCATAACTCACCCGGGTCAGTGTGCCGCCATCGAACGTGAGGCTGGCCGTGCAGGTCGCGTCCTTCGGCGTGCCGCCAGGCACGGGGCCCGAGCCCTTGTAGTGATAGATCAAGGTCTCGGCACCGCCACTGGCAGGAATGCGCGAGCGCGGCTTGCCAGCGCAGTTCAAGACCTCCTGCTTGCCCATGCCGATATAAGGCTTGCCGTAATCGACGCGCGTGAGCTGCTTGTAGGCATCTCCAGGGCCTGAACCGCCCGCACAGCCCGCAAGGAGCGCGCAAAGCCCCGCGGCGAAAACGGCCACTGCCCGTGATCGGGCCGGCCCATGTCCCGGTAATGCGCGCAATGTCATGCCTTTGTTTATGCCTGAAGAGGCGGTAGCGCCAGATTGCGCATCTTTTGGGGCACGCGCGCCGCGTTGAGGGGCTTGCCGTTAGTCGATGTCAATTATTCGGGTCCGAAAGCCCACTTTGAGCATTTCATCCGGGTCGTCCAGCAGCCCCTTGCACACCTTATTGCCGACCGCCGCGCTGCCGTCGTCGCTGAGAAGCTGAACCTTGTCGGTTCCAGGAATGGCAAACATGGCCTCCGGCTTGATGCCATCGATCTTCACTTGAAGCTGTTTCGGTTGGTCGCCCGCATCGCCTGACCATCGAAACAGCGCAAACGTCCCAGTCATCGTTGTAAGGGCCGGCGGCAATCAGATAGTCGGAGCCGATACGCTCCAGGCTGCGTATGCCTCTATCGCCGAGATCGAGCTCAACGGGTGCACCAAACACAGCTTCTTTGCCGCCGAGAAAATCGTCCGGATTATTCAAGGGCACGATCAGCGCCTTGCCTTGCGGAATCGGATTGCGGAAGCCGATCAGAAGGCTCCCGTTAGGGCCCTCGGCTAGCCCTTCAATATTGAGCGCGCCCTCCGCGCGCGGGATCGGTATGTTTGGCGGCATCGCTCAAGTTGAAGTGATCGAACTGAGGGGTCTCGACCAGCGCGTCCAAAAGACCCTTCTGAACCTTTGCCGGAAGCTTGAGGCCGGGCTCCGGGCCCGCAAAGATCTCCGTTGTACAAAACCGGCTTCTACGCTTCTGATTTTTCGAATGCGAGGCAATCCAATAGATGCGGTCGCCGACGCGGGCGGCGCCTTCCAGGTCCATCTCTTTCGTGTTCTTGGGAATTTCGCTAGCCCCGGAAAGATCGAGAGTACCGACCTTTTCCTGCGTCCCTCTGCGGAAGATGAACAGCGTATTGGTCTCGTCATCGGCGACGACGAAATGATAGTCATCAAACGCGACGGCCACGGACGCATCGCACAGACCCTTATGGTCGAACTCTGTCGCCTGGGCAGACGTGCCGCTTAACACGAGGCCAGCAAACACTAGGAAAATAATGGTTCCAGCCAGTTTCCGCATCGCGCGTCTCCCTTGTGACAATGGCAACGAGAGATGGCAATTATAGCGCCTATCTTTCTCCTTAATCAACTAATACGTGTATCATCTGCTACCTCCCCAACGCTGAAACAGGCTTGAATTCGTTGCAGCAAAAGAGGCCCGCGCGCTAACGTGCGAGCATGATCTCAACGACAGACACGCGATATTTTGCGGCGCTCGGCGCAGTCCTGCTCGTCGCGCTTGGCGTGGCCGGTCTTCTGAATGCGCGCGAGCCGAGCGCACCGGCCAAAATCCACGCCCAGCACGTGCTGACCCAGCCGCTCGCGGGTGAGCCCGACAAGGAGATCGATATCCAGATCTACACCTTCCCGCCCCAAAGCGCCGTGCCCTGGCACATCCACAAAGGTGCGGTTGAGATCGGATACGCGCTACAAGGCACCATCATGCTTGAGGAAGAAGGAAAGCCGCCCCTCGCGATTGAGGCAGGCCAAACCAACATTATGGCCCCCGACGTGGTGCATCGGGGCTGGAACCCCAGTGAGACGGACCCAGCCAAGCTGTACGTCGTGCGCGTCAAGCCCAAGGATGTGCCGCTCGCAACGATCGTCGAGGGGATGAAGAGCACATCCAGTCCCCCTCGACCCAGCGCCTATCCGGAAGACACGAAAGCTGCGGAAGGGGCGCCCACCGGCGCGCCATAGCCACCACACTCCCAAGGCATAGCGTGTTATGCGCACGCGCTCTTGGGCGCTGTCCCTATTGGGCGGCCTTCTTCGGCTTGAAAAAAGCGTAGAGGCCTACCGCCCAGGCAAAGGCCACCACCACCCAATAGAAGACCTTGGCGGATGTGCCCAAATGTATGCCGAGCGCCGACCCGGAGAACGTGCCGAACCCGGCAACCGCCGTATAGAATGCGGCGAAGGCGAGCACGAACGCCGTCGCATAGCGCGGCCGGAAAAAGCCGATCAGGGTGCCCGCGAGGCCCCAGGCCAAATTCACCGCAGCTTGAGTGGGGTTCAGCCGGAAGCCCGGCGGAAAGCTCGTCGGGTCGGTGTCAAAGCCATAGACCGCGTAGGAAATGAGCATGATCCCGCCAAGGGCCAGGAAATAGCTCGCAAAGCGTGCGGCCCAAACAACGAACGGCAGCGGGGGAGTGCGGTCGAGCTCCTCATCGGTCGGCACGGGACGCTCTCCGCTCTTGCCGCCATCATTGACTGGTCGATCCTCAACCATCGCCTCTCCAAGACGCCCATCTGGCGTATCAGAGTACAGCCTAACAGATTCCACAGCGAAAAACGTATGCCTATGGCGCAAATCCCTAGCTTGCGCGGAAGCAAGATTGCATTTAACCAACAATCGAAGTCCTAGGGACTGAAATAATGAGTATGCGACCACCAGGGTCGCATTTTTAGGAGGGAACGTCATGGCGCGTAACAAGATTGCATTGATCGGCGCTGGCCAGATCGGTGGCACGCTCGCCCACCTTGTCGGTATTCGTGAGCTCGGTGAAGTCATCCTGTTCGACGTCGTGGACGGCGTCCCCCAAGGCAAGGCGCTCGATCTTTCGCAGTCAGCCCCGGTCGAGGGCTTTGTGCCGAAATTCAAGGGCACCAACGAATACGCCGAGATCAAGGACGCCGATGTGGTGATCGTCACCGCCGGCGTCCCGCGCAAACCCGGCATGAGCCGTGACGACCTGATCGAGATCAACCTCAAGGTCATGGAGCAGGTGGGTGCCGGTCTTCGCAAATATGCGCCCGAGGCTTTCGTCATCTGCGTGACCAACCCGCTCGATGCTATGGTCTGGGCACTGCAGAAGACCTCAGGCCTGCCCCGCAACAAGGTGGTCGGCATGGCCGGCGTGCTGGACAGCGCGCGCTTCCGCTTTTTCCTTGCCGCGGAATTCGACGTCAGCCCCCAAGATATCCATACGATGGTCATGGGCGGCCATGGCGACACCATGGTCCCGCTGATCCGCTACTCGTCCGTTGCAGGCATTCCGCTTGCGGACCTCGTCAAGATGCGCTGGATCACTCAGAAGAGGCTGGACGAAATCGTGCAACGTACTCGCGATGGCGGTGCCGAAATCGTCGGCCTGCTCAAGACAGGTTCGGCCTTCTATGCGCCGGCCGCAGCCGCACTCGACATGGCCGAGTCCTATCTCAACGACAAGAAGCGTGTCCTTCCCGCCGCTGCGTATCTCAACGGCGAATATGGCGTAAAGGGCCTCTATGCGGGCGTGCCGGTCATCATCAGCGCCAAGGGCGTCGAGCGCGTTATTGAGCTCGACCTTTCGTCGGCCGAGAAGGATGCCTTTATGCATTCGGTCAATTCAGTGAAGGGCCTCGTTGAGCTCTGCCAGAAGATCCAGCCCAGCCTCGCATCGGCGTAACCCCGAGACGCGGTCCTATCCGGAGCGTTCGGAGAGTCGTTTTTCATGAACATTCACGAGTATCAGGCCAAAGGCCTCTTGAAGGCCTACGGCGCCCCTGTGGCCAACGGCGTTGTTGCCAGCACTGCGGAAGAAGCCGCCGAGCTTGCTAAGGAGCTCAACGGCGAAGTCTTTGTGGTCAAAGCACAGATTCATGCTGGCGGCCGCGGTAAGGGCGGCGGCATCAAGATCGTCAATACGATTGCGGACCTGCACTCGGAGTCGGAGCGCATGCTTGGCAAGGCGCTGATCACCCCGCAGACAGGGCCCAAGGGCCGCGTGGTGCGCAGCGTCTACGTGGTTGAGGACACCACCATCGCCAACGAGCTCTATCTCTCGCTCTTGGTCGACCGCGCGAGCGGCCGTGTGGCTTTCGTTGCCTCAACCGAAGGCGGCGTAAATATCGAGGAAGTCGCAGCCGAGACCCCGGAACTCATCACCACGATCGATGTCGACCCGGCGAGCGGCCTCAGCGGCTTCCATGGCCGCGTCATCGCCGATGCACTGAAGCTCAGAGGCGATCTTGCCAAGCAGTGCGCCAAATTGATCAAGACGCTTTACACGCTCTTCATGGAGAAGGACGCGAGCCTGATCGAGATCAACCCGCTTGTGGTCACCAAGGAAGACACTCTGGTGTGTCTCGATGCGAAAATCGGGTTCGAGGACAACGCGCTCTTTCGACATCCCGATATCGAGGCTCTTCGCGACATTCACGAAGAAGACCCCGCCGAGGTCGAGGCCTCCAAGCACGATTTGTCCTATGTGAAACTCGATGGGAATATTGGCTGCATGGTCAATGGTGCCGGACTGGCAATGGCCACGATGGACATCATCAAACACTATGGCGCCGAACCGGCCAACTTCTTGGATGTCGGCGGCGGAGCGACCAAGGAAAAAGTCACCTCGGCCTTCAAGCTCATTCTCTCGGACCCCAACGTGCAAGGGGTGCTTGTGAACATCTTCGGCGGCATCATGCGCTGCGACACCATCGCCGAGGGCATTATCGCCGCGGCCAAGGAAACGAATATCGCAATTCCCCTCGTCGTGCGCCTCGAAGGCACCAATGTGGAGCACGGCAAGGAGCTGCTCGCAGAATCAGGCCTTGCGATCATCCCCGCCGATGACCTTGACGATGCCGCCAAGAAGGCCGTCGCGGCCATCAAGGCCGCCTAGGATCAAAGACGTCTCAGACTTCCCTTCGCCAATTTTGGTAACGAACCGGCTTAAGTTTCAGATCATGTCAGTCCTCATCGATAAGAATACACGCGTCATTTGCCAGGGCTTCACAGGCTCCCAAGGCACGTTCCACACAGAGCAAGCAATCGCCTACGGCACCAAGATGGTGGGCGGCGTGACGCCGGGCAAAGGTGGGAACACCCATCTCGACCTTCCAGTGTTTGACACCGTGCGGGACGCGGCCAAAACAACCGGCGCCACCGCCTCGGCCATTTATGTTCCGCCGGCATTCGCCGCCGACGCCATTCTTGAGGCCATCGATGCGGGCATCGAACTTGCCGTATGCATCACCGAGGGGGTGCCAGTCCTCGATATGGTCAAGGTAAAGCGCGCGCTGTGCGGGTCCAAGACGCGACTGGTCGGACCGAACTGCCCCGGCGTCATCACGCCCGGAGAGTGCAAAATCGGCATTATGCCAGGGCATATTCACACCAAAGGGCGCGTGGGCATCGTGTCCCGCTCCGGCACGCTCACCTACGAGGCCGTGGCCCAGACCACCGCTGTCGGCCTTGGCCAGACAACGTGCATCGGGATTGGCGGCGACCCCGTGAACGGCACAAACTTTATCGATGCGCTCGCTCTGTTCCTCGAAGACGAAGCCACCGAGGCGATCATCATGATCGGCGAAATTGGCGGCAGCGCCGAGGAGGAAGCGGCCGAATTCCTCATTGCGGCCGGCAATAAGAAGCCCATAGTGGGCTTCGTGGCAGGGGCAACCGCGCCGCCTGGACGCCGCATGGGCCATGCCGGTGCCGTCATTTCGGGCGGAAAGGGCGACGCAAAGAGCAAAATTGAGGCAATGCAAGACGCCGGCATCAAAGTGGCGCACTCTCCTGCGGCGCTTGGAACGACCCTTGCAGGAATTTTCAAGTAACGGTGCGCTGGGCGCCCAACACTGGCCTTTATTGCCCGGCACGTCGAAGGTCCAATTACGGACCGGCAGGTTGGTGCTATGACACGATTAGAAGCAAACGAGGTTTTTGCTCTCACCTCGTTCTTAGATGGCGCAAACGCCACCTACCTCGCTGAGCTCTACGCTCTCTACGAGGCCGACCCTTCTTCTGTTCCCGATGACTGGCGCAGCTTCTTTGCAAATCTGGGCGATGACGCCGCAAGCGTGATTGCCGATGCCGAGGGCCCGTCCTGGGCCGCTTCGCGCAAAACCCCATCTTGGCGGGCCGGCGAAACCACACGTACCTCCACGCCCGTGCCACCCGGCGCGTTGACGCAAGACCAAGCGCTGGATGCCGCGCGCGATACACTTGGCGTCCGGATGCTGATCCGCGCCTATCGCACGCGCGGCCATTTGATCGCGAAACTCGATCCGCTGCGGCTTACAACGCGCGGCGACCATCCCGAACTCGATCCAAAGACCTATGGTTTCGGCCCGGCGGACTATTCGCGGCCCATCTATATTGGCGGGGCGCTCGGTCTGGAATTTGCGGACCTTGGAACAGTGCTCGCTATCCTCGAGAAGACTTATGCGGACACGATAGGCTTTGAGTACATGCACATTTCCGACCCGGAGCAGCGGGCCTGGATGCAGGAGCGCATTGAAGGGACGGAAATTCAGTTCACGGAGGAAGGCAAGCGCGCCATCTTGGCTAAGCTCATTGAGGCGGAAGGTTCCGAGCGCTTCCTCAACGTCAAATATACGGGCACCAAGCGCTTTGGGCTGGACGGCGGCGAATCCATGATTCCGGCGCTCGAGCAGATCATCAAGCGCGGCGGCCAGCTCGGCGTGCGCGACATCGTTTTAGGGATGCCGCACCGGGGCCGGCTTAACGTGCTCGCCAATGTGATGGCAAAGCCCTGGCGAGCCATCTTCAACGAATTCCGTGGCGGCTCCGCTCATCCCGACGATGTCGAGGGCTCGGGCGATGTGAAATACCATCTCGGGGCCTCCTCGGACCGGGAGTTCGACGACAACCGGGTGCATCTTTCTCTCACGGCCAACCCCTCTCATCTTGAGATTGTCGACCCGGTCGTGCTGGGCAAGGTGCGGGCGAAGCAAGATCAGATTGGCGATACGGAGCGAAAAGAAGTCCTGCCGCTCCTCCTCCACGGCGATGCGGCATTCGCGGGCCAAGGGGTCGTTGCCGAGTGCCTGGGGCTGTCAGGTCTGCGCGGCCACCGCACAGGCGGCTCGATCCATTTCATCGTGAACAATCAGATCGGCTTTACGACGGCGCCGCGCTTCTCGCGCTCCTCGCCCTACCCCTCGGACGTCGCCAAGATGATCGATGCGCCAATCTTCCATGTGAACGGCGACGATCCCGAAGCGGTCGTCCATGTCACGAAGATTGCCACGGAGTTCCGCCAGCGCTTTGGCAAGCCGGTGGTCATCGACATGTTCTGCTACCGGCGCCACGGCCATAACGAGGCGGACGAACCCGCGTTCACCCAGCCCCTGATGTATCAGCGCATCGCCCAGCATCCACGTGTTGTCGATGTCTATGCGGATCGGATGGTCAAGGAAGGGCTGCTAACCCGAGAGGAGATCGACGGCCTCCAAGCGCAGTTCCGCGATTTCTTGGAAGAAGAGTTCGCCGCTGGCGAGACTTATCGTCCGAACCGTGCGGACTGGCTGGACGGCAGATGGTCGGGCATTGGCTTTGCGGAGGAAGGTGCGCGGCGCGGGCTGACCGGTGTGGACCTCGACGTCCTACGCGAGGTGGGCCGCAAGCTGACTGAAATCCCGCCCACATTGACACCCCACAAGACCATCGCACGCATCATGGCGTCCCGCCGCAAGATGATCGACGAGGGCAAAGGGATCGACTGGGCGACCGCCGAGGCGTTGGCGTACGGAACGCTGCTCGTCGAAGGCTTCAAGATCCGATTGTCGGGGCAGGATTCGGAGCGCGGCACATTCTCCCATCGCCACTCTGTCCTGATGGATCAGGTGAACGAGAACAAATACACACCGCTCAAGCATCTGGGCGAAGAGCAAGGCGACTTCGAGGTCATCAACTCCATGCTCTCCGAAGAGGCCGTTCTCGGCTTCGAGTATGGCTATAGCCTCGCCGAGCCCAATGCGCTCGTTGTATGGGAAGCCCAGTTCGGCGACTTCGCCAACGGTGCCCAAGTGGTCATCGATCAGTTCATTTCGTCCGGCGAGCGCAAATGGCTGCGCATGTCCGGGCTCGTGCTTCTACTGCCCCATGGCTATGAGGGCCAAGGGCCGGAGCATTCCTCCGCCCGCCTCGAACGCTATTTGCAGAGCTGTGCGGAAGACAATTGGCAGGTTGTCAACTGCACGACGCCCGCCAACTATTTCCATGTGCTGCGGCGCCAATTGCATCGCCAGTTCCGCAAGCCCCTTGTGCTGATGACGCCGAAATCGCTGTTGCGGCACAAGAAGGTGAAATCCGACATTGAGGATTTCGGCCCTGAGTCGAGCTTCCACCGACTTCTGTGGGACGATGCCGAACGTATGCCCGTCGGGCCGATTGACCTTGCGCCCGACGATCAGATCAAGCGCGTCGTCCTGTGCTCGGGCAAGGTCTATTACGACCTGGAGGCCGAGCGCGAGGCCCGCGGCGTGACCGACACCTATCTCTTGCGGCTCGAACAGCTCTACCCGTTCCCAGCGCGCGCTCTGATCCATGAGTTGAGCCGCTTCAAGGAAGCCGAGATCGTGTGGTGCCAAGAAGAGCCCAAGAATATGGGCGCGTGGAGCTTTGTGGAGCCGAATCTCGCCTGGGTGCTCGACCATATCGATGCGAAACACAAACGGCCGCGCTATGCTGGACGGCCAAGCTCTGCCGCAACCGCGACGGGCTTGATGGCAAAACATGTGAGAGAATTGAAAGTCTTGCTCAACGAGGCGCTGGGTTAAGCCGGAGCGGCTAAAACAGGCCTTGAACGTCAAACCTTGGTCTTCGTGCCATGGGTGTCAGGCCACAGAAGGACGGGCGTGAATGTCAACGACGACAGAGATCCGGGTTCCGACTTTAGGTGAGTCCGTTGTGGAAGCGACGGTCGGGCAGTGGTTCAAGCAGGCGGGTGAAGCCGTTGCTGCTGATGAACCGCTTGTGGAGCTTGAAACCGACAAGGTGACGGTCGAGGTCCCGGCACCAACATCTGGCGTGCTGTCACAGATCATCGTGAAAGAAGGCGACACGGTGGAAATCGGGGCACTGCTCGGAGCGATCGCCGCTGGAAACGGCGCGGCGGCTGCCGTGGTTGCGCCCAAAGCCGCCGCTGCGCCTAGACCCACTGCAATACCTGCCGAGACGACTGCAACCGTCCCACAACCAGCGGCGCCCGAGCTTAAGGCCTTGGTGCGCGAGCCGCACATTCGCACCGAAATCGCCCCAACGACCATGCCGCCATCTCCCGCAGCACGCAAGCTCCTCGAGGAAACGGGACTGTCGGAAGGCGAGGTCGTGGGGTCTGGCCGCCGGGGCCAGGTGCTAAAGACAGATGTGATCACCGCGGCCGCCGAAACTTTGCGCAAAAAGGAGCACAAACCGAAACCGCCGGCGGCGCCCCGTTCGCCTGTGGCACGGGAAGACGACTCCCGCGAGGAGCGGGTGCGCATGACGCGGCTCCGCCAGACCATCGCCAAGCGGTTGAAGGACGCCCAAGAAACAGCGGCAATGCTCACTACGTTCAACGACGTGGACATGAGCCAGATCATTCAACTCAGGAAGGAATGCCGTGAAGACTTCCAGAGGCGTCACGGCGTCAAGCTGGGCTTCATGGGGTTCTTCGTGATGGCCTGCGTCCAGGCTCTGAAAGAAATTCCAGCGGTGAACGCGGAAATAGACGGCGAGGATATCGTCTATAAAAACTACTACCACGTCGGTGTGGCAGTCGGGACCGAGCGGGGCCTTGTGGTCCCGGTCATCCGCGATGCGGACCAGATGAACCTCGCGGAGATTGAGGCAACGATCGCCGACTTCGGCGCACGGGCGCGCGAGGGAAAGCTCGGCTTGAGCGAACTGCAGGGCGGGACCTTCACCATCTCCAATGGCGGCACCTATGGGTCGATGCTGTCGACGCCGATCCTCAATGCGCCGCAATCGGGCATTCTTGGCATGCACCGCATCGAAGAACGCCCCGTTGTCCGCGACGGACAGATCGTGGCGCGGCCCATGATGTATCTCGCCCTCTCCTATGACCACCGCATCGTTGACGGCAAGGATGCGGTGACCTTCCTCGTAAACGTGAAGGATTCGCTTGAGAATCCTGCGCGGCTTATCCTCGATCTTTAGCGCACCACCGTCGAGACAACACACATGAGCACCCCCTACGACGTGATCGTGATTGGTACGGGCCCTGGCGGCTATGTGTGCGCCATTCGCGCAAGCCAGCTTGGCCTCAAAGTCGCTGTTGTTGAGAAGCGCGCCACCCATGGCGGCACCTGCCTCAATGTCGGCTGTATCCCATCAAAGGCGCTGCTCCATGCATCCGAGGTCTATGCGGAAGCCGTGCACGATTTCGCTCCTATGGGCATAAAGGTAAAACCGGAGTTGGACCTTGCCGCCATGCTCGCCTTCAAAGACGAGGGCGTGAAAGGCAATGTGGACGGCATCGAGTTTCTGCTGAAGAAAAACAAGATCGATGCCTATCACGGGCATGGCCGCATCAAAGCGCCCCATCGCGTCGAGGTCGTCTCGGACGACGGCGGCACGCAGACCCTGGAAGCAAAGACCATCGTCATTGCCACCGGCTCTGAGGTGGCACACGTGCCCCGCATTGAGGTCGATGAGAAACGCATCGTCTCCTCGACCGGGGCCTTGTCTTTGCCCGAGGTCCCCAAACGCATGGTCGTCATTGGTGGCGGTTATATCGGGCTCGAACTCGGCTCGGTCTGGTCACGGCTCGGCGCAGAGGTAACCGTGGTCGAGATGCTGCACACGATCACGCCAGGTCTCGACAGTGAGCTCGCCAAACATCTTCAGCGAACCCTGACGAAGCAGGGATTGTCGTTCAAGCTTGGTGCCAGGGTCACGAAGATCGAAACGTCAGGTGAGACCGTGCGGCTGACGATCGAGCCTGCCGACGGGGGTGATCCGGAGATGCTTGAATGCGACGTGGTGCTGGTTTCCATCGGACGCCTTCCGAACACTGAAGGTTTGGGACTCACCGATCTTGGTGTGGAAACCCATAGCCGGGGCCGCATCGTTGTCGATCATCATTTTCAGACAAACGTGCCCGGCATCTATGCCATTGGCGATGTGATTGCCGGTCCCATGCTTGCCCACAAGGCTGAAGAAGAAGGCGTGGCCGTAGCCGAGATTTTGGCCGGTCAGGCAGGCCACGTGAACTACAACGTCATCCCCTCGGTGGTGTACACATCGCCGGAGGTTGCATCCGTCGGCAAGACGGAAGAACAGCTGAAAGAGGACGGCGTCGCTTACAAGGCCGGCAAATTCCCCTTCACCGCCAATGGCCGCGCCAAGGTGAACCGCACTACGGACGGCTTCGTCAAAGTGCTCGCGGACAAGATCACGGACCGCGTGCTCGGCGTGCACATTATCGGCCCGGATGCGGGCACCATGATTGCCGAGGCTGCCGTCCTCATGGAATTCGGCGGGTCGGCTGAGGATCTGGCACGCACCTGCCATGCGCACCCAACACTCAACGAGGCGGTGAAGGAAGCCGCCCTAGCGGTCGACAAACGCCCCATCCATATGTGAGGCCGCTGCCTAGTCCAGCGTGCGGCGGAAACGCATCAGCGCCAGCCCCATGGCCACGACGACAAAAATGGCAAGCGCCAGCACATCGAGCTGCATGTCTGCGAAGCTGTTCCCCTTGAGCATGATCCCGCGCACGATGCGCAGGAAGTGGGTGAGCGGCAGCGCCTCGCCGATCCACTGCGCCCAGTCAGGCATGCCCCGGAACGGAAACATGAAGCCCGATAGCAGAATGTTGGGCAGGAAGAAGAAGAAGGTCAGTTGCACCGCCTGCAGCTGGTTCTGGGCGATGGTGGAGAATGTGTAACCCACGGCGAGATTCGCCGCTGCAAACAGCGTGGTCAGCGCAATGAGCAAACCCAGGCTCCCCATGATCGGCACCCCGAACACGAAATAGGCTGCGCTCAGAATGATACTCATCTGCACGAAGCCGACCAACACGAAGGGCGCAATCTTGCCGATCATGATCTCCACCGGCTTGATCGGCATGGCCAGCAGACTCTCCATCGTGCCGCGCTCGATCTCGCGCGTCACGGCGAGCGCCGTGAACATCATCATCGTCATGGTCAACACCACGCCGAGCAGGCCAGGCACGATGTTCAACTTGGTCTCCCCTTCCGGATTGTAGCGCCGCTGGAGCGTAATCTCGAAAGGCGGCGCCCGGGCGGCAACGGACGCGTCTGGCCCTCGCAGCTCGCGCCGCAGCGCAGTATCGGTAAGGCCCTGCAAAGCTGAGATCGCCATGCCCGTAGCCACCGGGTCCGTCGCGTCGGCAATAACCAGTACCGAGGGCCGGTCGCCGCGCCGCACGTCACGCTCGAAGCTCGCAGGAATCTCGACGGCGAACTGCACTTCACCCGAGCGGAGCATCGCATCGAGCGCGGCCGGGTTGCGCACATGACGTGTGAACTTGAAATAGTCGCTGTTCTTCATCGAGGCGAGCACAGCGCGGGTCAGCGGACCGTCGTCGCGCACCAGCATGGCCGTCGGCAGATGCTTAGGGTCGGTGTTGATGGCGAAGCCGAACAACACGAGCTGAAGAATCGGAATGATGATCATGGTGGCGAAGGTCATGCGATCGCGCCGCATCTGCACAAACTCCTTCACCACCATGGCCCAGGTGCGTTTTAGAAAGCCGGCATCGGCTCTCGTCACGACGGGACGCGTATAAACGGTTGCCCTCATGCGAAATTGTCCGTGGCGCCGTCCATCAGGAGAATGAACACATCTTCTAGGCTCGGCTCCCCGCGCATCCAGTGATAGGCGTGATCCTCGCGTTTAGCCGCCGCAACGGCCTGGTCGAGAGCGCGTTCGTCGCACCCTGACACATGCAGCTCCGTGCCGAACGGCGCCACCATATCGATACCGGGGCGGCTTTGCAGCTCCTGGGCGAGATTGTGAAGGCCCTTGCCGGAGACGATCCATGTGCTGAGGCCGGACTTGTCGATGATCTCTTGGGACGTGCCACGTGCGAGCAAATCGCCGAAAGCGATATAGGCAAGCTCATGACAGCGCTCAGCCTCGTCCATGTAGTGAGTGGAGACGAGCACCGTGATGCCCTCGGCCGCCAGCCCGTGAATCTCGTCCCAAAACTCGCGCCGCGCCTTGGGATCGACGCCGGCGGTCGGCTCGTCCAGCAAGAGAAGCTGCGGCTTCGGCAGGATACAGGCGCCGAGCGCAAGCCGTTGCTTCCACCCGCCCGAGAGCTCGCCCGCGAGCTGCTCCGCACGGCCGGAGAGGCCCAGGCGATCGATCGCTCCCTTTGCCGCCGCCCGCGGGTCGACCATGCCATAGACGCGCGCCACGAATTCCAAGTTCTCGCGAATAGACAGATCGGTGTAGAGGCTGAAGCGCTGCGTCATGTAACCGACATGGCTCTTGATGGCGTCTTGGTCCTGGCGGATGTCGTAGCCAAGACACGTGCCCTCGCCTGAATCCGGCGTCAGCAGTCCGCAAAGCAGACGGATCGTCGTCGTCTTGCCGCTGCCGTTGGGTCCGAGGAAGCCAAAGATCTCCCCCTTGGGCACCTGCAGGCTCAAGTCACGGACCACGGTCCGGTCGCCGAAACTCTTTGTGAGACCGGCGACGTCGATGGCGATCTCTTTCATTGCCGCAGCACGTCCTTTGCGGCGGGGGCGAGCATCACTGTCACGGGCTGCCCGGCGGTCAGTTTGGCGGTCGCGCGATCAGGCCGTGCCTCCACCAAGAACACGAGCTTCTGGCGCTGCTCGCGGGAGAAGATCACGGGCGGCGTGAACTCGGCCTCCCGCGAGATGAAGCTAATCTTCGCGCTCAGGTCTGGCGGACAGCTATCGCAGGTCAGCGAGACAGTCTGGTCGAGGCGCAGCTTGGCGCGGTTCGGCTCATCCACGAAGAAGCGCACCTTGAGGTTGGCCGGCGGCAACAGCGCCACGACGCCTTGGCCCGCTGTCACCACCTCGCCGGGCCGGAAATAGACCTCCTCGATGGAGCCTCCCGCGGGAGCGAAGACCTGGCGCTTGGCCAGAGACTTCGCGGCTTCTGAGAGCGCCTGACGCGCGGCCTCGACGCTTGCCTTCGCGGCCTCGATCACGCCGGAGCGGCTCGGAAGCTTCGCCGCGGCGATACGGCGTTCGGCCTCCACCACAGCGGCCTGGTTGCTCTCGTCCTGCGCCACGGCCTCGTCGAGCTTGGCCTTCGCGACCCAGCCCTTAGCGTGGAGCGCCCGAATGCGATCCAGATTGAGCTTGGACTGCAAGTACATCGCCTTCATTCTAGCGAGCGCGGCCTCCAGAACCTCAACTTCGCGCGGCCGCTGCGTTTCCGCCTCCGCATCGGCCAGGCGCGCCTCCACCTCCACGAGCCGGGCCCTCGCCGCAGCGACGGCCGCCTCCTGCTCGGAACTTTCGAGGACGAAAATGGGATCGCCGGCGGCGACCGTATCGCCTTCGCGGACGGTGAGAGTCTCGATGCGCCCGGCCTTCTCGGAGCCGACCAGCACGAGGTCGGCCTCCATATAGCCGGGCACCTCAGCATCTTCGTTTGCCGGGAACGTGGTCAGGAGCAACACGCCACCAAGCACGAGAAGCCCAACGGCTATGGCAGCGAGACGTCTCATGGCCCGCCTACTTCCGGCGCGCGGCCGGGCGCTCGGATCGCATCGAGCATGAGGTCGATATGCGTCTTCAACAGCGCATCGGTATCGAGATGAACGTGCCCTTCGAACAGGCTGCGCCAGATCACAGCCATAAGGGCCGGAGCAATGATCAATTGCGGAAAGTCATGCAATGCAGTCGGCTTGAATTCGCCGCGCTCGACGCCGCGATCTATGAATGCCTGCAACGCATCGCGACTCTTTGAGATCACGTGGTCGTAGTAGAAGGACGTGAGTTCTGGATGTTTGTGCCCTTCGGCGATGAGCAAGCGCGCGATGAGCACACGGCGCGATTTGACGAGTTCCTGGAGGAACGACAGCAACGGCCCCTTGAGGAACGCTTCGCTGGATAATTCCGTTGCGGACATCCGCTGACGGATCTCTTCGAACACCGGCGAAATGACGCTGCGGATCACTGCCTTGAACAGTTCTTGCTTGGTCTTGAAGTAGAGGTAGGGCAGGCCCTTGGAGACCTTTGCCCGAGCGGCGACATCCTCAAGCCGCGTGCCAGCGTACCCTTTGGCCGAGAACTCCTCGAAGGCTGCAGACACGATCTCCTCCGAGCGATTGCCCTTCCGCTCGCGCCGTTTGGAGGTGTCCGCCGTGGATTCTGGGGATTCCATATCGGTCACGATTTTCTGACCTTTCCTGAGGTTCTCACCGATGATGGCGCTGAGCCCTATACTTATGACTGACTAGTCAGTATCACAATAGGCAGGAGGCCGAAGATGAGGCGCAGATCCGTTCTGGCACATGCCCCGGTGGGGCTTTGACCGGCGTCTACACAGGAAAATGGAGCGGCGAGCGCGCTTACGCCCTGGGGTGGGCGCTGTCGTAAGCTTTCAACAGATGCGCGCGGTCGACCTCTGTATAGCCCTGCGTGGTCGACAGGCTCGCATGGCCCAACAACTCCTGGATTGCGCGCAAATCCGCCCCCGCCCCAAGCAGATGCGTGGCGAAGGAATGGCGCAACGCATGCGGCGTCGCGGTCTCAGGAAGGCCAAGGCTTGCACGCGCCGATGCCATGCGCAGCTGAATGATGCGGGGCGAAAGCCGCTTGCCCCGCACGCCGATAAAGAGCGGATCGTCGGGCCCAAGCGCCCTTGGACAGAGGTTCAAATAGCGCTCGATGGCCTCGCGCGTGATGGGCAGCACAGGCACAACGCGCATCTTTTTGCCCTTGCCCGTAATTCGCAGCATGTCGCGGCCTTTGATGGGGGCTTCCCCAACTGCGAGCGACAGCGCCTCGGAAATGCGCAGACCAGAACCATAGAGCAGCGTCAACACGGCAGTATCGCGGGCAATGGTCCATTCAGGCGCGTCCGGCGCCGCAATGTCCGAGCCTTCCATCAGCGCCGAGGCTTTGGGCGCCGGCAGTGGCTTTGGCACCGAATGGGGAAGCTTCGGCATTGAGACGGCGCGAATCGCATCGTTCTTGCCATAGCCCCGCCGCTCCAGAAAACGATAGAACATGCGAAGCGCACTTAAGGTCCGTGACAGGCTGCGGCTGCCCACATCCTGACTGCGGCGATGGGCGAGGAAGGACCGCACATCGCGCGCCGACAGCGACAACAGCGTCTCCATCTCGGGCGGACCGCCGAAATGATGTCCGAGAAAGAAAAGGAACTGGCCAAGGTCGCGCCGGTAGGCCTCGATCGTGTGGGCCGCCAGTTCACGCTCAGTCGCAAGATACGCAAACCATGCGTTCACCGCCGCACTCACGTGCGTAGCGGTGCCGATCCCGATTAGCCTGTCAGACTTCGCCGTCATTGCGTCCCTTGAGAGTATCACAGGCGCTAATATGGGCCGGTGAGTCGTTAACCCCCGGCTAACCTCGGAAGATCCCGCCCTGGCCAACTCGACCAAAGATTTGATCGCGCCTTTGAGCGACCTGGCCCCCGATACGGTGCCGGTTCTCGTGCCGCTCGCCCTGCCAGCGCCATACGACTATCTCGTGCCGGAGGGCGCCGCGCCTCTCGCCCCTGGGACGTTTGTCGTTGCGCCTTTGGGACCTGTCAAATATGTCGCGGCGGTCTGGCGGAGGCCTCCGGACGAGAGCCCCCCAAAGGTGCCACGCAGTAAGCTGCGCGAAATTGTCGATGTGCTGGGCGGCGTGCCGAAACTCCCGCCCATCTCCATGGACTTCGCCGAATGGGTGGCGGACTACACGCTCAGCCCCACCGGCATGGTCTTGCGCATGATGATGAGCGCCGGCGCCGCCTTCGAGCCGCCCGCACCGCGCTATGGCGTACGGCTGGTCGGCCCACCGCCAGAGCGCATGACGCCCGCCCGCGCCCGCGTGCTGGAGGCGGCGGAGAATGGGCTGCTCTGGGTCAAGTCTCTGCTAGCTGAGACGGCCGGCGTCAGCCCCGGCGTGATCAACGGACTGGTCGATTGCGGCACGCTCATCGCCGAGGCGCTGCCCGGCTGGAGCACAACGCAGCTCGACCCATCGCGTGTGCGCGCCACTCTTTCAAATGAGCAGACGGACGCCGCCGCGCAGCTCGTTGAGCACACAAAGGACGGTTTTGCCGTGTCGCTGCTCGATGGCGTCACCGGCTCGGGCAAGACGGAGGTCTATTTCGAGGCTATCGCGCAAGCGCTGAGCGCCGGCAAACAGGCGCTCGTCATGATCCCGGAGATCGCGTTGACATCCGCCTTCCTGACCCGCTGCGAGGAGCGCTTCGGGGCCAAGCCCGCCGAATGGCATTCGGGGCTGTCCCAATCGTCCCGGGGGCGCGTCTGGCGTGCGGTGGCCGAAGGCAACGCGCAGCTCGTGGTTGGCGCGCGCTCTGCCCTGTTTTTGCCTTTTCCCAATCTCGGCCTGATTGTCGTCGATGAAGAACACGACCAAGCCTTCAAACAGGAAGACCGGGTCTCCTATCAGGCGCGCGACATGGCCGTGGTTCGGGGCCATCTCGGCCACTGCCCCATCGTGCTCAGTTCCGCCACGCCCTCCATCGAAAGCCTGGTCAACGCGCAGCAGGGCCGCTATCGGCACATCCCGTTGCGGGCGCGCTACAAGGCAGCCAGACTGCCCACGCTTTCGGCGGTCGATATGCGAAAAGTCCCCCCTGAGCGCGGGTCCTGGCTTTCGCCGGTGCTGATCGAGGCCATGGCGGAGACCTTGGAGCGCGGCGAGCAGGTGCTGTTGTTCCTGAACCGGCGGGGCTATGCGCCGCTGACCCTGTGCCGGGAATGCGGCTTTCGTTTCGAATGTTCCAATTGCTCGGCCTGGATGGTGGAGCACCGGTTCCGCCATCGGCTGGAATGCCACCATTGCGGCAAGTTCGCACCCATCCCCGATGAATGCCCCAATTGCGGCGCGGAAGACTCACTTGTTGCCTGCGGCCCAGGGGTCGAGCGCATCGCCGAGGAAGTGGCGGCGCGCTTTCCCGAGGCACGCCGGGCCATCCTGTCGAGCGATCTCACCCCGCGCATCGCCGATTTGCGCGAGACGTTGCGGGAAATCGAGGACCGCGAGGTGGACATCGTTATCGGGACCCAGCTCGTGGCCAAGGGCCACCATTTCCCAGGCCTCGCACTGGTGGGCGTCGTGGACGCCGATCTCGGCCTTGCCCAAGGGGACCCGCGCGCTGCCGAGCGCACGTTCCAGCTCCTCAGCCAGGTCACAGGCCGGGCCGGACGGGAGGCGATTTCAGGGCGAGGCCTGCTCCAGACTTATATGCCCGAGCACCCGGTGATCCAGGCGCTGGTCGCAGGCGACCGCGAGGCGTTCTATGCAAGAGAGATCGAAGCGCGCCGCGAGGCCGGCATGCCGCCTTTCGGCCGGCTTGTGGCAATCCTTGTCAGTGCAAATGACAGGGCGGCAGCAGAAAACTATGCCCGCTCCGTTGCTCGCGCGGCACCGCCTGCCGAGAAAATCCAAGTCCTCGGCCCCGCCGAGGCCCCGCTTTCCGTTGTCAGAGGCCGCTACCGCTTCCGTCTGCTGGTCAAGGCCCCGCGCGAGACCGACATCCAGGCCTATTTGCGCCTCTGGATGGCTGATATCCCGAAGGCGCGCGGCAGCATCCGCCTTTCCATCGACATCGATCCCTATAGTTTTCTCTGAGACCTCTACAAAATGCCCGATTGCACGCCAGATCGGGCTGCCGATATTGCGCGGCTGTCAGCCCTATGTT
>CALOBK010000012.1:0-114848 GCA_942491645.1 uncultured Alphaproteobacteria bacterium | reverse complement strand
TACAGCGTATTGCTGAAGAACACCAGGGTGAAGATCGCCAGCGCCGTGTCGATCTGGGCATGGCCGTTGCCGATGGCGCGCTGCAGGCCGGCGTTGTTGCGAAATCCGTGGGCAGGAAGGCATAGACCAGCCCCAGCACCACTCCCGCCAGCACCATGCGCCCGACCAGGTGTCGGGCAAACCAGCGGTGGCTCAGCCGCTGCATGTTGATGACGTAGCGGCAGTAGATCTCCGCCAGCACGCCCACCACCAGGCCCAGTCCGATCAGATAGATCAGATCGATCGGCAGGAAGCGACCAGCGGGGTGAACTCCTCGCCCAGCTGAAAGCCCAGATTGTTGAGTCCGGGCCGACTGGCTTCCCAGCCCCGCCAGCCCCATCACATCGGCCCAGGTGTCGGCGAAGAAGGTGGTGACGATCACCAGCAGCAGCACCACTGGCCGGGCGCCCCGCAGCAACTCCTCCACGGCATAGATGAACCCCCCGATGGGGGCGTTGAACACCGCGGCGATGCCGGCGCCGCCGCCCGCCGCCACGATCACCCTGAGGAAGGCGTGGGGAGCCTTGAGAACCTTGGCGAGGCGCCAGGCCACGGAACTGCCCATCTGGACTGACGGCCCTTCCGGTCCGAGTGGAAAACCCGAACCGATGGCGATGATGCCGGCCACAAGCTTCACCACAGCCACCCGGTTGCCCATGCACAGCGAGCAGCCCGGGGTCTCCGTGCGCGCGCCCGCGGCTGCGAAGATGGCGTAGTAGCCCTCCTCCATCAGCTGCTGCTCGTCCATCTTCGTCGGTGGCACGACCCACAGGCGCGTGGGGACGGGCTCGCCGGAGGCCTGCAACAGCGCCGGCGGCACGGAAGTGACCGATGTTGGTCATGCACGAACCGATGAACACCTCGTCGATCGGCGTGCCCGCCACCTCGGACAGCGGATGCGCGTCGTCGGGGTCGTTCGGGCAGGCCAGCAGCGGCTCGGTGATCTCGCTCATGTCGATCCTCGATGACCTCGGCGTACTCCGCGTCCGCGTCGGCGCTGCATGCAGCACGGGATCGGCGAGCCAGGCCTCCATGGCCTGCGCGCGGCGCTCCAGCGTGCGCCGCATCCTGGTAGCCCTCGGCGATCATCCAGCGCAGCATCACGATGTTCGATTGCAGGTACTCGGTGATGGACTCCTGTGAGAGCTGGATCACGCAGCCGCCCGCAGAGCGCTCCGCCGAGGCGTCCGAGAGCTCGAACGCCTGCTCCACCTTCAGGTCCGGCAGGCCCTCGATCTCGAGGATGCGACCGGAGAAGACGTTCTTCTTGCCCTGCTTCGGCCACGGTCAGAGTCCCTTCTGGATCGCCGCATAGGGGATGGCGTTGACCAGGTCGCGCAGGGTGATGCCGGGCTGCATCTTGCCGGTGAAGCGCACCAGCACGGACTCGGGCATGTCGAGCGGAATGACGCCCAGCGCAGCGCCGAACGCCACCAAGCCCGAGCCGGCCGGGAAGGAGATGCCCAGCGGGAAGCGCGTGTGGGAGTCGCCACCGGTTCCAACCTGATCGGGCAGCAACATGCGGTTCAACCACGAGTGAATGATGCCGTCGCCGGGGCGCAGCGCGACCCCACCGCGATTCATGAAGAAGTCGGGCAGATTGTGATGGGTCTCCACATCGACCGGCTTGGGGTACGCGGCGGTGTGGCAGAAGGACTGCATCACGAGATCGGCGGAGAAGCCGAGGCAGGCCAGCTCCTTGAGCTCGTCGCGCGTCATCGGGCCCGGTGGTGTCCTGGGAGCCAACCGTGGTCATGCGCGGTTCGCAGTAGGTACCGGGACGCACACCCTGCGACGCCGCAGGCCTTGCCGACCGATCTTCTGCGCCAGGGTGAAGCCCTTGCCGCTGATCCGGCACCGGCGCGGGCGCGGAAGACGTCGGATGCGCCCAGGCCCAGTGCTTCTCGCGCGCGTGCGGTCAGGCTGCGACCGATGATCAGCGGAATCCGACCGCCGGCACGCACCTCGTCGAGGAGCACGGCACTCTTGTACTCGAAGCTCGAGACCGTCGTCGCCGGCCTCGTTGATGATCTTGCCCTCGTACGGCTGGATCGGTGATCACGTCGCCCATCGCCAGCTCGCAGACGTCGCACTCGATGGGCAGCGCACCCGAGTCTTCCATCGTGTTGAAGAAGATCGGCGCGATCTTGCCGCCGAGGCAGACCCCGCCGGCGCGCTTGTTGGGAACGAACGGGATGTCGTTCCCCATGTGCCACAGCACCGAGTTGGTCGCCGACTTGCGCGACGAACCGGTGCCGACGACGTCGCCGACGTAGGCCACCGCGTGGCCCTTCGCCCTTCAGCTCGTCGATCTGCTTCATCGGACCGCGTCGCCCGGATTGTCCGGCGTGATGCCGTCGCGGGCGTTCTTGAGCATGGCCAGCGCGTGCAGCGGGATGTCCGGGGCGCGACCAGGCGTCCAGGGCGGGCGAGAGGTCGTCGGTGTTGGTCTCGCCCTCCACCTTGAACACCGTCACGGTGATCGCCTCGGGCAGGACGGGTTTGTCTGTGAACCATTCGGCGGCGGCCCAGCTGTCGACCACCTGCCTGGCCCAGGCATTGCTGTCCGCCAGTTCCAGCACGTCGTGGAAGGCGTCGTAGACCAGCAGGGTGCGGCTCAGCCCGAGGCGGCCGCACTTCGGCGATGGCCGGATCGCTGCTGGAGAGCAGCTCGATCAGGGCGCTGACGTTGTAGCCGCCGATCGCCGGTGGCCAGCAGGCGGGTGGCCTCGATCGGGTTCACCAGCGGGCTGACGGCCTTGCCGGCGGCGATGGCGCTCAGCCAGGTGGCTTTCACGTAGGCGGCTTCATCGACGCCGGGAGGAATCCGTTCACCTCAGCAGCTCCAGCAGGAACGCCTCCTCCTACCGGCTGGCGGATGTTCCAGCAGCTCGGTGAGGGCCTTGGCCCGAGGCGCGTTCAGGGTAAGGGGCACTCCCAGGGATTCCTGTTCGCCTCGTTGCCATGCGTAGGCAGGCAGCAGATCGTGTGCGGCGATCGCCGCGCCACCGGCAGAGGCCGCTGACGCCTGGAGGAGCTGCTGGGAGGACGGGCATTGGTATCGGCATCCGGGTGGCACCCGGTCATCATGAAGAATTCTGATTCTTTCTGGGGTCGCCATCCTCTGCGGTCGTGATCGCTGCAGATGCGGTGGTGGAGGCTTGCCCCGTAGGGTGGAGGGTCGAGCCATACGGGACCCGTCGCATGATCCCCACTTCCGACCTGCACGTGGTGGAAACCCGGCCCCTGGTGCCGCCCTCGGCGGTTCACCGGGAGATGCCGATCACGGCCCGTTCGGCCAGCACCGTGCAGCAGGCGCGGGAGCGCATCAAGGCGATCCTGCACGCCGGCGACCGGCAGCTCGGCCGTATCGTCGGGCCCTGCTCGGTCCACGACGTGGATGCGGCCCGGGACTACGCCGACGCCATCCATAAGGCCCAGTGCCGCTACCACGACGAGTTGGAGGTGGTGATGCGGGTGTACCGAGAAACCGCGCACCACCGTGGGCTGGAAGGGGATGATCAACGATCCCCATCTCGATGGCAGTTACGACATCAACACCGGCCTGCGCCGCGCCCGCGGCCTGTTGCTCCATCTGGCCGAGATGGGGCTGCCCGCGGCCACGGAGGTGCTGGACTCCGGTGGTTCCCCAGTACCTGGCCGATCTGGATCAGCTGGACGGCGATCGCTGCCCGCACCACCGAGAGCCAGACCCATCGGGAGATGGCCTCCGGCCAGTCGATGCCGATCGGCTTCAAGAACGGCACCGACGGCAGCGCCGCCACCGCCATCAATGCCATGGAGGCCTCCGCCAAGCCCCATCACTTCCTCGGCAACAACCACGAAGGGCAGGCCGCCATCGTCTCCACCACCGGCAACCCGGATGGCCACCCGTGCTCAGGGGAGGCAAGACCGGCACCAACTACCACCGGGAGGCGGTGGAGGCGGCGGCCGCCATGCTGGTCCGCGAAGGACTGCCATCGCGGCTGATGGTGGACTGCAGCCACGGCAATTCCAACAAGGACTACCGCCGCCAGGGGGAGGTCCTGCGGGAGGTGGCCGAGCAGGTGCGCAGCGGCTCCCGGCACGTGATGGGCGTGATGCTGGAGAGCCATCTGCGGGCCGGCAATCATGAAGCTCGCCGCCGATCCCTCCCAGCTCACCTACGGCCAGAGCATCACCGACGCCCGCATCGATCTGCCCACCACCCTGGAGCTGCTGGACACCCTGGCGGAAGCCGTGCGGCAGGCGGAAGTGAAGACGATGGCTGTGGTCCTCGAACCCAGCCAGGGGGAGGATTGGCGGGTCCTGCGAGTTGCGGGCGAGCAGGAATTGATCCATCCGCTGGCACTCAGCTGGCCTGATGCCAGGGCGGAAGCGTTGCAACGAACTGTTCTTTCTGAACAGCCTCTCGTTTCGGGCTGGTTATCTTTCTGGGTCTACGTCACGACGGATCAGCGCATGACTTACCTGATGCAGTTCTGCGGGCTCTCCGATCCGTTGCAGCAGTTCTATCTGGAGCAGCGCATATCCGCCGCCTCCACTGCAGCCGAGCCCTGCTGTGGCCCCGCCTTCGGGGGATTTCGCCCCCTTCCAGCTCGATGATCTGCTGGCCTGGGCGCTCGATGCGGCTCGGGGCCGCCGCTGGGATGGAGAGGCCATCCAGCGCACCGTGGTGGATGTCTGGATGGAGCGGGCCGATGTGATCCATCAGTGGCAGCTGCGGCTGAGGGAGGAACCAGCCGACCGGATGCTCGTGGCCGGCATCGGCACCCAGCGCGACTGGGAGCGCCGCTGCGAGCAGCTGCTGCAGGCCTGATCAGGCCTGCAGGGCCCAGAGGCAGGCCACCGCCAGGGGCACGCTGAGATTGTCGATCCCGAGCCAGGCGACCTGTTCCAGGCCGGTGGCGAGGGCCGCGATCAGCACCAGGGCGATGGGAGCCGGCGCCGTCGCGCCGCAGACAGCGGCGAGGCTGAACAGCACGGCCAGGGTGGTGAGCGCCATCGCCGCCGTACCGGCCAGGGACCGGCGCTCTCCCAGCACCTGCCAGGTGGGAGAGGGGATCGCCGGCCCCACCAGGCCGGCCAGGCCATCGCCGAAGGCCATCACCAGCACCCCCGCCGCCACGGCCTCCGGCCGGCCGGGCCACCAGAGCAGGAACAGCAGGGTGATGGAAGCGCCGTAGGCCACCGTGCCGTAGCTGTGGCGATCGACGTCCTCGATGGCCGGCAACACCCGCAGCTGATGGTTGAGGGCGGCCAGCAGGGTGACGATGGCGGCGGCGGGAATGGCGATCAGCCGATCGATGCCGAAACCCCAGGCGATCAGCACCACCGGTCCGGCGCCGATGTGCACCACCTTGCGGCTCCATTCGCTCTGGCCGGGCCAGCGACGACGGGCCAGCAGGGCCAGGCCAGCGAGCAGGCTCAGCCAGACGGTGACGGCCGCCACCCCCGCAAGCTGCCGCAGTGCCCTCCTGTTCCGGCAACGGGAGCAGGCTCAGGCGGCCTGTTGCAGGTTGCTCATCAGTCGCAGCTTCATGATCGCCTTCGCCTCCAGCTGTCGCACCCGCTCCCGGGATACGTTGATCTGGCGGCCGATCTCGGCCAGGGTGAGGGGCTCGGTGCCTTCGAGGCCGAAGCGCAGCCGCAGGATCTTCTGCTCACGCTCGTTGAGCTGGGACAGCCATGTGCCCAGATGCTCCTTCTGGAGGATGCGATCCATCGAGTCGAAATGCTCGCTGCTGGCTGGATCGGCGATCAGTTCCCCCAGGGTGCTGCGATCCTCTTCGCCCCGGGCGTGAGCATCGAGGAGGCGCAGGGCGCACTCTGGGACATCAGCTCCTCCAGTTCCTGGGGCCGCATGCCCATGGCGTGGGACAGCTCCAGCCGGTTGGGCTGGCGCCCCAGCCGGTGGGACAGCTCCCTGGTGATGCGACGCATCTTGGAGAGCTTTTCGCTGATGTGGATCGGCAGGCGGATGGTGCGGGCGCTGTTGTCGATGGCCCGCGTCATGCCCTGGCGGATCCACCAGTAGGCGTAGGTGGAGAATTTGTAGCCCATGGCGGGGTCGAACTTGTCGACGGCCCGCTCCAGGCCGATGGCCCCTTCCTGAACCAGATCGAGCAGTTCCAGCCCCTGGTTCTGGTACTTCTTGGCGACGCTCACCACCAGCCGCAGATTGGCGGCCATCATGCGGTCGCGGGCCCTCTGACCCATGCGCAGCTGGCGTTTCTGGCGTGCCGTGAGGTTCTCCTCCCCCAGCTCCTGGAGTTTCTTGCCGGCCTGCACATGGTGGGCCAGCTCGATCTCCTCAGCCGCCGTGAGCAGGGGCACCCTGCCGATGGTGCTCAGATACCAGCCGATCGAATCCGCGCTGATCCGGCCCGTCTGGCGCTGGGCCGGCTTGATGTGGCTTTGCCGCCAGCGGATTTCGCCTTGGATGACGAAATCGCGCTGTCGCCGCTTTTCAGCAGCGACAGGGCGGAATGCAGAGGTGTCCCATCACCCCAGGCTCCCGAATGAATTTGGGCGGAATGTAGCACCCCTGGCCGGGTGTGACCACCGCAAAACGGAAATTTT
This sequence comes from uncultured Alphaproteobacteria bacterium, assembly GCA_942491645.1. GTDB lineage: Bacteria > Pseudomonadota > Alphaproteobacteria > Rhizobiales > Methyloligellaceae > Methyloceanibacter. The sequence goes on along the minus strand of CALOBK010000012.1, from coordinate 108,227 downwards.
TCGCCACATTTGCCGGAGATTCTTCATGCGTGTTGTAACCACTACTTTTCAGTGCCGATACCGGGCAGTCCGCCCCGCCACTCCCCCATCAGGGTTTCCTGGATCGTCCGGGGCTCCCCTTCCAGCTGCCGCTGGCTGAAATGGCCATCGCTGTGCATGTGCCAGGCGCCGGTGTCGGTCAGGTACAGCTCGAGCACCGCCTCCAGCTGGCGACGCAGCTGCGGATCCTCGATCGGCGCCACCGCTTCGACCCGGCGGTCGAGGTTGCGGGGCATCCAGTCGGCACTGCCGAAGAACAGTTCCGGCTCGCCGCCATTGCCGAACCAGAAGATGCGGGAGTGTTCCAGGAAGCGGCCGATCACGCTCTGCACGGTGATGTTGTCACTGATGCCTTCCACCCGGGGCGCAGGGAACACATGCCGCGGATCACCAGCTCGATCAGCACCCCGGCCTGGGATGCCTCGTAGAGCAGGGCGATGATGGCCGGATCCACCAGGGAATTCATCTTGGCCTTGATGTGCCCGCCGTCCCCTTCCTGGGCATGGCGGATCTCGCGCCGGATCAGTTCCTCCATGCCCTTGCGCAGGGTCACCGGTGCCACCAGCAGCTTGCGGAAGCTCTGCTGTTTCGAGAATCCGGTGAGGTAGTTGAACAGTTCCACCAGATCCTGGCCGAAGTCGTCCCGGGCGGTGAGAAGGCCGATGTCGGTGTAGAGGCTGGAGGTCTTGGAGTTGTAGTTGCCGGTGCCGAGGTGGACGTACCTCTGGATGCCCCGGCGGCCGCGACGCACGACGAGGCAGATCTTGGAATGGGTCTTGTAGCCGCGGATGCCGTAGATGACGTGGCAGCCCGACTCCTCCAGCTGACGGGCCCAGCGGATGTTGTTGTCCTCGTCGAAGCGGGCCTTGAGTTCCACCAGCACCGTCACCTGCTTGCCGTTCTCGGCCGCCCGGATCAGAGCGGCCACCACCGGTGAGTTCCTGGAGGTGCGGTAGAGCGTCATCTTGATTGCCAGCACCGACGGATCGTCGGCGGCCTGGCTGAGGAACTCCTCCACCGAAGTGGCGAACAGGTCGTAGGGGTGATGCAGCAGCACATCGCCACGACGGATCACCGAAAAGATGCTCTGGAATTCCTCCGGTTTGATCGAGCCGTCCTCCAGCCGACCCCGCTGGGTGCGCAGCAGGGCCGGCGCCGTGCGGCCCTGATGGGGTTTGTCCTTGAGCTGGTCGAGGGGGATCGCCATCAGGCTCATCAGGTCGTCGAGCCCCAGGGGTCCGTTGACCCGATAGAGATCCTGCGGCTCCACATCGGTGCCCTCCATCAGCAGCTGCACCACCTCGTCGGGCATCTCGTCGGTCACCTCGAGCTGCACCACCTCGCCGCCCATGCGGCGCTTGCGCAGTCCCACCTGCAGGGCCTCCATCAGGTCGTCGGCCTCCAGATCCCGCAGTTCCAGGTCGGCATCGCGGGTGATGCGGAAGAAGTAGTGCCCCTCGATCGACATCCCCGGGAACAGCAGCTGGAGGTTGAAGGCAACGAGCTGCTCCAGGGGTACGGCGGTGAAGGCCGGCGTGGGCACCGTGGTCGCTCAGCTCGGCGGGAATGGGCACGAAGCGGGGCAGGATCTTCTGGGGCACCTTCACCCGCGCAAACTGCTGCTGGGATGTGTCGGGGTCGCGGATCAGGGCCGCCACGTTCAGGCTGAGATTGCTCATGAACGGGAACGGGTGCGCCGGATCCACCGCCAGGGGGGTGAGCACCGGAAAGATCGCTTCGCGGAAATATTCGTCGGCCCACGCTTCTGCGCCTCGTTGAGCATGCGGTAATCCAGCAGGTGGACGCCGTACTCGCTCAGGTGGGTCTTGAGTGAATGGTGATAGGGCTGCAGCTGTAGCTCAAGCAGGGGCCGGAGTTTGGCCTGGATCGCCTCCAGCTGTTGCAGGGGGGTGAGTCCGTCGTCGCTGCGGGTGGTGACCCTCGCCTCCAGCTGGGATTTCAGGTGGGAGGCTACGCACCATGAAGAATTCGTCGAGGTTGTTGCTGAAGATGGCGCTGAACTTGGCCTGCTCCAGCAGAGGGGAATGCTCGTCGAGGGCCTGGGCCAGCACCTGGTGCTGAAAGTCGATCAGGCTCAGTTCCCGATTGATGTACAGCTCAGGGGCAACAACTCGGTTTCTTCATGGCGCTCCGGCCCCTTCTGGCACGTTGGAACAGCACGGTAACCAACTCACCCCGATGCCCCTGGTGGCGCAGCGTGAGCTCTGCCCGGACCAAAGTCCAGCCTCTGCTTCGCCGCTAGCGCTTCGGGCGCAGTGTATTCCTCTGAAAACTTTGTAAAGGCGAAAGCCATTCCGGCCATGACCATCACCTCGTTGACATTGGTTATGGACCCGCCTTTGCCGAGTATCCAGCACTCGGCCAATGCTCTTTTGAATTCATCTGTGCCGCGTGTCTGGCAGTAGAGACTACCTTTAGAGAGGAGGTTCTGAAGCGCCGCCTTTGCTTTCTGGCCGCAGGGGTATTCGTTTCCAGATTTGTTTTTGCACACCTGAGCAAGTTCGGGAGCATCGATGCCAACGAGCCTAATCTTTTTATTCCCTACTATGATGGTGTCGCCGTCTGACGCTTCACCAGTTCCCTCGATCACTTGGCGTTGCGCGACCTGAGCGATCAGCGGCCTCGCCGCATCGCCCATCAGGAATACAGCTATGACGAAAATAGTAAGGATGCTTGGCATTAGCTGCACAGAACCACGCCATCCCGGCTCTTTTAGTTGCAGGTCGTATTGCCATACGGATCGGTGTAGCAATTGACGCTCTGTCCACCAATCGATCCAGTCGTATTGCCGTAAGGATCGCTGTAGAGGTTAACACTGTCATCGCCAATGCTGCCCGTCGTGTTGCCGTAGGGGTCTGAATAGACGTTCAAACCCTGCCCTCCAACGGTGCCTGTCGTATTGCCGTACGAGTCACTGTAAGCGTTGTAGCTACCGCCACCAACGTTGCCCGTCGTATTGCCGTAAGGATCCGAGTAGAGATTCACTCCCGGACCGGTAGTGTTGCCGTACGGATCGCTGTAATACTGGGCATGCGCTAGGCTCGATCCAAGAAGCAAAACCACTGCGCCTAAAGTCAGTGTTGTCAGATTCATTTTGCCCCTTCGTCGTGTATTAGCGGATCATCCGCTATTTCATGTCGTTGAAGACTTAATACCAACGACGCCAAGCGCGTCGGCGCGGGTAATCAAAGTAGCCCCGTGGATAGTTGCGGTAGCGGTATCGTGGATAGTAGCGGTAACGATACCGTGGGTAATAGTAGCCATGTCGCGGGTAATAGTAGCGATGCCCATAGTCGTAACCGGGCCCAACGTAGACACGAACGCCCGCTGACGCCTTGGATGGGACAAGCGCCACCAAGAAAAGCGCGACAGCGGGCTACCATGAGGACCAATGATCTCTTCATCGCGTACCTCCTTTGGAGGGCGATGGCTATCTAGCCGGGGTAAGCGATTTAAGGCGCTGAGCTATATCAAGAACTGGCATCTACCGCGGATTAAGATGATCTGGGCGTTGTCATGCTTAAACCGCAGCGCGGGGAAAAAGAGGGAAACGGGGGGAGCCTGGCCTTTATGGCTAGGCTTCTTCTGCTTGTGGGACCGCCCCTAATAGTTCCGGCAGCTTAACAACATTCACGGCGATGCGCTGCGCTTGCGGCACTTATCTTCAATGGTGGCACCATGAGGGCGTTGAGCGCCTAACAAGGAAACCGCTTCATTAACGCACCAAGCAGGATTACTTCCACGGAGGTATCGGGACGGATGGTCGAGCCTTGGTTCTTTAGAAAGCCATCAAGCAGCTTGATATAAAACTCTCCTGAGGGACCAGCACCTGGGGCGGGACAATATAGCTTACGCTGCCCCATCGTGCCTGCTGTGTTCATTGCGTAATAAAAACCAGCGCCGACACCCGCGATGTAGTAACCGATTTCTTTCTCGTTCTTTCGGTTCATGTAATCAGTGACGGTCACTGAGAACGCGGGATATGTTGTCAGAGACATGGCCAGTGCAAAGATCGTTAGCAACGTCCGCATGTCGCTCCTCCGCGGTAATAGCTGAATGGCTTAAGACTTTAAGCAAATCCGTCTCTGCCACGCGACCTTATGTTTCGTTTCCATGAGCCCCGGCAGCTTAGCGACATTCACAGCAATGCGCCGTGCTTCATCTAGGGTCAGCACCCGATCTCGGATGCCGAGCACGGACATTCAATCGCCTCGGCCATCCGAGTCGACCAGCTTGATGTCGTTGAGCTCACTCCTGAGCCATCGAACTTCGTGCTCAAGGAATTCAATCCTCTTCCTGAGAGCTATGAACGCCCAGAATGACGTAGCAGCGATGACTAGAAGTGCAATGCTTTGGGCTTCATCCATGGTCTCAGTCCTTCCTCCGCAAACCTGCTCAGTAAGCTACCCAATCATTCCAACTCGCTGCTAGTTTATGAGCTGGAACCGACCTTCTCCCTACTGCCAATAGTCGACCCACAAACCGAGCATAGCAGCCTGGGCCATGCGCCAAGATTGGCGCCGATCAGCACAGAGGCGTACGGTGGGTTTTGTCACAGGCGCAGCCGCCCTAGGAGGCGTGTCATGAAGCTGAACCTTCTAAAGCTATTCGTTGCGAGTATTGTGTGCACCTCAACGCCCGCAGTCGCCGCCCCACAAGAGGTTGAAAGTCTCTGCTGGTATCATGCCAATCGCGTTCTTCCGGCGCTCGATGCCAGAGAACGACAAGCCTACGTAGTGAACTGCATAGCTAACTGGGCCGCTGGGACACCGCCACCTCCACGGGGCAGCAAGAACACAAACCGCAACAGATATTGATTGGCGTGACGATGTCATAGGAAGCTCCCTCAAGTGCTTCCCCCGCGCAGGCTGAGGATTACGAAATTGATGGAGATTCTGGCACAATAGCACCGCCGACTGCCTGAGGGGGTGCCTTAGCACTTGTGGACAACCTGAGGATTTTCACTAACCTATTGAAAAGATTGGTGGGCGCACACGGACTCGAACCGTGGACCCGCTGATTAAGAGTCAGCTGCTCTACCAACTGAGCTATGCGCCCTCAGAGTGCTTTTCGAAACCGCCGCTCTGGTTTGGCGCGGCGACGCGCCAAGGGTGATCCCCTTAGCACTGCGGCGGCTCGGCTGTCCAGTTCACCTTCGCCGAAAACCCTCCCCCCTGCCCCCTACCACAGCGTACCGACTTCGGCGCGGCGGAAGGTGACCTTGCGATTGACATGGGCATTGAGCACAAAGCCAAGCCCGATGATCATGGTCAGCATCGACGTGCCCCCATAGGACACGAGCGGCAGCGGAACCCCGACGACAGGCACGAGCCCGGTGACCATGGCTACGTTGATGAACACATAGGCGAAGAGTGTCAGCCCCATCCCACCCGCGACCAGTTTTGCAAAGATGCTCCGGCACCGCAGCGCCATGAACGTGATGAAGGCGAGCATCAGCAAATAGAGCGCGAGCAGCGCAATCGCACCGACAAAGCCCATCTCTTCGGCGAACATCGTGAAGATGAAATCCGTGTGCTTTTCGGGCAGGAAATTGAGCTGGGTTTGGGTGCCTTGCATATAGCCCTTGCCTGCAAGACCGCCCGAGCCGATGGCAATCTTCGACTGAAGGATGTGGTAGCCAGAGCCAAGCGGATCGCGCTCTGGATCGAAGAAGGTGAGCACCCGCTCCTTCTGGTAATCGTGCAGCTTCTCCCAGAGGTGAGGCAACGCTGCGACCACGCTGGCAATCGCCGCGCCGAAATAGAACCAGCTCACCCCCGCCAAGAACATCATGCCGCAACCGATGATCCCGAACAGTGCGGCTGTCCCGAGGTCTGGCTGGGTGAGCGCGAGCAACGCGGGCACGCTGATCATCAGAAGCGGGGGGATCAGAGCATCGGGGCGCCAGATCTTCTCAGGCGGCAGCCATTGATAGTAGCGCGCAATGGCAAGAACGAGCGCGATCTTCATCATCTCGGAGGGCTGAAAGCTCAGCTCTCCCACCCCAAGCCAGCGCCGCGCGCCCCCACTCTCAACGCCAATCAAAGGGACGAGTGCCATCAGCAGCAGCGCGACGAGGAACAGAGGATAGGCTCCCTTCAGCCACCAGCGTATGTCTAAGAAAGCAATGGCGAAGAGCAGCGCCAAGCCAACACAATAGCGAATGACCTGGCGGCCCGCCCAAGGCTCGAACGAGCCTCCCGCTACCGAGTAGAGCGCGGCGATGCCAACGAGGACAATGCATGTGATCAGGGCCAAGAAGGGCCAGTTCAGCAGCAGGAGCTTTTTGGCGAGGTCCAACTTTTGCGCCGGAGCTTCGGCGAAGAGCATCTTCATCCGCCGTCTCCCACAATGGCAATTGCGCCAGGGACACCGTCCTGGTTGGCGCTGACAAAGGCTGGGCGCCGCGCCGCGTCACGCAGCAGCGCCTCGGTCATGACGTCCTTGACGATGGGGGCTGCGGCGCGCGATCCGCCACCACCATGCTCCACCACGCAGGCGGCCGCATAGCGCGGGTTATCGGCCGGCGCGAAGGCAATGAACAACGCGTGGGTCTCGCGCTCATAGGCGGACAGCAGATGTTCGTTGCGCGTGCTGACCACCTGGGACGTCCCGGTCTTGCCCGCCATCAACACATTCGGAATTTCGAGAGCCGACCGGCGCGCCGTCCCTCGCGGCTCGTTGACGACGCCGATCATGCCGGCTCGCACGATTTCCAGGTGGTGCGGGTCGAGCTCCAGGAGAGGCCATTCCCTATCCTGGTCGTCTGGAGAAAGGACGAGTTTGGGCAGGACCGCACGGCCGGTCGCGACGCGCGCCGCCATGACCGCAAGCTGGAGCGGCGTGGATGACACAAAGCCTTGGCCAATTCCGGCAATGACCGTTTCACCGCCGTACCAGGGCTCCATGAATCGGGCCCGTTTCCAAGCCTGATCGGGAATGATCCCGGCCTTCTGGCCAGGCAGACCACAATCATAGATCCGCCCCAATCCTAGATGGCGCGAAACCGCGGCAAGGTGGTCTATCCCCATGCGTTTGGCGGTTTCGTAGAAATAGACATCGCAAGACTGCTTGAGGGCTTCGTGGACATTGATGCCACCACCATGGGACTTCCAGCAACGAAATCTCGCCCGCCCCATCGAGTAGACCCCAGGACACCGCATAATTTCGTGCGCATCGATCACGCCCGCATGAAGTCCGGCGAGCGCCGTGACGACCTTGAAGGTGGAGCCAGGCGGGTATTGACCGCGGATGGCACGGTTTTGGAGCGGCTGATCCTTGCCTGCTGCAAGTCTGCCCCACGCCTTCGGATCGACTTTGAAGACGACGTCATTAGGATCGAAGGTCGGTGTCGATGCCATGGCGAGAATACCGCCCGTGACAACATCGAGCACCACGACCGATGCAACCCGGTGCTCTTTCAGACGCTCTTGCGCAACGCTCTGCAGATGGTGATCGATGCTGAGGATGAGATCCTTGCCCCGGGTACTTGGCTTGGAGCCCAGTTCGCGGACGACCCGGCCACGGGCATCGACCTCAAACTTGGTGCTGCCAGGCGTTCCGCGAAGCTGCTGGTCGAAGGCTTTTTCGATACCGGCACGGCCCGCGCGGAAGCCAGGAAGCCGCATGACGGGATCGAGATCGACCTCGTCCTTGCCCGCCATACCGACATAGCCCACCAAATGTGCCAAGGGCCGGGCGTGATTGTATTTGCGGTAGGCTGAGCGATCCGCTCGCATGCCAGGAATTTGGGGCGCCAGCACGTTCAGAAGCGCGAACTGGCGCCATGTCAGCCCTTCGGCAACGAGCACGGGATAGTAGCCGCTCTGCCGGACAGCCGCCCGCATGACGCGGTCGCGTGTCGCCCGCGAAATCGGAACGACCCGGGAGAGCGCATCGAGAGTCACTGGCAAGCTCTTGCAAAATGCCGGCAGGACGAGAAGACGTAGATTCTCTCTGTCCTCGGCAAGAATCGCACCGGTACGGTCGCGGATGGTGCCGCGCGCTGGCGCCACGAGCTGCATCATGATGCGGTTCTCATCAGACAGAAGGCGATAGTCCGACGCCTCGCGAATCTGAAGCTGATGCAGGCGCCAGCCAAGCAGGCCAAAGAGTCCCGCCTGTGCGCCGCCAACGAGCAGCGCCCGGCGAGAAAAGCGATAGCTCTGCTTGCGAACGTTGTCGGGCTTCCTTTTCGCGCCGTAGTGGACCGCTTTCGACTTTGTCATGCAGCGCCCCGGAAGAGTGTGCGGCGCGAATGGACGATGCGGCCATAGCGCACCCAAAGGAGTCCATAGAGCACCAGGGGAAACAACGCGATCGAGGTCGCAACACCAAACGCGATTGGCCACCAGTCGATCCAACGGACATAGTAGAGCGAGGCGAGCAGCCAGCCAAAAACGCCCAATAGGCACGCAAGCACAGCCCAGATGAGCCAGTGTATGCCCGCATCACGGCGCTCGCGGAAGGAAGCCGGCTTCCCGCCCACCGTGGCTGCGATCAAACACATCAAGGCCCAATAACCAAGCGGCCCACCACTCAAAACGTCGGCGAGAAGGCCAAGACCCGCAGCGGCGGCGGGATGAAGCGCCGTTCCGGGAATGGCGCGCCAGCAGAACACCATCATCACCACCACGAACGGCAGAATAAATGTCGCATCGGCTGGCAATCCCCACGGTACCGCGGTGGCGAACACCGCAATCAACACAGACAATGCCGGAAGAAACTTGGTCATCTCTCGGCTTGCGCCTGTCCCTCGCCCGGAGGCGACATCGCAGCGATGGGAAGTCTTGGCGCAATATCGCCCGCCGCGGTCCTGTCTTCGTGCGACGCGGCTTGCGGCGCGGAGGACAACACGCCACCTCTATTCGTGACAACGGGCGGGTCCGTGCGTGTCAAAGCCGGCGCATCGTAGAACAGGACGCTGACGGCGTTGAGGGCATTGAGCTGTGCGTTGGGCCGTACCTTGTAGGCGCCTTGCTCGCCTGTGATGACCCCAATGCTCAAGCCGCGTGGCAGAACACCGCCGCTGCCGGAGGTGTACACCGCATCACCCGGATAGATCGTCGCGCCGTCTTGCAAGAACCCGAGCTGCAGCTCATCGCTGTTGTCGCCCAGGGCGAGAGCGCGCGCGCCGTTAGGGCCGACAAGGACGGGAATACGGCTGTTGAGATCGTTCAAAAGCAGCACGCGAGCAACGGCGTTTCCCGCCTCGACCGTGCGGCCGATAAGACCCTCACCGTTGATTACGGCATAGCCGATCCGCAAACCATCCTTGCGGCCGAGATTGATAAGAGCGCTGCGGACAAACGGCCCGCGAGCATCCACGATGACGCGCCCCGAGGCATAAACAAGTGCGGGCTCTTCAGACGCGTGCAGAAGCTTGCGCAAATGAGCGACCTTGCGCTCCAGAAGCTGGGTCCGCCACTTCCACTGCTTCAGCTCCTCGTTTTCCTTCTTAAGACGATCAACCTCTTCGACGGCGCTTGTGTGAAGGCGCAGGTGCAGGCGTAAGCGATCAGTGACGCGGCGTGCTTCCACGGCCGGTACAGAGGCCATCTCCAGCAAGGGCGCCGATAGATCGACGAGGCCGTCGCGAACATCGGAGATCGCACCGTGACCGATACGGCTGAGAACAAGCAAGACCGCACACAGGAAATACAGCGCAAAACTGAGCAACTCCACCGGCGCCGTCCATGACGGCCGGTGTCTTTGGAACAGGGGTGAACCGCGCTTTGACATCTGCGTTCACTCGGTTGGACCGCCAAAATCGGGTGGGTCCGTCTTGCCTCACCTATGGCCCCCGCGCCAGCGCGAGGACTTTATACCACATCTCGACTAGGGTTTGATCAACAGATCAGCCATCTCGTCCAAGCGCTCTAGCGCTATGCCAGTTCCCCGCACAACGCTGCGTAGCGGATCCTCGGCAATCTTGAACTTCACACCGGTCTCCTGCTGAAGCCGCACATCCAGCTTGTCCAGGAGCGCACCGCCGCCCGTCAGATAGATGCCGGAATCACAAATATCGGCCGTCAGCTCAGGAGGTACGTCTGCAAGAGCCTGCCGAATGCCGCCGACAATCTGCTGGATCGGCAACGTCAGCGCGTCGGCAATCTCATGTGGCCCTAATGAAATCTCCGACGGAAAACCGCGCTGCATGTCCCGCCCCTTGAGCTGGATGGGCACATGAGGTGCCATTGGCTTTGGCGACGGCGGAGCCTGACTCTTTCTTGACGACCTCGGCATTGGGCGCCCCGATGAGAAGGTGGTGCTTGAAGCGTGCGTAATTGACGATCGCCTCATCCATCGCATTGCCAGCTGTACGGATCGATTTCGAGTAGATCACGCTCCCCATGGACATGACGGCGATGTCCGTCGTACCGCCGCCAATATCGACCACCATGGAGCCGCGCGGTTCATGGATCGGAAGGCCCGCGCCAATCGCGCCTGCCACCGGCTCCGAGATGAGATAGACGCGCCGCGCGCCGGCCGAGAGTCCCGCCTCATGTACGGCACGCCGCTCGACGGACGTCGCACTTGCCGGGACGCAGATCATGATGCGAGGGCTGCCGAACAGGCGCCGTTTGTTCACACGGCGAATGAAGAACTTGATCATCTCTTCAGCCGCATTGAAATCCGCGATCACACCATCGCGCAGCGGCTGGACCGTTTCGATCTTGGTTGGCGTCTTCCCCAGCATCGTCTTGGCCTCATGGCCTGCGGCAATGACCCTCTGATCATCTCCACGCTGCTCGATAGCAACCACTGAAGGCTCATCGAGAACGATACCCCGCCCTGGCACGTAAACGACGGTATTCGCCGTACCAAGGTCGATGGCCATGTCCGCGGAGGAGCCCAACCACGAGAACATACACCGCCCCACTGGCTCACCGGTGGCGGCGAGCCCCAAAACGCTACTGACAACCACCAAAGGCGGAAATGACACCCGCCAAAGGCAGCAACGACACCCGCCAACGGCAGAAAGGACCTCCGTCACGGCAGAAAACATGACCAATCAGGGGGTTCGGACCCCGCCGCGACGGACATTATGTTGCGTCAATTCGTCCAAGCGAGCAATGCGTCTGAGGCGTGTTTCGCAAAAACTTTTTTGTCCACGCACGCTAGGATAGCCGAGGCGCGATTGCTCGCGCCTCTTTATCCACCAAACGCGCAAATGCGCCCATCGCATGAGCACGACGCCTGCACGTGCCTGACTGTCACGAGGCTCTCGCCAAAGGGGCCGGCTTGCAAGCCGCACGCTGCTACGAGGCCATCATCGTTTCGGGTTTGCGCCGCGCACCGCGTGCCAAGAGTTTGTTCAACGCGCTGACATAGGCTCTGGCAGAGGCGACCATGGTGTCCGTGTCAGACCCGCGGCCTGTTGCGATCTTGCCGTCAGCCTCCAAGCGCACCATCACCTCGGCCTGCGCATCCGTACCCTCGGTCACAGCACTCACCTGATAGAGCGCCAAGCGTGCCTCATGGGGGACGAGCGCGCGAATAGCCTGGAAGGTCGCATCCACCGGGCCGTCGCCCGTGGCTTCGTACATCTGCTGCTTGGAATCGATGTCGAGCGTGATCGTCGCCTTCTGCGGACCGCCCGTTCCCGCGATCACTGTCAGCGCCATCACCTTGATCCGGTCCTGAGCCGAGGCAATCTCCTGATCGACCAGGGCCTCAATGTCCTCGTCGTAGACATGCTTCTTCACATCGGCGAGGCCCTTGAAGCGCACGAAGGCATCCTCGAAGGCATTATCGCCGAGCTCGTAGCCGAGCTCCTTCAGCTTCTCCCGGAAGGCATGGCGCCCAGAGTGCTTGCCCATCACGAGCGAGGATTCCTTCACCCCAACACTTTCGGGCGTCATGATCTCGAACGTGCCTGCATGTTTCAGCATGCCGTCCTGATGAATACCGCTCTCATGGGCGAAGGCATTCCGGCCCACGATGGCCTTGTTGTACTGGACCGGGAAGGCCGTCACGCGTGACACGAGCTTCGAGGCGCGGGTCAACAGCGTCGTATCGATGCCCGTCCAAACATTCATGACATCGGGCCGTGTGTGGATGGCCATGACAATTTCTTCCAAAGCCGCATTGCCCGCGCGCTCGCCGAGGCCATTGATCGCACATTCCACCTGGCGGGCACCTGCACTCACACCCGACAGAGAGTTGGCAACAGCCAGCCCCAGATCGTTGTGGCAATGGGTCGAGAAGACAATCTCGTCCGCACCCGGCACACGCTCCCGAAGCATGCGGATCAGCCCGCCAAATTCATCATGGTAGGCATAGCCCACCGTGTCGGGAATATTCACCGTCGTGGCGCCGGACTTGATGGCTGCTTCCACGCAGCGGCACAAAAAGTCTTCCTCCGTGCGGGTTGCATCCATGGCCGACCATTCCACATCGTCCGTGTAGGACCGGGCCCGGCTCACCGAGACGGTGACGCGCTCCAGACACTCCGCCTCCTCGATCCCCATCTGATATTTGCGATGCAGCGGCGAGGTGCCGATGAAGGTGTGAATGCGTCCGCGGCTCGCGGGTTTGATAGCTTCGGCGCAGCGGTCGATGTCCTGAAGCTGTGCCCGAGCCAGGCCGCAAATCACGGAGTTCTTCGAGCACCGCGCGATCTCCTGCACACTCTCGAAATCGCCTTGAGAGGCGATAGGAAAGCCCGCCTCGATCACATCCACGCCCATCTCGTCCAGAAGTTCGGCAACTTCGAGCTTCTCGTCGAAGGTCATGGTTGCGCCAGGGCATTGCTCCCCGTCGCGCAGCGTGGTGTCGAAGATAACGACGCGATCCTTGTCGCGACGGCTGTTATTCTCGGTATTCATCATGCTCGTCCTTGAAGCGAATGGCCTTCAGTCTATCACGACTGGTAAAGCGCTTAAATTCTAGGGGGTTTGTCTTGACATCCCCTGAACGCCCGCCCCAGCATGAGCCAAGACCGCCGGTGCTCAGGGGCACATAAGGAGGAGCGTCTGCGCGCGCGCGCTCGCCAAGCCCCGGGGCGGAAGACCGCCCGGCTTGGTAAGGATCTGCGTTGTAAAGCGCTTCATCATGAACCTTCTCCGCGAAAGCCCCTCTGCGAGCTCGCGATTGAGCGAAAAATAGGGGCAAGTGTGCGGAAGAGCAAGGGGAACAGCCCCCTTGCGCCCTACAGCTTGGTCATTTGCAGGATTCGCCGGCGCAACTCGTCCGGGCCAATCAATCGTGAGGCGCTATAAAGAGCGTTCGTTCAAAGGGCCCAGACCGGATCGCGGCATTGGCTCTAACAGACCGAAAACACTCCCTAGAAGTCGAAGATGCCGCCAAACGGATTATTGCTGTTGCGACGCTTACGCCGCACAACACGGCGATCGGGGTTGGCCGAGACCTGCACATTGTCAGGCAGGCCCGCAGGAATTGGCTGGCCATTGAGCGCGGCGACCATGCGCCGGTCGTGACCATACAGATCGCGGTACTGCTTAAGCTCTCCATCCTCGCCGGCCACGGCTGTGAAGTAGGTGAGATAGACAGGGATGCGGTTCTTGATGTGGACTTTGTTGGCGTCCGCCCCTCGATGCATTGCCGAAGAGACTCGCGAGGCGGTCCAATCCTGATCGCGGCCGAGCAAGACTGTTGCGAGCTTATCCGGATTTTGGACCCGCACGCAGCCATGGCTGTGAGCCCGCACCGCGGTGGAGAAGAGATGCTTTTGCGTGGTGTCGTGCAAATAAACATCGTGGGTATTGGGGAAGCGGAACTTCACCAGCCCAAGCACGTTGCGCTCTCCTGGCGGCTGGTAAACTTCGTAGCGGCGAATATCCGACCGGCCCCAATCGATGGAATCCGGATCGATGTCCCGTCCGTTCACGCCACGGATGCGCAATCCCTGCCGCCGCAAGACGGACGTATCATAGCCGCTTGAGAAGAAGCCACCGCCACGGCGCAGATAGGGTGCGATCTCATTGGACTTGATTGAATTGGGCACAAACCAGTTGGGACGGAAGACAATCTCTTCCATCTCGTCGCTGAAGACAGGCGTCTGGGTCCTTGTCTTCCCCACGATCACGCGGGTCTCGTGAATCGGCTTATCGTCCTCGACGACGCGAACCTTAAACTCGGGGATGTTCACGTTGACATAGAAGCTGCCCATGTCCTGCGGCAGCCAGCGATACCGCTCCATATTGACTAGCAGGAGGTCGATTTTCTTTTGGCCGCTTACTTGTGGCGCTGAAGACTGCCCGTTGAGCATGCGTCGTGTGCCGGAACCGACCACGCCGTCCGCCTTGCCGCCTTGGGCGACCTGAAAGGCCTTGACCGCATCGCGAAGCTCCGAGTCGTAGACATATTCGATGGCGCCCTCTTTGGCAGGCGCCTCAAGCCGCTTCCGGAGCAGAGCCACGTGACCGTGCTCGACACCGAGCTTCAGAGCAGGGCCGCTCGGGATGACGACATCCTCGGGTTTGTCATCCTGCGAGACGGGCTTAGCCGCTCCACCGCGCTCGGCAATGAGCTGCTTGCGCAGCGCCTCAAACTGAGGGTGCGTCGGCTGAAAACTCCGCAGATATGCCGCGGGCTCCGACCGGATCGCGATAAAACCGATGACTTCGGCCGGATTGGGCAGATAGAGGTTCGGATCGAGATTCTTGCTCAGCCGCTGAGGGTTGATGCGGCCACCGCGTGCATCCCGGGCATATTCGATGACTGCCGCGCTGATCTTAAGCTCAGCATCAGCCAGCTTCGCAACGGCATCCGGCGAAGAGGCGTTCAGACCTGAAAGGTCCGGTAATTTGTAGTCCGAGGCGCGGAGACCATAATCGTCGGCTTTGGCAATCTCGGCGACAACCGATTTGCCGCGCGCGCTCAAGCCGTTTTCGCCGACCCAGAGAAGTTTCCGGTTTGGCACGGAGTAATATTCGGCCAGGGCAATTTGCTCGGCCGCATCGTTCATCGTCAGCGCACCGACCTGGTCCTGAACCGAGATCCGCACCGCTTCGGACCTGTTGACCAAATCGGTCGGGCCGTCCGGTTCCGCAGCAAATGCCGGGACACTGATCGACACCGCGAGAACAAGCCCTAACGCGGCTGCCGTCATGCCCACCGGCCTATTGCCGACTGATCTCATGATTTGCTCCCTCAGGCCCCCTTGGCCCAGCTAACCTTCTGGCCTACCTGACCTTCCAGCCTATCGCCGTACTCTCAGCGCTCACTGACGGACCGAATCCCAACGGCTTTGCCCGATTCGAGGAATTATGCGCTTTGAGTGGCAATCAGACCACTCAAATCCGGCCCTGAAATGGCAAATCTCACGCGATTGTGCCCGCTGGAACCCGCCTCTATCCAGCCAAGGCCGTATCGAGGAACTCGTTGACCGAAGTAATCTTTCCCCCGTCGATTTCAATGAAGTCGGCAAGCTCCGTAGTGAAGCTGTCGCCGGATGTGACATTTTGGACGCGGGCACGCCAGCGAATAGCGGCGTTGTTGCCGTCGATGAGAAGGTCCAGAAAGGCGAACTCGTACAGTTCGAAGCTGTCAGCAATGGTCCGCAGCAGTCCTATGACCTCCTCATGCCCCTCGGCAGAGGCGGCGAGCATGCTGAATTCCGGTGACCCCACGACCTGAAACTTGGCGTTTTGAGCGAACGCCTCGCCAAGGGCATCCATATCCCCCTCGACCCGGGCTTTATAGAAACTCTTGAGACACGCCTCAAAATCATTTCTGTCCATCAGGTCGCGCTCCTCTGCGCTCCGGGTTTATTGTCCCGCGTCTTCCGCTTGGTCGGCGCTCCTTTCGCCCTGCCGGAGGCCGGCTTGGCGTCCTCGGCCTGCCATGGCGTCGTTACGGCCCCAGGCAAATCGCCATCCGTCTGATTGACAAAGATTAGGACCGCAAGGGCCGTCACGTAGAACCTGAACGCCGCCTGCTGGCCATTCCAGGTCGCGGACTGCCACATGACAAACCATTCGCCGCCTATGACGATGAAGCCGAAAAACCAGACGAGAAAAGCGATGAGCACGCCAGCGGCAACCCAGCCCTTGGCGCTATTGAAGACCGCACCTGAGGCTCCGCGCACACGCCACATTCGGATCGCGCCCACGAGCAGCAGCAGCCCGGCTATGGCTTCTGCCGCGATGATCGCCGCATAGGCCGCATGCCAAAGCTCGGGATTAGTGATCGCCCGGCACATGAGCTTGTTGCCGGGATAGGTCGTATCCATGCTCATCACATGGGTCACGAACAAGAAGTTCGTGTCGTAGTCGGTGAGATTGCCGAACACGACCAGCAGACAGAAAATCGCAAGGCACGCGACCATCACAATCTTCGCAACGCGGGTGATGAACATAACCCCCCCTGCCCCGACGAGGTCTCAATCCTCAGGTCTCAGACCACGGCCCTCGATGCCTCGAATGCGAAAAACTGCAGCGTCAGCACATGCAAAGACGCAACGCGTCAGTTCTTGTCCTTGTCGACCATCTTGCGCTCGGCGATCCACGGCATCATGGCGCGTAGCTTCTCGCCAACGACTTCCATATCGTGGTTGTCGCATTCGGCACGCATGGCCTTGAAGCTTGGCTGGTTGATCTTGTTTTCCAGCATCCAATTCTTAACGAACGTGCCGTTCTGGATGTCGGTGAGGACATCCTTCATGGCGGCCTTGCTTTCCTGCGTTACGACGCGCGGACCGGAGACATACTCGCCATACTCGGCCGTGTTCGACACCGAATAGTTCATGTTGGCGATGCCGCCTTCGTAGATCAGGTCGACGATCAGCTTCACCTCGTGGACACATTCGAAATAGGCCATCTCGGGCGCATAGCCCGCCTCGACCAGCGTCTCGAAGCCGTTGCGCATCAGCTCGACAAGACCGCCGCAGAGCACGGACTGCTCGCCAAAGAGATCGGTCTCGCATTCCTCGCGGAAGGTGGTCTCGATGATACCTGCGCGTCCTCCGCCAATGGCTGAGGCATAAGAGAGCGACAGGTCGTGAGCGTTGCTCGTTGCGTCTTGCGCGATAGCCACGAGACACGGCACGCCAGCGCCCCGGTTGTACTCGGCGCGCACGGTGTGGCCCGGACCTTTCGGCGCCACCATGCAGATGTCCATATCGGGACGCGGCTCGATCAGATTGAAGTGAATGTTGAGCCCATGGGCGAAGAAGAGCGCCGCGCCCTGCTTCATATTTGGCTTGAGGTCATTCTCCCAGATTTCACTCTGCAGCTCATCGGGAGTCAGCATCATGACTACATCGGCCCAGGCGGCGGCATCGGCCACAGTCATAACGCTCAAGCCCTCGGCGCCTGCCTTGGCAGCGGAGCTGGAGCCAGGGCGAAGGCCCACGGCCACGTCTTTGACGCCCGAATCCTTCAGGTTCAGCGCATGCGCGTGGCCCTGGCTGCCATACCCGATTATGGCGACCTTTTTTCCTTTGATCAGATTGAGATCAGCATCCCGATCATAATAGACACGCATACCACTTCCCCTAGTTCCAAAATTCAAATGAGATGATTGGGTCGGGTTTTGCAGCCGACCGAACGAAAAGACAAGTGGCGCCTTACATTCTCTCGGCGCCCCGGGCGATGGCCGCAACGCCGGTGCGGCAGACCTCCACCAGACCCAGCGGCTGCATCAGTGCGACGAACTGCTCGATCTTTGATTGGCGGCCAGTGAGTTCGAACACGAAATGCTCCAGCGAGGCATCGATCACCTGTGCGCGAAAGGCCTCGGCAAGGCGCAGTGCCTCGACCCGCTTCTCGCCGGCACCGGCGACCTTCACCAAGGCGAGCTCGCGCTCGATCGGCTGGCCGTGGACCGTCAGGTCGGTAACCGAATGGATCGGCACCAGCCGCTCGAGCTGGTGCTTGATCTGCTCGATGACCATGGGCGTCCCGGTCGTGACAATGGTGATGCGCGACAGATGCGCTTCATGCTCGGTCTCCGACACGGTCAGGGACTCGATGTTGTAGCCACGGCCGGCAAACAACCCAATGACGCGCGCTAGCACGCCGGGCTCATTGTCCACGAGCACGCTCATTGTATGGCTCTCGAGATTTTCGATAGGCTTTTCGAGCGAATAGGCGGAACCGGGCTGCGCCATCAGACCATCACCTTGCCTTCTTCAGTAATGGCGTTCTCGATGTCCTCTCCGGTCACGTCATCACCCATCAGCATGTTGTTGTGCGCCTCGCCACTCGGAATCATCGGGAAGCAATTGGCGTGTTTGTCGACACAGCAATCGAAGATTACTGGCTTTGGCGTTGCGATCATCTCGCGGATCGCATCGTCGAGCTCGGCGGGTTTCTCCGCGCGAATGCCCACTGCATGATAGGCCTCGGCAAGTTTCACGAAATCGGGCAAGGCTTCCGAATAGGAATGCGAATAGCGTCCGCCATGAAGCAACTCCTGCCACTGGCGGACCATGCCCATATATTCGTTGTTCAAAATGAAAATCTTGACTGGCAGATCGTACTGAACCGCTGTCGAGATTTCCTGCATGGTCATAAGCACTGATGCCTCGCCCGCGATATCGATGACCAGTGAATCAGGGTGCGCCATCTGCACGCCGACCGCTGCGGGGATGCCGTAGCCCATCGTGCCCAGTCCGCCGGAGGTCATCCAGCGATTGGGGTCGTCGAAATGGAAATACTGCGCCGCCCACATCTGGTGCTGACCCACCTCCGTCGTGATATAGGTGTCCTTGCCCCGGGTCAGTTCGAACAGCCGCTGAATGGCATATTGCGGCATGATCACGTCGTCGCAGTTCTTGTAGTGCAGGCACTTGCGCGCGCGCCACGTCTCGATCTGATCCCACCAGCGCGCATGGGCTTCTTTATCGAGCGCCGGGGTCTTCGCCTTCCATGCATCGAGCATTTGACCGAGCACGGCGTCGCAATCGCCGACGATCGGGATATCTACACGGACGTTCTTGTTGATCGAAGATGGATCGATATCGACATGGATCTTCGTCGATCCCGGCGAGAACGCATCCAGCCGCCCGGTGATGCGATCGTCGAAGCGCGCGCCGATGCAAATCATCACATCGCAGTCGTGCATGGCGTTGTTGGCTTCGAACGTGCCGTGCATGCCGAGCATGCCGAGCCATTGCTTGTCCGAGGCCGGATAGCTGCCAAGACCCATTAGGGTTGATGTAATCGGGTAGCCGGTCATGCGCACGAGTTCCCGCAAGCGCTCACTGGCCGCCGGCCCTGCATTGATGACGCCGCCACCGGTATAAAAGATCGGACGCTTGGCGTTCATCATCAGCTCGACCGCCGCCTCAACGGCGTCCGGATTTCCGTCTCTGGGCGGGACGTAGCTCTTATGCTGCGAGTTCGAGACACCCTTATAGGTGCCCGTCATGAACTGGATGTCCTTCGGGATATCCACGACAACGGGACCCGGCCGGCCCGAGCGCGCCACGTAAAAGGCTTCGTGCAGAACCTCGGCAAGCTGCTCGACATCCTTCACAAGATAGTTGTGCTTCGTGCAGGGGCGCGTAATGCCGACCGTGTCGCATTCCTGAAAGGCATCGTTGCCAATGAGATGGGTTGGCACCTGCCCGGTGATGCAAACAACCGGGATCGAATCCATCAGCGCATCGGTCAGGCCCGTGACAGCATTTGTCGCACCGGGCCCCGACGTCACGAGAACAACGCCAACCTTTCCAGTTGAGCGCGCATAGCCTTCCGCTGCGTGCACCGCGCCCTGCTCATGGCGCACGAGCACGTGCTTGACCTGGTCCTGTTGAAACAGCGCATCGTAGATCGGCAGCACGGCACCGCCGGGATACCCGAAAATATGATCCACGCCCTGGTCGGCAAGTGCCTGAAGCACAATTTGCGCGCCGGTCATCTGAGCTGCGCCGTTCTCGGTGGCTGCAGCATTTTCGGATGCTGACATGTCTTTATCCACTAACAAAACCGGCCATCCGCGGCTGAGGCCAGCCGCGGCCCGGCAATCATCGATAAGAATGGCAAATACGCCGGATTAGGCCGCGCACCCTAAGACCTCCATGTCACAGGGTCAACGGCAAATGCGAATGAATGACAAGTCTTTTTGCCTGGACCTTTTCATATATTATTCATTGACCCAAAAATTGGGCCAGTTATTACCCGGCTGTCGGAGGCTGTGAGGGCGGGCCTGATCTTTTCGAACAACCGTCCTAGACAAGGCCCTACGATCCGCCTATGGCTCATACGCTTTGAGGGGGCAACCTCATTTCGAGGCATTGGGCCGCGTCAGGGACATATTGCGCCGGCGGCACGCATCTGAAAAACAACCTTTCCATCCAGTCAGACTGAATGCAGCACTCTGCGAGTTCAGAAACACCGGTTGCCAACGGCAACGGTCACGAAAACGGTCACGGCCACGGCCACGGTCATGGGTCTGACGCCACCTCTATGTCCAAACGTGCGTTCTGGGCGCTTACGTTTGGTTCGATCGGCGTCGTCTATGGCGATATCGGAACAAGCCCACTCTACGCGCTCCGCGAGGCGGTCCTAGCGACCGGCGGCTCACACGGCGTCGTCACCCAAGCGGCCGTGTTCGGTGTGCTGTCTTTGATCTTCTGGGCGCTGATCATCGTCGTGACGATAAAATATGTCGTGCTCCTGCTGCGCGCCGACAATAACGGCGAAGGCGGCACGCTCGCGCTGACGGCGCTCGCGTTTACGGCTATGGGCAAGCGCACGCCCTTGGTGCTGGCCCTGGGTATTGTCGGCGCATCCATGTTTTACGGCTCCACGCTGATCACCCCGGCACTGTCAGTGCTGTCAGCCGTAGAAGGCCTCAACGTCGCCACGGACGCTTTCGAGCCCTATGTGCTGCCCATTACTGTGATCATCCTCATTGCCTTGTTCTCCGTGCAATCGCACGGCACGGCTAAGGTCTCAGCACTGTTCGCGCCCATCACCACTGTTTGGTTCTTGGTCATTGCGGTCGCAGGCGCTGCCGAAATCGCCGCCAATCCACGGGTTCTGGCGGCCCTGAACCCCTATCACGGGCTCAACTTTCTCCTCACCCACGGCCTCGTCGGCCTCATTACTCTCGGCGCCGTGTTTCTGGTCGTGACCGGGTCCGAGGCGCTTTACAACGACCTCGGCCATTTTGGGCGGAAGCCGATCCAAACGGCTTGGTTCATTCTGGTGCTGCCTGCCCTGCTCTTGAACTATTTCGGGCAAGGCGCCCTGGTGCTTGCAAACCCAGATAAGATCTCAAATCCGTTCTATCTGCTCTTCCCCGACTGGGCGCTCTATCCCATGGTCGCGCTGGCGACCATGGCCACGGCAATCGCAAGTCAGGCGGTGATCACCGGCGCTTACTCCATCACACGTCAAGCCATGCAGCTCGGCCTCCTGCCGCGTATGGAGGTGCGGCACACGTCGGAGTCTCAGGCGGGCCAGATCTATATGCCGCGCGTGAACTGGGTCCTTCTGACTGGCGTTCTGTTGCTCGTCTTCATGTTCCGCTCATCGAGTGAGCTTGCATCTGCCTACGTGCTTGCCGTGGCAACCACCGAGTGGGTGGCCGGCATCCTTGGCTTCATCGTGATCTGGCTGTTGTGGCGCTGGAAACTGTTTTGGGTCATCGTCGTGATGGCACCGCTGATCTTCGTCGACACCGCCTTTGTCTTGGCAAGCACCTTGAAGCTTGTCGATGGTGCCTGGCTGCCAGTGCTGGTCGGCGTGATGCTCATCATGATCATGTTGACCTGGCGCCGCGGGACAAGGCTTCTTGCGCAGAAGACACGGCGTATCGAGGTACCCTTCGAGCCCTTGATCCAAAGCCTTGAGAACAAGCCGCCCCATATCGTGCCAGGGACTGCCGTGTTCCTCACCGGCGACCCCGAGTTCGCCCCGACCGCGCTCTTGCATAACCTCAAGCACAACAAGGTGCTTCACGAGCAGAATGTTATTCTGACCATTAAGAATGAGGACATCCCGCGGGTTAAGCCCGCCAACCGGGTCCATATGGAGACCGTGAGCGACAAGTTCATGCGCGTGACGTTGCATTTCGGCTTCGTGGAGCGGCCAAACGTTCCGAAAGCGCTGGCGATCGCCCGCAAACAGGGCTGGCAGTTCGACATCATGTCGACGTCGTTTTTCCTGTCGCGCCGGTCGGTCCACCCGGATGCGCGCTCAAGCATGCCCCAATGGCAGGACAGCCTCTATATCTACCTCACGCACAATGCAGACGATGCCTCGAGCTATTTCCAATTGCCAACGGACCGTGTCGTGGAAATTGGCGCGCAGGTTACGATCTAGCGCAGGTTGATGCGCACCGATGCAGCCGCCGCCTCCGGGTTAGGAAACCACTGCCAGTCCGACATGAAACGCTTTGCCCACGTCATCTGGCGTTTGGCGTATCGCCTGCTTTCGGTCTTGGCCCTCGTGGCAGCATCCTCCAAAGACATTGTTCCGGCGAGATAGGCCGCAAGCGCCCGGACGCCAAGAGCGCGCATCACAGGGAGCCCCTCAGCTAGCCCCAGCGCGGTCAGCGCCTTCACTTCCTCAATTGCGCCTGCACAGAGCATCGACTCGAGGCGGGAATCGATTGCGGTGTAGATGTCCTCGCGTTCGGGGGCCACGACAAGCGTCAACGCCGCATTGCCGTCCAAAACCGGCGTGCCGGCCACGCCCTGCCAGTCGGCAAGCGAAACGCCGGTGGCATTGATGACCTCAAGAGCGCGCACCAGGCGCTGGGGGTCCGAAGGCTGAAGGCGCGTAGCCATGATCGGATCGCGAACTGACAATTCGTCGTGGAGCACCTGCGCGGTCACCGTGTCCGCCCTTCGCCGCCACAGGTCCCGGATTTCCGTTGGGATGCCGGGAACGGGTGACAGCCCCTCGAGCAACACCTTGAAGTAGAGTCCGGTGCCCCCGACGAGGATCGGCATGCGGCCCTGCTCGCGCGCTTCATCGATGGCGGCGGCGGCCTCGCTAGCCCAGCGCCCGACTGAGTACGGCTCTTGCGCTGCCACCGTTCCATAGAGGCGGTGGGGGGCGGCTTGAAGATCGGTTTCATCCGGGCGCGCGGTCAACACGCGCAGATCGCGGTAAACCTGCATGGAGTCGGCGTTGATGATCGTGCCACGCAGCTCTTTTGCAAGGGCAAGCGCGGCGGCGGACTTGCCGCTCGCAGTGGGGCCTGCAATGAGAATGGCGTCAGTCACGGTCGTCACGTTTGCGGCTCGGAGATCACCGCGTGGCCTCGCCTAACTGATCGGGACGGCGACGAAGCGCAGTTCGCCCTTGGCGTCCGCCAGTAAGAACAGGACGCGTGGGCGCCCGGACCGTTTGACCGCGCGCAGGCGTGCAATGACATCCTGCGGCTGTCGCACGGCTTCTTGCGTCACTTCCACGATCACATCGCCGACCTTGATGTTTTTTTTCGCCGCCGGGCTACCCGGCGCAACGCCCGTGACGACGACGCCCTCGATCTTGCCGCTAATGCGAAACTTGTCGCGCAGTTCGTGCGTGAGGGGCGCGATGGTCAACCCGAGAAGATCATTGGCGGCTGTTTCAGAGGGCCGGTCGTTCTCGTCCTCGTCCTTCTCCTCGGGGAGGCGCCCAAGATTGACGGTGACATCGACGGCTTCACCGCCGCGAAGGACCTTCACTTGAACGTCCTTTCCGACCGTACCGCTGGCGACCGCGCGCGGGAGATCACGCATGCTGCGAATAGCTTGCCCGTCGAAGGTGAGAATCACGTCTCTCGGCTTTATGCCGCCGGTCGCCGCTGGCCCTTTCGGGATCACCGAAGCAACGAGAGCGCCCTTGGGTTCGTCGAGCCCAAGGGCGGGCGCCATCTCGTCGGTCACATTTTGCACGTGAACACCAAGCCAGCCCCGCCGTGTCTCACCGAATTCCTTGAGCTGGCTCAAGATCTTAGTCGCCGTATTGGACGACACGGCGAACCCGATGCCGATAGAGCCGCCTGTTGGCGAATAAATGGCAGTGTTCACGCCGATCACTTCGCCCTTCATGTCGAACAGCGGACCGCCGGAATTTCCCCGGTTGATGGCAGCATCGGTCTGGATGAAATCGTCGTAGGGCCCCGCGTTGATATCCCGCTTGATGGCGGAGACGACACCAACCGTCACGCTGCCGCCGAGCCCAAAGGGATTTCCAATAGCCATCACCCAGTCGCCAACGCGCAGGCCGGAGGAGTCGCCAAACGACACGGCCTTCAGCGGCTTGCGAGGCTCGACTTTCAGGAGAGCGAGGTCGGTTTTGGGATCGTGGCCCAAAATCTTGGTCACCTTCAGCTTCGATCCGTCCATGAAATTGATGATGATCTCGTCAGCACCTTCGATCACATGGTTGTTCGTCACGATGAGGCCGGAGGGGTCGATAACGAACCCCGAGCCGAGCGAACTCACCTTGCGCGGCATCCCATCTGGGCCCTCTTCGTCGAAAAAATCGTCGAAGAACTCCTCAAATGGCGATCCTTTGGGGCCCTTGTGAACGGGACCCGGATCACTTGGACCTTTCAGCGTCTGGGTTGTCGAGATATTGACGACCGCATCCTGAAGCCCCTCGGCAATATCGGCGACGGACTGAGGTCCTCGCGCAAAGCTGGGCGCCGCCACAAAGAGAGCGGCGACCAAGAGGGCAGCAACGCAGGCCAATGGGGCCCCGCCCTTCATGAGGCGACGAGCCCAACCCTGACCGTTCCGACCAGACATGGTTTCAAGCACTCCTGCTCTTGCGTTTCGCGTGCCTTAGGCGCGGAGAGCACTTTAGCGAAGATCGGCGCTTTTGCGGAAGGAACCTTCGCCTGATCCATTTCGGCAGTTGGGCGTTCCGCTGAACCCCATCTCTCGCCATGGCTAGCCGCGCACCATCCAGACCATGAAGACTCCCGCCGCAACAGCGCAGGTCCCCACGATCCGCAGCGAGGACTCGGGCGTCTCAGACGCCGCTTCCAAGAGCTTGCGCCCAAGACGCGGTGCAAGGGCCCATATGAGCCCTTCGATCACCAAGACGAGACCTACGGCGACACCAAGGTCGTCCATGTTCGCGCGGCCGGCCTGCTACGGCGCTGAGGCGCCAGATGAGCCCGGATCGGTCACATCCGCCTCACGGACCATGCCAGCGCCCTCAGCCGGCGCCGCACTCGCGCCGCTGGGATCCTTGTCTTCCGTCTGGGTTGGCTTCGGTAGCCTCGACGAGGACCCGCCAGATGCGCCGTCCGAATCGTTGAAATACTGAAAGAATTGAGAATCAGGGCTGAGCAACATCCGGGTGTCGCCGGATTTCAAAGCACCCTCATAGGCCTGCATGGAGCGATAAAATGCGAAGAAGTCTGGATCTTTCCCAAAGGCATCAGCGAAGACGCGGTTCTTCTCCGCATCGCCCGCACCGCGAATACGCTCAGATTCGCCGGTCGCGTCGGCTTTCACCACGGTGACCTGACGGTTGGCATCTGCACGGATACGGCGGGAGGCTTCCTCACCTTCAGCCCGGATTTCAGCGGCCTCGCGTTGGCGCTCGGTCTGCATCCGGCGGTAGATGGCAAGGCTGTTCGCCTCAGGAAGATCTGCGCGCTTGATGCGGACATCGACCACGTTGATGCCGATCTCCTTGGCCTTGTCGTTCATCTCACTGGTGATCTTGTTCATCAATTCGAAGCGCTCGTCGCGCACGACCGCCTCGAAGCTGGCCGCACCGAGAACGCGGCGAAGCGCAGCTTCAAGAAAGTTGCTGAGCTGTTGCCGCGCGCTAAACTCGTTGTTGACCGCTTGGTAGAACAGCAGCGGATTGGTGATCCGCCAGCGAGCGAAGGCGTCGACCACGAGCCGCTTTTGGTCCGATGCGATGACCTCCTGCGGTGCCGAATCGAGGTCCAGCAGGCGCTTATCGAAAAACACGACGTTTTGGATGAGCGGGATTTTGTAATTGAGTCCCGGATCGGTGATGAGCCGCTTGGGCTTACCGAACTCAAGCACCAGTGCCTGCTTGGTTTGCTCAACAGTAAAGAGCGTCAGATAGGCGGCAATCGCAAGGATACCGATCAGCAGCAGAGTGAGTGTGAGGGCCGCGCGCTTCATTATTGCTGCCCTCCGCTCTGAGTTGAAGAACCCGGCTCCGCCGATGGCGTGGCCGGCGTCTTCCTTTGGAGTTCAGATAGCGGCAGGTACGGCACGACGCCGCCGCCTCCATCCTTATCGATGATGATCTTGTCGGTATTCGACAAAACTTCCTGCATTGTATCGATGAAAATCCGCTTCCTGGTCACGTCCGGCGCCTTCTCGTATTCTGTGAGAACCTTCTCAAAGCGCTCTGCTTCACCCTTGGCTTCGGCGATCACGCGATCTCGATAGCCTTGAGCGTTCTGGAGAATACCCTCTGCCTCACCACGGGCCTCCGGTACCACCCGATTAGCATAAGCCTGCGCCTCGTTCTGCAAACGCTCTTCGTCGGCGCGAGCGGCCTGCACATCACGGAAGGCATCGATCACCTGAGCCGGTGGATCGACCTTTTGAAGCTGGACTTCTCTGATTTCAATACCTGCCCCATAGCCATCGAGTGTGCGCTGGATAAGCGCCTCCACCCTGCTTTCGGTCTCGGCGCGGGCCGCCGTCAGGATCGGCTCGATATCGCTCTGGCCGACGATCTCGCGCATGGCACTTTCAGCGACATCCTTCACCGTGCCTTCGGGGTTCTGGATGTTGAAGAGATAGTCCGGCGCGTTGTTGATTTTCCAAAGCACGACGAAATCAATATCGACGATGTTCTCATCGCCTGTGAGCATCAGACTTTCCTCAGGTACATCGCGCACGGAAATCCCCGAATTGCCTTGGGCGGAGCCGCGCAAGCCAATCTCAATTCGGTTGACGCGCGTGAATTTGGGCAATTCGACCTGCTCAATCGGGTATGGCAGGCGGAAATGCAGGCCTGGCTGCAACTGACGTACATATTCGCCGAAGCGTAGGACGATGCCGACTTCGTCCGTCCTGACTGTGACGAGAAAGCCGAACCAGCCGATCACACCGGCAACGACGACAGCGAGCGCTGCGGGGACCAACCAGCCGCCGCCGCCGCCAGGCATGGCTTGACGCAGCCGATCCTGGCTCTTGCGCAAAATTTCCTCCAGATCCGGCTGCCGGCCGCTGGGGCCGCCCGGCCGCGGACCCCAAGGTCCGTTATTGCCGCCACCGCCGCTCTGATTGCTCCAAGGCATGTGTCTATCGTCCTGATTGCTGAGGGGACCGCGCGATGAGCCGCCGTTCTGTGATGCGCCTATCGCGGGGAAACACTAGGTGCATCTCATGGCGGAACCGCGACCAAATTCTCGTGGGTTATAGGCCAGTCACCTTAGGCGCGCAATCCGGCGATCGGCCTCAGGATGAACGCCGCTCCAGAATAACGATACTGAAATCGTGATCGTCCTTTGGGCCGGCTTTATGGGGCTGGCGAAAGACCTCTGTCCAACTGGAGGGCTCAAGGTCGGGGAACCACGTGTCGGCGTCCGGGCTCGCATGCACCTCGGTGAGATAGATGCGGTCCGCGCGGGGCAAGAACTCGCTGAAAACGCCCTCTCCGCCAATGACCGCGATTTCCGCCGCGCCGTGCTCTGCGGCCCAAATCCGGCCTGCCTCAAGCGCCGCGTTCAGGCTGCGCGCCACGACCACGTCAGAGGCCGCAAAGTCCGCATCGCGGGTGAGCACGATGTTGAGCCTGCCGTCCAAGACACGGGGCAGAGACTCAAACGTCCGGCGCCCCATGATCACAGGCTTGCCCATGGTCACCTTGCGGAAGAACTTCATGTCGGAGCGCAAATGCCACGGCAAGTCACCATCCCGGCCAATGGCGCGGTTCTCACCCATGGCAACAACCAGGGCAATCGGGGGCGCTCCCGGCTGAACGGGCGGCTCTTGTGAGGCGTTCACCGTGCTCACACGGCCACCTCGGCACGGATCGCCGGGTGCGGATCGTAGCCGATCAGCTCGAAGTCCTCGTAGGCGAAGTCGAAAAGCGAATTTACCTCAGGATTGACCATGAGCTGTGGACGCGGACGCGGCGTGCGGGACAATTGTTCGTCCGCCTGATCGATGTGGTTCAGATAGAGATGCACGTCCCCGAACGTATGGACGAATTCGCCCGCCTCCAGTCCTGTCACCTGCGCCACCATTTGCGTGAGAAGCGCGTAGGACGCGATGTTGAAGGGAACCCCGAGAAAGATATCGGCAGAGCGTTGATAGAGCTGACAGGACAGCCGCCCGCTGCCCACATAGAACTGGAACAGGCAATGGCAGGGCGGCAAAGCCATTTTGGGGATCTCGCCGACATTCCACGCACTCACTATGTGGCGCCGCGAATCCGGGTCTCGCTTGATCCCCTCGACAAGGGCCGCGATCTGATCCACCTCGTCCCCGGATGCGGATGGCCAGGAGCGCCACTGCTTTCCATAGACAGGCCCGAGTTCCCCGTTCCCATCCGCCCATTCATCCCAAATCGTGACGCCATGCTCCTTGAGATAGCGGACATTTGTCGAGCCCTGCAGAAACCAGAGAAGCTCGTGAACGATCGACTTCACGTGGAGCTTCTTGGTGGTCATGAGCGGAAAGCCGTCGGCAAGATCGAAACGCATCTGCGCACCGAAAAGGCTGAGAGTACCTGTGCCAGTCCGATCCTCTTTGCACAGACCCTCGTGGCGGACGCGGGCGAGTAGGTCGAGATATTGGCGCAAGGTTCATGTGTCCCTATATAATCCGTTGTCCGGAGTGCCGAGACTCAAAGGCTGGGCTTGCTACTTACGTCGATAGCCCCTGTAGGAGGAGCATTCAATGCGTGTTCTAGCAGTTGTCCTCGGCCTTACGCCCCTACTTGTTCTCGGCTTTGCCGCCGCACCGGCCTTCGCCAAAGTGATCGACATCGAAACGGTCCGCCAAATGGCTTTTGACCGGGGTATTGTCCGAATCGAAGAGATTAAGCTTCGCCGGAAAAAAGGCGTCTGGAAAGTCGAGGGCGAGGATGCATCTGGTGAAGAGATCGAGATGGAAGTCGAGGCGCAAACAGGCCGCATCATCAAGATGAAACGCGACTGAGCCTCTCGCCCCTTTCCTTCAACCCGCTTGTTTCCGCGCCCCCTTGATTTCGCGCATTTGGAGCGCAACCGATTCGCTTTTGCCAAGATTGGGCGTTATCCAACACTGGCTTTTCTTTGGCGCGCCGGAGGCCTATATATGATGGGCTAGCTTCGGTTAGCTATGGCGATAAATGGGCGACGTAATAAGCCACTCGGACCCGGGGGCGGTACCCGGCGGCTCCACCAGGTTTCAGTCTCGCGTTGTACACGAAATGCTTTGTACAAGACTTGCGAGCAGACGCGATGCGAACTGGACGTGGCGGGGCCGAAATAGGATCGACGAGGGTGTAAAGGCCGTACTTTCGCTCGGCATGGTATCCGCCGTTATCGGGCCAAACCTTATAGTTGCCAATGACAACTATGCGGAGGCACGTCTCGCTGCGTAATGCAGCGCGATAGCCTAAATTAAAGCCCTAGCCTCCTCGCAGGGGTTAGGCGCGGTTTCGGAGGGCACCGGGCAACAGAAGCCCTCCACTTTTCGACGGGGTGACTACCTACGTCGCAAATTTTGGAGCGGCGCCATCACATGTCAGAAGACGGAATTCGATACGATCTTCTCACGCAGGACGCGCTGCGGGGCGTCGTCCGGGAAGTCCTGACACACGCCCAGCGTGAAGGGTTGCCTGGCGAGCATCATCTCTATATCGCGTTCGATACCCGCGCCGAAGGCGTTTCGATTTCGAAGCGCCTGAAGGAGCAGTATCCGGAGGAGATGACGGTCGTCCTCCAATACCAGTTCTGGGATCTCTTCGTCTGGGACGAGCGCTTTGAGGTGAAGCTCTCTTTTGCCAATGTACCGGAGCGACTGGTCGTACCGTTCAGCTCCGTGAAGGCGTTCTACGACCCCTCGGCGCAGTTTGGCCTTCAATTCGGCAAGCCAGGTGCGGCCAACGATTCCGCCCGCCAGCACATGGCCTCAGCGATGCCCGATGTGGTGGGTGTCAAAGGCGAAGAAACCCGAGTTCTCGAGGCCGAATCCGAAGAAGATAGCGAGAGCGACAGCGTCGAAGTGGTGATGTCCCGCCCACCCGCCGAAGTTGTCCAACTCGACAATTTCCGCAAGAAATAGGTGCATTCTTCGGCGCACCTAGTGCCAGCTGCCTAAAACTTGGTCGTTTCTTGCAACATGGGCTTCGCTGAGCATTCATTTCATGCTGTTTTTCTCATGGCACGATTTCTGAATGGGAACTTCGGTGCGCAGACAGCTCAAAGCGCCAGAAGGACGCATCGTTGAACAAGATCGATCTCATCCACCAGTCGCGCTCCGTGGAGCACTCGGCTCTTGCGCCTATCCAAGATTATCTGGTCGAGCTGCATAAACGGATTTCAAGGATTGAGGGCGGCAGCCCCGCTGACTACATCCCTGAGCTCGGCAAGGTCGACCCCGATCTTTTCGGCATCGCCATCGCCACTGTGGACGGGCAACTCTACACCGTGGGAGATGCGCAAGCGCCTTTCGCTGTCCAATCGGTCTCCAAGCCGTTCATGTATGGCTATGCGCTTCAGCACAGCACTACGGGCGCCAGCGTGTGCTGCGGCAGGTCGGCGTGGAGCCCACAGGCGAAGCGTTCAACTCCATCGTTCTCGATGAAGTAGCCAACAGGCCGTTCAACCCGATGGTCAACGCAGGCGCGATCGCCATCGCCGAAATGATGTAGGGCGAGACGCAGGAACAGCGCATCACAAACATGATCGGGCTGTTTTCAAGCCTTTCCGGACGCGAGCTCGAAATCGACGAGGCTGTCTTCAAGTCGGAACTCACAATGGGGCACCGCAACCGCGCCATCGCCTACATGATGCTCAACACGGGGATGATCGAAAAGGATCCCGAGCAAGTGCTCGACCTGTATTTCCGCCAAGGCTCCGTGAACGTCACGGCCTCCGACCTCGCGACGATGGCCGCGACACTCGCCAATGATGGGACCAACCCCATCACGGGCCACAAGATCTTCGATACGCGATATGTCCGCGACGTGCTCACGGTGATGAACTCCTGCGGCATGTACGATTACGCGGGAGAATGGGCTTACGACGTCGGCATGCCGGCCAAAAGCGGGGTCTCGGGCTGCATCATCGCGGCCATTCCGGGGCAAATCGGCATCTGTGTCTACGCGCCGCCCATCGACAATCAGGGAAATAGCGTGCGCGGGATTCGCGTCTGTCATGACATGTCACGCGAATTCCAGCTTCACGCGTTCAACAATCACACGAACGCTCGCAATGTCCTGAGGCGCGATTACCGCGCGGATATGGTGCGATCGAACCGCCTCCGGACATTAGAAGAGCGCGCCCTGCTCGCAGAAACTGGGCGGAAAATATCCGTGATCGAGGCACAGGGCGCCCTCTTCTTCGGCTCGACTGAGCAGCTCTTGCGCAAGCTCACCAGCCTCACCCAGGACTCGCAATACGTGATTGTCGACTTTAAGCGCGTGCACCATGCCGATGCATCTGCCTGCAAGATGCTCGTGCGGGCGGTGCGGGCCTTGGCGGCAAGCGATACGGAGCTGATGTTTGCCTCGATCGACGACGAGTGGCCGCTGGACCGGCTGACGCGCGCACTAGCGGAAACCGAGGAAGGCCATAGCATGCTGCAATTCCGCGACGCGGACGCAGCGCTGGAGTGGTGCGAAGATCAGCTTCTTGCCGGCAACGGCTCTCGCGTCGGCACCAAGTTCTCGTTGCAGGAAATCAACCTCTTCAACGGCCTGTCGGCGGACGAATGCCGACTGGTGGAAGCCATCGTCCGGCCGCTCGTCTTCGAGAAGGGAGAGGTCATCATGCGCGAAGGAGATCCCGCAAATCTGTTTTTCGTGCTGCCGCGCGGCACGGTCAGCGTGGAGATCAAGATCCACGGCAAAGGCGAGCGGCGCAAGCGCGTGGCCTCGATCGGCCCAGGTCTCTCCTTTGGCGAAATGGCGCTCCTCGACGGCGGACGTCGTTCCGCAGACATCGTGGCCAATGAGCGGGTGATCTGCTATGGGCTCGGGGTCGAGGAGCTCCACGAGCTCGCCGAAGACCACCCGAACGTCATGATTACGATCCTCAGCAATCTGACCCGGGAATTCTCCGAACGCCTCCGGCACGCCAATGACGAAATCAGCGTCCTCGAATAACGACCTTAAACCGCTGGTGCGTGCGCGGGTTCGACCTTCGCCCGCGGCTCGCTGGAGGGTGTCAATGGCACGCTCAACTCCACATAGAGACCTTCCTTGCGAAACTCCGTCTTTGTTTCACCGCCAAGATTGTGGCGGATACCCTGATCGATCAGCTGAGAGCCGAACCCTTTACGCCCTTTGTTCTTGGGCACAGTCTGCACGCCCCGCTCCTCCCATACCAGAGCTAGGCGACTGCGCCGCTGGGTCTTCCAGCTCACATTGAGCTGGCCCGAGTTCTGCGAAAGCGCGCCGTATTTCACCGCATTGGTAGCAAGCTCGTGCAAGGTCATGGCAAGGATCGATGTGCATTGCGGCGGTAGCAGCACTTCCGATCCCTTGATGACGATCTTAGGTCCGCCTTCGCGCTTGTAGGGTTCGAGTTCCCGCTCGACCATGGCCTTGAGACTTGCACCCGACCACTGGGACTCCAGGAGGAGATCATGGGCCCGGTGCAGGGCCCGAAGCCGTTCGGCAAGGGTCCTGGCCATGGTTTGAGTCGTCGGGTCCTTGGCCTGGCGCAGGCTCGCCTGGACCAGAGACTGCACAATGGCCAAGGCATTCTTCACCCGGTGATTGAGCTCGCCGACAAGCATGGTCTGGCGCTGCGCCGTGCGACGCCGCTCGGTCACGTCGCGAAACACCAGAACCGCACCGGCTAGCGAGCCGTCTTGGCCGACGATGGGCGCACCGGAATGCTCCACAGGCAACTCCTTGTCGTCGCGTGTGATGAGTATCGCCCCGGATTCCATCCGCGAGACCTCGCGCTCACGCAGCGCCCTCAGCGCGGGATCATCGACCGGCTTGCGTGCCTCCTCATCGACCACGCGGAAAACGACCCAGATGGGACGCCCGCGTGCCTCGGCCGCCGACCAACCGGTTAGTTCCTCCGCGACCTTGTTTAGGAGGAGCACACTGCCGCTGGGGTCCGTGGCAATGACCCCATCGCCAATGGAGCCGAGCGTCGTCGATAGCCATTCGCGCTGCCCACGCAGATCCATCAACGCAACCTGGCGGCCGCTATCGGCGCGCCTGACGGCGCCGAGCGCGGTCCAGGCAAAAAGAGCGAGCACAACAATACTCGCCACAGCAAAGATCGCGAGCGTGGCCCCACTATCGTAAAGCGCATGAACCTCGGCTTGCCGGGCGAACCACCCAATGATCGGCGGCACGACCAGAATACCGGGGAGAAGCCGGCGGAGCATCTCACCCGCTGGCGACTGCTCGAAAATCGCGGCGGCGATCCCGCGTTCGGGCGATGCAGCAATGAGACCCGTGGCGAGCAAGATCACGCAAACCGCGCCGTAGGCGGTTAGCGGCATGAACGGAAACGGATCGCCCGAAATGTCGACACCATAGGCGCGGCCGGTGAGCAAGATGAGCACTTGCGCCAACATGACCAAAGTGAGGACTTGGCTGAGCACTGCCGGCGCGGTGCGGCTATTCTCGGCGTAGATCAGGGCGATGCCGAACAAGACTAGAGCCCCGAGGATGCCGGGGGAGGTTTTGGCTGCGGCGGGGACCCCGTCCAGCGATCCAGCACCTTGAGACGCGGAGTCTTGTGGCGCGGAGCCTTCAGGCGCGGCGCCTTTCGACGCGGCACCCTCCACCGCGGCTTCCGTGGGATCAATACATCGTCCAGACCAAGATCCAGCCCGAGAGCGCCCTGGCCAAGCATGAGAAGCCCGAAAAGGAACAAGAAGACCCCGATGAGCCGGGAGAGAAACCTGATCCGCCGAAATGTGAAACAGAGAAGTCCCAAGCCCGCTAGAATGATGCCGAGAGCAGCAATCGGGGTCATGCCACCAAGGCTCGGCAGCCAGCGGCCCGGGAGAATTTCGAGCCACGCAGCGAGCACGATCTCGCCGATCAGGCAAACCACGACGCCTGCGAACCTGGAATAGGCTTCGCACCCTTCCGCCGTCTTGGACTGGGGCAGCACGATATTTCTAGACGCCGCCGTCACTCGCCCTCCTCGCCTGACCACCTGGCACGGGGCGCCATGAAAACGGCCACAAAAAACTTCGCCACATCCCAGGTTCTCTCATCTGCAAGCGCAATGCTATAGCCTTAGACCCCATCGCCCGATAGCTGACCGCTACATCGGTCCAAACTTGGGTCTAACTCGGGTCCAAAAAACCGTCTGTCGCCAATTCTCCAAGTTACTAAAAGGAAAATCCGCTCATGTCTGTCGCCGATGCCCCTGAAGCCTCGCTCCCCTCGCGCACCGAGACGGATGCTTTCGGGCCGATCGAAGTCCCCGGCAACCGCTACTGGGGCGCGCAAACCCAGCGTTCCCGCCAAAACTTCCAAATTGGCGATCAACATATGCCACAAGCCCTGATCCGTGCCATGGCGAAGGTCAAGAAGGCAGCTGCGCTGACCAATTTGGAACTTGGCCTGCTCGAACAAGCCTTGGCCGATGCTATCGCCACTGCAGCAACGGAGATCGCCGACGGCAAGTTGGACGATCATTTCCCCCTCGTTGTGTGGCAAACCGGGTCCGGCACTCAGACCAATATGAACCTGAACGAGGTGATCGCGAACAGGGCCAGCGAACTCCTTGGCGGGGAACTCGGCACTAAGAAGCCGATACACCCCAATGACCACGTTAATCTCGGTCAGTCCTCCAACGACACCTTCCCCACCGCCATGCATGTGGCGGCGGCCGATGAAATCGCGCGCAGGCTCAATCCCGCGCTCTCCCGGCTCTACCAGGCCCTCAAAGACAAGGCCGAGGCGTTTCAGGATGTGCTCAAGATCGGTCGCACCCACATGCAGGATGCAACGCCCCTGACACTTGGTCAGGAATTCGGCGGCTATGCGGCGCAGATCGACCACGGCATCGAGCGCTTGAAGCTGACGCTCCACGGCCTCTATGCGCTGGCGCAAGGCGGTACCGCCGTGGGCACAGGATTGAATAGCCACCCGGATTTCGCCGAGATCTTTGCGCGCAAAATCGCGGAGATGACGGGGCTTCCCTTCGTCCCGGCGGAGAACAAGTTCGAGGCGCTCGCTGGAAACGAGGCCTATGTCTTCACGCACGGCGCGCTGACCGCGGTCGCAACTTCCATGTTCAAAATTGCAAACGATATCCGCATGCTGGGTTCCGGCCCGCGCTCGGGCCTTGGCGAACTACTTTTGCCGGAAAACG
The DNA here is from genome assembly GCA_942491645.1 of uncultured Alphaproteobacteria bacterium. GTDB lineage: Bacteria > Pseudomonadota > Alphaproteobacteria > Rhizobiales > Methyloligellaceae > Methyloceanibacter. The sequence continues at coordinate 72,791 of CALOBK010000012.1, read as the reverse complement.
AACCCGGCTCCTCGATCATGCCGGGCAAGGTAAACCCCACCCAGTGCGAAGCCGTGACCATGGTGTGCGCGCAAGTTATGGGCAATGAGACCACGGTGAGCTTCGCGGGCAGCCAAGGCCATTTCGAACTCAACGTCTTCAAGCCCGTCCTCGCCTATGCCCTGCTCCAGTCGGTGCGCCTACTTGGCGACGTCGCGGACAGTTTTACGAAAAACTGTGTCGTGGGCATCAAAGCCAACCGCGAACGCATCACCGAGCACATGGGGCGTTCGCTCATGCTAGTGACCGCACTCGCACCCCATATCGGCTACGACAAGGCGAGCCATATTGCCAAAGAGGCGCATCAACGCGGCAGCACTTTGCGGGAAGAAGCGGTTCGGCTCGGCTACGTGGACGAGGACGAATTCGACCGGCTCGTACGCCCTGAAGACATGGTCGCGCCAAAGGCATAGCGATCGCATCAATGACGAACTCTCGCAACAAGCGCTCACTCACCATCGCCCGGCACCGGACCAGTGTGTCTCTGGAAGAGCCGTTCTGGGAGGCGTTGTCCGAGATTGCCAGGGGTCAAGGAAAGTCCGTGGCGGGGCTCGTCAGTGAAATCGACAAGGCGCGCACCGAGCGGAAGGATGCAGCCAGTCTTTCCGCCACCTTGCGACTCTATGTCTTGGAGCAGATGCGAGGGTCACAGACGAAGAGCGGGACTTAGCGTCCGCCGAAGCCGCCGCCAAAGATGCTGTAGTTCTTCTTCCAGTCATCCCGCCGGGATTTGCGGCGTGCGCGGCGGCGCTTGCGTTTCGTTGTCGGCTCCACCACCTCTTCGCCTTCGGTCGCGGCCTCGTCCAAGACGCCGGCTGCCGCATCCCCTTCCAGAACATCAGCAATCGGGTCGCCCGGCGCCGCATTGGCGTCGATTTGTGGTGCTGAGGGTTGCAGGGGCGAGCCCGCCGAGGGAAGTGGCAGCACGACACCGGGGGCAGCAGCAGCACGTTGCGCCGCAGCTCTCGCCTCTGCTTCGATCCGTGCGCGTGCGGCCCTGTCCGCGGCGGCCCTTGCCTCCGCCGCTGCTCGTTCCTTAGACGCCCTGTCGGCGGCGGCCCTGGCTTGTGCCGCGGCCTTCGCTTCAGATGCAGCTCTCGCCTCTGCAACGGCGCGGTCCTGAGCGGCCCTCTGGGCGGCAGCTTTTGCATCAGCTGCTGCCTTCTCGGCAACTTCCTGTTCTGCGGCCGCGCGCGCGGTCGCTTCCCTCTGCTCGGCCGCCTTAGCTTCCATTGCCGCACGCTCTTGCGCAGCTTTCTCTGCAGCGGCCTTTTCGGCGGCGGCCCGGTCCGCGGCTGCTCTGGCTCTGGCTTTGGCTTGGGCCGCCGCCTCTGCATCAGCGCTCGCGCGGTCCTTGGCAGCCTGCGCATCCGCGGCTGCTTTCTCAGCGGCGGCTCTCTCCGTAACGGCTCTCGCCTGGGCGTCAGCCCTCTCGCGGGCCGCTTGTTCCGCCGCAGCCCTTTGCGCCTCTGCCCTTTCTGCTTCTGCTCTTGCCTCCGCCGCAGCTCTTTCAGCGGCAGCCCTATCGGCAACGGCTTGGGCTTCGGCACTCTCACGTGCCGCTTTCTCTGCAGCGGCCTTCTCGGCGGCGCGTCTGGCCTCAGCCTCACGTTCGGCTTGGGCTTGGGCTTGAGCTTCCGCTCTTGCTTGGGCCTCCGCCTTTTCTTGCGCCTCTGCCTTGGCTCTTGCCTCGGCCTCGGCCCTGACTTTCGCGTCCGTATCGGTTGGCGGGGTCCGGCCGGTGACATCGAGCGTTTCGAGGCGTTCGACATCGTCTTGTAGACGATCGATGGTGAGTTGGCTCTCGATGGCCGCCGTACCAACGGCAGGCGTGATCGTGCCTGCATTATCGAGCGGACCCGCATACACGATGCCCATTGGCGGAACACCTGCATCCTGCGGCGAGGTCAACCGCATCTGCCACTCGCTGTCGAGCCTGAGGCTTGCGAGCTCCACATAGGCTTTGACTGACGTCTCAACGCCCTTGCTCGCCAGGGCTGCGGGCGCAAACCGCAACGTGCCATTCTTCACATCGAACGCAAAACTGGCCGGCGCATACTGATAGGTTCCCTTCGTCAGGCTGTTGCGGATGCCTTGCGCATCCGCATCGATCTGCTCTTTCGTCGCCTGAACGTTGCTCCTCGCTGCTTTCGCCGCGATCTGGCGCAGCGGCTCCGCGGTGAAGGTTGTCAACACCCCGCTCCCAAGCCCGAGTACGCCCTCCCCCTCAAGGCCCGCCACGACGCCCGGTGGGCTCAAGCCCTCCCCTTGCACATTGAAGGTGAGGTCGAAGGGACCCTTGGCAAGAGATTGGCCGGTAACCGCTTTCGAAAGCGTCGTCAGATCGCCGGCTTTCAGGTCAACCTTCGCCGTCAGGGCCGCACCGCTGCCGCGCGGCGAGAGCGTGCCAGATGCCGAGAACGTGCCGCCGAACAATTGGCCCTGGATGGACTCAATGGCCAGACCGTTGCTGTCGACTTTTGCGCTTAGCTTTCCGTCCCTTACCTGGAACGGTTGGCCGAGAGACAACGTCTTAGCGCTGAGCGAGATGTTGCCTTGCGCGTTGTCGAGGATGCCGAGCGCAAAGCCGCGCGCGGGCCAAACTTGCGCCGCTTTCTCGCCCACCGCGCCCAACACTTCTTCGGTCGAGGCCGTTCGCTCCCACGCCACGAGGACACCCATCAGCGCCGGCAGCGAGATCCGCTCTCCGGCAGCCGTGATGTCGAATGTGGTGAGCGCACCGCCGCGATCAAAATGCGCGCGGCCTTCGATGGGCCTGTCATCGACCTTGGCCTTCACCTGCTCAAGATCAATCTTACCGGCTTGCTTGGTCACACTGGCGCTGACAGAAAGCGGCACGCCACTCGCGCTGGGCGGCGGATCGAGCCCGAGTAGCGGCAGAGCGAGACTGGCATCCTCGGTGGAAATTGATGCAAAGCCACTTAAGGCCGTCCCGTCTTCCTTGACGGCGCCGGTCCCATCGAATGCCAATTGCAGTGCGCTGGTTTCAAGCGCGCCTCGTCCTGAGAGTTGCTGGCTTGGAATACCCGTCACCTTCACTGAGAGCGTCCCCTGATCGCCAGCGGCCTTCGCGAGCCGGTCTTGCGGCAAATCCGGGAAGAGCAAAACGAGCAACGCTTGCGGCCTGTTGCCGGTCACGCTACCGGCAATATCGATCTGCGCATCCATGGGCGCTTTGGGGGCGCCATTCGCCTTCGCAACGAGCGCCACATCCGAGCCACCCACATGCCCGTTGAGTTCAAGAGAGACTTTGGTCGTCTCGCCTTCGCGCGCGGCCACCAGCGCGGCGCGCAGATCGAGCGGTGCGAGCGCGGAGAGATGCTTGGACTTCACCACGTTGTCGCTGAAACCAAAAATGCGTGTCAGGGCCCGCAGACTGCCGTTCTCTTGCGCCTGAAGCGTCAGATCGACTTGCCCCGACGGGGAGTCCGCAAGACTGGCAATGCGTCCCTTGCCGCCCAGCGTGATCGCACCCGGTGCGACAAAATCCAGATACTCAACATCCAATGTCCCTCCGCTCAGTGACAGTTTTGCATCGAGCTTGCCAGGCGCGAGGTCGGGCAATAAGAGCTCGCCGACTTGCACACTCGCGCGCACGTCATCGTCACGGAGCTGCTTGAGAAGCCCGTTGCTGTTTGCCGCTGGCGCCATCTCTTGAGACGCCTCTTGCGATTTCGGCGTCTCGCTCTCGCTCGTGGACAGCCATGCGCTCCAGAGCGGTTCGTCGCCCAGCACTTCACGCAAGTCGAGACGATCGCTGGTGAGGTCGATATCGATTTGGTTGGTGGCGCCAGCCTCATAGAGGAAACTGCCGCCGAACTGCGTCCCGCTCACGGCCCCAACCGCATTGGCCAGCTTGATCTCGCCATCCCCGACCGTTGCATCGGCTTGAAGAGAAAAATCGCCAACGAAGGGCTGCCCCATCATCGCTCGGTCGCCGGCAGCCCAGCGCGTCAGCGCCCGCAAACCCGCCCCATCGATCTTGATGGGGCCAGTGAACAGAGGCCCAGACTGGCCTCGCCGCAAGCGGCCTGATGCCGAGATGCGGTTCTCGCCAGGCAATGTCGCCTTCAACTGCTCGATCGTAACGCCGCCGCCATCACTCGTGAGCCGAACATCGAGAGCCCCTGCTAGATCGCCCCCCAACCCAGCCTGTTCGATGTCGAGGGCAAGAGACCCCTCTCCGATCTTCTTTGCTTCATCCAGAACCCAATCGGCGAACATCACAATCACGGCCGCTGGTGCGGGTCGGTCATCACTCGGCGCTGCTCCGAACAAAGCGTCGAGATCGACCCAGCGTGCTGCGAGCTTTCCTTCAGCCCTGAAGGGAGGCCGAAAGTCGAGGTTCAAGTTCCCCTTCAGGATCTGCGGGCGTCCCGATGCATGAAGAGTCAAATCGAATGCGGAGAGTTCGGCGCCCTCCGCCGACACCTTGAGAGGTCCTTTTAGCTCGACGAACGAGGCTGTTTCGCGAAGCCCGCGTGGTGCAACGACCTCGCCTCCGCTTGCGATCTGTTCCGCTTCCTTCAGGGCAGCCGCACTTTGCGCCGATGCATTCGGGCTCTGCGCTTCTTGCGTTGTGATCCTCATCAGCATCTTGCCGCCATAGGACGGGGTGCCACTTAGACCTGAGACGGTGCCATCGAGCTGGTACGTGGCGGAACGGTCAGGATCGCGCAGCGCGGCCTTCATCCGGAACCGCCCGTCCTCATCCATCACGCCGGTCGAGAAGCGAAGCGTCTGTTGGCGGTCTTCGAAGTCGTAAGTGGCAGTGACCTTATAGGGGCCCGCAAGGGACGCCCCGCTCGCCTCGCCATCGACATTCCGAAAGACGAAGGTTGGCACGCCGTCTTTGACGATCTCCACCGTACCGCCGCTCACATGAACCGAGTCCAGCAGGACATCCTTGGGTACGAACGGCACGCCGGCTTGGCCCTGCCCAATATCGCCCCAGTTCCCGCTCCCGTCTTTGTTCAGCTTCAGTCGCAAGGTGGGGTCGATCACCGTGAGTTCGTGCGCCTCGACCTTGCCGGTCAGCAGCGTTCCCACGTCCAGCTTGGCCTCAAGCGACTTGGCCTCAAGAAACGGCGTCTTGAGGTCCCCGTCCTCGTTCGCGACCTTGATGTGGTCGAATTTCAGCTGCGGGGCCGGAAGCACGATCAGATGGACTTTGCCGTCCACTTTGACTTGGCGGCCGAGCAATTTGCTCGCCTGCGCCTCGAATTGAGGACGATAGTCGTTCCAATCGATGAAGAGCGGCGCTGCGAAGAGTGCGCTCAACACCAAGATAAACAACGCCGTCAGTGTAAGCAGAAGCGAGTTCACTGATCTATCTGCCTAAGGCTTGGACGCTGGCGCATGGCGACCGCGGAAGATGAAAGGCTACTACCTCTGACAAGGCAATGAGCCAATTGCCGCGCGCGCCGCTCTTCTACTCTACCGCAACTCACTTGCGGTGTGACCGCAAACACTTGAAATATCAGCAGCAAAAATCTTACCTGGGTTGAGGATATTTAACGGATCGAGTGCCTTTTTTATGGCAATCATGACCTCGACCCCTTCACCGTGTTCTTCGCGCAAATACCCAATCTTTCCCTGGCCGACCCCATGCTCGCCAGTACAGGTCCCCTCGAAGCGCAGCGCCCTTTCTACGAGACGATCCAAGAACTCGCGAATCTTGGCCTGCTCATCACCGCAGCTTGTATCGATGAGCGGCATGACGTGGAAATTGCCGTCCCCCACATGGCCCACGATAGGTGCCAGAAGCCCAAGTCTCTCAATGTCCTTTTTCGTCTCTGCGACACAACTGGCGAGTGCTGAAATGGGAACGCACACATCGGTCGCAATGAGATCCGCGCCTGGCCGCAGTCCACGCGCGGCCCAATAGGCGTCGTGCCGGGCCTGCCATAAGCGGTTGCGATCCTCTTGGCCGGCGGCCCAATCGAGCGCGCCACCGCCTTCGGCGCCCGCGATCGCGGCAAAGGTCTCGACCTGCTCGGTCGCGCTCGCAGCGCTGCCGTGGAACTCCACGAACAAGGTCGGCGTTTCGGGAAGCGTGAGGTGCGAATAGGCGTTGCAGCCCCGCACCTGGACCTCGTCCAGCAACTCTATGCGAGCCAGGGGCAAGCCCATCTGAAGTGCCGCGATGGTCGCATTGCACGCGCCGTCCAGCGTTTCGAATGGACAAACACCAGCCAAGATCGTTTCGGGTATCCCATAAAGCTTCAGCGTCAATTCCGTGATGACGCCCAGCGTGCCTTCCGAGCCAACAAGAAGGCGGGTGAGGTCGTAGCCCGCCGAGGATTTTCGGGCCCGTCCGCCGGTCGTAATGATCCGCCCGTCGGCAAGTACGGCTGTCAGCCCAAGAACCGCATCGCGCATCGTGCCATAGCGCACGGCATTTGTGCCAGAGGCACGCGTCGCTGCCATGCCGCCAAGGCTCGCATCGGCGCCGGGATCCACTGGGAAGAAGAGCCCCTTATCGCGCAAATACGCATTGAGCTGCTTTCGTGTGACCCCCGTCTGCACGGCACAATCAAGATCGTTTTCACGCACGGCCAGGACCGCGTTCATGCGCGATAGATCGAGGGAAAGCCCCCCATAGGGCGCATTGAGATGGCCCTCGAGAGAACTGCCCGCCCCGAAAGGAATGACAGGGACGCGAGCCGCCGCGCAGGCTGAAAGGGTTTCTGCCACCTCCTCGGTCGTCTCTGCAAAAAGAACGGCATCGGGTGGCTGGACTCTCAGCCATGTCAGCGTGTTGGCATGCTGCTCGCGCAGAGCCTCGCTCCGGGAGAAACGACCGCCGAAACGCGCGGAAAGCCGCGCAAAAAGCGCGTCTTTGTCCTGGTCGGGGCGCACGCCCGTCTCTGCCACAAGAGTCATGGGCCCCAGCTTAGCGTCAATTCATGAAGAAATTCAGCGGGGATTTGCAAGCGTTTAGGCCAACTGCACCATGTCGACGACGGCGGCGTAATGGCATGCGGCCGCCACCAGCACAAAGGCATGCCAAATCGCATTTTGATAGGGCAGCCGGTTCCAGAGATGGAACACCACCCCGACCGTATAGAGCACGCCACCTACGACCAGCAGTATCAGGACGCTGGCCGGCGAGGCCGCTCGCAGCGGCTCCCAAGCCAAGACCACGGCCCAGCCTTGCACGAGATACAGCGCGGTCGATACGCGATTGAGGGATTCTGGGGCAATCAGCTTGATCGCGATGCCAAAAATGGCAATGGCCCAAACTACGGCAAGGAGCGAGTAGCCCCAAGCATTGTTCAACTGGAACAGGACAAACGGGGTGTAGGTGCCGGCAATCATGAGAAAGATCGCCGCGTGGTCGAAACGACGCAAAATCTCCTTGGCCCTCGGGCGCGTCACGAAATGGTAGCTGGCCGAGCAGCAGAACGTTGCGACGAGCGCAATGCCGTAAATGGTGAAACCCGCCTCCATGAGCGCGGTTTCACCATTCATTGCGAGCCTGATCAGGACGACGAACGCAACGACACTGGCAACGATGCCGACAACATGAAGGGCACCGTCGGCGATCCGTTCACCGCGCGTATATTTCGGAAATGCCGAACATGGCATCGCGCCAGTCCCTTTCGCCAAGCCTCAGAGGATGTTCCCCCTGCAGATAAGAGGGCAAACCCGGCGATGAAAAGGGCCAACGTCCGCGCGCTCACACATCACCAGCTCTCCCTTGAGCCTGCGCTCAGGAGAGTCGGCGATCATGGCACAATGATGAAGCGGCGGCGGTGCGCCTTGGCACAGTCCAATCTAACGACAGCAGACCAATTTACCTGCCACAGGCCATGGCACCTGCGGTGCAGACATACGGCACGACCACGCCCTTCCAGCACTGGGAATAGGTCTTTGAGGTCACCACGTCAGGCTTGAGCAGCATGTCCGGCGTCACGACGGGGCGCACGGACTTCCAAAACGGATCGGGCTTTACCTTCCGCGGGCGCAAGTTAACATAGCTCCATCCCCTGCGACGCTTGATCTGGTTAGCCGTCTGAACGGCAGTCGCATAGGCGGCCTTTGCCGCCGCTGCCTTTGATTCAGCGCTATTGGTTGCCTTCACGAGTTCGCAGCCAGCATTGGCCCTTTGAACCCCACCAAGAAGCAGAACGGCAAAGCCAAGCAACACGAAGCCTGCCTTCCAAAAACGAAGCATTCCGACCTCCCAATTAAGGTTTGCAAGCGGCTGCCCTCATTTGCCATCGCCTATGGCAACCTGCAAGTCTTGCAGCGCAACATTTTAGCAAGTGTAGCAAATCACACGCAAATCAGTGGCAACGATCGAGGAGACTCGTCATGCGAATCGGCCGCCGCCGCCTTTTCCGTGTCGCTGCCGCCGTCCGCTGAAACCTGCCTCCCACCATTGGTACAGACGACGTGTACAACCAGCACGATGGCCAGACCTCGTCGTCTTCGCATTGAGCTTTGCCTTCTAAGTCTTTCTCATCGCGGATGAAAACTACAACGCTAGAGAGAATCTTCTTCATAGACCTCCGCTTGGCCAAAGCAGCGCACCCATTTGCGGATGAAAGCGGCGCAGTGGACAGAGCCTCGCGCCGCCTTTCGCTGACCCCGGCAGTGTTATAGTCCCACTGCATGGTCAAGATTCGCCCAAACGCCCCAGAGGCGGCCATCCCCCTGGAAGACGTGTCTGAGGATTCGACCCAGACCGCGAAGCGGGAGCGGCTGCCTATTTCGCAGCAGGCCATGCGGCGAAACGCGGCGAGCTATCTGGAGACGCTCAACGCAGAGCAGCAGGACGCGGTCGAAAGTCTCGACGGACCTTTGTTGGTCCTTGCGGGCGCAGGTACTGGCAAGACGCGGGTCTTAACCACGCGCATCGCACACCTGCTTCGTCTTGGCCGCGCACATCCAGGCCAAATCCTTGCCGTGACCTTCACCAACAAGGCCGCGCGTGAGATGAAACAACGTGTGAGCGATCTGATCGGCGGCGTTGTCGAGGGCATGCCCTGGCTTGGAACATTTCACGCTATCGGGGTGAAGATCCTGCGCCGGCACGCAGAATTGGTTGACCTCAAGTCATCCTTCACGGTGCTCGATACGGACGACCAAATCCGGCTGATCAAACAATTGCTGACGGCGGATAATATCGACGAGAAGCGCTGGCCGGCCCGCGTGCTCGCCAGCATGATCGATGGCTGGAAGAACCGGGGCTTGAGGCCGGCGCGGGTTCCCGACGGCGAGAGCTACGGTTTCGCCAACGGCAAGGGCCGAGATCTGTACACCGCCTATCAGCGGCGGCTGAAGGATTTGAATGCCGCCGATTTCGGCGATCTTCTGATGGAGAACCTACGCCTCTTCCAAGACCATCCGGACGTGCTGGAGAAGTACCAACAGCGCTTTCGCTACATGCTGGTGGACGAATACCAGGATACCAATGTCGCGCAGTATCTGTGGCTGCGGCTGCTTGCGCAGAGCGCTGAGAATGGCACCCAGAACATTTGCTGCGTGGGGGACGACGACCAGTCAATCTATGGCTGGCGCGGCGCCGAAGTGGATAACATCCTGCGGTTTGAGTCAGACTTCCCTGGAGCCAAGGTCATCCGGCTCGAACGCAACTACCGTTCGACCGCGCACATTCTCGGGGCTGCTTCTGGCCTGATCGCACATAACCAAGGCCGGCTCGGCAAGACGCTGCATACCGATGGCGATGACGGCGAGAGGGTCGTGGTCGCTGGATGCTGGGACGACGAGGAGGAAGCCCGTCTGATCGGCGAGGACATCGAACAGCTTCAACGTAAAGATCATACGCTCAACGAAATCGCCATACTCGTCCGCGCATCGTTCCAGATGCGCGCCTTCGAAGACCGGTTCATCACGCTCGGCCTCGACTATCGCGTGGTCGGCGGCCCGCGCTTCTATGAGCGGCAGGAAATCCGCGACGCCATCGCCTATCTCGACGTCACGCTGAACCCATCGAACGATCTGAAATTCGAGCGCATCGTCAACGTGCCACGGCGGGGGCTTGGCGATGCAACGTTGAAGGCCTTACACCAGCTCGCGCGCGCCAATGAGATCCCGTTGACGCAAGCAGCCAGGCTCATTGTCGAGACGGAGGAACTGAAGCCGAAGCCGCGCAGGGCGCTGTCCGGTCTTCTTGCTGCGTTCGACCGCTGGCGGTCCTTAGTGGACACGATGCGCCATACGGAACTGGCGGAATTGATTCTCGATGAATCCGGCTACACGGGCATGTGGCAGGCCGATCGCTCCCAGCAAGCCGAGGGCCGCCTGGAGAACCTGAAAGAGCTGATCCGCTTTATGGAAGAGTTCGATACGCTCGCCGGCTTCATGGAGCATGTGTCGCTGGTGATGGATGCCTCCACGGAAGAACGCACCGACCGCGTCAATTTGATGACGCTACATTCCGCCAAAGGTCTTGAGTTCGACACCGTCTTCCTGCCCGGCTGGGACGAGGGCTTGTTGCCGCATCAGCGCAGCCTCGATGAAGCGGGACGCTCGGGGCTGGAAGAAGAACGGCGGCTTGCTCATGTAGGCCTGACCCGCGCGCGTAAAAACGCCAAGATCACCTTCGCCCAGAACCGGCGCACATACGGGATGTGGCAGACGGCGGTGCCCTCGCGCTTTATCGACGAATTGCCCCATGAGCATGTCGAGGTGGCCGAGGACAACGGCATGCGCGGCTACGGGCCGAGCCGGTTTGAAAACGCTGACAAGCTGTTCTCCTCAGGCTCTTATGAAACGCCGGGATGGCAACGCGCACAGCGCAACCGGCCAAGCGGAAGCAGCACGGCACGCCGCGAGCCTGTCACCATCGAAGGAACGCTTGTGGCCGCAAGCACCGTGGAGGGCTCAGGGCTCACCATTGGTGAGCGCATCTTTCACCAGAAATTCGGCTATGGCCGTGTGTTCTCAATCGATGGGAACAAGCTGACGGTCGATTTCGAGAAGGCCGGCCGCAAAAAGGTGGTCGATAGTTTTGTCGAGCGGGTGTGACGGCACCTCCGTTGCTTTCCAAACGCGATGTTCGAGTATGAATTTCTCATGTGGGTGTTCGGCTATGGCTCGCTGATGTGGGACGATTGGGAAAAGCGCTATGGCTGCGTGCGGCGCGTCCATGCGCACGCCCCGAGCTATGCCCGCATCTTTAATAAGAAATCGCTCGAACGTTGGGGGACGCAGCAGCGCCCCGGTCTCACCCTCAACCTGACGGCTCATGCCTCCGGCGCGGGCGGCACCTGTCAGGGCGTCGCCTTCGAATTCCCCGGCATCCACCAGCCAGAGATCGAGGCGTATCTTTCGGGGCGAGAGACGTGCGCCGCCTCAAGCATCACTGTTGGGCTCCCCGAAGAAACGGTCACCGCGCGGACCTACATTTATGACGGCCCGCGCCTGATCGAAGACGGCCTCAAGCTCGAAGATCGGGCAAGCATGATCCTTTCGGCCGAAGGCATTGCGGGCTCGAGCTTTGCCTATCTTCGCGATGTGCGCGCGCATCTTGCGGGCCTCGGCGTGTCCGATGCCGCGGTGGATGAACTCTGGCATGCGGTTTGTGCGCTTGAGGAGTTGACCCATGGCTGAGCCCGCTGCTCCGCTCTATTGCGCGAGGATCGAGGCATCGGACCCTGCCGCAGGCCGCATCGCGCGCGCCCTCGACGAAGCAGGTGCCCCGGCCCCTGTGTCGGTCAGCTTTTTCGAATTGAACGAGACGCTGTTCGAAATCACCGCGCTCTATTGCGAGCCGCCGGACGAAGTTGGTCTTCAGGCGCTGATCGAGGCGACAGCGGATGGCGAGGCCGTATCCGCGCTTTCCATCGAGGCGGTGCCTGACGCCGACTGGGTCACGATCAGCCAAGGACAACGCGGGCCCGTGCGCGCGGGGCGCTTTCTTATTCATGGTAGCCATGACCGGGACCATGTCGTCCGCAACCGGTTCACCGTTGAGATCGACGCCGACCAAGCTTTCGGCACTGCGCATCATCCGACCACGCGCGCGTGCCTCTTAGCGCTTGATGACCTTGCCAAGCATAGACGGCCAGATCTTGTGCTGGATCTCGGCACCGGAACCGGAATTCTTGCGATCGCTGCAAGCCTCGTCTTCGACCGCCCGGTGGTTGCAACCGACAACGATCCGGTGGCCGTGCAGATCGCCAGGGACAATGCGCGCAAGGCGGGCCTTGGCCAACAGGTCCATGTTATGGCCGCCGATGGCCTCAGCCATGCAATCTTGCGCCGGCTCAAACCCGACTTGATCGTGGCGAATATTCTGGCCGCTCCGCTGTATGAGCTGGCGCCTGCCATGGCCCAAAGCGTGGTGCCGGGCGGATATGTGCTCCTTTCGGGCATCACAGCCGGTCAGGCGAGCGCCACCACCGCGCGCTACTGCGCCTTGGGCTTCGCTCTGGAAAAGCGAATCGTATCCGATGGTTGGGCGGCTTTGTTGCTCGGTCTTCGCCGCTGAAACGCTTTGTTCAATTGATCCGCAGCGACGCTTCGGCTTACAAAGCGTGCCATGTACCAAGTGTTCGATGAGGCCAGCGCCCTGGCGGCAAGCGGCGACCGGGTCAAGGCATTGTTACGGGAGATGAAGCGGCAACAGCTCAAAGGCTTCCTCGTTCCTCATAGCGATCAGCACCAGAACGAGTTTCTGCCTCCCTCGGAGGAACGGCTCGCGTGGCTCACCGGGTTCACCGGCTCGGCGGGCATGGCCATTGTCACCGACAAAGACTCGGCGCTGTTCGTGGACGGCCGCTATATCCTTCAAGCGCCCAAGCAAGTCGACACAGAAATTTTCGAAGTGCTTCAGGTCCCGAAGGCAAAGCCCTCCGCTTGGCTTACTGAGACGCTCGTACGCGGCAATGCTGTCGGCTACGATCCGAAGCTCCACACGATTATCGAAATCGGCAGGCTCACCAAGACGCTGCAAGCGGCGGGCTTACGCTTGCGGCCGGTGCCGAACAATCCGATCGATAAACTCTGGGGCGATGAGCGCCCGACCCCGCCATGTGCTGAAATCTTTGCGCAGCCGATTGAGGCCTCCGGCAAGGGCGCCGGCGAGAAGATCATGCAAGTGCAGATGGCTCTGGTCGAGGATGAGCATGATGCCGTGCTCCTCACCAGCCCGGATTCTATTTGCTGGCTGTTTAATATTCGCGGCGGCGATATCAAGCATACGCCCGTCGCCCTCGCCTTCGCGGTTGTGCCCACAAAAGGCCGCCCGACGCTTTTCATCGACCCGGCCAAGGTTGGCGAGCCCATGCGCACGGCCCTGAAGCCCTTTACTGAGATCGGCAAGCCTGAAGAGTTGGACGATGCACTGAAGGCACTCGCGGAAGCGGGCTCCAAAGTCCGTCTCGATCCCGGCTCCGCCTCCATGCGCTTTGCGAGCGTCTTGGAGGCCGGTGGCACCAAACATGTTTCCGGCGACGATCCCTGCACGCTACCCAAGGCAATCAAGACCGAGGCTGAGCAGGAGGGCGCCCGCAGCGCTCACCGACGTGACGGCGTGGCCATGGTGCGCTTCCTCGCCTGGCTCGACGAAGTTGCCGAGACGGGACGGATCGACGAGGTCTCTGCCGCGATCAAGCTTGAGGGCTTTCGCCGTGAGACCGGACAGCTCAAGGACATCAGCTTCGATACGATTGCGGCATCAGGCCCTCATGGCGCGGTGGTTCACTACCGGCCAACCACCGAGTCCAAGCGCGTGCTCGACAAGAATTCGCTCTTTCTCATCGATTCGGGCGGCCAGTATGTTGATGGAACCACGGACGTGACGCGCACGGTGGCGGTAGGCAAGCCCACGGCCGAGATGCGGCGCCATTACGGGATTGTGCTCAAGGCGCATATCGCCATCGCATCTGCGCGCTTCCCCGAAGGCACCCGCGGGCAGGACCTCGACCCCTATGCAAGAGGCCCTCTCTGGGCGGCCGGCCTCGATTTCGACCACGGAACCGGACATGGCGTTGGCAGCTATTTGTCCGTCCATGAGGGCCCGCAAAATCTGTCCCGGCGGGGCACGGTGGACTTCGAGCCTGGCATGATCCTGTCGAACGAGCCGGGTTATTATCGCGAGGGCCACTATGGGATCAGGCTCGAGAATCTCATCCTGGTTACGCCGCCGGAGAACATCGAAGGCGGGGAGCGAAAGATGCTGGGATTTGAGACGCTGACACTCGTGCCATTCGACCGGCGGCTGATCGACCCAAAACAGCTCATGCCTTGGGAGCGCGCTTGGCTGAACGACTACCACGCGCGCGTCCGCCGGGAGATCGAGCCCTTGATCGCAAGCGAGGACCGGCCATGGCTGCGCCACGCCACCGCGCCGATCGGCTAAGCGCTCAAGTAGCGCGAAACGCGGTAGCGCAACGAACAAGCGCTCAACGTCGCCCGCCCTTAAGGTGGATGAAGGCCGGTAGCGCAAGGAAGCACCCCTTATGGAACTCTTCGTCTCGGCAGCGGCAGCAACCCTGACCACGGTCGCCTTTGTCCCTCAAGCGCTCCACATCATCCGCCATAAGGACACGCGGGCGATCTCGCTCCAGATGTATGTGGTGTTCGCCACAGGCGTCGGCTTCTGGCTGATCTTCGGGCTGATGCTCGGCAACTGGCCGATGATCCTCGCAAACATCGTCACGCTGGCCCTGGCGCTGACCATCATCGGCATGAAACTGCGCTATGGGTAGAGCTAACCGATCAGCTTCAGCCACTCGTCTTCGGTCAACGTCGCAACGCCAAGGTCTTTTGCGTTCTTGAGCTTGGACCCGGCCCCCGGCCCTGCCACCACATAGTCGGTCTTTTTGGAAACGGAGCCCGCCACCTTGGCCCCGAGGCGCTCGGCCTTTGCCTTCGCCTCCGCCCGGGTCATCTGTTCCAGCGTGCCTGTAAAGACCACGGTCTTGCCTGAGACCGGCGATGCATCATCGACAGCTTCAAGAGGCTCGGGGTTCACCTCCTTCAAAAGGTCCTCGACCACAGAAATGTTGTGCGGCTCTCCGAAAAAGTCGGCGATGGCCGCGGCCACGGTCGGTCCGATCCCATCGATGTTTTCGAGGTCCGCATAGGCCGGGCTGGCGCGGTCCTTCGCGGCGTCGCGCATCTCCTCCAGAAAATGTGCGGCCGTCCCATAGGTCCTGGCGAGCAAGCGCCCGGTGATCTCGCCCACATGGCGAATGCCGAGCGCATAGATGAAGCGGTCGAGCTTGACGTGGCGTCTTGCAGAGATCGCATCGAACAGCTTCTGCGCGGATGTCTCGCCCCAGCCCTCGCGCTGGGCGAGTTCATGTCCCGCCCCGGCATCCCTCGCCTGAAGCGTGAAGATATCCGGCGGCGATTGGATCAATCCCTCGTCATAGAAGCCCTGAATGTTCTTCTCGCCGAGGCCTTCAATATCAAAGGCGTTGCGCGACACAAAATGCTTTAGCCGCTCCACCCGCTGCGCAGGACAGATCAAGCCGCCAGTGCAGCGGCGCACCGCGTCTTCCTTACCCGTTTTGGGATTGATCTCGCGGACCGCGTGGCTCCCGCAGACGGGGCACACATCTGGAAAGACAAATGGTTTCGTGCCTTTAGGGCGCTTCTTTAAGACGGGCTCCAAGATTTGCGGGATGACATCGCCCGCGCGTTGCAGGACGACCGTATCGCCGATGCGCACATCTTTTCGTTCGATCTCGCCTTCATTATGCAGCGTCGCGTTCTGCACGACGACGCCACCCACCGTGACCGGATCGAGCCTCGCAACTGGGGTAAGCGCGCCCGTGCGGCCCACCTGAATCTCGATATCGCGCAAAATTGTCGTCGCCTTCTCGGCAGGAAATTTGTGGGCAATCGCCCAGCGCGGCGAACGCGAGACGAAGCCCAGCCGCTCTTGCAAGTCGAGCCGGTCGAGCTTGTAGACGACGCCGTCAATGTCGTAGTCGAGCCCGGCCCGCCGCTCTTCGATTTCGCGATAGGTCTCCAGCATCTCACCGAGGGAGCCTGTGAGCTTCGCGAGCGGGTTCAGGGGAAAGCCCCATGTCGCAAGAGCCTGGTAGACGCCCCATTGGGTGTCGGCGGGAAGGCGTGCGACCTCGCCCCAGGCATAGGCGAAGAAGCGCAAAGGCCGCGACGCGGTGATCGAAGAGTCGAGCTGTCGCAGAGAGCCGGCGGCCGCGTTCCGGGGATTGGCGAAAACCTTGCTCCCGGCCTTTTCCTGCTCCGCGTTCAGAGCGGCAAACGCGCTGTGGCTCATGTAGATTTCACCGCGCACCTCGAAGGTGTCGGGAAAGTCGTTTGCGCGCACCTCTTTCGGTATGTCTTCGATCGTCAAGACATTCGCGGTGACGTTCTCGCCTTCATAGCCATCGCCCCTGGTCGCGGACTGAACAAGGCGACCGCCTTCGTAGCGCAGTCCAACGGACAGGCCGTCGATCTTCGGCTCGGTGGTGAAGGCAAGGGGCGTGTCCGCCTCAAGTCCGAGAAAGCGCCGGATGCGCTCGACAAACTCCCGCACGCCCTCATCGTCGAACACATTGCCAAGCGAGAGCATAGGCACCGCATGCACGACCTTACCGAAAGCCTCTGTCGGGGCCGCCCCCACCGACTTCGAGGGGCTGTCCTCACGCACAAGGCTTGGGTAGCGTGCTTCGATCTCGCTGTTGCGCCTGCGCAAACCATCATAGGCCGCATCGGAAATCTCGGGGTCGT
The DNA here is from genome assembly GCA_942491645.1 of uncultured Alphaproteobacteria bacterium. Lineage (GTDB taxonomy): Bacteria > Pseudomonadota > Alphaproteobacteria > Rhizobiales > Methyloligellaceae > Methyloceanibacter. The sequence continues at coordinate 56,048 of CALOBK010000012.1, read as the reverse complement.
CGTCCGTGTAATAGCGTGCATCGTGATGGGCGATCTCTGTCACGAGCCGTGCCAGTTCTTCGGCCGCCTCAGCCTCGTTGAGATCGCCGACAGGCTTTTCGGGATGCGTCGTCTTCTTCGGTTTCGATGTGCTCATGGAAACAAGCTGCTCATACCAAAAAACGTTCTAGGCTGGCTTGCGCATCAACCGATCCGCCGCTGCGCGGGCCTCGTCGGTGATGGTTTGGCCTGCAAGCATACGGGCCACTTCCTCGCGCCGGTCATCGCCCTCAAGAACGACGACCCGGGTTGCCATGGCTTCGCCCTCGGGCCCCGCGATGGCTTCCTTCGCGATCATCATGTGTCCACGGGCGAGCGCGGCCACTTGCGGTGCATGGGTCACCGCCAGAACCTGAACGCTCTCAGCAAGGCCTGCAAGACGTTCGCCCACAGCAGCAGCCGTCGCGCCCCCGACACCGGACTCGACCTCATCGAAGATCAAGGTGGGCGCGGCGCCCCGCGCAGCCAGGACCACTTTCAGCGCCAGAATGAAACGGGCGAGCTCGCCGCCCGAGGCGACTTTCATCATGGGGCCCGGTTCGGTCCCGGGGTTGGCCGCAACAAAGAAAGCAATACGGTCGATGCCAGACGGTCCGCCTTCGTCCACATCGAGGCTCTCGATATGCGTAACAAAGCGGGCTTTTTCGAGCTTGAGGGGCGCAAGTTCGCCGGCCACTTGTTTGTCCAGCTGCTTGGCAGCCTTCGCGCGGGCCTTACTCAAGGCAAGCGCCGAATTCTCATAGGCCGCGCGCGCGCGCGCGGCCGCCTTGGCGAGCTTGGCAGCCTTGGTCTCGCTGGTATTGACTGCCGCAAGTTCCGCTTCGAGTTTTTGCATGAAGGCAGGAAGATCGTCGACCGCGACACGGTGTTTTCGAGCGATGGCCCGGAGCGCAAACAACCGCTCTTCCGCGTCATCCAAATCGGAGGGCTGAAACGCGGTGGCGGCAAGCGCCTCGCCAATCTTGTCACGCGCGCTCTCGGTCTCGCTGAGCACACGCTCGAGCGCTTCTGCAACGCCGTTCAGCGCCCCGCCGCTTGTTGCGGCTTGCCGCTCGATCCGCCGCAGTGCCGAGGCCAGCCGCGCGCCAGCCGTGCCCTCGCCCTGGAGCGCATCCAGCGCCTCGTTCAGTTCCGAGGCAATCTTCTCGCCATTCATCATGAGCTGCCGGCGGGCAGCCAGCGCCTCCTCCTCCCCAGGTTCGGGGGCGAGGGTCTGTAATTCCTCCAGCGCATGGCAGAGATAGTCCGCATTGGCGCGCGTCGCCGCCACCTCGCTCTCGTGGCGAAGGCGCATCGCGTCCGCATCGGCCCATGCCTCATAGCGTGTGGCCAGGTCCTTCGCGTCCCCGCTGAGCCCGCCAAAGGCATCGACCAGATCGCGGTGGCCGCTCGGGTCGATCAGAGCACGCTCATCGTGTTGACCGTGGATTTCGGCCAGCGACCGGCCCACCTGGCGTAAGAGCTGAACACTAACGCCAATATCGTTGATGAAGGCCCGGCTGCGGCCATCTGCGCCCTGCACCCGGCGCAGGATCAGAAGTGAGTCCTCAATCGCGATCCCGTTGTCCGAAAGGAGCGCGAAGACGGAATGGTCCGGGGACAGTTCAAACGAGGCAGACACCTGCCCTTGCGCCGCGCCACGCCGCACGAGAGAGGCATCGCCGCGCGCGCCGATCGCCAGCGAAAAAGCATCAAGGAGGATGGACTTGCCAGCACCCGTCTCGCCGGTAAGCGCAGATAGACCCTCGCCAAACTCCAAATCGAGCTTGTCGATCAGAACAATATCGCGGATCGACAGGGCGGCTAGCACGGGCCGCCTGTTAGGTCTGGCCTCCACCAGCCCAACTTCTGGTCTTCCAGGTCCGGCTGATCCATGATTCCTGGTACTGCTCGGGCTGAAGGCCGCGTTGTCCTAGAAGACGGTAGGCGTGCTTGTACCACTTACTGTCCGGAAAGTTGTGGCCAAGCACGGCTGCGGCGGTCTGGGCCTCGTTGACAATGCCTAACGCCATATAGGCCTCTGTCAGGCGCATCAAGGCTTCTTCGACCTGCTCGGTGGTTTGATATTCGGTGACCACGGTGCGGAAGCGGTTGATGGCTGCGAGATAGTTGTTACGGCGCAGATAGTAGCGGCCCACCTGCATCTCGCTCGCCGCGATCAAATCCCGCAGAATTCTCGCTCGATTTCCAGCCTCAGTCGCATAGCGTGAACTCGGATATCGCTGCAGCAGCTTGTCGTAGGCGGCCAAGGAGCGGAGCGCGAAGGTTTGGTCGCGCTTGGGATCGAGCACGCGATCATAATACGACATCGCGATGATGTTCTGCGCCGTGTCCGCTTCCTTGGTGCCTGGATGGAGCGTCAGGTAGCGGTCAGCGGCGGCGATGGCCTCATCGTATTTGTCGGCCTTGTAGTAGGCAAAGGCCGCCATCACGATAGAGCTGCGTGCCTCGCGTGAATAAGGATGGGTGATATCGACTTGCTCATATTGGCGCGCGGCTGCTTTGTAGTCGCCTTTGTCGATCAACTCCTCCGCCTGGCCATAGATCACATTGGGCGGGTCGCTATTGAGCGGCTCGACCTCGTCCTTGCCGCCAAAAATCGAACCGAGAGACCCCATGGAGCCAAGGGAGCCACAGCCACCGAGAAAAAGGACTGCTAAGAACGCGATGGCCGACAACAGGACGGACCGAGGACGCCCGCACGACGCAACGTCGGCTATCGTCAATGACGACTGAACCAGTCCGGACATGCTCCCCCTCAAATTGCCGGCGCTGCAGTGATCACTTTCGCGCAAAACCCGTTCGCCACGACTGCGCAGCGAAAGAGAGCACAACAAACGCCCGTATTATGGTGTTTTTTTGCCATTGCCGCCACAGTGGGCGATGCAGCCATGCTCAGATCGCTGAACAGTGGCACGAACTTGCTTAGCCTGTCGTAAAAAAAATGCCGATTAGCTGCGGTCAGCGGCAAAATGCGCGGCAGCCAAACGTGGGCTGAGCTCCGCATGACGCACGTCGCGGTAACGGGGAGCTTCCACCATCGTCCACGCATCCGAATCAGCGAACAATGCCTTCAGCACCAGCGCGTTGAGGCGATGTCCCCCTCGCCGGGAGCGATACGCACCAAGAATTGGCGCACCCGCCAGCGCAAGATCGCCAACCGCGTCGAGCGCTTTGTGACGAACAAATTCGTCCTCATATCGCAGGCCTTCACGGTTGATGATGCGGTCCTCGCCAATGGCGACAGTGTTGTCCAGGGACGCGCCAAGAGCGAGTCCCGCAGCCCAAAGCCGCTCTACATCCTTCATGAAGCCGAAGGTCCGGGCGCGGGAGATGTCCCTCCGGAAGGCGCCGGGGTTCAAATCCATCGACAGCCTCTGCGTGCCGATCAGCGCCGTCTCGAAATCGATCTCTACGTCGAGACGAAAACCGTTATAGGGGGTCAACTCGCCAACCGCGCCGTTGTCCTCGACACAAACTGGCTTCAAAACCTTCAAGAAACGGCGAGGTGCCTCAAGTTCGGCCAGCCCCACCTCGTCGATTGCCTCGACAAAGGGCGCGGCACTGCCGTCCATAATTGGAACTTCGGTGCTGTCGATCTCGATCAGCGCATTGTCGACGCCGAGACCGCGCAGCGCGGCGAGCACGTGCTCAACGGTCGCGACAGACGCCCCATTCCCGTCGCCAAGAACAGTGCAAAGCGTGACGCCCGTGACCCACTGCTGATCGGCAGAAATCTCGATGCCGCCCGCATCGTCATTGGAAATTTGGAAGCGAAGTCCGGTATCGCTATCGGCCGGACAAAGTGTGATGGAGACAGGGGCGCCGCTATGCACCCCGATGCCTTCCAGCGAAATCTCGTTGGCAAGCGTTGTTTGCCGTGCCCCGATGAAACCCTTCATGGCCTTAATGGCCCCCGCGCAGTCTGCTAGTCCCCTATTCTAGCTCGGAGAAAACTCCGAACCCCCAAACCGATCAGCCGTCCCTGGCACTTACTCCGGTTCATTAACCCCGATACGCTTGAACCGTTTTTTCCCATTGCTTTGATCGTCTTGAATGGGTGTGCGTTTTTGGCTCGACTAATCAATCTGTTGAGAACCATAACCTTTAGACCCGGCGGGCGACAAATCACGGTTTCTTACACTCTGTTACTAGCTGTATTGCCTCCTAATATATTGATTTATAAAACTTTTATTCGCTGAAAGCGGATGCGGCGGGCATTTAAGTTAACACCCACCGCTCAACTCAGTTCGCCCGGCGACGCAAGAACGCGGGAATCTGCAGATCTTCGTCCTCAAGCGATTCTACCGGCGCCAAGGCAGCGGCGGCAGATCCCGCGACAACCCGCGGCTGGACTTCGAGCCGCTTCGGTTTAGGAGCAGCGGCCATGTTGTTGGGAGCGGCGGCCATGTTGGCCGGCTGCCCAACGCGCACCGCGCTTGGGGCCGGAGGTTGTGCCGTTGGGCGTCCTGAAACGGGGGGCCGCGCGAAATCCGGCTCCATCTTAGACGGCATCTCCGCATCCTCGTCCTTGTTGCCGCGTCCCACATTGGCTAAGCGCTCCAGGAAACCCACTTTGCGCTTCTGGGCGTCCAGGCCTACGGCATCGCTCTCGCCGGCTTTTGCCTGAAGAGCCTTCTGCGCGACGATGGGAAGTTCCTCGACATTCGGCATACGCCGAACCGGACGCTTGATCGCTGCGGGTGGAGCAGGCTGGAAGTTCTGCTGAGGCGCGGCCGGCTTGGGCGGGGCCGGAGGACGCTGCAATGCAACGCCGCCGACCTGCTGCGGCCGCTTCTCAATGGTGACGTTGTTCGGCGCACGCCAGACTTGCGCATCCTGAGCCGTCTCGGGCGCAGGAACCATGAGGCTCTCGTCGAGATCCACGGGCGCTTCTTCCGGACCTGCGCTTGGAATGGAGGCAAGCCCGGCGAGACGCTCCGTCAGACGGCCGCGCTCCAGCGGCGGCTGGGCGGTGGCCGCATCGGCCGGCTGCGCCTCGGCGCCAGCAGAGCCAATGCCTGTGGCAACAACGGACACCCGGATCAGGCCGTCGAGCTCATCGTCATAGGTGGCGCCGACGATGATGTTGGCTTCCTCATCCGCTTCGGCGCGGATGCGGCTTGCGGCTTCGTCAACTTCGTAAAGGGTCAGATCGCTACCGCCGGTGATCGAGACCAGAAGGCCGCTCGAGCCTTTCATGCAGACATCGTCCAGCAGCGGGTTCGAGATCGCGGCCTCGGCGGCGTCGATAGCACGGCGCTCGCCACTGGCCTCACCGGTGCCCATCATGGCCTTGCCCATGCCCGCCATGATCGTGCGAACGTCGGCGAAGTCGAGATTGATCAGGCCTTCCTTCACCATCAAATCGGTGATGCAGCCGACGCCGGAGCGCAGCACATCGTCTGCCATGCTAAAGGCGTCGGTGAAGGTGGTCTTCTCATTGGCGATCCGGAACAGATTCTGGTTCGGGATAATGAGCAGCGTATCGACGTATTTCTGAAGCTCTTCAATGCCGGCTTCTGCCGCCTTGAGGCGCCGCGTTCCCTCGAACTGGAAGGGCTTGGTCACAACACCGACCGTAAGGATCCCCTCCTCGCGTGAGGCGCGCGCAATGACTGGGGCAGCGCCCGTGCCAGTGCCGCCACCCATGCCTGCGGTGATGAACGCCATGTGGCACCCAACGAGATGGGCCTTGATGTCCGCCATGGCCTCTTCCGCGGCGGCTGCGCCGATCTCGGGCTTGGAGCCTGCTCCAAGTCCTTCCGTGACGTTATTGCCCATCTGAATGCGGCGTTCCGAACTCGAACTCATCAGGGCTTGAGCGTCGGTATTGGCGACGACGAACTCCACCCCATTGAGCCCTCGCTCAATCATATTGTTCACGGCGTTTCCGCCGGCGCCGCCCACTCCGAACACGGTGATGCGCGGCTTGAGCTCGGTAAGATCTGGCACTTTGAGATTGATCGTCATGGCGGCTTCCAATCCTTGCGAATTGCCCCTTGCTATTAAACCGACGCTCACAGCTCCTAAACGCGTGGCGCCCGGCTTGTGTCCGTTAAAAGTTCTCCATAATCCACTCGCCGACTTTGGCGAAGTAGCCTGTACCCGTACGCAAGAACCGTTGCTCGGTTCGGGTTCCGAGCCTTTCGTCACCGCGTGCCCAATGCAGAAAGAGACCGATCGCGGCGGAGAAGTCCGGCGCGGCGGCGGCTGGCGGCAATCCCGTCATGGCGCGCGGGCGGCCAAGCCGTGCCGGGCGTCCAAACATGTTCGAGGCAAGCTCCACAAGGCCCGTGAGCTGGCTTCCACCACCGGTCAGCACGAGGTGCTGGACAGCCTCGGCGGCGAAACCGCTTGCGGCGAGCCGGTGACGCATGAGGTCCAGAATTTCCTCAATGCGCGGGCGGACGACGCACGCAAGCTGAGCCTTGGTGATTTGATTGATGTTCCCTTGGGCGACCCCGCTCACGCATGGATAGGTGATGATCTCCCGCTCATCGGAGAGGGTCGCGAAAACGCTGCCATGCAGCGTCTTGAGCCGTTCGGCATGTTCCATGGGCGCGCCAAGCGTACGCGCGATATCCGTAGTGATCCCGTTGCCGCCAAGCGCGATCGCGTCGGCATGCAGGAAATGACCGTCCGCAATGACCGACAATGTCGTCGTGCCCGCACCAAAATCGATGCAAGCGACGCCGAGCTTAGCCTCATCGGGTGTGGCGACTGACAATGCACTCGAATAGGGCGCGGCAACAAGGCTCGCAACACCGAGATGGCACCGCTCCACGCAGAGCATGAGATTGCGGGTCGCAGCTTCGTCCGCCGTGACGGTGTGAAGATCGACCGACAGGCGCTCCCCGCACATGCCGCGCGGCTCGGAAATGCCGCCGTTGTCATCCAGACGAAAATCGGTTGGAAGCGCATGCAGAACCGTACGCCGGTTGCGTGCCGCATATTGCCGGCCACCCGCCATGAGCCGCTGGAGGTCGTCCTCGCGGACCGATCCGGAAGGAAGCCCTACGCCCGCTGAAAAGCTCTCACTCTTGAGGCGTCCCGCCGTGACAGAGAGATGCACATCCTCTGCCACGACACCGGCCATGCATTCGGCAGCATCGACTGCGGCGCGAATGCACTGCTCGGCACTGTCGAGATGCGTGACCATGCCGGCTTTGAGACCCTCGGCACGAGTATGACCAAAACCAAGCATTTCGAATTGGATGGCATCGCCGCTGCCTTCGAACCAGTCAGGCATGGCTGAGGTCCTGCCGATCAGGCAGCACACTTTGCTCGTACCGATATCCAGCACGGTCACGATGCTTTGGCGCTTTCCTCTGATCGTCGTGTTGTAGTTCATCCCCCTGCCCTCAAGCCCCGTCTCATGTTCTGCCGTTGGGAGTTGGCGTTGCGCCCGTTGCAGATGTCGGCACACCGGAGGGCGCGTCCGCGTCCACGGGTGCGACGGCGGTTTCGTGCATGCGAAGCGTGACGCGATCCAAAAGACGAAGATCGATCGCCGCTAGGTCCCGTTCGAACACGCCGCGCTCCTCTTCGAGCTTGGTGAGAGACTGAAGGGCCATGGCGATATTGCCATCCGGCAGCATGATCTCGGTGCCGGTGCGGAGCTTTAAGGTCCAGCGGCGGTCGCCCACCCGAAGAGCTGCCAGCATTCGCCGCTTCAAGTCCTCATAGGGCCCAAGGATGTCGTAGAGTGCGGCTGCGTGCTTGCTAGCGCCCTCGCCAACGACCAGCGGCAAATGCGGAAAGGCTTGCGGCAAGGCCGGTGCCAGCACCGCCCCTTCATCGTCGACCACGAAGGTTTTTCCTTTGGTCTGCCAAACCGCGAAGGGTTCCCGTTCCTCAATGACCACTTGGAGGCTAGAGGGAAGAAGGCGCATGACCTGTGCATGCCGGATCCACGGCACGGCCTCAAGCCGCTCCTTGGCAGCGTCAGTATCGAAGGCCAGCATCAATGTCTCAGGACCTGCGGCCAGCGCGGCGGTGATCGCGGAGTCGGTGGCATTTTTCTGCCCCTCGACGGTCACACGCTTCACACCAAAGCCCACCGCGACAGTGGCGTGTTTTGCACCTGTTACCGAAGCGTTAAAAATTCGTTCCATTTGGCCGCCAACAATGGCGCCATAGATGATTGCGCTGCCCGCGAAGGCGGCGCAAAGGAGTGCCCACTTGCTGCGAAAGCGGCTGCGTCTTGCTCGGCCCAGGGCGATCGTTTTCGGCCCACGTGACACAACGCTCCGGGACCCCACCGGCACAGGAAGACGGCGGCTCGGCGAATGCGCCGCACCACGGGCGAGCGAGGCCTCATGAGCCCCTCCCGGTCTGCCGTAACTCCCTGACGGGCCTAGCGATTGCACGACGCATCCTCCACGATCCAGCGGACCAGCTCGCCAAACGAGCGCCCGCTATGGGCTGCAAGCTCAGGCACCAGTGACGTGGTTGTCATGCCAGGTTGGGTGTTGACCTCAAGACAGATCATCTCCCCTGTTCCCTCTGGACGGTCGTCGAATCGAAAGTCGCTACGACTGACCCCACGGCAGCCCAGTGCCCTATGAGCTGCTACCGACAGCTTCTGTACCAATTGGTAAACATTTGGTTTAAGCGACGCCGGCAGGACGTGAATTGAGCCCCCAGGAGCGTATTTAGATTCATAGTCGTAGAAGCTCAGCCCATCGGCCGGGCGGATTTCAATCACACCGAGTGCTTCTTCGCCCATAACCGCACAAGTCAGCTCTCGTCCAGGGATGAAGCGCTCCACCATGAGTTCCTCGCCGAGCGCCCAATCGGCTGAATTCAGCTCTTGGGGCGGATGCGCTTGATCATCGCGAATAATGTAAACGCCGACGGAGGAGCCCTCGGCTGGCGGCTTGATCACATAGGGCGGCGCGATGGGGTGGCCCAGCGCCGCCTCGGCACGGGTCACGACCCGGCTTTCAGCGACCGGAACACCCGCCTCCCGAAGGACGGCCTTGGCGCGTTCCTTGTGCATGGCAAGCGCTGAGGCCAAAACACCCGAATGGGTGTAGGGCAGCCCCATGATCTCCAGCACGCCCTGGATGCAGCCATCTTCGCCGAAGCGCCCATGCAGTGCATTGAAGCAGACATCGGGCATGATCTCGGCCAAACGCTCGGCCACGTCCTGGCCCACATCGACCTTCGTGACCCCGTAGCCCTCGCCTTCGAGAGCCGCCGCACAGGCCGCACCGGAAAGGAGCGAGATTTCGCGCTCGGAGGACACCCCCCCATGAGCACGGCGACGTGCGTTTGTTTGTCTGTCATGGAACAGCCCTCGTCGGTTTGAATGACGCGCAGAACGGCACCCGGCCCGCACCAGATGCAAATCACCTCGAATAGGTAAATCCTGCATTAACTGTATTCGCGCCGATTGGCACGTGGGAGGTGGGAGGTGGCGCAAAAAAACCGGCGCGCTCGTTCGGGCTGCAAGGAAAGACGCCTAGGCAGGCTTGCCGAGACGCTTGATCTCCCATTCGAGCTGGATACCACTCGTTTCCTTAACGCGCGCACGGACCGTCTCGCCGAGCGTTTCGAGATCGGCGGCGCTCGCTCTGCCCTCGTTGATGAGGAAATTGCAATGAAGCTCGGAGACCTTCGCATCGCCGACCGTCAGGCCCCGGCACCCCGCAGCATCGATGAGCTGCCACGACTTATTGCCTAGCGGATTCTTGAATGTCGAACCGCCTGTGCGGCTCTTGATCGGCTGAACCTCTTCGCGATAGGCGGCGATCTCATCCATTTCGGCGAGGATCTTGTCCTTCTCGCCTGCGCGCCCCTGAAACAGAGCCTGGGTAAAGACGTAGTCCTCGGGCGCGCCGCAATGGCGATAAGTGTAATGCATATCGGCCACGGGCAGAACGTGGAGATCGCCCGCCCGGTCAACGGCCCGCGCCTCGATGAGGACATCGCAGGTCTCGGTCCCGTGGGCACCGCCGTTCATGCGCAGCGCACCGCCAACGCCCCCTGGAATACCGCGATAGAAAGACAGCCCGGCGATGCCCGCCTCGGCCGCGGCCCGCGCCACTTTCATGTCCGGGACCGCCGTTCCGACACGCAACCGGTTGCCCTCTTCGACCTTGATCTCGTTGAAACCCCGGCCAAGCCGGATCACCACACCCTCAATGCCCCCATCGCGGACAAGCAGGTTCGAGCCGAGGCCTATCGTTGTGATGGGCACATCGGCGGGCAGGCTCTGCATGAAATACGCAAGGTCGGCCTCGTCGGCAGGCGAGAACAAGACCTCCGCCGGGCCGCCCACACGAAACCACGTGTAATCCTTCAGTTGCGAGCCCGCCGCAAGCCGTCCACGCAACTCCGGCAACGCGGCGCTCAGCGACGCGAAGAGATCCCTGCTGCTCACGCCGCACCCCCGAGCCGCTCCAAGCGCGCAGGGAGCGCGTTGATCCAGTCCGTAATCGTGCCTGCGCCGAGCCCGACCACGAGATCGCCGTCCTTGGCGACCGATGCGACCGCATCCGTCAGCGCATCCTCATCGGTCACCATCAGCACATGCGGATGACCGTGGCGCGAAAGACCGGCCGCCAATTCATCCGTATCAATGCCCGGGATCGGTGCCTCGCCGGCCGAATAAACCGGTGTCAGGATTACGGTGTCGGCATCATCAAGGCAGGCGGAGAATTCGTTGAACAGCGCCTGCAGCCGCGAGTAGCGGTGAGGCTGCATGACCGCGATGATGCGCCCGCTACCGGCCGCGCTTGCGCCCCGCAAGACCGCCGCGATCTCGACGGGATGATGCGCGTAGTCGTCATAGACGACAACGCCCTGCCACTCACCGACGCGTGTAAAGCGCCGCTTGACGCCGGAGAAATTGGCGAGCGTTGCACAGATCAGATCGTCACTGATCCCGGCCTCCGTCGCAACGGCGATGGCGGCCAGCGCATTGAGCGCATTGTAGTGTCCGAGCACAGGCAGCATCACGTCTTTGAGCTGCCGCGCACTACCCTTGACCGCAGGGCCGAGATTAGCATCGAAGGTCATGGTGTTGTGGTCGGGGCGCACATTGACGAGCTGAATGTCGGCTGAGCGGGAGACGCCATAAGTGAGAACGCGGCGACCATTCGCGGCACCGCCTAGCGTGGCGATGAGCCCACGCACGACCGGATGATCGATGCAAGCCACAACGACGCCATAGAACGGGATGGCCTCGATGAACTGCTCGAAGGCCTGATAGAGGGTTTCTTCCGTCTCCCAGAAGTCCATGTGCTCGGGATCGATATTCGTGATGACCCCAATCTGCGTCGGTAGTTTCAAGAACGTGCCGTCGGACTCGTCGGCCTCGACGACCATCCATTCGCCTTGGCCGATCCGCGCATTCGTTCCCCACGCGTTGATGATACCGCCAGTAATCACGGTCGGGTCCAGCTCGCCGCCATGAAGCAGATCGGCAATCAGCGATGTCGTCGTGGTCTTACCATGGGTGCCCGTCACCGACACAGTCGTACAGGGGCGCATCAATTCGGCGAGCATCTCAGCGCGGCGAATGATGGGGATGCCACACTCCTGCGCCGCCTCAAACTCTGGATTGCCTGCCTTCACCGCGCTTGAGATCACAAGATAGGACGCGCCATCGACATTTCCCGGATCATGACCAATGAGGCAGGAGATGCCGCGATCGCGCAGCCGCTTGAGATTTGGGCCGTCCTTGAGGTCACTGCCTTGCACGCGGTAGCCACGCGTATGCATGACCTCGGCGATGGCACTCATGCCGATGCCGCCAATGCCTACAATATGGAACAGGCCAGCCGTTTCCGGCGGGGGCAGATGCATCGGCGCTCTACCCTTCGTCCGGCTTTGCGAGGTCTTCAACAAGGTCGGCGAGTTTCTTCACCGCATACACATTGCCCATGGCCTTGGAGCTGTCCGCAGCTTTCGTGAGCAAGTCCGGTTCGCTGAGCAGCCGTTCGAGTTCGGCGGCCAGGCGTTCCGCCGTAATGTCGCTCTGGTGCCGGCACCAGCCGCCGCCGTTGTCTTCAAGGCGCCGCGCGTTTTCCAGCTGATCGTTGTCGATTGCATGCGGCAACGGCACGAGAATGGCCGGCCGGCCGATCGCGGTCAGTTCGGCCACGGTGGAGGCACCTGCCCTGGAGATGACGAGATGCGAATTCGCGAGCCGTTCGGGAAGGTCCACAAAGAACGGTGCCACATGCGCCGTGATCTCAGCTTTCCTATAGGCATCGCGGACCTCGTCCAAATCCTCAGGACGTGCCTGCTGCACAACAGTCAGACGCCAGCGCAAAGGTGAGGGCATCTTCTCTAGTGCTGCCGGCATCATCTCGGAAAAAAATCGCGCGCCCTGGCTGCCGCCGAAAATGAGCAACAGCAGGCGTCCAGCCGGCTCCGGCGGCATGTAGGGCACATCGCGGAAAGCAACGACGGCATCGCGAACGGGGTTGCCGGTGACAACCGCGCGTTTCTCAGCCCTGCGCCGCAAATGTTTCGTCGAGGCAAAAGACAGAGCAATGGCGTCGGCGAAGCGCGACAGCAAACGATTGGCGCGCCCCATCACAGCATTCTGTTCATGCAGCACTGTCGGAATCGCAAGTGAGCGCGCCGCCATCAGCGGCGGCAGCGTTGGGTAGCCGCCAAAGCCGACGACCACATCAGGCTGCACCATCTCAAGCAGGCGCCGTGCCCGGAAATAGCCCTTGGCGAGCTTACTCAAGGTCCTCGTCACGGCGCCAATTGAGCGTCCGGTGAACGTTGCCGATGGCACGCGGTAAACCGCGCGCGCCGGAAAATCCGCGCCGTATTGTTCAGCGCGCTCGTCCGTCGCAAGTTCCACGGCATAGCCGCGGCGCGTCAACTCTTGCGCCAAAGCTGTGGCTGGGAAGAGATGTCCACCCGTACCACCGGCAGCGAGAAGAATGGTCTGCGTCAAGCTGTTTGCCCCCTGGCCTCGGCATGATCCCTATCATGCTCGGTGTCTGCTGGATGTTTCAACCGTCCCGCCATGGGTCGTTTGCGGGTCAGGCCCAGCGTAAACCCCATGGTCAGCGCCATGGCAAGCATGGATGAGCCACCATAGGAAATGAATGGCAGCGTCATGCCCTTGGCGGGAAGCAACCCAACGTTGACCGCCATGTTGATCAAGGTCTGTAATCCGAACAGCATCATAAGCCCCGCAACCGCGTGCCGAATGAAACCATCGGTCTCTTGGGCAGCCTTAGAGAGCCCCCGCAGGACGATAAACGCAAACAGTGCGAGCAAAATCAGGCACGCGATCAAGCCGTACTCTTCAGCCGCCACGGCGAAGATGAAGTCCGTATGGGAGTCGGGCAGGACGTCTTTCACCGTGCCCTCGCCCGGCCCTTTTCCAAACCAGCCGCCATGGAGAAACGAGTCCAGCGAGCGGTCGGATTGGTAGGTGTCGCCCGAGGCAGGATCGATAAATCGATCGATACGCGAGGCCACGTGCGGCAGGAGCAGATAGGCGGCGAGGAGCCCCACAACGCCGAGGCCCGCCAGCGCGGCGATCCAGATCATGTTGATCCCCGCCATATAGAACAAGGCCCCCCAGACTACACTCACCAGGAGCGTTTGACCGAAATCCGGTTGCAGGACGAGGAGCAGCGCGAAGACGGCATAGATGAGGATCGCCAGCTCTAGGCCGGGAAGGTCCTTGCGCTTCTGGCTCTCGTTGAAGAGCCAGGCGGTGAGCACGATGAACGCCGGCTTCACAAATTCGGATGGCTGAACTGAAAACGACCCCAGCTGAAGCCAGCGCTTGGCCCCCTTCACCTCGGCACCGAAAAACAGAATACCGAGCATCAATGTAATTCCGACCAGAAATATGATGAGGCTCGTTCGTCTGATCTGTTTCGGGCTAAGCGTCGACACCGCAAACATGATGGCAAAAGCCGGCACCAGCATCGCCACGTGGCGGCGCACGAAGTGGAACGACTCAAGATCGAGTTTCTCGGCGATCGGCGGGCTGGCCGCAAGCGACAGCACGACGCCAGCGCCCACCAGAAATAGCAGGGCAACGAGCATCAACCGGTCGACGGTAAACCACCAATCCGAGAGGATGCTCTTATCGGCGCGTGTAATCCTCATGGCACGCTACCCTACCCCGTTGCGCGCGTGACGTCGGTGCGTTGCATCACAAGGTCGCGAAAGGCGTCGCCGCGCTTGCCAAAATTGGCGTACTGGTCAAAGGACGCACAGGCGGGGGACAATAGCACAACAGGCTCAGGCGCCTTCGAGCGGCTTGCATCGTCCGCTGCCTGCTCCACGGCCCGCTCCAGGCTTTCGCAAATGACGTGAGGGACGGCATTGCCGAATTGGCTGGAAAAGGCCGCGGCCGCATCGCCAATGAGATAGGCGCGAGCGATGCGGGGATAGAAGGGCTCGAGCCCCGAAAGCCCACCGTCTTTTGCGACACCGCCTGCGATCCAATAGATGTCCTCAAAGCTTCCCAGAGCCTTTCCGGCCGCATCCGCATTGGTCGCCTTGGAATCGTTGACGAAAAGGATTTTTCCGGCACGCGCGACTTGCTCCATACGATGGGCAAGGCCGCCAAAACGTCTCAGGCTCTCTTGAAGCGCCTTGGCGTCGATGCCTTGGGACCGGGCAAGGGCATAGGCCGCTGCCGCGTTCTGCCAGTTGTGGGCACCGCGCAGCGAGCCGATCCCCGCAAGATCGGCGCGCCCGACCTCCTGGCCGCCAGCCATCTCGATCAACGTCGCGTCGGCGGCCCACACGCCATTTTGCACCGTGCGTCCAATAGCGATGCGTTTGACCGAGAACGGCCCTTGCAGTGTCTCTGCGATGGCTTGGCTCGGCTCGTCGTCGACGCCAATGACGGCGGTCGCATTGGGTTCGAGTTGAGCAAAGATACGCGCTTTGACATCCGCATAAGCGGCCAGCGACCCGTGTCGGTCGAGATGGTCGGGCGTGATGTTGAGTAGTGCTGCAGCATCCGGCTTGAGCGAAGGCGTCAAATCGATCTGATAAGACGACAATTCGAGCACGTAAATCCGGCCCGGTTCAAAGTGCTCCAAATCCAGAACCGCCTTGCCGATATTGCCGCCGAGCGCAACATCCTTGCCCGCAGCCTCAAGCAGATGCGCAGTGAGCGCGGTGGTAGTCGACTTCCCGTTGGTGCCTGTAATGGCGACCACGTTGCTCGGTACGTTTGATGCCGCGCGCGCGCGGAAAAACAATTCCACATCGCCAATGACCTCAATGCCCGCCGCACGGGCCTTGATCACGCTCCAATGGGGATGCGGGTGCGTGAAAGGAATGCCGGGCGCAAGAACGAGGGCGGCGAATTGGTTGAAATCGGCATGCTCAAGATCTTCCACAGATAGGCCCGCATCCACGGCCTGCCTGCGTCCAGCATCGTTGTCGTCCCACACGACAACGTTCGCACCGCCAGCTTGAAGCGCACGCGCGGTCGCAAGGCCGCTCAGCCCTGCGCCCACGACCGCTAGTTTTCCTCCAGCGAAGATCGTGACGGGAATCATAATCAGCGAATCTTAGCGCAATTTCAGCGTAGCGAGACCGGCGAGCGCCAGCACCACGGCGATGATCCAGAACCGGATGACAACGGTGGATTCCGGCCAGCCCTTCTGTTCGAAGTGGTGATGGAGTGGCGCCATGCGGAAGACGCGTTTGCCGAACAGCTTATAAGAGGTAACTTGCACGATCACCGAGACCGCCTCCAGCACGAAGAGCCCACCGACGATGGCCAGGACCAGCTCGTGCTTGGTCGCCACCGCGATGGTTCCGAGTGCACCACCGAGCGCCAGCGAGCCCGTATCGCCCATAAAGATGAGCGCGGGGGGCGCGTTGAACCACAGGAAGCCGAGGCCTGCGCCGACAAGCGCGCCGCAAATGATCGCAAGTTCGCCGGTTCCATTGACAAAATGAATCTGGAGATACTCAGAGAACAGAGAATTTCCGACCAAATAGGCGATGAGGCCAAACGTCGCCGCACCGATCATGACTGGCACAATCGCAAGGCCATCAAGACCGTCGGTCAGATTCACAGCATTGCCCGCCCCAACGATGATGAACGTTCCGAAGATCATGAACAGCCACATGCCGAGCGGAACCATTAAGTCCTTGAAGAACGGAATCGCGATGGAGGTCGAAAAGGGCTGCTCTCCACACGAGGCGATCACATAGGTGGCAACCAGAGCGGCGACCGCTTCGATGATGATCTTGATACGCCCACGGAAACCCAGCACCGACTGCCTTGTGACTTTCAGGTAGTCGTCATAGAGCCCGACCGCGCCGTAAACGAGAGTCAAGAGCAGCACGACCCAAACGTAAGGGTTGGCAAGATTTGCCCATAGCAGCACCGAGACGACCACCCCGGACAGGATCATGAGCCCACCCATGGTGGGCGTACCCTGCTTCTGGATGATGTGGCTTTGCGGGCCTTCGGTCCGGATCGGCTGCCCCTTGCCTTGACGAACGCGCAAGGAGCGGATCACGCGGGGTCCGAAAAAGAAGACGAAGAGCAGCGCCGTCAGTACTGCTCCACCCGTTCGAAACGTGATGTAGCGGAAGATATTGAGGAAGGCGATGTCGGGCGCGAGTTCGGCCAACCAGTAAAACATCGCAAATTCCCCCTCTGTCGGCCTTTTGGCCTGTGGTGGCCTTTAGGCCGAAATTTATTCTGTCTCAAACCGGCGCTTCAGTGCCTCGACGAGCGGGGCCATGCGGCTGCCTAAAGACCCTTTTACCACGATGATGTCGCCCGGTTGGACCCCCTCAAGGAGCGCCGGCGCAAGTGCTTCCGAGGTCTTCGCATAAGCCCCCCGACGCGCATTCGGCAAAGCATCGAATAAGGACGCCATGCATTCGCCGCAGGCAAAGACAACATCTACACCCGCCACGTCAACGGTCTCGGTCAGTTCGCGGTGAAGCCTGGGCCCCTCGTCACCCAGTTCCAGCATGTCACCCAGCACCGCAACGCGCCGTCTATAGTCACTGCGCGGGGTTAGGCCGAGGGTGAACAACGCCGCCCGCATGGACGCTGGATTGGCGTTATAGGACTCATCGACAATGCACACTGGTCCGCCCTCAGTCGGAACCACAAACCGTTCACCCCGGCCCTCTGGCGCCTGTAAATCCCCCAACGCTTCGGCAGCCGCTGCAAGATCGGCGCCCGCCAGCGTCACTGCCGCCAAGACCGCGAGCGTGTTCTGGACGACATGGCGACCCGGCGTTCCAAGGCGATAAATAATTGTTTTTCCTAGTATATTTGCCGTTACCGTCGACCCTTCTGGACCAAGGTCGCTGGTCATGAGCTGCACGTCGGCACCCTCGCCTTCGCCAAAGGAGACAATCTCGGCACCTTGGAGACGCGCTACCGCCGCGAGCCTCTCGAAGTAGCGATTGTCGCGATTGAGAATTGCGCTCCCGCCCGGCTCGAGCCCCCGAAAGATCTCAGCTTTGGCGTCCGCGATCTCATCGACGGAATTGAAAAAGCCGAGATGGACGGGCGCCACGGTCGTCACGATCGCGATGTGCGGCCGCACGAGCCTCGTGAGAACGTCGATCTCCCCGGCATGGTTCATACCGATCTCAAAGACGCCAAAGTCAACAGTTCTTGGCATATTGGCGAGCGTCAGCGGCACGCCCCAATGATTATTGAACGACTTCGCCGAGGCATGGACCGACCCGCTCGGCATGAGCGCTGTGCGCAACGCTTCCTTGGTGCCCGTCTTGCCGACGCTACCTGTGATGGCAATGACCTTGGTTTGCTCAGTCCGATTACGCGCTTGCCGCCCAAGATCGTTCAAAGCATCGAATGTATCGCGCACTCGTACGAGGCGTGCTTCGTCGAACGTTCGCCCCTGCTCTTCCGCGGATCCCGACTCTTGGGATGTTTGCGCGGCCACATAGTTTTCTTGTGGGAAGGCCTCCTCGACGATGGCGCAGCCCGCGCCAGCCTCAAGCGCCTTGGCGACGAAGTCGTGTCCGTCGCGGTTGGGACCGCGAATAGCGATAAACCCATCGCCAGCCTGAAGGGCCCGGCTGTCGATTGAAAAGCCCGAGATAGGCGATTGAGGCGCGCCCTCGCAATGACCGCCGGACGCGGCCAAGACTTCCCCCAAGGTCCAATTCGGGTCGGCCACGTTATGCTCCCTTGGTCAGCGCGGTCATGACCGCTTGGTGATCTGAAAATGGAATGATCCGCGTGCCGACCGTCTGGCCGGTCTCGTGACCCTTGCCGGCCACGAGCAAGACGTCGCCACTCTGCAACATACAAATTGCTTCTGAAATCGCCACCGCGCGATCGCCAATCTCTCTTGCACCCCTTGCGGCGACCAGAATCTCATCGCGAATGGCCGCCGGATCCTCGCTGCGCGGATTGTCGTCGGTCACGATCACCACCTCTGATTTAGCCAATGCCGCGGCACCCATTTGCGGCCGCTTACCTCTGTCTCGGTCTCCACCGCAACCGAAAACCACGAGAAGCCGGCTCGCCGCGTAAGGCCGCAACGCCTCAAGGGCTTTGGCCAGAGCATCGGGTGTGTGTGCGTAATCGACGAAGATGGGCGCACCGCTCTTCGTTGTCCCAACAAGCTCAAGACGGCCCTTTGCCCCTTGCAGGTTCGCCAAGCGCGGCAAGACATCCTCTGCCGCTGCGCCCGTAGCAATCACAAGGCCTGCCGCAACAAGCGCATTGCTGGCCTGAAACGCGCCAACGAGAGGCAGGCGGACCGTGTGACGTTTGTTTGCGTGCTCGATTTCAAGCACTTGGGCAAACCCGTCGATCTCAGCCGAGACGAGCCGGAGCGTGTCGCCGGTGCGCCCGACCGTAATGAGTTCGAGGCCATTGTTCTTTGCTTCGGCGGCGACGCGCGCACTGCCTTCACTATCCATATCAATGACGGCGATCGCGCCCGCCGGCAGTAATTCGGTGAACAGCCGGAGCTTCTGGGTGAAATAGTCCTCGAAGCTCGCATGATAGTCTAAATGGTCGCGTGAGATATTCGTGAATGCGCCTGCCTTGAGCCTCACGCCGTCGAGCCGGCGTTGCTGCAAACCGTGACTTGAGGCCTCAAGCGCGAGATGGGTGACCCGCTCGTTTGCAAGACCGGCGAGGAGTGCATGGAGCTCTATGGGATCCGGCGTTGTATGTTGTAGCGCCTGAGTGCCCGCCGGCGAGACGACGCCGACCGTGCCGAGGCTCGCAGCGGCCAGGCCGGCATCCGACCACAGCTGTCGCACGAAAGACGCCACCGACGTCTTGCCGTTCGTGCCCGTCACTGCCACAGCGATCTCCGGCTGTGCACCGAAGAAGTTTGCGGCGACCCGCGCCAGAGCCTGCCGCGGGTCTACCTGGACGATCACCGGGGCGTCCACATCGAGGTCTTCAGGCGAAAGGATCGCGACCGCGCCGCGCGCGAGGGCGTCGGCGATGAACCGGGCGCCGTCCGTGTTCACCCCAGGCAATGCCGCGAAAAGATAGCCCGGCTTGACCTTGCGGCTATCGGCGGCAATCCCTGTGATGGGAAGCGAGGCAACGGCTGCACTCACTGTCGCCTCCGATCCGATCAACTCCCCAAGCGTCATGTCAAATTACCCGTAAACGCCTGTTATTTAGAGAAGAAACATATGCCGCTTCCAGGCTCCAAATTGGAGCCAGCCTTCTAATAGGTGGCGGAAACCTTGGCGTCAAACCGGGACGCTGTCTCATCCAACCTCGGCTGAACACCGAGGATAGGGCCAATCCTGGCAACGACCTTCCCAACTGTCGGGGCGGCATTCACGCCCGCCGTTGACCTGAACTTCGTGGCCTCGACACGTTGTGGTTCGTCCAATGTGACGAGGACCAGATATTGCGGATCGTCAGTCGGGAACACCGAGAGAAAGCTGTTGAGCAGTGACGACTTTGCGTAGCGGCCGTTGACGACCTTCTCGGCGGTGCCGGTCTTGCCACCCACACGATAGCCCTGAGCGTTTGCGCGCTTGCCCGAGCCACGAAGTACGTTCGCACGCATCAGCTTGGCAATGATCGCGCTTGTCTCAGGCTTGAGGACGCGCGTCGATATTTGCCGTGCCTCTTGCCGCGTACGCGGCAAGAACGTGGGCGGCACTTTGAGACCACCATTGACGAGCGGCAGCGTGGCCGTCGCCAATTGCAGCGGCGTGACCGAAAGTCCGTGGCCGAATGCAATGGTCATCGTGTTCAGCTTCTTCCAGGGCTTCGGCACAATCGGCGCCGCGCTGGGTCCGAGCTCCGTCGTGACGGCATCGAGCAGGCCAAGTTTCTTCAGAAAGGCACGATGGCGCGGCACGCCCATATGCATCGCCATTTTCGCCGAGGCGATGTTGGATGAATAAATGAACGCTTCAGTCACGGTAAGCGGTCTGCGCTTGCCATGAAAGTCGCCGATCGAAAAGCGGCCGAAGCGGATTGGGCTTGTGGCGTCATAGACGGAATGGACGTTCGCGAGACCAGAATCGAGGACGCCCGCAACGGTGAAGACCTTAAACACGGAGCCCATCTCATAGACACCGAATCCGATGCGGTTGATCTTGTCTTTGCCCATCGCCTGCTCGCGATGATTGGGATCGAAGTCCGGCAGCGATGCAAGCCCCATCACTTCGCCAGTGTGCACGTTCATCACAATGCCGGAGGCGGCCTTTGCCTCATAAAGCTTCATGGCATTTCTCAGCTCTTCGCGCAGGACATGCTGCACACCTACATCGAGCGACAGGGCAACAGTCTCGTCACCAGATTCAGTCTGTGGGTTCATCATAGTGAGTTGCGGGTTGTTATCGACAAACCTCTCGATGCCCGCGAGCCCGCGATTGTCGACATCGACCAATCCGACGACATGGTTGGCCGTTGCACCGGCAGGATAGACCCGGCGGTATTCTTGGATGAAGCCGAGGCCGGGCAGCCCAAGGTCGTGGACCTTTTGCTGTTGACGAGGGGTTAGTTCGCGCGCAATCCGCACAAACCGGCCACCACCCGCGAGCCTTTTGCGCAAATTCGCCTCGTCGATACTGGGGAGTGCGCTCGCAACGCGATTAATGACCTCGTCCGCATCAAGGATACGCTCTGGGTCGGCGTATAGCGTCGCGCCCCGGATGTCGGTTGCGAGCAATTGCCCGTTCCGATCCAAAATGTCGGGACGATGCACGGTGGTGGAAATGTCGTAGGCCCCACTAGGCCCCGCGCCTGTCCCCCAAAAGCCGAGCAAGACCAGCCGTCCACCGATGAGCACAAAGGCAAGTGCGAAGCCAAGGCAGGCCAGCCGGAAACGCGTGCGGCAACGCGCGTGATAGGCTCGCGCGGCGCGTGCTTCGGCGGGGTCGGAATTCAGTGTTTCGCGCAAAGGCCTTTCCGTCCGTATCTATTGTGCCGCAGACTCAACAGCGATGGTTTTCGCGGACGCGGTCTTGTCCGGAGACGCCACTTTGCTGGCCCGCGCAAGATCGCGCTCGGTCACCTCGTCCAGAATGACGAGCTGGTGCGGATTGGCCGGGGTGAGCTTGAGATATTTCTTGGCGAGGCGCTCGATGCGTTCGGGCCGATTCAGGAGACTCCATTCGGCGCGCGCGACAGCAAGCGCGTCCCGCTCTTCCTCGATCTCTTTGTGGAGAACGACGAGACGCTCATCGAGGCTCCGTGCCTCGTACTTCACCTGGTAGATGACATACGCCAAGGCAACGAGGCCAAGGACGAGACAGATATTTACAAAACGCAACATCACACCAACGCGCGACTAAAAACGAGCGCGTTCCCTAAATTCACGATCCAGAGCTCCGTCTTCAAGCCCTTCTCCTCGCCCCTTACCCCCGGCCCCCCAAAACCTGCGGAACTCCAAGCGCCGCAAGGTCGAGCGCGTGGGCCGGTTGGTCCGTCCGGCGGGCGGCTCTCAGCCGCGCCGAGCGTGCCCGCGGATTGGACCGAGTCTCTTCCTCACTCGGTTCTAACGGGCGACGGTTAAGAAGCTGGAAGCTTGGCGAAAATTCTTCGGCCCCAGAATCTGGCAAATGCCGGGAGCCCTTGGGCACTGCCGCACTGCGGCTCGCCAAAAATCGCTTGGCGATCCGGTCCTCCAGCGAATGGAACGTGACCACAACCAGGCGCCCGCCTGGCTTCAGAAGCCGCTCGGCGGCACTCAACCCCTTGGCGAGTTCGTCCAATTCTGCATTCACGGAAAGCCGCAAAGCCTGAAAAGTGCGCGTCGCCGGATGCTTTTTATCGTCTCGTTTCCGGCCCAGGACGCTCACGATGATATCGGCGAGCTCCTTGGTCCGGGTGATGGGTGCTGTGGCGCGCGCCTTGACAATAGCCTTGGCAATCGCGCGCGAGCGCCGCTCCTCACCGAAAACATAAATGATATCAGCAAGCTCTGCCTCATCGAGGCTATTCACCAAATCGGCGGCCTTTGGACCATCGCCGCCCATGCGCATGTCGAGCGGCCCATCCTTGGCGAAGGAGAAGCCCCGCTCGGGCTCATCAAGCTGCATGGAGGAAACGCCAAGATCGAGCGTGACCCCATCGACTGCGGTGACACCCTCAGCTTCGGCCAGGCGTTCCATGTCGCTATAACGGCCGAGCGCGGCCTCGAAACGCCCGGGAAATGCCTCGGAGAGGCCACCCGATAACGCGACCGCCTCCGCATCGCGATCAATGGCGATGAGCCTGCAATCCGCTGTTTCAAGAATGGCCCTGGCATAGCCACCAGCGCCGAATGTGCCGTCGACGATAACGTCGCCGTCTTCAGGAGAGAGCGCGGCCAGAAGCTCGGAAAGTAACACGGGAATGTGACGGGCCAGTCCGCCAGCGGCAAACGATGGCCTGCCGCGGCCCGTCATCATTCCCGTGCTCCCTCTGCACCGCCGCTTCCGCGGTGCCCCGCGCCGAGTAACTTGCGAAGGTCACGGACTTTGTCCCGCGCCTCCGACAAATGGGCGTCAAAGCGTTTCGGCTCCCAGAGCTGAAATTTTTCGCCCAGCCCCACAAACGTGACATGGCTGGTGATGCCAGCGTGTTCACGCAGGCGCTCGGGGAGAATCGTACGACCGTCTTGATCGATGGTGAGAATTTCGCTGGTGCCGAAGAGTGCGGTCGCAAGCTGATCGCGCTCATCGGAGTAGGGCGCGAGGTCTTCGACCAGAGAATTGATCTTATCGACGAGGCGCTGGCCACCGGCATCGAGCGCCGGCGCATCAAGTGATGGATAGCAGTAGATGCCCTCGAGCCCGTCTTTGGCGAGAACCGTCCGGTACGATGCTGGGACGGAGACCCGGCCCTTGGCGTCGATCCTATTAGTGAATGACGAGACAAACTGGTCCATCTCCCCCCTCACGCGCTTCGAAGCTGACAAAACTGAACTGGAACTCACGGCGCTTCGGCGCTGGCCTCCCGCTGTTTCGGAAAATGGGTGGAAGAAGCGGCGCGGGTCCCCCCGTGGCCTCAAAGGAAGCGCTGCCAGCTTCCCCCACCCCACTCACCGAACGGGCATCTATGGGATAGCATGGGATTATATGGGCGTCAACGGAAACTCTCGGGATCGAGTCCCGTTTCAGCGGTGTTTCCAGGCGCCCACGCCGCGCGGGGGCTGCGTGGGCGAGGCACGACAGGGCCAGATGCTGCAACACTGCGACGCGCTCCAGATGCGCTATAAGAGTGCGGCGGCGTTGCGGAATGTCGCTATTGGCGGCACTGAAGACTGCGCGGCCGGCGTGGCCCTGCGTATCTTTGGCCACACGGTCTGCGCAATTGGGGCGCCTAGTGGCGGCGTGATAGATACCATCCACGGGATGGCACGAGACTTTGTACGAGACTTTGCATTCGATTTGACAATCTAAATTCTGGGCTTGGCAGCCTGGCACTGGCAGCCCAGACTTGGCAGCGATGGCAGGACGACTCTTAAGCGGTACTCTTGGCCTGACGGCCCTGACGCTGTGCGCGTTTGCGCTTGGCGGTCTGACCCCTGGCGGCGCGAACGAAACGCGACAGGGGCCAGCTTTCGCGCGGCTTGGCCCGCCCGAGGCGCCCGTCAAATTGTTCTACGAAACGAAGGGCGACGGCGCGCCGGTCATGCTGATCCATGGGTTTGGCGCGAGCACCTTCACGTGGCGGCGGATCGCACCCGCCCTTGCCCGGAAGCACAAGGTCATTGCCGTTGATTTGAAGGGGTTTGGGCAGTCGGACAAACCGCAGGACGAACGCTATTCGATCTTCGATCAGGCCGAACTAATCAAAGAGCTCATTGTCGAAAACGACCTACGGAACCTCACGCTTATCGGGCACTCTTATGGCGGCGGCGTATCGCTAATGCTTGCGCTCGACGATGACCCACGTCTTGCAGGGCGTATCGTGAGGCTCGTCCTCTTGGATACGATCGCCTATCCCCAGGACATTCCACTCGCCTTCAAGATGATGGACGTGCCCGTCGTCTCACATCTTGGCGTGCGCATGGTTCCTCCAGCAGTTCAAGCCCGCGTCGCCCTCAAAATCGCGTATTTCGACGATAGCAAGATCGGAGAAGAGGACGTCGAAATGTACGCCGCGCCTCTTAAGACCGCTTCCGGCAAGCATGCCGTGATCCACAGCGCACGCCAGATCATGCCAGCAAGCATGAATGAGATCTCCCAGCGCTACCCTACAATCAAGCTGCCAACGCTGATTGCCTGGTGCGATAGCGACCGCATCGTACCGCTTGATATCGGCCTTGAGCTTCGGCGGGACATGCCGAATTCCAGGCTCGAGATCATCGAGAAATGCGGACACATGCCGCAAGAAGAACAGCCCGAGGCAACGCTGAGATTGATCCAGAAATTCCTTGGCGACTGACCCGCCGCGCGAATCCGCGCCGATAAATCAGTTTTCCTTATAGAACCCATAAAAAAATACGATTTGTGGTTATGGCTCGCGGCGCGCAATCTCTTTTCCCTGGGATAATGCCCTGAGCAGAGCTGTTCGAGGGCCGATAGACGGAGGTGAGGAAATGGACGCGAAAGTTGAGGGCGCGGGCAGTTGCCCTGTCAGCCATAATCGAGGCACCACCAACCGGGACTGGTGGCCGAACCAGCTGAATCTCAAGGTTCTCAGCCAGCCATCTTCAAAGTCCAACCCGATGGACAAGGACTTCGACTACGCCGAGGCCTTTAAGTCGCTGGACCTCGACGCCGTTAAGTAAGACCTCTTCGATCTCATGACCACATCTCAGGAGTGGTGGCCGGCCGATTACGGTCATTACGGCCCCTTCTTCATCCGCATGGCCTGGCATAGCGCAGGTACATACCGTACCGCCGATGGACGCGGCGGCGGCGGCACGGGCAATCAACGCTTCGCACCGATCAATAGCTGGCCCGACAACGGCAATTTGGACAAGGCGCGTCTGCTGCTTTGGCCGATCAAGCAAAAATACGGCAACAAGATCTCGTGGGCCGATCTGATTATCCTGGCGGGCACGTGTGCAATTGAATCCATGGGCCTCAAGATCTTTGGCTTCGCTGGTGGCCACGAGGACATCTGGGAGCCCGAAGAGGACATCTACTGGGGCTCCGAGATCGAATGGCTAGGAGACAATCGCTATCGTGGCGACCGCGAACTTGACCGCCCGCTCGCAGCCGTTCAGATGGGGCTCATCTATGTGAACCCGGAAGGGCCGAACGGTCACCCCGATCCGGTCGCCTCGGGCGGCGACATTCGCGAGACGTTTGCCCGGATGGCCATGAATGACGAGGAGACGGTCGCGCTGACCGCTGGCGGCCATACATTCGGTAAGGCGCATGGCGCGGCAAACGCTGACGTCTATGTTGGACCGGCCCCAGAAGGTGCCCCCATCGAAGCGCAAGGCCTCGGCTGGAAGAACAGCTACGAGTCCGGCAAGGGTGTCGATGCAATCACCAGCGGGATCGAAGGGGCCTGGACCCCGACGCCGACCACTTGGGACATGAGCTATTTCGACGTGCTCTTCGGATATGAGTGGGAACCCGTAAAGGGCTCTGGCGGTGCCAATCAGTGGGCACCGAAGGGCTTGGCCGAGAAGGACCACGCTCCGCAAGTCGATGGCTCCAGCAAGCGCGTTCCGATCATGATGACGACGGCCGACATGGCCATGCGCATGGACCCGAAATACGAAAAAATTTCGCGGTACTTTCATCAGCACCCGGAAGAATTCGCCGACGCATTCGCCCGGGCCTGGTTCAAGCTGACCCACCGAGACATGGGTCCGCGAGCGCGCTATCTCGGAAAGGAAGTCCCAGCGGAAGAGCTGATCTGGCAGGACCCTATCCCCGCGGTTACGCACGAGTTGATCGACGACAAGGATATTGCCGACCTGAAGGCCAAAATTCTGGCTTCCGGTCTGTCGGTCGCCGAATTGGTATCGACCTCTTGGGCATCGGCAGCCACGTATCGTGGGTCCGACATGCGCGGCGGCGCCAATGGAGCGCGTATTCGCCTCGCTCCCCAAAAAGATTGGGACGTGAACCAGCCCGATAAGTTGGCGGGTGTCTTGAACACGCTTGAGGAAATCCGCGGGACGTTTAACGACGCTCAGAGCGGCGGGAAGCAAGTCTCGATGGCCGATCTCATCGTGCTGGCTGGATCTGCCGGGATAGAGAAGACCGCGAAGGATGCCGGTCACGCCTTGACTGTGCCCTTTATTCCTGGCCGGGGCGATGCCACGCAGGAGCAGACGGACATTGAGTCGGTCGACTTCCTCGAGCCTGTGGCGGACGGTTTCCGCAACTTCCTCAAGACCCAATACACGGTGTCTTCCGAGGAGTTGCTGGTTGACCGGGCGCAGTTGCTCACCCTGACTGCTCCTGAGATGACGGTTCTTGTCGGCGGTTTGCGCGTGCTTGGCGCCAATCACGGTGGCTCCGAGCACGGCGTGTTCACTGACAAGCCTGGGCAGCTCACCAACGACTTCTTCGTCAACCTGCTTGACCTCGGCACGACGTGGAAAGCGATTTCGGACGATGAAGATGTGTTCGAGGGCCGTGACCGAAAGACCGGCGAAGTGAAGTGGACCGGAACCCGTGCCGATCTCATCTTCGGGTCGAACTCGCAACTCCGGGCACTTGCTGAAGTCTACGCTCAGGACGACTCGAAAGAGGCCTTCGTGGCCGACTTCGTAGCGGCCTGGACGAAGGTGATGAATGCGGATCGCTTCGACCTTGCATAGCCAAAGCTGAGGCGCGTCACTCCTCTGGCGCCTCTCGATAGAACGGCCGGCGCACCCTCCCGCGTCGGCCGTTTGCTTTTGCGCGGTCCCAAAATTGGAGACCGGCGCGAGGGCTTTCCCTCACGCCGGTCCTAAACATGTCACCAAGCCTATAAGCCGGGTTCTGTTCCTCGCTTTCCAGCGAGGCGATGGCCATTCATCTGGGACGCGTCTTGCGAGGCGCCTCATGCAACCAACCCGGGCTGCGCGTCCGGAAACGTACGTGGACGAAAATTCGCCCGTGCAGCCCCTATTCGGTCTTGCTCCCGGTGGGGTTTGCCCTGCCGTCTTTGTTGCCAAAGACGCGGTGCGCTCTTACCGCACCCTTTCACCCTTACCCTGAGAGTTGTCTCCAACCATCGAGGGCGGTTTGCTTTCTGTGGCACTTTCCCTGGGGTCGCCCCCGCCGGACGTTATCCGGCACCGTGCTTCCAAGGAGCCCGGACTTTCCTCGCCACGGCACGCAAAGCTTGCCGAGGAGCGGCCATCCGGCCTGCTGACACCTCAAGAATTAGGGCTGCGGAGGCGATTTCGTCAAGCATGCCGCCGGTATGGGACCGCGTCACCAGCCTTTTGCTCAACGAATCTTGAGCGGACAGCCAGAGTTGTCACGGGTTTTTGATCCCCCAATTGCCAATTGTTCCCATATGCTCGCGGCAATCCGCCGCATAATTTAGCAAGAGGCGGAGTTTTGGTCATATCGGGCCAGGACTTTTGAGATCGGGCCAAGACTATTCAGACCAATATCGGTCATACGCGAGGCGCTTTCGAACGATGCCGAATCAAATTCTGATCACGCGCTGGCTCAACGTCTTTCCTGAACTTGCGGAGTTGGAGCCGGAATCCAAGCGCACTTTGCTCGAAGCCACGCAGTTCGAACGGCTGCGCCGAAACGATGTGGCCTATTTCCAAGGTCAGGTCTGCCAAAACTATGTCATGTGCATCGAAGGGCAGACGCGCATCTTCAAGACCTCGGAATCTGGCCGGGAGATTATGCTTTATCAGGTTGGTCCCGGTGAGACCTGCGTCCTGACAACCTCGTGCTTGATGGGCGGCAACCCCTTCCCGGCCGAAAGCACCGCGCAAGCCGATGTTCTACTCGCGGCGCTGCCTGCGAGTGTCTTTCATCAGCTCCTCGTCTCCTCGCCCAAGTTCCGGCAGTACGTGCTGTCGAACTATGGAGACCTATTATCGAGCCTGATCACCCTTGTGGATGAAGTGGCTTTCGCCAGCCTCGACCTGCGACTGGCGCGTCGTCTGCTCGCTGAGGCGGCGGGTGGGAACGTGATCTCCAAAACGCATCAGCAACTGGCCCTTGATCTTGGGAGCGTACGTGAAGTCATCAGCCGATATGTCTCCGAATGGGAGCGGCTAGGCTGGGTTCGCTCCTCGCGCGGCTCAATCGAGTTGCTCGATGAGGCAGCGCTCGCCGCCTATGGCGCAAGCGAAGCTGAGGATTCGCGGCCCGCGTTACGATCGGGCTCCCAGTCATGACAGCCCGGAACCGTAACTCAGGTCATAGACGAGACACGCGAAGTCACACTAAAAACGGCTAAGCCAACCAAACGCCAAAAACACGATCGACTCACATCCGGAATTTCCCAAGGACGAATGACTATGATTGATATCACACTCAAACGGCTCATTTCCCATCTGACACTGTCTGCCTTTCTGGTAGCGGCGCTCGCTTTGAGTGCACCTGCCGCCACGCACGCCATGGAAGACGACGGTGAGTTCGATGATAGTTGCGCCATGGGTCTTGCCGATGGCCAAATGGTGAAAACGGACTGCTCTGTTAACTGGACCTCCGAAGACGGCAAGGTTTACTGCTTTTCGAGCGAAAAATCGAAGGCTGCCTTCCTCAAGGATCCCGAAGGCAACATCGCCGCGGCAAAAAAATTCCTCGCTGCTAAGGAAGCCAAGGCCGCATCCGGCGCAAAGGTCTTCGAGGTAGAGGATGTCAACGCACGCGTTATGGAGGTCATCGACGAGCGATCAAGCGGCGATGCCTTCGTCTTTCGTGATCCAAAGCTCGACAAAGATCTCAAGCTGAAGTTCGATAAGATCAAGATTGTGCGCGGCATGGAAGGCTATGGCTGGTTCGCAAATGTCATCTTCAGCGACAAGGAAGAAACGAAGAAGCAGTACGCGATCGATTTTTGGTTCAAGCCTGAGGGCGACCAACTCACCCTGAAGGACATCCGCGTGCAGAAGGGGCCGAAACGCGATGGCGACGGCTACTTCATGATCACGCGTCTGCCGGTCGCCTGGTGGTGGCTTCCCGTACAGGAACATCCAGGCAGCATCGAGGGTGCACGCGCCTGGCACGTGATGTCCGCGATCCACGAGTTCATTACCGACAACAAGGACGATGACGGCAACATTACCGTCAAAGACGATGAGACGGGCGAGGACCTCAAGCTCCAGTTCGTCGAGATGCATCGGCCGGTCCGCCATCTCAAAGGCGAAGGCAAATATTTTGCCTGCACCGACTTCCGCAAGCCAGGGAGTAAGGACGAGTACTACGACCTCGACTTTTGGGTCGACGAGGAGAATGGCAAGCTGAACGTTGGGAAGGTCAAAGTGCACAAGGTTCCTGTCCAGGAAGACGGCATCTGGACCCAAGTAGACCGTTACACGTTCGAAGGCATGGACTTCGAAGAAACGCTTTAAGCTGGTCCCCCTTGCGTTTGCGAGGGGCATACCCGGCCGCTTATACTAAAATTGCCCGCCACTCTTGCTAGAGTGGCGGGCTTTTTCTTGCGCCCTGCGTCATATAATCGCGAAATTGTGATCCACACGCGTGACCCGGGTCACATTCGTGGCGCGTTAATAACTCGTAGTCTGTGGAATGCCGGAGTGATTTGTTCTTCGCGCAATTTTTTACCCTAAGAACTCAAATGGAGGAAGTAATGAAGAAAGTTCTCATCCCCGCAATCGCTGGCGCCTTTCTTTTCGCAACGTCGGCTGTCGCCGCAACAGGCGCCTACGACAATATGTGCACCATGGGTCTTGCGCTGGGCAAGAAGGTCGAGACCGACTGCTCTATCAATGCCGACATCGGAGGCAAGACTTACTGCTTCGGCAATGATCAAGCCAAGACGCTGTTCATGAAAGACACTGAAGGCAACATCGCCAAGGCCGAGAGCTTCTACAACGACAATCAGTAGAAGGCGTCACGCGCCCTTTGAGTGCGCATAACGAAAGGCCCGTCATTGCGCGACGGGCCTTTTTCTTGGCCCGGCCGAACGCGACGACAGTTGGCGCTACAATTGTCCATTGACGCCAGGGCCGTTTCTGACGAATCAATGGCCTATCACAGGCCAAATGTGCCACGAAGTTTTCAAGTCTTGGAGGACTATCTATGAAGAAGCTTTTTTGCGCCGCTGCCCTCGCCAGCGTCATGATGGTTACGTCGGGCTCCGCCGCGTTTGCGGCCGGGGACTTGGGTGAGTTTGGGAACAACTGCGCCTTTGGTCTCACCAAGGGTGTGAAGAAGTTCACTGACTGCTCGGTCCAGGAGAAAATCGACGGCAAGCTCTATTGCTTCAGCAAGCAGTCGGCAAAGGAAGAGTTCATGAAGGACTCGAAAGGCAATCTCGCCAAGGCCACGAGCTTCTACAGCGACAATAGCGGCAACTAAGTATCGCGCGCCTCGCGCGTGACCTGCAAAATTCAAAAGGCTCGCCCTGAGTTGGGGCGGGCCTTTTTTGTTGCTCGGCTTTGGGTGGCGCTTGAGACGAGGGCGGGTCGTCTCAAACCGTGGTGCCTTCACGGGCCGTGAGGAGACGCTTTAGGGTCTCTTGCGTCGAGCGATCCGCGCGTCCGTCGATCCGGGCTGGCCTATAGTGGCGCTGGAAGGCCTCGACGACCGTCTCCATCCCCCGGCCATAGGTGGACGTGACCTCAACGCCGTAACCGAAATCCCTGAGATTGCGCTGAAGCTGCGCCACGGCGTCGTTTTCATCGCCAAGGCCGATGCCTGTGTCGTCGCCGGGCGCCACAGGTTCAACCCAGAGCCCGACTCCGGCACTGCCGAGCCGCGCCCAATCGAACCGCTCACCAGGATCGCGCTTGCGGCCCGGTGCGATGTCGGAATGGGCGAGAACACGTTCCTTCGGAATGACGTGGCGGCTGAAAATATCGAGGCATAGCTCCTCAACTGCCGCCATTTGCGCATCGGGAAAAGCCGGGTAGTCGAAATCGTGACCGGGGTTGTGGATCTCGATGCCGATAGAGGCCGAATTGACGTCCGTCTCGCCGGCCCAATAGCTCTGGCCCGCATGCCAGGCGCGCTCGGCTTCCGCCACCATTTGGGTGATCGCGCCCGACTCATCGACGAGATAATGGGCCGAGACCCCAGACTCCTCGCGCATCAGCCAATCGCGCGCCGCATCGCAGGATTCCATGCCGGTATAGTGGAGTATCAGCGTGTCCGGTAGACGCCCTGCCCGCCGCGGCTCGAAATTCGGCGAGGCGCACCAATGGGCGACAAGCTTGCTGTCCGCTGCGGTCGTCATCCCGGGAGTTTCCCTCACGCACCGTGCCGGTAGGGAAGCCCCGTCTGGACACATGTGGCAAATACAGAGCGCTGGATTAAAGCCCGCGCTCTTTAACGATCATCTGGTAGGCCTCGTTGATGGCGGCGACCTTTTCCGTCGCGATGGAGATGAACTCCTCGGGCAACCCGCGCGCGATCTGCTTGTCGGGATGGTTCTCGGTGATCAGCTTGCGGTACTGCGCCTTCAAGTCGTCGTTCGAGATCGACGGGTCGATTTCGAGCACGTCGTATGGGTTGCGCTTAGAAGCCACCACGTGGCGGGCCTTGATGTAATTGAATTCTGTGTCGGTAAAACCGAAACGCTTTGCGACCTGCGACAAGAACTGTTCCTCGGTGGGATCGAACGCATCGTCAGCTTTGGCGATGTGGAACAGCCCATCGAGCACGTCTTCAAGCAGCTTGCGGTTGCCCTTAAACATGGTCGCCAGTTGCTCGGCATAGGCCTCGTAGCCTGAGACATCCTGCTTGGCGAGGTTGAAGACACGCGCCACGTTCTTCATTTCGCCGTCTGGAACCTTGAAGACTTCCTTGAAGGCGTTGACCTCGTCCATAGTGACCACGCCATCGGCCTTGGCCATCTTGGCGCCGAGCGCAATCACGCCGACGGTAAAGGCGACCTGGTCTTCACCTTTCCCGTCGCCCTCGGCGGCCTCGTCCCGATCGATCACATAGTGCCCAGCCACACCGCCAACGAGCGCTCCTATCGGTCCTCCGACCGCGAGCCCCGCGGCTGCACCTGCGAGCTTTCCCCAAACCGACATTTCCGACCCCCTTAGAACTTATGCTCTGATTGGACCATACGGGCTTTTGTGCCGTCCCGCATATCATATTCGCCCGCGAGTTCACCGCCTTTGGCCCTAGAAAACGTTGTTACCCTTGGAGATTTCCCAGGATTGACATCTTCGGTTCGTCGACCTCAAGACCGGATCTGAGGCGCCGCTCGACATGCCATGACCGAAAATACGTCCAGACCGCGAACCAAAATGCCATCAGCGCATTTGCGCCACTGGCGACCCACACAACTGTGGGACCGAATTCAAAAAGGTTCGCAGCGGCGAGAATAAAGGCCTGCACCACAATGGCGAATCCGCCTGCCATGACGATGGCCGCGCACAGCGAAACGATGAAAATAACGAGCGGATTGCCGCCCTTTTTGGTGTCTTCAGTGCTCATTGGCTCACTCAAACCTTGGGATCGATGAAATGGCTGGCCAAATGGGCCGCCTGAAACCCTTCAGAATCTAATCCTTGCGCCTTTCCTTAGCGGGCTGCCCCCCTCGTTACAAGACTTTCGAGCCCCTCGCCCGCGCAAACCCCGTGATCGGGAATGACAATATGAGGCAGGAGTTGTATCCACGCATCTTGGGCGGCGGAAGGAGCAAGGATGGCGATCTATGAGCTTGATGGGCAGGCGCCTGAATTTCCGGGCGACGGGCTCTATTGGGTAGCGGAAACAGCCGTCTTGACCGGCAAGGTGCGGCTCCTCTCCGATGCCAGTGTCTGGTACGGCTCGGTGCTGCGCGGTGACAATGAGTGGATCGAAATCGGCGTGCGTTCGCAGGTTCAGGACAATTCCACCCTTCACACCGATCCGGGCTTTCCGCTGACCATTGGCCAGGACTGCGTCATCGGCCACAACGTCGTCCTCCATGGCTGCGCCATCGGTGACAACACCCTCATCGGCATGGGGACGACGATTTTGAACGGCGCCAAGATCGGCGCAAATTGCCTTGTGGGCGCCAATGCGCTCATTACAGAGGGCAAGGAGTTTCCGGACAACACAATGATCTTGGGCTCGCCCGCTAAGGCTGTACGCGAGGTGGACGAGGCAGCCCGCGCCATGATCGCGCGCGGGGCCGATGTCTATGTCAGGCGCTGGAAGCAATATGCCGCCGGCTTAAAACGCATCTCGTGATGGGCCAGTGCTTCACGCCATGAGCGGCAAATGGCAGTTCTTCATTGATCGTGGTGGCACGTTCACCGACATCGTTGCGCGCACGCCAGACGGGCGACGCCTCACGACGAAGCTGCTCTCGGAGAATCCCGGCTCCTACGAAGACGCGGCCATTGCCGGCATCGCGGATTTGATCGGTGTCCCCCGGTCGGTGCCGCTTCCACCAGAGCGCGTCGAAAGCGTGCGCATGGGAACGACGGTAGCCACCAATGCGCTGCTGGAGCGCAAAGGCGACCCACTCCTCTTGCTCGTCAGCGAGGGCTTTCGCGATGCGCTCGATATCGGCTATCAGGCGCGGTCGAAGATCTTCGCGCGACGGATTGAGAAACCGTCCATGCTGTATGAGCGTGTTGTGGAGGTGCGTGAGCGTGTGCGCGCCGACGGGACCATCGAGGCTCCCCTCGATTTTGCGGCCACACGGCGCGCGCTGGAAGACGCCCGGAGCGATGGCATCTTATCCGTCGCGATCGTGTTCATGCACGCCTATGCGCATCCTGCGCACGAACGGGCCGCCGCAGACCTCGCTCGGGAGACCGGGTTTACGCAAGTGTCCGCAAGCCACGAAGTGAGCCCGCTCGTGAAATTCGTCGGACGGGGCGACACGGCCGTGGTGGACGCCTATCTGTCGCCGCTGCTTCGCCGCTACGTGGACCGCGTGGCGGGGGCACTCTCCGCCCATGAGGTGTCGGGATCCCGTGACGTCCATGAAACGCCGTGCGGAGCGCCAAAACTCTTCTTCATGCAATCCTCGGGTGGGCTGACCTCGGCGAGCCTGTTCCGTGGCAAGGACGCAATCCTGTCGGGACCGGCGGGCGGCGTGGTGGGGGCTGTAGAGACAGCCCAAGGCGCCGGCTTCGGCAAGGTCATCGGCTTCGACATGGGCGGTACGTCTACCGATGTTTGCCATTACGAGGGCGCCTTCGAACGCACGTTCGAAAGTGTGGTGGCAGGCGCCCGCGTTCGCGCACCGATGATGCTCATTCACACCATCGCCGCTGGCGGTGGCTCGGTTCTTCATTGTGACGAGGCCCGCTTCCGCGTCGGGCCGGACTCCGCCGGGGCCGACCCTGGTCCCCTCGCCTATCGGCGAGGCGGGCCGCTCACGGTCACGGACGCGAACGTTATGACCGGCAAACTTCAACCGGACTTCTTTCCCCATATTTTCGGGCCGGGCCAGGACGAGCCGCTCGACCGAAAATCCGTCGTCAAGGCATTCCATAGCCTTGCGCGGCAGCTCGACGATACGCGCATGCCTGAGGAAGTTGCCGAGGGCTTTATCAAGATCGCCGTGGCGAATATGGCAAATGCCATCAAGACGATTTCGGTTCAGCGTGGTTATGACGTTGCGGGCTATGTCTTGAATTCCTTCGGTGGCGCGGGCGGACAACATGCATGTCTTGTTGCCGACGCGCTCGGAATCGAAAGTGTTTTGCTGCATCCGCTATCGGGCGTTCTATCGGCGTACGGCATGGGGCTGGCGAGCCTGCGTGCAACGCGCTCGCATGCGGTGCTCACCGGGCTCCACGAAGCGGGACTCGCAAGGCTTGCGGACATCTGCGCGCCGCTGGAGGCTGACGCGCGCGATGAGCTGTCGCGACAGGGCCTTGCGGCAGATGCCATGAACCTCACCGCGCGGGCTCAACTACGCTATGAGGGAACAGACAGTGCACTGACAATAGATGTCGGTCCGCTTGCGCAGATGCGGAGCCAGTTCGAGCGCGATCATCGCAAGCGGTTCGGCTTCATCAGCCCTGAGAAGGGCATTGAGATCGAGGCGGTCGAGGTGGATGCTATCGGCGGCGGCGCCCTGATCGAGGAACCTGAGTTGGTTGTCGCGGGCGATCAACCCGCTCCGGAACCACACACATATACGTCTGTCTTCACCCACGGGACTTGGCACAGCGCACCCGTTTATCTACGTGCAGATCTTTTCCTGGGCGCGGCCGCGCAAGGCCCTGCAGTCATCGTTGAGGATCACCAGACCCTGATGGTCGAACCAGGCTGGCGCGCGGGCGTGACCACCAAGGACCATCTGCTGTTGACGCGCATAGCCGAGAAATCGGCCAAAGAGACGGTCGATAGCAAAGCCGACCCAGTCATGCTTGAGGTCTTCAACAATCTCTTCGTGTCGGTCGCCGAGCAGATGGGATATGCGCTGCAAAACACCGCGCGCTCAGTGAACATCAAGGAGCGGCTTGATTTCTCTTGCGCCATTTTCGATGCGCAGGGCGCTCTCATCGCCAACGCGCCGCACATTCCCGTCCATCTCGGCTCCATGGACAAAAGCGTGGAAACGATCCTTCACGAGGTGGGCGCAGGACTGAAACCCGGCGATGTGTGGATGCTGAATGCGCCCTATAACGGCGGCACGCATCTGCCCGACATCACCGTCGTCACGCCGGTGTTCGACGAGGACAGCTCCGCGCTTCTGTTCTTCGTCGCCGCCCGTGGCCACCATGCCGATGTCGGCGGCATTGCGCCCGGATCCATGAGCCCGAGGGCGGTATCGATCGAGGAGGAAGGGATCTATATCGACCCCTTCAAGCTTGTCGGTCAGGGCCGCTTTCAGGAAGAGGCCGTTCGGCGCCTCTTTACGAATGCGCCCTACCCCGCCCGAAATGTCGAGCAGAACATCGCCGATCTGAAAGCGCAGGTCGCCGCCAATGAAAAAGGCGTCACCGAGCTGCGTAAGATGGTGGGCCAATATGGCCTCGCCACGGTCGAGGCCTATATGGGGCACGTGCAGGATAACGCGGCGGACGCCGTGCGCGCCGTCATCGGCACATTGAAAAGCTCACGTTTCGCGCTCGAGACGGATCAGGGCAGCCGCATCGAGGTAGCGATCAAAATCGACAAGAAGGCACAAAAGGCCTTTGTCGATTTTACGGGCACCAGCCGCCAGACCGCGACGACCTTCAACGCACCAGAGCCGATCACACGCGCCTGCGTGTTGTATGTTTTCCGCACGCTGGTTGAGGACGATATTCCGCTGAATGCGGGTTGCCTGCGTCACATCGAGATCGTCGTGCCCGACGGATCGCTGCTCAAACCAACATACCCAGCCCCGGTCGCGGGCGGGAATGTGGAGACAAGCCAGACCGTCGTGAACTGTCTCTACGGCGCCCTTGGGGTGCTCGGCTCGGCGCAAGGCTCAATGAACAACCTCACCTTCGGCAATGCGCGAGTTCAGTATTACGAGACGATCTGCTCCGGGGCACCGGCCGGACCGGGATTTCACGGGGTTTCCGCCGTGCAGACTCACATGACAAACTCCCGTTTGACGGATCCCGAAGTCCTTGAGCTGCGCTATCCGGTTCTGCTGGAGCGATTCGAGATCGCACAGGGCTCTGGCGGTAAGGGCGAATGGTGCGCCGGCGATGGTACGGTCCGAGTGCTGCGGTTCCTGGAGGAGATGGACTGCGCGGTGCTTTCGGGCTTCCGTAAAGTGCGACCGTTTGGCACAAAAGGCGGGGCGCCAGGGCGTAAGGGCGAGAACTGGGTCCGGCGAAAGACCGGCCACCTTGAGCGGCTCAAAGGCTCCGACCAAACTGTCATTGCTGCGGGGGAGGCAATCATTATCAAAACACCGACCGGTGGCGGCTACGGTAAGCCCAAGTCCGAACCTATTGCGAGGGCGACGGACGACGGCGCACGGCGCCGGCTCACCCGTGCCAAGAGGCGCTAGCAGATGACGAGCATTAGCAGGGTTCTAATCTCCGGTGCGGGCATCGCCGGGCTGACGCTTGCCATTCGTCTCAAAGAATACGGATACGATCCGCTCGTCGTTGAGCGCGATGCCGCGTTACCGACCGATGGCTACATGATGGACTTTTTCGGGTCGGGCTGGGACGTGGCCGAGCGCATGGGCCTTGCCGACAAGCTCAGGGCGATCCGCTATCCCATCGACAAACTTCAATTCGTCAATGCAAGCGGCAGGGCATATGCCTCGGTGCGACTTTGGATGATCAAACGCGTGCTCGGCGGGAAATATCTCTATCTGAGCCGATCGGATCTTGTCCGCATCCTGCACGAGCGCGCGGAGAGCTTGGGCGTTGAGGTCCGGTACGGGCTGGAGGTCTCAAACCTTGAAGAGGACGAGGAAGCGGGCCACGTCACGGCCACGTTCGGCGATGGCAGCACGGAAGATTTCTCGCTCGTGTTCGGTGCCGATGGCGTCCATTCCGGGGTCCGGAATATCGTGTTCGGCGAGGAAAGCCAGTTCGCGCGCTTCCTCGGCGCCTATATCGCCGCCTTCCACCTTGAGGATCACGACCTCCCCGTCGCGCGAACGGTGCAGATTCATGAAGAGCCGAACCGGATCGCTGCCTACTACCCGCTTGGCGATAAGCAGCTCGATGCCCTTTACATGTTCCGCCTTGAGGAGGTGGAGGTACCCCGCGACCAGCAGCTCG
This sequence comes from uncultured Alphaproteobacteria bacterium, assembly GCA_942491645.1. GTDB lineage: Bacteria > Pseudomonadota > Alphaproteobacteria > Rhizobiales > Methyloligellaceae > Methyloceanibacter. The sequence continues at coordinate 17,871 of CALOBK010000012.1, read as the reverse complement.
AATTTGTCCGACGCGCTTATAAGGGCGCAGGATGGCTCGGCGAGGCCTTGCTTGACGCTTATCCGGGAAAAGAGCCGATCCTATTTGACACGCTGACGCAGATCGCGATGCCGCGATGGTCGCGCGGACGCGTTGTGCTCCTTGGGGATGCCTGCGGTTGCCTGACGCTTCTGGCCGGACAAGGCTCGCACATGGCCATGGCGGGAGCCTATGTGCTTGCCCAAGAACTCCAACGCTACAACGGCAACCACACGCCGGCCTTCACGGCCTATGAATCAATGATGAAGCCTGAGGTGGCAAAGCGCCAAGAAGATGCCGCGGCCTTCGCGAAGGTGGTTATCCCCTCGTCCCAGTCGAAAACCTGGCTACGTCGCCTGACCATCACGGCCCTTTTTAACCCCATTGTGCTGCCCCTCATCTTCAGACTGTTGGGGTCGAAAAGCATTCTTGAGGACGAAGAAGACCAATAGCGCGGCCTAGAAACTGACGATTGCCTTCTCTGCGTTGAAGACCACCACGCTCTTGTCGGGCTCGATGACGCCCGACGTTGTGAATGAGTGAGGCGAGAAGCGGAGCGTAGCCTCGCAAGCACCGCCAGCGCACTCACCGGCGAGCTGCTCTTTGGCATCCTCCGGCCCGATATCGCGGGCGTTTAAATAGACCCCCTGCTTCGTGGTGCACTCATAGCCGAGCACATCACCCGCGCGGCCACCCTTAACGCAATTGGCCTTCATCTCGACGTCCTGCCCCAGAAAGCTCTGAGGATCCTTTGCAAGGGCCGCCAAGTCTGTGGGCTCGGCATGTGCGGCGGACGCGGTGCACACCAGACCGGCAATCAGAAAGGCGGCAAGATAATTGTTCACGCGATGCATTATTTTCTACCTCAGTTCTTCAATGTCTCTTCGTTGTGCCTTTTTGGGCCCGTTGGCCGACATCCTACAAAGTGCGGCGCGGATGAAAAGCCTGAATGTGAGACAAAATAAAGGGGTGCACACGCATGAAGGGCGCGGGATTTCTCCCACGCCCTCGATACGTGTTGCTCGTTCGCAGGGGGGTGAGCGAACTTAGCTTAGCTTGGCTGTACAGTCTGGACTTGCTTGCGTTCGGACATGAACTGGTCGAACTCGGCCTTGTCCTTCGCGTCCCGAAGCCGCTTCAAGAACGACTGAAACTCTTCAGCCTCATCTTCCAGCCGCTTTAAAGTCTCCTCGCGGTAGGCATCGAAGGCATGGTTGCCCGTCGAGCTGAAACCGCTGCTAAACCGCCGCGCCTCGTCGTTGAAATACGCACGCCACGCATTCTTCTTTCCGCATCCCATACGTCCACTCCAGATCAGATAAGCCAAAACGCCAAGGCCGATGGGCCACCAAACGATAAAGCCGAGGATCATTGAGGCGAACCAAGCCGGCTTTCCGTACTCGTCGAGGGTCGCAACTAGCTGCATTGGAGTCCTTTCAGGGCCTAAGTGAATGTTATTTACATTCACATATGTGGGGTGGTTTGGCAAGCGAGTCAACTGGCCTTCGTCCGAAAAGCATTTGGGACTGATCTGAATACGGGGTCTGGCCCGGCCCAGAGAAGGCGGGTCGCGGCCCCAAGGAAAAATTAACTCCACCCAACGAGAATTCACCCTCAATTCCCCGAAAACTTCAGATTTATCGGGCTTTTGAGGGCGTTTTCATGTGTCTTGCGTATCGCCGTTTCGTTGGCCTTGCTGTGGTCAGTGCTCTCCTCGTCGGCACTGTCGGCGGCGGAGCCGCACTTGCCCGCTCACTGAGAGATCACAAGCCGCATAAGGGCGTCACCCGCGCCCACACAATGCCGATCCAGGGCATCGATGTGTCCTACTGGCAGGGCGATATCGATTGGCGCAAGGTGCGCGAATCCGGCATCCGGTTCGCCTTCATTAAGGCGACGGAAGGCGGCGACCATCTCGATCCGAAGTTTCGTCAGAACTGGCACGCGGCCAAGCGCGCCGGCATCGCTCGCGGCGCCTACCACTTCATCTATTGGTGCCGTAACGCAACCGAACAGGCCAATTGGTTTATTCGCAACGTCCCCAAGGATCCTGATGCCCTGCCCCCGGTCCTCGATCTCGAATGGCATCCGTTCTCGAAGACCTGCCCGAAAAGAGTATCTCGCACACTCGCGCTGAAGAAGATCAAGATCATCCTTGAGATCATGGAGCGGCATACGGGCAAACGACCCATCATCTATACCGACCCAGCCTTCCATCAAGACATTCTCAAGGGCCAGTTCAAGAACCATCATTTTTGGCTGCGCACCGTCGCGGCCGAGCCGCATCGGAAATATCCCGGCCGCAGCTGGGCGTTCTGGCAGTTCACCACGACCGGAATCGTGCCTGGCGTTCCGGGCAAAGTGGACCGGAACATCTATAACGGCAGCCGGGCCGATTGGGATCTCGTGCTCAGATGGCTCGAAGCCAGCCGCTAGCCGCAAAAAACCGAGCGCCCATTCAGGTTGAATCGCCTGCGTCTTCTTCCGGCAGCACGCCAAGACCCTTCAAATAGATGAGAAGCCCGCTTTCGAGAACTTCCTCCGGCGAGAGAGGGATTTTGCGCGCGGCCCGGCCCTCCCGGATGAAGAGTGAGGCGACCCCATGCGACATGGTCCAGATGTGCATGGCGACAAGCTTTAGCGGCGGACGTTTTTCCTCAGGCAAATGCCGGCAGAGCGCCGCAGCCGCTTGCTGAAGCACATCAAAGGCCTGCTCGGCGGCGGGAATCGGCTCACCTTCGCTCTGAGGTGCAACCCCAGTCTCGAACATTACCGTGTAGCTTGCCGGATCCTCGCGCGCGAAGGCGAGATAGGCGCGTCCCAAATTTTCGAAGGCTGATAGCGGCGTCGGGATTCCGTTGTTCCACGCCGCATCCAGACGCGCAGCAAAACGCTCAAAGCCGCTGCGGGCGACCTCGGCAAGAAGCGCGTCGCGGTCGCGAAAATGACGGTATGGCGCCGCTGGGCTCACGCCAGCAAGCCGAGCTGCCTCTGTCAGGCTAAAGCCGAAAGCGCCGTGCTCTTCAATGAGCTTGCGCGCAGCCTCCAGCAGAACCTCCTTCAGGTTGCCGTGGTGATAAGAGCGTCGCTGCCAGCGCCGGCCGGAATGAGTCATGTGAACGGCTTTTACATGGATGCGGACGACTCGGCTAGGCCGGTGCGACGCGCAAGCGCTTATGCCGTCCTCAAAATCAGTCCACGTTTGATGTCTTAGGCTTTGTAACGCCGGGAACGATGCACAGACTCCCACGCCGCACGAATTACAAATGACAAGACCCATTCCCTTCAAGACCATCGCGCCCGCGCTCACCGGATGGATCACAGCGCTCATCTTCGTTGTCTTTGGCGATGCGCTCCTCGCAACCTGAGCAACCATCCGCAAACGGTCGCTCTGTTCGTCTGGCTGTTTCGGCGTGATGCTCTGGTGTGCTCTTGCCGTGGTGCAGCAGGGTGGGGCTGTGGCCGACTATCTTGGCGAGCCTTACGGCACGCTGGTCTTGACGCTCTCGGTGATCATCGTCGGAGTCGCGCTCCTGACTTCGATCATGCTCCCGGGTGAGAACAATCCCACGCTTGCGCGCGATGCCATGTTCGCAACGCTCGTGATCGTGCTGAACGGCATGGTCGGCGCGGCCCTGCTCATGGGCGCCTTGCGCTATTGGTAGCAGGACTACAATCTTGCGGGCGCCCGCGTGTTTCTCGTGGTTCTGGCGGCTCTGGCCGTCTTTGCCCTGGTCCTGCTGAACTACACCGAGGTCCCGCCGGACCCGGTCAAGGCGCCATCCAAGGCGATCTTGTTCGGGGCTATCACGCTCCTGTTCTATGCGGTCTCTGTCGTCATTCAGACATGCGACATGGCGCATTCTTCGATGAGCCCGCCCGGAACAGCGGCGACGGGCACGTTACAAGAAGCGAAGACGTCTAGGTGGACAGTCGTAAGACGCATTCGCTCGCATTCCACTTTGTCATGCTCGTGCTGACTCTTATTCCAGACGTCGTGCTTGCGGAGTTTCTTGGCACAATCGTCGAATACGGCATTGAGGATCTCGGGCTGCCGGATGCGCTTGCCGGTGTCTTGATCGCTCTGCTCGTTCTGACCCCGGAAGGGCTGACCGCCTTCTCCGCTGCTCTGTCCAACCGGTTGCAAAAGACCGTCAATGTCTGCATGGGCTCGGCGCTCTCAACGATTGGGCTCACAGTGCCCGCGGTCCTGTTGATTGGGATGATCGCTGGCCGGGATGTTCATCTCGGTCTCACTGATCAGGAGACCGTGTTGCTCGTTCTGACACTCTTCGTGAGCGGCCTGACCTTTGGCGGCGGGCGAACCAACGTGATCAACGGTGTGGTGCACCTCCTGCTGTTTCTCGTCTACGTGGTGCTGATTTTCAGCCCCTGATACTTGTCCCCTGATACTTGCGCCTGGGGTTTGCCGCCCCCCTTCCCGATTTTTCTGCCATTCCGCGGCACTTCCAATTGCGCTAAAGTCCCAGCGAAATTGCCTAGGGAGTGCAGAAATCATGCAGCATCGCGGCATTGGAATTGCCATGCGCCTGCCGAATTGGCTGATCGTCGGCATTGGGATGATCGCCATGATTGGTCAGATCAGTGTTGCGAGCGCAGAGGAGGCCAAAACCAAGGACGGCAAAAAGGCGCCCTGCACCGACGACGCCATGATCGTCTTCGATGCTTCCGGCTCCATGTCAGGAAACCAGACACTTGGCATTCCCAATTCGAAGCCACGCATTGACGAGGTGCGCTGGGCCTTGCGTCAAGTACTCCCGAGCGCCACGCGATATCGCCGCGTCGGTCTCGTGACCTACGGACCGGGCCCCTATAATCAGTGCAATGTGTCTCTCGACATGAAGCCCACCACCAACGCCGCCAGGAAGATCATGCGCACGGTGAACCGCATCATCCCGGCAGGCAAGACGCCTCTCACCTCCGGGGTTGAGCAAGCGGCAGAAGCGCTCGATTTTCGCAACAAGCCTGGAGTGGTTGTAGTCGTCACCGACGGCGAAGAGACCTGCGGCCGTTCGCCGTGCGAGCTCGCCAAAAGGCTGCATGACAACGCGGCACAGCTAACGGTCCACGTGATCGCCTTCCGCTACAACAGCTACTCCTGGACGGGCGCGAACAGCATCATGGATCTGATGTGCCTCGCTGACCAGAACAACGGCCTCTATATCAAGGCCAATAACGAGGAAGAGCTCGTCGATGCGCTGGAGAAAACGTTAGACTGCCCCATGATCTCCCAGGCGCCGCTCAATCCTATTCGCTGATCTCTGCGCCTTTCCAAAGTCGTGTTGGGCAAAGCTTTGTCCCGAGCGCACACAATGTGAATTCGCACAGCGCACTGCGGCGCACCCTAAACACAGAATTCTCCACAGCCTGTGCAACGACGCGGCGCGGCAAAACTGCGCACCATTGACGCATAGCAGCACGCTTTTCGCCCGGTCGCAGGTGGTTTGAATTTCAGAAATATTGCGATGCCCGCGAACCGAACGCCGTGTTGCGCGTTGATTGTCAACGTTCACTAAGTCAAGCCGGTTGTGCGCCGCAGCACGGAAACGGCTTGGCAGGTCTTAAGGGGAGTTTGTAAAATGGTGACATTGCAGAACGGGCACCCCTCCAGTCGGAAAGGAGAACTTCCGATGGAACTTACAGCCAAACTCACCGTGGCTTCGGTCATCATTTCGTTCGGCTTCCTCGCCGCCGTCATTCTGGGAATGATCTGACGCGAGGCTTCGGCCCTAAGGGCCGCCAAAGCAGCTCAGTCGGATAACGCTCCGCAGGCGGATTAAACTATCCAGGCATCGTTCTGATGTGTTGGCACCGCCTTTAGGCAGCTGCGTCGGCGATCCGTTTGGGATCGTAGTTGAGGATCGGACCGAGCCAGCGTTCGGCTTCCTCTAAAGACCATCCTTTGCGCGCAGCGTAGTCGGCAACTTGGTCTCGTCCAATTTTGCCGATGCCGAAATAGCGCGAGTCCGGGTGCGAGAAATACAAGCCGGAGACGGCGGCGCCTGGCCACATAGCGCACGACTCGGTGAGCTTTACGCCGATCTCGTTTTCCGCATCGAGCAGAGAAAACAAGGTTCGCTTTTCGGTGTGGTCGGGCTGCGAAGGATAGCCAGGTGCTGGGCGAATGCCCGCGTAGTCCTCAGCGATGAGCGCTTCGTTGGGGAGAGTCTCGTCCGGTGCGTAGCCCCATAGCTCGCGGCGCACATTTTCGTGCATCACTTCTGCAAAGGCCTCCGCTAACCGATCGGCGAGCGACTTGATCAGGATTTTCGAATAGTCGTCATTCGCGCGCTCGAAGCGCTGCGCGACATCCTCTTCGCCAATTCCCGTGGTGACGGCGAAACCGCCAATATAGTCGGCTCGTCCGGTCTCCTTCGGCGCAATGAAGTCGGCAAGGGCAAGATTGGGCCGGCCCGTATCGCGCATCATCTGCTGGCGCACCGTATGGAATGTTGCGAAGGACTGGCCTCGCGTCTCGTCCGCGTAGAGTTCAATGTCATCGCCAACGCTATTCGCAGGCCAAAAGCCGACGACCGCATGGGCGGTCAACCATCTCTCTGCGATCAATTGCTTCAGCATCGCTTGCGCATCTTCAAAGAGGGGACGGGCCGCCTCGCCGTACTTATCGTCCTCCAAAATGCGCGGGTACTGTCCATTGAGTTCCCAGGACTGGAAGAAAGGCGTCCAATCGATATAGCGGGCAAGTGCTTCAAGATCGTAGGCCTTGAACGTACGCGTCCCGAGGAAGCTGGGCTTTGGCGGCGTGTAGCCCGCCCAATCGAGCTTGAGCGCATTGGCTCTCGCTTGCGCCAGCGTAGCACGGGATTTCTCCGCTTGCCCTCGCGCGTAAGACTCCGCCATGCGCTGATACTCATCGCGCACCTTAGCGATCTGCTTCGGCCGCTCTTCCTTCGACATCAACCCGGACACAACGCCGACCGCGCGGCTGGCGTCCGTCACATAGATCGCCTGGCTACGCTGATAGTTCGGGCTGATCTTAACGGCCGTGTGGACACGGCTTGTCGTGGCACCGCCAATTAACAGCGGCAGATCGAACCCCTCGCGTTCCATTTCGGAAGCCACATGGCACATCTCGTCCAAGGATGGCGTGATCAGGCCGGACAGCCCGATGATGTCGATATTCTTCTCACGCGCGGTATCGAGGATAATACTCCACGCCCAAGTGGATCCCGAGCCATGTGCACCGGGAGGATATGGACATCGCCGGCAACGAGCGCATCCTGCTGCCCACGTTCCGGATCCCGACCCTCATCCACACCCGATCCGGCAACTCGAAGTGGCTCAACGAGATCAGCCACCGTCACCCGCTGTGGATCCATCCTTCCGACGCCGAGAAGCTGCAGATCGAGGAGAACGGGTTGGTGCGGATCTCGACGCGCATCGGCCACTTCGTCATCCAGGCGTGGCGCACCGAGGGCATCCGGCCGGGCGTCGTCGCCGCCTCGCACCACATGGGGTCGCTGGCGTCTCGACGAGGACCGAGGGCCGCAACTGGGCAGCCGGCAAGGCGACGATCGACCAGTCGGGCACGACCTGGACGCTCAAGCGCGAGGGCGCCGACAAGAAGAACATGACGTCGTACGAGTCGTCGGACCCCGACACCGGGCGGATCTGGTGGCACGACACCGGCGTCCACCAGAACGCGACGTTCTGCGTGCAGCCCGACCCGATCTCGGGGATGCAGTGCTGGCACCAGCGGGTGCGGGTCACCCCGGCCGAACCCGGCGACGAATACGGCGACGTCGTGGTCGACACCGCCAAGTCGCGCGAGGCGTATCTCGAGTGGATGGAGAAGACCCGTCCGGCCGGAACCACCAACGATTCCGGCCTGCGCCGCCCGCTCTGGTACGCCCGCCCGCTCAAGCCCACCCTCGACGCGTACCGCCTCCCGCCGAGCTGAGACGGCCCGCTCTCCACGCATTCTCGGCCCCGCTCCGTCTCGACCTGCTGATACCCATCGGGCTCGAGAACGCGTTTGCGGACCGTGGAGGGGATGGGGCGAGGGACCAGGTCAGGGCGAGGCGGCCGGCGGCCTGCACCTTGGCGACCGAGGCCCGCACGACGGGAATCTCGTCGTCGGCGAGCGGTTGCATCCAACGCTTGCGTGCCAGCGCCGCTTCGATGAACGGGGCCAACTCTTCGTGCTTCCGGCGCTGGCGGGTCGCCTCCTCGGCCTTGAACTCGGGCAGCACCTCGGCGCCGAAGAGCTCGAGCGATTCGCAGATGTGCTCGTGGCGGTTGCGGCCGGCCTGCTGGATGAAGATCACCTGGTCGACGCCGACTCCTCGAACGCGCACGCAGGTGGGCGTCGGCCGGGCGTGCCGATCGGGAGTAGTCGCCGCCGGCTGCCGCGGCCGCGCTCCGATGCGCTCGGGCAGGGCATCGCGAGCGCTCCTGGAAGTCGCCTCCAGAGGTCGGTGCGCCCGGGCACCTGTGGACGCCGAAGATGTAGAGGTGACCGAGTCCATAACCGAAGAACTCGAAGCCCTCCTCGCCGCGTTCGGATCGCCGTGGCGCGGTCCTCGTCGCAGTGACACGAGAAGCCCGTCACCATCGCGATGTTCGCGTTGACCGCGTGGCCGATCGGAACGCACTCGTCGCTCTCGATGATCTGGTAGTAGACGTCGACCCAGGTGCTTCGCCTCGTCCGGGTCGATGAACGCGAACGCGAAGCGCGCCGATGCCGAGACGCGCGGCCAGCTTGATCGTCTCGCGGTTGGAGCAGGCGATCCAGATCGGCGGATGGGGCTTCTGGCACCGGCTTCGGAACCACGTTGCGGCACGGCATCGAGAACGTGTTCCCCGTCGAACCCGGGGTAGGGATCCATCGCCATCATGTTGGCGATCTGCTCGAGCGACTTCGAGCGACATCGCGCGTTTCTGCCTCGGCGGGAATGCCGAACCCACCGAGTTCCGCGAGCGACGAGGATTCTCCGGTGCCGAAGTCGACGCGGCCGTTCGAGACGAGGTCGAGGGTGGCGATCCGCTCTGCGACGCGGGCCGGCGGGTTGTAGCCGGGCGGTAGCAGGCGGATGCCGTGGCCGAGCCGGATGGTGCGACGGTGCGCTGCACGCGGCGAGGAAGACCTCGGGCGCGGAGGAATGCGAGTACTCGTCGAGAAAGTGGTGCTCGACCTCCCACGCATAGTCGATGCCGAGCCGATCGGCGAGTTCGACCTGATCGAGGGCTTCGTTGAAGAGGCGGTGTTCGTCGTCCTCGCTCCACGGCTTCGGCAGTTGGTGCTCGTAGAAGATCCCGAATTTCTATGGTCCCCGCAGACCACACCGGACTCCGTCGGCCGCAGCCGGACCGTCGCTCGCGGTCACGGTTCGAGCCGGCGGTCGGCCTCGGCCTCTGCCCGTGCTCGGCCGCGCGGACCGGCTGACGGCGTCGAGGAAGGAGTCGGCGTCCATCCAGTAGACCCGCGCGTCTGCTGTCGCGGGTACCGTCGCGGTGCGGGGATGTCGCTCAGGAGTGCGATCTCGCCGAGCACGATGCTGGGACCGTGGCGGGTGATGGTGCTGACCCGGGTCTTCGCCGGCCCCACCCGTCTTCGATCTCGACGTCGCCGGCGGCGAGCAGGCACATCCGGTCTCCCGCGTCGCCCTTGCGTCATGAGGACGTGTCTGGCGTCGAAGTGCTCCGGCACCATGCCGTGCATCACCTGCTCGATCGCGCACGGGGGCAGGGGGCTGAAGACCGCGGTCGGACGGCGGCACCCGAGCAGCTCGGGGTTGACCGGTCGGCGGGCTCGGTTGATCGATGCGAGACGTGGCTACGATCAGCGCGAGGCCGAGGATGGCCGGCGCCTCCGACCACTGCGAAGGCGGTCGTCACGCTGGTCTCGACAGCGAGCGCCGACAGCGCGACGCCGCCGCCAGCAGCCATTCCGATCGACTCGGAGCGCCTCGAGCACACCGAACAGGCGTGCCAAGGTGTCGTCGGGGGTGAGGCCCTGCAGCATGGTGCGACCGGCGACCGAGGTGAGGGTCACGCCGGCGCCGACGCAGGACGAGGAGCAGGGTCGCCGTGGCGAGATGCTCGGTCGTACCCCCATGCACTGCGAACGTGGCGCACATCACGACCACGGCGGCCGCCAACGGCGCGGGCCAGCCGAAGTCTTCCGACCAGGGCGAGCTCGCGGCGGGTCCGATCAGTCCGCCTGCACCGAAGCCGGCGAGGGAGCATCGCCTCGCTGCGGCGTCGTCGCGGCCGAGGAAGTCGATCGCGACGGTGATCGTGGCGGCGCCGACGTCGAGCGGCGCCGGCGATACCATGATGTCGTCGCGATCGACCCGGTCAGTGTGCGCACCTGGCGGTCGCGGACGAGCAGTCGGACCGCAGACCGGCCGTCAGCTCGACGAAGGCGGAGAGGCGATCGGGGTCGTCGGCGTGGCGGTCCCCGAACCCGGAACACCGATGGCTGGCGGGTGCGGCCGATGGTGCTGAACGCGCCGATGGCCATCAGCGGCACCGATCCAGAGCAGGACCGCGCCCCGCGACGCAACGGCCAGGATCGCGTCGAGACGGCGAGGAGCGCCCCTGCGAGCGGGCCGATGAACCGTCCGGCGTCGTTGACCACGCCTGTTGCGGTGTTGGCTGCGGTGAGTTCGTCGGCGGTGGTGGCGGCGGTCGGGATGATCGCTGCCATGGTCGGCCCGCCGAACGTCAACAGGATCGAGAAGGCGATCGCGAGTCCGTACACGATCTGGATCGGTGCGTCGGCGAGCATTGCGACGCGCCGTGCCTTGATGCTGGTCGCGGCGATCAACGCGTAGCCGACCGTCAGCACGATGTGACGCGGGAACACGTCGCTGGCGACAGCGACCAGCGGGGCAAGGACGGCGGCGGGGAGCAGCAGCAGCCCGGCGACCAACCCGACCTCGCCCACGCCGCCCCGGTTGAACGCAAACAGGAGGATCGCCAGCCAGCATCCCTGCTCGGTGATTGCGAACGCGAACAGCCCGCGCATCGAGCGAGCCAGCAACGGGTTGCGGGAGACCGTACGGATCGACGCCCAGCGACCGAGTGCGGGCGCGCGCCGTGAGGTCCCATCGAGCAGCGACCGTAGGCGACGGCGCAGGCCGGAACGCGCTTCGTTCGATCAGTTGCGGATCGGCGTGGTCGCGAGCGCCAGGGGGATCACCGGGCCGCTCCCGGCGCGACGCAGCACGCGGCCGACCTCGGTGAGCGTCCAGCCCGAATCGATGAGGTCGTCGACGAGCAGGACGGCGCCGGGCCGAACGTCGCCGGGCGCGGCGAATGCGCCGTCGACGTTGGAGCGTTGGTGGGCGCTGTTCGCCTGCACCTCCTGGGGCGGGCGCTCGGCGACGCGGGTGACCGCCGGGGCGTAGCCGACGCCGAGGCGGACGGCGAGGCGCTGCGCGAGATCGGGGACGAGGTCGCCCGAGCGACCCGAGGGTACGGCGGTGACCCACTCGACCGGCGTCGGCGGGGCCCACGAGGCCATCAGCGCAGCGAGCGCGTCGACGAGATCGTCGGCGAAGTGCCGGTCGGCGAACTTGCCGCGTTCGATCGCTCGACCCCAACCGTCGTCACCCCACCCGGCGCGTGCCTGGCCGACCTCGCTGCGTTCGTCGGCCGGAATGCCCTGCTTCTTCGGCGGGAGCACGATCGGCCGGTTGCGGAGGAAACCAGCGGCCCGCTGCAGATCGGCGGGGCGTGGATCGAATGGCGCGAACACTCCGGAGTCGGTGAGCACGTCGATCGCCGACGCACCTTCGACGACGTCGTGCGGCGACAGTTGTCGCAGATGCCGCAGGGATCCTCGGCGGGGTCGTCGAGGAGTGCCGTCAGGAACTGCATCCGGCAGCCGGATGTCTCGGCGTAGTCGCGCATCAGCTGCTGCTCGAAGCGTCGGGCCTGCGTGACGTTCTCGACGCGCTCGGTCGGGTACTGCCACGGCTGCTGCGTCCGCTCGTACGACTGGCCCTTGATCCGCCGCACCGCACCTTCGACGTCGAGCTGCTTGAGAATCGACTCGATGTCGCCCCACGTGAGGTTCACCTCGGCTGCGATGTCGCGGATGCCGACGGGCCCGCCCGCTGCGTCGAGCACTGCGAGCACCTCGTCGACCTTGTCGGGTGCGGGGAAGGCCCTGTCGATGAAGTGGTTCTGGATGCGGAGATCCTCCTGGCCGACGAGCAGGATCGCCGCCGACTCGTCGAGGGCTCGGCCGGCTCGGCCGACCTGCTGGTAGTACGCAATCGGTGAGCCGGGCATCTGGAAGTGGATGACGAAGCCGAGATCGGGCTTGTCGTAGCCCATCCCCAGGGCGCTGGTGGCGACGAGGGCCTTCAGTTCGTTTGCCTGGAGTCGTCGTTCGAGTTCCTCGCGCTCGTCGGACTCGGTGGCGCCCGAGTACGCGGCGACGTCGAAACCCCGGGACTGCAGGAAGTCGGACACGGCGAGCGTGTCGCGGATCGTCAGGCAGTAGATGATGCCCGAGCCCGGGATCGCCCCGAGTCGTTCGGCGAGCCACACGAGCCGCTCGGGCTGCGCGGGGAGGTCGACGACACCGAGGCCGAGCCCGGAGCGACCCAGCGCCCCGCGGAACGTGGTGAGCTCGGCGCCGAGCTGCTCGGCGACGTCGTCGACCACGCGCAGGTTTGCCGTGGCGGTACAGCCGAGGATCGGGACGCGGACGCCGGCCGACCTCCCGAATTCGTCGAGCATGCGACCGATGCGGCGGTAGTCAGGCCGGAAGTCGTGACCCCACTCGGAGATGCAGTGGACCTCGTCGATCACCATCATTCCGGGGCGCTCCTCGAGCATCGGCATGACCTTGGCGGCGAACTCGGGGTTGGCGAGGCGTTCGGGGGACACGAGGATCAGGTCGAGTGAGTCGGTGTTGAGTGCATCGGCCAGCTCGTCGACCGTTGTCTTCGCCGATGAGTTGACGGTCATGCAGCGCAGGCCGAGCCGCGTGGCGGCCTCGATCTGGTTGCGCATGAGGGCGAGGAGCGGCGAGATCAACAGGGTCGGACCCATGCCCTGCCGGCGGAGGAGATGTGTGGCGAGGAAGTAGACAGCGCTCTTGCCCCATCCGGTGCGCTGGACCACGAGGACCCGCTCGTGTTCGACGAGGGCCTCGACCGCCTCTCACGCTGGTACGGGCGGAAGACCGCGTCGTCGCGCCCGGTGAGTGTGCGCAGTGCGCCGTCGAGGTCCATGCCCCGAGTATGACGGAGGGGTACCACAGTCCCTCCCCGCCGCGCCGGGGCGGCGCGCCCCCGAACCCATCGCCCCCTCCCCCGCGGCCCCTGGGGGATGGGTGGTGGCCGGGCCCGCCCTGGAAACTCGCCAGGCTCTATTCGTGAGAAGCTGCCCGACCAGCGATCGACGATCGGGCTGTGCGATGCGTCGCGCCCGCTGGTGCCCGGCCGGCCCACCCAGGCCCGGGACTCCCGGGGATCACCACCCGCCCCCCCCCGAGGGATGCTCCCGCATCCCGGTCTCCCCCGTGTCGGCCCCCGGCGGTGTGCCGCGCGGCGGACCCCGAGACGTCGTATCCGCCGATCGAACCACTGCTGCCGCCGGCGGGTGCGCCGAACGTGTTGATCGTCCTGCTCGACGACGTCGGGTTCGGACGGCGCTGTGCTCGCCCACGCGCCAGGCGCTGCTCACGGGGCGCAATCATCATTCGGTGAACATGGGCGGCATCTGCGAGATGGCAACCTCGGCGCCTGGCTACACCTCGGTGCTGCCCAAAGACAAGGCGCCGCTGGCCAGGACGCTCAAGCTCAACGGCTACTCCACGGCACAGTTCGGCAAGTGCCACGAGGTGCCCGTATGGGAATCCAGCCCCATGGGTCCGTTTGACCGCTGGCCGGCAGGCGGCGGCGGGTTCGAGTACTTCTACGGCTTCATCGGTGGCGAGAACAACCAGTACTATCCAGGCATCTACGAAGGCACGACGGCGCTAGAACCGACGAAAACTCCCGAACAGGGCTACCACTTCACCGAGGACATGACCGACCACGCCATCGACTGGGTCCGCCAGCAGAAGGCGCTCATGCCCGACAAGCCGTTCTTCATGTACTTCGCGCCGGGCGCCACCCATGCCCCGCACCACGTGCCCAAGGAATGGATCGACAAGTACAAGGGCAAGTTCGACCACGGCTGGGACAAGCAGCGCGAGGAGACCTTTGCCCGCCAGAAGGTGCTGGGCGTGATCCCTGCTGACGCCGTCCTCACGGAACGGCCCGACGAAATCCCGGCCTACGACGACATGCCCGACGAACTCAAGCCCGTCCTGGAACGCGAGATGGAGGTCTATGCCGGGTTCCTGGAGCACACCGACCATCACATCGGTCGGCTGATCGATGCCCTGGAAGACCTGGGAATCCTCGACGACACGCTGATCTACTACATCATCGGCGACAACGGCGCCTCCGCCGAAGGAACACCGAACGGCTGCTTCAACGAGATTGCCGTGCTCAACGGCATGGGCACGATCGAAACCCCTGAATTCCTGATGAGCAAAATCGACGATTTCGGCGGGCCGGAAGCCTCCAACCACTACGCGGTGGGCTGGGCGCACGCCATGGATACGCCCTACCAATGGACCAAGCAGATCGCCTCGCACTGGGGCGGCACCCGCAACGGCACGATCGTGCATTGGCCCAAGGGCATCCAGGAAAAGGGGGGATTGCGCACCCAGTTCAGCCACGTGATCGATGTCGCCCCCACCATCCTGGAAGCGGCTGGCATGCCCGAGCCCAAGAGCGTCAACGGTGACGCCGCAATCGCCGATGGAGGGCACCAGCATGCTGTACAGCGTTCGACGATTCCGAAGGCCGCGGAACGGCACACGACCCAGTACTTCGAGATGTTCTGCAACCGCGGCATCTATCACGAGGGGTGGACCGCGGTGACCCGGCACACCGTGCCGTGGGTCGGGCCGTTGGACCAGACGTTCGACGAGGACGTGTGGGAGTTGTACGACACCAACACCGACTGGACCCAATCGAACGATCTGGCGAAGACCCATCCCGAGAAGCTCGCCGAACTGCAGCGGCTGTTCCTGATCGAGGCGACCAAGTACAATGTGCTCCCGCTGGACGATCGCCAGGCCGAGCGCCTCAACCCCGATATCGCCGGGTCGGCCGACGCTGATCAAGGGCAACTCCCAGTTGTTCTTCCCCGGCATGGGCCGGCTGAGCGAGAACAGCGTGGTCAGCATCAAGAACAAGTCCTTCTCGGTCACCGCCGAGGTTGAGGCTGCCCGCCAGGGGGCACCGAACGGCGTGATCATCGCCCAGGGCGGCAGGTTCGGTGGCTGGAGCGTCTATGCCAAGGACGGCAAGCTCAAGTTCGTCTACAATGTGCTGGGCATCCACGAATTCCCACCCGAAGCGACCGAGCCGATTCCGCAGGGCAAACACCAGGTGCGCGTGGAGTTCGCCTACGACGGCGGCGGCCTGGCCAAGGGCGGCGATGTCACGCTCTACTACGATGGCAAGGAGGTAGGCAAGGGTCGCGTCGGTGCAACACAGCCTTTGGTCTTCTCTGCCGACGAGACGACCGATATCGGCTATGAAAGCGGCACGACTGTCAGCCCGGATTACACGACTAAGGACAGCAAATTCACCGGCAAGATCCAAGTGGGTGCAACTCGATGTGGGCAAAGATGACCACGATCACTTCATCGATCCGGACCCCCCCCCCCCCCGGCCCCGCGACCCACGCCCACCCGCACCCCCCCGGCCACCCCCCACCCGACCCCCACACCCAGACGTCCACTTCGTGAGTATCGGCGGCACGGACTGCCGCCGATACCCAACCCATCACGAAGTCGTGGGGGGGGGGCTGTTCGCTGCCACTACCGGCGTCAGGAGCCTGAGTCGTCGACGATGTCGACGAGGCGCAGCACGGCTCGACCCTGTTCGATCGACGCCTCGATGTCGACGACCGCCTCGATCCGCCACTCGTTCGTCGCGTCGGGGTCGAGCAACACCTGTGCGACCCGACCGATGCGCGGCTCGTAGACGAACCGGTCCGGGCTGCGTGCCTCGGGTCCGAGGTCGATGGCATCGAAGCGTTCCCAATACGGATCCATCGCCGCGACGACGTCCTCGATCGAAGCGAACCGCTCGGGGTCGACCGGGTCGACGAGGAGCGCGCCGTAGCCCGTGCGTCGAGCGAGCCGCTGCGCCCATTCGAAGACCTGGTTGCGGACCATCACCCGGAATGCACGCTCGTCGTCGACCACCGTGGCGGCCGTCGGTCGGACCGGCGCCGCCGCGTCGATGTCCGGATCCGGCGCGATCAAGCGCTCCCACTCGTCGATCAAGCTCGAGTCGACCTGGCGGACGAGCGCGCCCAACCACGCGGTGAGGTCGTCGATCTCGTCGGTGCGGTACTCGTCGGCGACGTTCTGGATCAGGCCCTTGTACACATCGGAGAGATACCGCAGCACCACGCCCTCGGACCGCTTCAGCTTGTAGTGCGAGACGTACTCGCCGAACGTCATCGCCCGCTCGAACAGGTCGCGCACCACCGACTTCGGCTTCACGGTGTCGCCGCCGACCCACGGGTGATGCGTGCGGAATCGGTTGAAGCTCGAGTAGATCCAGTCCTTGTTCGGTTTCGGCGGCTCGACCTGCGCCAGCCGCTCCATCCGCTCCTCGTACTCCACGCCCGATGCCTTCATGTCCGCCATCAGCGTGTTCTTCGCCTCGTCGAGTTGCGCGGCGATCACGACGCCCGGGTTCTCCGCCACTGCCTCGATCACGGTCAACACGTCGAGTGCGTGGCTCACCTCGTTCGACCGGATCGACACCGGCGCCTCGCGCCTCGTCGTCCGTAGCGGGGTGGGTCTGACCCACCCGCTACGCGCGCGAGTTCGGAGATGGCTTGGACGGCCCACAGGGAGAGGGGTTGATGGAGGGCGAATTCGTCCTGGAGATCGACGGTGACGCGCACGAGACGGCCCTCCCCGTCGGGCTCGTCGAGGAACTCGAGGATGCCGGCGTCGACGAGTGAGCGGTAGATCGAGATCGTCCGGCGGATGTGGCCGCGCTGGCGCTTGCGGGTCTCGTGGTTGTCGGTGAGGATGCGTCGAAGGTCAGCGCAACCGTCGCCGGGGCGGTCGAGCATCGACATCACCATCTGGTGATTGACGTGGAAGTGCGACCGCAACTCCTCGGGCTGGCCGTTCACCAGCTTGTCGAACACGTTCTGATCCCACGCGGCGTAGTTGCGGTCGGGCGCCTTCTTCTTCACGATCTTCTTGCGGCCGCCGGCGTCGGCCTTCTCCTGGAGCCGGAGGTTCTCCACGACGTGCTCGGGCGCTTGCACCCACACGTCACCGCGATCGTCGAAACCCTTGCGTCCGGCGCGCCCCGCGATCTGCGCGAACTCGCGGTTCGACAGGATCCGCACGCTCGTACCGTCGTACTTGCACAGCTGCGTGAACAGCACGGCCCGGATCGGGACGTTGACACCGACGCCGAGCGTGTCGGTCCCGCAGATGATCTTGAGCAGCCCGTCCTGCGCGAGCTTCTCGACCAGCAGTCGGTACTTCGGCAGCAGGCCTGCGTGGTGCACGCCGACGCCGGCCGTGACGAACCGCTTGAGGTCCTTGCCGATCGGGGAGTCGAAGCGGAAGTCGCCGATCGCTTCGCGTACCAGCCCCTTCTCGGTCTTCGTCAGCGGGTCGAGCGCGAGGTAACCCTGTGCCGCGCCGGTGGCGTCCTTCTGCGTGAAGTGCACGATGTAGATCGGCGCCCGGCCCGACTCCAACAGCTGTTCGACACTGTGGTGCAACGTCGACGTCCGATACTCGAA
>CALOBK010000011.1:0-216036 GCA_942491645.1 uncultured Alphaproteobacteria bacterium | reverse complement strand
TCAGGCTAAGACTGCAATAAGGGCAGCCAAGTTATGAGCTTCATTTCCAGGTCATAAACGATGCGTTCAGGTGGTGTCGTCTTGGGAGTGCTTGTTTCCGTCTTGGCATTGTGGATGAGTCCGCCTCTCTCTGCCCAGGAACTAGAACTGCGCCGCTGGAACCATATGCCAATCAACGAGAACTTCGTCACCATAAACTTTGCTCAAACCGTTGGTGATATTTCTCTCGACCCCGCTCCGCGGCTCGAAGACGTATCGGTGGAGTTGGACACTTGGCTGCTGGGGTATATCCGAACCTTCGAGCTGCTCGACAGAACGGCCCGTGTCGAAATTCGTCAAGCTTGGCAGTCGGGGATTTGGAACGGCTTAGTTGATGGCACGCCGACTACGGTGAAACGCGAAGGGTCGTCGGACACAATTGCTAAGTTTTCGGTGAACCTTATTGGAGCACCGCCGCTTGAGGGGTAGGCTTATGCAGCGTATCGCGCAACTGCTGAATTCGATACCATCGTGGGTGCGGCATTGAGCGTACAGCTTCCGACCGGCCAATACCTGGAAGACAAACTGGTCAACCTCGGCACAAACCGGTTCACATTATCGCCCCAGGTCGGCATTTATCAGAAGCTCCACAATTGGTCATTTGAGGCTACTGGGCTTGTTCGGATCTATACCGACAACCCATCGTTCTTTGGTGGCAATCTGCGTGAGCAGGAACCGCGTTACGTCGTGGATGGAAGTCTCGAATACAAATTCCAGTCGGGCATCTGGGTCGCCGCAGGTGCTGGGATCGGTGTCGGGGCGCGTTCAACCGTGAACGGTGTTTATAAAGACAATTACAGAGGAGATTTTGGCTGGGCCGTTAGAACGGGGTTTCCCGTAACTCAGTCTCTAAGCTTCAGAGCGGGCTATCTTGAGACAGATCATTGGGCAAAAGTAGGAATAGCATCGCAGACCGTGACTTTCGGCTTGCTCGGCTGGTGGTAACGACAAAATAATATTGTCCGCACAGCAAGTCAGCCTTCGGATTGAAGGCTGATCGACTCAGCCGTCATCAGTCAATGGCTCCGGGAGTACAATCACGTCCGCCCGCATCATGCCCTCGGCATGCAACCACCCGTGCTCGAGATCTTATTAGAGAAACCACCGAAAGGTGGTACAACCGAAGGGGGATAGACATCTTAGGTATCAAGTTATGGAGCGTCGAGCTGGATGCCTTCGTTTGTAAGGGCTGAAAGCAGAACTGCGACGCAGATTCATACACAAGGAAGCGCAGGAGCAGTCCTCTGTTGAGTATGTCTGCCTTATGGTGGTGCATGTAGACTTATCTACCGGGTAATGAGCCGCAAGGTACCTGCGGGGGCCTAGCGTATAGCGGTCCCATAACCCCTCAGCTCAAGGCTCAGACGCCGCCGCCCTTGAACCCGCCCTCCCGCAGTAAGGGGCTTCCTTTGCTCGCCGCGATTTGCTCAGTCACACAATAAAAGACCCCTTAGGCCATCATGTCGCACACCAACCGTAAGGCAGTTCAGCATCAGATATATGTTTGGGACGCCTTCGTGCGGTTGTTCCATTGGATGTTAGTGACTAGCGTCGCGGTTGCATTCCTCACTGAGAAAGCGTTGTTGATTCATGTTCTGGCTGGTTATGCGGTTGGAGCACTCATCGCGGCGAGGGTCGTTTGGGGATTCATCGGGTCGCGCTACGCCCGCTTCTCCGCACATGGTTACGCGCTCTCGACTACGCTTCGCTACATACGCGATTTGCTCATCTTACGGGCTGGCAAGCGCCGTATCGGGCATAGTCCCGGTGGCGTTTACGTTATAATGTTTTTACTCATATTTCTGGCTGGCACCGTTGTTACGGGCATCTTGGTCTATGGCGGCGAGGAACAGACTGGTCTGCTCGCCGGGGTGGTCACTAATGAGACTGGCGAGACGGTAGAAGAGTGGCATGGCATTTTCGCAGACATTTCACTCGCTCTGATCTGCGTCCATATTGTAGGCGTCTGCCTCCGGAGCCTCGTGTATCGCGAAAATTTGGTCCGTGCGATGTTTACGGGCTACAAGCGAAAGTAGGGTGCGGCGGGCACAGTTTCGCGGCGCTCGACGCTAACGGACAGGCCCTTGCGTACACCAGAGACACCTCGTGGGCGAACGAACTGCATGTGATCGATTGGTCGGAAGGCTCTTGTATTACGGGGAGCCTGAAGGAGTTTGGAGCCGTTGGCTGATGGGGATGTTTTTGTTGAGGCGGGCGTATGAAGGATACTTGTCAGGGGCTGCGACGCGGGAGCTGCCAGTCGATGGGATCAAGGAAAGATTGGTGGCGCATGGACAGGCGGGGCAGTTTTACCGGCACTTGCATTTCCATATTGGGTGCCGCTTTCTTGGGTGGCCCGGGACGGTCGCAAGTTGGTTTATGCATCAGGTGGATGTGAGGCAGGCTGCGATGGGACGGATGGAATCAGCGGTGGAGGCCAGGGGCAATGTGGCTGCATTCGCCTGCACAGAGGTTCTGTTGGGCCGGTCGCGGCGGAGGATATCGCGGCGGGAGGCGGCGGCGCGGTTATGGGAGATCCTTGCAGAATGAGGGCATGCGCCCGAGCCATACTGATTGCTGTGACGTTGGCCTTCTTCGGCTGCGATGCCCCCTCTCAAGCCCCCCGACGACGCAAGGAAAAGGCCATCAAGAAGACGAGCGACCCTAATTATATCATCGCATGTATGGCCGCTGCTGGTTTCGAACCCCTGAACGAGGACGAAGCACCAGATATTTGTTTTAGCCAACACATATACGACACGCCGAGTTGCCGGGTGCAGCGGTGACAGACCCGCAAGCTGAACCAAGGCGCATTCCAGTTAGTGTCGCTAAGCTGCCGGGGTTGTTAGGAGCGACTAACGACGGAGTGCGCCCATAACTGAGAAGCTGACAGTCGCTTTACTCGTTAACATCGTCGCGCCGTCACCCCTCCCTCGTCGAAGCGTTACCCCGGCAGCGCCCCAGCAGCGTCCTGTCCTGCGTCACAGCCGTCGCCTCCTGGGTCTGCCGCCTCTGGTTTATCATCGTGGCCCCTGGTCTGGAAAAATTTTGCGTGTCGGCCACATTTTGGCGATCAAAAAATCTCTCGGTTGCCGCGGGTCGGTCGTGCATTTGCCGCCGCCGTCCTCTAGCTGTTCTCTTGGCCGGTTTCCGGTGCTCTTCTTCTAGGAAGCATACCCATGAAAATCTTGTTGCTTTGATTGCCGCAGTTGGATTTGCGGTGTCCTCCACAGTTGCGTTTGCTCAGGACTGTGAAGAGGGAACAACTTGGGATGAGACCACAGAGGCCTGTGTCCCTAAAGAGTCATAGTAGCTAGTTTCGGCAACTCTGTTTCTAGAACCGAAAGCCCCGGCGCAGCCCCTCGTGCCGGGGCACTTTTTTGCCTGCAACTAGGTTTTCTCCCTGGCAAGTCGAGCGGACACCAAGCGGCTTCAAGGTGCTTGATGCCAACGGCCAAGCCCTTGCGTACATCTACGCAAGAGAGACAGCAACAAGCTGACATCGCTCAGGTGCTGACCTCGATGAGGCACGGCGCATTGCTACGAATGTTGCGAAGCTGCCGGGGCTGTTAGGGCGACCTACTGACCTAGGCGCATGATGCGAGGCTATCGAAAAAACCCGAGAGCAAGATCGCCGCGACGAACGTTCCAAAGAGAGCGAGACCAAGGATCATTGCCCCAAAACGCCGGGATCGTAGTTTGGTTCCATGGCTGGCGACGAAGGCCTTTAGCGCAAAGCTTCTTGATGCGGGCTTCGTCGATGCCTTTCACCGCTGAGCGGCCGATCAGCGTGCGCGGGATGGCTGTGTCGCCGAAGCGCGCAATCATGTCGGCCTGGACGCGCGGCGTCGTCGCATCGAGCAGCGTGTAGCGGATGTTGTTGCGGGCAAGGATCGCGCGCACCTGACGGCACGAGGGGCACCAGGAGGCGCTATAGAGATAGACGCGCTGGCTGCAGCGCGCCTCCGCCGCCGTGCCCGACAACACGAACATGAGCGATGCGGCAAGCATTGCGGCTGCAGGGCTTGTGCGGACGCGGCCAGTGCTTAGATGTCCTGGGCGCGACGGTGTGTTGCGAAATCGTCCTTGCATGTCGTTCCACTTATCTGTCTTTTGGTTGACGCGTTTCAAGACTCCGAAACCCAAAAATAGACACGAGCAGTTTTCGTTATACGCAGTTCGCGGGGCAGGAGCATTGAGGGAGGTGTCCGTCATCAGATAATTTGGAACAATTTTCAGGCTGAGCTAACGGAGTGTCTGGCTCATCTGGTTGTTCATGTTAGGCGGCGGCCTTGCGGTGTTGCAAGCGCCGGGTTTGCAGTGTTTTCTTTTTGATCCTTTCTCTTTCCAGCAAGATGGTTTGGCCACGTCCGAAGTAAACGTCGGCCGGCGTTAGATTGCTCAGGCTCTCGTGATAGCGCTGATGATTGTAGTGGGTGACGAAGGCCTCGATGCTGGCTGTGAGGTCGCCCGGCAAAAAGTAGTTCTCCAGCAGGATGCGGTTCTTCAAGGTCTGGTGCCAGCGCTCGATCTTGCCTTGGGTCTGCGGGTGATAGGGTGCGCCACGAACATGATCCATGCCGTTGTCATCGAGCCACTCAGCGAGCTCGCCAGCAATATAACTGGCGCCATTATCGGACAGCAACCGAGGCCGATGAATGACATTAGCCTGATCGCAACCTGAAGCCTGCAGGGCCATCTCAAGAGTATCGGTGACATCGCCTGCCTTCATCGTCGTGCACAGCTTCCAGGCAATGATGTAGCGCGAGAAGTCGTCGAGGATGGTCGACAGATAGAACCAACCCCAGCCGATTACCTTGAGATAGGTGAAGTCCGTTTGCCACATCTGGTTTATCGCTGTGGTTTTATCGCGGAACTCATCGGCGGCCTTGATGACCACGAAGGCCGGGCTGGTGATCAGGTCATGTGCTTTGAGGAGCCGGTAGACCGAGGCTTCTGACACGAAGTAGCTTTGCGTATCAGTGAATCGCACCGCCAACTCACGCGGTGACAGCTCTGGCTCTTCCAGGGCCAGATCAACGATCCGCTCTCGAATGTCGTCAGGAATACGGTTCCACACATGCCCTGGTTTGGGACAACGGTCCTCCAGTGCCTCCACGCCGCCAGAAAGATACCGATCATACCAGCGGTAGAATGTGGTTCGGGGACCACCGAGCGTGTCCAGCGTGCGCTTAACTGGCAGATGCGATTGCTCAACAAGCCGGATAATCTCAAGTTTCTCGGATGATGGGTATCTCATTCGATATCCTCCCCATCCCCGATCATGCTTTTTTTGAGGAGGCGGAGTTCAAGGGCTTGCTCGGCAACGACCTCTTTCAGATCGCGTGACTCACGCCGCAGATCCTTTACCTCGTCGGAATTAGCCGCTCGTGCCGTATCGCCAGCCAGCCGCTTCTTGCCAGCTTCGAGGAATTCCTTCGACCAACTGTAATACAGACCCTGGGCGATCCCTTCCTGGCGGCATAACTCGGCGATGCTGTCTTCGCCCCTGAGCCCAGCCAACACAATCCGGATCTTCTCCTCGGACGAATAGCGCTTCCGCGTACGCCGACGAATGTCCTTGATCGTGCGTTCCGCAGCACCCTGATGCCGCTCTGATTTTTGTCTCATCGTTCACTCCTGAAGGGTGACGATGAGCCAAAACCACTCCCTTATGCAAAGGCCTCAATTAGTCCCATGGGCCCTGACGCCGGACACACAGTGCTCACGCACGCATCGCAGCAACGCGTCTCGCGTCCTGCAGAATGACCGATTTTGCCAGCCCGAGTTCTTTTTGCGCGGGTTTCCCTTCCTACGCTGCAAGATCCACTGCAGCGGGTCGTCTACGGCTCTCCAGTTCGTGTTGAGTTGGGCTAGAAGCCGATTTGAGGGGTGCGCTGGCCCATCTGCGCGGTCTTGGCGACGAACATGTATCTGCCCTTCTCTAGACCGCTCGCGCGCACCCTTTTTCCTGGTGCCGCCTGGCATCCGTCGGTGTACTCCGCGCTACTGTCAGTAGTGGTTTCGTTGGTATCAATCCGTTCCGACATTTTCCAATTTCCCTTTCGTCTCAATCAGGGAACGAAAGAGGAATTTGTCGGAATGAGCCTTGAGGTGACTAACGAGTCATGGGACTCTTAATCAGCGGGTCCACTGTTCGAGTCCGTGTGCGTCCATCATTCTTTTCGAGGCGTTAGGCGCATTTCCCGCCGAAAAGAATATTCCCAGTACGCACGTCATAAGCACGGAGATGCTATTGCAGACCACTCTGGATCACCAATCTGTCTTGAAAGGGGGCCTCCAGGTGGCTTGTCGTAGACCGAAGTTCAGACCGCTCTCGGCCTCCCGTGCTGTCGCACTCCTTTTCTAGCTTGATAGCGCACCCCATAATCGTCTCAACCCATTAGATTATATCTATTTGCTGCCGTTGACCTGTTACCTACGCTCCCTGCGCCCCAGCCACATCTGGATACTGGCTCGACGGGAAGCCAATCAGCGGGCCGTCGTGGTTTAACCGCGTCGACTTTCCCTCAAAGAAGCGACGCTTCGGCTTTGGCCGCTGGTGTTGAGCCCCTAATTGCCGACACAAGCAATTCGCCGTGAGCATCAAAATTGCCATTAAGGCCCAGGCATCTACAGTTCAGATCATCTGTCGCTCGAGTCGTGGGAGGTAGAGTACGAGTCGAGTCAAACTGATCGCCCTGGTGTTGTGTTGCTGGCCCGCAAGAATCTACTAACCCGAAATTTCGGACGAGATCGACTTCCCCGCATGATGGTTGAAAGCAGAAGGGTACTGAGTAATGAGTCAGGAGGTACCGACGGGGGTCGACTAAGATAGGGGGGGCCATGTCACCCCCGGCCGGACTACTTAGCGAGAACCTAACTGCATTCATCCACGGCCCCTCATGGGCCTGCTCTTACAAGGCGACGCTGAGTGAAGGATCTTGGCGACAAGCCTCCAGCAGATTTCTCAGGTAGTTTTGAGCCTCGACTGTTCCCTCCGCTGGCGCCCAAGGTGCGAAGGACTTGTCGGTCGTCTCTTCATAAGGGCCGGTCTTTACCTCGTAGATGACGGTGTTCGGCTTGAGCGCTGCCAACGTATGATAATGGCCCGGCACAAGATCCACCCCGAATGTTTCCGATTCAGCATCGAGCACTAGGTGCTCGCGAATCCCGCCGTCCTCGAAGAAGGTCACGAACAGCACGGTGCCCCGCAACACGATCCAGGCTTCCGATTTGGGAGGATCGAAGTGGCAGTGCGGACGCACGTAGCTCCCCGGTTGCGTTGCATTGAGCATCCGATGAAGCGGATCGGACAGGGAACGATGGAGGGGAGCAATGATGCGACCGCGCGGACTTTTGCGGCTCTGCTGGACCGCATCGTCCAGGCGCTGGCGCGTCATCAAAGCAAGGTCTTCCTGCGGAGGCTCAAGCGCAAGCTTGGGACCACTCATATGGAAGTCCTATGGGCTCGCGCGCCGAACTGCAAATACCTATATGATCAAAGAGCATTGATTCTGCGCTGCGGAGTACGATCTCTTGACTGATAAGCACACGCTAAAATCTCTGATTCCCATCACCGCCGCAATCGTGATCGGACTTGTGGCGGGCGCGTCAGAGGCGCGGGCTGAGATGGACGTCGAGGGGGAGTTCGGTGGCGATTGCGTGATGGGCCTTGCCCTTGGCAAGGACATCCACACGGATTGCTCGGTCAATGCCGCCTACAAGGGCAAGACGTATTGCTTCGGCAACGAAACCGCACGGACAGTGTTTCTCAAGCGTCCGAACGATTTCCTGCTTCAAGCGCACGTCTACTATTCCAGTAGGGACGTCTCGGCAGAGGACGACTCTGACGCAGTAGAATAGAAGCCTTTGATGTTCTTCTTGCCGGGGCCTTCGAATTTCGTCCCATCCGTATCGACGATCGAAACATCGAGCGCGTTCTTTTCGCCGGTGGCGAAGGTGAACCGAATGTTTGGGTTCGTCGAGATCGAGAACGTAGCGTCCATCTTGAACACCAGCTCGCCGTCGCGCTTCACTGTCATCTCCTTAACGTAACGCGCCGGGATGAACTTGGCGGTGTTAATGTCGAGCTGCATACCGTTATCGTTCGGATGCTTGATCATTACCTGGCCGGACCAGATCGGGTTCGTGCTCAACGCCGGTGAGAAGGTGCGGACAATCGTCTTGCCTATGCCGGTCGCATCGGCCTCGGGGTCTTTCGCCTGCATCGCAGCGCAGCCGCCCGCGGCTGAAAGGAATTTGGTCGCCATGTGCAGGCTGCCGTCCTCAAGTTCGAGTACAGCGCGAGCTTTCGAGAAATTGTCGACGCGAACCCGCGTGGAGAAGTTGCGCTCGCCGCCCTGACCGGCTGCCGGTCCATAATGCAACGTCGCGACCTTTGGGTCTGGGTTGTTATCAATGAAAAGCGATAGCGATTTGAGCTGACCCTTCACGTGAGGTGGGATCCGGACTGTCAAAGGCACCAGAGCCGCGTCGTCGATCTTTTGCGGCGCCTCAAGAACGACCATGCCGTCGTTTTCCCGAATAACGCGGTCGCCAAAGGCCTGTTCTTTCAGGATCGGCCAAAGGCCCTCATCCGCGTTGGCGCTTGTTGCCGGCAGGACGAGGATGGACAGAGCGATCGCGGCCGCCCCGCAGGCCCGGGTGACGTTCGTCAACGACTGGTGCATTCGTTTTTCCTCCAGAAAATTTTACCGGGAGTTTCCTCCAGCAATTTTTACCGCGAGTGTATCACTCCCACTCCAGTTCTGCGAAGGCCGCTGTGACATTGCGCACGTGATATTGATCGAACAGCTTCCAGGCATCTTTTTCCGAGAATCCCGCCGTTTTTGTTGCCTCAGCCAAGCTCTTGCCTTCCGCGATCTGGCGGCGGACGTCATCCGCAATGGTTGCAAGATAACGCTGCTCGGGTTCGATCGCCTCGGGAAGTTCCATGGTTTTGGGGCCGTGGCCTGGGACCACACGCGCGGTTTTGCGCTTACCAATCTGGTCCAGCACTGCCAGCCAGCCCTTGATGGAGCCATCGATCGTCGGCACGTGGACGGAGAAGAGCAGATCGCCAAGAAACAGCGTGTTGGTCTTTGAGTCCGTTACGATCAGATCGTTATTCGTGTGCGCCGTGACTTGCGGCTCAAGCAGGAGCTCACGATCGCCAAGGTCAAGCTTGGTCGGTTCCTTGATGCCAAGGTTTGGCAGAATGATCTCGCTGCCCGCGAAGGCATCCTTGCCAATCATCTGCTCGTTCGCGGCAAGGTAGCTGTCTTTGCGGGTGCCCAGAGCGCTTGCAAGTTTGTAGTGCCCGACGAAGGTTGGGTCGTCCTGCTTGAAGGCGGCATTCCCAAACACATGGTCGGGATGCATATGCGTGTTAATCACGTATTTGATGGGCTTGTTGGTAACCGCCCGAATGGCATCCCGCAACTCCGCACCCAGCTTCGCGCTGCCTGACGTATCGATGACAGCGACGCCTTCAGAGCCCACGACGAAGCTTGCATTGGCGATGTCACCACCGTTCTGGGGCGATTGTACCTCGTAGCGGCCCTGATGCACGAAGACACCGGGTGCGACTTCGCTGGTGTCATCAGTGGCTGCTAACGCAGGCGCGTACCGGAGAAGGGGAGTGGCTGCGAGCACAAGGCCAGCCCGTAGGAAATTCTTCCGCGATATGAGAGTTGGTGAGCACATTACCGCCAGATATAGTCATTTCGCGAAATATGACAATGACTCTGCGGACCGAGACGAGTTCATAAGTTTGGGATTGGCAAAGCACAACTTCTGGTCCGTGCTTTCACCCTATAGGGTGTTGGGGCACATTTCGGGGAGGACATACCGAATGCGACTGATTCTTCTTTTGATCGTGATAATTGCGATCGCCGCTGTGGTGCAAAGCAAGCGGCACGGCTGCGAATTTGGCAGCAAAGGTTGGTTCAACTGCGTCGTCGATAACACGCGCAAAGAATACTATTCGTTCAGGGAACCTGAGGTGCGGTCGGCTCAGGCAGAGACCGATGACTTCCGGGCCTCGGCGATGTAGTGCGCCCGAAACGCGCGCGCGGTCGGTCCAGGGGTCCGTTTTCCAATGGCGTGGCCGTCGATGGCAATGATCGGCAGCACGAAGGCCGACGCGGCCGTTAGGAAGGCTTCCCGGGCCCCATAAGCCTCGTCGACGGTAAAAGGGCGTTCCTCGAACGGCACGCCGTCTTCGCCCGCCAGCCGAAGGATTGCACGGCGCGTCACGCCAGGCAGGATCTGAGGTCCGAGCGGCTGAGTTCGCAGGACGCCATGTGCGTCCACGATAAACGCCGATGACGAGGTGCCCTCCGTCACGAAGCCATCCTCAACCATCCAGGCTTCGTACGCGCCTTGACGTTTGGCGGCCTCCTTGCCCATGGCCTGCGCCAGCATGGACGTCGACTTAATATCGCGCCGCTTCCATCGGATGTCAGGGACGGTGATGATTTCTACCCCCGTTTCAGCCTGCGGGTGAGCGACGAGCTGTCGCTTCTGGGTGAATGCAACCACAGTGGGCGCGGGCGATGGCGGGTAGGCGAAGTCGCGTTCTGCAGGCCCGCGGCTGATCTGAATATAGACAATGCCTTCGTCCACCCCGTTCTCGGCGATGAGCGTCTCATGCACCTCGCGTAAGCCTTCGTGCGGCATTGGCAGGGTAAGCTCGATTTCACCAAGAGAGCGGTCAAGACGCGCCAGATGGGCCTCGAAGTCCACAAGACATCCATCCAGCACCGCTGTGACCTCATAGACGGCATCGCCAAACAGAAATCCGCGATCAAAGACGGAGATCTTCGCCGCTTCTTCGGGCTCAAAGGCGCCGTTCACATAAACGATGCGGGTCATGAGAGATTCAGGCAGTGGCAGTGATGGTCTTGGCGTAGCGCTCACCGAGACCAAAGGCAAGCGAGGCACCGTGTAACAGGCACGAAGAGCGCGCGGCGGTTTCTTGCTCAATGCGTTTACGCATGCTCAACTCTTGCGCATAAAAGAGGATCGATTTGTCAATTTGGCAAAAAAATATGGGGAGAGGGAGCAATGACTTCGGCAAGCCTTTTGATTGTGATTTTGGTCGGATTGGTCGTTGGTGCATTGACGGGCATGGTGCTCGGCGGTGGGATCGGCGGGACGGTTTTGGCCATCGTCGCAGGGTTTCTCGCGTGCCTAGCGGCAATCGCTGCACGCTACTTCATTGTTAAACGGGGCATTGGTGTCGGGCGTGACGATTCGCAGACACCGAGCTTGGTCATCTTCTACGCGCTGGTAGCATCGCTGGCCGGGAGCTTGGCGGCCAAAGAAGTGGCCGATTGCGCTGAGCTGGCTGCGCCCGGGGCGATCGGTGCCTTAGCGGGGATTTTCTCGTCCGTGCTGCTGGCGATGCTGCTGATCATCTACCATACGCGGCCGGGCGATAAACCGCTCCTGATGAAGGGCTGACGCGGCCTACGAGGCGCAGGCCGGCTTGATCCGCAGGCCGGCCTCTTTGATGAGCGCGCGGTCGTCGGCCGCATCGTTGTTGTCGGTCGTCAGGAGCTTGTCGCCATAAAAGATGGAATTGGCGCCTGCGAGGAAGCAAAGGATCTGCGCCTCGCGCGTGATCGAGGACCGGCCGGCTGACAACCGCACAAACGATGCCGGCATCAGGACCCGTGCTGTGGCGACCATGCGGACAAGATCAAGCGGCTCGACTTTTGGCTGCTCCTCAAGAGGCGTACCGGGAACCGGCACCAGTGCATTGATCGGCACGCTTTCCGGGTGCGGATCAAGCGTGGCGAGCTCCTGCAGCAACCGGGCCCGGTCTTGGGTAGTCTCGCCCATGCCGATAATGCCGCCGCAGCAAACCTGCAGACCTGCGCCGCGCACATGGGAGAGTGTTTCCAGCCGGTCCTCATAGGCCCGCGTGGTGATGATCTCCTTGTAGAACTCCGGCGACGTGTCGAGGTTGTGGTTGTAGGCGGTGAGGCCAGCCTCGGCGAGACGGTCGGCTTGATCTTTTGAGAGCATGCCAAGCGTGACACAGGCCTCCATGTCGAGCTCGCGGACGCCGCGCACCATATCGAGCACGCTATCGAACGCAGCCCCGTCTTTCACTTCTCGCCAAGCAGCGCCCATGCAGAATCGTGTCGCGCCGGCCTCTTTGGCCAGCTTCGCCTTCGCCAACACGTCATCCACGTCGAGCAACGCTTCGCGCTCCAGCCCGGTCTTCTTGGCGTAGTGGGCTGATTGCGGACAATATTTGCAGTCCTCAGGGCAGGCACCGGTCTTGATGGAAAGCAAGCTCGCAAGTTGGACCTGTCCATCGGCATGATAGCGGCGATGCACCGCGCGGGCTTCATCGAGCAGGTCGAACAAGGGCGCATTCAGCAGGTCCACGATTTCCGATGTCCGCCAATCGTGGCGGGTGGTTGCGTGCCGCTTTGGCTCGCGCGTGCAGTCTGCCTGACGGATTTGAGCCTTGAAAGGATTCAAACTTTCCAATGTTTCTGACACGGGACTCCAAGCCACTGATTGCTGAGGATAGGAACCCTCGCTAATACAGGATCATGGTTGGAAGCGAAAGCCGATATCAGGTCTTCCTGGAGAGCCTCGAAGGGGACCGCCTCCGGCGGGACCTGACGGAACTCTGCGCCAAAGATGCGCGCAGCCTGGAGATAGGCGGGCGCACCTACGTCAATCTCGCCAGCAACGACTATCTGGCCTTGCGTTTCGACGAAACCCTGATCGCGCGCGCGGTTGAGTGGGCGAGACGCTTTGGGACCGGATCTGGCGCCTCCCGGCTCGTCACCGGCAATCTCGCACTCTTTGCGCGGATTGAGCAAAAGGTCGCAGGGCTGAAGAAGAAGCCTGCAGCGCTCCTCATGGCATCCGGCTTCCAGGCCAATGCCGGCGTTCTGCAAGCGCTCTTCGATCGCCGCGCTCTTGGGGAAGAGCCGCTCGTCTTCGCAGATCGTCTCAATCACGCGAGCATGCATTTTGGCTGCAGGGCTGCGGGCGTGCGGCAAATTCGCTATCGCCATTTGGATGCCGCGCATCTTGGCGAGTTGCTAGCGCAGTATGAGCGGGACGACCGCCCGAAATTCATTCTGACCGAAAGCGTGTTCTCGATGGACGGCGATGTGGCGCCCGTGGCCGAGATCTCAAGCCTCGCGCGGGCCCATGATGCCATGCTGATTGTTGACGATGCCCATGCCACAGGCGTTTTGGGTGCGGGCGGGCGCGGGCGCTCGGACGGCGCCGACATCGTGATTGGTACATTCTCCAAGGCGCTCGGCAGTTTCGGGGCCTACGTCGCCTGTTCGGACACGATGCGAGACTATCTGGTCAATCGCTGCAGCGGTTTCATCTACTCGACGGCCTTGCCGCCGCAGGTTCTGGGCTCCATCGATGCTGCCCTCGATCTGTTGCCCAACCTGGGACTTGCGCGAGCGTGCCCACGTGGCAGCGCTCGCCGCGCGGTTCCGGGGCGAAGTGGCAGAACGAGGCTTCGACACGGGTGCGTCGTGCACGCAGATCGTACCCCTGATCGTGGGTACGGCGGAGGCCGCTCTTGGCTTGAGTGCCGCACTCCGCGAGGCCGGCTTCTGGGCGACAGCCATCAGACCGCCGACGGTGCCGAACGGGACCGCACGGGTGCGATGCGCGTTCACGGCCGCGCATACAGAGCAGGACGTGGACAGCCTCTTAGCGGCACTCAAGTCCTGCCGCGACGCGTTTGTGCCGGACGCCGCCAGGGCGGCGTCCGCCTGACATGCATTTTGTCCTGGTGCACGGCTGGGGGTTCGATGCCTCGTTCTGGACGCCGCTCGTCGCGCGGCTCCCAGATGCTGACGTCACGCTGACAGACCTCGGCTTCCTCTCGGGAGTCGCGGACGAACCCGCTGACTGGCCCGCGGATGCCATCGCGATCGGCCATTCCCTTGGTGTCCTGTGGCTGCTGAAGCAGGGTCGTGGGAGGTTCCGCGGCCTCATCTCCATGCAAGGCTTCGACCGCTATTGTCCGCATGTGCCGGAGCCTCGAGTTGCAGCGCTCCGACGGGGGCTCGACCGCGATCCAGGGGGCACTTTACTCGCCTTCTGGCATTCTTGCGGGGCGTCAGACTTTGCCGATCCGGCTGCGCTGAATGTCCCGAGGCTGCGGGAAGGCCTCGATTGGCTGGTGCATTGGGACGCAGAGGCCGCTAAGAAAAGCCTTAGATGTCCAGTTCTCACCCTCGCGAGCCAAGACGATGTCATCGTTCCGCCCGCGATGTCTGAAGCTGTATGGGGACCCAAGAAGATTATCTGGTCGCCCGATGGCGGGCATGTCCTGCCACTCAGGCACCCAGACTGGTGTGCAAAACATGTCGTTGAATTCTCCAATTCTGTCTCGCCGTAGCGCGAGAATCGCGGCCCGGTTCGGTGCCAAGGCAGACGTCTATGAGACCCATGCAGGCCTCCAGCAGGGGGTTGCGCGGCGGCTTGCGTCTTTGCTGCCGGATGTTCGGCCCACACAAGACAAGCCCTTACGCGTGCTGGAGCTTGGCTGTGGCACGGGTCTGCTCAGCCGCCATCTTGTGGCGCGCTACAGGGGCGCAGAATTCATGCTGACCGATGCTGCGCCAGACATGATCCGCGCGGCACGCAGCAATCTGTCGGACACGCCTGCGAACATTGCTTTTGAGGTCATGGATGCAGGCGCGCCAGTCAGCATACGAGAACCTCGATCTCATTGTGACGAGCATGATGCTCCATTGGCTTCCATTGCCCCTCGAAAGCCTTGCGCGGTTGCGCGGCTATCTCGCACCGGGCGGCGCGCTGATGTTTGCAACGCTCGGTCCGAATAGCTTTGCCGAATGGCGGGCCGTGCTCGCCAAAGAAGACCTGCCAGCTGGGACGCCGCATCTGCCGCCGCTTCCAGGTATCATTGAAGAAGAGCACCTAACACCCGATAACGACTCGCTTTCCTTCCTGCGCAGAATGAAAGCGGTCGGCGGTCTGACGCCACGCGATGGTTATCTGCCGTTGAGCCCAGGTGGCCTGCGCCGTGCCATTCGCGCAACGGATTTGCGATATGGCGGCCGCGTGTCCTGGCACATCGTTTATGGGCGGCTCGGGCCGATCGGCCGTTAGACTAAGCCCGCGGCGAGCCGGTCCAATCCCTCGATCATGCCCGCATAGGCACGGAAGAGTTCTTCGTCCGTGATGCAATAAGGCGGCATCAGGTACACGGTCGATCCGATCGGGCGGATGTTGAGCCCGTTCGAAAGATACCAGGCCCTGAGCTTCCGGCTGGCCTCGGACTGATATGCCCCGCCTTCGTCGACCTCGAAGGCGAGCACGGGGCCGAGCACGCGCTGTTTCGTCACGTCGGGGCGCGCGACCAGCACCTCGAGCATGTCGCGATGGCGCGCGTTGATCTGGGCGATCCGCGCCATGGTCTGCTCTTCTTCGTAAAGGCCGAGAGCTGCGAGAGCGACCGCGCACGCCAACGGGTTTGCGGTGAACGAGTGGCCGTGCGGCAGGGCACGGTCGAAGCTGTCGCTAAGAAACAGGTCGAACAGCCGGTCGGTCGCTACCGTCGCCGCGAGCGGCATATAGCCACCCGTCAGCCCCTTAGAGAGGCAGACAAGATCGGGTGTGACGCCGGCATGCTCCATCGCGAACAATTCACCGGTCCGCCCGAAGCCCGTTGCAACCTCGTCGAAGATCACGAGGACCCCGGCGGCTTGCGCCATCTCGACGAGACGCTTCAGGAAGCTCGGCCGGCAAAACCGGATGCCTGCAGAGCCCTGCATCATGGGCTCGATGATCATGGCGGCGGTGGTCTGTCTGTGCTCGGCTAGCAGATCCTCCAGCGCCGAAAGGGCGCCTGCCTCGCGCTCATCGGCCGCGTCGTCGTCCTCGAATGTCGCCGGGTAGGGGAGGACCCGAACGTGGCACATTAGGTCTTTGAAAGCGCCGAACATTTGCGAACTGCGGCCGACGGACATCGCTCCCAGCGTATCGCCGTGATAGCCGCCATCGAAGGCGACGAGCATGCGGCGCCCCGGCTCGCCGCGATTGACCCAGGACTGATAGGCGATCTTGATCGCCACCTCCACGGAGGTGGATCCATCGTCGGAATAGAACACACGATTGAGATCGCCAGGCAGGAGGTTGGCGATCGTTTCGGCTAGTTCTGCAGCGGGCGCATGGGTGAAGCCCGCAAACATCACGTGCTCCATCGTCTCGGCCTGGCGTGTCAGCGCGGCGTTGATTGTGGGGTGCGCGTGCCCATGCGTGCAAGTCCACCAGGACGAGATGAGGTCGAGAATCTCCCGGTCATAGGTATCGAAGAGAGAGGCCCCTTTGGCGCGCGCAACCACAAGGGGCTCCGCCTCTGTCCCGTGCTGGGTATAGGGATGCCAAACATAACGCTTATCGCGCGCGATGATCTCGCGCGCAGTGGCGGCTGGATTGAGGTTCGAATTTTCGTTCACGGCGTCACCGTTGCGAGTTTTTGAAGATCGAGTTCTGGTTCGACGGCCAGAAGGGCATCGCGGCTGACCGTCTCAAGGAAAGGTATCTCGGCAATGACTTCGACTTGACCGTAGCGCTCGATGGCTGCGCGGTTATGAGGTGTCTCCGGCCCGCTGATCACCACGCCGGCAAGGGGCAGAGCTCGCCGCCGGATCGCTTCGAGCGACAAAAGCGTGTGGTTAATCGTTCCGAGCGTGGACCGCGCCACGAGAACCAAAGGCAACTCGAGTTCGTCCGCCAAATCGATCATATGGGCGCCATCGGCAATTGGCACCATTAACCCGCCTGCGCCTTCGACTACGATGAGACCGTCATGGGGTGGCAATTGCAGCTTGGCCATATCGAGGGCAATGCCAGCGCGGCGGGCAGCTTCATGGGGTGCCATGGGCTCGGGCAGGAGATAGGCCTCAGGCAGGACACGTCCGACGGGAAGCTCAGCCAGCTGCTGCACGGTCGCTGAGTCCGTGGTGGGCTCGGTCCCTGCCTGAATAGGTTTCCAATAGGTGCCGTCGAGATGTGTCAACAGCCAGGCCGAGGCGAGCGTCTTGCCGACATCGGTATCCGTTCCAGTCACGAAAAAGCCTGACACGAGGCAAAACTCCTGAGGAGGATCTTGGCGGGTGGGCGACTTTATCGGCCAATGACCAAGAAACAAGAGTGAGGGCAAGGGTCGGGGCAAGGGTTAGGGCAAGGGGATGAAACGAGGGGTGGCGGAAAGACGCTGGACTGAAGCTGTGTTTCTGAGCGAAAACGCAGATCCAATGCACCGAATTCTCTGCGCCTTCCTTCTCGCGTTCCTCACATGCGTCCCTGTCGCCGGCCCTTTTGCCGCAGGTAGCGGCAAGACGCTGCGCATGGCCTATGACGCCGATCCCGGCCTCGCTCGATCCGCACGAACAGCTTGCCAGCGCGACGCTGCAGCTGTCGCATCTCGTCTTCGATCCTCTGGTGCGACGCCGCAAGGACAACTCGTTCGAGCCCCGGCTTGCCGAGAGTTGGGAGCAGATCGACGACGTGACCTTGCGCTTTCACTTGCGAGACCGTGTGTCGTTTCATTCCGGCCGCAAGCTCACGGCGGACGATGTGGTTTGGACGTTCAATCGCTTGAAGACGAGCCCCGACTTCAAGGCGCTCTTTGAGCCCTTCGAAGCCGCGCGGACTATTGATGCGCGCACGGTCGATATCGTCACCAAGGCGCCGTATCCGCTGGGGCTCAACCTTGCCACCTACATCTTTCCCATGGACCGGGAATTCTACTCGGGAACGGATTCGAACGGGGGGCCGAAAGACAAAGTGGTCAAGCATGGCTCCTCGTTTGCCTCGGCCAATATGAGCGGGACCGGGCCTTTCATCGTGACCGAACGCGAGCACGGCATCCGGCTCGAACTGGAGCGTTTCGAGGGGTATTGGGACACGGACTCGCCGGGCAATGTGGACAGGATCATCCTCACTCCGATCAAAGAACCGGCGACGCGGGTCGCGGCGCTTCTCGCAGGTGACGTGGATTTCATTGCCCCCGTTCCGCCGACGGACTTGAAGCGCATGGAAGGGGCGGCCTGCTGTTCGCTCGTGACGGCCCCATCGTCCCGCGTGCTGACACTTGAGCTGAATCAGGATCGTGTTGAGGCCTTCAAAGACAAGCGCGTGCGCAAGGCCGTCAGCTACGCCATCAATCGCCGGGGTATCGCAAAGAAGATCATGCGCGGATTCGCAACGCCTGCAGGCCAGTTGAGCCCGGAGGGCTATGCGGGACACGACCCCGATCTTGAGCCGACTTACGATCTTAAGAAAGCCAAGGCGCTGATGAAGGAGGCGGGCTACGAGGAAGGGTTCTCCGTGACCATGATCGCCCCGAACAACCGCTATGTAGGCGATTCACGCATTGCCGAAACCGTCGCCGCGATGCTCGCCAAGATCGATATCAAGGTCGATCTCCAGACCATGCCGAAAGCCCAATACTGGCAACGCTTCGATGCCCGAGACGGCGATATCCTAATGATCG
This sequence comes from uncultured Alphaproteobacteria bacterium, assembly GCA_942491645.1. GTDB lineage: Bacteria > Pseudomonadota > Alphaproteobacteria > Rhizobiales > Methyloligellaceae > Methyloceanibacter. The sequence goes on along the minus strand of CALOBK010000011.1, from coordinate 197,465 downwards.
GCTGGCAGTCAGACACGCAAGACTCGGCAAATTTCTACGAGTTTCTTGCCATGACTCCCGACGAGAAGACGGGTTACGGTCAGTATAATGCAGGGGCCTATTCAAACCCCGAGGTCGACCGGCTGACCGTGGAGACCCAGACCATGACCGATGAGGCGGCGCGGGCCGCTGTTCTCAAAAAGATCGAGCATATCCTCTATGACGATGCGGCATTACTGCCGCTCCAATGGCAGCATCTTGCCTGGGCCGCTCGGAAAAACGTGAAGATAGAGCCCGTAGTGAATGTCATAGACATGCCCTATCTTGCGGACCTCGTGATCGAATAGGAATGATAATTCTACTCGCGCTTGTAGCGCTCGTTGTCCTGTTCGTGTTCGTCGTGGCGCTCCAGCCGTCGGACTATCGCGTAGAGCGCTCAGTGACGATCGCCGCGCCTGCGTCGACCGTATTTCCGAACGTGAATGACTTCCATAAATGGCAGGCATGGTTCCCATGGGCCAAGCTCGACCCAGACGCGAAAATCGCCTTCGCGGGTCCGGAGGCGGGCGAGGGTACGATCATGACGTTGAACGGCGACGACAAGGTCGGCGAGGGCAAGATGACCTTGGTGGAAAGCGAGCCGGACGAGGCGGTGAAGATCAAAGTTGAGTTCACGAGGCCCTTCGAGGCCGGCACCAATTCGGACTTCGGATTTTCGCCCAAAGGCGAGGAGACTGAGGTCGTCTGGGCCATGCATGGCACGCACAATTTCATGGAGAAGGCCTTGTGCCTTGTCATGGACGGTCTTGGCATGATGGGCAACGATATCGATAAGGGACTTTCCCAATTGAAGTCCGTGGTGGAGCAAGGCTAAGGCGGGCCCGGTCGCAGCTTGTTCTCATTGGTCCAGCCTGCGCCCCTAAGCTATAGTCGTGTCATCGGGCGGCTGCGAAAGCCGTCAGGTGTGGGTGTCGTCCCGTGTCTGCATGGGATGTGCCGTTGCGACGACAGGGGGGCGCGGCAGCGATCTTGAAATTGCCCGCTATTGGGAATGGCTTGGGATTTCCTGAAGGCCGATACCGTGCCGCGGTTGCCCAAACGCAGCAGCGTTGTGGCGGCTATGGCCGTCATGGGTGCCTTGACGGGGCTGATCTCCTGCCTGCCGTCGCCTTTGCCAGAATTCGATCTCGACGAGGGTGGCCTCATTCTCAATGCCGTGGGCATGCCTCTTCATGCAGGCGTTACATTTGCCGCAGGTATTGCCCTTTGCCTTTGGCTCTGGGTGACGCGCGACCTTGGCAAATGTCTCCTGGCCCTCGTTCTGATCTTTGTCGGATGGCTTGCTGCCTTAAACACGGCCAACGATCTGTATCAGGTGTTGATCGGCTCCGAAGTTTTCGGCACGGCGCTTGGGGCCAAGGCAAACCGGGAGGTGCTCGGGCTCATTGTGGGCGGTGTAATCGGCGGTGCCGTGGGGGCAGGCCTGACGGCATTTGGGACCGGCATTCCGGTCGAGTCTCTCAGGCGTTTGGAGAACTGGAGCGTGGTTGTTCTTGCCGGCGCCGTGTTTGGTCTGATGCTTTATCCTGCGGCCAGCCTCCGTCAGCCGGCCCTCCTATACTTGCCTTGGCAAACAATGGTGGCTGTCTCCATCGCCTTTGCTCTGACGGGGCGGAAGACTTGAGCCGTCCCCGCATGTGCGCGACGGGCTGAGATGCAGACCGTTCTATCCGGGCTCACCTTCATCGCACGCCGATTCTTTCAGGCCGTGTTGGTCATGCTGGCGATCCTTGTCATCGCCTTTGCCGTGCGGACCAGTCTTGGCGATCCCTTGCGGGAGATCATGGGGCAAGCCGTTCCCGAAGCCGAGCGGGCCGAACTGCGCAAGGAACTTGGCTTGAATGCACCTTGGCCGGTCCAGTTCGCACGCTATCTGGGCGGCGCGGCGCGCGGCGATCTGGGGACATCGCTCATCTACAAGAAGCCGACTGTCGCGGTGGTCTTGGCCAAGTTCCCCGCGAGCTTCGAACTCGTGCTCGGTGCCAGCCTAATCGTGCTCGTTCTATGCCTGCCTGCCGGTGTCTATTGCGCCGTCCGGCCGCGAAGTCTCGGGGCCCGGTTGATTCTGGGTTTGAGCGTGCTTGGCATCTCGGTGCCCGTCTTTCTCACCGGCATCCTTCTCATCACTGTTTTTTCCGTTTGGCTGGGCTGGTTGCCGGCCTTTGGACGGGGCGAGACTGTGGCGCTCGGGCCCTGGACGACCGGTCTTCTCACCGGTGATGGGCTGGCCCACCTCCTGCTGCCCGCGCTGACGCTCTCAACGATCATGCTGCCGCTTTTCATCAGGCTCGTGCGAAGTGCCATGCTGGATGAGCTCGGGCATGACTATGTGCGGACCGCGCGCGCTAAAGGGGCCTCGCATTTGCGCGTGTGGATCGTTCATGCGCTACGCAACGCGCTTCTACCGCTCGTGGCCGTCGGGGGGCTCCAGGCGGGTACACTTGTCGCCTATACACTTCTCACCGAGACCGTTTTTCAGTGGCCCGGCATGGGTTTTTTGTTTCTTGAAGCGGTCACACGCGCCGATGTTCCGCTGATCACCACATATCTTGTTTTGGTTGGTCTCCTGTTCGTTTTGCTCAATACGCTCGTGGACATTGTGAGCCTGATGCTCGACCCGCGCGTCAGCCTTGAGGGCGCGCGATGAGTAGAGCCGCAACGAGCACACGCACGATGGCGAGCTTCGCCCTGGGCCGTCCGGGCGCTGTGTTCGCACTTGTCGTGCTCGGCTTCATCGCGTTGGCCGCCGTTCTTGCTCCTCTGATCGCCCCGCAAGACCCCTTCGATCTGGCGGGTCTCGACATCCTCGATTCCGAACTGCCACCCATCTGGCAAGACGGAAGCGAGCCTCGCTTCGCCCTGGGTACGGACGCCCAAGGGCGCGATCTCTTTAGCGCGGTCCTCTATGGCGCCCGCATCTCGCTTTTGATCGGTCTTCTCGCCGTCGTCATCCAGGCGGCGATCGGCGTGTCGTTAGGCCTTCTCGCCGGTTATTACGGCGGAACCCTCGACAGTCTGGTCACGCGCCTGGCCGATATCCAGCTTTCCCTCTCGACCCTGATGATGGCCATTGTCGTCATGGCTTTGGTGCGCGCAGGCCTTGGCGGCGCGGCGCTCAGCCAGTTCGCTGTCCCTCTGCTCGTCGTGGTGATTGGGCTTTCAGAGTGGCCCATCTTCGCCCGGACCGCGCGTGCAGCTGTTCTGGTGGAGGCGCCAAAGGATTATGTCCGGGCGGCCCGCGCAGTCGGCGACAGCGATTCGACCATTATTCGCCGTCACATTCTGCCAAACGTCCTCTCGCCGCTGGTCATCGTGGCGACCACCCAGGTCGCGGGCGCCATCATGGCCGAGGCTGCGCTGTCCTTTCTTGGCCTCGGCATGCCGGTCACGAAGCCGTCCCTCGGTACGCTGATCCGCTCTGGCTATGATCTCATGTTCGCTGGCACATGGTGGGTCACAGTCTTGCCCGGTGTTGTGCTGATCTCGGTGTTGATCTCAATTAATGTGCTGGGGGACACGTTGCGCGACTGGCTCGATCCCAGGACAAGGGGGCGCTAGATCGGCTCAAAAGTCTTCGCAAACGGCCAAATTCTTCGAAACTCACGCCCTGTTGATAATTTGGGCCGCTGCCACCCATAAGATATATAGTGCGCCAGCCTGGATGGCCGCGCGTGCGCGGCCTGTGTTGGCGGCCTTTTGTCGGAATGTCCGTGTTTCGCCGGAATACTCTGGTCGGGGCGCTGTGGAGGAGACGTCATGGAGACCCCGAGCCCGGTCAATCCGGATCTCGTCTATTCTTTGCGCCGGGTGACCGAGGGGGCAGCGTGTGCCGCCTTCAACTGGATCGGTCGCGGCGATTCAGACGATGGAGGGCGGGCAGCCCTCGATGCCATGCGCAGTGCGCTTTCCGAGATAGACCTTGATGCCGTTGTGGTGATCGGCGAAGCGACCGCAGGCGAAGCCCCGCAGCCCCAGCGGGGCGAGCATCTCGGGCGGCCTGGCGCGGCATTCAAGGCGGATATCGCAGTGGATCCCGTTGAAGGGACAAGCTATCTCGTGCGGGGCCTAACCAACGCCTTGGCGGTTCTGGCTGTCGCCCCTCGCGGCGCCATGATGAACCCCGGCCCCGCCTTCTATATGGAGAAATTCGTGGCCGCAGCCCCTGCGCGTGGCAAAATCGATCCCTCTTGGCCCACGGCGCAGAAGCTGCAGGAGTTGGCGAAGGTCCTCGACAAGGACATTTGCGACCTCAATGTCTTCGTGCTGGAGAAGCCTCGCCATCGAGACCTCGTGAACGAGATTCTGGCGGCGGGCGCACGCGTGGCCATGTATCCGGCGGGCGACGTCGCCGGTGCTCTCATGGCCGCCGTTCCTGGCTCATCGATCGATGCGCTGATGGGGACGGGCGGTACACCCGAAGGCGTGATGTCGGCTTGCGCGGTGCGCGCGATCGGCGGCGAATTTCTGGCGCGTCTCGATCCCCAGCTCCAAACGGAGACCAAGGCGGTTCATGACGCCGGTATCGACACGTCGCGCTGGTTTGAGCGAGACGAACTGATCACATCCGACGACGTGTTCTTTTGTGCGACGGGCATCACGACCGGCCTTATGCTCGAAGGCGTTGAACGTACGAAATCGCACTACAAAGTGCAGACCATGATGATAACCGGGGCGACGGGCGAGCGGCAGATCCTAACGAGCTATTTGCCGAAAGATCGTCTTGCGAGCGTGGCAGCTCGCGATGTCGCCTAAAAAGCCAATAGGGTAGAGGCGCCTGGGAGCAAATATGCCCAAGCGGGTAGATCATCCGATCATCATCGGTATCGTGGGTGACTCGGCATCTGGAAAGACAACGCTGTCGGCGGGTGTCGCGCAGATTTTGGGCGAGGAACATTGCTCGGTCTTCTGCACGGATGATTATCATTGCTATTCGCGCCAGGAACGCACCGATGCGGGCATGTCCGCGCTCGATCCGCGCGCGAACTATGTTGATATTCTAGAGCAGCATTTGCGCCTGCTTCGGAAAGGCGAGCCGGTCTTGAAACCGGTCTATTGTCATCAGCAGGGAACTCTCGGGCGTCCCCGCTATTTCAAGCCCACCGAGTTTGTGATCGTGGAAGGGCTTCTGGGCTACAGCACGCGCGCCATGCGCGATTGCTACGACGTGAAGATTTATCTCGATCCGGAGGACGATCTGCGGATCAAATGGAAGATCCACCGCGATACAACCAAGCGAAATTACCGGCTGCAGGATGTGGTTGCCTCACTTGAGCGGCGCAAGAAAGACAGTCCGAATTTCATCCATCCGCAACGCACCTTCGCCGATATCGTGATTCGCTTTCAGTCGCCTCGGGATGTGAAAGGCCCCGATACGCAGCTCGATGTGCGCCACCTGCTGCGCCCAACCCTGCCTCATCCAGACTTTTCCCCGCTGTTCGACGGCAATGGCAACGCAGGCCTCCACCTGGAACTTGCGCGCGATAGGGATGGAAAACCTGTCGACGTACTTGAGATCAACGGCAATATCTCCGACAAGAGAGCCGAGCGGATCGAGGATCTGCTTTGGAATCTCATCCCGGAGGCGGGCCATCTGCGCGATCAAGTCGGTCGCATCGATATCGCCAACGGTGCCAATGGCGCGAGTAAGAGCCACCCGCTGGCGTTAACCCAGCTTCTTGTTGGCTATCACGCGGTCAAGGCGGCCATGGGCATCCGCGCCTACTAGCTAGGCGACCGAGAACAACAAGAGGCTTGGGCGATTGATGCAGGATCGGGTATTGGCGGACGCGACACATAAGGACATGGCGAATGCGATCCGCGCACTTGCCATGGATGCAGTGCAAAAGGCCAATTCGGGGCATCCCGGAATGCCCATGGGCATGGCCGATGTCGCAACAGTGCTGTTCACGCGCTTTCTGAATTTCGATGCCTCCCACCCGGACTGGCCGGACCGGGACCGGTTCGTGCTGTCAGCGGGTCACGGCTCGATGCTGATCTATGCGCTGCTCTATCTCACTGGTTATCCAGACATGGATCTCAGTGAGATCGAGCGGTTTCGCCAGTTAGGGTCCCGGACAGCAGGTCATCCGGAATATGGCCACGCGCCCGGTATTGAGACCACGACAGGCCCGCTCGGTCAGGGCATCGGCAATGCTGTCGGCATGGCGCTGGCCGAACGCCTCCTGAATCAGCGCTATGGCGATGACATCGTCAGCCACTTCACCTATTGCCTGGCGAGCGATGGCTGTCTGATGGAAGGGATCAGTCAGGAGGCAATCTCTCTGGCCGGGCATCTGAAGCTTGGCCGTCTGATTGTGCTCTTCGACGACAATCAGATTTCGATCGATGGTCCAACCGACCTTGCCGTCACCGACGACCAGCTTGCGCGCTTTGGGGCATCGGGCTGGCATACGGCCGCCGTGGATGGCCATGATCCGGAGGCCATCGCGCTTGCCATTGAGAATGCGCGCAATGTCACCGGCCAGCCCTCCATGATCGCCTGCCGCACGCTGATCGGCTATGGCGCGCCAAACAAAGAGGGCACCTCATCCACCCATGGCGCCCCCCTTGGCGAGGAAGAGATTGCAGGAGCCCGTCAGAAACTCGGCTGGGATTATCCACCGTTCGTGGTGCCGGAAGAGGTTCTTTCCAAGTGGCGCGAAGCGGGTGCGCGGAACAGAGCCGCCTTCGATCAGTGGACCGATGCTGCAAGCAGGCTGGATGCACCAGCGCGGGCACATCTTGTCGATCCGGTTGACGAGGCGGTTGCTGCGGCGATTTCCGAGGCTGTCGCAGGCATCAAGGCTGACTTTGCTGCGGAGGCGGCAAAGCTCGCCACGCGCCAATCCTCGCAGAAAGTACTGGAGCGGCTGGTCCCCGTCGTGCCTGGCTTGATGGGCGGCTCAGCCGACCTCACCGGGTCCGTGGGCACGCTGACGAAGCTGCACAGTGCTGTAAAGCCCGGAGACTTCGCGGGCAATTACATCCATTATGGTGTGCGCGAGCATGCCATGGGCGCGGCCATGAACGGCCTCACGCTCCATGGCGGGATTGTTCCTTATGCCGGGACCTTCCTCGTGTTCTCCGACTACTGCCGTCCATCGATCCGGCTATCGGCCCTGATGGAACAGCGGGTCGTCTATGTGATGACCCACGATTCGATCGGCCTTGGCGAGGATGGGCCGACCCATCAGCCGGTGGAGCAGCTGGCCGCGCTTCGGGCCATTCCCAATCTCAACGTGATGCGGCCTGCGGACTCGGTCGAGTGTGCCGAGTGCTGGGATATTGCCCTGAAGTCCAAGAGCACGCCGACAATCATGACGCTGACCCGGCAAGGATTGCCGCTCTTAAGAACCGCACCGACCGGCGAGAATCTCTCCGCAAAGGGCGCCTATGTGCTGGTCGAGCCAGAGGGTGCCCGGGACGTGACACTGCTCGCCACAGGCTCGGAAGTCTCGTTGGCGGTGGAGGCCGCAAAAATGTTGGCCGGGGAGGGTATCAAGGCCGCGGTCGTGACCATGCCATGCTGGGAGCTGTTCGAGGCGCAAGGCGAGGACTATCGCCAGGCCGTCTTGGGTTCTGGCCCGCGTGTGGCCGTGGAGGCGGCCATTGAGTTCGGCTGGCAGAAATGGCTGGGCACTCAAGGCATTTTTGTCGGGATGCACGGATTTGGTGCTTCCGCCCCGGCCCAAGAGCTTTATAAGCACTTTGGAATCACGTCCGAGGCCGTCGCGGCTGCGGCGCGTGAGCTAACCGTCTGACGAACAATCCAAGTAAGAGGTAGGGAGGATATGGCTACACCACGCGTCGCCATCAACGGCTTTGGCCGCATCGGCCGGCTTACGTATCGAGCATTTATGGAGGCTGGCCGCGACGACCTTGAGTTCGTCGCGATCAACGATCTCGGCTCCGCCGATATGAATGCGCTTCTGCTCGAGTTCGACACCGTGCATGGACAGTTCCCTGGCGAGATTTCCGTCGATGGGAATGGCCTGCGGGTGAACGGGAAAGACGTTGCCGTTCTGTCCGAGCCCGATCCCGAGAAGCTCCCTTGGAGCGAGCTGGGTGTGGATATTGTTATGGAGTGCACCGGCCGGTTCACCAAGAAAGAGAGCGCGGCGCAGCATCTGAATGCGGGTGCCAAACGCGTCTTGGTTTCCGCTCCGTGTTCGGGCGCCGACCTGACAGTGGTCTACGGCGTCAATGACAACAAGCTCACGGACGCTGATCTCGTCGTCTCCAACGCGTCCTGCACGACCAATTGTCTGGCGCCCGTTGCTGAGGTGCTGCACAAGACCGTCGGCATCGAGCGCGGCTACATGACCACGATCCATGCCTATACGGGCGACCAGCGCACGGTGGATACACTCCACAAGGATCCGCGCCGGGCGCGCGCCAGTGCCGCAAATCTGATCCCGACCTCGACAGGGGCGGCCAAGGCCGTCGGGCTCGTGCTGCCTGAGCTCCAGGGCAAGCTCGATGGGGCCTCCATCCGCGTGCCGGTACCCAATGTCAGTCTTATCGATCTGACGTTCCAGGCCGCGCGCGCAACGACGGTCGAGGAGATCAACGATGCGCTTGTTGAGGCTGCGTCCAAGGCCCCGCTTTTGGGTATCATGGGCATCAACGACAAGCCGCTGGTCTCATCGGACTTCAACCACAACAGTCTGAGCTCGGTCTTCGATGTGACCGGAACCCAGGTGATCGACGGCACGTTCTGCCGCGTCGTGTCCTGGTACGACAATGAGTGGGGTTTTTCGAACCGGATGAGCGACACCGCCGTTGCGATGGGCAAGCTGAAGTGAGCTCGGCCAAGGGCATGGGCGATATCGACCTTACCACCATCAAGACCATCGATGGTCTTGATGTGAGCGGCAAGCGCGTCCTAGTCCGTGCGGATCTCAACGTCCCCGTGGAGGCGGGGGCCGTCGCCGATGCCACGCGCATCGAGCGCGTGCTGCCGACGATCACCGCGCTTCGGGATGGTGGGGCAAAGATCATTCTGATGTCCCATTTCGGACGCCCGAAAGGCGAACGCACGCCGGAGACTTCGCTCAAGCCTGTGGCGGTCAAGCTCGAAGAAATGCTGGGCACCAAGGTCGTGTTTTTGGACGACTGTATCGGTCCGCAAGTCGAGGCGGGCGTTGCATCTCTTGGGGATGGAGACGTTGGGCTTCTTGAAAACCTCCGCTACCACAAGGGCGAGACGGCCAACGACGCTGCGTTTGCAAAACAGCTCGCCGCGCTGGGCGACATCTATGTGGATGATGCCTTCTCCTGCGCCCACCGGGCGCACGCATCAGTCGAGGCGATTGCGCATCTGATGCCGGCCTATGCGGGCAGAGCAATGATTGCGGAAATCAATGCGCTGAAGGCGGCTCTTGAGGATCCGAAGCGGCCTGTGATGGCCGTTGTCGGTGGGGCGAAAGTCTCCACCAAAATCGAAGTGCTGACCAATCTTGCCAAGCGCATGGACATGATCGTCGTTGGCGGCGCCATGGCCAATACGTTCCTTTACGCCGACGGGATCGACGTTGGGAATTCGCTGTGCGAGCCCGGCTTCGTATCGACCGTGAAGGAGATCACGGAGATGGCAAAGACCTCTGGCTGCGAGATCGTGCTGCCCGTCGATGTCGTTGTCGCCGATGCGTTGGCCGAGAATGTTGAGTCGCGCGTGTGTGGCGCCACCGAGATTCCCTCGGGCATGCTGGCCTTAGATCAGGGTCCTAGAAGCGTCGAAATGTTGAAAGAGAAGCTCGGCAAGACCGAAACCCTTCTTTGGAACGGGCCCCTTGGGGCTTTCGAGATCGCACCTTTTGGCGAGGCGACGACGGCTCTAGCGCGGGAGGCTGCCCAGCGCTCGAAGACGGGCGCGCTCATCTCCGTCGCTGGCGGCGGCGATACGGTTCGTGCGCTCAATATGGCGGGTGTCGCGGACGACTTTACCTATATCTCGACCGCGGGCGGTGCCTTTCTCGAATGGCTGGCGGGAAAACAATTGCCTGGTGTGGCGGTCTTGGCTAAGGGCCAGGCGGAGCAGACGGCGGTGGCGTAGGAGCGGCCGCCAGAGAAAAGCGCGGATACGACGGCGCTATTTGAGGGAAACATGCCCAACGACATCATTATCGCGCCCTCGATCCTATCCGCAGACTTCGCCAAGCTCGGCGAGGAAGTCGAGGCGATCGATCGGGATGGCTGCGACTGGGTTCATCTCGATGTGATGGACGGTCACTTTTTGCCGAACATCACCTTCGGTCCCGATGTGGTCAAAGCGCTCAGACCACACTCGGACAAGGTCTTCGATACACATTTGATGATCGCGCCGTGCGACCCCTATATCGAGGCATTCGCCAAAGCAGGCTCGGACATTGTTACCGTACACGCCGAAGTGGGCCCCCATCTTGACCGCTCGCTGCAGCACATCAGAAGTTTCGGCAAAAAGGCGGGGGTCAGCCTGACGCCCTCGACGCCCGAAACAGCCATCGAATATGTGCTCGACAGGGTTGACCTCATCCTGGTGATGACTGTGAACCCAGGTTTCGGCGGGCAGACCTTCATTCCGGAGCAGCTTGCGAAAGTGCGTGCGATCCGAAAAATGATCGGCGACCGGCCTATCCACCTGGAAGTTGATGGCGGGGTGAATGTCGACACTGCGGGGCTCGTCGTGGAGGCAGGTGCCGATGCGCTCGTGGCTGGGTCCGCCGTGTTCAAAAACGGCGCCTATTTAAAAAACATTGCCGCGATCCGCAAAGCGGCCAGGGCCGCGCTCTGATGGACCGCTCGCGGTCCTTTCCACCTCCAGCGTGCCGCGCAATCGTCTTCGATCTCGATGGCACGCTTGCCGATACCGCCTCCGACATCACAGCCGCACTCAATCTCACACTGTCAGAGTTAGACTTGCCGCCCCATTCCGAGGACATCGTCCGCGGCATGGTGGGAAATGGTCTCGCAAAGCTCCTGGACCGGGCACTCGCACGGCACGACTCCATCCTCGAAGAAGAGAAGCAAGACGCAGCGCTTGAGCGCTTGTTTTCTCACTACGCGGCGAATCCGTGCGAGCGCTCTACGCTCTATCCCGGTGTGCAGGAAACCTTGAGCGCCCTGCACAACGCGGGGCTCGCGTGCGGTGTCTTCACCAACAAGCACGAAGCCATCGGGTTTGATGTTCTGGAAGGCCTGGGCATTGCCGCTTTGGTCAGGACCCTTTGCGGGGCAAACGATCGATTTCTATGAAAGCCTGACCCTGCGGGCCTTCTGCATGTTGTGGAAACACTTGGCGTCCGGCCTGAAACCACGGTCATGGTGAGCGATAGCGAAACGGATGTGAAGATTGCGCGAGCCGGTGCGCTTCAAGGCATCGTTCTCGTAAACCACGGCCATTCGGCCCGGCCGGTGGCGACACTCGGGGCGGATGCAGTGATCAAGCATCTTCACGAATTGGTTGAGGGCCTTGCGCTCACCCGGGAAGCGCAATAGCAAAGTCCCCATGGACATTACCTATTACGGGGCTCTGCTAGCAGGCTTTCTCAGCTTTCTCAGCCCGTGTGTGCTGCCGCTGGTTCCGCCGTATCTTTGCTTTCTAGGTGGGACGACATTTGACCAGCTCACCGGCGAGGAGGAGACCCCGACCCATGTCTACCACACGGTGGTCATGTCCTCCGTTGCCTTTGTCCTCGGCTTCACCACGGTCTTTGTCCTTCTGGGTGCGACGGCGACGGTCTTGGGCCAGCTCGTGGTCGAGAATCTGCCGATCCTCGCCAAGATCGCCGGTGTCGTGATTATCATCGCCGGGCTGCACTTCCTGGGCGTGATTCATATTCCGATTTTGCATCGCGAGGCGCGCTATCACGCCGATACGCGCCCTGCGGGTCTCGTTGGTGCTTATGTCATCGGGCTCGCCTTCGCCTTTGGTTGGACCCCGTGTATCGGCCCGGTGCTTGGCGCGATTCTCGCGGTTGCCGCGGGTGGTGACACGGTCAGCAAAGGGGTGAGCCTGCTCCTGGTCTATTCGCTTGGACTTGGCATCCCTTTCATTCTGGCAGCAGTGGCCATCAAGCCATTTATGAAGGTGCTGCAGCGCTTCAAAGGCTATTTGGGCACAGTTGAAAAAATCATGGGCGGGCTCCTCGTCGTGACCGGCATTCTCTTCCTGACCAACTCGATGACATTGATCGCATCTTGGATCCTGCAAACCTTTCCCTCTCTTGCCACGATCGGCTGACGTCGGCCCTAGTTGCGTCCCGCGCCGCTGCGCTTGCCCAAATGTACACTTGCCCAAATGCACGCTTGCCCTTGGCGATCTGCTGCCCATAGTGGTTCGCCATGAGCACAGAGAAGACTGCTGTCGCACTCACCGTTGCCGGCTCGGACTCATCGGGCGGTGCTGGGATCCAAGCTGACATCAAGACGTTTTCAGCGCTCGGTGTGTATGGCGCCAGTGCTATCACGGCGCTGACGGCGCAGAACACGCGCGGCGTCGAGGGTATCATGCCGGTCCCGCCGGAGTTTGTGTTGGCCCAAATGCGGGCGGTCGCAAGCGATCTGGATGTTGGCGCCATTAAGATCGGAATGCTGGCCACCAGCGACATTATTGAGGCCGTCGCCACCGGGCTCGATGCGTTTCCAGGCACCCTTGTGGTGCTCGACCCTGTCATGGTGGCGACCAGTGGCGATCTCCTGCTCGATGAGGACGCGGCCGATTTGCTGCGCGAGAGGCTCGTGCCGCGCGCCACCATCCTCACCCCGAATCTGGCTGAAGGCGCCGTGCTGCTCGATGAGCCGGAAGAGAGCCGCGAACAGATGCTCGAGGGCCGGGCGATACGGTTACGGGACCTCGGTGCGGGCGCCGTACTCCTCACGGGCGGCGAGTCCATGGCCGAGACGGCGCTCGACATTTTTGCCGACGAGGCTGGTGTTCAGCGGATCGAAGCCCCGCGCCACGAAACCAAGAATACGCACGGCACGGGCTGCACGCTTTCTGCGGCCATTGCCGCCGAATTGGCTAAAGGGGAGTGCTTGGACAAGGCAGTGAAGATCGCAAAGATGTACGTAACAGCCGCCATTATCGCCGCGGATGAGATTGCGGTTGGCCAGGGCAGGGGCCCGGTTCATCACTTCCATAGCCTGTGGCCGAGGCGGGAGCAGACCTAGTTCTGGCGCCTATTGCTCGGCAACGATCGTCGAGTGCTGTTCGCCAAGTCCCGCCACGCGCAGCACGAGATCATCACCCGGCTTCAAAAACACGCGCGGGTTCCGCGCCATGCCCACCCCTGGCGGGGTGCCTGTCACGACGACATCGCCCGGAACGAGGGTCATATACTTGCTCATATAGCTGATGAGCTTGGCCACGCCGAAGATCATGGTGGACGTGTTGCCCGTCTGCATCCGCTCCCCATTCAGGTCCATGGTGAGATCCAGGTTTTGCGGATCGGGAATTTCGTCTGTCGTGACGAGCCAGGGGCCAAGCGGACCGAACGTGTCGTAGCTCTTGGCCTTGACCCATTCGCCAGGTCCGCCTTTTTGCAGGCTGCGCTCGGAGACATCGTTGCCGATGCAGTATCCCGCCACGTGGTCGAGCGCGGTCTCGATAGGCACGTTCTTCGCCGCGCTTCCGATCACAAAGCCCAATTCCACTTCGTAATCCATGCGCTTGAACGCAGCGGGTGCCAGAATAGGATCGTTCGGGCCCGCGATACACGAGGTCGCCTTTACAAATACGATGGGGACTTCGGGGATCGGCATGCCGGTTTCTTCGGCATGGTCGCGGTAATTGAGACCGATGCCGAAGAATTTCGGCACGGCACCAATAGGAGCGCCGAGTCTCGGATTACCATCAGCAAAAGGCAGCGACTGCGGATCGATCTTCGCCAAGCGCGCCAAGCTGTCAGGGCCGAGGACATCTCCGGCAATATCGTCAATCGTGCTGGACAGATCGCGGATCTTGCCGTCAGCGTCGAGAAGTCCGGGCTTCTCCTGCCCGATGCTGCCAAAACGTACGAGTTTCATCGTCTCCCCCGGCCGGTGTTTGCCGCATGATGCATAAGGCAGCTTCTGGTGCAACGGCGGTCACGAGAAATTCTCGAATGCGAAGGAGCCTGTCACAGCTGATTTGTGCCGTGAGAGATTCGTCACAAACGTCGCATGTGGAAGCTCGGTTGCGTCGGCGTGGCGCGTTTGCCACAGCTTCGGGCAAAGATTTGCTGGGAGAGCGTGGTGCGACGGGACAAAAGGCTGTCCAAAAAGCGCCCGAAAGGGTGGAAAGCGCGCGGCTTGATAGGTCATAAACCATTGATAATCAATATAAATAACTGATACCGAGATAGTAGGCTTAGCGTCTTTTGCATTTTCGCCACACCTGGAAGACGAAGTGCATTTCCAGCGTTCCGCTTTGTTGAACCTGCCCGGTGCGCTGCGGTAACTTTCTATCAGAACACGGGGGACGGGCTGGGGGGCCTTCTTCTCCGTAAGAAGCAACAGCGGGAAAGCCCGCGTAGACGCGACGAATTCGAGCGACGGCTCGGGAAAGAAATGGGGGGGCGGGTCGAAGCCTCACAAAGGCCTAGCCTTTATGAATTTCGACTCGTTCGCAGGGAAGACCGGCCCGGCTCGTCCGGGCCGGTTCTTTTTTGCCTGCTGTTCTTGCGCTCATCGCCGGATATTCTCTTCACCTAGAGCCCGAGCCTTGCCAGCGTGTCCTTCACCGCGCCAAGGTACCTGCCGCCAAACAGCCGAACGTGCACGAGGACCGGGTACAGATTGTAGATGTCCCGGCGCATCTCATGAAACCCGGGCTCCAGCGGCAAAATACTCTCATAGACCTCGAAGAATGCCCGCCCAAACGTGCCAAACATCGTGGCGAAGGCGAGTTCGATTTCGCGGTGCCCGCAATAGACGCCCGGGTCGACGAGGCCGGCAATCCGATCGCTTTTGACGAGCACATTCCCAGTCCAGAGATCGCCATGGAGAAGGCTCGGGAAGGGTGGCTCCGCCAAAAAATCCTCGAGGACGTCCGCAAGCCGCTCAAGGCGTCCATAGAGCGGTGCGGGGAGCTGACCCTCGTCGCGCGCGGCGCGGGCCATATAGAGAAGCCTCTGTTCCCGGAAGAACGACACCCAGAGCGTGGATTCTGGGTTGGGCTGATGCAGAGGCCCGATCAGTGTATCGCGCGCATAGCCAAAGTACGATCGCGGTGTTGCATGCAGGGCCGCGATCAGTTGGGCCGCGTCCCGTTCCACATCTGGCGTGATGGGCCCCCCGTCATTGTCGATGAAATCCATGACCAAGAGGTCGGGCTCGCAGACATGGACGTGCGGGACTGGAAGTTCCGTACACCGCGCCAGCTCGCCCAACATATAGCCTTCGATGGCAAGGCTCGGGCCGGCGTCCTCCCCGTGTTTCTTTGCGTTGACCTTGGCCTTGACGGCTAAGCGGCGCCCGTCTTTGAGGGTCACCACGGCTCCGGTCAGGCCGAAACCCACCGAAAGCGGCTCACTGGACTGGATTTCTGTATCAAGAACCGCTTGGAGGCATTCCCGAAGATCGTAATTGTGCATAGGTTTTCAGCCGTTCACAACGCGTCGTGAATGTCACAACACTGATACAAAATCAGCTTAATTCGCGCCTTATCTTGCTGGATACTCCGACCGATTATGAGCCGCAGATGAACGCCGAGCCAAGGCGTTACCGGGCGCTCTTTATTTCTGACATCCAACTTGGGAGCAAGGCATGTCAGGCGGAGGCCTTTTTGGAATTTTTGCGCTACCACAGCACCCCACGCATTTATCTGGTGGGCGACATTGTTGATCTCTGGCGCATTCGGCGCGGAATCTACTGGCCTCAGCCCCACAACGATGTCTTGCAGAAACTCCTCCGCCAGGTCCGCAATGGGACCGAGCTGATCTACATCCCCGGCAATCACGATGAAGTCATGCGCGAATATTGCGGCTCGCATTTTGGCGGGATGGCTATTGAGCGTCAGACCATCCATGAGGGCGCCGATGGACGGCGCTATCTCATCATGCATGGTGATGAGTTCGATATGGTCGTGTGCTAGGCCAAGTGGCTCGCGTTCCTCGGCGATTGGAGCTATGAATTGGCCCTGTGGTTTAATACCCACCTCAATGTCGCGCGCCGCTGGTTCGGCATGCCGTACTGGTCGCTTTCGGCGTATCTCAAGCACAAGGTCAAGCGGGCGGTGAACTATATAGGCGAGTTCGAACACGGGCTTGCGCAAGAGGCGCGCCGAAACGGCGTTCAGGGCGTTGTTTGTGGGCAGATCCACCACGCCGCCATGCGGCAGGTTGAGGACGTGATTTATATTAATACCGGTGACTGGGTCGAAAGCTGCACGGCTGTGGTGGAGACCGAAGAAGGGGTTTTCAAAATCGTTCGCTGGAATCCTCTCACGGGCGTGAGTCAGCCCGAGACCTCCTCAAAGGAGTTTGAGGCGGCCGCCTGATGCGCATTCTTGTCGTGACGGATGCCTGGTACCCCCAGGTGAATGGGGTTGTCCGCAGTTATGAGCGGCTTGCCAATGAGGCTCCGGGCTTGGGGGCGGAGATTAGCTTCCTTGTTCCGTCGCAGTACCGCACGCTGCCTTGTCCGACCTATCCAGAAATACGGCTCGCGCTTGCGACGCCAGGGATGGTCAGCCGTTATATCGACGGGGTGGATGCCGACTTCATCCACATCGCGACCGAAGGGCCGCTTGGCATGCTGGCGCGGCAGTATAGCCACAAACGGAAGTA
Organism: uncultured Alphaproteobacteria bacterium; assembly: GCA_942491645.1. Classification (GTDB taxonomy): domain Bacteria; phylum Pseudomonadota; class Alphaproteobacteria; order Rhizobiales; family Methyloligellaceae; genus Methyloceanibacter. Next base: position 180,681 of record CALOBK010000011.1, on the reverse strand, counting down.
CCCCTTCACCACCAGCTATCACACGCGTTTTCCCGAATATGTTTCGGCGCGGCTGCCGGTTCCAGAGTCCTGGTGCTACGCCTTTCAGAGACGGTTTCACAATAGCGGTGCGGGTATGTTCGTCGCGGCACCGTCGGTGGAAGAAGATCTGAAGGTGAAGGGCTTCAAACGCACGATGCCTTGGACTCGCGGCGTGGACATCGAGCAGTTCAGACCTCGCAGCATTCGTCTCTTCGGCGAAGGGCCTGTGTTCCTCTATGTCGGTCGCGTTTCAGTCGAGAAAAACATCGAGGCTTTTCTCAAATTGGATCTGCCTGGCCGTAAGGTCGTCGTCGGTGGCGGGCCGCAGGCTGCTGCGCTTGAGCGCGCGTATCCCGATGTGCTTTTCACTGGCCCGAAAGAGGGCGAGGAGCTCGCCGAGGCATATGCTTCGGGGGACGTGTTCGTGTTTCCGAGTCTCACCGATACGTTCGGCCTTGTGTTATTGGAGGCGTTGGCCTGCGGGGTCCCAGTGGCGGCTTTTCCGGTTCATGGACCGAAAGACGTTCTCACCGATCCCAATTCAGGCGTGCTCGACACCGATCTAAGAGCTGGCGCACTTAAAGCGCTCGACCTCAGCCGCGATGCTGCCCGCGCCCATGCGCTCAATTTCAGTTGGGAAAATTCGGCGCAGCAGTTCCTCGACAACGTCCTGGTCGCGCACAATCTCGGGCTGCCCGAGCGCCGCCGGCTGGTGCCCCGCCTTCGGTCGCTGTGGTCATCGAAAAAGCTAACAGCCCCGTAGGCGGCCTAGCTGAAACACAACGCGCAAAAGAATGCGGCCCGGTTGGGGGGAACCGGGCCGCTGCATTTTCATGCGTCAGTTTGGGGGACGCTTTGGGGGACAATGCGTCCTCTCATAAGTGGTTAGTAGGCAAAATACTTTCAAGGGGACGGCCAAAAATTTTTTGTCTTATGCTCTAACTGCCTGATAGATAACCGAAAAACTAGCCAAACAGCGTTGCACGCTGAAGCGCGTGAAGGTTCTCTAGGGTCAAAGGCTCAGGCAGCTCAAACCCTTTGGTCTTTGGCGCCGCTGGCTCGTCGCGGCTCTGCGATTCTGAGACGGCGGCATCTGTTTCGGCAGAGGCTCTGTCCAGCGTATCCGACACATCCAGCAACTTTGCAGCGTTCAGAAGGCTAGAGCCTTCGTAGGCGTCCCAATGCTCGACCATTGCGGTGATGCGGTGCTCGATATGCTGAAGTAGGTTCATTGCTTGTGCGGTCTGCTGCCCGGCCATTTCCTGGCGGGCACAGGCGGTGTAGATGTCTACCGCACTCTCGTCGAGCCTGTCGCAAAACGCGGCCGCCACGCCCGTCTCACGCAGCGTCCAGGAGACGTTCTGTAGCTCTTCCAACGCCGACAGCACATCCGATGTGGCGCGGGTCGATGCATCCACGATCTGATCGAGCGCAGATGACGGATTGTCGGCAGAGCCGGTCGTGGAGCCGAGATCGCCGAGGTCGCGCCGCGTGTCGGCGATGGCCTCGCTTAGCGCCACGAGGTCGGCGAGAATGCCCACGGATGGGCATCGGCGTTCCGGTTCGATCACCGCGCTCTCAAGTTGGGCAATGGCATTGAGCAGCAACTGAATCTCAGGTGCCGGGTGTTGACGCGCATAGTTGTCGAGGAACTGGCGCCCGAGCGTAGAACTCCGCAAGGTTTCCTCAAGGGCGTTGAAGTCCATAGCCGAGCCCGGTTGGGGCTCTTGTTTGCTTGAATGCGTCTTGCTTCGAGGCATGGAGGGTGCGGCGCTCTTTGCGCGTTTCGGCATGACGATGACAAGCCTATCTGATTCGGAGTAATGCCCGAACGTAACAACCGCGGAATAGGGACCGGTTAACGTCCATGGCGAGCCAAAAGCCGAGCCAAGATAAGAGCCCCAGGGCAAACCAAGAGGAGAGCCACGCTAAAGGTCAGTCTCTGGCTTGGCGGCTTGGTCTCGTCTATGCGGCGCTCTTCCTCATCATCGGCTGTTACCTGCCATATCTTCCTGTTTGGCTTGAGTGGCGCGCACTGAGTGCCGATCAGATCGCGATCCTCCTCGCAACGCCGCTCTTCGGGCGCATTCTGATCGCGCCAACCGTCAGTTTCACGGCGGATCGTCTGGGCGACCGTCGACTAATTCTCATCCTATCGGCTTGGGGCTCGCTCGCCTCCTTCGGCGCGCTCATGCTGTCCGACGGGTTCTGGCCGATGCTCTTTGCGATGGTTTTGGTCGCTATCGCTTCGACCACGCTGATGCCGTTGACAGAGACCGTCGCGATCAGTGCCATCCGCCGGACAAGGCTCGACTATGGGCGCGTGCGGCTGTGGGGCTCGCTGAGCTTCATTGGGGCGAGCCTCGGCGTTGGCGTCGTCATCCAGTATTGGGGCGCGGGCCTGGTCTTGCCGTTCCTCATGCTGGCGGCCTCACTGATGGTGCTGGGCGCCTATCTCATCCCCCGAGACCTTGGGACAACACAAGGGCGCGGGCACGCGCCGGCAAAGGCGCCCGTTCAGCGGCTGAGAGTTCGGGATGGGCTTGCGCTCGTGCGCTCGCCGCTCTTTCTGATTTTTCTGCTGGCGGCGAGTCTCATTCACGGCAGCCATGCGCTGCTCTATGCCTTCGGCTCTCTGCATTGGCGGGCACAGGGCTTCTCAGGCGGCACGATCGGCGCGTTGTGGTCCATCGGTGTGATTGTCGAAATCGCGTTGTTTGCCGTGTCCGGGCGCGTCATTGCGCGGATTGGATCCGCGCGGCTGTTCGTCTTTGCAGGCTTTGCCACGACGCTACGCTGGAGCTTCATGGCGTTCGACCCCCCGCTCTGGGCGACGGCCGTGCTGCAAAGCTTACACGCCATGAGTTTTGGTGCTGCGCATCTCGCCGCCATCCATTTTCTGACGCATGCCGTGCCCGAGGATAGGTCTGCGACCGCTCAAGGTCTCTATTCAGCAGTGGTGGCAGGTCTTGTCATGGGAACAGCGACCCTTGTCTGCGGCCCACTCTATGAGAGCCTGGGCGGTGAGGCCTATGCCGTCATGGCTGGCGTGGCGGCGATTGGGACAATCGCCGCAATCCTGTTGCGCCAGCATTGGAACGGCGGGCTCGTCGCCGCCGTCGCGCCTGCAAGGCCTTACCCCCAAAGCGCGGGCGAGGGGGGAAAGACCATGCCGCCCTCATAGGTCAGAGCATGATCTCGATCGGCGGCAAGCAGCAGCGGTCCATCGAGGTCCACCCAGTCCGCAGTTTGCGCCAGAAGCAAGGCAGGGGCCATAGCAAGGGACGTCGCAACCATACAGCCTGCCATGATCTTGAGGCCGCGCAATCGGGCCTGCTCCGACATGGCAAGTGCTTCGGTCAGACCGCCCGTCTTGTCCAGCTTGATGTTGACCGCGTCATAGAGTTTCGCAATCCAGTCGAGCGAGGCGGTGTCATGGGCAGATTCGTCGGCACAGATCGGAACCGGATGTGCAATGTCCGCAAGCATGTCGTCCTCGCCAGCGGGCAGCGGTTGCTCCACCAACTCGACACCGTTTTGCGCGGCCATGGCTAGAAGACGCACGGTTTGGTCTGGGCACCAAGCTTCGTTGGCATCCACAATCAGGCGCGCATCAGGGACTGCTCTGCGCACGGCGTTCAGGCGTTCGCTGTCACCTTGCCCACCGAGTTTAAGTTTCAGAAGAGGATGGTCCACCGCTTCTTTCGCTTGCGCGGCCATCGTCTCAGGCGCCCCAAGCGAAATCGTGAAAGCTGTTGGCACGGCCTTCAGCTCTGGTAGTCCAGCCAGCTCAAAGGCCCGCCGTTTGGTGCGCTTGGCTTCGAGGTCCCAAAGGGCGCAGTCGAGGGCATTGCGTGCGGCGCCGGCGGGTAGATGCGCTGCGAGCCGGACGGGATCCAAACCGTCTTCAAGACAGCTCCTGACGTGATCGATGGCGGCAATGACGCCCTCGATGCTTTCGCCGTATCGAGCATAGGGGACGCATTCGCCTCGTCCCGTATGTGGCCCGCAGCGAAGTTCGGTCACCACAACCGCCGCCTCGGTCTTGGAACCGCGCGCAATGGCAAAATGGCCGCGAATGGGCCAATTCTCAGCGGCAACCGCGAGGGTCAGTGCCTCGCTGTTACTTCCGCCGTTCGCAGGTGCGGGCCCCATCGTCGCTTTATTTCTCCGGTGAATTCCGCCACAACGGTGTCATCTCGTTCGGCGCTTCGCGCCACAAAGAAGCTTAGAATATGAGCCAAGCCAAGCTCTTGCATGCTTAAACGCGATAACCAGTTCGTCTTGCAGACCGAAACGAAGGCTCCCGGCTTTCGTGTGGAGCTGCGTGGGACCACCTTTCGGCTGGTTGCGACCGGTGCGTGGACTGTCGCCGAAGCGACGGTTCTCGACGAGGAGCTCAGTCGGTTAAAGGTTCCCATACCGCCGACGCCTGACTTTACCGGCGAGATGGATATCTCCGGTATTGCGGAGATCGACACCGCTGGTGCTTGGCTTTTGCAGCGCACGGCCTCGGCCTGGCAGCGCGGCGGATTGCGGACCCGTTACGCAGGTGCGACCGAGAGCTTCCGTATTCTGATCGAAGAGGTGCATCGAAAGGGGCAGGCCAAGAGACCGGAAGTCGAGAAAGTCGACCCGATCCAGCAACTGGTCGACAGCACCAAAAACGCCGTTTCCAGTGTTTGGCGCGATGCTGTGGAGCTCACGTCTTTTCTGGGAGAAGTTGCAGCCGCGACCGTGCGCCAGATCCGGGAGCCCTGGCGCTTTCGTACCATTTCGTTCTTCCACCATCTCGACCACGCGGGCTTGCGTGCGCTCCCAATCATCGCGTTGATCTGTTTCCTTATCGGTGCGGTGGTCATGCAGCAGGGCGTGGTGCAACTCACCTATTTCGGGGCGGAACCATTCGCGGTGAACATGGTCGCCATTCTGGCGCTGCGCGAGGTGGGCGTCTTGCTGACGGCGATCATGGTGGCAGGCCGGTCAGGTTCGGCCTTCACCGCGGAGATCGGCTCGATGAAAATGCGCGAAGAGATTGACGCCATGCGGACACTCGGCATCGATCCCATGGATACGCTGGTGATGCCGCGCGTCGCGGCCCTTGTTGTCGCGCTTCCGCTTCTCACCTTCATGGGGGACATCGCTGCATTGGCCGGCGGTGGCCTCATGGCATATCTCATGCTCGGGATCGATCCGCTCAACTATGTCGATAAGCTGCACGAGATCATCAGCCTCAATCACTTTATGGCAGGCATGGTCAAGACGCCCTTCGCCGCTATCATCATTGCCCTTGTGGGCTGCCTTGAGGGCCTGCGTGTTGAAGGCAGTGCAGAGTCCCTTGGCACGCACGTGACCTCTGCCGTGGTCAAGGCGATTTTCCTTGTCATCTGCATCGATGGCATCTTTGCCATGTTCTTGGCGGGGGTTGGCGTGTGATCTTCGAGAACGAACGAGAAGTGGTGATCCGCGTGCGCGAACTCGCCAAGAGCTTCGGGAGCCATCAGATATGGGAGTCCCTTAGCCTCGATGTTCATCGTGGCGAAATTCTCGCGATTGTTGGTGGCTCGGGCCAAGGCAAATCGGTCTTGATGCGCGTGATCACGGGGCTCGTCACGCCAGACAGTGGCGTTGTCACGTTGTTTGGGCAAGACGCGGCAGCGCTTACGCCGGCGGCGCGGCTTGAGATCGAGAAGCGGTGGGGCATTCTTTTCCAAGACGGCGCCCTGTTCTCCTCGCTCACCGTGCTGCAGAACATCCAGGTTCCAATGCGCGAGCATCTGGAACTCCCGCAGTCGATGATGGACGATCTGGCTTTCCTCAAACTCACGATGGTGGGCTTGCCGCCCAATGCTGCGCACAAGCATCCGTCCGAACTTTCAGGCGGCATGCGGAAGCGCGCTGGGCTTGCCCGCGCGTTGGCGCTCGATCCCGAGATCGTCTTTCTGGACGAGCCAACCGCGGGCCTCGACCCGATCGGCGCGACGGAGTTCGACCACCTTATTCACAAGCTACAGCAAACACTTGGGCTTACGGTCTATATGGTGACACATGACCTTGATACGATCTTCACGGTATGTGACAGGGTAGCTGTGCTGGCCGACAAGAAAATCGTACGGACAGGATCGCCTGCCGAGCTTCAGAACAAGCCCGATCATCCGTGGATTGAAGAGTATTTTTGCGGAGAACGCGCCCGCGCCGCGAGCCCCAGCGAAGAACGCCTGGTGATCGGCTGAAGGGGCGCATGCTTCCTTTCGAAGGGTCTTAGAGAGGGTCCAATGGAAACAAGAGCCAACTATTTGATGATCGGCGGTTTCATTCTGGGCGCACTCGCGTTTGTCTTCATCTTCGTGTTTTGGATCACGAATATCGCCGGTGGCGGCAAGCGTTATCAGATTGTGTTTGATAGCACCGTGGCCGGACTGACGACGGGCTCGCGCGTTGGCTTCAACGGCATAAAAGTCGGTGAGGTGCAGTCCTTTGCGCTCGACCCTGTGGATGCGCGCAGAGTGCGGGTCGTGATCAGCGTGCGCGACGACACCCCGATCCGCGAAGACTCGCAGGCCACGATCAAATCGCTTGGCCTTGCCGGCGGCAGCGGTGTTGAGATTTCGCCTGGCAAGCCGGACTCGCCACGGTTGGTCGCAACGGACGAGAATCCTATTCCGATGATCGAGGCACAATCTGTTGCTGGCGGAGGCATCTTTGAGGCGGCCCCGGCGGCGCTGAATACGGCCAATGCGTTCATCAAGCGACTGGACAAACTCGTAGCGGCCAATGAGAAGGCTGTGAGCAGCACGATCCAGAATGTCGAAGCGTTCACGACCATGTTGGACGGCAAGAACGAAGAGATCGATCAGGCGATCAGCGATCTGCGAACAGGGGCTGCGGACTTCAAGGAATTGAGTGCGAAGCTCGAAAAGAGCGTTGATGATTTGTCGGCTCAGGCGAAACAAAGCATGCAGGACTTCAGTGCGGCGATGCGGCAGGCGCGCCGCACGGCTGCGACAATGAACAGGGTGCTTGAGAAGTTCGAAGCCAATCCAACGAGCTTCCTACTTGGACGACAGGGCGCCGGAGCGCGCAGGTAAGCTGGCAGACAAGTTGGCGGTGTGACTTCGCGTGCAGCGCCGACCCATCGCAAAAGAACGCCCCCGCTAAAGAAAACCCCCTCGCTCCGATGTGGAGGAGGGGGCTTGTCGTCTGCGAAGCCTGTTGGTTTGTCTTACTGCAGGCGGCCGCTCGCATGGGCGAGCAAGAGATAAACGCGGCCGGTTTCTGACGTCAGATAGTTCTGCAGCATATTTCCGGCCGGATCGGACTGCTCTGCTTCAGCGAGCAGCCGCTCGAAATCGGCCACATAGCGGTCCACCGTGTTGCGGAATTCGCCATCGCGGTCGTAGCGGTTCGAGATTTCGTCGAACGTAGCCTGACCTTCATAGGTGTAGATGTGGCGACCGAGCACACCGCGCTCACCGGCCCGCATGCGGTACCAGACTTCCGTGGCAGTGCGGATATCGATAGAGCGTCCAAGCTCGTCGATCCGAAGCTGACCCGCACCCGTTGAGGCATAACCGCCCCCGCTACTGGTTTGCGCCGTTTCAGCGGATGCCCAACCAGACGGTCCCGGCCCAGCCTCCAATTCGGGCGACATGCCGCCACCAGCCTGGTCGAGGGCTGTGGACTCTTGAGTGGCCGCGACCTGCCGGCCCCGCGCGTCAAAGCGTGGCATTGGCGGCAGGCCATAATCGTCAGCGGGACGCGTCTCTTCCACGCGTGGCGGTAAGGTCTGCGGGACAGGTTGCGATGCGGGCTGCTGATAGGGTTCGCCACTGGCGCTCAAAGGGGAAGCCCCGACCGGGTCCGTACCCAAAGGCGAGGAGCCGAGAGGGGGCGTTCCAAGAGGAGCCGGCCCAAGGGCCGCTGAACCCATCGATGCTGCCGTCATGGGGGCAGGGGTTGTCGCCGGTGCCAAAGACGCCGCCTGCGTGGCTGCTGCTTGCGCCGCCGCTTGCTTCGCTGCTTGAGCGGCTGCTTGCTCTGCGGCTTGAGCCGCCGCTTGCTTTGCTGCTTGAGCGGCTGCTTGCTCTGCGGCTTGAGCCGCCGCTTGCTTTGCTGCTTGAGCGGCTGCTTGCTCTGCGGCTTGAGCCGCCGCCTGCTTTGCTGCTTGAGCGGCTGCTTGCTCTGCGGCTTGAGCCGCCGCTTGCTTTGCGGCTTGAGCGGCCGCTTGCTTTGCTGCTTGCTGTGCGGCTTGAGCGGCTGCTTGTGTTGCCGCCGTCGTTGCGGCTTGTGACGCCGCTTGCGAGGCAGCTCGCGTTGCCGCCTGTGTCAGGTTTGGCGTCATGGCCTCGATCTCGCGAAGCTGATCGTTGAGGGCTTTGCGGATCGCGGTCGTTGCATTAGCTGCCTGCTGGGGCATCGAATCCAAGCGCGTCTGCATATCCTGGCGCAGCGTGTCGAGGTCGGTCGCGGTCTTCTGGGCCGCCTCACGCATGCCGCTCGAGGTGTTGTCGAACTGTCCGCGCATCTGCTCGAGCTGGCGGCCAATCTGCGTGATGACAGTCTCGAAGCCGCCTTTCAGGTCGTTGACGGCGAGTGCCGTGTGCGCCTGAGCCTCCTCGCGTAGCTTCTCGATTTGCCCAAGTGCTTGCTGCGCCTGGCCGGTCGTGTCGCGTCCGAGGGCGGTTGTCACCTGCTTGGCGCGTTCCTCAGCTTGGTTCAAGGCACCTTCCATGAGACCTGAGTAGTTCCGCATCATGCCATCCAGCTCCTGCGCCTTGGTGTTCACCGTGTGGAGCAGGGAGATGATGGCCTGGTGGCGGCCCTCCAGGATCGAGTCGATCTTCGCATTAGAGGAGTCGAGCGCCTTGGCGGCAGTCAGAATGGCCTGGCCTTGGTTTTCGAAACGCTGAGTCAGACCGTGGATCTGATCCAGAAGCCCGCGTGACACTTCGCGCAATGTGCCGGTCTGGCTGGTCAGGATGTTCACAGCCTCGGTGGACTGCGCACCGACCTGCTCGGCCGTCTGTTGCATCATCTGCGAGTTGTTGGCGAGGACCTCGTTGAGCTGCATCGTCTGATTGCTGAACGTCTGTCCGACCATGCGGGTGTGCTCGCCCAGCATCTTGTCGGTCTCGGCAGTGTTGTTGGCGAGGACCTCGTTGAGCTGCATCGTCTGATTGCTGAACGTCTGTCCGACCATGCGGGTGTGCTCGCCCAGCATCTTGTCGGTCTCGGCAGTGTTATGCCCGAACGTGGTTTCAATGACCTTCAGGCGCTCAGCGAGTGCGTTGATCACGTAGTGGGCGCGTTCGCTCATGACCTTGTCGAACGACTGGGTTTGCTCCGTGATTGAAGCTTCCAGACCCTTTGCTCTATCGAGCAAGGTCTGCGTGAAGGCATCGGCCTGGCCCGCCACCATCTTGGTGAAGGTGTCGGTACGCTCCGCGAGCGTCTTGTCGAGGGCGATTGCGCCCTGATTGACCGCGGAGGTGAATTGCGCCGTGCGATCAGCAAGAGCCTTGTCTACAACTGCCGTGCGGCTGTCGACCGCAGTTGCGAGTGCGCTGGTGCGCTCCTGAAGCGTGGTGTCGAATGCGACCGCTCCTTGAGCCACGACGCTCGTCAAGGTCTCGGTTCGTTCGGCGATCGTGTCGCCCAGCTTGGCGGTGCCCTGGCTGACCGTCTCTGTCAGGGCCTCGGTCCGGTCCGCCAGCGTCTTGTCTAGAATGACCGCGCTTTCCGCGACCACGTTGGTCAGGGCGTCTGTCTTATCCAGAAGCGTTTTCTCCAACGTTACGGCGCTCTCTGCGACAACAATTGTGAACGCTTCAGTCCGGTCGTGCAGCGCCTTGTCCAGCGAAACGGCGCTCTCGGAAATTACATTGTTGAGCGTGTCCGTCTTATCTGTCAGCGTCTTGTCCAGGATCACGGCACTTTCAGCGGCCACATTGGTGAACGCGTCCGTCTTCTCCGAGAACGTCTTATCGATGATCAAGGCACTTTCAGCGGCCACATTGGTGAACGCGTCCGTCTTCTCCGAGAACATCTTGTCGATCGTCACGGCACTTTCAGCGGCCACATTGGTGAACGCGTCCGTCTTCTCCGAGAACATCTTGTCGATCGTCACGGCACTTTCAGCGGCCACATTGGTGAACGCGTCCGTCTTCTCCGAGAACATCTTGTCGATCGTCACGGCACTTTCAGCGGCCACATTGGTGAACGCGTCCGTCTTCTCCGAGAACATCTTATCGATAGTCAAGGCACTTTCAGCGGCCACATTGGTGAACGCTTCCGTCTTCTCCGAAAACGTGGATTCTAAGGAGACGACGCCCTGGGCGACCAGATTGGTGAGGTCTGTTGTCTTCTCGTCGAACGTGCTCTGTAACGTCGTTGCGCCTTCCTCAACCACATTTGTGAACGCCTGGGTACGCTCCCCAAGGATACTGTCCAGCTTCACTGCACCCTCGGCCACGACGCCTGTGAACGTGTCGGTGCGCTCTGTCAATGTCTTGTCGAGCACGATCGCGCCCTGTGCCACCGTGGACTCAAGACCCTTGATGCGTTCGGCCAGCGAGCTCTGAAGCGCCTCGGTGCGATCCTTCATGGTGTTGTCCAGAAGGGTCGTCTTTTCCGACACCGTGGTTTCCAGCTCTGTGAGGTTCTTGGTCGCGTTATCGATGACCTTGGTCAGGCGGCCCTGTTCCTTCGTCAAACGCTCGAAGAGGCTAGGGACTTGCTCGGAAATTTTGGTTTGCGCCAGTTGAACTTGTTCGGCGGCCTCGTTGGAACGGCTGACCAATAGCTCGGTGAGCATCGTGCCGCGTTCGGAGAGTTTCTGGTCGATCGAGCCGCTGGCATTGGAGATATCGCGGGAGATCTGCGCCCCGACGCCCTTCAACGCCTCGCTCACACGCTGGCTGTTATTGGTGAGCGCATCACGCTCAGTCGCCAGTTCGTTGATCAGGTTCCGGACACGGAGCTCGTTCTCGCCGTAAGAGCGCTCAAGGGCAGCAACCTCGTTATGCACCATGGCTTCAAGCTCCGAGGCTCGACCAATGGCACGGGAAATCGCGTCGTTCATGGCGGCGACTTGGCGACGGATGGTCTGGCCCACAGAGGCCACGGACTGTTCCGCCAACTTGTCGGGCTCGGCCAGGCGGACCGCGACCTCCGTCATGGCGGAGGCCATCAGGCGAAGTTCCTGGGCGCGCCAAACAAGGAGCGCAAGAAACCAGAAGATGACAATCGGAACCAGAATCGCGGCTGTTGCGGACAGGGCGGCACTCGACGTGCTGCTGACGTCGGCGATCACGCCAAAGGCAAAGAAGCCGCCAACGAGGAACCAAACGACAGAGGCGCCGAGCGCGATCAGGAACGGTGTCCGCGCAGGCCGCTGTTGCAGAGCAAAAATTAATCCGCCGATCGAGGGAATATCGTCGTTGGCGGGGGCCGAAAGCTTACGCTGCGGGGGCGGGCCGGCAGGCCGGCGCGTCCGTGTCAAATGCTTGGGCGACGGCGCCGCGCTCGCATTTTCCGGCGCCTCGGTGGCTTTTGCCTCTTGTTGGGGGATTTTGAGCGTAGGAGACGTATGCTGAGCTTTGCTTGGGGCCTCGGAGCGCTCGCGCGAAGGCTCCTCGCTGAGCGGCTCCTCGCGCTTGCGTTGCTCGGCTTTCAGCCGGTCCGCCAGAGTAGAGCGCCGGGGTAGTGTCGGGTTATCGGCCGGCTGCTCATCTGACGTATCGTCCGACTTACCCCGCATCATAGCCTCAAGGGGGCCTTTGACCTTGTCCTTATCGTCGGACATTGCTTTTTCTTCCGGGGCCGATTTTGCTCGTTCCTGAGCCATTACGCGTTCCTCGCACCACTTAACACTCAGAGTAGGAGAAATTTACGCTGTTTGAGCCAAAGTCCGCTCCTAGCAGCGTATCGCGTTTGGGAAGGGCCGCCTCTCGTCCGGATAAACCTAACCGGAAGGCCCTCAACGCTTTTTCCCCCTCATTCCAACATCGTTAACGACTTCTTACGAATAAACAAAGCTGAATCGATTGCTTGGGTTAACGGCACCTAACTACCTATGTTGCAACGAAAAATAGAGACGCGCCACCCGCGAATCGCGTTAGATTTGTCCTGCATCGCAATTCGGGCAGATCAAATGCCAGTTGCGCTGCAAGCACATTGTTGCCGAAGAGCCACGTCTGAGGCCTGAATGTGCCCCAGTCGAACCCAAGGTCAGAGTTTACATGGGAAATTCCAACGGAGGAACTCTATGTCGGGGAAATACGCGCTGAGGACCGTTCCCACGGAGCAGGGCGACCGCCCGAGCGGCGCGTCTAAGCCTGTGGATCTTGAGCATTTGGCCCGCTTCACGCTTGGCGAAAAGGCCTTAGAGCGTGAGGTGTTGGAGCTGTTTTGCACCCAGTCCGTGCTTTACTTGGACCAGCTCCGGGCTGCGATGTCGGACAGAGACTGGAAAGACGCGGCACATTCCCTCAAGGGCTCTGCGCGTGCGATTGGGGCTTGGCGCGCTGCCCAGGCCGCAGAACGGGCCGAGGCGCTGCAGAGCGATGTCCTGGCCCAGCTCCGCACAGCGCGGATCGACGATCTCGAGGCCTCACTGCGTGAAGCCGAGGCCTATATCAGTGCCATCTTGAAGGCTCGTTGAGCAGACGGGGCTGACAACGTAGATGTCGCAAGGCTCTAGCGTCCGCAGTTCAATTGCCCTATAGAGCACGGGCCGTGGACGGGATTTCCCGACTCGTGCATTCCGCCGGGCGCGCTTGAGAGCACACCTGCAGTCCGGCTCCCGAAATCGAACACTGCTTTTTGAGCCCGCCAACGTCATGGCCAGGATCACCTTCATACAACCTGATGGAACTGAGCACACGGTCGATGCCGAACCCGGCATGACCGTGATGGAAGCCGCTGTGAAGAATTCCGTGCGCGGCATCGCCGCGGAATGCGGCGGCGCTTGTGCCTGCGCAACTTGCCATGTCTATGTCGAAGAGGCTTGGCGCGAACCCACCGGTCAACCGGAGCAGATGGAAGAAGACATGCTCGACTTCGCATTCGATATTCGCCCGTCGAGCCGGCTCTCCTGCCAGATCAAGGTGACTCAAGAGCTGGACGGGCTCACCGTGCGAATTCCAGAAAAGCAGTTCTGAGGCGCTATGTCAGAGGATTTGATCAAGACAGACGCGGTCATTATTGGAGCTGGCCCGGTTGGCCTGTTCGCCGTGTTCGAACTCGGCCTGCTCGATGTGAAGGCCCATGTCATTGATATTCTTGACCGTCCAGGCGGTCAGTGTGCGGAGCTTTATCCCGAAAAGCCGATCTACGATATTCCAGCACTCCCCGTGGTGACCGGGCAAGAACTGACCGACCACCTCATGGAACAGATCGCCCCGTTTGGCGCGGAGTTCCACTTCAACGAGCGTATCGAAACGATCGAGAAAATTGATGGCGGCTTCCGTCTTGTGACCGATGCGGGCACGCCGTTCGAGTGCAAGCTTGTCGTGATTGCGGCCGGTGGCGGCTCGTTCACGCCCAAGCGGCCGCCCCTTCCGGGCATCGAGCAGTACGAAGACACGTCCGTTTATTATTCGGTCCGCAAGATGGATGCGTTTAGGGGGAAGGATGTCCTCATTGTCGGCGGTGGTGATTCCGCGCTTGATTGGACCCTCAATCTTCAGCCCGTTGCAAAGTCGCTGACCTTGCTGCACCGGCGCTCGGAGTTCCGGGCAGCGCCCGCGTCAGTGCAGAAGATGTTGGAGCTTGTCGATAGCGGCAACATTTCCTTCAAGCTCGGCCAGGTCACGACGCTGCATGGCGAGGACGGGCAGCTCACCGGCGTGACGGTCAAGGCACCGGACGGCACCACGTTCGAGGAGCCGACAGAAGTCATGCTGCCGTTCTTCGGTCTCACCATGAAACTGGGGCCGGTCGCCAATTGGGGCCTCAACCTCGACGAAAACCTGATCCCTGTGGATACGGAAAAATTCGAGACGAGCGAGAGGGGCATCTTCGCGATCGGCGATATCAACACTTATCCGGGCAAGCTCAAGCTCATCCTTTCAGGCTTCCACGAGGCCGCGCTCATGTCGCAGGCCGCCCACAGGATCGTCTATCCGGATAAGAAGCTGATCTTCCAGTACACGACGTCTTCGTCGAACCTGCAGAAGAAGCTCGGGGTCAAATAGACCATCACTGGGGGATCAAAACCTCAACGCTACGCGGGGGGCGGTTGCGCTACGCCAAAGAGCGGTAGATCGCCACGTCGTAGGGGCTGAGCGCCTTCCATTTCAGATCTTCGAACATGGAGAATTCGGTGCGGGCGAAGACGCCGCTGGCATCGACGAGATCGGTCGCAATCGGGTCGACAAGGATGAGGTAAAGCCGCCGCGGCTTCGAACGGTACGACATCACGATATTGTTTAGGACTTCGGCGAAGACCTCCCGCGAGAACGGGTTGAAGAAGAAGTGGATGGACGCGCCATCCGGCGGTCCGACTTGGACGGCATCCGCCAGCACGCACTCCACATTGCGGCAGCGCATCCGCGAACGGGGATACTGCGCGATATTCATCTGCGCGTTGTCGTGCAGCTCTTCAGCGAACTCCACACCGGCGGCGGCGGAAAAGGGGTGTTCGGCGGCAAGAAGCAGGGCGCGCCCCTTACCTGCACCGTAATCGATGAATGTAAAATTCGACAGGTCCTCGTCGATCTGTGCGAGAGTCCAGTCGAAGAGCTGACAACAGATCGGCCTGTAATCGTTCCCAAATGCACGATTGGCGCTGTTGATTGTCAGTCCCGAAAGGGGGGCAGGGTCTTTCGTCGGGGCAAAGAACAACTGCTCTCTCTGCACATCGAGCACGCGTTCGTGCAGCCGCTTTAGAAGCGCACGATAGTCCTTCTTCAACCGCTTGGGCTGCAGGTGTTCTTTCAGCGTCGCGCCGGCACGTTCGACTTGTGGCGGACTATTGCCGCGCTCAGGCTGAGACTCTGAGGGCGAGGCGGTGGCGCCGATTGGGGTTTGTGGGGGCGCCGTCTGCTGACCGGAGGCTTCATATGATGGTTGCAACGCTCCGACTGTCTTAGCGGGTGCGTTGCTGGACGCCTTGCCCGCGATCTCAGCCATGCGTTCGACGAGACGCCCGCGTAGCATGCCTTTGCCCACCGCTACGGCGCTCGCCGCCGCGGTCTTCGTCGCTGACATCGCCTCACCAGTCGCCGCCTTGGTGCGCTTCTGGTTTGACAAGGCAGGTTTGGCGTCCGTGGTTTCAGATCCGCGGGGTACGACTGTCATGGGTAATTTCCCCTTCTGGCCTAAAGATTGGGCAGTGCGGCCTTTGACGCAAGCGCTTTTTGGGCCGTGTGGGTGCCCATACCGGTCCAAGCCGCCCAATTGATGTGCTATCTTCTTGATTCGCGGAGGGGACTCCGGCGGACGGCCAGCATCGACCCTAGCGGTGGGGAGCGAGGCGTGCAGGCAACTGATCATTATGACTCCGTGAGGCCGGGCCTCGTTGCCATGTTGCCTCGGCTGAAGCGCTTTGCGGATGTGCTTGCGGCCGATCGGGCCGCAGGGCGCAGTTTGTTGGCGCGCGCGCTCCAATACATGCTGGCCCAACAGTATTTGTATCAGCGCGGCACCGCGCTCGATGTGTGGGCGTACAGCGAACTCTATCGCCAGTGGCGGCATGAGCTCAGCAGCCAGTCCGAACCGATCGCGCAAGCAAGGGTGGACGATAAACGCTTTGGCGCGTTGTTCCACATTGACGAGGACAATTATCTCGATGCGCCCGTCATTGCATTTCTTGGCGGGCTGCCGCCGCAGCAACGTCTGACATTGCTGCTCGTATATGGCGACGGCTTCGAGCATGAAGACGCTGCGCGCATTCTCGATGTCACCCCTGAAACGATCGCCGCGCGCCTTGTCCGAATGAGTGCTGCGCTTACGGACCGGCTCAGTGCGCGTCCCCCTGCCCAGGCCGCCGCGATTGTCGAAACCTTGTATCCGGAAGGGCTCCAAGCCTCTCAATGACCGAACTCAGCGACGAACTCTTAGTGGCGTATGTGGATGGGCAATTGGCACGGAAGCAGATCCGTGCGGTGGACAAGGTTCTTGAGCAAGACGATGTGCTCGGTGCTCGTGCCGACGCGCTCAAACATGCGCACGCCCGCCTCGAGGCGGCTTTCGAGGCAATCTTGGCAGGCGAGGAGGCCGACGTTTCCGCTGCAAAGCTAGTCGATGAGGAAGACGGCTTCTGGGTGCCGTGGCGCACGTTCAAATTTGTCGTCGCATCGGCCGGCCTGATCGTCGCTCTCGGTCTCGCGGCTCTTGGCTATGGCTGGCCGGTGTCGGCACCAGGCCTGGGCTCTGCACCGCAATTCGAACTGCCTGTAACTCCTCAGCCGAGCAATGCCAACTAGCTCGCACGTCCAACTCAGTTGCCCATCGACCGAGACGGCCTTCGAACGAGGCGGCTTTCGAGCTAGTCGGTCTTCGACGAACGGACGGCACACCTATTGTGCCGACGTCCGAAAGTCGCCAGCAAGATAGCGGTTCAAATCCGCTTTGACCTCGGCGACCCGCTCGCGCGTGCAATAGTTCGCATCCTTGCGGGCCTCTTCGGACACAGACTGAAGCGTGTAGTCGTACGCCTCCTGGATCTTCTGCATTTGCCGCGGATTTTGGCCGGAGGACTGTTCGGTCGCCAGATAGCGTGACCGTAATTGCGCCGGATCGAAGACGAAACCGCAGCGCGTTGCGCGCGCGGATGTCCAGGCCACCTGTGTCGGTCGCGCGAGCGGATCGCTGGAGCGCCTCATGAAGGAGGCCGCCCCGGTCGAGGCGCCGTCGTCGGACCCTCCGAAATAGCTGGTGGTGCCGCAAGCGGTGAGCGCCCCTGCAAGCAGCATTGCGGCGGCAGCCCTCGTTGTGAGGTGGATCTGTGGTCTTGTGGTGCTGCGTGGTCTCATGACGGCGGATCTTACCGGCCCAGCGAGCTGACCTAAAGAGAGGAAACGTCTGAGAGACACGAGGCTGTGCCAGCGGCGAAGGGCAGCGCAAAAACGAGGAAAGGCGGGGCTTTGGCGGCCCCGCCTCCCTGTTGCGATGTCGAGCCGCCCGCCCGTTCGGGACGTTCGTTCGGCGCCGCGGGACCTTTCGGCCCCTCGGTCACGCGCCAAGCCCGATGGTTTCCCACAAGACAGCGCGGCGACCAGACCACGGCCCTTATTTACCGTCGCGTTGCTACGACGTGACACCAGTCCTGGCCGGACTGAAGCCAATCAGCAGTAGGATCAGTGGTGCGAAATACCCTGCCGGTTTCACCACACGGTACTATGGCGACACCGCCAGACCGTGGGACTTCGCGTCAACCTTTCCTGCCGCCTTCGGCCGCCCATGGCACTGGACGACCTCGGGCTTGCCTTGCCCTTGCGAGCGTGCCGCTTATGTCCCGGAACCGTTGGATTTCTCCTTCAGCCCCTTTCACAACCAACGAACTCGCTAGAACAAGACTACCGCGAAGTATTTAGGTTGCAGCCTTCACGTGATGCTTATCCCCGCAATCCACCGCGGGACGTAAAAAAAACTGTATTTCAAGACTTTAACAGACTGCGCAGGGCAGGATGCCGTGCCGCGATCGAAAGGCCTCAGAATCGGCAACCATTCGCGAGGGCGTCGTTTTTCTGACCCGGTGTTAGCCTTATGCTATGATTTATAGAGGGGGATTTTGGGAAGTATGCGTTCACGTCTGGCCAAGGCGATCACAGCCGCAGTGGTGTTATTGGAGGCGGTGTCAACCACGCTGATGTCGTCCGATGCGCTCGCGGCTGGGTTGATAGCATCCAAAGCGACGGCCTCGAAGCTGGTGGCCGCTACGCACGATGCACGAGCACTTGGCAGGCAGTTGCTCAGGCGCCATGCCTTGCTTGCGGCAGCAAGTGCTGTAGTTGTCTCTGGCTTTTCGGTCCTTGGCGTTGCGGCCCTTGCATTGCGAGGAGGGGACGTGCTCGCACCTGCGCCGCTACCTCAAGTGGACTTCAGCCAGGCGGCGGAACCGGATGGGGGTGCTAAGGCAGGGCGGGAACGCGGTGATGAGACACTGACCGCGACGATCCTGACGGCTCAATCGCAAAAGCCCCCATCGCAAGGTGTATTTCCCCTCACTGACCCCACATCTGTCAGCCAGCTTTTGTCCATGGCTCTCGTTCCAGGATCGCCGGCAACGCCGCAAGCCCCGCTGGCGGCTCCAGAAGAATTGGCAGCTGTCGCGGAGGAAACGCCAACGGCTGCCGCAAAGAACAACAAGGAGCCTAATCTCGCGGGCCTTGCAGAAATTCCTATAGACCTGATCTGGAACCGGTCGGAGAAGAAGGATAACAAGACCCGCCGCAACCCGTCCTTTGCCGCCTATTCCGAGGCTCGCGAAGACCTGCCATGGGATATGGTTGAGCCCATCGCGTTCGCGCCTTTAGCCGGACCTCGCAAGCCATCGCAAGCGGCGCGCGCTGGCGTGGCCCCAGGAGCCGCACGCGCAGGACTGGTCAAGGTTTCCGGTGGGCAGATCGGCACATGGCTGAAGGGCAAGGCCACCAAAATCAAGGGGACAGACCGCGCGAAGGCGCTCTATCACTTCGTGCTGTGGCTGGAGCCGCCCGCAGCGATGAAGGCGCATGTGGCCGGGGTCTCCTATGATTTCAGTTCACCAGCCGTTCGGCCCCAATCCCAGGCCTCAAGCGATTCAGGTAGCGGGTTCAAGATAAATGCGGCCGGGCTCGCGTGCGCAGACGAAATCACGGTGACCTTGCGCTTCAACGACGGTCGCGTGCAGACGATCAACGTCGATGGGTGCAAGCTATTCGATAAGGCCTAGGCCGATCACCCAAGCGCCGATTATCCCAGCACTGATTACCCAACGCTTGATTGCCCAAGACTTGACTAGCCAAGTCCTGCGATTTCAGCCACGAGTTCGCGGAAGCGAGGTCGCTGCTGCTCCAAATAGGGCAGGGGCCGACAGACGTCGATTGTGGCGATCCCGATGCGCGTCGTCAGTGCGCCGTTGAACACGCCTTCGCCAAGCTTCCTCGAAAGCCGGGCCGTGAGGCCATGCCCAACGAGTTGCTGGATGACATCGTCGCCGAGCGCGATGCCGCCAGTCAGAACAATATGGGTGACGACCATGCGTGCGAGCTTCAGAAGCGACAATGTCCCGGGCCGCGCGCCATAGAGCGTTGCGAGCTTGCGGAGCATGCGCAGATTTTGCGCGGCCACAAACATCATATCGACGAGGGCATTTGGGCTGATCGCAGTGACGACTGAAACGCGCTTTGCGGACGCCGCGACAATGCTGCGAGCCACGGGATCGAGCGGTGCGACCAGCGAGCGTTCGCCAAGGCGTAAGAGCTCCTCCGCATCCATGATGTCGTGTTCGTGCTCGGCTAGGCGTTGCAGGCCCCAGGTGAGGTCGTCTCGCCCGGCGTAGAAGCGCTTCAGGCGCCGCGTCACATCCACCGCAAGCGGCTTGTTGTTCAGGCGTGCGGCGCTGTCGGCCTCGTGGCGAAGCTTGTCGAGACGGCCAAGACGCAAAAGGCCGACGAGTTCGCGAAGGATGATCATGAGCAGTGCGAAGACAACGAGGCCGAGCAAGACCACAGCGATCCAGCCGATCCAGTCGTCCCGGGCGATCAAAGCGAGGACGTAGTCGTAGAGCCAAAGGGAGGCGAGTAAGCCGATCAGCCCGCCAAGCGCGGTCAGGAAGAGGCTGCCCCAGCGCAAACCGCGCTCAAGCCGCGGCAAGCCTTGGACTTCTGCCGGTATTGCGGCCTCGGCGGGAAGCGGTGCCGGCTCGGGCGGCACGACGATCTCAACGTCCTCCACGCGAAACGAGGTCGGCTTGCGCCGTGTGGGCTTCGTCATGTGAGGCGGTCTCCGACAAGGGCCTGAATGGCGCGGTCCAGCCGGATATTTGGGAACGGCGCGAAGCTGCCGGAAGGAAGAGCCTGTGGGTTTGGCGGGCGGAAGCGCACAAAGCGCATGTCGTTGTCCTCAGTCTTCCAGCCCGACAATGCCTGTTTCGGATCCTCCGGCAGATCGCCTGGAAAAATCGCAAAGGGCTCGGTGCCGTCGAACGTTTGGCCGCCAACCGTCTCGCCTGCAAGCGGATAGCCGACAATGCACGGCAAGGTCTCGCCATTCTTTTTCGCCTCGGCCTCGCGCGTGGCGCGGACAGCTGCCAGTGCCAGAACTTTGACGTCGGCGCCTCGAAAGCGCGCTGTATCGATAGCCTTGTCAGTCAACAGAGACAGGATTGCCTCGAGCCGGTCGTGGCTTTCATGATGCAGATGGTCGGCTTTTGTTGCGGCAAGAACAATTCGGTCGATCCGCGGCGCGAACAGGTTCGACCACAGGCTGTTCGATCCGGTGCGGTAGCATTCCATGATATCGCCCATGGCGCGCTCCAGGTCGGTCACCGCCGCCGAGCCTCCGTTCAACGCCGCAAGCACATCGATGAGCACGATCTGCCGGTCGAGCCGTACGAAATGATCGCGGAAGAATGGCCGCACCACATGGCGCTTATACGCCTCGTAGCGCCGTTCCATCAGCGACCATAGGCCGTCGCGCAAAAAGCCGGTCTCGCCCTTCATATCGAGCGGCGCGAAGGTGAGAGCCGGCGAGCCTTCGAGATCGCCCGGCATCAGGAAGCGGCCTGGCGGCATTGTCGACAGCGTATATTGGTCGGCCCGCGCGCCGTTCAGAAACGCCTTGAATAGATTGGACAGGCTTGCGGCCCCGGCTTCGTCAGCCGGCCCGTTCGGATCGGTTTCGCTCAAGGCCCGTTGCCACGCTTTGACCGCCGGATCGCGCTTGGCTTGGCGGGAAAGCGCAACCGCATCGCTTGACCAGGCCTCGTAGCTGAGATCCAGCAGTGGCAGGTCCAGCAGCCATTCGCCCGGATAGTCGACGATATCGATATGGAGGCGCTCGCGCCCCAACTGCCGCTTCCAGAATTTTGTCGACTCATACTCCAGCGTCAGGCGCAGCTGACTGATGCGCCGTGTGCTCTCCGGCCAGGAAGGAGGAGAAGAGGTGAGGTCGGCGAGATGCTTCTCATATTCGAAGCGCGGGACGATCTCATCGGGCTGCGGCTCGAGATAGGCTCGAAGCAAGCGCCCACCAGCTGCGGCGTCGAAGAAGGGTAGGCGGCCTCCCGCGCTCAAATTATGCACGAGCCCGGTGATGAACACGGTCTTGCCCGAGCGCGCCAGCCCTGTCACGCCCAGCCGGATTGTCGGCGAGACGAGGCCGGAGGCGAAGTCGCCAATATTGCGCACTGCATCGCCGGCGGCATCGGTGTAGGTGGAGAGCGCCACGCTTCGGTTTTGTCCCTTTTTCCTCAAGGCCAAATGACGGCCCCCACCATCCTACGCCCTATGGATGGAGCGCGTCTTTAGGGGCATGTGGTAGCGCGCGCTAACGCAGTACACAACAAAGGCGCACGCTATGGCCACGTCTGGCCTGGAGATTATGACAATTGCGCGACTGCGCACGCGGCATCAATTTTCCCGCATGTCAACAGCGGTTGCTGTCTTGACTTGGCAACACGCTTCCGTAAATACGGGGCAGTCCGACGGGGAGCCCCGCTGTGGCGATCGAATGTCGGCAGCAGGCACTTTGCAACTACGAACGGAACGCAGCTGGAAATGTCTCTCATGGCGACTGCAAAAAAGAAGAAGAGTCTTCCCGAAGATTATCGGCCGTCGGATGACGAGCCCTTCATGAACGACCAGCAGCGGGCATATTTCCGCCGCAAGCTTCTCAATTGGCGTGATGAGATTTTGCGCTCCACGAAGGAAACGCTGGAGCACTTGCAGAACGACTCAGAGCAGCATGCGGATATCGCTGACCGGGCCACATCGGAGTCCGAGCGCGCCCTTGAACTGCGGGCCCGTGATCGCCAACGCAAACTCATCGCGAAGATCGACGACGCCCTCGGGCGTATCAACGATGGGACCTACGGCTATTGCGAGGAGACCGGCGAGCCCATCAGCCTGAAGCGTCTCGATGCGCGCCCGATTGCGACGTTGAGCGTTGAGGCGCAAGAACGCCATGAGCAGCGCGAGCGTGTCTACCGGGACGAATAGCGTATTCACGCTGCAGACAGTGGCGATGCCACGTCCTCAAGGGATTTTCGCTCGGCGTCGACGCCGTAGCGTGCCGCGATGAGACCAGCTGCAAGCATCAGGGCCGCCCCAAAGAGATAGCCGCCGAAAAGGCTCATGCGCGAGCCGCTGTCAATCAACACGCCAAAGAGCACCGGCGCGCCGATGCCGCCAACGCCAGTCCCGACCGCGTAGAAGAACGCGATAGCAAGGGCACGGATCTCCAGCGGAAATGTCTCGCTGACGGTTAGATAGGCGGAACTCGCGGCCGCCGAGCCGAAAAAGAAGATCACGGTCCACGCAACGGTCTGCATCGTGGCAGACAGAACCCCGGCAGCGAACAACGCGCCGGTCAGCGCCAAGAGGAGCCCGGACAGGGCGTATGTCATTGCGATCATGGGTCTGCGTCCGATCGTGTCGAACAGGCGTCCTAAGAGAAGCGGTCCGAGAAAATTTCCTGCCGCGAAGGGCAAGAGATACCAGCCGACTTTGCTTGCCTCTATATCGTAGAAATCGGTCAACACCAGCGCATAGGTGAAGAAGATCGCGTTATAGAAAAACGCCTGCGCGATCATCAGGGCAAGTCCAACCATGGTGCGCTGGCGATGAAGCGCGAACAGGGTGTGCCAGACTTCCCGAAGAGGCGTGTGTTTGCGCGATTGCAGGCGGATCAGTGGCACCTCGTCGGAGGGTACGTGGTGGCCGCGCGCACGATGGTGATCCTCGATCCGGTCGAGAATCTCGTGGGCCTCGTCCGCCCGGCCATGGGTCATCAGCCAGCGAGGCGATTCGGGGATCCAGCGGCGCATGAAGAGGATCCCGAGGCCGAGAAGGGAACCGATGAAGAATGCGGCGCGCCAGCCAATGTCTGGCGGAAGGACGGAAGGGTCGAGTAGAACGATCGAGCCCGCCGCGCCGCCCGCGGCACCGATCCAAAAACTGCCATTGATCACGAGATCGGTGTGTCCCCGGTAACGGGCCGGAATGAACTCCTGAATGGTCGAGGCGATGGCAGTGTATTCGCCGCCGATGCCGGCACCGGTGAGGAAGCGGAAGAGAGCGAAGCTCGCAAAGTTCCACGAAAACGCGGTCGCCGCGGTCGCGACGAGATAGACGCCGAGCGTGATGAAGAAGAGGCGCTTACGGCCGAGGCGGTCCGTGAGCCAGCCAAACAGGAGCGCGCCGAGCACGGCGCCTGCCAAGTAGAAGCTCGACGCCAGTCCGACTTCGGCATTGCTCAAGCGAAGGACCGGGCTTTCTTTCAGCGCACCCGCCACAGAGCCCGCAAGGGTCACCTCCAGCCCGTCGAGCACCCAGGTGATGCCGAGGGCAAGAACGATGAGCGTATGAAAGCGCCCCCAGCGCAGCCGGTCGAGCCGGCCAGGCACCGATGTTTCGACGAGCCCCGTGTCGGATGCCGTGCTCACTCAGGATCGCCCGAAGACGGAGTGCCGTCAGGGGTACGCGGCAAAATCGGAACATCGAAATAAGTATTCGGATAGGGTTCCGGCTCGAACGTGTAGTGCCAGAATTCCTTGGGATAGTTCTTAAAGCCCTGGCGGCGCATGACCTCAAGGAGGAGGTCCCGGTTCTCCTGCTGCTTTGCGGTGAGCCCTTGCGTGTCGATGTTGGCTTTCGGATCGAAGCAATCGAAACTCGTCCCCATATCCAGGCTGTTGTCTGTGCGGTCCCCAGAGGTACAGACCTCCGGTTTGAAGAGGTCGACCTCCGAAGGTGTCGACGCAAGGAGCACAATCGTGACGTCGAGCGTGGACCCGCGCGAGTGTCCCGAGCGCGTCGCGATATAGTCGGGGAACAACTTGGTCTTCGGCAGATTCGGATAATATCTGTGCTTGGAATCTCGATCGTCTGGCTCTTTCGACCAATCAACGAAGGCTGCAACGGCCATCGTTGGGCGATAGCAATCGTAGACCTTCAGAGATAGCCCCATGGACTTGAGATCGTCTTGGGCGGCCTTCAGGGCCTCGGCGGCTTTCTGCACCAGCACGCATTCTGGCGCGTCGTATCCTGGGACCGGCCTGCCAGTGAAGTTCCTGCTGCCCGCATAGCGCATGTCTTGTCCGATTGAGGGGGCGACATCACGAAGGTAGACAAAGTCGCGGGGCATTTCGTTTTTCGACATGGTTCCTGCAGCCGCTGGCGATCCCAAAACGAGGAGTGCGGCCGCGACCAAGGCGGCCCGGATACCCGTTCCGAAACAGCGGTCTTTCCGTTCGCTCATAGTGGAAAGTTTTCAGGCGGCCACGGCGGCGTCAATACGCACAAAAAAACTCCCCGCTTGGGGGCGGGGAGTGAAGAGTGTTTGGGGGACTGACAGGACTGGCGTGGCCAGTCGATGTCGGACCATTAGCAGGGAACTGCCGGCGTCCTCACAGTTGACGAATAAACCTACCGGCGTTGCTTCATTCGTTTGCCCAAATGGGCGGCCGTGAGACCGTGATTAGAAGTTACCGCAACTCGCTGCCCAACTCAAGCAAAACCGGCCGTTGCTAATTTGCAACAGTCAATACAAATTATCGTGGTGTGGCCTCGGTTCGGGCAAATTTTGGGGCAGGCCGCGGCTCGTTTTTGGCAATGACAACATCACCATGCGGGGGATTGAGGTGCGGGCGGCCTTTGATTCCCGTCTCCACCACAACATCGACGGGACCGCCAATAATGAGCAGATGTTCGACATCGTCGCGCCGAATGAGGCAGAGCTTGCGATTGGCGTCCACTGTGGCCGTCTCGACCACGCCGAGCCGTTTCTCTCGCCCTTTTCGCGTGCTCTGCGTCCCGGAATCGCCAAAGACGGACTTAAAGGCCCAGACGGTCAGCGCAAAAAGGGCCACCACAAAGAGCAGGGCGGCAAGGCCCAAGATGGTCGTGTTGAGGTTAAAGTTCATATCCAGGGCTCCACATAAAAGCCCAACTTAGCGGCACCTTAGCCCGATCGGTGCACGTTGAAACCCGGATCATGGAACGTTGAGGCCAAAGTCATGCCCTTGGACGCACTGACGACCGCGCGCCCGTGACAATGTCCGGTCAAGTCAAATCGAATCGGGTACTTTCTCAAGCCATGTCGGATATCGATGCGCCAATGCGCTATGCAGAACCCATTACCGACCGGCCAGACCGCGATGGCAGCGTTGGGCTCGTGGTCCTCCTGGCCCTCGCGCTTGCCGCGGCGGCGGTCGGCCTTGCCATGGTCAGCCGTGAGATTGCTGAGCCGTTTGTGTTGGCCATCCTTGCAGCCCTGGCCGTGGTGGGCGTGTTTTGCCTCTTTGCGGGCGCCGTGGGCATTCTCTATTTCGGTCAGCGTCACGCGCGCAACGATCTCACCAAGGCGTTTGTGGACAACCTGCCTCAAGGCGCGCTGATCGCCGATCGGGCAGGGCGGGTTCTCTATGCCAACCGGTCCTATCGCGATCTGCTGGGTCTTGATGCCGAGGCGCCCCTGCCAGCACCGGACCGCGCCTTTGGCGGCAATCCCCATCTAGCCGAAGCGATCTTCCGTCTGGCCCGTGCCGCCCAGCAAGGCCGCTCCCTCAAGGAAGAGTTCCGCCTGCCGCCCCCTGGGGAGGTCGAAGACGAGGGTACGATCGAGCCCCGATGGTTCCAGATTTCCGTGCAACCGATGCCCCCAAAACCGGCGTCAGGGCGAAAAGGGGCGCTGACCGTCTGGCAGGTCGATGAAATCACGCAGGACCGCATGCGCGAGGAGACGAGCTTTGCCAAGGTCCAGGCTGCCATCGACTATCTCGACAATGTGCCGGCGGGCTTTTTCACCGCGGATGAAGATGGCCGGATCGAATATCTCAATGCGACGCTGGCCCAATGGCTGAAGCTCGACCTCTCTGAGATCGCGGCCAAACAGCTCAAGCTCAAGCAGATCATGTCCGAGGACAACGCGGCGTTGCTTGCAAGGACCGGCCGCGGCGAGGCTCAGGGCGGCGTCCGGCGATTTGACATCGACCTTCTCAAGACCGACGGAACCACGATGCCGGTGCGGGTGCTGCATCGCTTGCCGCGCGGCAATCAGCTTGCCCATATCCTGATCCTCAACCGCGGTCCTGGGGAAGCTCAGGAGGCCGGTGCTGGAGAGCTCCGCTTCACGCGGATCTTCGAGTCGTCGCCCTTTGCCATCGCGACGGTCGATGCCAATGGGCTGGTCAGCGCCACCAATGCGGCCTTCTCGCGCATGTTCGGTGCCGATGCCGATGCAGGCGGTGGCAAGGCGAAGCTGGAGCGCTTCGTCGATGAGGCCGATCATCAGGCGCTTCGGAAGGCGCTCGATGCCGCCATTGCGGGCCAGGGAATGATCGAGCCCATCGATGTGACCTTCAAGGGGCCGGATGGGCGTAGCGGCAAGCTCTATCTCAGTCCCATTGAACATGCCCATGGCGAGGCCGCGATCGCCTATGCGCTGGACACGACCGAACAGCGTGAGCTCGAAGTCCAATTCGCGCAGAGCCAGAAAATGCAGGCCGTGGGGCAACTGGCCGGCGGCATCGCGCACGACTTCAACAACATGCTGACGGCGATCATCGGATTCTCCGACTTCTTGCTGTTGAATCACAGGCCGACGGATCCCGCATTCCAGGACATCATGAATATCAAGCAGAATGCGAACCGCGCTGCGGGGCTCGTTCGCCAATTGCTTGCGTTCTCACGTCAACAAACCTTGCGCCCGCAAGTGCTCCAACTTGGCGATGTGTTGTCGGAACTCTCCATTTTGCTCGGCCGGCTGTTGGGTGAAAACATCGAACTCAGCCTCGACCAGGCGAGCGATCTTTGGCCGGTCAAAGCGGACCTGCACCAATTCGAACAGGTCGTGGTGAATCTTGCGGTCAACGCGCGCGATGCGATGCCTGATGGCGGGAAGCTCTCTATCAAAACCTTGAATGTGGACGAGCCCGCGTCCCGTGCGCTTGGGCTCAGTCACCTGCTGCCCGGCGAATATGTGATGGTCGAGGTGCGGGATACGGGCACGGGGATGACGGACGAGGTCAAGCAAAAGGTCTTCGAGCCCTTCTTCTCCACTAAGGAAATCGGGCGCGGCACCGGACTTGGTCTGTCCACGGTCTATGGCATCATCAAGCAGACCGGCGGCTATATCTTTGCCGAGAGTGCGATGGGCGAGGGGACATCCATGCGGGTCTACTTGCCGCGCTACGTGCAAGGCGCGGCCGAGATAGACCAGGAACCGGCTAAACTGGAGCGCAAGCCAGAGAAGCCAAAAGACCTCACAGGCCGCGGCACGCTGCTGCTCGTCGAGGACGAAGACGCGGTACGAAGTTTTGCCGCTCGCGCCCTCGGCACGCGCGGTTATGAAGTGCTGCAAGCCTCAACCGGCGCAGAGGCGCTGGAGGTCTTCGAGGACCATGAGGGCGATGTCGATCTCGTGGTCAGCGATGTTGTGATGCCAGAGATGGACGGACCGACGCTGTTAAAGCGGCTGCGCGAGAACAACCCGGATATCAAGATCGTCTTCATGTCCGGCTATGCGGAGGATGCCTTCCGCCGAAATCTGGACGAGAACGAAGACTTCGTATTTCTCCAAAAGCCCTTCGATCTCAAGACCCTTGCTGCCACTGTCAAATCAGCCCTTGAGAACTAGCCGGGGCTTGCGGGGGCCAAAGAGCTTTGCTCCTTTGGGGGCCTCCTCGGCAATTTGTCCTAAAGGGCTTTCCTTGAGCGCCGATCGCGTCTAGGACCCCGCTAATCCATCAGAACAGGAGACCCGCGCGTGCCAGATTACGAGGTCATGCCGCCCGCAGAAGACGGCGAGCCACAACGCCGATCGCGCCGGAAGCCGAAAAATCCCTGGCTCACCATCGAGCGCTACGGCGGACGGCTTCTCTATGTCTGGTTCGGCATGCGTTTCATGACGCTCATGCGCCTGTTTTGGCGTGGCCGGTTTTCGTTCACGCTGAACTGTATTCCGGACTCGCTAGCGCTGTTTATCTGGGTGCCGTGGAATACGCCGCTCACATGGATTTCTGAAGCGCTCTTCAAGAAGAAAGCCGAGAGCCTACCTCTCGATCAGCCGCCAATCTTCGTGGTTGGCCACTGGCGGAGCGGAACCACGTTCCTCCACGATCTCTTTTCCGAAGATCCCAACCTTGCCTTCCCCACGACCTATGAGTGCTTTTTTCCGCACCATTTCCTGCTGACCGAAGGCACGCTCGATCACGCCTTTAAGGTGCTACTTCCCAAGCACCGGCCCCAAGATGACGTGCCGGTGGGCTTCGACCGCCCGCAGGAAGAGGAATTCGCCATGCTGATGCTCGGCGAAGGCTCGCCCCTCATAACAATGGCCTGGCCCCGGTTCGGCCCCGCCGATACTGAATATCTCGATTTTGACGGCGTGCCCGACAAGAAGGTGAAAAGCTGGGCTGACAAATATATGTGGTTCTACCGGCGGCTGATGCTGAAGCATGGCAAGACGCTCGTGATGAAAACGCCGCCTAATGCCACAAGGATCAAGGTCCTCACGAAGCTCTTTCCCGACGCGCGCTGGGTCTTCATCGCGCGCAATCCGCTGAAAGTGTTTCCCTCCTCGGTCAAGCTGTGGCGCGCCCTCTATTCGACCCAAGGCCTGCACAATCCGCCCTATGTGGAGCCCTGGCTCGATGACTACGTGCTCGATATCTTGGAGCGCTTCTCAAAAGTCTACGAGCGCGACAGGCATCTGATTCCGAAAGAGAACCTTGTCGAGATTCGTTACGAAGACCTGGTTAAAGACCCCATCGCCTCAATGCGCGGAATCTACGAGACGCTCCGTATAGACAAGTTCGAGGAGGCCGAAGGACCCATGTGGGCTACTCTGTCCGACCGGTCCGACCACAAGGTCTCCACCTATCAGATGCCCAAGGCGCTGACCAAACGGATCGCGGAGCGCTTGAAACCCTTCATTGACCGCCATGGCTATCGCGATGCCGTGGATGCGGCGCTTGGCGAGCCCGACGCCGAGGCCCCGCGTCCCGAGACAGCGGCGTCTTAAGGTCGGGGCGAGAGCTCGTTTTGTTTGCCCTACCGGCCTTCGGCCTACTTGAGGGCTAGATAGTTTGCCCTACCGGCCTTCCGCCTACTTGACGGCTCTTTGGTTGGTGCTACCGCGCTCTGCGCACCTTGAGCACATGTTCCCTTGTGCTACCGGCCTCTGGCCTGCTTGAGCACATATCCATTCGTGCTATCGGCACCTGGCCACCTTGTGCACACAAAAAAGCACGCCGCTCAATGAGCGGCGCACCTTCTGAACATGGACGGCTAATTAGCCGTGTAGACACTCGTGTCGGTTCGTAGGGGCCGCTTATACAGCGTCCTTGGCAGCCTTCACGGGACGGGCCTTGATCACCTTGCGGGCCGGCTTTGCCTTGAAGACGGTCGGTTCCTTGGTGAAGGGATTGATCCCTTTACGGGCTCTGACGGCCGGCTTTTTGACGACGATGAATTTTGCGAAGCCCGGCAGCATGAACTCGCCGTTCTTCTTCATTTCTTTGTAGCCGACGTTGGCGAGCGTCTCGAGGACGTCCTTCACTTCCTTCTTGGTCATGTCGAGGCTGTCAGCGATAGTCTGAATGAGTGCGGTTTTTGTCAGCATAACGTAACGCTCCTGAGAGTAGGACGGCTCCTGAATAAAAGGGACAATCCCGGCCGTCCGAGCCGGTGCCGGCTCTTCATACCCTTTGACGCATGGCCGATTCGCGCGGCTTTGTCTGCAATTAAGCCAAGGATGCTGTTGGTATCTTGTACGGTGTTTTAAGGGTGAAACGGTGATTTAGGGCGATTCCGTTGGCGGTTTAGGGGCGTCCTGGCCCTCATCAGCGCCATCTCGCACGGTGTTGCTATGGGCGGCAATGTCCCACACCGCCAGGAACATCGCGGCGATCAATGGCCCGATCACAACCCCGTTTAGGCCAAACGTTGCGATGCCTCCAAGCGTCGAGATCAACACCACATAGTCGGGCAGTGCCGTGTCCTTACCGACGAGGTAGGGGCGCAACAAATTGTCGACGAGACCGATCACGCCCGCGCCAAAAGCCATCAAGATGATGCCGTTAGCCACAGAGCCAGTGGCGAGCAGATAGAGCGCCACGGGAAACCAGACGATCGATGCGCCAACGGCCGGCAGAAGCGATAGAAAGGCCATGACAACGCCCCAAAGCACGGCGGCGTTAATGCCGAGAAACCAGAAGATCAGCCCGCCTAGGAGGCCCTGCACAACGGCCACCAGGATCGTGCCCTTGACCATGGCACGAACCACGACGGCGAATTTGGTGAACAGCGCGGTCTTGTAGTCGCTCGCGAGGGGCACGGCCTCAATGATCTTTTGCGCAAGCGAGGCACCGTCGCGCAGCAGGAAATACAAGAGATACAGCATGATCGAGACACTGAGCAGAAGATTTGCCGTTCCTTGTCCAACAAGGACCGCTTGCGTTGCGAAGAACTGGCTGCCCTCGGCGAGAAGCGAGATGACCTGCCGCTGAATATCGGCAACGTCGCTCACGCCCAGTCGAGAGAGGAGGGTCGTCGCCCAGCTTGGCAGGGCATTCAGAAAGCGCTGAAGAAATCCACCGAGATTGAGCTCGCCCGACTGAAGCCGGTCATAGAGTGAGGTTGCCTCGCTGACGATTGAGCCCGCAGTGAACGCTAAGGGAATCAGAACAATCCCGACGATGATGAGAAGGGTAATGAGCGCCGTTAGATTCGGCCTCTCGGGCAGGCGGCCTCCAACCCAGCGCTGCACCGGCACGAACACTGTTGCCAGAATGATCGCCCAAAGGACTGCGCTGTAGAACGGCTCGAGGATCCAGCAAAAGGCGAGGGAGACGAGCACCAGCAGAACAAGGAACATCTTGTCTTGAAAGGCGCTCGTTTTGGGATTGCTGTTCATGCGTGGGATCGGTCCCTTCAGATTCGCGCCGATCATAGAGGCTCCCGCTTCCACGCGAAGGGCTTTTTAGGAAGGGGACCGAGCTGGCAACCCATGCAAGTGGCAGGCCTCGCATCCTTAAAGCGTCAGTCGAGATCCTTCGCACCAAAGAAGGCTCGGCTGCCCGGATTGAGGTCCCGCCACCCCCCAACCAAAAGAACAACTTGCGAACACAGAACAAACCCAGTACATTCTCTTCAATTGGAATGCTCACGGCTCAACGCGTCATTTCGGATGTGGACGAGGACCGGAGGAGATGAGCACCAGCATTTACGGAAGCCCTAGGGCTGTGAAATAAGGAGATTCGTCAATGTCGAACGCCGCGCTGCGCCTTGTCGAGGCTGGAGGAGAAATGGATAAAGAGAAGGCGCTGGAGGCCGCGATCTCACAGATCGAGCGGGCTTGCGGTAAGGGCTCCATCATGCGGCTCGGCCAGAACGAGACGGTCGTGGAGATCGAGTCGATCCCCACCGGCTCGCTTGGGCTCGATATTGCTCTTGGAATTGGAGGTCTCCCGCGTGGCCGCGTGGTCGAGATTTATGGACCGGAATCATCCGGCAAAACGACATTGGCGCTTCATGTCGTCGCC
Organism: uncultured Alphaproteobacteria bacterium; assembly: GCA_942491645.1. Lineage (GTDB taxonomy): Bacteria > Pseudomonadota > Alphaproteobacteria > Rhizobiales > Methyloligellaceae > Methyloceanibacter. Next base: position 148,970 of record CALOBK010000011.1, on the reverse strand, counting down.
GAGGCCCAGAAGAAGGGTGGCGTTTGCGCCTTTGTCGATGCGGAGCACGCGCTCGATACTATCTATGCCCGGAAACTGGGTGTCGACCTTGAGAACGTTCTGATTTCCCAGCCTGATACGGGCGAGCAAGCCCTTGAGATTGCCGACACGCTGGTGCGGTCCGGCGCCATCGATGTGCTGGTGGTGGATTCGGTCGCCGCCCTCACCCCTAAGGCCGAGCTGGAAGGCGAAATGGGCGATTCGTTGCCAGGTTCTCAGGCGCGCCTGATGAGCCAAGCCTTGCGGAAGTTGACGGGCTCGATTTCCAAGTCGCGCTGCATGGTCATCTTCATCAATCAGATCCGCATGAAGATCGGCGTCATGTTCGGGTCGCCGGAGACCACGAGCGGCGGCAACGCTTTGAAGTTCTATGCCTCCGTGCGTCTCGACATTCGCCGTATCGGTGCCATTAAGGAGCGGGACGAGGTCGTCGGCAACCAGACCCGCGTCAAGGTCGTCAAGAATAAGGTCGCACCGCCCTTCAAGCAGGTTGAGTTCGACATCATGTACGGCGAGGGCGTCTCCAAGGTGGGCGAGCTTGTCGACCTTGGTGTGAAGGCCGGCATTGTCGAGAAGTCGGGCTCCTGGTTCTCCTTCGACAGCGAGCGCATCGGGCAAGGGCGCGAAAACGCCAAGACGTATTTGAAAGAGCATCCCGATATGGCCGAGCGGATCGAGCTTGCCGTTCGGCAGAGCGCAGGTCTCATCGCCGAACAGGTTCTTGAAGGCGAGATGGGCGAGGATGACGACATTCAGCCCTTGAACACGCCGCCCTTGGAGGAAGAGACCGTGACGCCGATCGCCGGCGCTGGCCGCAAGGCAAAGCGCGGCGCCTAAATGGCAAAGTGCGGCGGTTAACCCGGAATTCGTCCTGGTTAACGACGGGTAGCCCGCAACTGGGGTGGTGGTCGCATTTTGGAGAGTTTTATTGATGAAGGGCATCCCAAAGTTGGGGCGCCCTGATCTTTTGTCATCGCTGGACAGGGGATCAGTCAGACCGTATGTCTGCTCCCGGAACTGACCATTCTTCGGACCTTTTGAAGCGGGACAGGGAGCGACGCCGGACAAGCCGAATCGGCTAGGGTGTGGCTTCCGAGAGTGACTTTTTTGAATTGAAGCCCAACATGAGAACATCAAAGGGTAGGCTCCCGAACCGATGAGCGCTGCCAAGGCCCAAAGCAAGGGATCCGAAAAGACGGCGCTGCAACCGAGTTCAGCGCATGAACCGCTTTCGCGGGTGAATGATTTGCGCGCCGCGTTCTTGGAGTATTTTGCTCGCAACGATCATGTGGTCGAGCCTTCGTCACCACTGGTGCCGCGCCATGACCCCACATTGATGTTCACCAATGCGGGCATGGTGCCGTTTAAGAATGTGTTCACCGGCCAGGAGAAGCCGACTGCGTTGCGCGCGGCGTCTTCGCAGAAATGCGTTCGCGCGGGCGGAAAGCACAACGATCTCGACAATGTGGGCTTTACCGCGCGGCATCACACGTTCTTCGAGATGCTCGGCAATTTCTCCTTTGGAGATTACTTTAAGGAAGAGGCCATAGCGCTTGCTTGGGAATTCCTGACCAAGGACCTCGCGCTGCCGGAGGAGAAGCTCCTCATCACCGTGTTTCAGGACGACGATGAGTCCGCGAAGCTTTGGCGGAAGGTCGCCGGGCTTAGCGACAACAAGATTTTGCGGATCGCGGGGGCCGACAATTTTTGGTCCATGGGCGATACGGGGCCGTGCGGTCCGTGTTCGGAGATTTTCTACGATCACGGGGTGCATCTTCCGGGTGGGCGGCCCGGCAGTCCTGATCAGGACGGCGACCGCTTTGTCGAGATATGGAATCTCGTCTTCATGCAGTATGAGCAGCGCGATAACGGCAAGCGGGTCGATCTCCCGCGTCCCTCGATCGATACAGGCATGGGGCTGGAGCGGATCGCGGCGGTCATGCAAGGGACACACGACAATTACGAGATTGATCTGTTTAAGACGTTGATTGCAGCCTCCGTCGATCTCACGGACGTTCCGGCGGTTGGCGCCGAGGCGCCGAGCCACCGCATCATTGCCGACCATTTACGGGCATCGTCCTTCCTCATTGCGGACGGTGTGCTGCCCTCAAATGAGGGACGTGGTTACGTGCTGCGCCGGATCATGCGCCGCGCGATGCGCCACGCCCATTTGCTGGGCGCCGAAGAGCCCCTGCTGTATCGGCTGGTACCAACGCTTGTTGGCGAGATGGGCCGAGCCTATCAGGAGCTCCAGCGCGGCGAGGGTCTGATTGCCGAGACATTGAAGTTAGAGGAAACGCGATTCCGCGAGACACTTGAGCGGGGTTTGCGTCTATTGGACGAGGCCGTGGAGGGCCTATCCACCGGCGATATTTTGCCGGGTGAAATCGCATTCAAACTCTACGACACCTACGGCTTTCCCTACGATCTGACCGAGGAAGCGTTAAAGGCCAAGGGAATTGGAGTCGATGCCCCTGCTTTTGCTGCCGCAATGGAACGGCAGCGTGCGGAGGCGCGCAAGTCCTGGGCCGGGTCAGGCGAGGCGGCGACCGATGGCCTTTGGTTCGAGCTGAAGGAGGAACTCGGGGCCACGGAGTTTCTAGGCTACGAGACCGAGACGGCCTCTGGCGAGATTGTGGCGCTGGTAAAAGACGGCAAACGCGTCGAGAAACTTGAAAAGGGCGATTCCGGCGTCGTCATCGTCAACCAAACGCCCTTCTATGCGGAGTCGGGAGGGCAGGTCGGCGATCGCGGTACGCTCAGTATTGGCAGCGAGACATGTTTCACCGTTTCCAACACACAGAAGAAGCTCCAAGGGCTATTTTTGCATGAAGGCATTGTGGAGCAGGGAAAACTGCTACGCGGCCACACGGTAATGCTCAGCGTCGATCACGGTCGCCGTACGGCGACCCGTGCGCATCACTCGGCGACGCACCTTGTCCATGAGGCGCTGCGAGAAGTCCTCGGCACGCATGTGGCCCAGAAGGGTTCCCTCGTGGAGCCAGGGCGTCTTCGCTTTGACTTCTCGCACCCCAAACCGATGAGTGGCGAGGAGATCAAGACTGTTGAAAACATCGCGAATGCCATGATCCTGCAGAATGCGCCCGTCGAAACGCATCTGATGACGCCCGACGAGGCCATTGAGCGCGGTGCGCTTGCACTCTTCGGCGAAAAATATGGCGACGAAGTCCGCGTCGTTTCCATGGGCGTGACGCCTGGAAGCAAGAAGGCTGGCGAGGCGTATTCGATTGAGCTTTGCGGTGGAACCCATGTTGCGCGGACAGGCGATATTGGACTCTTGAAGATCGTCGCAGAGAGTGCTGTGGCCTCTGGCGTGCGCCGCCTGGAGGCGTTGACCGGCGAGGCAGCGCGCGCTTATTTGGCAACGCAAGATTCGCGCGTCCGTAAGGCGGCCGAAATCCTCAAAGTGGCCCCAGACGACGTGCTTGAGCGTCTTTCCGCACTTGTCGAGGAGCGTCGCAAGTTCGAGCGTGAGTTAGCCGAGGCTCGCAAAAAGGCAGCCCTTGGGGGCGGTGCGGCGTCTGAAGGAGACGATGCAGGCATCATCACGGTCGGCGACACCGCCTTCTTGCCGCTGCGGGTATCGGGGTTACCGAACAACGACCTGAAGGCGCTGGCCGATCAAGGCAAAGCCAAGGTCAAATCAGGCGTTGTCGCTGTCGCGAACACTGCGCCGGACGGCAAAGGTGGTCTTGTGGTTGGCGTCACCGACGACCTGACGAGCCGGTACAATGCTGTGGATCTCGTCCGTGCCGGGGCATCGGTGCTTGGCGGCAAGGGCGGAGGCGGCCGTCCCGACCTCGCGCAAGCTGGCGGTCCCAATGGTGCGAACGCGGACGCCGCCCTTGAGGCGATCGCCGCGAAAATGTCCGGCTAAGGCGCGGAACTTGAAGGGCTAGGCCGCCGCCTTATCTTCCATCGCCGCACGCATGTTCTCCGCAATCCTGTCGATAAAGTCCTCTGTCGTAAGCCATGCCTGCTCGGCTCCAACCAGAAGCGCCAAATCTTTGGTCATGGAGCCCGATTCGATGGTCGAAACCACCACGATCTCAAGCGTTTTGGCGAAGGCGGCCAGTTCCTCGTTGTCGTCGAGTTTGGCCCGGTGCTTTAGCCCCCCGACCCAGGCATAGATAGATGCAGTCGAGTTGGTTGAGGTCGCGCGGCCCTGCTGATGCTGGCGGAAATGCCGGGTCACGGTGCCATGCGCGGCTTCGGCCAGAACGGTGTTGCCATCGGGCGTCATGAGAACTGAGGTCATCAGGCCGAGAGAGCCGAAACCTTGCGCCACCGTGTCGGACTGCACATCCCCATCGTAATTCTTACACGCCCACACATAGCCTCCCGACCATTTGAGAGCAGCGGCCACCATATCGTCGATCAAGCGGTGCTCGTAGGTCAGCCCGCGTTCGGCAAAAATGTCCTTGAACTCGGTCTCATAGATCTCCGCGAAGATATCCTTGAAGCGCCCGTCATAGGCTTTGAGGATGGTGTTCTTTGTGGAGAGATAGACCGGCATGTTACGTACCAGGCCGTAATTCATGGAGGCGCGCGCGAAATCGCGGATCGAGCTGTCGAGGTTGAACATGCCAAGCGCCACGCCCGATCCCTCGAATGCATAAATCTCTCGCTCGATGGTCTCGCCGTCCTCACCCTCGAAGGTGATTTTCAGCGTACCTTTGCCCGGCACGAGGAAATCCTGAGCGCGGTAGATGTCACCGTAAGCATGGCGTCCAATGATAATGGGCTTGCTCCAGCCCGGCACGAGGCGCGGAACGTTGGTGCAGATGATCGGTTCACGGAAGATCACTCCGCCCAGAATGTTGCGGATGGTCCCGTTGGGTGAGCGATACATTCTCTTAAGGCCGAATTCCTCGACGCGTGCCTCGTCTGGAGTGATGGTCGCGCATTTCACGCCGACGCCGAATTCCTGGATCGCGTGGGCGGCATCGATCGTGACCTGATCGTCGGTCTCATCCCGATGCTCGATGCCAAGGTCGAAGGGGACGAGATCGATATCGAGATAGGGCTCGATGAGCTTCTCCTTGATCATGTCCCACATGACACGGGTCATCTCGTCGCCATGTAAGTCGGCAACCGGATTTTTCACCTTGATCTTGTCCACGCAGCAATCTCCAAAAGAAAATTCTTGGTGTGTTCAGGAATAGAAGTGCGGGCCCCGCTGCCCATTGCAGGCCGCCGCTCCCTGTAGCATCGTCCGGCGATGATGGAAACAAATGCGCAAACCGGCAAGCAGACGGGAAGCCGCGCCGGCTCAGTCTCACCAGCCATTGTCCTCGTCGCACCGCAGCTTGGCGAAAATATCGGGTTTGCCGCCCGCGCCATGGGCAATTTCGGGCTCCGCGATTTGAGATTGGTCTCGCCGCGCGATGGCTGGCCGAACGAAAAGGCGCGGGCCGCTGCGGCCGTGGCGGAGCCAATCGTTGCGGATGCGCGTGTCTTCGAGACCCTCGAAGAGGCGCTCTTCGACTGCAATTTCGTGATCGCCACCACGGCGCGCCCGAGGGAGATGGTGAAGCCGGTCTTCAGCCCCGAAACAGCCGCATTCTCTTTACGTACGCGAGCGCTCTCGGATCAGCGCTGCGCCGTGATGTTCGGTGGCGAGCGCAATGGTCTCGACAACGACTCCATTGCACTTGCCGACGCTATTCTGACTGCGCCGGTCGATCCTAACTGTGCCTCGCTTAGCCTGCCGCAAGCAGTGTTGCTGTTTTCCTATGAGTGGATGAAGAGCAGTGAGCCGGAAGTGCTTGGCCGCATCACGGCCTTCGACGGCCCGGCGCGGGAGGGACTGGCGACGCCCGGTACGAGCCCCGCAACCCGCGCGGCGCTGTTCGGGCTGTTCGGGCATATGGAAGAGGCGCTCGACAACGCGGGGTTCCTGCGCCCGCTCGAGAAGCGTCCTACCATGGTGCGTTCCATTCGGAATATGTTTCACCGCATGGAGTGCACCGATCAAGATGTGCGGACCTGGCGCGGAATCGTATCCGCTCTGACCCGGCGGCCAACGGCGTCAAGAGGTTAGCAACGGGAGTTCTTGTCATAGTTCCGCCCCGTTTCTCCTATTGCGATGCTCTTTAACAATGATAGCTTCCGCCACTGAGAAGGAGAGGGGCATCCAATGAATAATGCGTGGGCAATGTTTGGTGGCGTGGCTGGTGCCATGGTTTTGGCGCTGCTCAGCGGGCCTGTTCAGGCTGCCGATCGGCATGCTGCCGAACAGGCGGGCATGACGAATGTGGCTGCTGAGGAACTCGACCGGAGAAGCCGGCAGGCACCAAGCAGTCAGGGAGGCGGCCTGAGCGAAAGCTCTGTGCGCGTGATGGTCACCTACGCGTTCTCGCTGATCCCCGAGAAGGTCAAGGACGCCAATGGCGTGATGGTCGCCGTCGATAAGTCAGATCCCAACAAGTTTGTCATTCCCCTCGAGGATGCGCGCAGGGTCATCCGCGCTGCCACCCGTTCAGCCTATGCAGACGTTTGCGGCATCCCGGAACTGGGCAAGGCAAATTACAAGACGATGCTGGCCGAGGAAGAGGCGAAGCAGAACTGGAGCCGAGAGCAGCTTCTGATGATTGAAGCGCTCCACCTCTTTGCGGTGTCCTATTTCACTGGCAACGCCGAGTTCACTGATGGGGGCGACTCAGCACCGGCGGATGGCGCCCAAGCGGCGCCGAGCGATGCGGGCGCTCCGCAAGAGGTTCAGGCCCCGGCGCCGCCCGCGTGTCCGCCTGAACAGCGGCAGAAGGTCGAAAGCGCTATCAATGCTTATGTTGCGGCCGCTGGCGCCAACTAATTGGCGCATAGGGGGCGGCGAACTGAGACCGGAATTGACATTTTCCAGGCATTGCGTGTAACAGAACGGGCTAGCCCAATTGAATTGGGCTTATTGCGGACCGCCAGTTGGCTTTGGCGGCCCTGATCAACCACCATCAATAGGTTTTTTCGGCAGACGCGGGGAAGACGGACCGCCCGCGGAAAGCCCGATTTGGCTTTGGAGTCTTGACGAATGACGAAACGCATTCACGCCAAGCATAAGATCGACCGGCGGCTCGGCGAGAATATTTGGGGTCGGCCCAAGAGCCCCCAAAATAAGCGCGAATACGGACCTGGCGAGCACGGCCAGCGTCGCCGTGGCAAGCTGTCCGACTATGGCCAGCAGCTTCGCGCCAAACAGAAGCTCAAGGGCTATTACGGCAATATCACCGAGAAGCAGTTCAAGGCCATCTACCATGAGGCCTCGCGTCTGAAGGGTGACACCTCTGAGCGCCTGATTGGGCTGCTGGAGCGTCGTCTCGACGCCGTCATCTACCGGGCGAAATTCGTGCCGACGGTTTTCGCTGCCCGCCAGTTCATTTCACATGGTCATGTGAAGGTGAACGGTCGCCGCGTGACAATTCCGAGTTATCGCTGCAAGGAAGGCGACGTGATCGAGCTGCGCGACAAGTCCAAAGATCTGGGTATGGTGCTTGAGGCTGCGCAGAGCGGCGAGCGCGATATTCCAGATTATGTGGATGTGGATCAAGGTAAGATGGTCGCGACGTTCACGCGCGTGCCGGCTCTCTCAGACGTACCGTATCCGGTGATGATGGAACCGAACCTTGTCATCGAGTTTTATTCGCGCTAAGCGCGACGCATCGCAATTGAAGTTTGCGGCCTGCGCCGGGTCTTCCGGTGTCAGGCCGTAACTATGAGTGCGGCTCCGGCAAGCAGTAGAACGATGGCGATAGCCTTGGCGATCCAGGCCCCGAACGGTGCCAGTTTCTCAAGGGCCACAAAGATCGAAAGGCCGGCGATCCAAACGAGATTCATAACGCCGCCTACGAACAGCAGAAGCATGATCGCCGCGCAGCACCCAACGCAATAAGAGCCATGGCCTAGTCCCATGCGCCAGGGGCCCAAGGCACCGGCGCGCCAATGGTTCGCAAGGTAGGCGGCAGGGCTTCGGCAGTGCTCAAGGCATGCGGATTTGAGTGGCGTTAGCTGATAGAGGCCCGCCCCAATCAGCAGCACGCCGGACAAGACCGGACTCCCTGAGCTCATCATGACGGTCATGAGGCCAGCACGCTCCAGCGCGAATTGAAGAGCGACGGCCAAGACGCTGAACAGAATCCACAAGCTGAGATAGCCACCGGCAAAGTTTGCGATCGAAAAAGCCGCCTCTGTCTTGCCGGATTGCTGATCCGCGCGACGCACGACCTTCGCGTAGAGCAAGACCATGGGTGCCGCCGAGGGCAGCATCATCGCCACCATCATCACCACCCACATGACAAAGGCGATCAGCCAGCAATAGGGCGTCCAGGGCCAGCTCTCGCCGATGGGTAGCGACATCGGCAGCCACCAACCGCTCATCGCCACAACGCTCATGCCGGTGCCCGCGCCAGCGAGCAGCGCAAGCCACGCAAGGACGTTGAGGAGGATCAGCGCGCCTGCAGTGATGGCGGTTTCCCGCCGTAGCAGCGCTTCAACGATTGAGCCCGGTGCCACGGCTAGCCGTGCACGACGCCCTGGTTGTTCAGATGGAGATGGGCGAACTGGCCGTAGCTGTTCTCAAGGGCCATGGGCAGGGGCCCATGCGAGGTCGATGTGCCGCTCCCCATCTCCGCGATGGAATATTCAAAACCGTCCGGCAGATCGATCCGCGCCCGGTGCTCCTCGCCTGTCACGGGATTGCGGATGGGCTCGCCATGCATGGCGATCAATCCATCGACACGCACTTTGGCGCTCCGGGCCTCCACGTCGATGTCGATGTGGATCGGCTTGAACTCGGGCGGCAGCACCTCGGTGAAGGTCGCGGCGAAGACGTTCCAAATCGTCTTGCCAGGCTCCGTATTGTCGCCGGACAGGATTGAGAAGAGTGCCTCGCGTTGATCCTCGCTCGCACGCTCATCGACGATCAGGAAGGCCCGGCCATCGCCTTCGTGGATCGCCTTGGGCCACGAGAACACGCCGACCACCTTCAAACTGTCGAGCCTGACGTCGCCGAAATGGCCCTTGTCGAACTGATAAGCGCAGATGGCGCGGCAGTCCCCATAGGTGGGAAGCGCACTGAATTGGCAGGGGCACCCATAGTCGCAGTTGCAGTTTGCAAACTCGATACCTTGTAGTTCCCAAGAGATCATGCCGACGCCCTCCTTGTTTTGGCCAGACCGACCTTTCGGTCAGTTCAGCTAACTTTCAGTCAGCTCAGCCAATCAGTCCGGCCAAGATCAACTATGCGGTCTGCGTTTCAGCGTTGTTTGCGATGCCTTTGTCCTTGAGCAAATCCTGCAATTCGCCAGCCTGGAACATCTCGCGCACAATATCGCAGCCGCCGACAAACTCGCCCTTCACGTAAAGCTGCGGGACAGTTGGCCAGTTCGAGAAGGCCTTGATGCCTTCGCGCACACTCATGTCGTCAAGCACGTTAATGTCTTCGAACTCCAAACCGAGATGGTTGAGAATCTGCGCGACCTGCATGGAAAAGCCGCATTGGGGCATTGCCTTGGTGCCCTTCATGAACAGCACCACATCGTTGGCCGCGATCTGTTTGCCGATCCAGTCCTGAACGTCTTGCTCAATCATTGTCGAAGTCCTTTCTCGAAAGACTATTGGGGGGCTGATGTCTTCAAGGCGAGGGCATGCAATACGCCGCCCATATTGCCCTGTAGGGCCTCGTAGACCATTTGATGCTGCTGTATGCGCGACTTGCCACGAAATTCCTCAGCCACCACGGTCGCGGCGTAGTGATCGCCGTCGCCGGCCAGATCCTGAATGTCGATCGTCGCGCTTGGAAAGCGCTCTTTGATGAGCCGCTCAATGTCCGCGGCATCCATTGCCATCGTCGTTGCTCCTCTAAAGCCTGTAAGTCTAACCACGCGTCATAAAGCGCGGCAACCAGTCCTCATACGCCGCTCGGAGCATACCAAGCGGCAGGGGCGCCTCGTCGGGCAGCTTCATCGTATCGCCTCTGACCGTACCCAGAACACGGACTGGCACGCCATAAACGGAGGCCACGTCCTCAATGGTGGCCACATGCCCCGGTGTCGCGGTGACCACATACCGACCCTGATCCTCGCCGAACCATGCTGCATGGGCGGGAAGGTTTTCCGGTGCGGCCTCAAGATCGACACCACGCTTGCCCGCCAGGGCCATCTCCGCGATGGCCACTAGCAAGCCGCCGTCACTCACATCATGAACCGCAGTAACGGTGCCTGCCTTGATGAAGCCGCGTACGAGGTCGCCGATCGCACGTTCAGCTGCCAGGTCCACTGGAGGCGGGGCACCCTCCAACCGGTCTTCCATGACACTCATATAGATCGATTGGCCCAGATGACCAGCCTCCGCGCCGAGTAGCAGAATGACATCGTCGTCAGCCTTCAACGCCATATCCGTCATTTCAGTGAGATCGGCGATGAGCCCCACGCCGCCGATCGCGGGAGTCGGCGGGATCGCGACCCCGTTCGTTTCGTTGTAGAGCGACACATTTCCCGACACGACAGGGAACTGGAGAATTGTGCAGGCCTCGGCCATGCCTTCAATCGCACCGACGATTTCGCCCATGATCTCGGGCCGCTCAGGATTGCCGAAATTGAGGCAGTCCGTCACGGCCAGCGGCCTTGCGCCCGTGGCCGTGAGATTGCGCCAGCATTCTGCAACCGCTTGCTTCCCGCCCTCGAATGGATCAGCGCTGCAATAGCGCGGGGTGACATCGCAAGAGATTGCAAGGCCCTTGTTCGTGCCATGCACACGCACGACGCCGGCATCGCCACCGGGCCGCTGTATGGTATCGGCCATGACCATGTGGTCGTATTGCTCATAGATCCAGCGCCGGGACGCGAGGTGCGGCGAGCCGATCAACCGTTCGAGGGCACTGAGGATGCTCGGCGGAGCCTGAACGTCCTCAGGTGCGATCACCGGCAGGGGCTCGCGTTTCTCATAAGGCCGCTCGTAGATCGGCGCGGCGTGCGCGAGAGCGGGGAGGGGAATATCAGCCTCGACGACACCCTTGTGGCGGGCGACGAAATGACCGGTGTTGGTGGTCGTTCCGATCACCGCGAAATCCAGCTCCCACTTCTTGAAGATGCGCTCGGCGACAGGTTCGGAGCCAGGCTTCAGCACCATGAGCATGCGCTCCTGGCTCTCCGACAGGAGCATCTCGTAGGCGGTCATGCCGGTTTCGCGCATGGGCACCTGGTCGAGGTCGAGGTCAATTCCAACACCGCCCTTGTCCGCCATCTCGACGGACGAGGAGGTGAGCCCGGCAGCGCCCATATCCTGAATGGCGATGATGACGTCTTCGCTCATCAACTCAAGACAGGCCTCCAGCAGCAATTTTTCGGTGAAGGGATCGCCCACTTGGACCGTGGGGCGCTTCTCCTCTGAAGCATCATCGAACTCCGCCGAGGCCATGGTCGCGCCGTGAATGCCGTCGCGTCCTGTCTTGGAGCCTACATAGACCACAGGAAGGCCGACGCCCTTGGCAGCGGATTTGAAGATGCGGTTCGCATCCACAAGACCAACGCACATAGCGTTGACCAGAATGTTGTCATTGTAGCGAGGGTCGAAATTGGTCTCGCCGCCAATCGTCGGCACGCCCATGCAGTTGCCATAGTCGCCGATACCGGAGACCACACCAGACACGAGATGCCGCGTTTTGTGGTGGCTTGGGCTGCCGAAGCGCAGCGCATTCATATTGGCGATCGGGCGTGCGCCCATGGTGAAGACGTCGCGCATGATCCCGCCCACGCCCGTGGCCGCGCCCTGATAGGGCTCGATATAGGAGGGGTGGTTATGGCTCTCCATCTTGAAAACGGCCGCCTGGTCATCGCCCAGACTGACTACGCCTGCGTTTTCACCTGGCCCTTGAATCACTTGCGGGCCGGTGGTCGGGAGTTTCTTCAGCCACATGCGCGAAGACTTATAGGAGCAGTGCTCCGACCACATGACGGAGAAGACGCCAAGCTCCGTCAGGGTCGGCTCGCGGCCAAGCTCTTTCAGAAGACGCTCATACTCGACCTGGCTGATCCCGTGCTCGGCGATCAGGTCCTCGCTAAGTGCTTGCGCCTCGCGGGCCGCGCCCGCCGCCCCGCTCAATGGAGGGCCTCTACGAAAGAGGAAAACATCTTCGCCCCGTCCGTTCCTGACAAGGCTGGATCGACCAGCCGCTCTGGATGCGGCATCATCCCGAGTACCTTGCCGGTTTCGTTGTAGATGCCCGCGATATTGCCGGACGAGCCGTTGGGGTTCGCCGCACCGGTAACCGCGCCATCGTCCTCGCAATAGCGGAACGCGATGCGGTTCTCGCTTTCGAGCAGGTAGAGAGTCGCCGCATCGGCGAAATAGCAGCCGTCCTTATGGGCGATGGGGAGGCGCACCACTTGGCCCTCTTCGTATTGGGCGGCAAATGGCGTATTGTTACGCTCGACCCTTAAGCGCACATCCTTGCAGATGAAGCGCAGTGTCGAATTCCGCATCAAGATGCCAGGAAGCAGTCCCGCCTCGGTGAGCACTTGGAAGCCATTGCAAATGCCAAGCACCGGCGTGCCGAAATTCGCGCGCCTGACAACCTCGCGCATGATGGGCGAGTGGGCGGCCATGGCGCCGGAGCGCAGATAGTCGCCGTAGGAGAAGCCACCAGGCAGCAGGATCAGATCACTGTCAGGCAGTTCGGAGTCTCCGTGCCATACCATTTTTGGTGTCGAGCCCATGGCGGCTTCCAAAGCGACCGCAGCATCGCGGTCGCAATTCGAGCCTGGAAAAACGATAACGCTGGCTTTCATGACTCTCGAAGGGCCTCCCTGGCGCGTGAGGCTCGCCGGTTACGCCGCCTCGAGTTCATAGGCATAGTTCTCGATGATGGTGTTTGCGAGAAGCTGTTCGCACATGCGCTCAATTTCAGCACGTGCGCGTTCAGGATCGTCTTCCGCCACTTCGACCTCGATAAATTTTCCCTGGCGCACACCCTCGACGCCCCCGAAGCCCAGCGCGTGCAGCGCGCCTTCGATGGCCTTGCCCTGAGGGTCGAGCACGCCGGGTTTCAGCGTGATGGTAATGCGTGCCTTCATGGTGTCCTTCGCGTCGCTTGGGCCTATTTCGACTGCACAAGAACGGGGCCCCCGCGGTTGCGCGGCGGGTTCTCCGTGTGCAAGCCCAGCCGGCGTGCGACCTCCTGATAGGCCTCGATCAGCCCGCCCATGTCGCGCCGGAAGCGATCCTTATCCAGCTTATTCTGAGTTTCGATGTCCCATAGGCGGCAGCAGTCTGGCGAGATCTCGTCCGCCAGCACGATGCGCATCTGGTCACCTTCCCAAAGCCGTCCGAACTCAATCTTGAAATCCACAAGCCGGATGCCCGCACCGAGAAACAGGCCCGAGAGAAAATCATTGATGCGCAGCGCGAGGGACATCATGTCGTCGAGCTCGGGCGGGGCGGCCCAGCCAAAGGCCGTGATGTGCTCTTCGGAAACCATCGGGTCGTTGAGCTCATCGGCCTTGTAATAGAACTCGACAATGGAGCGGGGTAGGGTTGTGCCCTCGTCGAGCCCCAGCCGCGTCGCCAATGAGCCCGCCGCCACGTTGCGGATGACCACCTCAAGCGGAATGATCTCGACTTCGCGAATGAGCTGTTCGCGCATGTTGAGGCGTTTCATAAAATGCGTCGGCACACCGATCTCGTTCAGCCGCTCGAAGATGTACTCCGAGATGCGGTTATTGAGGACACCTTTGCCCTCGATCCGATCGTGCTTCTTGTTGTTGAAGGCGGTCGCGTCGTCCTTGAAGTGCTGGACAAGCGTGCCGGGCTCGGGCCCTTCATAGAGAATTTTGGCCTTGCCTTCATAAACGCGCCGGCGACGGTTCATAGTTGGCTCCTCACTCAAATTTCAAACGACTGGCAAATGCCAAACGCCAAACGCGCGGAGAGCGGGAAGACCCTCATACCGCGCCAAGTCAAATTTGCCATCGTAGGAATCGATCTAGAAATCTCGTTTGGAGATTAGCCTATGGGACGTGGGCGTACAACGGCCCTGGGCGGGTACGCAACGGTTTTGGGACTGCCGCCAGGGTTGATTGATTTTCCGATGTTTTTTGAGTATCAACCGCCCTTGAAAGCCGGGTTTCCCTAAAATAATTCTACAGAGGTCGCCCTGCGCATAGCGGGGCATTGGAGGTCGCGCCGATGACGAGTTTTGATGATCGCGAAAAGAGCTACGAGAAGAAATTCGCCCTCGACGAGGAGCTGAGTTTTAAGGCGAACGCCCGCAGAAATAAGCTTCTGGGGCTCTGGGCCGCTGAAAAAATGGGGCTTTCTGGGGACGATGCCCAGTCTTACGCCCGCGAGGTGGTGAAAGCGGACCTGGAGGAGCCTGGGGAAGAAGACGTCTTCCGCAAGATCCGTTCGGATTTCGATGAAAAGAGCATCGATCAATCCGACCACCAAATCCGCCGGGCCATGTCGGACTTCCACACTGAGGCGGTGCGTCAAATCGAAGCCGAAGCCAAGGCGTAAGGCCGATGGCGGCCAAAGACCTCTTCCGCAGTGCCGCCCGGGCGAGGCGGACCCTGTTCAACGCCTGGCTGATGATGAACAACCCGCTCGCCGTTGAGTTGATCGGTGATGCAGGTTGGGATTGCGTGACCATCGACGAGCAGCATGGGCCAGGGGGCAATGAGACCCTTCTCGCGTGCCTGACAGCGGCCAAGGCCGCGCGCATGCCGGCGATTGTGCGCGTGGCCAATAACGATCCGGGGCTCGTGGGCCGCGCTTTGGATGCAGGCGCCCAAGGGATCATGTGCCCGCTCATCAACAGTGTAGATGAGGCGGAAAGCTTCGTTCGAGCCGTGAAATACCCGCCGCGTGGTTTTCGCAGCTGGGGACCGTATCGGGCCAAGATCGGCTATACGGGCGACTATTTCAAAACCGCCAACCGCTTTACCATCGCTTGCCCGCAGATCGAGACCAAGGGCGCGCTCGATCAGCTTGATGACATTCTCGGGCTCGAAGGCTTGGATATGGTCTGTTTTGGGCCAAACGATCTTTCGGTGGCGCTCACAGGACGCCTCGATATCTGGGCGTCCGAAGTCCAGGAGGCCATGCGCGAGGTCCTGCGGAAGGCACGCGAGAAGGGCGTCATGACTCTGATTTTCTGTAATGACGTGGACTTCGCGAAACCGAGGATCGAGGAAGGCTGGGACGTCGTGGCCGTCGGCACGGACACTGGCTGGCTGTCGTCCGGCGCCGCAGCCACCAAAGAGGCCATTTCCCCTAAAGCGTGAATTTCCGCTAGTCTCACTCAATGATTGCGCTGAAGCCCACTTTTATCTTGATCGCTGCGCGCGGCGGTCACTCGATCGCGACGGGGACGGTGTTCCATGCGAAGGGCTCTGCCGTTGATTCGGCCTCTTGAGGCCCCTCCGCCAAGCCGCTCAATCGATTCGGCAATTCTTACCGGGCCACAATCGGGTCGAAGCGTTGCATCCTTGCATCAGGGTATCCAGCATAATGCGTGGGAGCCGCAACGAAGGCTGACCTTGCGCCAGCCTTATGCGACACTCTGACCGGACGAACACGTCAGGCGCGCAAGTGGTGGGCGATATGAGACACGCAATTCGGATCGTCATCGGCGGTCTACTTGGCCTTGTGATCGCAAGTAGCGCGGCGCTCGCGAGTGATGCGCGAACAGCCACAGCGCTGAATTTGCGCGAAGGACCCGGCACGAACTATGCGCGCATCGCCACGATGCCCGCAGGGGCAATCGTCGATGTCAAAGGCTGTCGTGGTGGTTGGTGCGGCGTGATCTGGAAAGGCCGGAAGGGCTATGCAAGTCAGCGCCGTCTGGCCGCCGATTATGCCCAGCTGGTCGAGCCCGAGGTCTGGCCGATTTTGCCGGCCTACCCCTATCGGGCCGGGCATTATCCCAAAGCCGACTGGTATGACGATATGCCGCCCTATACCGCGATCTCTCCGAGCTTTTACCGCAAGCGATTCTTGATGATGGCTCAGGAGCGCGACCGCTATCGGTACGTGCCTCATATTTTCCGTGGGAACAGCGGCTTCGCGGATGACGGTCCGATCGATTATGTCGATACGCGCGCTGCGATCACGTCTCTTCGCGACTCGGAATAGGCGCTTGGCCCCGCGCGAGCGCGGGTATGCCATTTAGCGTCCGAAGATGGGCGCTTTCAAAGCCGTTAGCGCCCAAAAACCCGGTCGAAAATGTCATCCACATGCTTGGTGTGGTAGCCGAGGTCGAACTGATCGCGGATTGCCTCTTCCGAGAGCGCGGCGGTCACTTCGCCGTCTGCGAGCAGCTCGGTGAGAAAATCCTTGTTCTCCTGCCAGACCTTCATGGCGTTGCGCTGCACGAGCCGGTAGGCATCCTCGCGTGAAACGCCCGCGTTCGTGAGGGCCAGCAGCACGCGCTGTGAGTGAATGAGGCCGCCCAAGCGGTCCATATTAGCCTGCATGCGTTCCGGATAAACGAGCAGCCCCTCGATCACACCGGTGAGCCGGGCCAGCGCGAAATCCAGGGTCACCGTCGCATCGGGCCCAATCATCCGCTCCACGGAGGAGTGCGAGATGTCCCGCTCGTGCCAGAGCGCCACATTTTCCATGGCCGGAAGCGCATAGCCGCGCACGATCCGGGCGAGCCCGGTGAGGTTCTCCGACAACACGGGGTTGCGCTTATGGGGCATGGCGGACGAGCCTTTTTGGCCCTTGCTGAAAAACTCCTCCGCTTCGAGGACCTCGGTCCGCTGCAGGTGCCGGATCTCGGTGGCGAGCCGCTCAACGGAGCTTGCAATGACCGCAAGCGTGGCGAAATAGGCCGCGTGGCGGTCGCGGGGAATCACTTGCGTCGAAATCGGCTCAGGCTCGAGCCCCAGTTTCTCGGCCACAAAGGCCTCAACGCGCGGGTCCACATGGGCAAAGGTGCCGACCGCACCGGAGACGGCGCAGGTGGCCACTTCCGCCCGGGCGGCCACCATCCGGTCGCGATTGCGCGCGAACTCGGCATAGGCTTGCGCTAGCTTGAGCCCAAACGTGGTGGGCTCGGCGTGGATGCCGTGGCTGCGCCCGACCGTGATCGTGTGCTTGTGTTCGTGGGCGCGGGTCTTGAGTGCCTCAAGCAGGCCATCGAGATCGGCGATCAGAATATCGGCGGCCTCGGTCAGCTGCACGTTGAAGCAGGTATCGATCACATCGGAGGAGGTTAGGCCCGCGTGCAGATAGCGTGCCTCCGGACCGACATGTTCGGCAACAGAGGTGAGAAACGCGATGACGTCGTGTTTCACCTCGCGTTCGATCTCATCGATCCGGTCGATGTCGAAGCCGCCACGGGCTTTCGCAGCCTCGGCTGCTTCTTTCGGTATGAGCCCGAGCTCGGCCATAGCCTCGGCGGCGGTGACCTCGATCTTGAGCCAGATGCGGAATTTGTTCTCTGGCTCCCAGATGTCCGTCATCTGGGAGCGGCTGTAGCGCGGAATCATGTGGATTCAAGCCTTTCCCGAACGCGTGGTCCGGTGAGGGGTTTGGGTCAGCCGCGGCTTAGAGTTCAACGGTTCGCGGCTCGCGGGTCCCAAACAACGCCACAAAGACGGCTGCGGCGATGGCAAGTCCAGCGAAGCCGAAGCCCATGGTGAGCATCTCGACCAGGAAGGTGTAGAAGTCGTTGATCGAGGCGAAATAGAGGCCCGACGGCGACCAGTCCTGCTGGCTCATATAGGTGATGCGAATGTAGATGAAGCGGAGAAGACCGCCGAAGCTGCAAAAAGCGACGAGGAAGATAAACAGCGCGAACAAGGTGCGCATGACGAACCCCCGGTGGGCAACGAAGCGCTGACACCACCAGGTGACGCAAGCGGCGAGCAGACCGGCGAAGCCGACAATGCGGACCGTATGCTGGGTTTGCTCGGTCATGACCGTATTCATGGAGTCGCCGACCATGAGAGCCCAGGTGCAGATCCCAATGACGATCGCGAAAGCCGCTGCGAGTATGAACCCGACCACTTTGCTAAATGTCAGCTTTTCCATCGCCGTTTTCCCTCTCAGCCCTTCGTTTGGAGGAATATGCAAGGGAAATGGCCTGACTGCAATGGAGGCAAGCAGGAAGGCTTGCTGCTCTTTGCACTTTATGGTCCGATCCGCACACCTCTAACGAAAGGCAGTCCGCATCATGGCATTCGATGACCTCAAGGCCGAACTCGCGCTTCTGATCAATCAGATGGAGAATCAGCCGGAGGACAGCCACGAGCTTTACATGCAGATTCGCGAAAAGCTCAACGAGATGCGCGCCTTCGGCATGCCTGTTCCGGAAGACCTTGTGAAATTCGAGGAGGAGCTGGAGGCGCAGTTCAAGGCTGAACAGTCCTCTGCTGGTAAGGGCCAGTCTTAAATTTCGTAGGGCTGGGCAGCAGGCCTGCCTAGCCTTCTGGCGAGGCGGCCTCGTCGCTAATTTCCGCGTAGGCGCCGTCGGCCCAGCGGTAGACCGCGTAGGGCGGTAGGCTCGGATCACCCTTCCCGTCAAACCGGAACTTGCCGATCACCGTGTCGAATTCATTGCCGTTGAGGGCCTTGACGACCGCGGCGGCGTCCGTCGTTCCCGCCTTTTCCGCCGCCTGTTTCCAGGCCTGAATTGCCGCATAGGTATAGAGCACATAGCCCTCGGGAGAGATGCTCTTCGCCTCCAGCCGCTTGACCACATCTGCTGCGGCGGGGTTCTTGCGGGGGTCGGGCGAGAACGTCATCAACGTGCCTTCTCCGGCTGGCCCCGTAATGGACCAGTATTCCTGTGTGACAAGCGCATCACCGCCCATCAGCACCGTGTCCATGCCCTGATCCCGCATCTGTCGCAGGATCAAGCCCGCCTCGGTGTGATAGCCGCCAACGAAGAGTGCGCCGACATTGGCCTGTTTCAGTTTGGAGACAAGCGCTGAGTAATCCTTTTCGCCCGCCGTGTAGGACTCGTTGAGCGCTTCTTGAATGCCGGCTGCGTTCAGTGTCTTTTTAACCTCGTCCGCGAGCCCACGCCCGTAAGCCGTCTTGTCGTCGATAATGGCGATGTTCTTGTCACCGAAATTTGCGGCGAGATACGCACCGGCAATCTCGCCCTGCTTATCGTCGCGACCACAGACCCGGTAGATATTCGGGCCCGCGCGCGTGTCCGTCAGGAGCGGGCTCGTTGAGGCGGGTGAAATCATCACCGCGTTGCTCTCTGCATAGACGTTCGAGGCTGGTATGGATGAGCCGGAGCAGAAATGTCCGGCGACCAGCGCGACATTGTCGCCGGCCATCTGATTGGCGACGGCCACGGCCTGTTTCGGATCGCACGCATCGTCGCCAACTTCGAGATCGAGCGTCTTGCCGAGCACGCCGCCATTTGCGTTGATGTCGGCGACCGCAAGTTCGCCGCCATTGGTCATCTGCGTTCCGAACGAGGCGTATTGTCCGGTCACCGGCCCGGCGACGGCAATCTTGAGAACGTTAGGGTCTTCTTCGCCGTTGCATGCAGTCAGAGCGAAGGCTCCAATGAAAACGGCGAGCAGGCCAGACAAACGCGTCATTGCGGTCTCCCTTCGAACATTGGCCATAAGAGCCTAGTCGCGCCTCGCATGCGTGCCAAACACCGAGTCTTTCAGAGCGACTTGTCTTTTGAGCCTACTTGTCTTTCCAACTCACAGGACTCGTGCGCTCATAGAGCCAGTGATACTGCGTCACCATTTGGGTTGTGCGCATGGTCCGGAAGCCCAGCAGCGCAGCGCCCACAAGCACCGCATATGTGACGAGATAGTAGTACGGCGACAAGAGCGTACCCTCGAACAAGGCATAGTCGAAAAACCGAACGCTTGCGGCGAGCAGTGCCATGTAGAGAAACAGCCGCCACAGAGGCTTCCAGGCGCGTGCGAGGCCCTGGCCTGCCAGGAACGCAGCCCCGCCGCCAATGATCAGCGTCAGAACGACGAACACGCGCAACCCATCGTCCGTAAGCCAAGGAGCGAGGGAGCCGGTGAGGGTGCTCATCGTGCGGCCTCCTGTGGCGCCGCCGCTGCGCCCTCAAGATAGGCATCGCGGACTTCTTTTCTGTCCAGAAGCTCCGCGCCTGGACCCGTCAGGGTGATGCGGCCATTGACCATCACGTAGCCGCGTGTTGCGAGTTTGAGGGCGTGAAAGGCGTTTTGCTCGACGATAAAGACCGTCAGTCCTTGCGTGTTGAGTTCCTTGATCGCCTCGAAAATCTGTTTGACCACGAGCGGTGCCAAGCCAAGCGATGGTTCATCGAGGAGCAGAAGCCTTGGGCGCCCCATGAGGGCCCGCGCGATTGCCAGCATTTGCTGCTCACCGCCTGAGAGTGTGCCGCCACGCTGGTCAGATCGGTCTTTAAGCCGGGGAAACAGCGTATGGACGCGCGCCAGATCGGCCTCGAATGCATCATGCGCGTTGGCAACGATCGCGCCCATCTGAAGGTTTTCCATCACACTCATGCGGGAAAAGATTCGCCGTCCCTCGGGCGACTGGCAGATCCCGAGCCGTGCGATCTCATGGGTCGCAAGCTGAGTGATGTCGGAGCCATCGAAAACGATCTGACCGCTCGATGCGCGGGGCCGGCCGAAGATTGTCATCATCGTCGTCGACTTACCTGCACCATTGGCACCAATCAGCGCGACGATTTCGCCCTGTTGGATATCGATGTGCACATTATGGAGCACGGGTAGCCGGCCATAACAGGCGGTGACGTTCCTGAGCGCGAGCAAGGGTGTTGTCATGCGCCAGCCTCTACGCCCGCAACATCGTCTTCGGGAACACCGAGATAGGCAGCAATCACATGTGGGTCGCCGCGAACCTCACTCGGCGTGCTGTCCGCAATTTTCCTGCCGTAGTCCAGCACAATGATGTGGTCGGAGATACGCATAACCACACGCATGTCATGCTCGATGAGAAAGATCGCCGTGCCTTCCATCTCGCGGATCGTCTGCAAAAGGTCGGTCAGCGCCTCGCTCTCCTTTGCGTTCAAACCCGCCGCGGGCTCGTCGAGACATAGCAGAAGCGGCCGCGTGCACATGGCGCGTGCGATCTCGAGCCGCCGCTGATCGCCGTACGGGAGGTTGCCCGCCGCGTCGTCGGCGCGAGGCAGAAGCTCGATCCGATCAAGCCAATAGCGGGCGAGATCGACCGCTTCGCTCTGAGCGCGTCCGAACTGTCCAAGGCCGAACAGGGCACCGAAGGTGAAACCTGAGGCGCGCGACAGGAATTTGTGCTGAGCCACAAGGAGATTCTCAAGCACCGTCATGCCAGGGAACAGACGGATGTTTTGAAATGTCCGAGCGATGCGCGCTTGCGCGTTGATCTCGTGGTCGGCGAGGCGCTCCAGATAAAAGAACGCACCGTCCTGGCCATCGAGTGTGAGTCTGCCTTCTGTCGGCTTGTAGAAGCCCGTGATGCAGTTGAAGACGGTCGTTTTGCCCGCGCCGTTCGGGCCGATCAGCGCGGTGATGTCTCGGCGCCCGACGCGGAAGGATACATCATCCACCGCGGTGAGCCCCCCGAAGCGCATGGTGAGATGCTCAACAGTGAGCACAGGGCCTTCGTCCCACGATCTGAGGTCCGCATTGCTCATGCGCGCCCTTGCCCCACCAGGTCTGCGGAGATCGCGCGCCCATCTTTCAGCGCGATGGTGGGCGCGCGCGTGGGCACGAGGCCGCGCGGTCGCCACACCATGATGCCCACCATCGCAACGCCAAACAGCAGCATGCGGTAAAGCGCGGGGTCGAACCCGTCCCCAAAGATTGCCTGCAGGCCGTCCGTATGCCGCAGTGCCTCGAAGCCGCCGACCATGACGACAGCGGCGATGGCGACTCCGAGCTGACTGCCCATACCGCCAAGCACGACGATGGCAAGAATGATCGCGGACTCGATGAAGGTGAAGCTCTCTGGGCTGACAAAGCCCTGCCGGGTGGCGAAGAAGCAACCGGCCAATCCGCCGAACATCGCGCCAATGGCAAATGCACTGAGCTTAGTGAGCGTGGTGTTGATGCCCAGCGAGCGGCAGGCGATTTCGTCTTCGCGCATGGCTTCCCAAGCCCGTCCAACGGGAAGCCGCCGCAAACGCAACGTGATGAGATTGGTGAGGAGCGCTAGAGTCAGGATCACGTAGTAGAGAAAAATGATGGCGTGGAGCCCGTCATACTTGATCTCGAAAAAGCTGCTGAACGTGGTTCCATCCGCGAATGGCGAAAAGGGCAGGCCGAAAAACGTCGGCTTTGGAATGCCGGCGATTCCGTTCGGTCCGTTCGTCACTTCCGTCCAGTTGAGCAGGACGATGCGGATGATCTCGCCGAAGGCCAAGGTCACGATGGCGAGGTAGTCGCCGCGCAAACGTAAGACGGGAAAGCCAAGAATGATGCCCCAAAGCGCGGCCGCGACCCCTGCAATCGGCAGACAGACCCAAAAGCCGAGACCGAAATGGGTGGCGAGCAGCGCAAACGTGTAGGCGCCTACCGCATAGAACGCGACGTAGCCCAGGTCCAAGAGCCCAGCAAGCCCGACCACGATGTTTAGGCCCCAGCCGAGCATCACATAGGTCAGCACCAGGATGGAAAGGTCAAACCAGTACCGCAGCGGCATACCCAGGTGGAATGTGCTTTCGATGGCGTAGGTCACGATAGGGAAGAACAGCGCGAACGCGATGCCGCCGGCGATGAAGATTTGGGCGTAAGGCAGGTCCGGAAAGGTCCGGAAGATTGCGCGCCTTAAGCAGCCGAGGCCCACAACGGTGAGTAGC
Organism: uncultured Alphaproteobacteria bacterium; assembly: GCA_942491645.1. Lineage (GTDB taxonomy): Bacteria > Pseudomonadota > Alphaproteobacteria > Rhizobiales > Methyloligellaceae > Methyloceanibacter. Next base: position 126,139 of record CALOBK010000011.1, on the reverse strand, counting down.
ACGGCACCAATCAGCCCGTAGAGTGGGTTGCTCGTTGCGAATGAAGCTGCGAGCCCGATCACACCGAGCGCGGCCGTGACCGCGAGGGTGGCGATGTCTCGCCGCTCGAAGGGTGCGAGCGTGAACAGCTTGGCGAAGGGCGTGGTCAGCGGATAGTCTGCGTGCCAGACGAACAGATTGAGGAATAGTCGGCAGAAAAAAACGATCCCGACGACGCTCGCCAGCAGCACGGCGCGCGGCTCAAGCGTCAGCCCGGTAACGTTGTCGATGGTGCGCAAGCCAAGCACGAGTGAAAAGAGCGCAAAGGCGATGATCGCGGCGAGGAGGGAGTCGGCGAGGGCGGCTGAAAGTTTCTGACCGAGAGTTTTGCCGGGTTCCGCCAAGCTCTAGACCTTTTCGACCTCGGGCCGTCCGAGCAAGCCCGTCGGGAAGAAGATGAGCACGATGGCGAGCATTGAGAACGCCGCCACATCCTTATACTCGATGGTGAAGTAGGCGGACCAAAAGGTCTCGATGAGCCCGATCACCAGCCCGCCCAGCATGGCGCCGGGGATCGAGCCGATGCCCCCAAACACGGCGGCGGTGAATGCCTTGATGCCGACAACGAAGCCGATGAAGAAATCGATCACGCCGTAATAGAGAAGGTAGAGCAGGCCTGCAACGGCTGCGAGCGCTGCGCCGAGTACGAATGTCAGTGAGATCGTGCGATCCACATTGACTCCCGACAGAGCAGCCATGAGCCGGTCTTGCTCGCAGGATCGCTGCGCGCGGCCGAGTGCCGTGCAATTGATGACAAGCCAGAACACGGTCATGAGCACGACCGTCGTTGCAACGATCAAGATCTGGATGTTGGACACGATGACCGTGAAGGAGCCGTTCTGGAAGAGTTCGTAGCCGCCAGTGACGATGGGTTGGAGCGGCTTCACCCGAGCTCCTTGCGCCACTTGAATAAAATTTTGCAGCACGATCGACATGCCGATGGCGGTGATGAGCGGGGCTAGGCGAAAGGAATCGCGCAGCGGACGATAGGCGATCCGCTCTACCGTCCAACCCCAGACCCCGGTAAGCACCATGGCAATGATCAACACGAGGAGAAGTGCAAGGGGAATGGCGGTGATGCCGAGCGCTGTCAGGGCCAGAAAAGCGATCAGGGCAATGAACGCACCCACCATGAAAATGTCGCCATGGGCGAAATTGATCATGCCGATGATGCCATAGACCATCGTATAGCCGATGGCGATCAGGCCATAGATCGAGCCGAGCGTGACCCCATTGATGAGCTGCTGAAGGAAATAGGCCATGAGTGCCTGCTGCGCCTTCCCCCGTTTGGCTTTGCAGACCTGAAGACACGCACAAGAACGCTGCGCGAACGTCTAAAGGGACAGGGCGCGGCCTCCCGCACCCGTGTCAGGCTTTCTTAGCAAGAAGGGCGTGCCCTGTGCATGCCCAAATTCAGAGCAAAAGGTGAGAGCCGTCGCAAAACGGCGGATCGCCAGTGTCCTTGCATCCGCACAGAAGCGCAGTTTCGGTGCGCTCCGCCGTGAACAGGAAGGGCTCGATCCCGGTGCCGACATGGGCGCCGTCGCAGAAAGGCTGTTTCTTGCTCCGCCCGCAGCGGCACCAAGCGTAGTGCTTTCCTCCGACGAGTTCGACTTGATAGGGGGTCAGTTGAGGGCGTTCCGGCTCTTCGGTCATTAATGTTTCCCAGCTTAATTCGTCAATCAATGGCCAAGTCTTGCTTAGCCAATTCGGCGTAACGTGACAAGGAAGCCTCTACTAATGGTGTTAATAGCTCCGATAGTTTCGCTTCCTACGTTGCGACAGAGTCAGATGAGTCGGCCCGCTCTGGCGCGAGAGGGTGCCATCAAAGTCGCATGGCAATGAAATATGGACAGAACATCCTTGAGTCGGCGGCTTTTCCGCATCATAGAGAACGGGAGGAGACCTTGACCCGAGCCGCACGAAACAGTTCGGTGCCGGCGATGAGGGGTCGCTTGTGGACGCAGCGGGGGCATGACGAAGCTGGAGGCCGCCCGTGGTTGAATTGATTTTTGTCGGACTTGGCCTTGCGCTCTTTTTCGCGCTGGCGATGAACCGTGTTTCCTTTCGGACCTGGGCGATTGCAGCGGCCATATACACGTTGGCGCTTCAGATCGTCTTCGGGTTTCCGCTTTGGTCGTTCGTCGGCTGGCTTCTTGCCGGTCTTCTCTATGCGGCCAGCGTGCCCGCCTTGAAGCGCCAATACATCACGCAGCCCACATATCGCGCGCTCAAGGGCGCAATTCCCTCGATCTCGCAGACCGAACGTGAGGCGCTTGAGGCCGGCACGACGGGCTGGGACGCCGAATTGTTCAGCGGTCAGCCCGACTTCGTGAAGCTGCGCCGCGTGAAGCCGATCACTTTAACGGATGAGGAACGCGCCTTCCTTGACGGCCCGACGGAAGAGCTCTGCAAGCGCCTCGACGATTGGCGTATCCGCCACGATCTTCATGACATTCCGGAGGACATCTGGCAGTTCGTCCGGGAAAACGGCTTTCTCGGCATGCTCATCTCGAAGGAGCATGGGGGGCTCGGGTTTTCGGCGCAGGCACAGTCGCTCGTGCTTGGAAAAATTTCCACCAAGAGCCCGGACGGCGTCATCATCGTCATGGTGCCGAATTCGCTCGGGCCAGGCGAGTTGATCGAGAAATACGGCACCGATCACCAGAAGGCGCACTTCCTCCCTCGCCTCGCGAAGGGCGAGGAGATTCCCTGCTTCGCACTCACCGGTCCGACCTCCGGCTCAGATGCCGCGTCTATGCGCGATATCGGCGTTGTCACGAAGGCCATGCATGAGGGCAAGGAGACCCTTGGCATCAAGCTCACCTGGGACAAGCGCTACATCACGCTCGCCCCGAAGGCGACGCTCCTGGGGCTGGCTTTCCGTCTCACCGATCCTGACAATCACCTCGGCCAAGGTGAGGAGATCGGCATTACGCTCGCGCTCATTCCCACAAATCACGACGGTGTCGAAATCGGCCGGCGTCATTTGCCCGCCGGTGCCGCTTTTCCCAATGGGCCAACCAAGGGCCGCGATGTTTTCATTCCCATGGACTGGATCATTGGCGGGCCGGATCGTGCGGGGCAGGGCTGGCGCATGCTTATGAATTGTCTGGCCGCCGGGCGCTCCATATCGCTCCCGGCGACAAGCGCCGCCGCCGCCAAGGCCATGGTCCGGCACAGCACAGCCTATGCGCGCGTGCGCAAGCAGTTCGGCTTGCCCATCGGGTTCATGGAAGGTGTGGAGGAGCCACTCGCACGGCTCACCGAAAACGCCTATGGGCTGGAGGCTGCGCGCGCGATCACCGCATCGATGGTGTCGGCCGGCGAGAAGCCGGCGGTGATTTCCGCGCTGCTGAAATATGTCTCGACCGACCGTATGCGCGCTTGCGTGAACGATGCCCTCGACATTCATGGCGGGCGTGGCATTTGCGATGGGCCGTCGAACTATCTGCAGGGCGCCTATCAAATGACCCCTGTGGCGATCACGGTGGAGGGCGCAAACATTCTCACGCGCTCGCTCATCGCGTTTGCCCAAGGCGCGCTGCGCAGCCACCCCTATCTCTTCGCCGAGATCGAGGCCTTGAGCGATGAGGATCAGGCTCATGGCATCGAGGACTTCGAGACACTGTTCGACGATCACCGCGCGTTCTTGCTCTCGAACGCTAGCGGCGCGCTGTTCCACAACGTGACCTTTGGCGCCTTTGCCGCCTCACCGTTGGACGTGGGCGACATGAAGCATTGGTGGCAACAATTGTCGCGCGCTTCGCGGTCCTTCGCGCTGGTTGCCGATATCACTGTTGCGCTGCTCGGTGGCGGCCTGAAGGTGAAACAGAAGATCACGGGCCGTATGGCGGACGCGCTGGCCGAACTCTATCTGCTGTCGGCAATTCTCAAGCGCTATCAGGACGACGGACGTCAACAGGCGGATCGCAAGCTCGTGGACTACTGCGCACAGAATTGTCTGGCGCGCTTCGATGCCGCTTTACGTGGCGTGATTGACAATTTCCCGGTCCGCTCGGCCGGCTGGATCATGGGCCCGCTTGTGCTCCCCTTTGGCGCTCGCCGCCCGGCAGCCGACAAGGACGCCAAAGCCATCGTGCGGCAGGCGCTGCAACCTGGCGCCTTCCGCGACCGCCTGACCCGCGACACCTATATCTCGCACGACCCGGATGATCCGAGGGGGCTTCTTGAGGTCGCCCTTGAAAAAACAATCGCAAACGAAGAGGCCGAGAAGAAGCTTGAGCGTGCGATCCGAAAAGGCGAGGTGAAGCGCTTCCACGACCGCGACTGGATAACGGAGGCTGAAGAGAAAGGCGTGCTGACCGCAGACGAGGCCTGCGACCTTGCGGCCTTGCGCGACATGGTTGCCCGCGTTATTGCCGTCGACGATTTCTCGGCCATGGAGCTCGCGCGCAAGCCCCTGTCCGGCCAAGGCGACCCCCACTCCGATCAACATATCGCCGCCGAGTAAGATAGACACTCAATGCCAATCAAGATTCCCGATCTCAAAGACTGGACGTTCTCGATAGACTTCGAGGGCATCGTCTGGGCCGTCGCCGACCGCGAGGACGAGAGGATGAACGCTCTGGGGCGCAGGCCCACCGAAGAGCTGGAAAAGATCGTCGCAGCCGTGGAAAGCGCCGAGGCAGGCGAGGTGAAAGGCCTTGTGCTGATCAGCGGCAAGGACACGAGCTTCATCGCCGGTGCCGACATCGATGAGTTCGATGGGTACGACACCGAGGAGAAAATTACCGATGCCGTCGGGCAGACGCTCATGCTCTTCGATCGGATCGAGAAGCTGCCAGTGCCTGTGGTCGCGGCGATCCACGGCTTCTGCTTGGGCGGCGGACTTGAACTGGCGCTGGCCTGTCATTGGCGCATCGCCGACCGAGAAGAGGGGACGCGGCTGGGCTTTCCCGAGGTAAAGCTTGGTCTTTTTCCTGGTCTCAATGGGACCGTGCGAACTCTTCGGTCGTCGGGGCCGCTTGACGGCATGACCGCGATGTTGACGGGCAAGATGTACCGGCCCGGCCCGGCACGGGCCATGGGTCTTGTCGATCAGCTTGTACCGAGCCGTCACAATCTGAAATGGGCCGCGCGCAAGGCGGTTCTTCAAAAGCGTCGCTCCAAGGGCGCGCCGTGGTGGAAGACGCTCATGACCAAGCAGCCCGTTCGCGGGCTTCTTGCCAAGCAGATGCGCCAGAAGACGGCGGCGAAAGTGCGCGAAGAGCACTATCCCGCACCTTTCCGCCTCATCGACCTGTTCGAACGTTTCGGGGACGATCCGGTCGCGATGCGGCGAGCCGAGACGGAGATGTTTGCCCCGCTCATGGTCTCGGACACCTCGCGCAATCTGCGCCGCGTGTTCAAGCTTTCCGAGATGCTGAAAGGCGCGGCGCCAAAGGGCGATTTCAAGGCGCGCAAGGTTCATGTGATCGGTGCTGGCACGATGGGCGCCGACATTGCGGCCTGGTGCGTTGTCTGCGGCATGCAGGCGAGCATCCAGGATCTGGACGACGCGCAGATCGGCAAGGCGCTCGCGCGTGCCAAGAAACTTTTCAAGAAGCGGCTCCGTGGCAAAATCGCAGTCGGCTCTGCAGTCGCACGGCTGATCGCAGACCCCGAAGGCAATCAGATCAAGCATGCCGATGTGATCATCGAGGCGATTGTCGAGAAACTCGACGTGAAGCAGAAATTGTTCGCCGGCCTTGAGAGCAAGGCGAAGCCCGGTGCGGTGCTCGCGACCAATACGTCCTCGCTCAAGCTTGAAGACATTGCCGCCTCGCTCGGCGATCCTGGCCGCCTTGTGGGCATCCACTTCTTCAATCCGGTGGCACAACTGCCGCTGGTTGAGGTCGTCCGGGGCGAGGCCACGCGCGACGATGAAATCGGTAAGGCCTGTGCCTTCGTTACCGCGATTAACAAGCTGCCTTTGATCGTTAAGAGCTGCCCCGGGTTCCTCGTGAACCGGGTGCTCGCTCCTTACATGATGGAGGCGGTTCGTCTCTATCAGGAGGGTCAGGCGCGCGAGAAGATCGATCAGGCCGCGCTGAAATTTGGCATGCCCATGGGGCCGATGGAACTCATGGACATGGTCGGCCTCGACATCTGCAACAAGGTTGGCGAGGAGTTGTCGCTTGCGCCGAAGGGCAACGGCACCTCGGACAACGTCCTCGCAAGCCTCGTTAAGCAAGGCAAGCTCGGTAAGAAGACGGGCGAGGGCTTCTATGTATGGGAAGACGGAAAGCCGAAGCGTGAAGACGTAGCCTACGGCGAAACCGAGCTGAAGCGCCTCGGCGATGAGCTCATTGCGCCGTTGCTCGACGAAGCGCAGAAGGCGGAAGCCGAAGGCGTTGTGGCGGACGCCGATCACGTGGATGCAGGCGTGATCTTCGGGACGGGCTTTGCGCCCTTCCGTGGTGGACCGTTGCATTTCAGGAAGACGCAAGACAGTGCCGATGCCGCTCAGGCCGCGGCGTAAGGACAAGAGGCCGGAAGGAACGAAATGACGGAATCGGGATTGCGGCGCGTTGCGGTGTTAGGCGGCATCAGGATCCCGTTCTGCCGGTCGTATACGGCCTATGCCGAGCTTTCCAACCTGGGCATGCTGACCACGGCCCTAACGGGGCTTGCGGATCGCTTCTCCCTGCATGGCGTTCATGTGGATGAGGTTATTGGCGGCGCTGTGGTGACGCATGCCAAAGACTGGAACCTTGCGCGCGAAGCCGTTGTGGGGAGCCCTTTGGCCCGAACGACGCCCGGTATCACGATGATGCAAGCCTGCGGCACGAGCCTTCAGGGTGCGCTTGGCCTTGCGGCGAAAATCGCCACGGGACAGATCGAGTGCGGCATCGCCATGGGCTCCGATACGACCAGCGATGCGCCCATCGTCTTCCAAAAGAAATTCGCCAAACGTCTCGTGGAAGCATCCCGTGCCAAGAGCATGGGGCAACGCCTGCGCGCGTTTAAGGGGATGAGCCCCGGCGAACTTGCTCCCGTGCCGCCGGATACTCGCGAGCCGCGCACTGGGCTTGGCATGGGCGAGCATTGCGAGCTGATGGCGAAGGAATGGGGCATTGCCCGCAAGGATCAGGACCTGCTCGCGTTTGAGAGCCATCGAAAGGCGGCCGCCGCCTACGATAATGGCTTCATGGACGATCTCGTGATTCCATGTGCGGGCGTCTTCCGCGACAACAATATCCGCGAGGATATTTCGCTGGAGAAAATGGCCGAGCTGAAGCCTGTCTTTGACAAGCACGGAGGCACAATTACTGCCGCGAATTCGACACCGTTAACGGATGGCGCCGCAACCGTGCTCCTTGCGAGCGAAAAATGGGCGAAATCCAAGGGAATTCCGATTCAGGCTTATTTAACATTGGGTCGCACTTCTGCCGTAGACTATGTCGAAGGTGAAGGTCTCTTGATGGCGCCGACCGTTGCTGTGAGCGAGCTGCTGCAGCAGGCGGGTCTCACCCTTCAAGATTTCGACTATTATGAGGTTCATGAAGCATTTGCTGCACAGGTTCTCGCGACATTGAAAGCATGGGAGTCGAAAAGCTATTGCCAGACCCGGCTGGGGCGAAATGCGCCGCTGGGGGCGATCGATATATCCAAAATGAACGTCGAGGGCTCCTCTATTGCGATTGGTCATCCATTCGCTGCAACGGGTGCACGAATCCTGGCAGTTTTGGCTAAACTCCTTCATAATGGGAGTGGTAAAAGAGGTTTGATTTCAGTATGTACCGCCGGAGGCATGGGTGTTGCTGCGATCCTGGAAGGGGTCGGGGCTCCCGACCCGGCGGATGCGGCGACGTAGTGATGGGTACAAGATAAGTGCTCTGCCGCCGGATCATAAATTGGGTCCAACGAGGCCCGTCAGGGACACGGAGTTACTGTGACATCGCCGACGCGAGGCTTGCGCCCGCGGCCCGACCCATGACGGAGGTTCTAATGCGGCACAAATTTCTTACAGCGGCGATCGGTATCGCTCTTGCCGCCGCCCTTGTTCCCTTGAGTGCAACAAGCGCACAAGCCGGCGATCCCACTGGTTATTGGCGCAAAGCCGAGCAGGGCCAATTTCCAGCCAAGCAGCAGATCTATCGTTGCGGGTCTCGCTCCATCTGCGTGAAGATCGCCTGGCTAAAAAATCCACGCGATAGCAAGGGCCGAGTTCTTCAGGACGTTCGCAACGCGAACCCGAAGCTCCGGGGCCGCACCATCGAGGGGCTGCAGCTCGTGAGAGGCATGGCTCAGGTGGGCAGCAATCAGTGGAAGGGGAATATCTACAACCCCGAAGACGGTAACACCTATTCCGCGACGATCACGATGGTCTCATCTAAAAAGTTGATACTCAAAGGCTGTAAGGCATCAATCTTCTGCCGGTCGCAGGTGTGGCTGAAAACGTCAGCACCGCCTCCCAAGGAGGAGGTGCCGGAGGAGACGCAAATCGAAGCCTCGGCGGAGCCGGCACCAACAACGGCGACAGCCGCCGCAGCCACTACGGGCAGCGATGCCTTCGCCAATGCCGAAATGCTGACTCCTACGAGCGAGCAAGGTGCGCAGGCCGGATATCGCTATTTGAACGCGTCATCCACGTCTGAAGATCACGCGGGGTTCTCAGGAGAAAACGTCACGAGCATGTTCTCCATGGCGACGCCGATTGCGCCAGACAGCACGCAGGGCGCCTCAGCCGCCGCAGCGCCAAAGCCAATGGCCGCGCCCAGTGCCGTTGCTCAGCCCCAACCTGCCGCTCAGTCAAGGCCCGTCGCCCAACCCAGTGCTGTGGCACAGCCCAAGCCTATGGCTCAACCGGAGGCCGCAGTTGCGGCCACACCAGAGCCCGCACCTGCGCCATCTTCTGCTGCACAAGCCAAAGCGGATGCAGCGTCTGCTACGCCTGACCAGACTCAGACGGCGGAAGCCGAGGGCTTCCCCCAGGCACAAGAGAGGCTGTCCCGGCGGGAGCGGCGTCAGTTGCGCCGCCAGCAGAAGCGGGCGAAGGATTTGCAGGCGCAAGGCCAGGGCCTCATTCCCTGGTTGCGCTAGATGCGAGCTTAGCAGTCGCATTCACATGCTGAGCTGATGCCTGGCACGCCTAACGGCAACAAACGCCGATATGGCTAGTGTTCGGCTTCAGCGCGCAGCGCCTTCTTGGACAGCTTGCCGATCATCGTCTTCGGCAATTCATCACGGAATTCGATAGCGGCCGGCAACTCGAACTTGGAAAGTTTCGGGCGCAAGAACTCCACGAGTTCGACTGCCGTCGTTTCACGACCCTCGTGCACGCGCACATAGGCCTTGGGCGCTTCGCCTCGATACGTATCGGGAATGCCTACGACGCAACATTCCGCAACGCTCGGATGCTCGTAGAGCGCATCTTCGACCCGCCGTGGATAGACCTTGAAGCCGGCGGCGTTGATCATGTCCTTGATGCGGTCGACGATAAAAATGAAACCGTCATCATCCATGTAGCCGATGTCGCCGGAGCGGAAAAAGCGCCCCGTGAAGACGGCTTCCGTTTCGCTCGGCTTGTTCCAATAGCCGGTCATCACCTGTGGGCCGGCGATGCAGATTTCACCCGGCTCCCCGCGCGGCATCTCCTCAGCCGGATCTTTGAGAGAGCGGATGGAAATTTCGGTGCGTGGCAGGGGTAGGCCGATGGAGCCGTCTCTAGAATCAACGAAGGGATTGCAGGTGGCAACGGGAGAGGTTTCGCTCAGGCCATAGCCTTCAACCAGCGCCCCGCCGATAAGCTTCTCGAAACCGGTCTTGACCTCCATCGGCAGCGCTGCGCCGCCTGAGATGCAAAATTGCAGCGAGGAGAGATCAAAGGAGTCGATGTGGTGGTGACGGAGCAGGGCCTGGAACAAGGTCGGCACGCCCGGCATCACGGACGGCTTCAGCTTGCCGATGAGCTTCAAGGTCCCGATGAGCTCGAATTTCGGCATGAGAACGATCTCCATGCCGCTGGCAATACCAAAGGTCATGACCGTGGTCATGGCGAAGACGTGGAAGAGCGGCAGCACCCCAAGAATGCGGTCGACGGCCTCTGGCGGCCGCATGCCCCACACCTTCACTTGGGCCGTATTGATGAAGATATTGGCGTGGCTCAGCATCGCCCCCTTGGGCGTGCCTGTTGTGCCTCCGGTATATTGAAGAACGGCGATGGCCTGCGGAGATATCTGGGGCCGCAGGAACTGGCCGTCATTGGCAAGAAGGTCGGCGGCGCGGATGATTCGGCGCCGCATACGTGACCAGCCGACATTGGCGCGCCTCACACGCCGTGTGAGTTTGAGGCCAACCTGCTTGAGAGGTGGCAAGAGTGCGGCGAAATCCGCCACAACAGCCTTTTCGAGCGTCCCATCCGCCAGCAACGCCTCGACCTTATCGAAGAGGAGTTTGAGGTCGAGCGTCACCATGATCTGGGTGCCGCTGTCGCTTATCTGAAAGGCGATTTCTTCGAGGCTATAGAGCGGGTTGAAGTTTACTACCGTCCCGCCGGCCTTGAGAATTCCAAAATAGAAGATCAAGTAGGTCGGTGAGTTCGGCAGGAGCAGTCCGACCTTGACACCCTCGCCAACCCCGAGAGCGGCGAGGCCTTTGGCGGCCTGGTCCGTCAGCTCGCCGATCTCGGCGTAGCTCATGCGTTTGCCCATGAAATGCGTGCATGTCCGCGACCCGAAGCGCTGGACCGCGTCGTCCAGAAGTTCGTGGATCAGCCCGGGCTCAATACGCTCGCTCCAAGATAGGCCGACCGGATAGGATTTCAGCCAAGGGTGCTTCCCAGTGCCTTGGGCTGTCTCAAATGACGGGAGTTTCGTCTTGATGGCCATTGGCCGACCAAATTTTGCCTTGTATTGACGCGGGTTAACGGGACACGGTCGCCTTTATCGGAGGCAATTCGCCGCAAGCCGAGTTTCTCTATTTATCCTAACACGTGGATCGTCGACAGTGCGGCTCCGAGCTGAGCCTCCCACAGATTATGCTGAAACCAAGGCGAGTACAGGCGCAAAAACGCCCATTTTGTTAGCGATTAGAGCGTAACGTACGGACAATCGAGAGAGCATGGCACGTCTGGACTCGGCCAGTTTTTAAGTCTATTCCATTGCCTGACTTGCCCTCGGACCAGCTATGTTTTAGCCAGGGAACATTACACACGGACCCCTCAACGGGGCAGGGAGAGTGATATGGACGAGGTGGCCACCCAGCTCATTGAGATTCTGCGGAAGAACATGAAGGACCCATCGAAAGACGTGACGCTCGATACACCTCTGAGCGAACTGGAGATCGAATCTCTCGATCTGGCAGTGATCGTCTTCGACATTGAGGATACCTTCGGTATCGAAATTCCTTATAATGCCAACGAAGAGGTTGAGGCATTTGCGACGGTCGGCTCGGTGGTTGATCGTGTGAAGGGAATTATCTCTGAATCGAAGGCCTCGGGTGCAGCAGCTTAAATCAGCTCATCTGCCCAGGAGCTTTCCAGGGCATCGGCCAGGCTTGGAGTTACGGCTTAGCACTACATGGCAAACTCTAATGGACGCAGGCGCGTCGTGGTCACAGGCCAGGGCGTCGTCACACCTTTGGGTACTGGCGTCGACAAGTTCTGGGCCGCTCTAAAGAGCGGCTCTTGCGGTATTCGTGAGGTGCAGAGCTTTCCGACGGAAGAGCTGTACATCACGATTGCGGGCGAGGTTCCGGACTTCGATCCGCGAGACCGCGAGCTCAGTAAGCAGCTCTTGATGGCCGACAAGTATTCCCAATATGCTGGTTGCGCGGCTCGAGAAGCGGTTGCTCAGTCCAAGCTGGAACTGCCGCTCAGCGATGAGGACTCCTATCGCACGGCCTGCATCATCGGGTCTGGCGTTGGCGGTCTGACCACGCTCGAATTCTCCTACAAGATGCTCTTCAAGGAGAATAAACGCGCGACCCATCCGCTCACGCTTCTGAAAGCGATTGGCTCGTCGGCCTCCGCGCATGTGAGCATCGAATATGGGATCAAGGGACCGACCTTCGGGGTGGTCAGCGCGTGCTCAACAGCGACCCACGCGATTGGCCTCGTCGCTCAGATGATTCGCACTGGTGCCATCGACCGGGGTGTGGCCGGCGCGGCGGAAGCCTCGCTTAATTGGGGCGCAACGCGCGCCTGGCAGGCCATGCGCGTTCTCAGTCCTGACGGGCTGTTCCCCTTCTCCAAGGGCCGCAACGGCACCGTGCTTGCAGAAGGCTCGGGGATTCTCGTGCTTGAGGAATATGAAAGCGCCAAAGAACGTGGCGCGCCGATCCTTGCTGAACTCGTCGGCTTTGGCATGACTGCTGATGCGGCGGACATGGTGAACCCGTCCATCGAGGGTGCATCGACGGCCATGCAGATGGCGCTCGACGAGGGCGGTCTTGTCCCGTCGGATATCGACTATGTCAATGCGCATGGTACGGCCACGGCGGTCAACGACATCAACGAGACCCGGGCGATCAAGCGGGTGTTCGGAAACGCCGCCAACAATCTCTCCATTTCGTCCACCAAGTCGATGCACGGGCATTGTCTGGGTGCGGGCGGCGGCATCGAGGCCGCAGCCGTGATCAAGGCGATCGAGGAGAATTTTGTGCCGCCCACGGTCGGTTTGAACGAGCCAGACCCAGAGTGTGATCTCGACTACACGCCGAATGTCGGCAAGGACCGCGAGATCAATTACGCGATGTCGAACTCTTTCGCGTTCGGCGGACTGAATGCGGTGCTCGTCTTCGGCCCGGCGCCCGCGTAAGGCCGGCAGCGACTAACCGGCCTCCCTCACCAAGCCATCGCATTGACCGTTTCAGATAGGCGTGACCGCCGCTGGGCTGCCATTCGCCATGCGCCATGATCACCCGTTCGCAAGGCCAGCCCAGAACCTTGGCGCGTGCGGCCCGCGCAGGCGCGCGGTTGGTAAAGGAGAGGCGCCACTCACGAGGTGCCCCGGGGTTCCATGCAACGATACCATCGAGGACAGCGAGGGGGCGCTGCCACCACGACCAGTGGGTCCGCAGGAACGCCTCGCTGAAGCTCTCGATAAGGTCGGCGAGGATCACGGTTCGCGAGGGCTGATGGAAGAAGACGATCTCGTCCATGGCGAATGAGCCCCGGAACCAAGCCAGATCGAGGTCAGGACCCCACGCTGACGGGGCTGTGTCTTCGAGAGGGGGCTCGAACCCAAGTGCGGGAAACCTCTTGATTGTCGAGGCGGGTCCCCACAGCGCAGCGCTCGGATAGGCGCTTTTCCACTCGGGCAGATAGAGGTGGTGGATCTTGTTGGGGCTCACGAGATGTGCCACGCGCCCCAAACGATCGACCTCACGCTTGAGCGCTTCAGTCAGCTTCACCGGCGACCAGACCCACAGCGCGTAATTGTCGAGGCGTGCAATGACCATGCGTGTTGGATAGGGAAAGCCGTAAAAGCTGACGATCTCTCCATCCACCAGCCAGAGCCTGTCAGCGACCTCTATGAGCATGGCTAAGTCAAACCAAGTCCGCGAAAGCTCGCATGGGCCTGCTTGCCGACGATGATGTGGTCGTGGATGACGAGGCCAAGAGGTTTCGCCGCCGCGACGATCTGCTTGATCATTTCGATATCGGCGCGCGAGGGCGTGGGATCGCCTGAGGGGTGGTTGTGCACAAGCACAATGGCTGTTGCCGACAACTCAAGCGCACGCTTCACCACCTCGCGAACATAGACGGGCCTGTGATCGACTGTTCCTTCCTGCTGCACCTCGTCGGCGATGATCTGGTTGCGCTTATCCAGGAACAAAATTCGAAACTGCTCCTTGGCTTCGAAGCCCATGGCTGCGCGGCAGTAATCGAGCACGCCCTGCCACGACGATAGCGCCGGGCGCTCCAGGACCTCGCCGCGCATCAAGCGGAGTGCGGCCGCACGCACCGAGCTTGATCTCAATCACCGCGGCCTGGCCAGGCCTTGGCACTTCTAGCAAGAGGTCTTCGGGCGCGTTCACGGCCTCGGCGAAGGTGCCGAAGCGGGAGAGAATCGCCTTTGCCAGAGGCTTCGTATCCCGTCGCGGCATGGCTTGAAACAGAATGAGCTCCAGGAGCTCATAGACGGGTAGGGGCTCCGCACCGCCCTCGCGAAAGCGTTTTCGAAGCCGCTTGCGATGGCCAAGATAATGTGGCCGCCCGGCCTCCTCGAACCCCTTTTCGTCAGAACCCATCTTATGGTCCAAGTTCGTCGAGACCCTTCGTGTGGAGTCTTGGAGGAGTTGATTCCAGGCTCAAGAACCTGCGGGCGTGCGATTCAGCTCTCGTGGCGAAAGGTCTTGGGGCGAACGGGTGAAAATCTCGCAACCCGTCTCGGTGACGCCGACAGTGTGCTCGTATTGCGCGGACAACGAACGGTCGCGGGTCACGGCGGTCCAGCCGTCAGACAGGATTTTCACGTGCGGCTTGCCGAGATTAATCATCGGCTCGATTGTAAACAGCATGCCGGGCTTCAGGAGCAGGCCTTCACCGGGTTCGCCGTAATGGAGGATATTTGGCCGGTCATGGAAGACGCGGCCAAGGCCGTGGCCGCAGAAGTCACGCACCACGCCGCAGCGTTCGCCCTCGGCATAGGTCTGGATCGCATACCCGATATCGCCCGTGGTGGCACCCGGCTTTACGGCATCGATGCCAAGCATGAGTGCGTGGTGGGTAACCTCCAAGAGACGCTCGGCAGCACGGGGAATCTTACCCACCGGATACATGCGGCTGGAATCGCCATGCCAGCCATCGACGATGAGTGTGATGTCGATGTTCACGATATCCCTCTCGCGCAGCGCGCGTGGACCGGGAATGCCGTGGCACACAACATGGTTCAATGAAGTGCATATGGACTTCGGAAATCCGCGGTAGTTCAGGGGCGCTGGAACCACGTCATGGGCCATAGCGAAGTCAAACACCATGTCATTGAGGGCATCGGTGGTGACACCGGGTTTCACATGCTCATTGAGCATATCCAGGGCTTCAGCCACGAGGCGCCCGGCCTTCGCCATGCTAGCGAAAGCCTCGGGCCCATGGAGCTTGATCTTATTGTCGCGCGCCTGCGCGCGGGCGAGTTCAATATTGGACATAGTTCCAAATTATACGAGGCGTTCCGGCAACCGCTAGTGCGAAATAGACATCAGCTCAACACGAGCATGAATTCATGCCGCGCGGGTTCAAATCGAGTGTGTCACGCTCAACTGACGAGGCGGCGAGAGGGGAATAGAGCGAGGGAGGCAGTGCCCTTCCTGCGTGAGGGCGGAACAGACGGCAATGGCTTCAACACCTGCCGCCATCGCATCGCCAAAGGCGTCCGCATAGGCCGGGTCGATGTTCTCAGCGAGGGAGAACGCATCCGCATCGCCCCGTTGGACGAAACAAGACCATCACCGACCGGGCGCCGGCCGCAGCCATCTCCGAGAGCGCTCTGAGATGTTTTGCGCCGCGAGCTGTGACCGAGTCGGGGAACTCAGCGAGCCCCGCCTCGCGCATCAAATGCACGTTTTTGATCTCCACATAGCAAGGCGGTCGCGCCTCGTCTTCGAGCAGGATATCGATGCGGCTATTGCCACCATAGCGAACCTCACGGCGCATGGGCCCATAGCCTGCGAGCTCCGGAATAAGGTCCTTCTCAATGACCCTGGCGACGGCGGCGTTTGGGCTTGACGTATTGATCCCCACCAGAGTTGGCCCACGGCCAAGATCCACCTGGATCAGCTCCCAGGAAAAGCGAAGCTTTCGCTTTGGGTTGTCCGAGCGCGACAGCCACACGCGCGAGCCAGGTGCAGCAAGGCCCAGCATGGAGCCGGGGTTGGCACAATGGGCTGTGACCGTTTCACCGGAGGAGAGTTCGACATCGGCGAGGAAGCGCTTATAACGCCGGGTCAGCCGCCCGTCGACAAGCGCCGAAGAAAACCGCATGAGCATGGTGAGACCCTAGATAGGCGCTCAAAGCGCTGCAAGAGGCCAGGCGTTTGCTGTCCATTGAATGCCATTAAAGGCGGGAAGCGAAGCGAGGAGCACCATGAGCGATGTGATGCCAGACGGTGAGACCATCACAGCAGCGCTTGTTGTGATCGGTGAGGAGATCCTCTCGGGGCGCACCAAGGACGAGAACACCGTCTTCATCGCTAGCTATCTTACGCGCGTTGGGATCTCTCTTCGCGAAGTTCGGGTGGTGGCCGATGTCCAAACGGAGATCGTCGATGCGCTGAATGCGCTTCGGCGTCGTTATACTTACGTATTCACAACCGGTGGGATAGGCCCAACCCATGATGACGTGACGACGGATGCGATCGGAAAGGCCTTTGGCGTCCCGGTCGACATTCGGGACGACGCCGTCGCGGCGATGCGGATGCAATATCGCCCCGAAGATCTCAACCCCGCGCGTCTCAGGATGGCGCGCATTCCTGATGGTGCCACCCTCATCCACAATGCGGTCTCGCGGGCGCCAGGCTACATGCTTGAGAACGTCATTGTCATGGCCGGTATCCCACGGATCATGCAAGTGATGCTCGATGAGGTTATGCCCCGTCTCGTCAAGGGACGCCCGGTGCTGTCCCGTTCGGTCCGCGTAAATGTTCCTGAGAGCGATATGGCTCCGTCATTGGCCGCACTTCAAAAAACTTACCCGGACTTGCAGATGGGCTCTTATCCCTTCTTCGAGCACAGGCGATACGGCACCTATATCGTTCTTCGGTCCGCACGCGAGGACAGACTGGACGAAGCGCTCGCAGCGCTCTGGAATCTGATCGATGAGCATGGCTTCGCCGCAAGCTCCGAAGAAAAAACTTAAAGCTTCCAATTTCACCGCCGAATGGCGAATCGGAGGGCGCTTTCAAAGTTGTGGATACAAGCGCGGCACAAGAGCCCTCGAGGATGCCGTTTTGACGTTTATGGACATGAATCGCGAAACGATTCGCCACCGCAGCATCCCTGCTCTTAACGGTCCCCAGGTCCACGCGGTCGAATATACGCGCGTGGCAGAAGCACTTCATGCGAATGTTTGATCATGTGGCTGGTGTTGCGTGGACGTAAAAGCAATGCGCCACGGCAAGCCTTCAAGATGCGTGTACCGCAACTCTGATTGATGGCTCTGTCTCTTAACGGCCGGTCAAAGCGCCGCGCTTCGTGGGGGTAAAGCGCAGTGCTTATCGCCAAAAAAATCATCCGTATACAAACAAAATGTTGAGTGGGGAGGCCCTTGCCGCCTTCGTCAGCAACGCAGCATACGGAGGATAAATGGCGGTGCGATTGGAAGCGTAAAGAAGTTGATGAAGACCGCACGCAGTGATCAGCTAGCGCATTGGCGCGGATCCAATAACGCATTGTTTTTACGCATAAAAAAGGCGTGAGGTGTGATGACCTCACGCCTTTTTGGGAACCTTTTTTGGCGAACTAGCGCCTTTTGGTAACCCTCTTTTTTGCTGCCTTTTTCTTTTTGGTAACTTTCTTTTTCGCAGGCGCCTTCTTTTTGGCGACCTTCTTTTTCGCTACGGTTTTCTTTTTGGCGACCTTCTTTTTCGCTACGGTTTTCTTTTTGGCGGCCCTTTTTTTCGCTGGCGCTTTCTTCTTTACTGGCCGCTTTTTCGCGACGGCGGTCTTGCGCACAGTCTTCCTCTTCGCGGGCGCCCTTTTCTTGGCAACGCTCTTTTTCTTGGCGGCGGTTTTCCTCTTCGCCGGAGCCTTTTTCTTCGCTGACGTTTTCTTCTTCGCTACTGCCATGTTGTGATCCCTTCCTATCGGGTGGCTGGCTAATCGGAGGACTCTAAAACTACACCCTAACTACACCCGCTCGTCGATCCACACGTATCGCATTTGAGACACGTGCCATTTCGAACAAGGGTAAAGTTCCCGCATTCTCCACATGCTTCCCCTTCATAACCTTTAACGCGCGCTTCGGCGACGAGCACCGACGCTCCGCGTTCGGCCAGTGCTTCGACGGCAAGTGCAACATGTTCCTTCGTTTCCGATAGAGACGACTGAACGGACGATGCCGTCAAACCCGCAGCGTTCGGGAGCACATTGTCGTCGGCGTCTGCCTCGTAAGCCTGCACTTGTACCGTGGCGCTTTGTGCATCGCTGGCTCCAAAAGAATGACGCTCACTGAGCCGGCCGCGCGTAAAGCCGGGGGACACCAGTGTCTCGGGGTCGGGGTCGCGCTGGTTCGCATCGGCGGAGCCAACGGTCGTGCTGCCGATCTCGTTCGGGTCGACATGGGCGAGTTCGTACCGACCAAGATAGGAGACTGCGAGTTCCCGGAAGAGATAGTCCAGGATCGAGGTTGCGTTCTTGATGGCCGCGTTTCCGCGAACGGGCCCAGCAGGCTCGAAACGCGTGAAGGTGAATGCGTCCACATATTCCTCAAGTGGTACGCCGTATTGCAGACCAACCGAGACGGCGATGGCGAAATTGTTCATCAACGACCGGAAGGCAGCGCCTTCCTTATGCATATCGATGAAGATTTCGCCCAAGCGGCCGTCATCGTATTCGCCAGTCCTCAAATAGACTTTGTGTCCGCCAACGACGGCTTTTTGCGTGTAGCCCTTGCGCCGGTCGGGCAGGCGATCACGCTCGTTGGAGATGCGGACCCGCTCGATGACGCGCTCAACGACGCGCTCGGCAACCACCGCCGCGCGCTGCACCGCCGGCTGATCGGACGCAACAGACATCAGCACGTCGTCTTGCTCCTCTTCTTCGTCGGCCAGGATCTGAGCGTTGAGCGGCTGGGACAGCTTGGAGCCATCGCGATAGAGCGCGTTCGCCTTCAAAGCTAGTCGCCAGGACAGGAGATAGGCCTCCTTACAGTCCTCGACAGAGGCCTCATTGGGCATGTTGATCGTCTTGGAGATGGCGCCGGAGACAAAGGGCTGAGCCGCCGCCATCATACGGATATGGCTCTCGACCGACAGGAAGCGCTTGCCCTTCCGGCCACAAGGCGAGGCGCAATCGAAGACCGGTAGATGCGCGGCATCGAGACCCGGAGCACCCTCAAGGGTCATGGCGCCGCACGCATACTCGTTTGCCGTGTCGATATCGGCCTTGTCAAAGCCGATCTCCGCCAGAAGGTCGAAATCCGGCTGATCGAGCCGCTCCGCAGCAAGGCCCAGCGGGCCAGTGCAGAAATCCTCGCCGAGCGTCCATTTGTTGAAGACGAACTTGATGTCGAACGCCGACGCGACGGCCTTCTCCACCAATTCGATCTTGTCCGGCGTAAAGCCCTTCTCAGCCAGCGTCTCGTGATTGACGCCAGGGGCGCCCTCCAGGGAGCCTCGGCCCACCGCATAGTCGATGATGGGCTTGATCTCCGCCTCGCCATAGCCGAGCGCTTGAAGCGCCTGTGGCACCATGCGGTTGATGATCTTGAAGTAGCCGCCACCGGCAAGCTTCTTGAACTTCACAAGCGCGAAATCAGGCTCGATGCCGGTCGTATCGCAATCCATCACGAGGCCAATCGTGCCAGTGGGCGCAATAACGGTCGCTTGGGCGTTGCGATATCCATATTGGCGGCCAAGTTCCAGCGCCTGGTCCCAGGCACGCATGGCATGTGTCAGGAGCCTTGGATCGGGGCAGGAGGCGTGGTCGAGCGGGACCGGGGCGGTCGAGAGCTCTTCATACCCAACTTGCTCTCCGCGCGAAGCGCGGGCGTGGTTACGGATCACGCGAAGCATCGGTTCGCGGTTCGCATCAAAGCCAGGGAAGGGCCCAAGCTCACGGGCCATCTCCGCGCTCGTGGTATAAGACACGCCGGTCATGATGGCGGTCAGCGCGCCACCCAGGGCACGGCCCTCGTCACTGTCATAGGGAATGCCGGAGGCCATCAGAAGACCGCCAATATTCGCATAGCCAAGCCCAAGCGTCCGATACTCATAGGAGAGCTGCGCGATCTGGCGTGAGGGGAACTGCGCCATTGTCACGGCGATCTCGAGGACGACCGTCCAGAGCCGGGCCGCATGCTCGTAGCCGTCCACATCAAAGCTGCCGTCTTCGCCACGGAACGCCATGAGATTGAGCGAGGCGAGATTGCAGGCCGTGTCGTCGAGGAACATGTACTCCGAGCACGGGTTTGAGGCCCGGATATCACCGGCCGCGGGGCAGGTGTGCCAATCGTTGATGGTCGTATGGAACTGGATGCCAGGATCGGCGCAGGACCATGCGGCGTAGCCCACCTGCTCCCACAGATCGCGGGCCTTCAGCGTCTTTGCGACGCCGCCGGTCTTGCGCAGTGTAAGGTTCCAATCGCCATCCTCCTCGACCGTTTTCAGGAACTCATCGGTGACACGCACCGAGTTGTTGGAGTTCTGGCCGGAGACCGTACGGTAG
Organism: uncultured Alphaproteobacteria bacterium; assembly: GCA_942491645.1. Taxonomy (GTDB): domain Bacteria; phylum Pseudomonadota; class Alphaproteobacteria; order Rhizobiales; family Methyloligellaceae; genus Methyloceanibacter. Next base: position 105,771 of record CALOBK010000011.1, on the reverse strand, counting down.
GCTTCCGAATCCCAGTCCGTGTCGTAGATGGGAAATTCGATCGACGTGTAGCCTTGACGCGCGAACTGGATCATCCGCTGGACCATGTTGTCCGGCACTTTGGCCTTTCGCGCGGCCTTGACCTCGCGCTTTAGCGCGGGGTTCTGCTTGGGATCGAAACAGCCATCGCCATCGCAATTGACGCAAGCCCGCAAGACGGCGTTCAGCCGCTCGGAGAGAATCTTCGAGCCGGTGACGAGCGCGGCCACCTTCTGCTCTTCGATGACCTTCCAATTGATGTAGGACTCGATGTCCGGATGGTCGATGTCGACCACAACCATTTTGGCGGCGCGGCGTGTGGTGCCGCCCGACTTGATCGCGCCAGCAGCCCGATCGCCGATCCGCAGGAAGCTCATCAGGCCCGAAGACCGGCCGCCGCCAGAGAGGGGTTCGGTTTCGCCGCGCAGCCGCGAGAAATTAGTGCCGGTTCCAGAGCCATATTTGAACAGGCGCGCCTCGCGCACCCACAAATCCATAATACCGTTCTCGTTCACCAGATCGTCTTGGATGGACTGGATGAAGCAGGCGTGGGGCTGGGGATGCTCGTAGGCGGATTTGGACGCTTTGAGGATGCCGGTCTCGAAGTCCACATAGTAGTGACCCTGGCTCGGACCATCGATGCCATAGGCCCAGTGCAGGCCTGTGTTGAACCATTGAGGGCTGTTGGGCGCACCCATCTGCTTGGCGAGCATGAAGCGCATCTCATCGAAGAAGGCCGAGGCATCGTCTTCCGAAGAGAAATAGCCGCCCTTCCAGCCCCAATAGGTCCAGGTGCCGACCAGACGGTCGAAAACTTGCCGCGCGTCCGTCTCGCTGGTGAAGCGGTCGGCTTCAGGCAGGGCTTCAAGGGCATCAGAATCGGGAACCGAGCGCCACAGCCAAGAAGGGACCGAATTCTCCTCGACGCGCTTCAAATATGCCGCCACACCCGCTTTGCGGAAATATTTCTGGGCAAGAATGTCCGCCGCGACCTGGCTCCAATGAGCCGGGACGGAGAAGCGCTCCAAGGCGAAGACGATCGAGCCGTCAGGGTTTTTGATCTCGCTCGCGCTGTCGCGAAACTCGATCCCCTTATATGGTGATCGTCCTTGTTCGGTAAAACGTCGCTGAATCCGCATCTTAGCTCATGCCCCTCGTGAAATTCTGCCCCAAAATCGCGCGTTTCGTGTGAACCGTCAGACTGATCCGATTCGAACTTAGCAGGCAACGATCAACATCAACATCTTGATGTTTATGCGTTTAGAAACACTAAACCCTGTGGGTCGGGCTCGTAGTAACATGTGGATAGGCTGTGGACAAACTGCAAGCGCACGCAGCAAAAAACGAATAGACATCAGTCGCTTGGAGCGCAAAAGAACGCCGCCCCGCAGCTCATCCATGAGTGTGGGCAGACGTGCATAAGATGTTGATGAGCACACAATGTAGGGCGCCCCGGATCAGCGCGGAGGCTCTTTTCGTCTCTTCGGGGACGACACCGCACAGAGGACCGCACAGCACAGAGGACAGTGCGGGCGCTGGACATCGCCATGCGCGAGAGGCCATAGTTGCCCCGCAACGGGAGCTGGCATCGCCGAACCGGCGCGCCGGAAACCACTCTCTGAAAACCGGACACTGAACACACGTAGCCGAAAGCACTCATGGGATTCCTCAGCGACATTTTTACCTGGTGGAACGGCGATACGATCGGCACGCGCTTCTTCACATGGCGGAAGGGGGAGCGGGTCGGCGAGGACGGGCTCGGAAATGTCTACTACAAGGAGCGGAACGGCACGCGCCGTTGGGTGATCTACGAGACGCTCTCTGAGGCTTCGCAGATCCCGCCAGGTTGGCATGCCTGGATCCACTACATTACGGACGAGCCCCCAGACGATGAGACTTACACCCCGAGGCCATGGGAAGAGGCTCATCGGCCCAACCTCACGGGAACCTTCGAGGCGTATCGGCCACCCGGTTCGGTCTTACGTCCGCGTGTGCAAGAGCAGCCGCTCGACTATGAGCCTTGGTCGCCAGACTCCTCTCAAGCAGACTGATGCACGGGCCAACCCCTGACGCTATGCCGCCTGTTGCGCTCCAGCGGTGGTCCGCCTCGGACTTCGCTAAGAATGGCCGCTTCATGCAGGACATGGCGGGCCCTATTTTCGCGCTTCTCGCGCCAAAGCCGGGCGAGCGCATTCTCGACCTTGGGTGCGGCGACGGAACACTCACGGCCGAAATCAAGGCCGCCGGCGCCGATGTCCTTGGCGTGGATATTAGCGAGGAACTCCTGGCCGTCGCACGCATGAAGGGGCTGACCGTCAAGAAAACCGACGCCCATGCTCTTGATTATGTACAGGAGTTCGACTCGGTGTTCTCGAACGCGGCACTGCACTGGATGCAGGCGCCTGAGCTCGTCATTGATGGGGTTGCCCGTGCGTTGCAGCCTCGCGGCCGATTTGTCGGAGAACTGGGCGGTCACGGCAATATTGCGGCCATCGCCACGGCCATGCGCGCTTTAGTCAAAGCGCGCGGCGGCGATCCGGCGCGCATCGCTCATTGGTATTTTCCGACAGTTGAGGAATATGGCGACCTGCTGGCCAGCCGTGGGTTCACAGTACAAGAGATGACGCTTGTCCCACGGCCCACGCCACTCAAGGCGGGCATGGAAGGGTGGCTGCGCACGTTCTGCCGGTTTTTCTTCGATCAGTTCGAGGAACCTGAGCGGACCGAGGCTCTCAATGAGGCGCTCGCGCTGCTGGGGCCATCCTTGTGCGACACGCAAGGCCACTGGACGGTGGATCACGTTCAGCTTCGGTTCAGCGCCGAGCGCAATGCATGAGAATAAAGGCCTAGGCATGGTGAGGCGGCTATGTCACACCGTTGCCTCAATGATCCCCCAGGCGTTTGGTGCTAGGGATGCCCCTAATTTGCGCGGCAGGCTCGGCCCAATCTAAACTCGGCCCAATCTATACTCGGGCCTAACGAAACAGGGCCCTAACTCCGAAACTAAGCGGTATCCTGGGGCTAACGATGCGCGGAATAATGCAAAGCAGCGGACTTGAAGTAGGTGAGAGATGGACTGGGCGGGCGGTTTTGGCTCGTGTGGTCTCGGCTGTGCTAGCAACAGGTACGCTAGTGGTGGGCGGTACGGCGGCTGATGCCGAGACACTCAAGAATGAGGTCGCCGTCTTCGCAGCCCTCGACAAGGTGACGGGGCGTATCCAGCGTTTGGAAATCCCTATCGATCAAACGGTCGAGTTTGGAGCGCTGAAGGTCACGCCACGTGTCTGCGACAGCCGACCAACGACTGAGAAGCCGAATACGACGTCTTTCGTTGAGGTTGACGAGGTTAAGCTTACGGGCGAGCAGCAGCGGATCTTTACCGGCTGGATGTTTGCAGAAAGCCCCGGGCTTCACGCGATCGAACACCCAGTGTTCGACGTTTGGCTGACCAATTGCAAGATGCCGATTGGCGGTGTGCCCGCGGAAAGCGCGGAGAACGCGCCGTCTGAGGCGCCAGCAGAAGCCGCGGCTGCAGCCGCTCCAGCGCCGGCAGCGCCCGCGCCGCCCGCAGCCGCGCCACCCGCGCGACCAGTAGCACCGGCGGCCGCGCCACCGCGCAACCCGATATTGCCCTGGCTGCAACCCAACGCTCCTTCTAACAGACGTTGAAACGCCTGACGGCTGATTTCGACCGCACCAAATCGAGTGAGGTGTTCTGTGACGAACTGCGTGTCCAGCAGGGTGAAGCCCCCGAACTTGAGCCGGGCGATTAGATAGACCAACGCAATCTTGCTCGCATCGCGCGCCGTCGAGAACATGCTCTCCCCGAAAAAGGCGCGGCCGAGATGGACACCATAGAGGCCGCCCGTCATTTCGCCGGCCTGCCAGACCTCGACCGTATGGCAATGGCCAAGCTTGAAGAGATCTCCATAGAGGCTCCGAATCCGGCCATTGATCCACGTGCTGCGCCGTCCTGCGCGCGGGGCCGCACAGCCATCGATCACGCCATCGAAATCGTTGTCGACTTTGACCTCAAAGCCACCACGGCGAATGGTGCGAGCGAGACTCTTTGGCACGTGCACTGAGTTGAGCGGCAATATTCCCCGGCGCTCAGGTTCGATCCAATAAAGAGCATTGTCATCGGCGCTTTCCGCCATCGGAAAAATTCCGCAAGCGTAGGCCTTCAGCAGCACCTGCGGCGTGATCTCGATGGTCACGTCGTCAAGGGACGTCATGGCCGCATCCCCTTTAGCGCGCGTTCGCTAGCGCTCGGTTTTCGGCGCCAGATGATCCTCAAGCCAATGGATGTCGTAATCGCCATCGACGATATCGGGCTCGTTGATGAGCGATGAGAACAGAGGAATCGTGGTCTCGATGCCATCGACAACGAATTCTCCCAAAGCCCGCTTCAGCCGCATCAAGCATTCGTTGCGCGTCCGTGCGTGCACAATGAGCTTTCCGATCAGACTGTCATAATACGGGGGAATGGTGTAGCCCGCGTAAGCGCCGGAATCGACACGAACGCCAAGCCCGCCCGGCGGATGGAAGTGGGTAATTGTTCCGGGTGAAGGCCGGAAGGTCAGCGGGTTCTCAGCATTGATGCGGCACTCGATGGCGTGACCGTTGAAGCGCACATCCTCTTGGCGGAACGTCAGCGGTGCACCGGCAGCGATCCGGATTTGCTCAATCACGAGATCCAGTCCTGTGATCATTTCCGTGACGGTGTGCTCCACCTGGAGCCGCGTATTCATCTCGATGAAATAGAATTCGCCGTTCTCGTAAAGAAACTCGACGGTCCCAACACCCCGATATTTCAGTTTGCGCATGGCGCTTGCCACGATTTCGCCGATGCGTATGCGTTCGCTTTCATTGAGCGCAGGCGAGGGGGCTTCCTCCCAGAGCTTCTGGTGGCGCCGCTGCAACGAGCAATCGCGCTCGCCCAGATGGATCGCGTTGCCGAGACCGTCAGCCAGGACCTGCACCTCGATATGGCGCGGCTTGCCGAGATATTTTTCGAGATAGACAGTGTCGTCGCCGAACGCGGCGCGGGCCTCGTTCCGGGCCGTGGAAAGCGCCGCTTCGAGTTCGTGTTCGAAGTGCGCGAGCTTCATGCCCCTTCCTCCGCCACCGGCTGATGCCTTGACCATCACGGGATAGCCAATCTCCGCCGCAATTTCCTTCGCCTCGGTGATCTCGGTGACCGAGCCATCGGAGCCAGGCACGACGGGAATACCCAGCGCCTTTGTGGTTTCCTTGGCCTTGATCTTATCGCCCATCAGGCGGACGTGCTCAGCGGACGGGCCGATAAACGCAATCCGGTGTTTTTCAAGAATCTCGGCGAAGCGGGCGTTCTCGGCCAAAAAGCCGTATCCTGGATGCACGGCGTCCGCACCTGTGATCTCGCACGCCGCTACAATGGCGGGAATGTTGAGGTAGCTGTCTTTTGCCGGTGGCGGCCCGATACACACACTTTCATCGGCCAGCCGCACATGCATGGCATGCGCGTCTGCCGTGGAATGGATCGCGACTGTTGCGATGCCAAGTTCCTTGCAGGCCCGCTCGATACGGAGAGCGATCTCTCCACGGTTGGCGATCAGAATCTTGTCGAACATTGAGCCTGACTATTTCTACTCAATCACCACCAACGGCTCTCCATATTCGACGGGCTGCCCGTCCTCAACGAGAACAGCGGTGACCTTGCCGGATTTAGGGGAGGGGATGTGGTTCATGGTTTTCATGGCTTCGATGATGAGCAGCGTTTGCCCTGCGGTCACGGCGCTGCCTGCCTCGACGAAGGGGGCAGCGCCTGGCTCTGGTGAGCGATAGGCTGTGCCCACCATCGGCGAGGAGACGGCGCCGGGATGAGATCCGACATCCTCGACCGGTGCGGTCCTCTTCGCCTCTTGCGCCTCGTGCGGCTGAACCGCCGTGCCGCCACTTGCCGGCGCGGTCACCGCACTTGTCAGGTTGACCCCGCGGGCAACCCTGAAGCGGCGTCCTTCGCGTTCGATCTCGATCTCGGTAAGACCCATCTCGTCCAAAAGCTGCGCGAGCTCCCTGATGAGATCTGTGTCGAGGCTTCCCCCGTCTTTTGTCATTGGCGTCCTTTCCTGCCCATCATCCCGCTTTGGCGTGAGAAATCGCCGAGGCAAGAGCCTCGATCGCGAGTTCATAGCCTAGCCCGCCGAAGCCGCAGATCACGCCTTTCGCGGTCTTCGAAACGTAGGACCGGTGGCGGAACGACTCGCGGGTGAAGATATTCGATAGATGAACCTCGACAATAGGCACATCGCAGGCCTGCAGGGCATCAAGCATTGCGATCGAGGTGTGTGTATAGGCCCCAGCGTTCACGATAAGGCCCGAGGAACTCGTTCGCGCCTCCTGAATCCAGTCGACCAGCTCGCCCTCGGCGTTGCTCTGCCGGAATTCCACGGTCAGGCCAAAGTCCTTTGCCTTCTTGATACAGCGCTTTTTGAGATCGTCCAGCGTCTCGGTGCCATAAACCTCCGGTTCTCGAGTCCCGAGAAGGTTCAGATTCGGTCCGTTTAAGACGTAGAGTGCTTTGGCCATGGTGAAATCTTGGCTGGCGATCTTGGGGTGACGGTCTCAAGGGCCCGCGCACGCGCAAAGTTCATGCGGTGCAGCAAACGGGGCCCTTTACCAGTTTTTTGGAGCTTCGGCAAAAGCTTCAAAGGACCAGCAAGGGCCCTTCACGGCATTTGGTTCACCTAAGATGCCTCGCGCAAGAGGGCGCTAGCAAGTCGCTTTGCAGCCGTCCTTACGGATCGCCGTGACGTTCTCGACCAGCTGGTCGTAGAGATCGTCAGGCGCACCTGGGATCGTGCGGTCGCCGATCAGGTAGAGCGGTGTGCCCCGGAGGCCGAGTTTCTGGGCAAGGGTATTTGCCTCCTCCAGCGCATCGGCGACCTCTTGGCCCTCCATGTCCTGCTCAAGTTTGGGGACATCGAGACCGATCTCATTGGCGATCCGGAGCACCTTCTCCTTGTTCGCCTTGCCGGGCATGGAGAAAAGCTTCTGGTGCATCTCGAAATATTTGCCCTGCAGCTTGGCGGCGAGAGCGCCCTTGGCCGCGTTTTCCGAATCTTCGCCGAAGATCGGGAGTTCCTTGAAGACCAGCTTCACCTTGTCGTCGTTTTCGATGAGCTTCAGGACCTCTGGCATGGCGCGACGGCAATAGCCGCAATTGTAGTCGAAGAACTCCACCACAGTGACGTCGCCGTCGGGATTGCCCGTCGCGTAGTCTTTATCGGAACGGAAGAGGGCATCGGCATTTTCGCTGATCGCCTTGTTTTGCTGCGTGTCCTGCTCTTCCTGTTGGCGGCGGTCGAGCTCGGTGGTCATCGCGACGAGAATTTCGGGATTCTTCGTCAGATAGTCGAGAACGATGCTCTCGACTTGCTTCTTGCCCATCGCACCGTCTGGGGCATCAGCCACACCAGAGGCGGCACGCGGGAGGTACAGAACGGTTGCGGCGCTCACGACGGCGGCGACAACAGCGGCCACGAGGGCAGTGGTCAGGCCAGTCTTAGAGGTCATGCTCAAGTCTCCGGGAGTTTGGGTGATCAAGGTGCATTACTTTTTACGTTTCGGTGGTTGGAAATCGAGAATGTCTTGGGCGCGGAGCCATTGCGGGGTGCCGTCGAGCAAGCCGTCCTGAGCCCGTTTTGCCAGCATTTGGGATTCGCGCAAGCGTCCTTCATAGAAATAGGCTTCCGCCGAGGCAAGCGCGGCGCGCGCCAAAAAATTGCGCCGTGCGCTGTCGGCTTTAGCGAGGTCGCCCTTTCGCGCATAGGCTGAAGCGAGTTGGCGGTAGCCGAGTGCCGACTGCTTCTCGCGGATCAAAGCCTTCCTCAAATTGCGGATGGCCTCGTCGAGATAGCGATTATCTTGAGTGCTTAGCATCGCCTGGGCCAGCATGATCTGGATCAGCGGCTCGTGGGGCGCAAGTTCGATCGCTTTGCGCAAATGAGGAATGGCCTCCGTGCCGCGGCCGCTCTCGAACAAAAACTGCCCCTTGAGTTCATAGAAATAGGGCCAGTTTGGTTGCGCCGCCGTGAGCTGGTTCAGGTGGGGCATGGCGGCATCGACACCGGACTGCCGATAGGTAGCAATGGCCTTAGCGTACGTGGCCGGCAGAGAGGTGTCATCGCGATAGCGGTTAAGTGCAACTTTGGGTTTGTCGAGAAAGCCTACGAGTTTCGCGCGAAGGAGATCGTGTCGGAACTGAAGCTCGGGCGGGTCCTCCACATCGTAATAGGGGCTGGATTCCACCAGCCTACGAAGCTGAGTGATACGGACCTGAGGCAATGGATGGGTCATCAAATAGGGGTTGATGCCCTGAACCCCCCGCAGCTTCCTTGCAAGAACGTCGAAGGTTTCAAGCATTCCGCGGCCCGATTGGCGGGTTGCATTCAGGAACTGCATGCCTGCCTGATCGGCGGATGATTCCTCGGTTTGCCTGTAGGCGAGGAAACTCCGCATGGCTGCTGAGGTGCCGCCGGCGACCGCGCCCATGCCCGCCGCGCCGGCGTTGGGAACGCCTGCAAGAGCGCCGCCTGCCATCGCCGCAAGACCCAAGAGTTGGAGCATGAGCGCCGTGGACTTCATCTGGGCAACTTGGGACCGCAGACGCGCCAAGTGGCCGCCCGTGATATGTCCGGTCTCATGAGCAATCACGCCGATCACTTGGTTCGGCGTCTCAGAAATCATCAATGTTCCCGCATGCATGAACATGTTGTGCCCATCGACGACGAAGGCATTGAAGTTTTTGTCGTTGACGATGTGGATCTTGATGTTCTGCGAGCCGAGTCCGGCGGCCTGGAAAATGGGCCGGGCATATTCGCGGATCAGCGCCTCGGTCTCGGCGTCACGGATGATCCCGCGCGCATTGGCGATGTTGGGTGCAATCAGGCTTGCGATCAGGCTGGCCACAAGCGCAACGCGCGGAATAGACCGCTTGCGGCGGGTTTGGAAAGGTGCCGTGAATTGCGCCAAGACTGGCATGATAGCTGTAATCGTATTCGCTCGACTGTAACGGGCCAAGGACGCGTGTCTTGTTTTGCCTTCTTAGGGCGTTAGTTTGGCACGCCGATGACGGCCCCCGCCGTTTGCCAAGCCTATTTTGCTTGGGGCTTGATTGCGGCGACAACGTGACAGGAGCAGAGGCGCTCCTATCAATATAGCGCGAGGGGCGCCGTCCGTGAATCGCAAGTCCGAGAGTCAAACCCTGCCCCGGCAGCTGGCGCAAATGCGCGCCATCGATCCCTTCATTGTCATGGATGTGATGCGTGAGGCCAACCGGCGCGAGGCGGCGGGCGAGAACATCATCCATATGGAGGTCGGGCAGCCTGCGACGCCCGCGCCACGGGCCGCGCGGGAGCGCGTGATGCAGGCTATTTCGGGCGAGCGCCTCGGCTATACGGAGGCGCTGGGACTTCCAGCCTTGCGCGCACGTATCGCGCTCTACCTCAAAGATCGCTACGGCGTTCGTGTCGGGCCAGAGCGCGTCATTGTGACCGCTGGCTCCTCGGCCGGCTTCGTCCTCGCCTTCCTGGCTATCCTCGAGCATGGCGAGACGATTGGCCTGCCGTCTCCCGGTTACCCTTGCTATCGGCAGATCCTCAAAGCCCTCGGGTTTCGCCCACATCTGATCGAAACGGGAGAGCCGGGACGCTGGATGCCGACGGCGGCGGATATCGAACAGCTGGCTGATATGGGCGGGGCAGGATTGCTGCTGGCAAGCCCCAGCAATCCGACCGGGACAGTGACGCCGGGACCTCGTCTGAAGGAGCTCGCGGAGGCTTGCGCGCGGCGCAAGCTATGGCTGATCTCTGATGAGATCTACCACGGCCTCGAATATGACGTGCCCGCCGAAACGGCACTGACCTATTCCGACGCCGCGATCGCAGTAAACAGCTTCTCGAAATATTTCAGCATGACGGGCTGGCGCGTCGGCTGGCTTGTGGTGCCTGAGGGTCTGACACGCGCCATCGAACGGTTGGCGCAAAACCTCTATATCGCCCCGCCCACCATCTCGCAGGTCGCAGCCCTGGGTGCCTTCGATGGGATCGAGGAACTCGAGGAAATCAAGGACCGCTATGCGCGAAACCGCGCGTTGCTGCTGGAGGAACTCCCGCGCGCAGGCCTGATCTCAATTCTGCCTGCAGACGGTGCGTTCTATCTCTACGCCGATATCAGCCATCTGACGGAAGACAGCGCGGAGTTTGCTCAAGCCATGCTGCGCGAGATCGGCGTTGCCACAACGCCGGGCATCGATTTCGACCCCGATCGGGGCCGCTCCTATTTGCGGCTGTGCTATGCGGGTGGCGAAGACGAGATGCGGGATGCGGCCAGCCGCATCAAGGTCTGGCTTAAGTCGCGATAGTGTCAGACACCTTGTGACAAAAGGCGCAAAGAGAGCGGAGAGAAACTTTCTGTGTCTCTCTTCGCTTAATCTCGATTTGGATCGTGGTCCTAGGCTCAACTTGAACGGACCAAGGGACTAGCCCCGCGACCACCAGCCTTTGCGGCGCGATGCGGGTTCTTTGCTGCCCTCACTCTCAACGCGAATTTCAGGCGCTGGTACCGGCTCGGTCTGAACCGGCTCTTCGTGAGAAGCCGCAAAGCTGAGCGCTGGCTCGGGCTGACGTGGCGGAGGCGCGTCGGCGTGTTTGGCCTCCTCGCTCGTCTCAGCGGTTGAAACCTCTTCGTATGAAGCCGTCTCACTTTGAGCCTCATCGATGGCTTGCGTCTTGTCCGGGTGCTCCTCTTCGAGGACGGGCGCATCTGCAGGTCCAGTATCCTCGGGCTGGGACTCGCGATTCGATGCCTCGCCCTCGGTCTGAGCATCCTGCATCTCGGCAGTCTGTTCACTACCGGTCTGCTGCCCGCGTGCCCGTCCACGGCGTCCGCCTCTGCGGCCCCGGCGGCGCGATTTCCGCGGCTGCATCTCGTCATCGGACTCGGTGGTCTCATCGCTCGCATCGGTGCTCGGCGCATCGCCGTCTGTGGCCGCCGCCTCAGACGATTGATGCTCACTCTCGCCATCGGGCTCGCCGCGTCCGCGTCCGCGTCTGCGTCGCTTCGGCCGGCGCTTTCCGTTCTCACCGTCCGCGTCGTCTGACGCCGGTCCATCCTCGCGGTGATGAGCCCAATCCATTTGAACAACCGCGCTGTCGCCAGCGAGTTGGCTGCCGCCGGTTGAGCGTTCCAGAACGAACTGCGAGATGTGTAGTTCCTTGTCAGCCGCGATCGTAATTGGGACCTGATAGCGCGCCTCGATATCTTTCAGATGCGCACGCTTTTGATTGAGGATGTAAAGCGCGACATCGACGGCGGTCGTCGCGCATAGGGGCACGATGCCGTCGGTGATAAGGCGATCTTCGGCCGAGCGCAGAATATCCAGCGCAACGGATTCGACGGACCGAACAATACCCGTCCCCTGGCACATCGGGCAGGCATTGGTGGAGCCTTCGAGCACGCCGGTACGCAAGCGCTGCCGGGACATCTCCAGAAGGCCAAAATGGCTGATACGGCCAACCTGAATGCGCGCACGGTCGTTCCGCAAGGCATCCTTCATCCGGCGCTCTACGATCCTGTTGTTGCGCCGCTCGTCCATGTCGATGAAGTCGATCACGATGAGCCCGGCGAGGTCGCGCAATCGCAATTGGCGGGCGATTTCCTCGGCCGCTTCGCCGTTTGTCTTGAGCGCCGTATCTTCGATACTGTGCTCGCGCGTGGCTTTGCCCGAGTTCACATCGACCGCGACCAATGCTTCGGTCTGGTTTATGACGATATAGCCGCCGGACTTCAGTGTGACTTGCGGGGAGAACATCGCCGCAAGCTGCCGCTCCACCTGATAACGGATGAAGATCGGCTCCGGATCCTTATAGGGCTTCACGTTCTTTGCATGGCTCGGCATGAGCATGCGCATGAAGTCCTTGGCTTCGCGATAGGCGTCATCGCCCGCGACCAGCACCTCGTCGATGTCCTTATTGTAGAGGTCGCGGATGGAGCGCTTGATCAGGCTTCCTTCCTCATAAACGAGGGCAGGGGCCGTCGATTCCAATGTCCGGTCGCGTACCGTCTCCCAAAGGCGCAAAAGGTAGTCGTAGTCGCGCTTGATCTCTGTTTTGGTGCGCTGCGCGCCGGCCGTGCGAATGATCAAGCCCATGCCATCGGGCACTTCCAACTCGCCAGCGATCTCCCGGAGGCGCTTGCGGTCGGTCGGCTGGTTAATTTTGCGGGAAATACCACCGCCGCGCGCCGTATTCGGCATCAGCACGGTGTAGCGGCCCGCGAGCGAAAGATAGGTCGTGAGAGCGGCACCCTTGTTCCCGCGCTCCTCCTTGACCACCTGGACGAGAATGATCTGCCGGCGGCGGATGACCTCCTGAATCTTGTATGGACGTCCGCGGCGGCGCCGGGCGCGCTCGGGAAGTTCCTCAAGGGCATCTTCCGAGCCAACAGACTCGACTTGATCGCGCTCAGACATCTCACCGCCGTCGTCCTCGTCGTCGTCCGAGTCCGCATCGTTTGTCTCGTCGCTGTCCTCGTCTGCGGTCTCATCCGAAGGCTCGCTCGTGGACGTCTTGTGACCCCTATCGGTGATCTCAACTTTGATCTCGGTGCTGACGGCCTCGGAGACCGCTACGTCTTCGGAGCCTCCGTCGGAGGCATCCTGGCCCTCAGCCTGATCGTCTTCGGGCTCAGCAGATTCGCTCACTTCATGGATGAGGTCTGCCGCTTCGAGCGCGATGTCAGGCCCGTTATCGTCGTCATCATCGCGGGGTGTCGTGTCGATCTCTTCGTCGTCGTCGACCTCGAACTTGGCGATCGGGAGGGGCTCGACCTGCGGGGCTTCTGCCTCAATGGCCGTTTCTGGCAACGTTTCCGGCTCTGTCTCGGGGCTCCGCGCCTCTTCGCGGGGCTCGGTGCGCCCGCGGCCACGGCGTCCTCGCCGGCGCCGGCGACCACCGTTGTCTGAGGCCGCATCGTCTTCGGCGGCTTCCTCGGCGGACGCGCGAATTTGCTCGGCGGCATCTTGCTCAAGAAGGGCCTGCCGGTCCGCGACAGGGATTTGATAATAATCCGGGTGGATTTCAGTAAATGCTAAGAAGCCGTGCCGGTTGCCGCCGTACTCGACAAACGCCGCTTGCAGCGATGGTTCTACTCGCGTGACTTTTGCGAGATAGATATTTCCTCTGAGCTGCTTTTTATTTGCGGATTCGTAGTCAAACTCCTCAACACGATTTCCTTTGACGACGACCCGGGTCTCCTCCGGATGCGCCGCATCGATAAGCATCTTGTTTGCCATGTTGTATTTTCTCCGCCGCGCGGAATTGGGCAGTCAGCGGCAAGAGCCGCGCCGCCGGGCAAGAGCCTGAGTTCCGCGCGAGACAATGATTTTTGGGTGATGTTTCTGTGCGACGACCCGTTCTAAGCCCGAGTTTCAGACCTCGGGGGCCGGCCATCTCTAGCCGCCGAGTCACAAATGGCAGCAAGAAAGCCCCGGGATTTCCGTGGCCTAGCTTATTGCCCTGACTCTGCATCGCGAATTCCTAATCAGCCGCGAGCATCGAGTCGCGGCCTGCTTTGTATTTGGGCGGCCGTCGTCTCCGGGTCACCGCATTCCTGCATCCGCGCCACTCACTTAGGGCCAGATGCGCCAAAAATGGTACTGCCCGTCCCGCCTTTCGGCGTCCAAGAGCTTAAGACCCATAGACAAGAGTCCTTCTCTATTAGGGTGTTGCTGAGAGATTTGGCAAGTCCCGAGACCGTACCAAGGCGGCAAGGACAACGGACGCTTAACCAGACGTGGTTAATAATCGCCTCCCGATTGGGGTCGATTTGAGGCATTCGGCCGCCCCAAAACGGGGCTTGAGCGGTGCCAGAGTGAACGAAAATAGGTGTTTCGCGTTTCGTGGGCATGCAGATTTTGAGTGAGTTGAGTAGGTCGTGATGCAGGTTTTGCGTCTTTTGGTGGCTCCGGTGCTGTCTTGGTGCATCGCGCTGGCGCTCTCTATCCCGGTGACTTTGTCCGGTGCTCAGGCCGTGTTGGCGGACCAAAAAAGCGCTGTTGCAAAAGACGCGCGCCTGGCTGGTGATCGCGAACGAACCCGTTTCATCGCCGATTTGTCCAAGAAGGTTGATGTGCATGTCTTTGCCCTCGGCAATCCCTATCGGGTCATTGTCGACGCCGCCGATGTGAGCTTTCAGATGCCCAAAGGCATCGGCAGCGAAAAGCGAGGACTGGTCACTGCCTTTCGCTACGGCCTTTTTGCGCCGGGCAAATCGCGCATCGTGCTCGACATGAGCGGCCCATTCGAGATCGACCGGTCGTTCGTTCTAGCCGCGCGCGACGACCAGCCCGCTCGCCTCGTCATCGACCTCGTGCCGACAGACGAGAAGACATTTCTCGCAAAGCTGAATGAGACGTCCGACCAGTCGGCGGCGGAGGCGACCACGCTGATGCCTGCTGTATCCGAACGCCCGGCGGACGCAAAACCTGTCGTCGTGCTCGACCCAGGTCATGGTGGCGTTGATCCAGGCGCGCGCAGCGCCAACGGTGTCGATGAGAAGGACGTCGTCTTGGAATTCGCCAAACGGCTCAAGAAGAAGCTCGAGGCCAGTGAACAGTACGAGGTGTTCATGACCCGCGAGGACGACACCTTTCTGCCGCTCAAGGAGCGTGTGAGCTATGCCCAAAAGAAGGGGGCGGGGCTCTTTCTGTCCATCCATGCGGACTACTTTCCGACCGAGATCGACGATGCCAGAGGCGCGACTGTCTACACGCTGTCGGAAAAGGCGAGCGATGCTGAAGCGCGGGCGTTGGCCGCAAAGGAGAACTTCTCCGATGCTATTGCCGGTGTGGCCTTGCCAAAGGACTCTGATGAGGTTGTGACGAACATTTTGATCGATCTCGCCCAACGAGAGACCAACAACCGCTCCGTCGTGTTTGCACGATCAATCGTCGGCCAACTTGCTGCCAAAGGCCGGCTGCATACGAAACAGCTACGGTCGGCGGGTTTCCGGGTGCTCAAGGCACCGGACGTTCCCTCCGTCCTGCTTGAACTCGGCTTCCTTTCGAACGCCGAGGATGAAAAGCAGCTCACCGACGAGACCTGGCGCGACCGGATGGCCGTCTCTGTTGCCGGTGCTATCGATGGCTATTTCAGCAAACGCATTGCGCGCGCGCCCTATTGATCCGTGACGGACACGCGAAGTTTCACGCCCGAATAACTGAGATTCGGGGCGACTCATGCGTTTTGTTGCCATATTCTTGGGTAGGTTGCAGTGAGGGACTCCGCGCGGCAAGTAGGCGGGGTATGACGGAAGAGAACACATGGATATTACGGCACCGGTCAAGCCCCCGAAGCAAGGGCGAAAGAAGAAGCATCGCGGTTTCTTCCTACGGTTTATGGGCTTTGTCGTCGCCGCTTGCATGATTCTGGTCATCGCGGTGGCAGGCGCTGTGGCCTTTGTGTTGTGGAAGGTCTCGCAGGAGCTTCCGGACTACGAGGTGCTCGCGAAATACGAGCCGGCCGTGATGACGCGTATTCATGCCAATGACGGCCGCCTAATCGCCGAATATTCGCGCGAGCGGCGCATCTATGTGCCCATTACCGCGATTCCGAAGCGCGTGATTGATGCTTTCCTCTCCGCGGAAGACAAGAATTTCTACCAGCACGGTGGTCTTGACATACAAGGTATTATCCGCGCCGTGGTGACCAATCTTAGCGCGGCCCAGTCCGGTGGCGGACGCATGGTCGGCGCCTCGACCATTACCCAGCAGGTGGCCAAGAACTTCCTTCTGTCGAGCGATCAAAATATTGAGCGCAAGTTGAAGGAGGCGATCCTCGCGATTCGAATTGAGCGCGCCTTTACAAAAGATCAGATCCTCGAACTCTATCTCAACGAGATTTATCTTGGCGGCGGCGCTTATGGCGTTGCGGCGGCCGCGCAGAGATATTGGAATAAGGCCCTTGGCGAGCTCACGCTGGAGGAGGCGGCCTATCTTGCCACTCTACCTAAGGCGCCGAGCACGTATGATGCCTTCAAGCACACGAAACGCGCACTCGCTCGGCGCAACTGGGTGATTGACCGTATTGTCGACAACGGGTTCGCCACGCCTGAGGAAGGGGAAGAGGCCAAGGACAAGCCGCTTGGTGTCTTGGCGCGGAAATACGGTCCCCAAATTCACGCATCGGAGTATTATGCTGAGGAAGTGCGACGCGAGATTCTCGATCGGTTCGGCGAGGACAAACTTTATGGCGGCGGCTTGTCCGTCCGCACATCCCTGGACCCTCGGATGCAGGCGATCGCGCGCAAAGCGCTTGTGAAAGGTCTGACCAATTATGACCGGTCCCACGCGGGCTGGCGCGGCGTCGAGAAGACAGTCGAGATCGACGGCGATTGGGGCAAAACACTTGCTGATGTGCCCGTCTGGAAAGACATTGAGCCGTGGAAGCTCGCCGTCGTGCTCGAAGTGTCGAATGATGTCGCAAAGATCGGCATCCGCCCTGGCCGGAATAAGCAAGGCAAGCTGGTCGAGGAACGTGAAACCGGCGTTATTCCAGCCTCGCAAGTACGGTGGACGCGCAAACCCATCAAGTCCGCATTGAAGCCGGGCAATGTGGTCTATGTCGCCCCGCTTGAGCCAAAGACGACGAAGGATGGCGAGACCGAGCCGCCGGAGACCGTTGCTGGGAAGTGGTCGCTTCAGCAGGTGCCGAAAGTCAGTGGCGCGATCGTGGCCATGGACCCGCATTCGGGCCGGGTGCTTGCGATCGCAGGCGGCTTTAGTTTCCATCAGAGCCAGTTTGACCGGGCCACACAGGCGTTGCGCCAGCCGGGGTCGTCGTTCAAGCCGCTCATCTATTTGACCGCGCTCGACAATGGGTATGCGCCGAACAGCATCATCCTCGACGGACGGATCTGCGTCAGCCAGGGGCGTGGCATGCCACCATGGTGCCCGAAGAACTATTCGGGCGGTGGTGCTGGCCCGTCCACGTTGCGCCGTGGTATCGAAAAGTCGCGGAATCTGATGACGGTTCGCCTGTCGCGGGATATCGGCATGCCGGTCATCGCTGAGTATTCAAAGCGCTTCGGTGTCTATGACAATCTGATGCCGGCGCTTTCCATGTCGCTGGGCGCTGGTGAGACCACGCTTATTCGCATGGTCACCGCCTATTCGATGATTGCGAATGGCGGCCGCAAGGTCGAATCCACGTTTATCGATCGAATTCAGGATCGTTACGGGCGTACTGTTTGGCGGCATGACAAGCGCGATTGTGTTGGGTGCGATGCGCGCGAATGGACCGGCCAGTCTGAGCCGGAACTCGTGGATGTTCGCGATCAGGTCGTGGATCCCATCGCCGCCTATCAGATGGTTGAAATCATGGAAGGCGTGGTGAAATACGGCACGGCCCGCCGCCTCCTGTCGCTCAAGCGGCCCGTGGCTGGCAAGACCGGGACGACTAACAACTATAAGGACGCGTGGTTCATCGGTTATACGCCGGACCTCGTTGTGGGCTCTTACGTCGGCTATGACCAGCCAAAGCCCATGGGCCGTAGCGCGACGGGTGGCGGTCTGGCCGCACCAATTGTGAAGTCGTTCATGGCTGAGGCATTAAAGGACGTCCCGCCCAAGCCGTTCCGGGCGCCACCCGGAGCCATCATGGTTCCCATCAACCACAAAACGGGTCTACCTGCTCGAAAAGGGCAGGCAGGGGTGATCATGGAGCCCTTCAAGCCTGATCAAGTTTCGGCGGCTGCGGCGGCTGCAGCCAACGCGCCCCAGGGTGAGGGCTATCCAACTGGCGCTGCGCAGGCCGCGGCGCCACGCGCCGCGAGCCCGCCACCGACCGCGGCCGTGCGGCCACAACCGCAGCCGCGACGCCGCACGAAACCGAAGCGGTCCGGTTTCTTCGGTCGGTTCTGATCGTCGGTCGAACTCGGACTGCGAGACCCTATTCTTCGGGCGCTGATTCCTGGGCGGAGCATTCCGCACGTGCGTCTTTTGTTTGTCAGACAAAAAAAGCTTGAGGAAACGATGCGAGCCGAAACCGAGGCGGTTGTGAACGCAATCAAAGAGTCCCTGTCTTTGCTGCGGAGGCATCTTTGACCCCGATAAGGCGAAGGCGCGGCTGAGCGAACTCGACCGCGAGGCGGAGGCGCCCGACTTCTGGAACGACTCCGCGCGTGCGCAGGGTGTCATGCGTGAGCGCCAGCAGCTTGAACTCGCGCTCGGTGCGTTCGAACGCGTTTCTATAGAACTTGAAGACAATCTGACCCTGGCTGCTCTTGGCGAAGAGGAGGGGGATGAGAGTATTGTCGTTGAGGCCGAAGAGGCGCTGAGCAAGCTGCGCCAGGAGGTGCATACGCGCGAGGTTGAGGCGCTGCTCTCAGGGGAGGCCGATGCCAACGATGCCTATTTGGAAATCCATGCCGGGGCAGGCGGCACCGAGAGCCAAGACTGGGCCCAGATGCTGGAGCGCATGTATATGCGCTGGGCTGAAGGCCGTGGTTATAAGCCTGAGTTGATCGGTGAGAACCACGGAGAAGAAGCCGGCATCAAGTCGGCGACCGTCCTGGTCAAGGGTCTGAACGCCTATGGTTGGCTCAAGACGGAATCGGGTGTGCACCGGCTGGTGCGCATCTCGCCGTTTGATTCGAATGCGCGCCGCCACACGAGTTTTGCCTCGGTGTGGATCTACCCAGCCATCGACGATAACATCGAGATTGAAATCGACGACAAGGATGTACGGATCGATACATACAGGGCCTCGGGCGCGGGCGGTCAGCACGTCAACACCACCGATAGCGCCGTACGGATCACGCACGAGCCCACAGGGATCGTGGTGCAATGTCAAAATGAGCGGTCACAGCACAAGAACCGTGCGACGGCTTGGTCCATGCTGCGAGCGAGGCTCTACGAAGCCGAGCTCAAGCGTCGAGAAGAAGAGGCGCTGGCCGCCGCGGCCTCGAAGTCGGAAATCGGTTGGGGACACCAAATCAGGTCCTATGTGCTGCAGCCCTACCAACTCGTGAAGGATCTGCGGACCGGCGTCGAGAACACCAATCCATCCGCCGTGCTCGATGGGGACATCGATGGGTTCATCGAGGCGGCTCTCGCCGAGCGCATCAACGCCGAGGCCAAGGCGTAAGGCACACACCCGCACCCGGCGGCAAGCCGGTCACATCACAGCCCAGCGAGGCGCCTTAGCGCGTGCTATTCGGCGGCGGGCTTGGAGAATGGGTTGCCGGAATCAGACGAAGCCGATGAGCTTGGCTGCGAGTCCGACGAAGACGCACCCGCCATCGGATCGTCCGAACGGCGCGATTTTCCTTCGAAATACGCGCCCTGCTCAATGGCGAGGCCCTGATGGTAGACATCACCCTCGACATGAGACTGCGCCTGGAGAGTGACGCGCAGGCCCCGGATCGAACCCATAACCTTGCCACGCACAACCACGTCCTCGGCGGTCACCGACCCATTGATCTGCGCCTTGTCGCCAAGAAGCAGCGAGCCGCAATTGATGTCGCCGTTAAGCTGACCATCGACTTGGATCTCCCCCTTAGAAGAGACATTACCGGTGATTACCAGATCTTCACCGATAATGGAGGGGATCATCTTGCCAACCGAGGGGCTCGGGGCCTTTGGTTTCGGCGTGGGCCGCTCTGTAAATGGCGATGACTTGGTGTCGGAAGCGCCGCTCGAGCGCTCGCCACCTAGCTTCGTAACGGATTCACTTGGATCAGGCTTCTTCGTGAACATACCTGCTACTCCCCCTGAAAAAAACGCGTGACGCACCGCAAGTTACAAACTGCTGTCAGGGTTGGCCCAAAAAGACCGCCGCGAAAAGCCCACCCAAGGCTTTCAGACGGAAACGCCAAAGCGCCCCGATAACGAAGATGCAGTGACCTGCCCAACGCGAACATTATCCTTTTGCGCCAACGTTGTCATGGGGGTTTCCTGGAGGGCAAAAGGGGGCGCTGCTCAGGTTTTGCAGGAGCCGCTTAAGGCTTGATTCGCCTTGGTTTAGCCGATTTTGCCGCCTCCTATGCAACAAGAGCTTCGCGTGGCCCAGGTTGCCGTGGTAACGACGTTCAGCGCGAAAATGTGTTTTGGCGATGCCTTCTGAGGCCCGAGATCGACCGTACCCGGTCGGGTACGGCGTGTGCCAAAATTGGCGCGGTTTTGCGTGATACGTTGCCTGCCGAGTATCCTCTTTCTGAAGGCGAGCATGGCATGGAGTGCTTGGCAAACCCTTGGGGCCTGTGACTGAATGGACGAACCGCTCGCAGGAGCACTGGCTAAGCTGACCACCAAAGGCGGCAAAGCCATCCGTGCGCTGCACGGTCGTGGCCGCCAGCTCGTCAAGAGTGTTCCACCCCCAGTTCAGATTCAGCTTGCACGGCTTTCTTCCCAAGGCGCGCATATCTTTCGCGAAATCTTCGCCGGCGTCGTCGTCGTTGGGCTCATCGCCATCGTTTTGGGCTATGGCCGCCTTGCACGCGGTCCGATCTCGCTCCCTGGTCTTGTTCCGCCGATCAAGACGGCGATCAACGAGCAGCTCTCCGGTCTGGATGTGGAGATCGAAGACGCTGTCCTTCAGCGCAGCAACGACGGTCCAGGTGTCGTTTTGCGCCTGCGCAATATTCGGCTGATTGACCTTGAAGGCGAGGTCGTCGCTCAAGCACCTCTCGCCGCAATCGGTCTGAGCGGCTCGGCTCTTCTGTCGGGGAGGATTGCCCCTGGGAGCGTGGACTTCATCGGTTCGCGGCTCTTGATGACCTACAATGAGGAGAATGGCCTGTCCTTTGCCTTCTCAAGGCCGGGCGAAGAGAGCGACGCAATCATGCGTGGCTCGCTTCCCGAGACGAGTGCGCCGCGGGAGCGTGCGCCTGTTGCCGGTGCCCCAAGTGCAGGTCCCGGGCAAGCCTTGTCCCCAGAAGTCCGCCCCCTGCCGGTCGCGAGTGCCCGCAAATTCAATCTGACCAATGCCGTGAACGAAGTGTTCCAGCGTGTGCGCCGCTCCGACACGTCCTACCTCACGCGCTTCGGGCTGAAGGACTCGATTGTTGTACTCCATCAGGACGGCAATCAGACACTCTGGCAGGTGCCGGATTTTGCCATCGATCTGGAACACCATGATCGACGAAGCGTGATTGTCGGCGAGGCCAACATCGCATCCAGCCGGGGCGATTGGCAGCTGGAGGTTCGTACCGCGCAGAATCCCAGGACCGACGGGCTGGACATCAAGGTGTTGATTGAAAATTTGGTGCCATCGGGTATCGCCGGCAATTTTCCGACTATCGGCCTCTTGAGGGCTTTGGACATGGCGGTGGATGGCGAGGCCATCGCGGACCTGTCGCGCAATGGTGACTTCATCGGGGGAGAGGCCAAAGTCCGCCTGGCGCCGGGCCAGATCAAGCCGCCATGGGATCGCGATACCCCCGTGCGCATAGACCACGGTGATGTGACGGTTCGCTATATCAAGGACAAGAAGATCGTCGAGATCGCCCCGTCCACGCTGCGGTGGGGCAAGGACGCGCAGGCGACGTTCAGCGGAACATTCCGCCCGGTCCTCGGCAATGACCAAAAAGTCGCTGTGTGGAATTTCAATATTCGCGCGACCGATGCGGTCTTGGGCGTGGAAGAATTCGGCCTTGGCCCGACGAAAGTTGATGAGTGGCACGCCAAGGGGCAGATCTCGCCCAAGGACGGCAACCTGACGCTATCAAGCTTCGTCATACGTGCTGGCGGAGCGAAGATCACGGCCTCAGGCACCGTCACGAATGGGTTCGAGTCTCCGGCGATCCGGATGTCGGGAGAGCTGAGCCACATGTCGATGGGCATGCTCAAACAACTTTGGCCTAAATTCCTCGCGGGCAAGGCACGCGATTGGGTATTGGAGCGTGTCAGTGGCGGGCAGATTCTAGGCGGGACGTTCAATGTTGCGCTGGAGCCCGGGATGATTGAGGCGATCGAGCAGGACGCCGGGGTGCCCAAAGAGGCGATTAGTGTCACGCTCAAATTTGCCGACACGAACATTGCCTACATTCCCGAGTTGCCGCCGGTCCAGACTAGCACCGGGACATTGAACATCTCTGGGGTTGAGTTTTCGGTCGATATCCCAAAGGGAAAGGTTGCCGTCGGCAATGGAATGGAAATTGCGCTCAGCGACGGGCGCTTTTTCATTCCCGACCTCCAAGAAGAACCAGATCAGGGCATCATCACCTTTAAGGCGGCGGCGGCCACGCCTGCGGTTATGCATCTTTTCGATCACAAACCACTCGGTTTCATCACGGAGGTGGGTTTGGATCCCGACTTTTTGGGCGGCACGGCAACCGGTGAGTTCACCCTGTCGATGCCTATCAAGCCCGATCTCGATTTCAAGGAAATCGAAATGGGAGGTGTGGCACGGCTGGAAAATGCCATTGCGCCCAATATCGTCGGCGATTTGGGGATTGAGGGCGGTGCGATCGATGTGGAACTCTCGACCGAGGGCATCAATGCTTCGGGCAAGATCACCATCAAGGACGTCCCGGCGACGGTTCATTGGCAACGGGTCTTCTATGCATCGGATGACGAGCAGCCGCCCATCGCCGTCTCGGCAACCTTGGATGCCGCCTTGCGGGAGCAGCTCGGGCTCAAACTCAATCATCTCGTGAAAGGGCCTACGCCGGTGACCCTGTTCGTCAACGGCCTGGGCGAGGGGACAGGCACGCCCGGCAACGGCAATATGAGGATGGAGGCGGATCTGACGACGGCCGAGCTTCTGTCCGACAGCGTCGGGTGGACGAAGCCCGTCGGTAAAGAGGCCAAGATGAGCTTCGATGTGCTCCGAAAGAAAGATGGCTCGACGGACCTAGAGAATTTCAAAGTCGTCGGAGACGAGTTGGCCATCTCTGGACAGATTGCGCTCGATCCTGAGAACCACCTCACCCGTCTCTATTTCTCGCAATTCTCCGTGACGCCGCTGACCAATGTGTCGATCAGGGCCGACATGGGCGCTGACGTTCTGACAGTCCATGCCGAAGGTCCGTCTTACGATGGGCGCGCCTTCTTTCAATCGCTGTTTTCCGCCGGCCAGTTGGCGGAAGGCGATCCTTCGGGAGAAGGCGATGCCTTCGACATCGACCTGACCGCGAAGGTTGGGCGCCTGGTTGGCTACGAAGATACTGAAGCCACGGACGTGGAGATTATGCTCCAGAAGCGCGAGGGGCGGCTTGTGGCGTTGAGGGCAGAGGGAAAGCTGAACGGCAAGCAGCCTATTGGCGTCGAACTCAAGAACAAGAACGGAGCCCGAATCTTAACCGCGGAAGCTTTGGATGCTGGCTCGGCTTTCCGGCTTGTTGGCTTTTACCGCAGGGTCCAGGGCGGCGAAGCATCGCTGCAGGTCAACTTGGATGCGGGCGCGGCGGACAAGAAGACCGGCACGTTGTGGGTCCAAAACTTTGCCGTCGTGGGCGATAGCGTGGTCTCTGACGTTCTTAGCGATCCGCGTTCGACAGCGGCCCTGGGACAGAACAGGCGTCAGGTCGCACGGAAAATCGTCTTTAAACGTCTGCGTGCACCCTTTGCCATCGGGTCAGGAAAATTCCAGTTGAACGATGCCTATGTCAACGGCCCGCAGCTCGGCGCTACGTTGCGCGGAACGGTGAATTTCAAGTCGCAAACGGTGGACCTCGGGGGCACCTATGTGCCGCTTTATGGACTGAATTCCGCCCTTGGCGCCGTTCCTGTTCTCGGGCGCGTCTTTGTCGGTAGACAGGGCGAAGGCGTGGTCGGCATCACCTTTGCCATTAAGGGTAAGCTTGCGGACCCGACTGTGCTGGTCAATCCGATGTCCGTGATGACACCGGGGATCTTTCGTCAGATCTTCGATTTCAGCGGTGGAGTGCCGCCCGGAACGGCGTCGGCGACAACTGCGAAGCCAAAGCCCATCAGGCCGTTCCAGAATCAACGATAGGGTTGTGGCGCCCTACACGGGCCGGATCAGCGCATGGCGCTTTTTGCCGAGCGACAGCTTGATGAGGCCCTCTGGCGTGAGATCGGCAGCCGTGAGCACCTGCCGTTCGTTGCTGACCGGCACATCGTTCACTTTGATGCCGCCGCCTTTGATTTGGCGCCGTGCCTCGCCGGTCGACTTCACGAAACCAACGTGGACATTTGCGCTCAAGACGCCGTACCCCGCCTCCAGCTCTGCGCGCGGTATGTCAAACGTTGGCAGCGCTTGGGCAAGCTGACCCTGCTCGAATGTGGTTCGGGCGGTCTCGGCGGCCTTGTCGGCAGCCGCGCGACCATGGATGAGCGATGTCGCTTCCGTGGCTAGGATCTTCTTCGCGTCGTTGAGCTCGGCGCCTTCGAGCGCGGCGAGCTTATCGATCTCATCAAGTGGAAGTTCGGTGAAGAGTTTCAGGAACCGCGGCACATCGGCATCTTCGGCGTTCCGCCAAAACTGCCAATAATCGTAAGGAGAGAGCATGTCCGGGTTGAGCCACACCGCACCGTCCGCCGTCTTGCCCATCTTGGCGCCCGAGGCCGTCGTCAGGAGCGGCGTGGTCACCCCGAATAACTCAAGACCGTCTGCTCGCCGGCCAAGTTCTATGCCGGTCACGATATTCCCCCACTGATCGGACCCGCCCATTTGCAGCCGGCAGCCCTCGCGGCGATGAAGCTCCACGAAGTCGTAGGCCTGGAGCACCATGTAGTTGAACTCGATGAAGCTGAGGTTCTGCTCACGTTCGAGGCGAAGCTTCACCGAATCCTGACTGAGCATGCGGTTGACGCTGAAATGCCGACCGTAGTCGCGCAGGAAGTCGATATAGTTGAGGGCTTCAAGCCATTCTGAGTTGTTCAGCAAGACCGCATCACGCGCGCCCTCGCCAAACGTCAGCAACTTCGAGAAGACCTGCTGAATGCTCGCGATATTGGACGCGATCGCGTCATCGCTGAGGAGTTTACGGCTTTCGTCCTTGCCAGATGGATCGCCGACTTTAGTCGTGCCGCCGCCAATCAGTACGATGGGGCGGTGCCCCGTCTGCTGCAATTTCCGCAGCAGCATGATGCTGACCAGATTTCCCACATGAAGGCTCGGCGCTGTGCAATCGAAGCCGATATAGCCGGTGACAATCTCACTGCGTGCGAGAGCATCAAGCGCGGTCTCATCCGTGCATTGATGGATGTAGCCACGCGAGGCGAGTTCGTGGAGAAGGTCTGACTTGGCGGTGCTTTTGGCCGTGCTCATCGTGCCGTATGGTTTTAGGCGTCCGGACAGAGTTTAGACTTGGTGATTGCCGGAGCATCTAACAGGTTTGCAAAGCGAATGCACGGGCGCGGACGAGGCCGGGGGTGGGCAATCAATCCGCGGCGCCATGGTCCTTCTCAAGTCCCGCTCGGGGTTGAGTATGAGACTGCGGGGGAGGGTCTTCAACCACCACACAGGCATCGCGCTTTCGTGTGGCCATAGCCAGGAGGCCCGTCAAAAGCGCGCCAAGAGCCCAAATCGCCACGATGATGCTGCTTTTGACGGTTGTGTCGATCGCCGAGCCCATGCGTTCGGCATCGCTTGCGCCAAACAAATTCCCGCCCACACTGCCCCAATAGGAGAGCAGCCAGATCAACATCGCGACGTTGAATAGTCCGAACACAGCAAAGAACAGCTTGCCGAGCAGACTTCGTCTGCCGCCATTCCGCCGAACAACCGTCTCCATCCGCTCACCTTACGAGTGGGTCTGAATCGCGTGTTGGATGAATATACGACGAGCGGCGTTCCGGCGTATCGCAATCTTGCGGACCTAAGCCTTAGAGGCCGCCGAAGCCTTTTGCGTCTTCGCCTTGACCGTCTTCTTTTTTGGCTTTCCGAGGCGCTTGTCGAGATACGAATTGACGACTTCCATCAGCCCGTCAACGCGATCTTCGAAGAAGTGGTTTGCATCCGGTACGGTGGCTTGATCGACGATTGCGTCTTTCTGGGTCTTCAGCCGCTCAACGAGCCCGCGCACGGATTCCGTTGGAACGACTCGATCTTTCGCTCCGGTGACCATCAATCCCGAAGACGGGCAGGGGGCGAGAAACGAAAAGTCGTAGAGATTTGCCGGCGGTGCCACACAGATAAAGCCCTCGATCTCGGGCCGCCGCATCAGAAGCTGCATGGCAATCCAGGAGCCGAAGGACGCGCCCGCGATCCAGCAAGATGGTGCATCGGCATTATAGGCTTGAAGCCAATCCAGCGCGGTCGCCGCGTCGGCAAGTTCGCCCGGACCGTTGTCGAATAGGCCTTCACTCCGGCCCACGCCACGAAAGTTGAACCGTAGGACCGAGAAGCCGCGTTTCTGGAACGCATAGTACATGTGGTAGATGACCTGGTTGTTCATCGTCCCCCCAAACTGAGGATGGGGATGAAGAATCAGGGCCACAGGCGCATTCGCCGCAGGCTGATGGTGATATCGCGCTTCAATCCGACCGCTTGGGCCACTGATATTGACTTCAGGCATGTATCTTGGGGCCTCAACTGGATGCTTTGTCGACTGATCCTGCGCTACATATAGGGTGGGTCTTCGGTATTTTTCAGGCCTTGATTCTGCAAGCCTTGCGGCGCGCCAAACGCTGCGGCCTAGCTTGACTTTAGCCCTTCAGAATCCTATAAAAACGACATTTAGAATTGTTCCAAACAAGGTCGTTCCATGCAGCTTCGCGCTTGGAGCGAGCAAATTGTCAGGCCGCGCTTTTTAGCACGAGCAACGGGGTTTGGTGCAAGCCCTAACGAGAGCGATGGGGCAGCAAGCTTCAAAACTGTCTGCAGAATACAAGTGAGCATGAACCAGCGCGCGTATCTCGACCACAACGCAACGGCCCCCTTGCGCGCGGAAGTTCGTGATGCGGTCGTGAATGCGCTTGCCCTTGAGGGCAATCCCTCATCGGTGCATGCGGAAGGCCGCGCCGCTCGCGCCGCAGTCGAAGAGGCGCGGCGAAAAGTGGCAGCTCTGGTCGGCGCGCGCGCCGAAGACGTGATCTTTACCAGTGGCGGCACCGAGGCCAACGCAACAGCCCTTGCAGCGCCCTCGGGCGGCGAATTCCGGCCACGCTATCTCTCGGCGATTGAACATCCCTCGGTGCTCTCAAGCGGGCTTGGCAGCCCAGAGACCACCAAGGTCGTTCCTGTGACCCGTGATGGTGTTGTCGATCTGGAGGTATTGGCCGCGATGCTTGAGGAGTGCCGGTCTGGTGGCCGACGTCCGTTCGTCTCGCTCATGGCCGCCAATAACGAGACAGGCGCGGTTCAGCCCATCGCGGAGGCGGCCGAGATCGTCCATGAGGTTGGCGGCGTGCTGCATAGCGATGCGGTCCAAATGGCCGGCCGCATGAAGCTCGATATGGGCGCGCTTGGGGCCGATATGGTAACATTGTCCGCCCACAAGATCGGCGGTCCGAAAGGGATCGGTGCGCTTGTTCTTGGCGAGGGTACAGATGTCACGCCTCTCATGACGGGTGGTGGTCAAGAAGGGCGTCGTCGTCCTGGCACGGAGAACGTGGCAGGCATTATCGGTTTTGGTGTAGCGGCAGAGCTGGCTGCGGACGAGCATGCAGGCATGTACAATGTCGCGCGGCTACGCGATGGGCTCGAGGCCAGCCTGCGTGCTCTTGACGCAGACTTGATTGTGTTTTCGCAGAACGTACCCCGTCTGCCGAACACGTCCTGCATTGCCGTTCCCGGCCTCAAAGCCGAGAACTTGGTCATTGCCCTCGATCTTGCAGGCATTGCTGTGAGCGCGGGAAGCGCCTGCTCCTCCGGCAAGGTCGAAACGTCGCATGTGCTCGCCGCTATGGGCGCAGCACCGGAAATTGCGCAAGGAGCAATCCGCACAAGCCTTGGTTTCGTAAACACTGATACCGATATCCAAGTCTTCCTCCGCGCCTTCGGCGATCTCGTCGGGCGTCTCAAGAAGGGCGCGAAAAGAGCGGCCTGAACACGAAGAAGCTAAAGGAGCGGCCAGCGCCGCTTCGCGTGATTGTAAAACGACCAAATTAGGAATGGTGTCATGCCTGCAGTGGAAGAAACCGCCGAACGCGTCAAAGAGATCGACGTCGACAAGTACAAGTACGGCTTCACCACAGACATTGAATCCGTGAGGGCTCCGAAGGGCCTGAGCAAGGACGTTGTCCGGTTCATCTCAGCGAAGAAGGACGAACCGGAATGGCTGCTCGAATGGCGCCTTGAAGCCTATCGCCGCTGGCGGACCATGCAGGAGCCCACATGGGCCAAGGTTCATTATCCGAAGATCGACTTTGAGGATCTGTATTATTACTCCGCGCCCAAGAGCACCGAAGGGCCAAAGAGCCTCGATGAGGTCGATCCGGAACTCCTCAGAACCTACGAGAAGCTGGGCATTCCACTGAGGGAACAGGAAGTCCTTGCGGGCGTCCAAGGGGCACCGAAAGTGGCGGTCGATGCTGTCTTCGATAGCGTGTCCGTGGTCACGACCTTCAAAGAGGAGCTGGCCAAGGCGGGCGTGATCTTCTGCCCTATCTCAGAAGCGGTGCAGACCCATCCCGAGCTCGTGAAGAAATATCTGGGCTCGGTTGTGCCGGTGACGGACAATTTCTATGCGACGTTGAACTCCGCCGTGTTCTCCGACGGCTCATTCGTCTACGTGCCCGAAGGGGTGCGCTGTCCCATGGAGCTGTCCACCTATTTCCGGATCAATGCGGAGAACACAGGTCAGTTCGAGCGCACACTGATCATTGCCGATAAGGGCTCCTATGTGAGCTATCTCGAAGGCTGTACCGCGCCCATGCGCGATGAGAACCAGCTTCACGCCGCGGTGGTCGAACTCGTTGCGCTGGAGGACGCCGAGATCAAATACTCGACGGTGCAGAACTGGTATCCGGGCGATGCTCAGGGTAAGGGCGGCGTCTACAACTTCGTGACGAAGCGTGGCGACTGCCGCGGTGACCGCTCCAAGATTTCTTGGACGCAAGTCGAGACCGGCTCGGCCATTACGTGGAAATACCCGTCCTGCATTCTGCGCGGGCACGGAAGCCGAGGTGAGTTCTATTCGATCGCCATCTCGAACGGCTATCAGCAGGTGGATAGCGGCACCAAGATGATTCACCTCGGCCGGGATACGTCGAGCCGCATCATCTCCAAGGGTATCGCTGCGGGCCACTCGGACAACACCTATCGCGGGCTTGTCTCGGCGCATCGAAAGGCGACGAATGCGCGAAACTTCACCTGCTGCGACTCTCTGCTCGTCGGTAACAAATGTGGTGCACATACCGTCCCCTATATCGAGGCAAAGAATGCCTCTGCGACCTTCGAGCATGAGGCCACCACGTCAAAAATCTCCGATGATCAGCTCTTCTATTGTCTGAGCCGCGGGCTTTCGGAAGAACAAGCGGTGGCGCTCATCGTCAACGGTTTCGTGCGCGACGTGCTGCAGCAGCTGCCGATGGAATTCATGGCCGAGACGCAAAAACTGATCGGCATTTCCTTGGAAGGAAGTGTTGGCTGATGGCGGTGCAAGGAGACTTTTGGTTACGCCCGAAGCGTTATGGCTATGGCGCGGAGCCTGCAAATTGGAAAGGCTGGGCCGCGACAGGTTTTTTCGCTGTGCTCGTTGCTGCCATTGCCTGGCTCGGCATGGTCGATCCCGCGCTTGACGCCGATGCGGCCACATTGGCGAGGACCGCGCTTACCTGGGCCGCACTGCTTGTCATGACCGGAACCTTTGCATGGCTCGCCCGGCTCAAGACCGACGGACAATGGCGATGGCGGTGGGGCGGAAACACATAGCGGCTCAACAAGACGCCAAGTCACTTAGATCAAGTCACCTAGATCAAGCCGCTTCAATAACGACAAAAGACCACGAGTTCAGAAAGACGATGTCATGCTTGAGATTAAGAACCTTTACGCCAGCGTCGATGGGCGCGAGATCCTGAAGGGTCTCGATTTGACCCTGCCAGCGGGCGAAGTCCACGCCATCATGGGTCCGAATGGTTCGGGCAAATCGACGTTGTCTTACGTGTTGGCGGGCAAGGAAGACTACGAAGTCACACAAGGCTCGGTGACTTGGAACGGCCAGGATCTTCTCGATATGAAGCCCGACGAGCGCGCGGCTGCGGGCGTCTTTCTCGCGTTTCAATACCCGATGGAAATCCCGGGCGTTGCGACCATGACGTTCCTGCGGAATGCTGTGAACGCAGTGCGCAAGGCGTGCGGGCAGGAAGAATATTCTACGCCAGATTTCCTGCGCATCGTGAAACAGAAGGCGAAAGACCTCAAGATCGACATCGAGATGCTGCGCCGACCGCTCAATGTGGGCTTTTCGGGCGGAGAGAAGAAGCGCAACGAAGTGCTTCAAATGTCGTTGTTGGAGCCGGGCCTTTGCATTCTGGACGAAACGGATTCAGGGCTCGATATCGATGCGCTGCGCATCGTCTCCGAAGGTGTGAACGCGTTGCGCTCTCCTGAGCGCTCCATGCTTGTCATTACCCACTATCAGCGGCTGTTGAACTACATCGTACCGGACAGAGTGCATGTGTTGTCCAAGGGCCGTGTGGCGCGCTCTGGCGGCCCTGAATTGGCGGTGGAACTCGAGAAGTCCGGCTATGCCGACTATGCCGACGACGAAGCCACGGCGGCGTAAGGGGATTATTCAATGGACTTGTCCGTCCAACAGTTTCGCAGCAAAGCAGAGCAAGCCCTGCTGGACATTTACGAGGCCTCCGCCGATGGGCTGCCGGGCAGTGCGTCCATCGCCGCCATGCGGCAGAGCGCTATCCGCACCTTCAGCAGTCTAGGTCTGCCCCATCGGCGCATCGAGGCCTGGAAGTACACCGATTTGCGCGGGGCGATCGACGATGTTCCTCCGCTCGCTGCCAGCACTGGTGTCTCTGTCGACGCAGCCGCGCTCGAAGCGGCACTCGGAACGCCGATCATAGGCGTGCGGGCCTATCGGCTTGTTTTGGCCGAGGGTGAGTTCAGGGCCGATCTTTCCGACGTGTCGGGTTTGCGTGAGGCCGGGGTCGAATTCGGGTCTCTTGCGCAAGCGCTCGAAGCGCCGCCGTCCTGGCTGACGGAGAGCCTCAACGAGACAGCATCGCGGGAGGGTGATGTTCTGCTGGCGCTCAACACGGCGCTGATGAGCTGTGGCGTTGTGCTACGTTTGCCCGAAGGGCTGACCTTGCAAAAACCCATCCATATTGTTCACCTCGATGGGGCTTCCATGGCCTCGTCCACCTTCGCGCGCAATGTGATCATTGCCGAGGTGGGTGCGTCTGCGACAGTGATTGAGAGCTTCGGCACGCTCGGGGCCAACGCCTCGCAGCACAATGCGGTGACGGCGCTCACGCTCGGGTCCAAATCGGCAATTCATCACATCAAGCTGCAGCGCGAAGCCCTTGAAACGATTCACCTGAACGTATGGGCCGCGAATGTGGGCGCCGAGGCCCGCTACAATGCCTTCCAGATTTCGATGGGTTCGGCGCTTGCCCGCAATCAGATTGATGTGCGCTTCGGTGGTGAAGGTGCGGCCACGGACGTGTCCGGTGCAACGCTGGCGCGCGGTAAACAGCATTGCGATACGACCCTTGTCGTTGAGCACAACGTTCCCGCATGCGAGAGCCGGGAAATGTTCAAGCTGGTCCTCGACGATGCGGCGCGGGGCATCTTTCAGGGCAAGATCGTGGTTGCGCCCGATGCGCAGAAGACAGACGGCAAGCAGATGTCGCAAGCCTTGCTGTTGTCGGAGACGGCGGAGTTCGACTCAAAGCCGGAGCTGGAAATCTATGCCGATGATGTTGTCTGCGGCCATGGGGCCACGTCCGGACAGATCGACGAAGACCTCCTGTTTTACCTGCGCGCGCGCGGTCTTCCGGAAGCGCAGGCGCGAGCTCTTCTGATTCAGGCCTTTGTGGGCGAGGTGTTCGAGGTCTTGGACGACGAGAGTCTTGGCGAAGTATTTGCAAACGTGTCGGCCGAGTGGCTTGGCGCGGCGGCGGAGTAGGCGGCCAATGAACGTCATATCACCATCGTCAGATGCGCCATACACTGCAGCGTTCGACGTCGACGCCATTCGGGCTGACTTTCCGATCCTGTCTGAGACGGTGCATGGCAAGCCACTGACCTATCTGGACAATGGTGCCTCGGCGCAGAAGCCACGGCAGGTCATCGAGGCGATCAGCCGCGCCTATTCAGCAGAGTATGCCAACGTTCATCGCGGGCTCCATCATCTGTCGAATTTGGCGACGGCCAATTTCGAGAAGGCCCGCGAGAAGGTTCGAGCTTTTCTTAACGCGGCGCATGACGAGGAGATCATCTTCACCCGCAACGCCACTGAGGCGGTCAATCTGGTAGCATCCTCGTTCGGAGCCCCAAGGATTGGGGCTGGCGATGAGATCCTCATCACGATCATGGAGCATCACTCCAATATCGTGCCGTGGCACTTCCTGCGCGAGCGACAGGGCGCGGTGTTGAAATGGGCGCCGGTTGCCGATGACGGGACGTTCCTGATCGATGAGTTCGAAAAGCTGATCACCCCGCGCACGAAAATGATCGCGGTCACCCAGATGTCCAACGTGCTGGGGACTGTTGTGCCGGTGAAGGAGGTGGTGCGGATTGCACACGCGCACGGCATTCCGGTGCTAGTCGATGGGGCGCAAGGCGCCGTCCATCTTCCCGTCGATGTGCGGGACCTCGACTGTGATTTCTACACCTTCACCGGTCACAAGCTCTATGGCCCAACCGGCATCGGTGTGCTCTACGGCAAGAAGGCGCTGCTTGAGGCCATGCAGCCCTATCAGGGCGGTGGGGAAATGATCGGCTATGTCACCACCGATACCGTAACCTATGCGGGGCCGCCTCATCGGTTCGAGGCAGGAACGCCAGCCATTGTGCAGGCCATCGGGCTCGGCGCGGCAATCGATTATGTTGAAGCCGTTGGACGTGAGAATATCGCCGCGCATGAACATCAGATTCTCGAATACGCTATGGAGCGGCTTGGCGCGTTGGATTGGCTGAAGATCTATGGTCGCGCGCAAGGGAAGGGGAGCATCGTCTCCTTTGAAGTCGAGGGAGCGCATCCTCATGATGTGAGCACAATCCTGGATCGTTATGGCGTGGCAGTTCGCGCAGGGACCCATTGCTGCGAGCCGCTATTGGCGCGCTTTGGTACCACATCGACATGCCGGGCTTCATTCGCCATGTATAATAGCGAAGAGGACGTGAACTGGCTGGTGGATGCGCTGCATAAGGTGCGTGAGATGTTCGCTTAGAGCGGAGAGGGTCTCTAAAAGGTGACGGTTGAGATGATGGAGAAGACTCAACGAAGAGAAGACGCAGACGTGCTGAACGAGATGTCACCGGGCATCGCACAGTCCGTGCCGGGCCATATTCAATCTAGGGCTGAAGCACCGGAGCTCGGCGAACCTGGTGCCGTGCCCGAGCCGGCTGCGATCGAGGAACAGGCCTCCTCCAGCATACCGCCTGATGATCTAGAGCGTCTCCATGGCGATCTCGTTGCCGCGATCAAGACAGTCTACGATCCTGAGATTCCGGTCGATATTTACGAGTTGGGTCTTATCTATAAGATCGATGTTGATGACGACCGCAATATCGATATCGACATGACACTGACCGCGCCTGGCTGCCCCGTCGCGGGCGACATGCCGGGCTGGGTGCAAAACGCGGTCGCAGCTGTGCCGGGCGTCGGGCAGGTCGAAGTCAAGCTGGTCTTCGATCCGCCTTGGGACATGACGCGCATGTCCGACGAGGCGAAGCTCGCGCTCGACATGTTCTAGCCCTTGAAGCACGAACGAAAACGGACCATTTCCCGAAGATGACCAATCGTCCCCGCCTCCAAGTCATGAGACTGACCGACGCCGCTGCGGCCCGGCTTGGCGAACTCGCGGCTGCCTCCGGCAAGGATGTCGAAGGTGTGCGCATCGGCGTGAAGAACGGTGGCTGCGCTGGCATGGAATACACGATGGAATATGCGGCCGAACAAGGCCCGCATGATGAGGTCGTGGAAGACAAGGGGATCAGGATTCTCATCGATCCCACAGCCATCATGTTCCTGCTCGGGACGGAAATGGACTATGAGGTTGGGCAGATGCGCTCAGGGTTCGTGTTTAACAACCCGAACCAAACGAGCGCTTGCGGTTGCGGTGAATCCGTCACGTTGAAGCCCGCAGACATGGCGGAACTGAAACCTGCCGAACTCTCCGACTAACTACGGAAATCCGTAAGCTAGCTGGCTCGCACCGGTCGCATCATGAACGCGGGCACGTGGTCGCCCATACCGCGCTGCTGCTGGTTACCGCGCTGTTGATTGCCTCGCGGTTGATCGTCCGACGGCTCGCCGGAGCGCGATTTGCCCTTTGCTGCGGGCTTGCGCTGGCCGCTGTCTTTCCGCGCCGCATCGGCGCGTTTTGGCTCTGAGGCTTTTGGGGCGTCAGGGCCTTTTTGAGCGTCAGAGGCTTTCTCGGGCTGCGCGGGCTCATTGCGCTGGCTGGACTGGCCGTCAGACGCTGTGGCCTCGGGTTTCGGGGCGCCGCGCCGCGAACGGCCGCCACGCCGGCGTCCCCGGCCATTCTCCCGCGCGGACGTCATCGCCTCGTCCACGTCTTCGGGCGCTGGTGCACCGTCGACCCAGGCAATCTCGTGGCGCAGCATGGATTCGATGGCCTTCAAAGCCTTGTAGTCCCTTGGCGTCACGAGCATTGCGGCGAAGCCTTCACGGCCCGCGCGGCCCGTACGGCCAATACGATGGACGTAGTCTTCGGGGTGAACGGGAACGTCGTAATTCAAGACATGGCTCACTTCGGGAATGTCGAGGCCCCGCGCGGCGACGTCGCTCGCAGCAAGGATCGAAATTTCACCGCTGCGGAACGCATCGAGCGTTGCTGTGCGTTGCCGCTGGTCCATATCGCCATGCAAGGCGCCCACGTTGAAACCGTGGCGTTGCAGCGAACGGAACACAACACCCACATCCTTCTTTCGATTGCAGAAGATGATGGCGTTCTTGACCTCGAGTTCCTTGATCAAGCTCCGCAAGGCTTCGCGCTTCTCAGCCGGGAGGTCCGCCGTTTTCTTCAGACGCTGAACAATTGTCGAGGCTGCGGTCGCTGGCGGGGAGGCTTCAATGCGCTCCGGCGTATGGAGAAAATTGTCGGCAAGCCGCTTAATTTCGGGCGGCATGGTCGCGGAGAAAAAGAGGGTCTGCCGCGTGAAGGGGAGAGCTTTACAGATGCGCTCAATATCGGGGATAAATCCCATGTCGAGCATTCTGTCGGCCTCGTCGACCACGAGAATTTCGATGCTGTTGAGCATCAGCTTGCCTCGCTCGAGATGGTCGAGCAGACGGCCTGGCGTTGCAATCACAACATCGGCGCCACGGTCCAGCTTCTTGTTTTGCTCGTCGTAGGAGACACCGCCGATCAGAAGCGCGACTGTGAGCTTGTGGTTCTTGCCGAGAAGCTCAAAGGCCTCGGCAACCTGCGCGGCGAGTTCGCGCGTCGGCTCCAAGATCAATGTGCGCGGCATGCGTGCTCTGGCCCGTCCGCGTTCCAGCCTTGTGAGCATGGGAAGCACGAATGAGGCCGTCTTTCCGGTGCCTGTCTGTGCGATGCCGAGCACGTCTCGACCCGTCACGGCAACCGGAATGGCTTGCGCTTGGATGGGAGTCGGAGTGTCGAAGCCGGCCGCTTCTACGGCAGATTCGACTTTGGGGCTTAGACCCAGATTAGAAAAGCTCATGCTTTGGCAAAAATGCGACGCCGGCTCTGGCCTCGCGTCTTCTTCTGTCGCTACAAAGATTGGATGCTACGATTCGCCAGGCACACTCAAGATACCTCAGACGATTACGGTCACCTGACCGTGGATAGCTTGACAATGACATAGGCGGCATGGACGACAGGCGCAAGAGGCAAAAGTTCGCAACCGTCTCTTTATTTGATCTTTTTGGGTCTCAAAGCGCGTTTCACAAAGGCAGGAGAGAGATGAGGACAAAGGATTATGCGGACGTGGCCATCAAGCCGCCGTTCCTCTTTTTTGGCGCTCTTGTGCTTGGCTACGTCCTGACACGGTGGTTTCCCATCGGACCCGGGCTTGCCTCCGGCAATGGCCTCGGACTAGCCGTGGGGCTGGTTTTCATCGTGATTGGCTTTGCCATTGCTATCTTTCCGGCACGCCGTTTTCGCAAAGCAGGCACCAGTGTTGTGCCTGGAGAGACCTCGACCGTCTTGGTCAGAGAGGGAGTGTATTGCCTCACACGAAACCCGATGTATATCGGGCTGATCCTCGTCTATTTCGGCCTCTGCATCGTGCTGACGAGTGTCTGGATGCTGCTGCTCCTCGTGCCCGCCTTGGTCATCCTCCACTGCGGCGTCGTCATGCGGGAGGAGGACTATCTCTCCTGGAAATTCGGCGATGACTATCGCCGCTACATGGACCAGGTCCCCCGCTGGATTTAGAGGGTTAGATGTCCAAAGCGTCCGGCTCGGCGAAGGCGGCGCGTTCCTGAATGAATTTGAAGCGGGCCTCGGGCTTGTTGCCCATCAACTGATCCACAAGCTTCGTGGTGCCCGGGCGATCTTCCTCGTCGATTTCCACGCGGAGCAGGGTCCGGGTGACACGGTTCATGGTCGTCTCTTTCAGCTGCTTGGGAAGCATCTCCCCTAAGCCCTTGAAACGACTCACGTCGACTTTGCCGCGCCCATTGAAGACCTCCTTCATGAGCGCGTCTTTGTGAGCATCGTCGCGCGCGTAAGCGGTCTTGGCGCCTTGGCTCAAGCGATAGAGCGGGGGGACCGCCAGATAAAGATGTCCGTTTTCAACGAGGCCATTCATTTCTGAGTAGAAGAACGTGATGAGAAGCGAGGCAATATGGGCACCGTCCACATCGGCATCGGTCATGATGACGACCTTCTCGTAGCGCAGGTCGTCATCCTGGTAGCGCGTACGGGTTCCGCAGCCCAGAGCCTGGATCAGGTCGCTCAAGAGCTGGTTGTCCGCAAGCTTTGACGAACTGGCGCTCGCAACGTTCAAGATTTTGCCCCGCAAGGGAAGCACGGCCTGGGTTGCCCGGTCGCGCGCTTGTTTGGCCGACCCGCCAGCGGAATCGCCCTCCACAATGAAGATTTCCGTGCCGAGCGCGCCCGTCGATGCGCAATCGGCAAGCTTGCCCGGCAGCCGCAGGCGCCGCGTGGCTGTTTGCCGGCTGACTTCTTTTTCTTTGCGGCGGCGCAAGCGCTCCTCGGACCGATCCACCACCCAGTCGAGAAGCTTTCCAGCCTGGTTCGGGTGGCCCGTCAGCCAATGGTCGAAGGCGTCCCGGACCGCGTTCTCGACGATCTTGGCGGCTTCCTGAGTGGCGAGCCGGTCCTTGGTTTGCCCCTGGAACTCGGGCTCCCGAATGAAGACCGAGAGCATCGAGGCCGCTGTCCCGAGCACGTCGTCACCGGTAATCTGAGAGACGCGCTTGACGCCCGTGAGCTCGCCATAGGCTCGGAGGCCCTTGGTCAGCGCGGCGCGCAGGCCCGCTTCATGGGTCCCGCCGTCTGGTGTGGGCACCGTGTTGCAATAGGAACTCATGAAGCCGTCGGCGCTGGCAACCCAGGCAATGGCCCACTCCACGGAGCCATGGCCTTCGGGCTTCTCGATGCGTCCGGCGAAAATATCTTTGGTGACGGTCGTTTGACCGCTAATTCGTTCGGCAAGATAGTCCTTCAGGCCGCCGGGGAAGCGAATCTCCGCCTTTTCCGGAATCTCACTGTCGTCTCCAAGCAGCGCCTTCGCGCAGGACCAACGAATCTCGACTCCCCTGAACAGATAGGCCTTGGACCGCGCCATCCGGAAGAGGCGCGCCGGCTTAAAGGCCGCGCCCTTGCCAAAGATTTCGGGGTCGGGCCGGAACCGGACTTTCGTGCCGCGCCTATTCTTGATTGATCCGAGGCTCTGCAGCGGCCCGTCGGGGAGCCCCCGCGAATAACTTTGTCGGTAAAGTTTTTGGCCGCGCGCAACCTCGACTTCGAGTTTCTCGGAGAGGGCATTGGCGACGGAGACGCCCACACCGTGCAGGCCGCCGCTCGTGGCATAAACCTTGGAATCGAATTTTCCGCCTGCATGCAGCGTCGTCATGATGACTTCGAGCGCGGATTTCTTTTTGAACTTTGGATGCGGATCAACAGGGATGCCCCGGCCGTTATCGGTCACGGTCAGAGCGCCGTCTTTGTCGAGATCGACCTCGATGCGGTTGGCGTGGCCTGCCACGGCCTCGTCCATGGCATTGTCCAGCACCTCGGCAAAAAGATGATGCAGTGCCTTTTCGTCGGTGCCGCCCACATACATGCCTGGGCGCTTCCGGACCGGCTCTAGCCCTTCCAGCACCTCGATATCGGCGGCGGTGTAACCGGCCTCAGCCGCGCTTGCCTTGACGGCGGGGCGGGGCGCCGCCTTTGGGGCGGATGGCTTGGCGCGTGGCACAGCATCGAACAAATCGTCCGTGGATGCAGGTTTTCGTCTGGGTGCGATTGGTGAAATCCTCCTGGCCGAGGGTAACGCGAAGCCCACGAAAGGGAGAGAATCGGAAACGCTTGGAACTCAATCCTAGCTCGCACGGGCCTTGCGAATTTTCAAGGCCTTGCGCATTTTCAAGAGGCCTGGCGTGACCCTGAGGCCGGTCTCGGGCCTATGGTCTCGGGCGCATTGCCGCGGCAGGATGCCTTCAGCCGATCTTGCCGCCGCCCTTCTTAGTAATCACCACGACGGAGGGGCGCGGCGGCATGCCGTCCTCGAAGTCAGGCCAGCGCGTGGCTGGGTTCTCGAACGTGGATGGCCCGCTGAAATCCGCATAGCCATCGGTCCCGTCAGCGGCCGGATGTTGTACGGACACGAATAAGGTCGTCCCATCGG
Organism: uncultured Alphaproteobacteria bacterium; assembly: GCA_942491645.1. GTDB lineage: Bacteria > Pseudomonadota > Alphaproteobacteria > Rhizobiales > Methyloligellaceae > Methyloceanibacter. The sequence goes on along the minus strand of CALOBK010000011.1, from coordinate 66,811 downwards.
GTGTGAAGCACGGGCCGCAGAGTTCGCCGCCCACGGGCACCCGGAAGAACATACGCGGCGTCCCCCGGCCAGGACCCTCAGTCTCCAGCGCATAAAGCCCATCAGCGTGTTTGCTTTTGTCCTGCCAGTACTTTCCTTGGTCCGTAGCGATCCAAAGCTGGCCTTCATGGTCGACCACCGCATTATCTGGACAGACAAACCAGCCGTCCGCAGTTGTTGCCGCGTTCCAAGACGCCCCTGATTCAGGTTTGCCGGGATCGCCACAACGCACAAGGATTTCCCATCTGAAGGTGTTGGCCGCGAAGTCGCCGCCATCGGAGACCATCTCGATGATGTGGCCAAACTTGTTTTTTGGCCTCGGGTTGGCCGTATCCGTGTTGTCCACTGTGCGGCTGACATTGTTGGTAAGCATGACATAGATGCGGTCGGTCTTGTCGTTGGGCTGAACATCCTCGGGCCGGTCCATCTTGGTCGCGCCGACGTCGTCAGCGGCAAGGCGCGCATCGATCACCACATCGGCTTGCGATTCATATCGGCCATCGGAGGCCTTTGTGGTGAGCTTGCCCTGGCCATAGACAAGCGGGAGCCAATCTCCCGTTCCGTCGCTGTTGAATCGCGCGGCATAGAGGGTCCCGTCTTCGAGCAGCGTCATATTTCGTTTTTTGTCGCCTGGCGCATATCTGCCGGAGCTCACGAAGCGATAGACATATTCGTTCTTGCTGTCGTCGCCGCTATAGACGACCGCATGTCCATCCTTGCTGACAACGGTCTCGGCACCTTCGTGGAAGAAGCGCCCGAGGGCGGTGTGTTTCACTGGGACCGCGTTCTCGTCGAACGGGTCGAACTCCACGATCCAGCCGAAACGATTGGGCTCGTTTGGCTCCTTGTCGACATTGAAGCGCGCGTCATATTTGCCCCAGGCCTGCCAACGGCCCGGCATGCGGTAGCGCTCAAAACTCGCCCTCCGCTCATCGCCAGGATCCAGGGTGGATTTGTAGTTTGCGTCGATGTCGTCGGTCCAGAAGGCACCATGGATGTTTTCTTCTGCGGTGAGGTAGGTGCCCCAAGGGGTATGGCCGCCGGCGCAATTGTTGAATGTGCCTCTCAGATTCTCACACGCGGGGTCGCAATTGGTTTTCAGCCGGTCGGGGTTCTTGGTCACAGGGCCGTCGAACGTCATGAGGCTGTTGGCTGTGATACGGCGGTTCTTCGTGCTCGTCTCATCCACGTGCCATGCGCCGCCTTCGTCGCGGTAGACCTCAATGACCGTCACGCCAACGGCCGCCTTTTCGATCTTCGTAAGATCCTCGGTCATTTCCGTGAAACTGTTGGGCATGGCTTCCTGCGATAGACCAGGGAACATTAGCTCTTCATTCGTGAACTCGTGATTGATGCAGAGCAGTCCGCGGTGGCTACTCCCATCGATCGGGAAATAGGCGATGTAATCGTTGTTGTAGCCGAACCGTTTGGCCTGCTCTTCTGCGCTCTGGTTTTGTGGGTCGAAGGCCGCCATATCCGCACGGATCGGATCGCCCCAACGCAGCAAGACATCGGCGTTATAGCCCTTCGCTACGTGATGATCCTTGTTGGCGCCTGCGGCGATTTCCTCGAAGCTGAAGACTTCGGTCCCGGTACCGGTTTGAGACTCTCGCGCCGCGAGGGCGGCTGGGCCCAAGAGGGCCGTCGCGGCGGCGACGCCAAATGCTCCCTTTACGATGTCGCGGCGATTGTAGCGCTGGGCGATTACATCCCCGATGGTCTTGCCGTCGGGGGGGCTCAAAGGCGCATCGTCGCTGGCCTCCATGGCCGCGGCGCGGTTGGGAAATTTGCGGGCCTCAGATTGGCGGGCCTTGGACATGTGCAAGCAATCCTCCGCAGTGACATGCGCGGCAAGGCTAAGAACACGCTGTGACAGATATATGATTTCCATGTCGATCGCAGGAGATGCAACTGCATGGACTTGCACGCAGGGCCCAAAGACTGCAGGGGCCGCTTGATGGCGATCCCTAGACACAAGCGCGCCCTAAGGCTAGTGGGGCAGCATGAGCAATTTACGAAGAGGAGACATGCGTGGCTGTACGACCGTCAATCTGTGACTTTGGCTGGAAGGCACCAGGGTTCTCTCTGCCGGGCGTCGACGGCAGACTCCATACGCTCGAAGATGTGCGCGGGCCCAATGGCACGCTGGTGATGTTCATCTGCAATCATTGCCCCTATGTCATCGCCGTTATCGACCGCATCGTACTTGACGCGAAGGACCTGGCCCCGCTGGGCGTGAGCACGGTCGCAATCTGCTCGAACGATGCGGAGCGCTATCCTGATGATTCATTCGACAACATGAAACGGTTCGCCCGCGAGCACGGGTTCACCTTTCCGTATTTGCACGACGAAACCCAAGAGGTTGCTCGCGCGTATGATGCGATGTGTACACCGGATGTCTTCGGTTTGAATGGCGGTCTCGAACTGCAATATCGTGGCCGGATCGATGCGAGCGGCAGGGAACCGGCAGGCCCCGATGTCCGGCGCGACTTGTTCGAGGCGATGAAACGCGTTGCCGAGACCGGGCACGGCCCGGCTGACCAGACGCCATCCATCGGTTGCTCCATCAAGTGGAAAGCCGCCTAGGGGCCCCGCGCCGTTAACCCCCGCTTAAGCGTATTGCTTTCCCGTTTCTTTACCCGCTCGTCCCTAAAATTCGTCTCGAATTTGAAGGGATTTGCGTAGCATGTTGATGCGTTATGCAATGCTCATTGGTGCGGCGGGCACAGCGGTGTTCGGTGCCATCAATCTTGGCAACAACAATTCGGACATGATGCTGGTCGATGCCGGCTACGGCGCGCCTCAACCGGACCTCTCGCTCTGGGTGCTTGGGATGATCGCGGCGTTCATGGTGTTGTCCTTTGGCCGGGTCGTCGTTTTCGGGCTGCCGTCGATGATGGGTAACTGGTTCGGCCACAACAGGACCTGGCTCTTCGCCGTTGGCGGCGGTGGTTTGATATATGCCCTGCTGTATCTGACGTAGAAAAGAAGGTCGGGAAGTTTTGGGGGAGCCTGGTACGAACTGATTGGCTGCCGTGTCCGACGGGGGGAACACGGCAAAAAATGGCCAAGGGTTCGACAAGGCCGGGCGTAAGAAGGGGGCGACCGCATTGGACGGTCGCCCCCAACTTGTTCGCGCGTCTCACTCGTATGGAGCCTAGACGCTGTAATACATGTCGTACTCGACAGGGTGGGGCATCATCTCGAAGCGCTCCACCTCTTCCATCTTCAGCTCAAGATACGCATCGATTGCATCGTCGGTGAACACGTTGCCTTTCTTGAGGAAGGCACGATCCGCATCCAAAGACTCGCATGCCTCGCGTAGCGAACCGCTGACGGTTGGCACCTGCTCCAGCTCTTCGGGCGGCAGGTCGTATAGGTTCTTGTCGATGGCCGAGCCCGGATCCAGCTTGTTCTCGATACCATCGAGGCCAGCCATCAGCATGGCCGAGAAGGCCAGGTACGGGTTCGCCGTGGGGTCTGGAAAGCGTACCTCGACGCGCTTGGACTTCGGGCCAGTGCCGAGCGGAATGCGGCACGAGGCGGAGCGGTTGCGCGAGGAATAGGCCAGCAGTACCGGCGCCTCATAGCCTGGCACCAAACGCTTGTAGGAGTTGGTGCTCGGGTTGGTATAGGCGTTTAAGGCCTTGGCGTGCTTCAGGATGCCGGCGATGTAGTGCAGCGCCGCATCCGATAGATCTGCGTATTTGTCGCCGGCGAAGGTCGGGGCGCCGTCTTTCCAGATCGATTGATGCACATGCATGCCTGAGCCATTGTCGCCGAACACCGGCTTCGGCATGAAGGTCGCGGACTTGCCGTAGACATGGGCTACGTTGTGGATCACATATTTGTAGATCTGCAACGCATCGCCGGTCTGGATGATGGGGCCAAACTTGATGCCAAGTTCGTGCTGAGCAGCACCCACTTCGTGGTGGTGCTTCTCCGTCACGACGCCCATCTCGGCCATGACCGACAACATCTCCGAACGGAGGTCTTGCGCGGAGTCGACCGGCGGCACCGGAAAATACCCGCCCTTCATACGCGGACGGTGGCCGAGATTGCCCATCTCGTATTCCGTGCCCGAATTAGAGGGCAGTTCCGTTGAATCGACACGGAAGCCGCAATTGTACGGTTCGGCGCTGAACCGCACGTCGTCGAAGACAAAGAACTCCGCCTCGGGTCCGAACACAGCCGCATCGCCGACGCCGGTCTGCTGCATATAGGCTTGCGCCTTGCCGGCAATGCCGCGCGGGTCGCGCTCATAGGGCTCGTTGGTCAATGGCTCAAGGACGTCGCAGAACACGGCTAGGGTGCTCTGCGCGAAGAATGGATCGAGGACAGCGGAATTGCAGTCGGGCATCAGCTTCATGTCCGACTCGTTGATCGCCTTCCAACCGGCGATTGACGAACCGTCAAACATGACGCCTTCCTCGAAAGCCTCTTCATCCATGAGGCTTGCGTCCATGGTGAGATGCTGCATCTTCCCGCGCGGATCGGTAAAGCGCAGGTCGACGAATTTGATGTCCTCGTCATTGATCTTTTTAGCGGTAATGCTTGCGTCTGCCATTTCTCTCCCCCGTCATGAATAATGACCCTGCCGGCTCGAATGAAGCGAGCGTTGGTTGCTTCAGATATAGGAACTTTGTTTGGGGAACAATATCGGCAGCAAATGCCGATAGCGATCAGATAGCGTCGTCGCCAGTTTCACCGGTCCGGATACGCATGGCTTCTTCCACGTTCGACACAAAGATTTTGCCATCGCCAATGCGGCCTGTCTTGGCCGAGGTGACGATCGACTCCACGGCCTTTTCGACCATGTGGTCCACGAGGACCAGCTCCAGCTTCACCTTTGGCAAGAAATCGACGACATATTCAGCGCCGCGATAGAGTTCTGTGTGGCCTTTTTGACGTCCGAAGCCCTTCGCCTCGGTCACGGTGATGCCCTGAAGTCCGATATCCTGAAGGGCTTCCTTCACCTCGTCGAGCTTGAACGGCTTGATGATTGCTTCAATCTTTTTCATTCTTCGTCATACCTCCCGGTAATCGTTGTAGTGCGTCGCCGCGACACAGGCTGCGTTCCAGTATCATTAAGCACCCAGCCATAGCACGCGCTGTGCCAAACTTATGGGAGAACACATGCTCAATAATTTCAATGGCTTATCATCTATTCGCAAAATGTGAAGGCGTAACGACGCCATGGGCCGCCTAGAAAGTAATCATTGTGCCCAAAATGAAGGCAGCCCATTTGCGCATCAAGATGTATCTTGCTCCAGGCGTAATGATCGGAAGTTTTCGTCGGCAGGCAAAGGGATGCTGGAGCTTTTAACCGCGAATGAAATGGGCCTAGCTGACAAACTCACCATAGACGGTGGTGTGTCAGGCGCCATTCTCATGGAGAATGCAGGGCGAGGCGTTGCTGACGAAGTCTCTATGAGATTTCCCGATGCATCTACCGTCGCGATAATTTGCGGGCCTGGCAATAATGGCGGCGATGGCTTTGCCGCCGGTCAGTATCTTTTAGACCGGGGCTATTCCGTCAGGCTTGGCTTCGATGGGGACGTGACTAAGCTCTCCGCCGATGCGGCCAAAATGGCAAAGCGCTTTTCCGGATTCATTGAGCCGCTCGAGACAGGTCTTCTGAAGAATGCCGATGTTGTTGTGGACGGGCTCTTTGGCGCAGGCCTCTCAAGACCCATCGAAGGCAAGGTCGCCGCGCTGATCGACCATGCAAACGATGGCGGCGCTCCGATAATTGCCATCGACGTGCCAAGTGGCATCGACGGTACGACCGGCGAGATCCGGGGCACTGCCATCCGCGCCCTGGCCACGGTCACATTCTTTCGTCTGAAACCGGGGCATCTGCTGATGCCGGGCCATCTATTCTGCGGCGGCCTCCGCCTGATCGACATCGGAATCGGGGACCAGGTCCTAGAGTCCGTGAAACCGCGCGCATTTGCCAATGAGCCCGGCCTTTGGCTCGGTCAGTTCCCTTGGCCCAATATCGAGGGTCACAAATATCTGCGCGGTCATGCGCTGATCGCCTCCGGCCCTGCGAACGCTACGGGCGCAGCGCGGTTGGCCGCGCGTGCCGCCTTGCGCGTGGGGGCGGGGCTCGTGACCGTCGCCTCTCCCCGCAACGCACTGGCGGTGAACGCCGCCCACCTCACCGCTGTGATGGTGCACGAGGCGGACAGTGTCCAAGGGATCGAAGCGCTTCTGGCCGATGCTCGCAAAAATGCCTTTCTGATCGGCCCGGGTCATGGCGTTGGCGAAGAGACGCGGGGCATGGTCCTTGCCGCGCTCAAAGCCGGGCCGGCCGTGGTGCTGGATGCCGATGCGTTGACGTCCTTCGCCGACGACAATGAGACGCTGTTCAACGCGATCGCCGCGCGCCAAAGCCCTGTCGTGATGACGCCGCACGAGGGGGAATTCACCCGGCTCTTCGGAGCGTTCCCGGGCGAGTCCAAGTTGGAACGAGCCAGGGTCGCGGCGTCTCGGGCAGGGGCTGTCGTCGTCCTGAAAGGTCCAGATACGGTCATCGCGGGTCCCGACGGGCGCGCCGCGATCGATATCAATGGCACGCCCTGGCTGGCAACGGCAGGGTCTGGCGATGTCCTGGCAGGCATGGTCGCGGGGCTCCTGGCCCAAGGGATGGGCGGATTTATGGCCGGCTCCGCTGCGGTCTGGATGCACGGGGAGGCGGCTCAACTCTTTGGGCCGGGACTGATCGCAGAGGACTTGCCCGACTTGCTGCCGGCCGTTTTGAGGGACCTTGAGGACCTTGAGTGATAGGCACAAACCGGCTGCTGATTTGCTCCTCACGACCGTTTGTTGACACACTCAGACATTATGGAGGACACCATGAAGGGGCATCGTCGGAAACTTGGCCCAAAGGTCGCGGGCCGCTAAACTTAGCCCGCTAAAAGAGACGTCCGAAGGATCGCCAAAAGGAAAGGCTGCTCTAGCGCCGCCATGGCTCGTATTTGCGCAAAAGTTCTCGTCCTTGCCGCCGTTATGACCGCTGCTGTGAGCACGGCCCAGGCAGTGGACCAGGTGTTGTTGCGCGCTCGGGAAGGCGCGGCCGCCATGATCCGGGGACAGTTCGAGCGTGCGGTGGTCCTCTATGACGAGGCCTTAGGCACGCCCGATGTTTCCAAGTTCGTCCAGGCCAGCATCTATAGCGATCGTGGCGTTGCGAAGTGGCGCATGAAGCAGACGAAAGAGGCGATTGACGATTTCAACGCCTCGATCCAGCTCTCTCCCGACAATGCGATCGTCTACAACAATCGCGGCAATGCCCTGATGGATCTCGGCCATCCCGAAGAGGCCATCAAAGACTTCGATCGCGCGATCATACTGCAGCCTAACTATGGCGCCGCCTACAACAATCGCGGCAACGCCTATGCCGCGCTGCGGAACTATGACGCCGCATTTCGATCTTTCCTCAAGGCGACGGCTCTGCTGCCCAGCACGGCGGCGCCGTACAATGGACGCGGGCATGCGCAGTCCGAACTCCAGCGCTACCATGCGGCGGTGCGCGATCTCGGTCGTGCGGTTAAGCTCAATCCAAAATACGCGCCGGCCTATCGCAATCGCGCCATGGCGAATTTCGCATTGCGCAACTATCGAGCCGCGGCCGATGACGCCACCCAGGCGCTCGATCTCGACCCTGGCAAGCCGCAGCCCGACCTCGTATTACTGCGCGCCGAGTCCTATGCAGCGGAGAACAGATTTCGCGAGGCGGTCGCCGATTTTGACAAGGTTCTCGAGCTCGATCCAGATCGCGTTGAGCCCTATTTGGAGCGGGGCATTCTGCTTGCCAAGAACAAGCGCTACGACGCAGCCCTTGCCGATTTCGACAAAGCCATCGAGCTGGATCCGAAGAATGCCAAGGCCTTTGCCTCGCGCGGCGACGTCAAGGTGAAACGCGAACTCGTTGACGAAGCTCTGACGGATGTGAACCGCGCGCTTCTGCTTAGCTTGAACGATCCTTTGGCTCTGCGGGTTCGCGGCAACATCTACGAACAACAAGAGCGTGTTGAGGATGCCATCTACGACTACCAGAAGGCCCTGACGAAGGATCCCTTCCAAGAAGAGGCGCGCGCCGCTCTCGTCCGTCTCGGCGCGGAGGTGCCCGTCGACACGCAACAGCCTCTCGGCCCGGCCGTTGCTGGGTGGGTGATTGCTGAGACGGCGCCTGGGCGCTACAGCGCGACAAATCCGGAGTTCCGCTCGTTGAGTGTCGACCTGGAGATGTTCGGCGCCGGGAAGCCAAAGGTTTTGGAGTGGAACAGACTGAAGGGCGCTCAGTCGGGTATCGGACTCTTGAAGTACCATGCGGGCAGCGTGGACGGACAAGGCGAGCTCGAATATGTCGCTATTGTCGACACGCGGAAGAAGAGAGTCTTATCCATTGAGGCCGAGCGCTGGGGCCAGAAGCCCGCGACGTGGACGTGGCAAACCGCATCGGTTGAAGTGACTGACCCCGACGGCAACGTCAACGAAGTGGCTTTGTGGCCCGTTCGCACCCGCTCCGCGCCTGTGGCGCGCCGCCGCGATGGTGCTGGCCGAGTTTTCGGGTCCGCGCAGCCGCAGCGTAAGGCGACGCGCAAGCGCCCCCGGCGCAAAGGTGGCAAACGCAACAGTAATCCTCTGGGTTGGCTATTCCGCTGATGTGGAACGGTAGCGCGTCCGGCTCAGGTCTAGCGTCACAGATGAAAAGCCTCGCATGACACGATTTCTCGCTAGCGTGCGCGATCCGGCGGAGGCCCGAACGGTTCTGGCCGCGGGCGCCGACATCGTGGATCTTAAGGATCCGGCCAAAGGTGCGCTTGGCGCAGTGGCGCCGGGCATGATTGCCGCTTGTCTCGCGGCAGTGGCGGGGCGGGCGCCGGTCAGCGCCACGGTGGGTGATCTTCCGATGGTGCCCCAAATCGTTCGTGACGCTGTCGCGGCGACGGCGGTTCTCGGCGTCGACAATGTCAAGCTCGGCATCATGCCGGGCGGCGATCCTTCCGCATGTTTCGCGGCACTCCGTGCCCTGGAGATGCGCGGGTGCCTAATCCTCGTGTTCTTTGCAGATGCGATGCCGAGCTTCGATCCGATGAAGGCCGCACAAGCGTGCAGCGCGCGCGGCGTGATGCTCGACACTGCAGGCAAGGGGGAGGGGGCGCTTCCCGACCATATGAGCCTCAAGGCGATCGGACACTTTATCGATCGCGCGCGAAGGGCAGGTTTGACCTCGGGTGTGGCAGGCTCTCTGCGCGCCTCACATGTGCCCCAACTTTTGAATTTGAGCCCCGACGTCGCCGGATTTCGAGGGGCACTGTGCCGTGAAGGTGTTCGCGCCAAGGACCTCGATCCGGTTGCCTGCGCCCAGATCCGGTCATTGATGCCGCCGCATAGTGAGCCAGCGGACGCTTGTTTCCAGGAGCCCTCGGCGCCCGCACTGTGCTAGTGCTTCGGCCTGGCGCGACGCATGGCGAATGACCGGAGCGAAGAATGGAACAGCGACTTGGACATGTGAGTACCGCGAGTGGGACGGGGCAGCCCTTGGACCGCATCTTTGTGCACGACTATGTGCTCGAAGTGGAGATCGGGGTGCACCACAACGAGAAGGGGGTGACCCAGCGCGTCCGTTTTTCCGTCGACATCGATCTGACGTCCAACCCCGAGGAGCTTGACGACAATATCGAGCGAACCCTGGACTATGACTACGTGATCAATGGGATCAAAGCGATCATCTCGCGTGGCCATATCAACCTGGTGGAGACCTTGGCCGAAGACGTGGCACAGCACTGCATTGCTCATCCGCGCGCTGCGGGGACGAAGGTAGTGATCGAGAAGTTGGACAAGGATCCTGGAGCCGTCGGTGTCGAGCTCGTCCGGAGGAAGCAGGGGGGTTGAGATGGACGCCGCGCTGCAAAGGCTCGTGACTGTCCCACAAGGCCCGCCCGCCCATCCCTTGGTGGTGAAGCTCGGCGGCAGCGTTGTGCGCGGACGGCAGCTCGCCAACTGGCTCGATGTTATCGCGGATGCCAAACGGCCCATCGTGGTGGTCCCTGGGGGCGGGGCGCTCGCCGATGAGGTGAGGCAGTGTCAGCGGCAACTCGGTTTCGACGATGACACAGCCCATCGTATGGCGTTGCTGGCGATGGATCAGCTTGCCCATGCTATCGCGGGACTGCAGACCGGATTCCAAGTGGGCGCAAGCGATGATGATTTGCGCGATACGCTCGGGCGCGGGCTAGTTGCAGTTTGGGCACCCTCGGCCTTGATCGCAGACCGGACTGACTTGGAAGCCAATTGGAGGCTGACCTCCGATAGCCTGGCCTTATGGCTGGCAAGCCGTCTTGGCGCTGGCGCCTGCTACGTCGTCAAATCGGCGCCTCTCGCGCGGGGAGCCCATAGCGCGACAAGCTTGATGCGGGAGGGCATTGTAGACGAGGCCTTCCCAGCGATGCTCGCCGAGACTGGTGTGCGGACTGAAATTTTTGGCCGGGGCGAGGAGGCTGCCCTTGCCGCAAGTTTGACGCAAGAAGCCACGCCCGCCGGGCATCTGATCGAGTAGGCATCAGCGGCGATGACAGAGAATATCCTGTTCCTCACCGGACACCTGGCCGAGCCGCGGCTCGAGGCCGTTCTCGAAGGCATGAAGGGGGTGTTCGCCTGGCGCGTCGTGGACATTGGCGTGAAGGTCGCAGCTCTGATGACCGAGGAGATCATCCTCCGCCGACTTGATGATAGTGGTGATGCCGACAAGATCATGCTGCCTGGCCGCTGCCGAGCAGATTTGGAGAGATTGTCCGCGCATTATGGCGTGCCGGTCGTGCGCGGCCCCGATGAGGTCAGGGATATCCCTGTCTTCTTCGGGCGGGCGCGCAAGGCCTCCGACATGTCGAAATACGACATCAATATCTTTGCTGAGATTATCGATGCCACGGCCATGAGCATTGAGGAGATTCTCGAACGCGCCGAGGACTATTCCCACAAGGGCGCCGACGTGATCGATCTGGGCTGCCTTCCTGACACGCCCTTTCCGCATCTCGAAGACACGGTCCGGGCCCTGAAAAAATACGGCTACAAGGTGAGCGTCGATTCGGCCGATCCGGATGAATTGCTGCGTGGCGGCAAGGCAGGTGCAGACTATCTCTTGAGCCTCGATGAGTCGCGCCTGCATATTGCCGATGCTGTCGCCTCGGTTCCGATACTGATCCCCGAGACTCACGGCGATATGGACTCGCTCTACCGCGCCATGGCGGTTCTCGATGCGAAGGGACTGCCCTATCTCGCCGATCCTGTGCTCGACCCGATCAACTTCGGCTTCATGAAATCGCTAGAGCGTTATGCGCAGCTGCGGCGCGAGCGGCCTGATATCGATATTCTGTTGGGGACGGGCAATCTCACCGAACTCACAGAGGCCGATACGACAGGCATCACCGCCGCGCTGATCGGGATCGCCTCGGAACTCGAAATCAAGAATGTGCTCGTCGTGCAAGTGAGCCCTCATACGCGCCGCACCTATGAGGAGCACGACGTTGCGCGGCGCCTTATGTTCGCTTCCCGTGCCGATGCCGAGCTGCCGAAAGGCTACACGGACGCCTTGTTGGGCTTGCATGCCAAACGGCCGTTCCCGCTCACCCCGGAAGAGATCGCGGAGAATGCAGCCGCCGTGCGCGACAAGAATTTTCGCATTGAAGTGGCCGAGGATGGTGTCCACATCTACAACCGTGATGGCCATCATGTCGCGCAAGACATCTTCGAGCTCTTTCCCAAACTCGATCTTGGCAATGACAGCGCACACGCGTTCTATCTCGCAGCGGAGCTGGCTCGCGCCGAGACGGCCTGGCGGCTAGGGAAGCGCTACGCGCAAGACGAACCGCTCAATTGGGGCGTGGCGGCCGATCAGCCAACGGAAGACACGACACGACTGAAGAAAGCGGGCCATACGCTCGCTATGAAGAAGAAGCGAGAGACGTCATGAGTTTGGGTGAGGTGCCATCATGCCGATGATCCGCGAATGCATCGTGACCACAGTGAGCGACGAAGGCACGGTCCATATCGCCCCACTTGGCCTCATTGAGGACGGCGAGGGTTGGATCATCGGGCCCTTCCGGCCCTCGACAACCCTCGACAATCTCAGAACCACGCCCTTCGCGGTGGCGAATTTCACTGATGATGTCTTGGTTTTCGCTGGGTGTCTGACAGGCAACAAGAACTGGCCAACGCATCCGGCAGAGCAAGTTTCAGGTGCCGTATTGGACGGCGCGCTTGCGCATTTGGAACTCGCGGCCGAGAGCGTCGAGGAGGACGATTTGCGCCCACGTTTTCACTGCCGCATCGTTCACGCGGGCAACCATGCGCCGTTCAAGGGCTTCAATCGCGCGCAGGCCGCGGTGATCGAGACAGCGATCCTGGCGACCCGCCTCAAAATGCTTCCGCGCGAGAAGGTCGAGACGGAACTGGCCTACCATCAGATCGCGGTGGAGAAGACCGCAGGGCCCCGCGAACACGAGGCATGGCGTATTCTCATCGAGAAGATCGAGAACTTCTATAAGCACGCGCCTTCCAGCGAGTAGACACAATCAAGCGCCAGGCTCGCGCTGCGGCTCCGTGCCGGTGATGTCCGTGACGCGCTCGGCATCTGTAAAGGGCTTGAACATGCGACGATACGCACCCGGCGTGAGGCCAGTGGACCGTTTGAAGAGCCGGCGGAAGAAGGCGAGGTTATCGTATCCCATATCGGCGGCAATCTCCTCGAACGAGGCAGCCTCTGTTTCGAGCAGTCGCTTGGCTTCTTCGACGCGCAAATTTTGCACATGACCAATAAGCGTCGTGCCCGTGGCGATTTTGAAGCGTCTTTTCAGACTGCGCTCGGGAATTCCAGCGACGGCAACAACTTTCATGACCGCATCTCCGTCCCTGTAGTGCTCCGCAAACCACTCTTCGCATGTTCGCACTACGGAGTCGGCGTGGGGCTGTTGGCGAATTAGCGGTGCATAGGGAAGCTGGCCCTCGCCATGCCATTTCAGCAAATATACTTTGGCGATGCGCAACGCCTCGCCTGGGCTGCAGTGCCGCGAGATGATGTGGATCGCCAGATCGTGCCATGATGTCGTGCCGCCAGCTGTCACGATGCGACCTGATGGATCGGCAAAGGACAGGTTCGGCTCCGGGCGGAAATGCACCGCTGGATAGTGTGTCCGAAAGAGGTCCTGATATCCCCAATGGGATGTGGCCTCCTTCGCGTCGAGCAGGCCTGTGGCGGCTAACATGATTGAACCCGAACAGGCGGAATAGATCATGCTGCCGGTACGGTAGCGTCTGCTGATCCAGTCGAGGACTTCCGGATAGCGGCCTTTGAAGTGATCGTCGGGCGCGAGCCAAAGCTCCGGGAGAATGACAATGTCGGCCGGCGGGTCCTCGTCGATCCCAAGATCGGGTTCGACGGGAACCCGGTTGCCGCACATAAAACGCCCCCGAGAAGGCGACACGATGCGAGGTCGGATGGGGTGTTGCTGCTTGCCGCCGGCGAGCTGCTGCCAGAGATTTCCAGCTGAACCGAGCACATCGACCATGCCATACAGCGCCGAGCCCGCAGTCTCCGGTACGGCCACGATCAGGGCTTCAACGGGCTGTTTCGCGTCGTCCATCGGCTAATTGTGGCATATATGGACCCTTTTTGACAAAAATCGACCTGATCGGTGCGCTCAGGCGTCTCTACCTTTCGTCTTACTAGCCCGGACCGCCTCTTGGTTCGGGCATCGGATGAGGAGGAAGAGACTATGACCATGCACCAGAGCATCACGATGAATGGCCTTGACGTGAAGGCCGCCCACGAGACGATCGAGGCCCTGAAGGCAGATGCCGGCCTTGCGAAGTTTCAGTTCCGAGCGCGCAACACATGGATCGACGGCGGTGAGAATCGCTCGACGATTCGGGATTTCTACGGCGCAGGACAAGAGGATGAGTCCCGCACCGCCGATTTCGAGTTCGTGAATGGCGAGCCGCCCGTTCTGCTTGGCAAGAACGAAGGAGCGAACCCAGTCGAGTTCCTCCTGCACGGATTGGCCGGCTGTGTCACCACGACGCTGATCCTGCACGCATCGATGAGGGGCATCGTAATTCGCGCTCTCTCTACGGAGCTGGAAGGGGATATCGATCTTTACGGACTGCTCGGTCTTGATCCGAGCGTAGCACCTGGGTATCAGGAAATCCGCATCCGCATGCATATCGATGCGGATTGCTCGGACGAGGAGGTTGAGGAACTGCTTGCGGTCGCGAAGGCGCATTCTCCGGTGTGCAATACCGTGTGCCAACCGGTACCGGTGGCGCTCGAAAGGGCGCGCGGTTAACCGCTAGGAGATGCGGCAAGTGCCAGGAGGCACTTGCCGCATCCTAAAGCTCTGCCGCCATGCGGGCGAGCTTGGCGACCGTGTTCATGTTGCGCGCTGTCCCTGCCTCTGCAGCAGGGATCTTCAGCTTCGAGCGACCCATGCCATCGGGGTAGTGGACATAGATCTCGCGAGGCCCTAAGCCCAGCTCCTCGTTCTTCCGTCCACAGAGCGTGTCGACGAGACCGGGTGCTGGCGGAGACCCGAGGAAGATAGCCGCCGTTTTGTTGGGGGAGGTGTTCGGAAAGGGATTGTTCGCGAGCACGTCGGCAATCTCACGTGCGGTCCTGACGAGAACGTCCACCGGCTTTCCACCATAAGCGCTCAACGCCTCTTCAAGTTGCGACTTCACGGACGGTTCGCTCGCATCGCTCAAGAAGACGACATTGCCGGAGGCGACATATGTCCGCACGGACGCAAAACCAATGGCCTCGCACATAGAGACCAAGTCGCGCATAGGAAGCGTTCCAGTGCAGCCCACATTGACGGCGCGAAGCAGAGCGACGTAGGCGGTCATCGTATGTCCGTCACGAGTAGCGGTCGGCTTCGAACTCACCGCAGCTAGGAGCGCGCCTTGGCTGGCTCGGCGAGATAGGAATCGACAGAGGTCAAAAGAAGCTGG
Source organism: uncultured Alphaproteobacteria bacterium (assembly GCA_942491645.1). Lineage (GTDB taxonomy): Bacteria > Pseudomonadota > Alphaproteobacteria > Rhizobiales > Methyloligellaceae > Methyloceanibacter. The sequence goes on along the minus strand of CALOBK010000011.1, from coordinate 51,757 downwards.
TAGGCGCGATCGACGATTTCTTCGAGCGACTGCGTTCGTGCGAAGATTGCCCGCGCCGTTGCTGTTAGCTCTTCGCGCGTTGGCATTTGTGGAATGTGAACATTTGCCAGTGCATCGGCGGTGCGGTCTTGGGCGCGCGCAAGACTGTCTCGCAGCGCTGCCAGTTCCGGCCCTTGTAGGGTCGAGGCAATGGCGTTCGCGATGCTGGCGGAGTTGAAGTGTCCCGCCAGTTGCTCGGCCGCACGATTGATGACGCCGACCCCAAGTCCGTGCTCGTTCCGCACGATCTTTTTGGGAGGCATCCGCAAATCCCATACAATGCCCATCCAAGAGAGTGCCTTTAGGATGTAATAGGTTGGGTCCCACTCATACCAGCGAAAGCCTTGCCGGACGCTGCTCTGAAAGGCGTGGTGATTGTTGTGCCAGCCTTCGCCCATGGTGAAGATGGCCAGGAGCCAATTGTTGCGAGAGTCATCGCCTGTGACATAGCGCTTCTTGCCGTGCACATGAGCGAGCGAGTTGATGCAGAATGTCCCGTGGTAAACGAGCACCGTGCTCCAGAAGAAGCCCACGAAAAGCCCAGACCAGCCGGCCACGAGGAAGCAGATAAGCGCCAGAACTAACGCCGGCATGAGGGTGAATTTGTCCAGCCAACGAAGTTCCGGATAGCGCATCAGGTCCGAGACTTTGTCTTCATCGAACGTGTCGTGTTGCCTGGCGAAGATCCAGCCGAAATGACTATAGAGAAAGCCGTGCTGGCGGGGCGAATGTGTGTCGTGCGGGGTGTCGGAATGAAGATGGTGGTGGCGATGTTTGGCAGCCCACCACAGCACGCTCTTCTGCGCGGTGCTTTGGCACAGAACGGCGAGAATGAATTGGAAGACGCGGCTGGTGGAATAGGCGCGGTGGGAGAAAAGCCGGTGGTAGCCTGCGCCGATCGCGAAGATCCGCAGCCAGTAGAGGGAGATGCAAAGGACTAGGGCTTCCGAGGTCACACCGGACCAAATGGCGCCAAAACAGGCAAGGTGAACCAGAAGAAAGGGAATTGCCGAGGGGTACATGACGTCGTCATGCACATCGACGGGTTGCATCTGGCTTGCCATAATTTCCGTAAATCCTCTGCAGTTCAGACAGCTAGACTTTATTAGCTGCGATTGGAAATGAAGGGAATCACGTCCCTCAATCATTGCAATGTGGGGGTGATTTGGTCTCTAGGCAAGCTGTGCCACGGCAACGGCGGGCGCGCAACGGGCCACCATCTCGCGCACCCCATCGTCGCAATCGACAAGATCAGCGAAGTCACGATAAGGGCGCTCCAGCCGGTTGGCCAGACTTTGCGCCAGAAAGCGTCCGCAACCGGCGCCGATCACGGGGGCACCCAAGGGCAGCGCCTCCCGCTCGATGAGGGCTCGGGCATCCGCCTCGATCTGTTCGAGCTGTTTGCGGGCCAGGTAGTGGGCAAGCGCCTTCCACGCAATGAAGTCGGCATCCTCCACATCGCGGCCAAGCATCCGGGCGAGCCGGGCGGCGCTTTCGTCGAGGCTCTTGCCGCGATTGTCCGCGGTAGCGAAGGGGTCGGCATCGGAAGGAATCTCTCCTGTCAGGCGGTAGACGTCCGCCATCGTCGCAAAACGCTCCGCCGCGAGGCCTTGCATGCGACCCATGAAGGGCGCCTGGCTTGCGATCGCCATGACGGGCGTGCGCACGATACCGCGATATATCAATTCGCCTTCGGTCAGGCGTTCACCGTCATTGCGGCCGATGGCGCGCGGCTTGCCCTCCTTGAACGGTATGAGATCGGTCGTGGTCGTCCCAGCATCTACGAGAAGGCCGCTATCTTGAATGGAGGCGGCGAACGCAGCGCTTGCGTGCCAGTTCGCCGAGGCAACGTCCGTCCATTGCGCGATCGCCTCATGGGCATCGGCGAAGCCTCCAAGGCTGTAGAAGCGCGTTGCATCTCCTGTTGTCTTGCGCATCAAGGCAACAAGATAGGCGACGCCCTCGTAGCGGCTTGCAAAGACGTCAGACAATTCGCCGGTCATGGTCACGGCGTGGGGCCTATCGTCCGTCCCGATGGTTGCAAGCGCGGTCTCAAGAGCCAGGTCGAATTTGCGCGGCTCGGAAAGGGCACGGCATGGAATCTGCGTCACCGCTACTGTCCGCCCGTCCTCAATGTGCGCGAGCTTCAGATTGACGCCGCCTAAATCCCACCCAAAACAATTATACATCGAGACCTCATTTGCGAAGACGCCATTCCGCGTCATGATAGGTGTGTGAACAGAGAGGCCGTTCCGTCATGGCGCCATTTTCCAAACTTTCCGAAAGCCAGACCCTTAATGCCTTCGACGTGGTTCCCGTGCTCGATCTGAAGGACGGGGCCGTGGTCCATGCGCGTGCCGGAAAATACGCCCGCGCCGGAAAGCGGGCGGAGTACCGTCCCATCGCCACACCGTTCGGTCCTCCTCATGATGCGCCAGCCATTGGACGGGCGCTTCTCGGTATCACTTTCTCGCCGATCCTGTACATCGCCGACCTCAATGCCATTTTGGGGCAGGGCCACAATTTCGAGCTATGCCAGTCTTTGGCGGATGCTGTTCCGGATACGGAACTGTGGATCGATGCGGGCTTTTCCAATTTGGAAGATTGCGCGTTTTGGCAACCCTTGGGCGCAACACTCGTCATCGGTAGCGAGACGATAGAGAGCCTCTCCGAATGGGAGACGATCAGGGGCAGTCTTGGCAACAATGTCGTTCTGTCGCTCGATTTCGACGAAGAGGGCGTCCGGGGCCCGAAAGGGCTGATGGACGACCCAGCGCTTTGGCCAAGTAGGCTTATTCTTATGAGCCTTGGCCGCGTGGGCACCGAAACTGGTCCCGACCTTGTGCAATTGGGGCAGATGCTAGAAGCCGCCGAGGATTGCCAAATAGAGGATTGCCAAATATATGTCGCGGGCGGTGTGGCGTCTTCCGCCGATGTCGTGGCGGTCGCGAATGCGGGCGCGCGTGGCGTGCTGGCTGCCACTGCGCTTCATTCCGGGGCCATCAGACAAAAAGAGATCGCCGCACTCCTGGGAGAGCGGCGATCTAGAATCTGACGGGTGGTTAACCCCGCAAATTAGAAACCAAGCGCTTTGAGCCACCGACGAATCGGGCCCGGCTCGTTTTCTCCGCCGGGCGTATCCCGATCCGCAGCTTCACCAGTTCAGCCAGCGGCGAACGGATGGGCAGCAGTATCCTTCTTGGCGGTTACTTCGGCAGCCTTAGGCTCGCCAGCGATGGCGCGGGCGAGGGCTTCCTTGGTAGCCTGATAGTTGTAGTCCTGGATCTTCTTGTCGTCCGCGGCTTCCCAATGGATGAAGACGCCAACACAGACGTAAAGATCGTCGGCCTCGTCGGCGGGGATGACACCCTCGGCGACGGAGTCAGCCACGGCCTTGGCCACGGCATACTGAGCAGGACCAAACATCTGAACGGCCTGACGAGCGTCCTTGATGGTGACCTTGTTGTAGAGGATCGTTGCCGGCTTGCAGAGCAGGTTCGGAGCAACAACGGCGAGCAGTGTGGTGAAGCCGTCTTTGTTGTTGGTCAACGCATTACAGAAAGCCGTCTCGGCGGCGCTACCGCGCGGGCCGACGATAAGATCGATATGGGCAACTTCGTTGCCGTCGCCGACGAGCGATTCGCCGATGCATACACCAGTGACTTTTGCCATGAGGCATCCTCCCTAAGTACTGAAACGTGGTCATAAGATATGGAAACCGTCGACCGGACCATAGTCCGGCGACGAGCTGACGAAAGAACGTGGGATACGCGCCCCCGTCCGCAGCCCTCCTCAGGGCTCCGTGTCGGTGAACATAAGGCCGGCCCTGAAGGATGCAAGCCGATTATTGGCCGTTTCGGAGGCTTTGGAGCTTTTTTGGTAGATCGGATCACCGCTCCAGAAGGGCGGCAGTGAACAGCGTGGCGACTGTCAAGTCAGCCGATGTTCCTGGATTGAGCCCCCGTTTCTTGAGCGAAGCATCGAATGCGGTCAGGGGGCCTGCCATCTCTTTGGGATTGTGAGACTGGGACAACCCAGATTCAATGGGCCGGGCCTCATCGAGGACCTCGCTGGCGGCGTGCGCCCCAAATTTGCGCTCAATCAGCGTGTCGGGGATGTGGGCCAGAAAGCCTATATAGATGTAGGTTGTTACCCAAGGTTCTGAACCCCAGCGTGCCAGGCCCCCTGCGTGCCATTTCAGACCGAGATTGAAAACATCAACGAATCCATTCGTGTAGTTCCAAGCGATCCGATCCCGCCCTTCCGCTGCGCGCATTGCCTCTAGGAGTGAGATCTCGGGCTCCGTATCCACATCGTGTTCATGCGCCTCCCCGAGGCCCCCAGGCTCGGCCAACTGGATCGCACGATATGCGGCCCTTGCGTCTTCAACGGTCAAGGAGTTCAGAACCGTCACCAGAGCCTTGCGCAACTCGCCCGCGGGCGCTGCGAGTGCAGCATGAGCGAGGGGAGCGGCAAGCAAGACGATGCCCAGATTGGTGTTCTGCCCCACGGCCTCGTGTGTGGCCTCGATAGCCCGTTCGATGCGCTGTCCGACGGTGAGGCCGGGGGCACCTATCGCCGGTGCCGCGGCGGCGGCACTTTTTTCGAAGTCCGCCACGCTCATCCCATGGCCGCCTGCGAAGCGGTGTACGTTTCCCGGCTTCAGGGCGTCGAGTTCGGATAGGCACGCGTCATGGAAGGCGCTGGCAATGGCCTGGCTTGTGAGGGCCGCGCTCACGCGTCCTCTTGGGTCATGGGGACTGCGTGGGCTTTGCGAATGTCTTCGGGCAGTGCTGCATCGAGAAACGCATCGACCACATGGTCCGACAACCGCAGGCTCGTGACCTTCTGCAATCCGTTCCAGGCCGGCATCGAGTTCACCTCGAGCACGAGAAACTGGCCACTGCGGGCTTGAATGATGTCGACGCCTGCATAGTCGGCGCCAACGCAGCCAGCGGCCCGCACGGCCAAATCGACAAGGTCCTGGCTGGCAATCGCCGCCTCCGCCCGCGCGCCGAGTTTGATGTTAGTAACCCAGTCTTCGCTATGGCGGATCATGGACGCGATCACACGGCCGCCGCTTACGAAGAGCCGCCAATCCTGATGGCGTTCTTGAGCAGGCGGCACAAACTCTTGGAGATAATACACACCATCGACATCTTCGGGGGGAGAGAGGTCGTCGACCGTCTCCACCAGGCGTAGCCCCTTGCCTTGGGCGCCGAAGAGCGGCTTCTCAACGAGGCGATATCCTTCGCTTGCAAGACGCGCGACGATGTCCTCAGCCGTGCTGCGGTCCGCACCGGCAAAGGTGCGTGGGGTGGGAAGGCCAGCCTTTTGCAGACAGAACGTGGTCGTCGATTTATCGACGCAGCGCTCAATGGCGCGTGCATCGTTCCAGACAGTGACGCCCAGCTCGCGCATGGCATGCAGGATGCCGAGATAGAGCGTCACCTGTTCGAAACTGCCACCGGGGATGAAGCGCACAAAGGCGCCTTGAGGCTTGTGATTACCAAGCCCTGGAACGGAAAGCCCCGTTGCCGTCTCGGTGGAGAAGCCGCACCGAGGCAGGGGCGCAACGACGGGCCTCAGGCCTCGCTTTGCAAAGGCCCGCAAGAGGCTCTTGCCATGCCAGTCCCGTCCATCGCCGAAAAGAACGATGGAGGGTGTGATGGCGGGCGCGTTGGACATGGAGCGTTATGCGAAGGAGCGCAGGAGGACGGTTTCGTCGATGGCCCCGCCTTCGAAGCTCTTGCCGGTCGCGAGAGATGTCACCGTGACCTTCGCCGGGCTGAACAGCATGGGGTCGATTTGATAAAAGTCACCCTTCACCGCCGCGAAGACTTCAGCGAACGGCTTGCCGTAATCCTTTGAGTTCACGCTCGGCAGTTCCTCGGCAAGCTTCTTCGCCGCCGCTTCGTCGCCCTCGACATACAGATGCGCGCGGCCTCCGTAGATGATGGCATCGTTGGTGCGGCCCATGGCTTCGACGAATCCGGGGATCGACGGAGGGATGGGCACCGTGGCCATGCCATCGACGATATGCTCCAACGGGAAATGCAGCTCATGGGCCTTGTGCAGGGCCACTTCCAGGCTGCGGGCGGCGATCTGAATCGTCCCGGCAAGGCTTGATGTCGGTGCAAAGAGGAATGTGAGTTTCTCGGGGGGAAGACCACAGGCCTTGGCCACCTCTTCGACCAGTGCGGCTGGCGGAGCCTTGTCCGCCTCGATCACCATCGTCGCCATTTTGGCCATATCGCGATAGCCCAGCTCTTCGTAAAGCGGCTCTGTCGAGCCCATCGCACGGGCAGGGCCCGACCCGAGCACGTAGAAATCGTTGCCCTCGCCGTCTTTGCCGGAAAGGCTCCAGCCTGCGTATTGCGAGCCTAGGCAGGCCAGCACGGGCTGACTGGTGTGTACGGTGACCAGGAATGGCCAGGGGTCTTGGGTGCTGCTGGTCTCAAAGGAGACGATGCCGAGACCGGCGAGGCAAATCTCCGAAAGGCGCCGGCCAGCTTCGAGCCCGCCCACGGCATACACGCCGCAATCGATGAGCGTCTCGCCGAGCGAGCCCTTGGTTACCGCGACGCGAAGTGCGTCCGCATTGTCGATAACGTCACGCACCAAAGGTGCGACCTGTGCATTTAGGCTCGGCTTGTTCATTTGTTCCCTCGCAATTCTCAGAGTGTTCTTCTTGGGCACCAAGTTCGTCCGCAAATCCTCTCAACTCGGCCAGGAGATTGGTGTGGCGGGTTTGGACGAGACGACGCGCTTTCTCAGCCGATCCGGCTCGCGCCAGAACAGTGCATATCGGACGCTCTTTGTCGATCCGTTCGCCGGGTTTGGGACGGTCCGCCGTCCAGCTCGGCCAAACCATTGCGGGCGCCACAATGAGAGGCTCTCGCGTGAAGACAATTGCGGATGCCGAGCCGTCCTCAAGGACAAGCGGCTCGTCCGGGAGTGCGCCGTTGAGTGCGGCCTCCACATGCAGCTCAAGCAGCGGATTTCCAGCATTTGCAAAGATGTCGAGCGTGCCGCCTGGGCGCGCATTGATTTCCAGGAGAAGAGGTTCGTCGCCATTGAATACGAAATCCGCTGAGCCAAGCCCTTTCAGCTTGAACGCATCGACCAGGAGGGCGACCGTCTCAGCCATAGCTTCTGCGGCATTTGGCAGCAGTGAAGCAGGTTGTGCCGCGCCGCCGTAGCGCCAGGGCTTGCCAGGTGCCGGAGCGGTCCATTGTTCGCTGAAGCCGAGAACCTGCACATCTGTCCCATTGGCAACAAACAGCCCAGAGATCATCCGTCCCGGGACGAGTGCTTGGTAGTAGAGTTCGCCGGTGCTCGCGTGGTTCCCGATTGGCTGCGCGTGCCTGACTGGCCGTACGTGGCTGCCGCCGGCCCCGCCAGGGCGTTTCGCCACCCAACCGTCCGGGTCGGGCGGCCTTTGCAAGCATGTTTCCGGGTAGGAGATCGCGAGGTCATCCAGCCGCTCGAAGAAGCGTTTCGGATCGTTGATCTGAGCGACGGTCTCCGCGTCATTGCCGATCAGCGGCCAGTTCTTGGCGATATGGGTCAGGAGATCAGATCGGTCTTCGAAACCTGATCCGGTGATGGCGCCAAGAATGGGAGTGGGCGCCTGCTTGCTGAGGCCCTCAAATGCGGCTCTCAGGCTCGGCCACTGCATTCCGTGCCCAATATCGCCCTGCAGCTTGTGGGCTGTGTGCGAAATCTCTTGCGTGTCGCAGTCGGCAAAGAAATCGGCGACGAGCGGGATATAGCCGGCGTCCGCCGCGGCGCATGCGAGCGACCGGCCCGAAATGGCGGCGATCAAGAGGGAGCCGCGCGCCTCAGCCAATGGACTTACGCGGTGAGGTCTTGTGCCAGCCTGTAGGCGGCACGGAAATCGAGATAGACGGGTTTTTCCGCCTCGATCATCTCTTTGAACATCCCGATCTCAGTCTTGTATTTGACATCGCCAATCGCGAGTGCACCGATCCCAACAGTGCCGTTCGCGCCCTCGATCGCTACACCGTTGTCGGTGATGCCTAGCCCCTCGATACCGAGCGGCGGCACGGCGTTGACGTCCGCGACCAACTTCAGATTCTGGGCAGGCTTGATCTGGGCGCGACTCAGGATCTGGCGGCCTGCGGGCCCGGCCGAAAAGATGAGGTCCGCACTTTGCGCAAGCTCCTCCTTCTGTCCCTCGCTCGTACCATCCGCATAGCCAAGGTCGACGTCGAACCGGTCATTGGCCTCCATCGTCAAGCGGCGAACGCGCTCCGGGCCGTCATAGCCTACAAGGAAAGTTTTGGCCCCGGCCATGGTGGCAATCACGGCGGAGGCGAAGGCCACAACGCCGGTGCCACCATAAACGACGACGCGCTTGTCTTCGAGACCGGTATCGAAATTGTTCTCAAGCGCCTTCTTGGCGCAGGCCACCATGGCGGCCGCTGTCGTGAAGGAGCCGGCTGGGTCGGCGAACACAGAGACTTCAAAGGGCGGAACCATGGCCTTCTTGGCCCGGTCCATCATATCGAGGGCCTCGATGGCCTTCTTGCCGCCGATGAACACCGACTGCCGCTTGATGCCGTCGGGACTGCGAGAGAAGATCGCATCCTGCACGAGGCTGTAAATGTCCTCAACAGTCGCGTTTGTGTAGGGAATGGCGTGATCGTAGCCGGCATCAATGCCCATATTCACATCGAAGGGGCTCATATATTTGAGCGGCGTGATCATGTGCAGAATACGCGGCAAGGCCATCGCTTGAATCTCCCTGGGACTTAGCGGCGGTCAGGTGCGAACGTGCACGATTGACCGATCATGTTGCTCTTATCGGCTTCGCTTTAGCACATTAGGACCGGCAGCAAAGGGGGAGCCCGGCAGCAAAACGCATCAAGCGCCGGTTGAACCCAGATTTTTTTCTTCTCCGGAGGGGGTGAGGACGATTTCGGCCCCTTGGTTGCGTGCATTGGCGAGCGAAAAGCGCAATGCGCCGCTGCTGTCTGCGCGGCGGGCGGCTTTGAGCAGATCTTCGCCGTCTGACTTCGATGCGGCGAAAGCAAAACCCGTCGGGCCCCAGGAGCTCTGCCCAAGGCCTGTCACGCCGTCCGCGCGCAAAGTCTCGATGACAGCCTCGACCTGTTTGCTTGTGAAGGGACCCCCTTGGAGGGGCGCGAAATAGGCGCCCATGAGTCTTTGAAGATTCCCAACCTCGTCGCAGAAGACCGCGAAGTCGCGTTGCTGAACGGCGGGCAGCGCCCGTTCCAAGATCCGCGCCTCAAGATCCGCGCGCTCCGCCTCCGGAAAAGCCGGTAGGGACTCAAACGCGGCGACTTCCTCCGAGCCATCTAGTCCTTTTGCTTCCGGATCGAAAATTAGAAGCATAGGCCAATCTTCGGGAAAGGGGACGCGGGCGATGAGCTGAGGCAGGGTGCCGTCGCGCGGTCCGCTATCGAGCACGGCACCGCCCAACTCGAAGGTTGCAATGCCAATCCCTGAGCGGGCACCGCGTCCTAGCTGGGCAGCAAGGCCCGGGGGCGAAACATCGAGCCCTTCGAGGGTGCAAAATGCTGCCCCGACCGCAAGGGCCAGCTGCGTTCCCGAGCCGAGGCCTGCATGGGATGGGATCGCCTCCGCAATCTCAAGACGGTAGGTGTGATCCAGCCCATGCGCGCCGGCGATCGTTTTGAGATAGCGCGCCGCGCGGACCGCTTCAGGCCCGCTCGATATTTCTTCGTCCCCGTGACTGAGTGTCAGGCGCGTCCAAGGCTGATCGAGCGATAGCCCAAAACTGCCGAAGGGCTCATTCGTCCGTCCGCTAGGGTCCAGGAATCCAAAATGCACCCGTGCCGTCGTTGCAACCGTGACAGTTGGGTTGGTATTTTTCGGAGGGGACGAGGACAAGACGGACACCGAGGTTTGCATCGGCGTTAGAACATGCCGTTAGGGTTGGCCATCGTTTTCGGTGCGTCCTGCAAAACGTCCCAGTGCTCAACGACCTTTCCGGCATCGTTCAACTGGAAGATGTCGATCCCGATCCGGTCATCGTCACCAGGCCATTCCTGCAGGCAGTGCAGAACCACGAAGTCTCCCTCGGCGAGAATCTTCTTGAAGGAGACGCGCTTGCCGGGATAGCGGCGTTGCATCTCCTCGAAATATTCGATGAAGCCCTCCTTGCCGTCTTTCACACCCGGATTGTGCTGGATGTAGACGTCACCGGAATAGCGCTCCATCGCCTCGCGGGGCCGCGATTGATTGAACGCCATGTCATAGAACGCCACGGCTGTCTCTTTGTTGCGTTCCAAGTCAGCCATGAGCGTTTGCCTCGAACGGTCTCCATTGATCGTTGCAGAACCCCCCGATATGCTTCGGGGAAGCGATAACGGAAATAGCGTCGGACTGTGTCAGAAGTTGCGGCGCACTGTTTCAAAAGAAGAGAGAGATGGCAACGAAAGAGCGCACCTATAGCGACGCGGAAGTAGAGGACCGGCTCAAGAAGGAGCTGCCTCATTGGTATCTTGAGGACGGTTGGATCCGCCGCAAGTACAAGACGAATAGCTGGAAGGGTACGCTAATGGTGATCAACACGATCGGCCATCTCTCCGAAGCGGCTTGGCATCATCCCGATCTCACGGCGTCCTATGCCTGGGTCGAGGTGCGGCTGATGAACCACGCAGCAAAAGGCATTTCCGACAAAGACTTCGAGCTCGCGAAGAAAATCGAGGATGTTGTTTGCTGGCGGCCTGGTGCCGAAGGCGGAGCGCTGGAAGGCACGCCCGAGGACGACATGCGCTTCTCCTACATCAAATACGACAAGCCCCAAGACTAAGCGCGTGGGCCGCGTGCTTGTCATGCACATTTGGGATCGTCTGGAGACGGCTCAGGCGGATTTTATCGGCGCAAACCCATTCGCGTGCTTGCGCCGGTGAAGCCACCTGTTTATTTGTGCGTTAAGGTCACCAAGAAGGCGCCGGGAAGGACAACGAGTTTGGACAGCACGCTCGAACGTGCCGCGAAACTGCTCGCGAATGCACGGTTTCCGATCTTCGGCGGCCTCTACACCGACATCAAAGGTGCCATGGCAGCACTGTCGCTGGCCCAAAAGCTGGGTGGCGTGATCGACCACGCGGCAAGCGAGGGGATTTCGCGCGCGGCCCGCATTATGCGCGAGACCGGCGCGACGCCTGCAAGCTTCGGCGAGGTCCGCAATCGCGCCGACACGGTGGTGATCATCGGCGATTTGGCGCGTGAACGGGACCCGGAACTTCTGAACACGCTGTTTCCCAGAGGCAAGACCCTTCCACGGCCTGGCGACAACAAGCGCGAACTGATTCTCGTTGGCACGAAAAAGGGCAAAACGCCTCCTGGCGTGCGCGTGACGGAGATCGGCGGCAAGACCACTTTGCCGGAGCTTGTGGCTCTGCTGGGCGCGTCGGTGCGCGAAGGGCGCTTCGAGCTTGGCGATGCCGCCTTGCGCAGGAAGATCGAGACCGCGGGCGCGCGGCTCCGGGACTCGGCCTTTGCGGTCTTCGTCTACGATCCCGCCGAGCTTGAGGAGCCGGTGCTTCACACGATCCTTGAGGCAGTGCGCCATCTCGTTAAGACGACCCGCGCGGCAACACTGTCTCTTTCCGCACCAGGCAATGGTGAGGGGGTCAATCTCTGCTCGACTTGGACCAGCGGCTTGCCAGTGCGCACGAGTTTTGCCCATGAGGTGCCTGAGACCAGCATATGGGCCTATGAGACCGAACGCCTTCTGAAGACCGGGGAGGCCGATGCGCTCGTTTGGATCGATGCCTTGGAGGGAGACTCCGCTACCCCGCCGACCAAGGCGTTCCGTGGTGTTCCAGCTGTTATTCTGTCGGCGAGGCCTGTGAGGGCCGGGCGCGACGATGTCGTGATTGAGGTTGGCGCAGCAGCGGCCGACCATGACGCCGCGCTCTATCTGCCGCCCATCGCTGGCATCGGCATCGTCAAGGCGCGTTCGAAGAACAAGAACAAGCCGACAGTGGCAGACGTGTTGAACCGCATCAATGCGCTGATCGATGCGAAGGGAGCCGCCTGATGCTCGTTAAGCTTAAAGGTGGCCGCATCATCGATCCTGCGCACAACCGGGACGCGGTCGGCGATCTCTACCTTGAGAACGGCCGTATCGTTGAGAAACCCGACGGGCGTGAGCCCGATGAGGTGCATGACGTCTCCGGCAAGATTGTCATGGCGGGCGCGATCGACGTGCATTCCCACATTGCGGGCACAAATGTGACGCTGGGTCGTCAGTTGATGCCCGAACTCCCAGTGCTCGCCGCCGCCGAAGGCCAGCCGATCCTTCCATCGCCCGCCGCGTGGGGCGCGTACGCCACCGGGATCCGCTATGCCGAGATGGGCTACACCACGGTGATTGAGCCGGCGATGATCCCCACTCATGCGATCGAAGCGCATGCGGAGATGGCCTCGATCCCGATTATCGACGTCGCAGGCCTCGTGGTGCTGGGCAATGACGACTACACGCTCAATCTGCTTCGCAGTGGCAATGAGAAGAGCGATGAGCTCAAGGACTATGTAGCTTGGACGCTGTCGCACTCCAAAGCGCTTGGCCTCAAGGTCATCAACGCTGGCGGGTCCGAGGCCTTCAAATTCAATGCGCGCACGTTCGACCTCGATGAAAAGGTGCCGGAATACGGCGTGACTTCGCGTGGTATTGTCGAGGCCATGCAAAAAGTGGTGGCCGATCTCGGCGTGCCCCATCCGCCCCATGTTCACTGCAACAATCTCGGCATCGCCGGTAATGTGGACACGGCGATTGCGACGCTGGAGGCGACGCAAGGCCGTCCGGTGCACTTCGCCCATATCCAGTTCTACGGCTACGGCAAGGAGGGTGATAAGGGCTTTTCCTCAGCCGCACCCCGTCTCATGGAGGCGATCAACAAGCACGAGAATGCGACAGTTGATGTCGGCCAGGTCCTGTTCGGCCAAACGGTCACGATTTCCGGCGATATTCTGCGGCAGTTCGATGGGCGCCGCTCCGCTAGTCCCAACAAGTGGACCATCAACCAGGGTGATGGCAACGGAACGGGGCTCGTACCCTATAATTATAAGAAAAAGAGCTTCGTCAACGCGCTGCAGTGGGCCATTGGCCTTGAGATATTCCTCCTGGCGGAAGACCCCTGGCGGGTTCTGTTTTCGACAGATCATCCCAATGGTGCGCTCTTCACGCGCTATCCCGAGATTTTCCATCTTCTCATGGACCGCGATGAGCGGGCCCGTTGGGTCGATAGTCTGCCGGAGGCCTCAAGGCAAGTGTCCAACCTGGCAGGTATTTCGCGCGAGCTGACCTTGTCGGAACTCGCCATCATCACGCGCGCGGCACCGGCGAAGATTCTCGGGATGACCGATCGCGGCCATCTTGCGCCAGGTGCCATCGCCGATGTCGCCGTCTATACCAATCAGAAGAACAAGACGAAGATGTTCTCCGCCGCCGACCTTGTCTTCAAGTCTGGCGAGCTCGTGGTGCGGAAGGGCAATGTTGTCGAGATCAGCTGGGGCCGCTGCTATCACGTGGAGCCCGGGTTTGATTCTCAGATCAAGCGGCGCGTAAGCGCGTTCTACAATCGATATTACGGCGCCGACCCGTCCTGGTTCGGCGTAACCGAAGCCATTTCCGATCATCCCGATCGGTTCGCGACCATTCGTTGTAAGAGCTGACATGCCAGAGCTGAAACTCAAAGGCGTCAACATTGTCGAGACGTTCGCCGAAGCCTTCCCCATGGTGGGCACGCGCGTCATCATCACCGCGCCCACGGCGGAGTGGGCGATGATTTCCGCCAGTACCATGACCGGCTTTGCAACGTCTGTGATCGCCTGCGGCGCGGAGGCTGGCATCGAGCGGATACTCTCCAAGAAGGAGACGCCGGATAGGCGGCCCGGTGTGGCCGTGCTCCTGTTCACGATGGATGTGGACAAGCTGCAAACCCAGTTGCGCAACCGGGTCGGCCAATGCGTACTCACAAGCCCCGGCTCGGCCTGCTATGCCGGTCTTGATAGCAAGAAGTCTCTGAAACTCGGCTCCTCGCTCCGCTTCTTTGGCGATGGCTGGCAGACGTCGAAAGTCATTGGCGGGCGTCGCTATTGGCGCATTCCCGTCATGGGCGGTGAGTTTGTCTGCGAAGAGAAGACGGGTCTGACGAAAAACGCCGTAGGCGGCGGCAATCTCCTTGTCGTCGGGAAATCACATCATGCCGTGCTGGCCGCCTGTACGCGGGCGGTAAAGGCCATGGCCGATTTGCCCGATGTCATTACCCCATTTCCAGGCGGCATCGTGCGCTCGGGGTCGAAAGTCGGCTCGAAATATGCGGGCCAGATCGCATCCACCAACCACGCCTACGCGCCCGGTTTGAAGTGGCACGCCGATTCCGAACTCCCGCCCAGCGCCGAGGCCGTGCTTGAGATCGTGATCGACGGGCTTAGTGCGGATGCCATTCACGAGGCCATGCATGCGGGCATTCATGCCATCGCCAGGGGCGGCTCCCGCGAAGGCATCACGCATATTACGGCCGGAAACTATGGCGGCAATCTCGGCCCCCACCACTTCCACCTCAAGGAGATTGTCGGGTGAGCGCGCTTAGTTTCGAGCTCAATAACAAACCTGACCAGCGGCTGGACCTCTCGCCGTTGGTGCCTGCGCGGCTGGCCGGTCTGAACCGCAAGCAGGTCGAGGCGCTTCCCATCAACACGACGCGGACAAAACTCACTGTGGGCGATGCGTTCAAGGTGAGGGGCAAGGACGTCGAGAGCCTCCATTTTGTCGGCACGGACGAGCGCTGCGACAAGATCGGAGCGGGGCTGGCCGGTGGCGAGATCGTTGTCGAGGGCGATGCGGGCAGGCTCCTTGGCGCCCAGATGAAGAGCGGCAAGATCGCCGTTGATGGCAGTGTGGGCGTTCTTGCGGGCGCTAGCATGGGCGGGGGTGAAGTGGCCGTACGCCGAGATGCGGGCGATCAGGTTGGCGGCGTTGCCTTTGGCGAGACCTTTGGCATGAAGGGCGGTTTCATTTTTATCGGCAGAGACGCGGGCGCCTTGGTCGGCGAACGCTTGCGCCGCGGGCTGATCGTCGTCGGCGGCAAGGCGGGCGACTATGCGGGTGGCCGGATGGTTGCGGGTACGATTTTGTTGCGTGGTGGCGCGGGGCGGTATGCGGGCTACGGAAATCGCCGCGGCAGCCTGATCTTTGCCGAAAAGCCACGCCACATCCTGCCTACCTACGCCGACAGCGGCGTGATGGAGTTTGACTATTTGCGCCTGCTAGAGACATGGCTGCGGGAGCAGGGCATGCGCATTCGCCTCGGCGGACGGGCGCGGCGGCTCATGGGCGACCAGGCCGTGCTCGGTAAGGGCGAGATGTTGATCCTCAGGTAAGCGAGGTACGCTGGTCCTGGTTCCACGCGACCTTGTCTTGGCGCTGCGCACTTGACCCATGGACGCCACTATTCTCTATGCTTGACGCCTAAGCGATTTTTGCCTGGCGCTTCCTTATGACCTTTTCACCCTATGTCCTCCTGGACGATAGCCTGACCGCCGACGAGCGCAGCCTCCTGTTCTCTTCGCCCGAGGAGATCGTCGCCGTCGATCGGCCGCAGGACGTGGACGCCGGACTTGAGTGCATTTCCGCCGGCCTTTCGCGCGGTCTCCATGTCGCGGGCTATTTTTCCTACGAGCTGGGATATTGCCTTGAGCCAAAGCTGAAGGACTTGCTGCCCGAGGAACGGAGCGAGCCGTTATTTTGGATGGGTCTTTTTCGCGAACCCAGACGGCTCAACGATGTGGAGGTTTTGGGATGGCTCAACGCCCATGGCGGTGCGGGGTCCGCAAAAATCTCAGACCTTCAATTGTCCTGGACGCGCGAGCAATATGGCGAGGCTTTTCGGGCGGTGAAGGAGCACATCGCGGCTGGCGATGTCTATCAGATCAACCTGACCCAAAAGTTCTTCTTCGACTTTGAGGGTGATCCCGTTGCCCTCTATGCCGCTCTGCGCCGTCGCCAGCGGGTGGCCTATGGCGCGCTCATCGGAACGGCTGAGCGGTCTATTCTGTCTCTCTCGCCAGAGCTTTTTTTCCGGCGCGAGGGGCAGCGATTGACGACGCGGCCCATGAAAGGCACAGCGCCTAGGGGCAGAACGCCCCGAGAAGACGCCGGCCTCAAGACGCGTCTGGCCATGGACGAGAAGCAGCGGGCGGAAAATCTGATGATTGTCGATCTGTTGCGCAACGATCTCGCCCGTGTCTCGCGCATTGGCTCGGTCGAGGTCACCGATCTGTTCACGGTCGAGACCTATCGCACGGTCCATCAGATGACCTCAGGCATCATTTCCGAACTCCGCTCCGACATGGATGTCTCGGACATGCTGCATGCGCTGTATCCTTGCGGATCCATCACGGGCGCTCCAAAGGTCCGCGCGATGGAGATCATCCGGGAACTGGAGAGCGAGCCGCGCGGCATTTACACCGGCGCCATCGGCACAATCGCGCCATCGGGCGAGTGTCAGTTCAATGTGGCCATCCGAACGGCCGTTCTGGCTGGCACGCGTGGAGAGATGGGGATCGGCGGCGGCATTGTGGCCGACTCGAAGGAAGACTCCGAGTATGACGAGTGTCTCCTGAAGGCGCATTTCCTAACCGAGACGGACGATTCCTTCGAGCTGATCGAAACGCTGCGCTGGCAGACGGAGAGGGGTTATCACCTTCTAGAACGGCATCTCTTGCGGCTCCAGGCCTCGGCGGCCCATTTCGGCTACCCGTTCTCGCGCGAAGCCATCCTTGCCGCACTCGATGAGGAAGCCGCTCAAATTGCCTATCCCGTCGCGATGGTGCGCCTGCTGCTGGCCGAGGATGGCGCCATCACTATCAGCGCCAGAGAGATTACGCTGCCCACCAAGGATACGGTTTGGCGTTTTGTCATCTCAGATTTGCGCGTGGACGAGGAGGACCCGCTCTTCTACCACAAGACCACGCGGCGCCAGTTTTACGACCGGGAGATGGAGCGGCAGAAAGAAAGGACCGGGTGCGACGAAGTCGTATTCCTGAATCGGCGCGGAGAATTGACGGAGGGGACGCGGACGAACCTTTTTGTCGAACGCTCAGGCCGCCTCTTCACACCGGCTCTTCGCTGCGGGCTTTTGCCCGGAACCTTGCGGGAAGAATTGCTCGACCTGCCGCGCGCCGCCGCCAGTGAGGCTGTGCTCAGCGAAGCGGACCTGGCATGCGCTGATCGCATCTATCTCGGCAACTCCTTACGCGGCCTTGTGCGCGCAGAACTCATGCAGAGCGCCAATACGCGCGGCCCCAAACCGGCCCACGCCGACTAAGACCAAAACGAACAGGCGAAAATGCAAAGACCCAGGCCCGAGGGCCTGAGTATTTGTCTGGTATGCCTGCCGTGGCAGTTAGACCGTGGCACGCTCTAGCTGGAGGCGTTTTCTGTCGGCTTCGGGTGATCCTCGGACGCAGCAGTCTTGTCTTTTACCGGCTGAATCTTCTCTGCCGCCTTGCCGAACGACGCGGCGATTTCGGACCAGGCCCGCAGGAAGCCTTGACCGACTTCGCTTGCACCCTGGCGCAGTGGTTCGGAGCGCTCCCACACCTGGCGGGCTGTCTCCTTCGCCATCTCGGCGGATTGTTTGCCGGTGTCCTTCAACATGGTTTGCGTTTGGCCCCTTTGCGCAAGCGCCAGATGACGCATCTCATTGATCTGCGCCTCGGTGGTATTGCGATAGGCGTGCGCGCGGCTGAGGACGTCTTGGAAACGGAGTTCCATATTGCCGAGAACGGTTTCGCCGAGGGCGCCCGCGTGGTCGCGGAGCGACGTCACTTGCTCCCCGAGCGTGTCGAGCTCGTGTTGCAGGTCGGCCCATTCTTTGTCGGCCAGTTCCGTTTTGTCAGTCTTGCCTGTCTGTTCGGTCATATCGGCCTCTTCAGTCTTTGGAGGATCGTTGGTCTTGCTGGGTCTCTGGAGGCATGGACGAAGGATAGGTTCTCAGTGTGGTCCTAGAATAATCCAGTGACGATAGGACAATTTCCCGCAATTCAGTGTTAGGGACGGATGCTTACTGCGCCAGATGCCGCCACGTTGGGCAACGAAGCCCGTACATTGAGGTGCATAGGCGCCCCCTGCGACATGATTTCCTTGTCGTCCTTCGCTGCCTCCTGGTCGACGTGTCAGGTTTAAAGATTTGTGCTCATGCCCCAGACATCAAGGGGATAGGAAATTTTTCGACGATCCTAATTTTGCGACGGCCCCATAGGCGAAGTGGGTTGCCGTCTACGAACGACCACATCGTTGGCGTTTTGTTGTCACGTCATCTATAGGCTTCTAGATGCGCCGCGCACGGATCGCTCCGGCCGGCCGTTTCCCGGACACTGCCACGGATGTTTTGATGCTTGAGACAATTCTAGGCGCGCTGCTTCCGGCAATCATCACGATCCTGCTGGGCTATTTCGCCGCCCGCCACCATGATTTCTCGCAGAGCGAAGTCCCAACCTTAAACCGGATGGTCATGAGCTATGCGCTGCCGTTTGCGCTGTTCGTCGGTGTTGTGGGCGCAGGCCGTAAAGAGCTGCTCGCGGATCTGCCTCTCGTTGCCTTTCTCGCCGCTGCAATCATTGGGCTCTATGTCTTGATCTTGATGCTTGCCATCTTTGTTTTTAAGCACCCGATCGGCCTCAGCGCGCTCCGCGCCTTGACAGCGTCAGCGCCCAGTACCGCCTTTGTCGGGACTCCTGTGCTGGGCTATCTATACGGCGCCACTGGAGACATTCCCGTGGCAGTCGGCAGTATGATCATCGTCGTTGTTCTGGTGCCGGTTACGCTCATCCTGCTGGGTCTAGACCCAGCAGCGGAGGCAGGAGCGGCACAAACGGCGGGGACTGCTCCAGCTGGCGCACACACGGCGAAAATGTCGGACGTCGTGGGCAAGATCGCGAGTGCACTCAAACAGCCCGTGGTCTGGCTGCCGATGGCAGGCTTCGTCATCGTCATGCTGGGTATCGATCTACCGAAAGTGGTCGACAATTCCCTTTCGCTTCTCGGACATTCCGCGGCGGGGGTAGCGCTGTTTGCCTCCGGGATCATCCTTGCCGGCTATAAGATCATGATAACGAAGCCGGTCCTCGTCCTGGTCTTCTTCAAGAATGTGGTGCAGCCTGGTCTTGTCTGCGCGGGCATGCTGGCAATGGGGTACGGCAACCCGCTTCTCAGCGAGACCGTTGTGACGACCGCGCTCCCGGCCGTCACGCTCGTGGTCATGCTCGCCGTTCAATATCGCGTCGCCATCCCGGAAACCGCGTCCGCGCTTCTCATCAGCACGTTCGGCTCGATCCTTACGATCGGAGCCTTCATCTGGCTGCTGCAGTAAGGACCCTGGGCAGAGACCTAGGCGCTCTTTGTTTTCGGCAGTGAGGGCGTGGGTGTGTCGCTGGCGCCTTCGTCCTGTTCATCGAACTGGAGCGCGTCTGCCAGCCGGCGTCGCGCGCGATTGACCCGGCTTTTGATTGTGCCGATGGCGCATCCTGAAATCTCGGCAGCTTCTTCGTAGGAAAAGCCTGCCGCACCAACCAGGATCAAGGCTTCGCGCTGGTCATCGGGAAGGTCCGTGAGGGCTTCTTCAAAGTCCCGCATATCCATATGGCCATGCTGTTCGGGCCGGGACGATAGTCGGGCTGCATAGGTGCCATCGACATCCTCAACCTCTCGCTTCTTTCTCCGGCGTTCGGAGAAATACGTGTTGCGGAGGATCGTGAAGAGCCAAGCCTTTAGGTTTGTTCCTTCCTGGAAGGAATCGAGGTGGTTCCAGGCCTTGAACAGTGTCTCCTGGACAAGGTCGTCCGCACGCTCCCGGTCGCCGCAAAGTGACACGGCGAATGCTCGCAGATTGCCGATTTGGGCCACAAGAGAATCCCTGAGGCCCGGAGAGACGGTGCGCGCCAAGTCAGTTCTCTCCGCTTTGGTCGAGATCTTTGAGAAGTCTCAGCAGGTGCTCTGGCACCGGCTCGTCGGCAACAGAGTCGAACACGGCGCGGACTTGCCGGCCGATATGGTCTTGAAGGGCGGGAGACATACTCGTTTCTGGCTTCGTCGCCGGCTGAGCGGATGCATCGTCAGGCCCATCAGTGCTGTTCCTGGCGTCCACTGCCATGCGCTTAGGAGCCTTATCCTTATCGTTTCCGGTCACAGCGGTTCCTTGTCGGTTCAATCGACAGACGCGATTGTAACCGATAACCGCCACGTTTCTGACCCCAAAAACCCATGAACCTTCAATCGATTCCAGTTGTGCCGGACTTTGGGCAAAGTTTTGGCGCAAGGAAGGGCCTATCTTCGATTGCGCGCATTGTGTCTTTCGGCCCTCTGTGTGAGACAATGTACCCAATCGTAATGCCCTTGGGGGAGCATCGTTCCATGCTTTTGTCTCAAATCATCGCGCCACATCTGCCCTTGCTGCGACGCTTCGCGCGCGCGCTGGCAGGGTCTCAGAGTGCTGGTGACGCCTATGTCGCAGCGACTCTTCAGGTTCTGGCCGAGGACCCTTCGTTGTTCGACGAGAGCCTCGATGCGAGGGTCGCGCTCTATCGCACATTCGTCAGCATGTGGAATTCCGTTGGTCTTAATTTGACGACCGAGACGATCGATCGTGGAGATACGCCGGTCGATCGCCAGCTCGAACAGATCACACCTCTGGCACGCCAGGCCTTTGTGCTCTGCTCCGTGGAAGGCTTTTCCGGCGAGCAAGCCGCCGAAATCCTGAACACCACGCCAAGCAACGTCGTTGCGCTTCTCGATGATGCCGGCCGCGAAATTGCCGCTCAGGTCGCAACGGACGTGCTCATCATCGAGGATGAGCCGATGATTGCCATGGACTTGGAGAGCATTGTCGAAGGGTTGGGGCATCGCGTGGGGGGCGTCGCCCGGACGCACGCAGAGGCGGTCAGCGCCGCCTCCAAAAAGAAGCCTGGGCTTGTTCTGGCCGATATTCAGCTGGCGGATGGGAGTTCGGGGCTCGATGCGGTCAACGAGATGCTCGGTTCCTTCGAGGTGCCGGTCATCTTCATCACTGCGTATCCCGACCGGCTGTTAACAGGAGAAAGGCCTGAACCGGCATTCCTGATCACCAAGCCGTATCAGCCCGACACGGTGAAGGCGATCGTCTCTCAGGCCCTGTTCTTCGAACAGCAGGCCAAGCGCAAGAGCTGATCCGCGGCCGGCGAGCGCCCTAAATCTTGTTGAAGAACATCAGCAGGAGCATAAGCGCCACGATCAGACCGACGAGACCGGAGGGAAAAGGCCCCCAGGCGCGGCTATAGGGCCAAGCCGGCAGCACGGCGAGGAATACCGCGACCAGGATAATGACGAGGATCGTTGGGCCCATTGTCGCCTCTAAGCTTGCTCTTTTCCTGCTGACGTCTCGCTCGCGCAGAACATAGACTATTCCTAGTGTCGCGCCAGTTCATCACCTCAAGTTCCCGCGCGTCGCGCGTTTTTTCCGGAGATGGAAAACGCGATCGTGAGAGGCGACGTTCCTGATGCGAGGGGCTGCCTCACGAGATGCTAGGTACTAAGATGCTTGCCACCAAGAAGCTTGGCACCAAATAGCCCGGCGCCGCGTTGTGTTACGGCCATTGCACGCGAGGGAGGGATTTGAAGTGACCAACGCGCATCCCATTCTTGTCGTTGAGGACGAGTTTCTGATAGCGCTCGATATCGTTGCCGCGCTTGAGAATGCGGGGTTGCCGGTGGTTGGCCCTGCCAGCACTGTGCGCGATGCCCTTGCCGCGATTGAGAGCGGGCCTCTGCGCGGTGCGCTCCTCGATGCCCATCTTGGCGGAGAATCGGCGGGCCGGATCGCGGATGTTTTGATCTCGCGCGGTTTGCCCTTCGTCTTTGTCAGCGGCTACGGGCGCGAGAGCCTGCCCGCATCGCACAACGGCGCGCCCTTGGTTCGAAAACCGTTCTCTGACCAAGAGATCCTTGCGGCTGTTGCGGGATTTTGACGTGAGCACACTGCAACAATTCGGGCAGCCGGGCGTTTGCCAATCCGGAGGCAATAGAAGCGCCTCCATACGGTCGATCGGCAAGCGAGGTCAGAGATGTTGCTAACCTGGGCGATCATTTTTGCTGTCGTCGCCTTGATAGCCGGCGTGTTCGGGTTCGGCGGCCTGGCCTCGGCGGCTGGCGGTGTTGCGCGGGTTCTGTTCTTCATTTTCGTTCTGGTCTTTCTGGTGACCCTAATCGCGGCAATTGTCTAGAGTGCGCGCCTCTTGCTCTGGCGTGCTCACATTGAGGTCAGCGCATGACAAGTGAGCCACGGCAAGTGAGTCACGACAGCGGAGGAACGGATCGCGATGGACAATGCGCTCGCTCTTGTCAGTCTGCAGGCCCATATGGGCCTTGCTGCTGGCAGCCTCATTGGAGGCGTGGCGATAGCGCTTGGGCTCGCGGCTGTGACCTACCTTTTCAAGGCGCACAAGACGTCTCGCGAACGTGAAGACGCGCGGCTGCGCCTTGAAGCCCATTTGGACCAGCGGACCAAGGAACTTGCTGAGGCCGAGCAGCGCTTCGAGAGCGACCGAGCCGCCAGCGAGCAGCAACTGCGCCTCCTCCTGCGCGAACTGACCCACCGGTCGAAGAACCTGCTGGCGGTGATTCAGGCGATTGCCCGGCAGACAGCCCGGCGCACGGCGACGGTCGATGAGTTTCTCGACAATTTCGGTGCGCGCCTTCATGCCATCGGGATGTCGCACGATCTTCTCGTGGCCGACGATTGGCACGGTGCCTCGCTGCGTATGCTCGTGGAGCAACAATTGGAGGCGCATATCCATGGCTCGGACCGGCGGATCGCGATTGAAGGCGAGGACGTCGTCCTGAAGCCCGAGGCGGTTCACAATCTCGGCCTGGCGCTGCACGAACTGGCCGCAAACGCGGAGAAATATGGCTCGCTCTCTGATCCGAACGGCACCATCTCCGTTCATTGGGATGTTTGCGAAGACGAGCAGGCCCTCACGCTAATCTGGGAGGAGCGCGGAGGCCCCGATGTCCAGGAGCCATCACGCTCAGGCTTTGGGCGCGCCATGCTCGAGAGTGTTGTGGGCAAGGCTCTCGCCGGAGAAGTCGCCTTGTCTTTTCCCATCGAAGGGGTTCGCTGCGAGATCGTCATCCCCGCAGCGCATGTCACTTCGCGGGGATAGCAGCCCTTAGAGGCGAGGGCGCTGACCCAAAAGGACGTGCATTTCTCACAGGCTCAATAAAGCCCTCGTGAACAGTTGTGCGCACAAGTTGAATTGAAGAATGCGAAGAAAAGCATAGGTTCTAATGCAGACGATTGGCATTCCGCGCTAATCGGGAAGGAGCCACGATGGTTACGCGACGAAATATTCTTCTGGGCACCGCAGGTGTCGCCGCAGCCGCGGCCGCCGGGGCTGGCCTTACGAAGTGGCAGGGCAGCAAGGCAACCGCCGCCACCAAGGGCAAATTCGAAGTTACGAAGTCCCCCGAAGAGTGGCGCAAGATCTTGACGCCCGAGCAATATGCGGTTCTGCGCGAGGCCGACACCGAGCGTGCCTGGACCAGCCCGCTCAACAAGGAGAAGGGCACAGGGACCTTTGCCTGCGCCGGCTGCGATTTGCCTGTCTTCAGGTCGGAGACCAAGTTTGAGTCCGGCACCGGCTGGCCGAGTTTCTACGAGCCAGTCGAAGGCAGTATCGGCATGGAGCGGGATTACAGCTGGGGCATGGCGCGCGACGAGGTCCATTGCCGCCGTTGCGGTGGCCATCTCGGCCATGTCTTCAATGACGGTCCGAAGCCAACGGGGCTGCGCTACTGCATCAATGGCGTCTCGCTGAAATTCATTCCCGCCTAAGCTTTTAAGTCTTCCTCCCCTGACTATGCTTGAGGCGACCCTAAGCGCAGCTTCCCTCGGGAAGCTACGCTTTCTCTTTTGTGGCCCGTGGCTGAAAGAGTTGGGAACCGGCGAGGGGAGACGCGTGTTCTAGATTTGTGGCGGGGTTAGTAGTGCGTATCCCGCCCGCCGTACGGGTATACGGGGGTGAGGGGGCCGGCGACGGCTCCCTTCGCTCGTTTTAGCATAACGCGTACTGGAATGATGACTGCGAAGCGCACCCGCCCAACGCGCTGTGCGGCCACATGATTCTCCCAACACTTTCATGAAAAATTGGCTCGCCGGGCCGGCCACGAACCCAGAGGTCAGCGGTCAACCCGTGGTTTCTGCTCTGGCCGGAACGCAGTCACACGCTGAGTGACGCAGCAGCCATTGGTGCTAGTTTCTTCCCCGGAAAAGAACGTGTTTCGAGGGCGGGGCAGGCGGATATGAGCGAAACAGAAGAGACTGACCAATCAACGGCAGTTGCAGGGTGGCGCTTCAAATTAGGCGTCTCGTTGTTCGCACTCAGCCTCGTTGGGCCGCTTATTGTCATTCCGCTCCTGGCAGCGCTTGGGCTATCCACCACAATGATTGCCTCGATGTCAGGCGCCACTCTGATCAGTGCGGAGGTGTTGTTGGTCGCCGCCGCCGCAATTATGGGAAAGAGCGGCTATACCTATATCAAGGACCGCACCTTCGGCCTCTTGAAACAGTATGGTCCGCCGCCGGAGGTGAGTAGAACGCGCTACACCATCGGCCTTGTGATGTTCGTGATCCCAATCTTATTTGGCTGGCTGTCAGCCTATTTGCAGGATCGCATTCCCCTATATGCAGGAAACGCGTTTTGGTTTGCTTTGACCGGCGATCTTCTTTTGCTGATAAGTCTGTTCGTCCTCGGCGGGGATTTTTGGGACAAGTTACGAGCGCTGTTTTTCCATAGTGCCAAGGCCGTCTTCCCTGACCAAACCCGAGCGCAATAGCTGCCCACGTCCGCCGCTGTTTTGATGCAGCCTATTCCGCCGCCGATGACCCAGCCTATGGCGCGAAAGATGCCGTCCAATGCGCCGCGCCTCATTGAACGAGAGCACGTTCGCGATGTTGGCTTAGGGCATTGTCAGAGCAAATTCGTTTACTTTGCCAAAACGTTAGAACCGGATTTCGCAACCATTGATTTTCTTGGATTTTTCCGGGTCGATCTGAGCGGTTCGATGGCCGCGCCAAGTATTTAGAATTTTGCTCTGACAATGCCGTCGCTTGGGCTGCCGTGGGGCTCCGCAGCCCGTCCCGTTGCACCACCGAGCCTGATGGGCTCAAATGACCAACGGACTCTACTTCCAACTGGATGAAAGAAGGGGCTCAGGTCAAACGAGAGGTACCAGGTCAGCCTAAATTTGCTCGGTCTTCCGCTCAATCCGAGCAGGTTACCGTAGCTGGTTTAGTTACTAATCCTCTTTGACCTTCTTGGTGACCGTGAAGTCCTTGTCGAGATAGACGTCGTACTGGCCGTCGTCGCACATGACGTCTTCGGCCTCATAACCACTTTTCTCCGCCTCGATTTCGTCGTCCTCGACGGTGCAGCCCATACCTTTGATCGTCTTCTGCACGCCTTCCACTTCCTGCTCGGTTACCGCGTCGTCCATCGCATACGCGGAGGCTCCTGTGACAAAGGTGAGAGCAAGAGCTATTGCCAAAATCCGCATGAGTATGTCCTCCATATGTAGATTTCCCGAGGCTCGATCATAGCAGCCTGGGGCGATGCGCCAAGTTTTCTAGTAGTGCCCCGGCTTAGGTTGAAGGACGCAGACGTAGTGAACGTTCGAAGTCCATGGGACACCCAGTGTTTTGTCGCGGACCCGTATATCTGTGAGCTTGCTCGCTTCGTCGGAGCACTTCGTCTTGCTCGAATACGTTGCAACTGTCGGGGAAAGACTTTGGCACCCTCCTCCTGGTTCGGCGGGAGTTGTGCAGCGTTCAGGATGTTGAACCACTAGGTACAAGGCCCAAACACCTTCCCCTGCGTACGCCGTGCTTGTCAGTAGTGCGAGCACAGAAGCGATTATGATTTGTCTCATGCATCTCTCATCCCAAGTACACCAGCAACGACCACAAGGATGAGCCTGAGCTGGGCCTCACTTTTCTCGGTCGAGGACGACGCTGTGGCCTTGAGGCTGATCAAGTGCTGAAGAGAGACCGATTTGCACAAAGGGAAAGCCCTGGCGCGGGGGCACCGGGGCTTAGAGAGAGTATCGCGCTAGGATCACTTCGGGGGGGCAAAAAAACCTTAACGCCTTGTCAAGGAAAGGCGGGCGCAGGGCTCTTGGATCACTTAGCGGCTCAAAAAAAGCAAAGCCCCCGATGAGGGACAGGCCGATCTGATCCGACGCGGCACCGTGCTGTGCTGCAAAGAGGCTATCGGGACGCTGATCAAGCAGGGACCCAGAACCAACAGCGCCGCCTTGGTGAAGAACAACCAAGGCGGCGCGTTGGGAAGAATGAAGGACGCATCAAACAGGGTGCCTTCACACTAATCAGATGCAAGCACGGGCGATAATCGGAAGAAGCCGTCATGCTGATAGGATTAAGGTGACGGGGTGCGCGCAGCCGCCCAGGCTCTAACCTGGGGTGCATAACGGCCAAGCCCACAGAGGGCATTGTCAGAGTAAATTGGCTTGAGCCTCCTGGCGAGGTTCCTTAGCCTGCGGCGATGCGCAATCCCTTCCGTTGTTTCAACAGCTCGCCTGAATTGATCCGCCTCACGGTGATGATGTACATCCGCTATCCGCTGTCGCTGCGACAGGTCGAGGATATTCTGTTTGAGCGGGGTATCGACTCTGTCACGAGACGGTTCGGTACTGGTGGAGCTGTTTCGGTCCGATGTTCGCCGCGGAGATCAGAAAACGTCGTATTCAGACTCGATCATATTCGCACTGGCGTTGGCACCTGGACGAGGTCTTCGTCAGGATCAATGGAGAGACACATTATCTCTGGCGTGCGGCAGATCACGAAGGTGAGGTGCTTGAGGTCTTTGTGATGAAGCGCCGGGATCGCATGGCTGCGTTGAAGTTCTTGAAGCGTGCGATGAAACGGTATGGCTGGCCTAAGGCAATCGTGACGGACCGGCTTCGATCTTACGGCGCCGCGCTAAAGGTCATTGGGATTGTGGAGCGTCAGGAGTGCGGTCGCTGGCTCAACAATCGGGCCGAAAACTCACATCAGCCGTTCCGGCGAGGAGAGAGTGCTATGGCGAAGTTCAGGGACATGAAAATTCTCCAAAAGTTTGCCGCTGCGCACGCATCAATCCACAACCACTTCAACCTCGGCCGTCACCTCAACTTCCGCGACATCTTCAAACAGAACCGCTCTGGCGCCCTGGTTGAGTGGCGTCAACTCGCGGCGTGAGAGTCTTGACCGCCTCCGACTAGCCAGCTCATGAATAGTTAGTCTGACAACGCCTTTGCGACGCCTTGAGGCAGACACGTTCAGTCTTGCTGTCGGACGATTTCTCGGGAGCCGCTGTCTGAGCTTCGGGTTCAGCGGGAGCTTGCGCCTCATATGCTAGCGTGGGTTGTGGGACGGCCGCAAGCACTACAGCGTCGTTAGCTGCCTTGGCTGGTGCTTTGTCTCGGGCGGTGCGGAAGACCTTCAGGCGGCGGTGACGACCGAACTCCGTCATCTAGCGTACGGACTTAAGGTGCCGCGTGCCTTTGCCTCGCGGGAGGAGCGCCCACATGTCTTTTTGCTGGGGCGTTTGAGCCTTGTTCAACAACAATGTAGGAGATGCGAAGCATGAGAAAATCAGTCGCGACGAGTGTGTTTGGCACGAGTGTACTGGCTACCGGTCTCTTGGCCATCGGCCTCGCGGCGCCTGCCTCGGCGGCCGGGGAGAAATATTTCGTTACCATCGACACGGTCGGCATGTGCTCGGTCATCCTCGACACGCCGGGGACGGAACTGAGCGCCGGCAAGAAGGCCATCGCCAATACCGACGGCTATGCCACCATGGAGGACGCCAAGAAGGCCCTTACCGAGATCAAGGACGAAAAGTGTAAAGGGGTCGTCGTCGGCTAACGGCGCGGTCCTCGCGGGGCGCCCCGGGTGCACTCCCCCCGGGCGCCTCGCCTTAGCTCGCGAGAAGCTCGGTCTCGATAGCGGCCACGAAGGGGGAGATCGCGAGCAGCATGTTGCGCTTTGCCTTCGACCGCTCCCACTTGTCGGCTTGCGCGCGCAAAATCCGGTAGCAGTGGCAGGCGAGGCGTTCGAGGCTCGGCCGGTCGATGATGCGCACCACGCCTCGTTTTTTAGCGTAGATGCCGCCGGTTTCGAGATCCCTGAACGCGCACGAGACCGTCGGACGGCGCACGCCGAGGCTGCGTGCCAGGATATCTTGCGTGATGGGCAGCCGGTCGAGCCCGCTGCAGTCATGCGCCATGAGCAGCCAGCGCGCGAGACGCGGCAGGAAGGCGTGGCGGAGGCTGCACGCCGCACTTTGCGAGCTCTGCATCAAGGACACGTGCAGATAGCCTTTCAGCGCTTGGCAAAGGCCCGGCACTTCGAGCGCCACGCGATTGAGATCCTCGACGCTCAATCTCAGGGCGCTGCCACCGATCTGCACGAAATGGGTCAGGTCAGAGGTCTCTCCGCCGAGCAGGAGGGTGCAGCCGACCGCGCCGTCGCGGCCGATCAGCCACACGTCGGCGGCGCTACGCTCGTCCACCTTGGCGAGCACGGAGACGAGCCCGTCCTCGATAAAAAACAGATGCTCGATTGCGAGCCCGGCATGCTGCAATACCCGGCGGCGCACCAATGGCACGCGCTCGAGAAGGGGCATGAGCCGGGCGAGTTCGTGCGCCGGCAGAGATTGCAGGAGCGCGTTTCGCGGAGGCGAGGCCTTCTCACCCCGAAGCGCCAAAACCTTCTGTCCGGTCCACATCTAACCGATCCCTGCGACGTTGTTCCTAAAGCCAGAAAAACCGGGAAATCCTAGTAAGTCGTTGGGTTCCGCACCCTTTTTAGAAATAAGCACGCCCGGGCCTGGTTCAAGACATGCGTGTTAGTTGCCGCTTGGGAGGGCATGGTGCCTCGCGGCATCCATCATGATGCTGCAGACCTAGTGGCGTTGTCAGAGCAAAATTCTAAATACTTGGAGCGGCCATCGAACCGCTCAGATTGACCCGGAAAAATGCAGGAAAATCAATGGCCGCGAAATCCGGTTCTGACGGTTTGGCAAAGTAAACGAATTTGCTCTGACAATGCCCCGCGATGAGTTCCACCTCGCCGCCATCGTCCAGAACCTCAAGACAATGGCGCTGCAGATGCCTTGGCCTCCGCCAGACCTCGCCAGCGCGTCAGTTGCGTGAGTTCTGGTGCCAGTGGCTTCCGTAGCGTCGGTGCAGAGCCCTCGGCCCCGGATGGGGCGATGAACAAGAACTACCCAACTCAGCCCCGCACAGCCAGGGCAACTAGCCCGCTCGCGCCGACGACTTTATCGACAGTATCGACCCAAAGCGGACGACGTCTGATGGGCGTGATCGGGCTGGGGTCAAAACGCAGGGCTGCCAATAAATGCATAGTGCTCATCTATTAGATTGCACGGATTGCACTTTGTGCATCTGAACAATGTCCCTACTCTATGGTCGCCCATTTGGGCGACGGAGTAGGGGGGAATAGTTTCGCAACAGACGGAGCACGCCCCCGGGGCTAGTTTGACCGAGGGGGACATCATGAAGCTTCGTGCCAACGGTGCCGCGGTCACGTGCGCGCGCCCTGCTCGCTTTGGTCGGGAATCTCGACTAAGGCTGCTGGCCCTTTCGACGTCCGCCGCATTCTTGTTCTTCCCGGGCGAAATGGTCTGGGCGCAAGAGGCCTCAAACGGCATCGCTGAGGAAAGCGCGGAGGGTTCCGAGGCGGCTGGAGCCAACGGCGAAGCCCAAGCTGGCGCCGCCGCCAAGGGCACAGAGTCGAATGAGACGGTCAACGACGCAACCACTGACGAGGCCCTCCCACCAGTGATCGTGGAACAAGAGCAAGATCCGGAGCCGGCCTCGACTGTTACTACCACCGAATCCACGCCAGATCCTGAGCCACGGCCGACGCAACGACCGGTCTCATTAACGACTGCTAGTGCTCCATCGGTGGCGGCTTCAGCGAATGCCGTTGATGGCTTCTCGTCGCAGGAAGAGATCGACCAAGCAATCCTCGACCTTCCCGTCGAAGGTAGTGTGCTCAATCGCGGTTCTTTTGGCGTGGATGGCTACTACGCCGCAGGCACAAGCTCAGCGACGAAGACCAATACGTTGATCATGAATATTCCGGGAACAGTTTCGATAATTCCCGAAGAGTTGGCCGAGGATCAGGCCGCAAACAGTCTTGGGCAGGCGCTGCTCTATGTTCCCGGTATTACGGTGCAACAGGGCGAGGGCCACCGGGATCAGATAACTTTTCGTGGCCAAGAAACGACGGCGGATTTCTTCGTCGACGGCGTCCGCGACGACATCCAGACTTTCCGCGATCTCTACAACGTTCAGAGCATCGAGGTTCTCAAAGGACCGAACGCGATGATCTTTGGCCGCGGCGGAGGCGGCGGCGTGATCAATCGCGTTACTAAACGGGCTGATGGCGTTCCGATCTACGAAGGAACATTCCAGTTTGGAAGCTGGGGACGTGCGCGAGGTACAGCCGACGTAGGCCAGGCGATCTCGCCGAATGCTGCTATTCGCCTCAATGCAATGTACGAGGACTCAGAAACCTTTCGCGATTTCTCTTTTCTTGAGCGTTACGGGATCAACCCTACGCTCGGCTTTAGGCTCGGCGAGAGAACGACGCTGCACTTTAGCTACGAATATAAGAGTCACGACCAGAACGTCGACCGTGGCGGTCCTTCGATCGGGAACAGGCCGTTTGAGTATCCTATCGAGACCTTTTTCGGCCAGCCCAACGCCAGCTTTACCAACTTCGATGGTCACGTCGCCACAGCGACGCTGGAGCATGAGACCCTATTCGGACTGCAGGTTCGCAATCACACATTTTTCGGCGACTACGACAAACTGTACCAAAACATCTTCTCGGATTCTCCGGTCAACGGACCCGGGCCAGGGCTCGTCGAGCTCGATGGATATGAGAGCATTACCGGGCGACAGAACTTCGTGAATCAGACGGATTTCTCTTACGCCTTCGAGCAAGGCGAACATTTCAGACACAACTTGGTTGGTGGCCTGGAGTTTGTTGTGCAGAAGAACGACGAATTCCGCAATCTACCCGAGTTCGGCATGCCCGGCTCCGGCATCTTTGCGCTCAATGTGCCCGCAACGAATCCAACGGTCTTCACCCCGACGTTTTACAGTCGGCCAAGCCGGGCAAGGTTCACTGACCTCGATACAACAAGCCTGTTCATTCAGGATCAAGTTGAGATCGGGCGCTACTTTGAGCTTATCGGCGGCGTTCGGTTTGAGCGGTTTGATGTCGACTTCGTTGACAGGATCGGTGGCTTTAGGACGTCACGGGTTGACGAGGTGTGGTCCCCGCGTGCCGGCGCTGTCGTCAAGCCTTGGGAGGAATTCCACGTCTATGCGAGCTATTCCAAATCCTTCCTCCCGGCCAACGGAGACAACTTTGGAGCTCTGAGTGTGACGGCGTCGGAGCTTGAGCCTGAGGTTTTCCAGAACTACGAAACCGGCTTCAAATGGACGCTTCGTCCCCGATTGCTTCTGCAGGGCGCCGTCTACCAGCTTGACCGCGAGAACCAGCCCGTGACCATTGGCGCAGATACTTTTGCGCGAGGGCTGACACGCACCACAGGTGTTGAGCTTGAGATCAGCGGCTACATCACCGACAAGTGGCAAGTGTTTGGCGGCTACGCTCACACGAATTCTGAGATCTTGTCGGCGGGCGACAACTTGGCTCTCGTAGGGAACTCGGTGGAGTCAGTGCCCCTCGACACTTTCTCCATGTGGAACAGGTATCAGTTGACGGACAAATGGGGCTTTGGTCTCGGCATCATCCATCAAGCTGAATGGTTCCCCGCGGCTACCAATACCGTTACGGTTCCCGGCTATACCCGGTTCGATAGCGCCGTCTATTATGACCTCAACGAACACTGGTCGGCGCAGGTCAATGTTGAGAACATGTTCAACACGGAGTACTGGATCTCGTCGCACAACAACAACAACATCTCGTACGGCGCACCGACATCGGCCTTCGCGACGGTGAAGGCGCGGTGGTAGGAGGCCAGCGGGGTCCCCAGCAAGGCCGTGCGCCGTCTGGCGCGCCTTAGCATCGTTGTCGTCTGTCATTGGGAGCCTCCCTCATTGGCTCCCCCCGCGTGGTTACTGGGTCGCACGCCGCGAAGGTTTCCAAAAGCCAACCTAACGCGACACGTCCCGCGTGCACACTGTCGAAAGGCCATTCTGGCTATGGAGGTGCCCTACCAGCCCAGACGGCCGCCGTGTGTCCGACGTGGTCCGCCCACGTTCGAAGAGTCAGCGCTTAATTCGGGGGGGAGGGTCTTCTGATCTGGCCTAGACTGCCGCTTTTGCCGAGCGTTTGGGCTGGCGGGCCGGTCTATGTAGCCCCACTGTAGCCCCGTCCCTCACAGCTAACCCTATGGCTCTAGCTAAGTTTTTGATTTTGTTGGCTCCCCGGGCCGGACTCGAACCAGCGACCCAGCGGTTAACAGCCGCTTGCTCTACCAACTGAGCTACCGGGGAACAGGGCACAAAGCGTCATGAAAACGCGGCGCCGACGCAGCTTGATAGCAAAACCAAGACGCGCTTGCCAGAGCTTTACGCGCTATCGCCTTGCGGAAAATTGTCCGCCTTGCGTGACATGGTGTGAGGTCTTATCTCCGGCGTCCGGCTGGTACAAGCCGAATTCGCCCTTGAGCCCGCCTGACGCTCCCTCCAACACCGATTGCCCAAAGACCAATGGCCAGCAAGGTTCGTCTCCTAAACCGCCACTTTCATCTGCCGCGCTCGAAGCCGCTTCGCATTGGCTTCGGGGTGCTCCTCATCGGATGCGGGCTGCTGGGTTTCCTGCCGGTGTTGGGCTTTTGGATGCTTCCACTCGGCTTTCTGGTCCTGTCTGTGGACCTGCCAGCGGTGCGCCGCTGGCGGCGCCAACTCACCGTGTGGTGGCATCGGCGGTTCGGCGAAAAAGACAAAGCGTAAGCTGGAGATGCGATAAGGGCCGAAGACGCGTCGAGCACCAAAGGCGCCTAGAGCGCCTGCGAGGTCTTGCTGGTGGGTGCCGCCAAGGAAGTGGAGGCCACGCCCGGAATCGAACCGGGGTATACGAATTTGCAGTCCACTTACTTTCAAAACATATCAGTCACTTAGCTGTATAACGCCGCTGATTTCCCTGACGGCAAATCAATCGCTTATGGGGATTTCGCAAAATCCGGAGAGTCGTCAGGAATCCCCCGCTTGGGAGTAGAGAACCCCCTCGCTATTTGCCCACCAGAGCCCCAGAGAGGCCCGCAGACGGCTGAAAGCAGGCCAAAAAAACAAAACACCCCCCCGACCAACTCCGCTGAGGGGGTCTAGGCGGCCCAGAGGCCGGAGCCTTGTCTTGAAGCCGAGACGGGTAGGGGAGTTAAATACGAAAAGCACATTTATATCAGTGTGTTGTGCCAAACTATCGAGCTTTGCCGATGGCACCCAGTGGCCGTGCTTTGCTGGGTCGGATCAAGCGGTCGGTGCTAACCTTGTCGGCCATTGTGATCTTGGATCAGCGTAGCGCATGAAACGGTAACCGAGCGAGATAACGGAGACGACGCTTATGTATGCACGAGTTACGACATACCATTGTGATCCAGCCCGACTGGACGAAATGGAATCAAAACTTGAAGAAATCAAAGGACAGATCAAGTCCATAGCCGGGGTTGTAGACATCTACAGCACTTGGCGCTCTGATGGACACGGCGTCGGGATGGCGATCTACGAGAGCCAAGAGGCGGCCGAAGCTGCCAGCGAGCAAGTTCAGGCGATCTGGGGAGACCTGGCGAGTTTTCTCACGGCGGCACCCAGCGCCGAGGTATACGATAACGTAGCCCATCTCACAGGTTAGCTGGTACTGCGCAGCATGCTCGCTACAGACTTGGCCGCGAATGGCTTCCTAAGATTGCGGAGTGCTAATCTTCTCTCCGGGGAAGGAAGAGCCATGGCACAGAGACTGACCACTGGCATCGCATACCGCCTGGGGTGGACGCTTTACTGGATCGGCACCGCGCTTGCTGTTCTTTGGCTTGGCGGCTGGCTTTTGGTTGCTTGGTACGACAACTGGCAGGTGCTTAGGGCCCGAGGCGACCAAGGCAACCTTGTGCTTATAGGGGTCGTTATTGGCCTTCCGGCGCTCCTCGCCTACGGCCCAGGTCGTTTGCTCCGTTACGTTTTGGCGGACGAGTAGGCCTATGGAGCCGCGCAAGATTGCTCCCCCACAAACAGAGCCTAGCAAACTGTGGGCGTGCGCCAAGGTTAGAGCATCGCAAGAAAAAAGCCGGGCACGGGGGCCCGGCGCAAAAGCGTAAGCGGGGCTTGGGGGGCTTTGGCTAAGCGCTGCTGTCTTCGATGAACCCGGCAAACGGTTATTGGTTCTCCTGTGTCAGCAAGCTACCCAATCATTCAGCGTGGCCTTGTCAGAGCAGGGCCCATGTGGGGCCGTGAATGAATGCAATTAGGTTCTCGCTAAGTGGTCCGGCCGGGCCGGGGGCATGGGTCCCCTATCTCTTATATCCCCGTGGGTATCTCTGGGCTGGTTACCCTGTAGCTAAGTCTACTAAGACCATCATGCGGCAAACACATTGGCGACTCCCCCTCTGGGTCGCACAATCAAGGGGGAGTTAGTTCAGGAAGCCATTTATTTTCAGAGTCTTGTGGCAAAAGGCAGCGCGAGATGCCTGAGCACATGACGAAGATCATCAACTGCATCACGGATTCAAACCAAAAGATCGTTGGGCGCAGTGCGTCGGGTTACTCTGAGTTGACGACTCTTCCTGCGACGCGTCCCATCCGCGTGACGTATTCCTCACCTGGCGGAATGCTGACCAGGTCGGCATTGCAGCTTTCTATAAGCACTTGAAGCGCGGCGATGTTCGTTGCGATTGGGCTGTCGTCTGCTAGTGGTCCGCCAGGCTTCACGTGCTGATTCACTGCCGTAATGCCTGCCGCGTCGGCGGAGTCGCTTATCTCCTGAATGCTCTTCAGGTCGCTTTCCTGCTTGAGCCGCGCAAACTCATCACGAGCTGCGCGTTCCATTACGGCGATACGGGCCCATTTCAGGGTTTCACGCAGTTCATTGTCCCTTCTCGCCTGGGCTTCAGCCGAGGCTTCCTCCATGGCCGTCGTGCCTTTCGCGCGAGCAAGATTGACGAAGTCCATCGCACGCGCACGATCTATGTCCTGTCCTGCTGCGACGGACAGGAACGCACGCTCGGCGCGGGTGAGCGAAAGCCTTCGATGTATGGTGCGGATCGCCAAGAAGGACACGAGAACCACAAGCGCAACTATGAAGAATTGTGCGACTGTCATGAGAACCTACCTCTTCGCCAAAGAATGTAGATCTGTTTGTGGTTACCCATTTGGAACTGGTCTCTTCCAAAAGCAGTTCGGGAGCATTGGGTACTTCTACCCTCTCGATCATTAGGTCGTCGCGAATTTGAAAGCCGCGCGCTTCGGAATGAGTGACCACGCGCTCAAGCGCGTCTTGTGGCGGAAGTCTTATTACCTCGACGACATCTCCGACGAGCTGGTCGAGGCCGCGAAGCGAGGCGGGCGTATCGCGCACCTGCGTGCGGCTGAAATCCGGGACGCTGCCTCTAGAGCCCATCCGGATACACGGGCTGAGGCTGGCTCGGGGATGCAGGCTCACCTTTATGGGCCCCGCTCGGCGCATGGTCCGCGTAGTTTGTCGGCGCTTCGGCAGCGGGCTGCTCCGCTGCGTCATCGTCTTTCAATTTTTCGCAGGCCGTGAAGACACAAGCCGCCAGTAGAACCGAACCCAAACCCAAATACTTCATGACCGCCCCCGATCCCAAGATTTCGCGTTGGATTGGTCCGGGCACATCGTTTGCTCCACCGCGCGTCATGCACGCTGAGCACGTCAGTCTGCATCGTAGCGCAGACGGGGCCACTTTTCCACGTTGCGCCTCATCGAAGGTCAGCACCTTGGCAATGTCGGCTGCGGCTCTAGTCTCTCTCGCGTAGATGTGCGGCAATAATAGTTGGAGACGCCACGGCTTACGTATTTAGCCTAATCAGTCTAATACGCATGGTTAGATGATTTTAGCGCACATTAGCATGACTGTCGGCCACTTACTGCAAGGAGCAACCGCATGAAAGCGTTCCATACAGCTACCATGATTTCGATTGTCGCCATCATCCTTGCCTTGACAGGATGCGACAATCAGGATGATAGCCACGTGGATTTCAAGCAACTGCCAGGCCACATCGGCTTCAAAAATAAGGTTGGAGAATACCTTTGGGCTAACACAACTCTTACTAAAGCTGCGGGCACTAACGTAATCGGTAAAATGGATACTAGCGCCAGCATCAGCTGGCATGAAACAGGCGAAAAATATATATGATATCTTAAAAAGACTATTGATTCTGGCCGCCAACAAAAGTTCGTTGAAGTTGTTCTCGTAGATGGTAGGCCGATAACGTATCCTTCCATCATTAATCCTACCAAATATTCCAACGATAAAATCACTGGTGTTGCAGTAAATGTGGTCGAGATAACGCCAGATATGCTACAAAAGCTCAATCAAACGATGCACGACCTGGATAACTGAGGTGCATAGGGCTCCAAGTTTGAGGGGGGGCAGGCACAATGAAGCTGGCCGGTATCTCCTCAACTTGCCAGGGAGCCACGGACCTGCGTGATCTCATGGAAGCTTCCTTCGTTGCCTTTCCCCGCAGGTGTCTACACTGATTTCAAGCGTCCTTTGAAAGCTTGTAGCTAAGCGCGCCAGAGGGACACTGCTTGATCTGCTCGATGATCTTCGCGGTGGGCGCACCGTCCACATTGATCCATGGCTTTTTCACGATATCAAAGATGGACGGAAGACCTCGCACGCAGTCTCCGGCATGGATGCAAACCTTCGGATCGTAGAAGACGGTGAGGGCGTAGTCTTTGTATTTCTGCTTAGGCACCACAAAGCCTCCCTCATTGGCTCCCCCGCACGCCGCGGCATAGCAGCTTGGGGTCATGCGCCAAGCGAGGGCTATTCTTTGATCCGTCAAGCTTTCGATCTTAAACGTTGATCTGCTTTGGGAACGGGTACATCAGTGTCTTCCAGGGCAGACTGGAATAACCATCGGAGATACAAATGATTGCGAGAGGTCTTTCCGCGCTGGCCTTTTTCATCGTGTTGCTTGTGATGGTCGTGCCTTCTGTCGCTAAATATTCGGAGGTAGTGAAGGGTGCCTGTAAGAACGACTACAAGCGGTTTTGCTCGGTCTACGCGCTCGATGATCCAGGCCTGCGGAAGTGCATGGATAAAGCTGGACCGAGTTTATCGCGGACATGTGTTGTCGCCCTCGTTAATTCGGGCGAGGTGGGCTACCAGCGTGCTACCCAGCGATGGGGGCACAAGCTCGAAAAAGCTCAATAATCTCTCGACAAGAATATGTCAGCATTAGCGCACCACCGCTCGCATCGACTGAAGCCCATAACGCCAAATCAACCGCGACGGCTACGGCAATTATCTCATCACATGCAAACGCCTTCTAGGCCACTCTTGATACACTCCCCTCCCATACCGCATTCAATATCGAAGGAGCATGTGTTGCCCTTCCGGCCCGTCATATCCATTGGATCACGGTAGGGCTTTCGATCATAGCTGTTGCCGGGTTTCATCCCGCCCGCACAGATGCCATTGAAGTTCCCAGCCTGCTTGATGCACTTGCTCCCAAGGGAACAATCAAAAGCAGAGCCACAAGCGAGTGCGGGTGAGATGAGGAACATTGAAAATAGAACGAGAAGGACTTTCATTTTTGAGCCTCCTTGCGGGGGCCTCTATCGAGAACACGGAAATGTCGCCTCATACGCGGTCACTGCAAACAAAGCTGCTGGCTTAGGAAGTCCTTCGATGCATGACGCCGCTTAACCCTGATGTTGCCTCCAATTTTGTTTGCACATCTTTTTCCAGGAACGACGCGTCTTGCCGTCGTCAGGATACTTCGCCATTGCAGCGTCTTTGCAAGTCATGCCACGCATGCCAACGGCCCCGGCAGGAGCGATCTGAAGCGAGAGAGTGGAAAAAAGACCGACTGCAACGGCGGTGAGAAAAAATTTCTTTAACATGACAATTTTCCTTCCAGATGCCTTGGCTCTTAAGAGCCTCCACTCTGGAGTGTCAGCCGCCGCCGCCGCGTAAGCATTGACGGATGTCAAACTGTGATCAGCAGCGTGTCAATCAGGGAACGCGGCCAGGTCTAAAGCGAAGGTCCGGCCTACGAGCACGAGCAAGCCGGGCCTGCCGACAGCGTTAGCGTCGTCGGTGATGGGTGGTGGACGGCGCCTCGCGCGGCAACTTTATCAGTTGCCGAAAGTGGCGCCGGTTCTTTGATGCTGATCAAGATGGCAGACGCTGTCATGATGCACGTACTGAGCTTGCCGATGGAGGTACAGTTGAATTGGTGGACGCACTTGCTTCGGGATGAACGTCTTGCTCACGCCGCCCCCGATACACTGAGCATGGAAGAGCTTGCGACGCTTCAAGCCTCGCTACTAGCGAAACTGATGTTGGCGAACCGCGCGCTTCATCGGCGCTATGAGGAGATAATCGCGTCGGCTGATGAGACGCCATCAAGTCGCAAGGCGCGCGATATTCTGACGAGGGCTGCCGCACATATTGACGAGGTAAACCGTATCCTGCGCGATGAGTTGGCTAGCGTGATGAGCCTGAAGCACCTTAATGCGCGGGACGATGCGGATTGACGAGGCGCTGGCACAGAATGCTGAGGATGCGTTCGACGGACTGGTTAGCGCCGCCGTTGTCGGTGAAGCCCGATTTGATCGCTTTGTTCTGTGCCTGGATAAAGAGACGCAGAGCGGGCAGCGGGCTCTCGGAGTGATGCTTGCTCATGCGTTCGCGTAGCAAACTTGCTACAAGACCAGAGCACAGCACACTGTAACGCGCTGCGACTTGCGCTGGCTCAAAGCTAAGGCGGCGGGCAACGGCGTGATGTCATTGACGCCTCCCTATTGCCACTGCCGCGACCACCAGGATGAGCCTGAACTGGGCCTCACTTTTGTCGGTCGACGACGACGCTGTTACCTTGAGGCTGATCAAGCGCTGAAGGGAGGCCGTTTCGCACAAGAAGAAAGCCCCGGCGTGGGGACACCAGGGCTTTTAAGAGCATCGCGAATGGTTTTCGGGGGAGGGAGAAGAGAAAACCCCACCGCGATATTCCGTGTACGCGGGTTGCGGGCTCTTGGATCAGTTTGTGCTCCGAAAAACATAAAACCCCCGGCCGGGGAGGAAAGCCGGGGGTTCTATGCCTAAACGAATTAAAATAGATCGCTTAACGAGGGTTCGTCGTCTGGTACGGGTTCGGGAAGCCCTCGGCCATCACAGGCGCGCCAGTGGCAGCGAGGAGCGTAAGAGCAATCATAATCGCCTTCATGATGTATCTTCTTTTCAATGCCTTCTTGCGGGATTGCTGTCGGGCTTTCATTGATTAAAAGGTAGATACAAACAGCACTCATTGCCAATCACGCTGAGTAAGAAAGACGTGCTCCGGGCCTCTCACTCGTTCACGGCGCTGTGTGATCTTGTCGGGTAGGATGGACGCACGATCGCAGGGAAGGAAACCTTATGCGTAGTCTAATGATCGGACTGTTCGCTGTCGGCGTTCTCATGTGCGTCGGGCTGGTTTCATTTCCAGCTAAAGCAGTGCCGTCGATACCAGAGTTAAAACAGAAGTCGCTTGTCGAGGAGGCTGGCTATCGTGTGCGGACTGTGCGTCGTCCTTAAGTGCGTCGTCCTTAAGTGCGTCGTCCGATTGGGCGTCGTCCTGTAACTCGCACCCTTCGCGGCGTAGGCCGCGCAGCACACAGTGTGGGCAATGCAGCACGTAGCGTGGGCCGCACAGCGCGTAGGTTGAGCAGGATTTTTTAGCAAAGAGAAAGCCCGGCCTGCGCTCGCCGACAGCATTGGCGTCGTCGGAGATGGACGACTCCTCGTGCGACGTTCTTATCAGCCACTCGAATGCGTGCTGTTTCTTTGACGCTGATCAAGACGGCGGAGAGGGGGTGAGTGAATCGTTTATGTCTAATCACTGTAGGCGTCTTCGGACTGCTCTACATAGTTGCACTCTTCTTGCTTGCGGTGGGTACATTCGGCCTTTTTGGGCAAGAGCGTGACCCCCTGGCGGTGCTATTTCTGATACCCCTAGGTGTACCTTGGAATCTGCTGTTGTCGGACTTTTCCGAAGCCATCAAGCCGTGGCTGGCAACGGCAGCACCGGCGATCAATCTGGTTATTCTGCTGTGGGTTTGCCGCAAGTTCTCAAGGGCAAGCTAGTTTGTGAATGCTATCTGGCGAGCCAATCACTGTCCTTGGGCGATCGGTCAATGCTTATCCATGCCGGCCTCAGGCTTCCCCGCGTCCCTCTCCAAAAAGTTGACCATCCCACAGGCGAGCAACTGCCGCGCCAGCGCCTCTATGTCCGGCCAATGCTGCTCGACGAGTTCGCGTGTCTCGCCGATCGTTTGATTGACGAGGATCTGGGCACGTTCAGAGTCAAGGTCAGTAGCTAATAGGGCAAGATTTGTTATCTTCACGCGGTCGTCGCTGTCACCCCAACTAGGTGACCCGACATGCTTGCCCTCAGCAAGCCCCGCTGCGATGAGCACTTTAATTGCGTGTTTGAACCTGTTGTCTTGTCCGACGACCATCGGATCTTGACAACAAACATGACCGGCTCTGTCACCATCAGGAATGATAGTGACGTATAAGCACTTATAGCCGAGCTTCATCGAGATCACCGCATGCCCGGCTTCGTGGTAGGCGATTGCTTCTCTTTCGTCGGTCATGTCTCTACCGCCTTGGCTGCGGCTGCATGGGACTCTTATCTGGTAGATCCCCACCGGCGTCTCACGGCTTGTTACCCAGTACTTATCTACTTCAATAGACACCAGGCGATGCTTATTACGCCCAGCCAAAGCGGGATCTGGGCCGCATAGAACTTTCCGAAAGTCGGCAGGTCGATCGGCCAAGTCGATACGCGATCATGTTGCTCATACAGACGTTTGAGTGCTGCAATCTTTGCGTCCTCGACTTTCATTGCTGAGTCATCCAGTTCAAAGTTCTGGTGGATCAGAGATTGCTCCGCTTGGGAAATCCGTGATGCTAATTCGCCGAGGGGCGCCCGGGCGAGATCTGCCGATTCCCGCATCATCCAGTGGACCCGGATCAGCGGCCAGATGAAGGCCGCAACGCTGATGGCAATAGACGCTACTGATTGTCGGATCAGTCCTTATCCTTGTGACTCAAAATGTAGGCGATCACGTCCATCAAATCCTCTCGCTCAAGAGTGATGTTCGGCATCGTCGGATGTAGTGTCTGCATCCACACAAGGAGTGCGTTTGCCG
The DNA here is from genome assembly GCA_942491645.1 of uncultured Alphaproteobacteria bacterium. GTDB lineage: Bacteria > Pseudomonadota > Alphaproteobacteria > Rhizobiales > Methyloligellaceae > Methyloceanibacter. The sequence continues at coordinate 10,214 of CALOBK010000011.1, read as the reverse complement.
ACATTTCCGGTCCATAGGCGATTTCATTAAAGGCTGTCGCCCCCGGTACAGGCGATGTTGCGTTAGAAATGCCATGACAATTGGCACAAACTTCTTTGGCGTATTCTAATCCGGCCTGGGGGTCACCCTCTTCCACCTCCCCAGTCATAAGCTCCCGATCCTTCATCACCTCCTCCGCCATCAGGCCGGTAGAGGCCGCGAGCAAGATGGTCGAACTCAATAATAAGTGTTTCATTCGAGCCTTCTGACACTTCGTGAATACCGCTTAAATTGTAACACCGCGGGATTAAACCGCTAGGCTGTGGGAGAGATTACCGCTTAATGTTCTCCTTGCGGTTCCTTCAGCGCCTGAATGAGAGCCGAGTAGAAACCGGCCATGTCGATGACCTTGTGGTCGGGATCGAGGTAGCTCTGGATAAGCGCGTGCGCTGTTGCGTGCGCCTTGGCATCGGCGTCGTCAGTCATAGGAGGCTCCCTCAATGCTCCCGCCCCGCGAACTGAGTATAACAAAAACTGCTCGTGTCTATTTTTGTATTTCGGAGTCTTGAAACGCGTCAACCAACAGACGGATAAGTGGAACGACATGCTAGGACGATTTCGCAACACACCGTCGCGCCCAGCACATCTAAGCACTGGCCGCGTCCGCACAAGCCTTGCAGCCGCAATGCTTGCCGTATCGCTCATGCTCGTGTTGTCAGGCACGGCGGCGGAGGCGCGCTGCAGCCAGCACGTCTATCTCTATAGCGCTTCCTGGTGCCCCTCGTGCCGCCAGGTCCGCGCGATCCTTGCCCGCAACAACATCCTCTACACGCTGCTCGATGCGACGACGCCGCGCGTCCAGGCCGATATGATTGCGCGCTTCGGCGACACAGCCATCCCGCGCACGCTGATCGGCCGCTCAGTGGTGAAAGGCGTCGACGAAACCCGCATCAAGAAGCTTTGCGCTAAAGGCCTTCGTCGCCAGCCCCTGAGCCAAAATGCGATCCCGGCGGTTTGGGGCTATGATCCTTGGTTTCGCTCTCTTTGGAACCTTCGTCGCGGCGATGTGGCTGGCGGTTTTTTTTCGATAGCCTCGCATCATGCGCCAAGGTCAGTAGGTCGCCCTAACAGCCCCGGCAGCTTCGCAACGCTCACGGCAACACGCCGCGCCTCATCGAAGGTCAGCACACCAACGGTGTTGGCCTCACGTGGCGTCTCTCTCGCGAGCGTAGATGTGCGCAAGGGCTTGGCCGGTAGCTTCGAGCACCCGGTAGCCGCCGGTGGTCGCTTCTGCTGTAGGGGTTCCCCTAAGCTGAGATCTTACTGAAATAGATGCGCTTCTCTTCGTCTGCTTGCTGAAACTTGCAGCCGTATTGCGCCGCAAGCTCGGTTAGCTCGGATATGCGAAGCTCGTCTGACTTGTTTGGATAGCGTTCCTCGTAGTCCGCATGAGTGATAAAGACCCGATCACCCACCTGAAGCCTGGCCAGCGCGCTTCCGAGGTCTTCTTCACCAGAACCAGCATAAGAATCGATCATTACCTCACCTTTCAGGTTTTGCCTTCTGCCTTAGCGCCAGGGTGCCGGGAACCGGGAACCGGCGCCACGCTCTTTACCAGAAGGCATGCGGTACGAAATCTCGCCTCTGCCCTCCCTTCGTTGAGCTGGTTTGTCGGCGCTTCGGGGGCTCTGACGTTGGCTCGGGCCGTTTAGCAACTGGCCTGAGCATTGCGGGTGCTGCTTTCCGCACCTTGGCTGGCGCCGAAGCCACAGCCGTTGTCGGCGAAATGGTGCTTGGGGTGCCTGTGTGGGGCAGCGGCCGAGGCTCGGTGACCTCCGTTGGCGCAGGGTCACTGATCCTGGAGGTGGTTTCGGGTGCCAGAAGGGGGGGCATTGGCAGCATCATGCTAGTGATGTCTTTTCCCGACACCGGCAAAGGCTCAGGAACAGTTTTTGACACCGATGAAACACGTGCGAAGCCCGGGGCCACACTAGGTGATAGACTGCTGGTCTCAGTAGGCTCCCGCAACACCTCTCCTAGTGCGGCCGTAGTCAATGTTGCCGGACCTTGAGTGTCGGGCAGGATCGGCAACACTACTTCGACTAGAGTGACCGGCTTTGCCGTAAAAACTATGCCGACAGTGACGAGCGTGATCGCAGCGATTGGAAGAGCCGGAATCAGTGCTTCACGCTTTGCCCAACGCACCCTAGCCACGCCCACTTCAAGAACACGCGCACTCTCGGCAAGCCAGGACGATCGGATCAAGATTAGGCGGCTAGAGTAATGCAGAAACCAAACGGCTCCGCTAAGTAGTGCTCGACACGTAGCGAGCACAACGAGCATCAGTGACAAAGGGAGGAGTTTGCAAAGCCAGATCGGGCGCTGGCGCCTCATAAGGCGCTGGTGCTGCTTCAGGTATTCTTGCCAAAGGACGTTTTGGCGGTGAAGCCCCCGTTCACGCGTGTGCAGCTCTCGCTTGGTAGCGGCAATGATCTTTCTCAAGCGGACGAAAGCCCTTCTTACACGGGTAACGTCCGCATCGAAGCGCCTCGCATGAGTTACAAGACTTGACACAACTCGCTCCAGCCAATCGCGGCGGTGCGAAGGTCAACCCACCAAGGAGTAAAGCTCCGAAAAGAAGGGTGTCCCGTCGCGATGTGGCCCGCTGCGGCCAAGAGATCGAAGCGCAGAACGGTTAAGAAAGACTGAAGTTCAGGCTTCTACAGGTTTTTTACACGCCGAACGACCTCTGGTGCTGCGCTTGGCCGGATGCGTCGAGCACCTTGTTATCGCCCGCTATCTGCCTCGACTTGCCAGGGCGGTGGGAAGCAGCGTGGTGACGTCACCGACGGCACAGCCTAGTGCGCGATCGATATCTTGGACAAATACACGCTCCGCGTTCAGTCAAAATGCCTATCCGCCGAACAGACCTACGAATGCCCCAAACCCGATTTTGAAACCATCCTTGAACGTCTCGACCGCTTCTTTTTGCATCTCGGTCGAAGGGTTGCGTAACCAATGCGCAAATGCCTGTATTGCAGGAAGGCACGTCAGGGTAATGCCCGCGCCAAGCCGATTATGCCTTTACCGTACTTATGCGGATCATCTCTTGGGCGCGCGGGGCAGGGTTGACGACCTATCGTCCGCCTGAGCAGATCGAGCGCCGGTACTACGGTGACCGAAGCGATCTGATCTGGGAAGACGCGACCCACATAGCGCCGTTCATGGACGTCGTGCCTAAGCCGTTGCAATGGGCACTGACGCTGGCAGTCAAGACCGGCTTGCGCCACGGCGACATCTTGGTACTGTCGTGGTCGGCCTATGACCCGACACCGACCGAGCATGGCCCCTTGGGCTGGATTAGGCGCACGCCGCGTCGAAGACCATCACCTACAAGTGCCCGAAGGGACGCCGTGTCGCGATCGCCGTCACGCGGCGCTTACGAGCGTTGCTCGACACCATTCCGCGCTTGGGAGTAGAGAACCCCCTCGCTATTTGCCCACCAGAACCCCCGAGATGCCCATAGACAGCCGAAGGTAACCCATCTGGTAAATAATCGGGGGAGCGGACCAGGCGTTTGGGCGCCGAATTGTCTTAAAAAGGGGCAGTGGGAGTTAAACGAGAAAAGCTATTTTATATCAAAGCTTTGTACTAAACCTTCGGGTTTTGTCGATGGCAGCGTCGTTGATCGTCCGGTTCCTAAAAAGAACGCCGGACCACATAAGCAAAGGACAATCAGGCCCAATAGAAAAATGATTATTTCTTGGGCAAAAGACTAATATTTATCCAGTCAGGCACCGCTTTAGGTTAGAATTACAATTGGAAGTCGAATCGATCTGACATAACAGGCTTCCGTGGAATGAGCCGGTGGATTGCTGGCAAACGGCGGATCCGCCCGCTCTTTTTTTTGTCATAAAAGGGGGGTGAGATGTCCACGAATACAGCTTTAGCTATCAGCCTCGGAGTTCTTGGTGCCATAGCCACGTGGCTCTTCTTGGGGCCGCTTGGGGGTATGTTAGCGATTTGGGCGGCCTTTATTGCTTGGGGCACCTTTTTCCATTGCGGTGGAAAAGAGGACGGCCTGTCATCGGCTATCCTCGGCAATATCGCGGGTGCCGTGATCGCCGGAATCACGCTCTGGGTGGCAACCCAGACCGGGATCGGCGACAAGCTCGGCCTGCCGATTTGGGCCGGAATCTGCGTCGGCGTCGGTGTCGCCGCGATGGTCTTCCTGGCCAATATCCCAGCCTTCGCCGCCATTCCAGCGCAGGTCTATGGCTTCGCCTCGGTGGTGGCCCTGACGCTGCTCGGGAACGGTGCAGGCAAGCTGACCGCGATGTCCATGGAGAACCCGGTGGTCGTCATAGTCATATCCATGATTGTTGGCGTGATCTTCGGCTGGGTGTCCGAGAAAGTCGCCGGTATGCTGGCGGGATCTGGGGAAGGCGCGTAGGCCCAAAGCCTAGTGGCAATGCGGCTATGGCGTTCCGGGGTCCCTATGGGCCGGGATCTACATGGCCCGAGACGGCGTAGCCTTCATCACAGGCCACGCCGTCTATTTTTGCAGGTGTGTCCGTCGTCAGATAAATAGGGACTAACTCAACATGCTCGCCACCGACTTGGGTATGGCTGACCACAGCTCAACGGAAAGACCAAATGGCAAAAATTGTCGTCACAGCACAGGTAGAGAATGCCAGCAAATGGGAGGAGCGATTCCGGACGCACGGCGATCTGTTCCGAAGCCAGACCGTACTAACCCCGATCTCTTTCGCCGTAACTGGAGAGAACGAGGTCGCTATCTATTCGGAGGCTGAGGATCTCGATACATACATGGAGATCCTGGAGTCCGATGCCACTACGGAGGCAATGGCGCATGACGGCATAAAGCGGGAGACGGTCAAGGTCTACGTCTTGGACAAGGAATTCAAACTCTAACTCAGCGCTGTCTGACGTCAGCGCCCATGGAACAGACTGAGGCATTTGCGTAAGGGAGTGTTTTTGGCTCATCGTCACCCTTGAGGAGTGAACGATGAGACAGAAGGCAGAGCGGTATCAGGATGCCGCAGAGCGGGTGATCAAGGACATTCGCCGTCAAACGCGGAAGCGTTATTCGTCTGAGGAGAAGATACGGATTGTGCTCGCCGGGCTTCGGGGCGAGGACAGCATTGCAGAGCTTTGCCGCCAGGAGGGTATCGCGCAGGGCCTGTATTACAGCTGGTCGAAGGAGTTCCTCGAAGCCGGGAAGAAACGGCTGGCTGGCGATACGGCACGAGCGGCTAATACCGACGAGGTGCCTTCCTCGACCGAGTTTTACCAACCACGCCAATAGCGTCGGGCGCGTCGTCTCACATAACGCTTCGGCGCACGGTAGACGGTATAGGCTCGCGGATAGTCGTAACCATCCCTGTATCTAGGATAGTCGTCGCGGTATCTAGGATAATCGTAACCGTAGCCCGGACCGACGTAGACGCGGACACCGCCCGCTGACGCCGTGGTTGGACTTAGCGTCATTAAGAAAAGTGCGACGCTTGCAATGAGAACTGACGACTTGTTCATCGCATGGCTCCTTCTGCAAAGAGAGAGGGGCGCATCACCGTTGCAGGCCGTCAAACCAGACAGACTTGAGCGGTAACTTTCGCCAAAAGCCGGTGTTCGAGGTGGGCTGACGTTTGTTTGCCTTCTAGCAATTCGGCCAGCCGCGCAACATTCACCGCAATGCGCCGCGCCTCATCGAACGTCAGCACCTTAGCGATGTCAGCTTGTTGCTGTGTCTCTCTTGCGTAGATGTACGCAAGGGCTTGGCCGGTAGCGTCGAGCACCTTGAAGCCGCTTGCTGTCAGCTCGATCTGCCAGGGTGCCGGGAACCGACGTGGCAATTTCATGGGAGCGTCCCTCAAAGCTCCCCCCTCACAGAGCATAGAAGTCTATGGGCATGCACCAAGGTTGCGCGTCTCGGCTTTTGGTTGCAGGGGGACCTCCTTGCAGCGCCTCCGACAGCCAAACAGCGCGATTAGGCCAAGGTTCCTTGCGTAGAGTGGGAGCATGCGGAGGGCGTCATCGCTGGCGTGAACCGGCTTGATCCTTCAGCAGCACTTTGCGCAGAAGCTCGTTTTGCTCATTGAGCAGAACTAGGATCTGCTCATTTTGCTTTTGCAGACGGGGCAATATGGTCGTGACGAGCTTAGGCGGCGAGTTTTCTGGCATCGCATCCATCATTCGCTCCATCATCTTTCGCCGCATCGCCGCGAAACCGGCTCGCTGCGGCCTGCGCGGCGCCAAAAGTTGATACCCCACAAAAAACGCCGTACCGGCAAGCGTGACGGTCAGGAGGAAACGGCCCATTGATAGCTAACCCTTCTGTTGCTGTGCCGCGTCCCCCGCTTCTGCTCAACTTGCCACGGTGGTGGGAAGCGGCGTGGTGATTTGCCGCTGCCGGCTCAGCACCAGGTTGTAAAGCCAAGCGAATATACCGAAGTGCGCGAAGCCCTCGATGAGGCCCCAGAACGCTCCCACCACAACACCCAAGGCGGAAACCGAATAGCCGTAGAAACCATAGAACTGTGTGAGCAAGTCGGCGAAGGGTCGGAAGCCCGGAATGCCTAAGAGTGCCGCGATTGTCGCCAACCCAACTAGGGCAGCGCCGTAGATTGCCCCTGCTATGGCAAAGCTGAGAGTGTCGAACTTTTGCATCAAAGCCTCCCTTATCTGGCCACCCAAGCTGAGCATAGCAGCCTGGGGTCATGCGCCAAGGTTGAGGACGAGGGGCTCTCCCTTCCCGTGGAGGCAAAAGAAAAGCCCCGTACGGGGGGAACGGGGCTTCTCGGGTTCCTTTTGGGGGGGAACCACGACGGGGGAGGGAAAACCCCGCCAGTGAATGGAATCTATCACCTCAGTCGAGCCGAAAATGTTACAAATCGTTTATTTTCTGCGCTTTTCTGTCGCAAGCTGAACGATGCCCCGGTCGGAACCTGACCCATCGGTAACGGCCTTCCCTTTTTTGCTGTGAATAGGAGTTACAGCCCGACATTTGCCGTCTTTGGGCCGCCTTATAGCCGAACTGGATTCGGGGGAACGGATGAGGCCTTGCCTTAGGGTGAGGCCTCTTTTGTTTTAGCCACCGCCCCCAGCAGTTCCGGCAGCTTAGCGACATTCACCGCAATGCGCCGCGCCTCATCGGATGTCAGCGCGCCAGCGATGTTGGCCTCATGTGGCGTCTCTCTAGCGAGCGTAGATGTGCGCAAAGGCTTGGCCGGTAGCGTCGGAGCCCCCTTGTAGGCGCCCGGTATCTGCTCGACCGTCCAGGGGAGCCGGGAAACGGCGTGATGTTTTGGGAGCCTTCCTAGGCCACAGGCTTGCCTTCGACACCATGAGCCGACATCCTCTCGGATACAGTGATCATGCTTGGGAAGGTGGCTTGATGTTGGATTCAAAAGAGTTTGCAAAAGAACTGAGCGCGCTAATCAAGCGGTATATCGACGGGGGCTGCGATCCGCAGACTGTCGCTGACGAACTCACGCGGGAAGCAAACTATGTCTTTGGGCATTACAACCTGGAAATCTATCTCGAGAAGATGTCGAAAGATTAGTCTGTACAAGGATGAAACCTGCTGACCTGCTCATTCCTATTGGAACGTTCGCTGTCCACGTGCATGAGTAGGGCTTCAGGGTAGCGCGCACCAGCAGCAGCGCCGACCCCGCGCGGGTCGCGATGAAAGCTTAGCGCTGAGCATGTCCGAGGGACAGATAGGGTTCCTTCTGCCCGACCCCGCCCCTGGGATCTCCCGGCTCATTACCCTGTAGCTAAGTCTACTAAGACCATCAAGCGGCAAACACGGCGGAACCTCCATGCAGCAAGCGCAACCGGCAGCCATGCCGCAGGCGACAAGTCAGAGCGCCGTTGAAGACGGAGGCCTATTCGCTGCGATATGCCCATGGGGCTACCCCCAAGACCGAGCACAGCAGCGTGCGGTCATGTGCTAAGGTTCTGAGCGCTAGGCTCTCTCTCGTGGGAACCCGGCGGGGTGAGGTCATAGGAACGTCCTGAACCACTTGCTAGTTACCTTCAGAGGTGTTTGAAAGTCAGATCTACTGTGTCGGCCACTTCCTAACTCCGAGGCGCAAGCTAATGACTGACAAACCAAATTATCCACTATCGCAGTTCGCGGACTTGCAGAAGCAAGCGGTTCAGCCCTTCGCCGCGCTAATGGAGTGGCAGAAGGCTTTCCAGTCGTTCGCCGCGCAAATGACAGAGTGGCAGAAGGCTTTCTACCCCTTCGCCGCGCAAATGACAGAGTGGCAGAAAACTTCCCAACCCATGGAGGAGTGGCAGAAGGCTTTCCAACCCTTCGCTGCGCAAATGGCGGAGTGGCATAAGGCTTCCCAAACCTCTGCCACGCAAATGGCGGAGTGGCAGAAGGTTTTCCAACCCTCTGCCGCGCAAATGAAGGAGTTGCAGAACACATTGAACACCTTTGCTGCGCAAATGGAGAGCTTGCAAAAGGCTTTCCAACCCTCTGCCGCACAAATGAAAGAGTGGCAAAAGGCTTTCCAACCCTCTGCCGCACAAATGAAAGAGTGGCAGAAGGTTTTCCAGCCTCCTGCGGCACAAATGCAGGACTTGCAAAAGACCTTGAAAGCCTTTGCTGCGCAAATGGAGAGCATGCAGACGGCTTTGCAAAAAATTGCCGGGCAACTGGCGGAGGTGCAGAAGCCTGCAAGGAAGCGATCTGCTCGCTCGTAGCTGTCCGCACTCCTGAGCAAAGGCCTAGTCGTTGTGCATGGCCCTGGCCTGTGTCAAATCCGCGTCTACGTTTTGATTGTCAGTAATTCCGGCAGCTTCGCCACGTCCACAGCAATGCGTCGGCTTCATGGAAGATAAGTAGCTTTGTACTCTCAGCCTCGCGTGCGCGAGTTACGATTGGCAAAGTAGTAAAGAGCAAGCGCAAAATAGGTAGAGAAGGTGAGGACGATAAGCCCTTGGCCGACTATCAGCGGTAGGTCGCTAAGGGAGATGAATTTGATAAGTATTATCAAGATTGCCGCATAGCGGACGCTCATGCCGAAGAGAGATAGGTCACGAGACGACTTGGTGTAGTAAATGCGGCGTATCTGGAAAACGATATCCACGTTCAACGCGATGTAAGACAGGAGTGTGAGAACGTCGAGGAGCACCATGTTGTGTCGGCAGAATGGGTCCGAATTTATCGTGATTGAACGGGGCTGATTTTGCGACCCCCCCAGCAGTTCCGGCAGTCTAGCAAAGTTCACGGCTATCCGCAGCACCCCATCGAAGGTCAGCGCCTTGTCTATGTCGGCTGCGGCTTTAGTCTCTCTCGCATAGACGTAGGCAAGGGCCCGGTCGGATGCGTCCAGCACTTTGAAGCCGCCCGCTATCTGCTCGACCTGCCAGGGAGCCGGGAAACGGCGTGTCATTGGGAACCTCCCTCGATTGCTCCCCCGCAAACAGAGCCTAGCAAACTGTGAGCGTGCGCCAAGGTTGTGCGGCAGCAAGATAACGCCCAGGAAGACTCTCGACTGCCGCGCTTCCTTGAGCGCCTGCACGAGCGCCGAATAGAACGCCTTCATGTCGATGACCTTGTGGTCCGGCCCGATATAGCCCTGGATCAAACCGTGCGCCGTGGCGCGCGCCCTAGCGTCGGTGTCTTCACTCATGGAAGCCTCCTCCTATCGGAGAAATGCGTCCCATAGGAGGTAGAGGCCAAGCATGATGACTAAGATGCTGGAGACAACAAATCTGGACATGCCTGTCGATAAACCAGCTTGCGAAAAGAGAAGGTAGCTGCCGCCAACGATCATCACAAACGCTACAAGAACGACGATGGTTTGGCTCACGCCTTGCTCCTGATGTCATGGAAGCTTCCCTCATTGGCTCCCCCCACACGGACACAGCATCGCAAGGTTCACGTAAAATTGGTGTCAAGCGCTGGCATGTAGCCGTATTGTCTTCTGTATGATTGTCGAAAGGTAGACAGGGAGGGAAGGTGAATGGCTACGTGGTCAGTATGCACGGACCGTAATGGGAATAAGGTCTACATTAATCTCGACAATGTTCTCTACTTGGTCCGGTACCCCGACTATGAAACCACGAACGTAATGATGGTCGGTGAGGCAGAGCAGTATGTTCGGGAAGAGCCGGATTCGATAGCCATCGCGGGTGTAGACGTAGGCCAGTGATTGACCTTTGGCGTCAAGCACCTTGAAGCCGCCGGGTGTCTG
>CALOBK010000010.1:0-168229 GCA_942491645.1 uncultured Alphaproteobacteria bacterium | reverse complement strand
TACTCGCCAGCCGACCTGGAATCCGTTCTAAATAGGCGCTAAGGAAGCAGTAGCGAAAGTCTCGCGGGGTCGCGGCCATGTTGGCGCGCGAGGCTTTATTTCTTGCCCGACGGCGTCCGGCGGACGACTGCCGGTTGCGGCGGCACGTGGGGTGCCGACAGGGCGCTATGATGTGGCGCGAAGTTCAAGGAACCAAAGACCTTGATGATCGAATGGTTCATGTTCGGGGCGTTGGGCTTCTTCTTGGGATGCCTGCTCGGCCTCATGCTTGCGCCCCCGTTGTGGAACCGCGCGGTCAAGCTGACCACGCGGCGGCTCGAAGCGACTATGCCCATGTCGCTCGCCGACATTCAGGCCGACAAGGATCAGCTGCGCGCGGACTTCGCCATCCAATTGCGCAAAGTGGAAGTGGCACTCGAAAAATCGAAAGAAAAGGCGGCGCGCGAACTGATCGAGGCCAATAAGCGCCGAGTCGAAATCCAACGGCTCAACAGCAATTTGGACACGGCGAAAGGCGAGGTCCAGGAAAGCCAAAACGCCAACCGCGTGTTGCAGCAAACCATCAAGCGCCGTCTGCCGGACCTCGACGCCAGACTTAAGGCCGCCAAGAAGGCGTTGTCGGACCTCGAGACGGTCAATGCAGAGCTGCGCAGCGCTGTGGCCTCACAGTCTGAAGCTCTAAAAATCGCGCGCGGCACGGTTCACAACCAGCGCACCGATATCGACCAGCTGCGGCTTTCCTTGGAAAGCGGCAGCGCTGGCAAGCGCGGCTCTTCGAAGTCCGACGGCCGTGCGGTTGCGGAAAGCCAGCGTCTCGCCGCAGAGCTGTCGCGGGCCCAGGAAGAACTTGAGCATGCGCGGACAAGCACCGACGAGATCGAATTCCTGCGCCGCGAACTCAACAACCTCGCATCCCACATTATGGACGCCGCACGGGCGCAAGCGCCGGAGCACTATGCCGCCGCCGCGCCCCAATCCGTTGCCGCCTATGAGGACCCGGAAGCATCCGAGGAGAATTGGCACACGCAAGGCACCATGACAGGCCACCAGATGCCGGCGGAGCAGGAAAGTACCGCAGAAGAAGTGTCCCTAGCCTATGCGGGCAACGGCGCCGCTGAGCATACTGAATACGAGGCGGCGGCCGAATCGCCGCTAGAGACCCATCATGAGGGAGCCTATTCGGAGGGGCCGCAGGCGGTAGCCACCGAAGGGGCCGACGAGACGGAACAGAGCTTCGCGGCGCAAGAGACGTTCGAGGTCGAAGAGACTTACAAGGCTGAGGAACCCTTCGAGACCTACGAGCTCGAGGAGACCTATGGCAACGAAGGTGAGGACGACCATACCGACGACGACGCCTTTGTCCACGAGGACGAATCGCAAGAGCCAGAGAAGGAAAAAGTCAGCCTGTCCCAGCGCTTTACCGCGCGCCGCGCCAAACGGCGGGCCGAAAAGTCCGGCGGCGGCAGTCTGACGAGCCGTCTTCGCGGGCTCGTGGCTGACAGCCCTGAGCGGCGCGGCTAAGCCGGCGTTTGCAGAAAACTCACTTCGTCATTTATCAAGCGCAGCGCCGTCAAGCGGTCGGTGAAGACCGCGCCGGTATCGATTCCGATCCGGTTTGACTTGACGACGGGCTCGGGGCCGGGCGTGTGCCCATGCACCACGACTTTGCCAAATGGCCCAGTCGACTCCAAAAAGTCCCCACGGATCCAAAGAAGATCGTTTGCGGATTGCATGCCGAGCGGTACGCCCGGCCGCACACCCGCATGCACAAAAAAATAGTCGCCCACTGTGTGCTGGAGGCGCAAACCTTGGAGAAATGCCAGATGCGATTGTGGCAACGCATCGACGAAAGCGTCCCTCCACCTCTCTGGTCTAACCTCAGCGGTCTGTAACAAATCCACATCAACGCCATAGGATCTCATCGTCGCATCGCCGCCGTTCCTACGCCAATGCTCTACCCTCTGAGGATCCCGAAGAACGTCGAGCAGGAGTTGTTCGTGATTGCCTTTGAGAAAACGGCCCTTGAAGTGCTTGGGCAAACCGTGAAGCAATGTCTCGATGACGCCGCGGCTCTCAGGCCCGCGGTCCACATAATCACCCATAAATATCAGGGTCTTCTGTGATGCGTCGTGCGATGCCGCGTCTTGCTCGATCAAGGCAAGAATCCGGCTCAGCAGATCGGATCGGCCATGAATGTCCCCAATAGCGTAGACGAGTTCGCCTGCAGGCACAGAAACGGTCGGCGCCTCACGCTCCATCTTCAGGCTCTAAGGCTGCAACTCCCCGTATAGCAGTGCGGGTGGTGCCGAATGACCGTACTCACGCAGTCTCTGCGAGTGAGCCCAGTAAACGAGGACCAGTTCTTACCATCTAGCCTTAGCTGGCTCATCCACACGTGGCGACTAGAGGGGATCGGACCTGAAGCGGAGGCAAGCCTCTTCAGATGCGCCGCGCTCCGCTGCTCGAAGGCATCCAAACGCGCACCGTCAAACAAGTCGTATTTGGCATGTACCCGGACAATCGCCGAGCGGATATCGCTCTCAGGTTTGCATGGCAAAGGCGGGGCCTTCGGCCCTTGGCCATTGTAGAAGGTGGTCCCGTGCGGCTGGTCGATCCGACCAAGATTTCCCGACGAGGCCCTGAGCCCTGCGAGCCCTAGCAAGGCGATGGCAAGTACCAGCCCTACAGTGATCTTTGACCATACTGGCATGGTCAAGATCCTCCACCTTTATGGCTCTCTATACCAGGAGCCGTGATTGCCGCGAGATCGCATTCTCCGCTCTAGATGGCGGTATCGACCTCACAACGCACTATATCACGGCGACCGCATTCGGGCATCTTCCAAGCGATGATGTCACCGGTCTTCGTATCGACGATCGGGACCGGGCACGCCACGCGCCAGAACCGATAGCTAGATCCTCGATGCGATGCGTCCCAGTTGACACCGAGGGTGATGCCTGCGCGCTGGCAGCGCTGCAAGTTGAACGGCTGTGCCGCCGCCCCCATCGCTTCGGCCTGGTCGAAGAGTTGAACCTCTTGCCGACGGCAAACCATCATGGAGTGCTCCGTCGCCCATTGGCGGTTTTCGTAGCCAGTATAGGCGGCGTTTTGGTCCACCGGGCCTGCGATCATCGTCTTACACACGATCAAGACAACAGCAGATGGCATTGGTACGGGCATGATCTATGCTCCCCAAGTCTGAGAAAAGCCCCGAAACGGGACGGTTTCACCCGCCGAACTGGCGAGGACGGAACGTTCCTGGAAACGCGCCTCCCGACGCACAAACACGGTGTCGCGTCCTTTTGGCTCTGAGGCCTCATCGATGATGTTGATTGTGAAGGGTCCGGCGTCACCGGAGGATAAGCTGTGGAAAAACGCGGCGAGAAAGGCCTCGGATTTCCGATACCGGCTGTGGTTTGCCGGTCTGCGTATCGTGCTGGATTGCTTAAGCGCCTGGACCCATCGGTTCAGTGCGTCCGTCTTGGCTCGGGTCAGTGTCGTAGGCATTAGGCCCCCTGGTTAGGGTTGCACGAACGCTACTCCTTGAGGTCCACTGCGGACCAAACCCTCCCGAAATGGCTTCAAACCGGTTGGAACTTTCGTTTCAACTTGGCCAGACGATGCTGCGTTGCAACACCAGCCCGCTTGATTCCACAAGCTTAGCTTGCTCTTCGCAAGACCCGTGCAAAACCGAACCAAGATTGGCACGCTGCATCAGAATGCCTAAAGACCTGCGGTTTTGAGAGCATTTCGAAGTTCCTTCGACCGGTATAAAGTGCCGGATTTGCAAGGTTCTCGCCTCTCGTCCAGCCCTTGACCCAAATGCTGCACTGCAAAAAGTGATTCGCAAGACTATCCTGAGGGTATGGCAATCAATGCGCAGCCCCTAGAGCAGGGCGGCAACAGACGACAGAAAAATGGCACTGACTTCGCCATGTGCAGTCCCTGTTTGCCGAAAATATAGGCATATTCTCACCGCCTAACGGCGAGGCAACGCGGGCGGCTCAGTGTCCGTGCGCCAAAGTGTCAGGCGTCCGCCGTCTAGACCGCAGGGATCGTCGAGGTAAGCAATGCTGATCGATGGTGTGATGGTATTGAGGTTTGCCCTCACCGGCCTATCCCTGGCGTTTGTGGCCATCGACATTCGTTCGACGCCGGAGCGCCCGGTGATGAAATGGGCCTTTGTGCTCTTCACAGCCTATTCCGGTCCTTTCGGCGCATTCTCCTATACGTCCTTGGCTGCCGCGAGCCTCTGCCAGGGCTCCACGAGCGCTATGTCGCCGCGCGCTGGCGTCAGGCGCTGGGCTCGACGATGCACTGCGTTGCCGGCGATGGCATCGGCATTCTCGTGGGCGCCGTGATCGGCGCTCTGATTTCGCTGCCCTTGGCTGCGGATTTTGCCCTCGAATATGTCCTCGGCTTCGCCTTTGGCTGGAGCATCTTCCAGGCGCTGTTCATGGGCGAAATGTTTGGCTCTTATGCACGCGCGCTCAAAGGAACGTTCTCCTCCGAGCTTCTCTCCATTAACTGCCTCATGGGCGGCATGCTGCCGGTCTCGGTTTTGGCCTTCCAAGGCAACCCGGACGCGCACGACCCCTCTCAGCCCCTGTTCTGGTTCCGCATGTCGCTGGCCCTCATGGTGGGGGCGCTGTTCGCCTATCCGATGAACTGGTGGCTGGTCGCACATCATTTGAAGCACGGCATGTTGACCGTGCGGCCGAGCTCCAGCGCGTCCATGGAGGGCATGGCGATGCCAAAAGGCGGCGCTCAAGCGGACGGCCCTCAAGCTGTGAAGATGGCCGCAAGCAGATCGGCACTTCATGCCCCCTCCCCGCCCGTCTGGGTCATGGGCGCCGTCTCATTCGTGGTTCTCTGGCTGTCGTCACGATCGCCCTCATGGCGCACACCGCTTAGCCTCTTCGTTCGCCTTGCACTGGACTGCCCCGGGAACGCGAATTCACGCGCAGCCCCCACGATATCCGCATGATGTCCCCGTGGGCTCAGAGGCGCATAACACCTCCATGAGATAGGAAGTTCAGCAAGGGAGGAGAGCGATATGCGAGACGCGTTTTCAGATGTCAAAACCAACAGCTCCCGCGCCAGAACGGCTGGAGGCCACAAGAGGCGCGGGAGGGCAGACAAAGACCGCTGCGTCAGCGCAAGAGCTGCTTTTTCACAACGGCCGTCTGCTCGACGACGATCTTGTCGTATTCTTTAAGCTGCGTGGGCTTCAGGATCTTGGACAAGCGCGCGCGCGTCGTTATGTTGATTTTTTTCATGTCCGAATTGAGCTTGATGAGCCCAAGTGCGCCCGGCCTTTGTCCGGTATTCAGGTCCACGCCATGCTTTGTGAAAACGGCCCGGCGCTCATTCATCGACTCCCGCAAGATTGGATCGATGCCGCTGCGTTGCTCTGGCGTCAGTTGCAGACGCGCTTCCATCTTCGCGACGTCTTCCGGCATAAGCGACTGCGCAACGGCAACGGATGGCAGGAGAGCGACTGCAACGATTGCAAGAACAGCCAGCGTTTTTTCAATTCTTCTCATGACACGGCAACTCCATTTCGGCCCCGTAATGCCGTGCGGCACAACATGAAGGGCGCGTATGAACATCTGACGGGGCAGATAGGGGCTGGGAGACAAATGGTCAACTCTGTCGCAGGAGCACTGGGACGCAAGCCCCTGGTCGCGCGCTATCAGGCGCGACCGATCGCGACCCGCGCCTAAGCGTCCTTCACACTTCCGTTCTGAGATGCGCGCACGCCTTCGGGCCAACCAAGCCAGGCTTGCGTGCGAAGCCCCCGCAAGCGGTAACCACCGCCGGGCGCATACTCGAACAGCCAACGCCGGGCGGCGAACCTGTCACGTACGAGATAGGGAAAGACCGTCCCAAGAATGGCGCCGAGTGTGATGTCGGTGAAGTAGTGGACGCCGATCAGCACCCGACTGAGCGCGACCCAAACCGCGATCGTATAGACGAAGACGCGGGCGCGCGGCGCGAGGATGGCGACCACCGTTGCGAACGCAAAGATGGATGTCGCATGCCCGGACGGCAGCGAGGCATAGTCGGCGTCGAACGCAAAAAAGTTGAAGTCGAAATGGCCGACCGTGTCGTGCAGCTTCGGGCGGGCGCGGCCCAGAATGTTCTTGAACAGCGCCGCGATCAGCCCTGCTCCTCCAATACTCACGAAGGCAAAGCCGGCAACTTGGATGATGAGTCCGTAAGCAGCCGCGTTCCGGAAGCCGATGTGATTGCGCCGAAGGACGACGGCCAGCCCAATAATTGCGGCGGTCGGGATCAGCATCCAATTGGATCGACCGATATCCGTGATGGCCCGAAAGAAGTCCCGTGCTGTCGGCGACATCGCCTGGGCCCGTTCGAGCATGAAGGGGTCGATCAAGAGAAACCCTATCGCGAGCACAGACAGTGCACCGACAGCCCACTCACACAGTCTGAAATAGCGATCCTGCAAGAGACTTGGCCCATTCCCCAATTGACCGGCGCCATCCGAACGTGCGCCAAGACAAACCCAACGCGGCGAAAGAAACAAGACGGCGCCAATAGGGGTATTGCGATCTGCGCGAGCTTGCAAATCAGATCGGCTGCCCTGCCACGGTTCCGCCCGAATTGCCATCACCGAGCTGTGAAAACCAGTGTGCTCTTTGTCAGCCAACGGCGCGCGAAAACAGGGTTAAGATCCAAGCCATCGAAACACGACGCTCTCCACCCCCCCTTGCAGGAGAAGGACACCCCCCATGTATTTGCCCTCTCGCACGACGCTCAGGCTCATCGCTGGCGCAGCAATTATGATCATCGCAGCTGCAATGCACTCTCCTCTCGGAGAGAAGTTCGTCTCACTTCACGCAACCATGGCCGGCTAAACACGGGTGAGACCTGGTGCGAACCATGCTGGGGTTGCAGCGCTGTTCGCCCGGCATGGGGCGCAGCTGTGTCTTCTGATCGGCCTCGCTTTCGTGCTTGCCGCGAATGCGAGGCCTGCCTTCGCGGCCGCACCCGATCATGCCGCGTGGGATCGTCTCTTGAAGGTCTATGTCAAACCCGGGCGCGACGGCGTTAATCGGGTCAATTATGCCGCCTTCAAGAGCCGCGGCCACCAGGCCCTCAAAGCCTATCTTGCCAGCCTTCAGTCAGCCGACCCCACCAAACTCGGCCGCAACGACCGGTTCGCGTATTACGTCAATCTCTATAACGCTAAGACGATCGACATCGTTCTCGACCACTACCCTGTGAGTTCCATCAAAAAGATCTCGCTCGGTGGCGGCTTGTTTGCATCGGGCCCTTGGAAGGCGAAGGTGGTGAAGGTCAAGGGGCGCGCCTTGAGCCTCGACGACATCGAGCACGGCATCTTGCGAAAACAGTTCAAGGACCCGCGCGTTCACTACGCGGTCAACTGTGCCTCGATCGGCTGCCCGAACTTGCGCAAAGAGGCCTTTACCGGCGCTATGCTCAACGCCCAGCTCGATGCGAGCGCGCGCGCCTACGTCAACAATCCACGCGGGTTCCGCTTCGTTGGTGCAAAACTCACCGCATCGTCGATCTACGACTGGTTCCAGGAGGACTTCGGAGGCACGGAGCGGGGCGTCATTCAGCACGCACGCAAATACGCAAAGCCTGAACTCACAGCGATGCTGAGCAAGGCGGCGTCGATCAACCGCTTTACGTATGACTGGAGCCTCAACGACACGCGGTAAGAGCCGCTCCGCCCGCCTTCCTCGCGCAGCCTCACTTGAACGCTCCTGCCAGAAGGTCATCCGCGCTGATTTGTGCAGAGCTCGTGGCATTGATCATCTCCGTGAGTGAAGACCGAAGCCGCCGTACGGTATCTTCCAGTCTCATGCTCCGGCAATCCGTCGCTTCGGTGCGACATCATTCGAGGCCGACACGTCGGCGACAATGCTCGCGATGTCCTTTGGCCGCTCTAGCGCTGAGAAATGGCCGGTCTCCCGCAAGGTGATCAGGTTGCTACCAGACACCAGACCAACAGTCTCAGTGCGCTCCTGCGGCGTCGACCAGTCGTGATCGCCATAGACGAACGTAACTGGCACGGTGATGCGCGGATAAAGCTGACGCGCCGCGATATAGCTCGGAAGGGCTCGAAGGTAACTCGTCTCGACTCTTGCATAGCCGGAGCGCTTTCCGCTCTTGAGCTGTTCGAGAACAAAGTCTTTGGGCAACCCCTTTGGATCGTGGAAGCCGCCCGCCATTATGCCACCGAGGATCGTAGGGTTCGCGAGCTTCGAAAACATGAGGCCGATGACCGGAACCCTCATCCCCTTGACGATAAAGGAGGCGAGCAGGTTCGCGCGCTCTACGCCTTGCGGATAGTCGTAGGTGTTAAGCGCGATGACTTGGCGAATGCGTGAGGCGAGCTCCGTGGAGGCGGTCACGGCGACAGTGGCGCCGATCGATTCGCCGAGCAGCGTTGCATCCTTAAGGTCCAGCGCTTCCATGAAAGCGCCGACGGCTTTCCTTAGTGATGGCTCCTCGTAGCTGGCGCCGGGCATAATATCGGACCAGCCAAGCCCCGGGAAGTCGATCGCATAGATCGTAAACTGCCCCGCGAGAAGCGGAACGAGACGCTGGAAGTAGTCAAGTTGAGTCCTGAGCGTGTGGAGCAGAACGATGACAGGCCCTTTGCCTGTCTTGAGATAGCGGAGTCGTGTGCCGTCCGAAAGTGTGACGAAGGCAATCTCTCCGTCCGCGCTCCAGGCTTTGGTATAGCGGTCAATATCTGCCGTGGACATCCGAGCACCCTCCTGACGATATAGGTTTGCATATTACTATTATCTTTATAGTCACTTGTTAATTTGTAGCAACTTGACAAGCGGAGGCCATTTGCTAAGTGACGAGCATGCCAAGTGGTTACGGGATTGCGGACTGCCCGGTAGCGCGGGCGCTGGACGTCATCGGCGAGAAGTGGTCGCTGCTCATTTTGCGCGACCTATTTCGCGAGGGTCCTTTGCGCTTTCAAGCACTGCAAGAAGGCCTTCCGGGCATCGCGCCCAATACGCTGTCGGCTCGGCTTAAGTTGCTGGAAGCCCGCGGGGTGATTGACATGCGGCTCTATGAGAACCACCCACCCCGCTACGAGTATTTTCTAACCGACAAGGGGCGCGCGCTCCGGCCTGTGCTGAAAGCTCTCTACAATTGGGGCGAAACCCTTAGCTAGAGCCAGGAACCTTTCGTGGCACGCATTTTTCTCTCTCGAAAAGACTAAAGTCGGAGCTTTGGAACAATTGATAATGAGCGAAATCAAAGTCTACGTATTCGATGCCTATGGGACACTCTTCGATTTTGTCACGGCAGCTAGAGGCTGCCGTGATGTGTTAGGCGACGACGCAGATCGCCTCGCCAAACTCTGGCGAGACAAGCAGCTTCAATATACGTGGCTACGTACCTTGCAGGGGCAACATGCTGACTTCTGGCAAGTCACGAGTGATGCTCTCCACTTTGCGCTGGACACCCTGGGTATCAAAGTGGATGGACTGCATAGTCGGCTGATGAACCTCTATCTAGAGTTGGAGGCATTTCCGGAGGTTGTTGGCGTACTCAACAGCCTCAGAAGTTCGGGCCTTCGGCTTGCAATATTGTCAAATGGATCTCCGAGAATGCTCGATGCAGCTGTAGAAGCTGCCGGGCTCGCGAGATACTTCGACGCCATTCTCTCGATCGAAGAGTTGCGTGTTTATAAGCCTCATCCGAAAGTCTATCAGCTTGCAGTCGATCAGCTCGGAGTACCGGCTTCAGCCATTATGTTCGTATCCTCGAACGCCTGGGACGCCTATGCAGCCTCAGCGTTTGGTATGCGGGTAGTTTGGTGCAACCGATACTCTCAGCATCGCGAACGACTACCTGGTAGCCCTGACTACGAGATAGATTCCCTTATCGAACTGCCTCGACTGGCACAGTGAATGGTATGGTGGCGGGAAGGGCCCGACGGGAAGATGATCAACACGAAAAGAAAGCTGAAGTGGTGGGGAATCGCGGTCATTGTGGTGATTGCACTCGGCTCCGCAGTATGGGGAACGATGGTTAGTGCCGTCGAACAGCCAAAGTACAAGGTCGTCGAGAGCAGCGGTAGCATTGAGATACGCGACTATGCCCCGATGATCATCGCTGAGACAGAAGTATCCGGTGATCGCAAAGAGGCCATTGGCAAAGGTTTTCGCATCATCGCGAATTACATTTTTGGCGATAACAAAGCGGCGCAGAAAGTGGCAATGACCACTCCCGTCACCCAGCAGAGCAGCGAAAAAATCGCGATGACCGCGCCCGTGGCACAGCAAGGCGAAGGCAACAGCTGGAAGGTGCACTTTGTCATGCCGTCCAGCTACACGATGGAAACGCTGCCCAAACCGAATAATCCCGCCGTGAAGCTAAAACAAATCGGAGGCAAACGCTTTGCAGTGATTCAATTCTCCGGTACGGGCGGGCAGTCCAGTCTGGAGCGCCACACCGCGGAGTTGCGTAAATTCCTCAGCACGAAAGGCCTCCGGCCGCTATCAGCGCCCACCTACGCCTTTTACAACCCGCCTTGGACACTACCCTTCATGCGCCGCAATGAAGTGATGTTGGAGGTTTCTCGGGACGGGGGCCGAGAATAGCGTCCCTTTAGTCACTTTCAGTCAGCACACTGCAGCTCAGTGCACCCGCGTTGCCCCAGACTCCAGTAGTGAGACAATGGCACGCGAAAACACGACGAGACAGCATAAGGAATACAACGCGCGAAGCCTTAGGGCCGTCTCTAAGCTCTTATCAAACGGCCGCGCGTTTGCGGACGCTGCCAGCTTCGGTGTAGAGCGGTTCCGCAACTCGTCTGCCCGATTTGCTATTTGCTGACATTCGATCGCCCACGCGTCAGCTCGTATATCCGTTAAGTGGTAGTACTGGACATTGGCGTATTGGAATGCGCTGATCGATCGAGACAACGTCTTACCACCAGCCCCAGAGCCACTCTTGCCGCCATGCCCTATGTTAACTTACGCTGCGTCCGCAATGTTTGAATCACCGCTCTCGTTTTTTGCGAATTTCAACGAATATGAGCGCGGCTTGTCAGCGGCGATGGTGACCTTGTCAATGCTTGGCATGGGCGCGACGCTCACGGTTCGCGATTTCACGAACACCCTATTTGCCTGGAAGGGGCTGGCCGCCGGCATGGTCGCCCAGCTGCTTTTGGTCCCGGCGTGGGCGGGGCTGATGATGTTTGTCCTTGGCTTATTCCCAGCGGGCTTCGGTGGATTGTCGATGGCCGGCGCTGTCGGTATCGCAACCGGTCTTGCCTTGATTGCCGCCATGCCCGGCGGTTCGCTTTCGAACCTGATGACGTTTTTTGGCAATGGCAATGTTGCATTGTCCGTCTCACTGACGGCGATCACAACCTGTATCTGCCTCGTCGCGACACCGGTAGTCTTGGCGTCGCTAATCACGGTGCAGGTGCCCGGCAACTTCGAGATCGACAAATCCCAGATCATGCTGGACATCGGCTTGTTTTTGATCGTGCCCCTGCTCGTGGGAATGGTCGTCCGGGTCACCGTAAATGCCCAGCAGCAAATTGTGTTTACCAAGCTCGCGGTGCGCGCAAGCCTGTGTCTGCTCGCCCTGATCATCATCGGGTCGCTGGGCGCGGGGCGGCTGCAATTTGCACCCTATGGCTGGTTGGGGCCAGCCATCGTCATCGTATTTTGTGTTGGGGCGACCTATCTCACGCAGTTCTCCGCCTACGCGTGTGGATTGGATGAGCGAGACTCCTTCGCTATCATCATTGAGGTCACAATAAAGAATGCGCTGCTGGCGCTATTGGTTCTGACTTCTATGTTTCCCAGCCACATTCTGGCGGCCCGGGCTGACGTAGACGCCCAAATTATCGCCGCGGCGCGCGACGGCTGCATATTTGTCGTGCTCTTTTTCAGCGGCATTGCATTGGTCACCGGCAGCGTATCGGTGCTGCGACGGCGTAAGTTTTTGGCGTCCGAAAACTAGCACGCGACAGCGAGAGGCATTGAGACCGATGTTCATAAAGAGGACTTTTTTGGCGGCAGTCCTGACGACCATCAGCGCGTTCGTAGTCTCAGTCGCCGCGGAACCGATGATCATTGGCAATCGGGACGGCAAAGACATCGTGACCGTCCGCGGCGTCGAGACGACCCAATCGAAGCAGGCCCTTCCAATTTTTCCCGGCATCTCGGGTAAGACCTCAGGTGCAACGGGACTGTCCTTGATGAAGGTGGTGATTCCTCCCGGCGGCTCGGCTGAGCCGCACGTTCACAAGAGGTATGAATCCGCTATCTATCTCATGCAAGGTCGAGTGAAGACGCGCTACGGCGAACGGCTCAAAAAGAGCGTGGTGAATACGGCCGGAGACTTTGTCTTCATCCCGGCAAACGTACCACATCAGCCAGTGAATCTGAGCGAGACGGAACCCGCTATCGCAATCGTCGCCCGCAATGATGCGGACGAGCAGGAGCACGTCGTTCCTTATATCATAGAAGATCCACCAAAAGAGTGAGCTAGGCACGACGCCATCTCTCCCGACAACGGTGCGTCTCGTAGCTGTCGTTGGCCGGGCTAATGAGCCGCGCGAGTAACGCGGGCAAATAGATAACTAGCAACGAGTCCCAGTAGCGCGAACCCGCTGACGACCCAGAACACGTGCTGATGACCGGTTGCCCCAGGTGACTGGTCGAGCAAGTAGCCCATCAGCGGCCCCATGAAGACGTCCGGCGTGTAGCCGATAGCGGAGACAAAGCCAACCGCGCTCCCCGTGTATGCGATAGGAACCTTGCCTTCCCGCATGATCGCAAAATACAGGCCGCGTAGTGCAAAGATGCCCATGCTGCAGCATATAATTGTCAGCAGGAATACCCAGACCATGCCGGCCGCAATGACGCCGGAGGCTAGTATGGCGCTGCCGGCCCCGAGCAATGCGAAAGAGCAGATGGTCATCCAGGTAGCACCGACCCGGTCAGCGAAGTAACCCGCGCCAATGGCCGCAACGGGCCGCACCCAGAGCGACACAACGCCTGCCCGCGCGGCATCGACCTGGTTCAGGCCGATGACCTGATTCGCGTACAGCGAAAAGTCATCAACTGCTTTGAAACCAACATACGCACACAGAATAATCGCAGCCTGCAACCAAACCGATGGCATGGCGAACACGTGCGCAATGCCATTCAGAGAGAATTTTGGCTGATCGCGCGCTTGCGAAACAGCACGCCAAGGCAGCGCCAGCCAGATCAGCAAGGCGGCGCCACAGGTTACGGCGCACAGGAGCAGGATGACCTGCCGCAACGCTTCGGTTCGTTGCGCAAGACTGGCGGTTTCGCTGTCTGCAGGGAGCAGTCCGGCGAACAACGCCACCATGATCGAGCCCATTACGGCCGCCAGCAGCCCCCGGCCACCATCTAGCAAACCAAAGGCGCGCCCTTGGGACTCGTTTCCGCCCCACTCACGTGTGGCTCGAATCAGTGGCGCCCAGAATAAGGCAATCGTGGTGATCCCCCAGTACGCATATAGAAGCATTAGGATCGACAACGGCGGAACCGTAATCATCACAAGACCGCCGGCGGCAGTGGAAGTCAACGCGACAGCCAGCAAAGTCCGTGCACGGAATCTGTCGGCGAGCGGGCCGCCAAAAAAATACGCGGCCATTGCAACAACGCCATAAATGGAAAATGCCGTGCCGAGTTCAAGATTGGTCAGCCCAAAAACATCCAGGAGCGTGGGCCGGAACACGCGCGCCAGAACAAATGGCAGAAGAAACACGGACTCGCCGGCAACGATCAGCGCGGCGATGGTTAGTCCCCGGCGTGCAGCGTTCATCTCACGGGCTCAGTCCACAGCGTATTGATCGCTCCTACCATCGGACTTGGCACAACCATATCTGCATAAACAGCACTTTTTGAGCGAGGTCTTTACGCCAACCCATTCGGTCCTCTAGAGAGAGATGCTCTCTTCCACCCGCCGCTTACATTATATCCATTGGAGCTTTAGCAAATTTTGGGATCATCAAAGCGAGGAGCTCTGAAAAGAGTGCCTAAGAGACACTGCGTGATATCACACGAGCGCTCGCGACAGGTGACTATCTAGCGCCAACGTTGATGGCGGTATACGTGGCTGTCCGCGTTGGATTCGCAGCTCACCTACTGATAAGCACCTGCGGAATAGGTCAACTCGTAGCTGTGGCTGTATATCTCCAGGATGTTGCCGAAAGGGTCTTCCATGTAGACCATGCGGTAGGGCTTCTCACCGGGGAAATACTCGCGAACTGGCATACGCTGCTTGCCCCCGGCCGCAACTATTTTGGCTGCCAAGCCTTCCACATCAGGGTCCTGCACAGAAAAGTGGAAAACCCCCGTCTTCCAGTATTCGAAGTTGTTACGTGGTTTCTCGGCATTGCGGAACTCGAAGATTTCCACACCGATGCGATCTCCGGTGGAGAGATGAGCGATGCGGAACGAGCCCCAACCTGAGCCGAACACGTCGGTGCACATCACGCCGATTGCCGACTCATCTTCGCTGATCGCGGTCGCCGGCATGATCAGGTACCAACCCATGACTTCGGTGTAAAACTTCACGGCGGCGTCGAGATCAGTGACCGACAGGCCTATGTGGGAAAAGCTACGCGGATAGACGCTGGACATGACAGGATCCTGTGGCTGAGTGAAGAGCGCGACCAATGGGTGCCCCTGCAAACCAATTGCAAACCCATCACGCGACACAGTACGGCACTGGGCATCACATGCCAGTATTGCCAGAGTAAATTGGCTCGCGCTCGATTTGGCCAGGCTTCTTAGCCTTAGGCGACGCGCAATCCCGTCCGTTGTTTCAAGAGTTCGGCACTGGTGGAAACGCTGCGGCCCAATGTTTGCGGCCAAAATCGACACGCGACGCCTTCATCATCGATCGTTTTCGCGATGGCTCCGGCGCCTGGACGACCTGTCCGTCTCGATCAATGAAGAGACGCCTTGACTCTGGCCTACTACGACCGATCACGACGGTGAGGTGGTTGAGGTTGGACAGACACTGCCGACGCGCCGTGCGGCTTCTCAAGTGTCCGAGTAATCGCTTATTCGAAGTGGCGATTTTGAAGCCTTTAACATAGGTCCCATTGGCGACCACTTCCACAAAAAATCAAGAAGCGACAGCTTTCACCACCGCTTCTTATTTTTCTATTTATTTCGGAAGCATTACGGAGTCGATGACGTGTATTACGCCGTTCGATGTAACGATATCGGCCTTGGTCACCTTGGCATCGTTCACCATCACCGTTTCGCCCTCCACCTTAATGTCGACCATCTTCCCGTTCACGGTCTTGGCCTCGTCCAGCTTAACGACGTCGGCGGCCATCACTTTGCCCGGAACGACATGATAAGTCAGGATCGCTACGAGTTTGTCTTTGTTTTCCGGCTTCAGAAGGTCATCGACCGTACCGGCGGGCAGCTTGGCGAAAGCCTCGTCTGTCGGGGCAAAGACCGTGAACGGTCCGTCGCCTTTGAGCGTGTCAGCCAGTCCAGCCGCCTGGACTGCAGCGACCAGAGTTTTGAATTGACCAGCACCGGCAGCCGTGTCGACAATATCTTTCGACATAGCGTTTGCGGCCGAAACCGAGAAGAGCATGACGGCAAGCGTCATAAAGGTACGCAGAAAGTTCATGTAGTCCTCCATGGGGGAATGTTCGCTAATATACAGCCTACGCATCCGACTCTCTCTTCAGATCACGCCCACGCACTCACGAATCCGTGATCTGTTTGTCGTCCATACTAATTCGGCTCGTCGTGCGCTGGACGATTGTCCACGCAGCTGGTTTGGTGCGGCTATCCTGTTGCTAGCAAACTGCCGCATGAAAAGGTCAAAGATAGGAAGCCCCGTGTTAGACGTCGGGGCTGACAACGACGCGGGGCTTTCAGGTCCCAACATAGCGGCGGGCCGACCCAAGGGGGACGACTGCCAATTAAATCCATCATGCTGGTTGCTAAGAGCGAAGCGTGCGATGGAATCAGTAGAGCCATGTGTTCAATCTTTAGTGTACGGAAAACTTAGATTCGGGTGGATCGAATGACTGACGGTGAATGGCAGCTCCGCGATCAAGAGGAGATCATAAAAGGGAACGAAGCTCTGCTGGGGAAGAAGCATCTGCTCGTGGCCATGACACGCATGCGCAATGAGGCGCTCATCCTGCCCGACACGCTTGATTACCTTGCCAGCCAGGTAGACGCGATCATTGCGTACGATGACGCCAGCAGCGACCAGTCAATAGAGATCCTTCGCTCGCATCCGAAGGTAGCGCTGATCGTCGCTAACAGACTTTGGCAGTCAGATATGACCGAACGAACGCGCGCGGAATCGCGGCATCGAGGTCTTCTTTTGAACCTCGCCCAGACCGAGCTGTCCCATGAGTGGATGTTCTGCTTTGATCCCGACGAGCGGGTAACCGGAGATTTGCGCGCGTTTGTACAAGGCCCCAGCGGTGATATGTGCGACGGTGTGCGGGTCGAGCTATTCGACGCGTATATGACGCATGAAGACAAGGAACCCTATACGCCGGATCGAAAGCTGCTCGACTTTCGGAGGTTTTATGGTCCCGAGCGGCGCGAAATTCTCATGTTGTGGCGCGACCATCCAGACGTTCGCTTCGTCGAAGGCGGCGGACGCACACCGGTGGGCATGAGCGCTCTCAATACGGCTCTTTACTGCCAGCACTACGGCAAGTCCCTGTCAATTCCGCACTGGGAGGAGACTTGTGACTACTACATTCGCTATTTCCCACCAGAGACCTACGGTAAGAAATGGAAAAAGCGCAAAGGCAAGGCCATTCACACTGTATCCGACTTCAATCGCCCCCTCTATCCATGGGGTGAACAGCTATTTTCCAATGCTATTCCGATCTGAGGATTAATCCCAACAACATCGGTTCGAGAAAGCTACTCGGCAGAGTTCCTGGTATTTACAGACAAATCTGACCGCGCCTGCGAAGGGTGCTGGTCTGAGGCGTTCACGCCGCCAGCTGACGCCACTCGGCCTGGGCGGCAGAACGGTTCCGTTTTTTTACGTCGCGGCGGTTGAGGCAGAAAAATGCAGGAAGTCGACGTTGAAGTTCCACCCGCTCAAGGCCGAGATGGCTACCGGCTCTCAGTTGACGTCGAACCACGTCGGATCCGTGCTGTGTTCCAGAACGAAACCATTGCTGACAGCAACAAGGTGTTAGTGATGCACGAGACCCGATTGGCCTCGGTGTTTTATTTTCCGCGTGAAGATGTTCGCATGGATCTGTTGACCAAAAGCGATCAACGCACGCATTGCCCTTTCAAGGGAAACGCGTCCTACTGGACGATACAGGTTGACTCGCAATTGGCGGAGAACGCTGCAGGGAGCTACGAGGATCCGTATGACGAGTCGTCCATCGTCAAAGAGTATGTCGCTTTCGATTGGCAGGCTCTCGATGGGTGGTACGCGGACGACACGCATTTAGTAGAACAGCCGCACAACCAGACCGATGCCAAAGAAAATCCGCTGGTGAACTGGCTGGTGCAAGATGCCTGGATGTCGAAGTCGTCTCAAGACTTGGTGGCGCGAATCTCAGACACCCTAGTCGCGACCGGCTTCCCATTGTGGCGGCTTCGCCTCGTCGTACGTACCCTGAACCCATTGCTATTCGCGTTGACCTACACGTGGCAACGTGGCGACGGCAACGTCACCGTATTTGAGGTTCCCCACGAGAACTTGCAAAGCGATCAATACCGCAACAGCCCTTTTGCATTGGTGATCGAAGGCCAAGGCGGGGTGCGGCGGCGGCTAGAAGGGCCCGACGCACAGCTGGATTTTCCTATCCTAGAGGACCTCGTCGCCAAGGGTGCCACGGACTACGTGGCCATCCCGCTGAGATTCTCGGATGGGCAACTCAACATCCTCACATTGGTGTCAGATCAACCTGGTGGCTTCTCTACGGAGGAGTTGGGCCAGATCTATGAAATATTGCCGATACTGGCCCGCCTGTTCGAATCGCATGCCCTGCGGTTGTCGTCCTCGACCTTGTTGCGCACCTATTTGGGAGCGGGGGCCGGCCAGCGGGTTATGGACGGTCTGGTAAAGCGCGGCGACGGAGAAGATATCCATGCCGCAATTTGGATCACTGACTTGCGTGATTCTACGTCGCTCGCTGCGTCAATGTCGCGCGAGGACTACTTGTCTTTGCTCAACCGCTATTTTGATAGCGTGGCAGGGGCCGTGCTCAACCATGGCGGCGAGGTGTTGAAGTTCATTGGCGATTCCGTGCTCGCGATATTTTCCATAGACGATCCCGACCAGAAGGAGCCTGAAGCCTGCGCACGTGCCCTGGCTGCTGCAGTTGAGGCGTCGCAGCAATTTGAGAAGGTCAACAAGGAGCGTGCAGGCGATGGCGCCAGGTTGCTGGATTTTGCCATCGGCCTACACCGCGGCGATCTCACCTATGGAAACATAGGGACGACCAAGCGGTTGGATTTCACCGTTGTCGGCTCTGCGGTAAACGAGACGGCCCGCATTGAAAGCCTTTCAAAGACACTAAATCAGCAGATTCTGATTTCGTCCGTATTTAGCGAAAGCGTGCCGGAGTCGATGATATCTTTGGGCCACCACACCTTGCGCGGTGTAATCGGCAAGCAGGAGATATTTGGCTTGTCCGCCATTGGCTGCGACTGATGGGCGGAAGGCGTCATGCGGCTCCCATGTAGCCTAGTTTGACGTCATGCCGTTATCCCCTAGTGCGCCGACATGATTCTTGGAGATACCGAACAAATGCTCAACGCAGCTTGCCCCGAGCGGCCGGCCTTACCGACGCTATAGACCGCATGTCACGCAACCATGCGGTCGGTGAACACAACAGGGCAAAGATGCCATGACTGCAGATAGCAAAGCGCGTCGTTGCGAAAAGCCCGACAAGACGATCCAAGGCAACCGATGCGGCAAGACGGGGAACGCCGGGCGGAAGATGCGAAGCCAGGGGGTGTGTTGGCGCAGAAACAGGTAGCTTGATCGTTGCTTTACATGGCGAAGAGGCTCTTTGACTTGGGGCGACCGCAGCGTAGAACAAATTAAGCGGCGTGATGCATTACATCACGGCAGCGAACCCGAGACGCTAATAGAGAAAACGCCGAAAGGCCGTGCGCCGCTGGAGGCCTGTCAACTCTCTACTGTACGGTAACGTACGCATGCTCCTATCAATCGATTTCAACGTCATCACGAACGGATCTGTCTCCGCTCTCTGCATCCGTTTCATTTGCACAATGGGCCCCAGTGATCTCTTTCTACCTAACGTACATCCTCTGCATATTCTCGGCTAGCGGCGGATTCGGGGTTCCCATCGAAGGCGGCAATGGGAGATCAGGATGCCGCGGGTCATCAGGCGGCGTGCTGTGGCACTCAACAGCCCGAGTCGTTCGTCGAACCGTCGGGCATAACGGTCCTGCAGAACTTCGCGTCTTCGAGTCGTGCGCCATCAAGCATAGCGTTCGTCAGGTTCGCGTCCTGCAGGTTGGCATCTGACAAATTGGCCCCGGAAAGGTTGGCACCGGTGAGGTCGGCTTCGCGCAGATATGCACGCGCCGCGGCGGCCTTCGCCAGGTTAGCGTCAGAGAGGTTGGCGCCGCGCAGGTTGGCGCTTTCCAGATTTGCCGGCTGAGTGCGCTTTTCCATCTCCAGCTCAGACAGGTTCGATCCGCTCAGGTTAGCCTCGCCCAGCCGTGCATTTTCCAGATCCGCCCCGCGCATGTCCCGCCCGCTCAGGTCGGCTCCAGTGAGATCACAGTACTTGCAGGTATTAGTCGTGAGAAAAGTATCGAGCTTCGCCTTGTCGAAGGCGAAGCCCCAACCTGCGCCCGCGATAAACAGGGCCGTCGTAATACCTGCACAAGAAAACCAGTGTTTCAGATCCACAGCCGCAAGCTCCTTGGACACAGGCTGCGTACGGCGAGCCCATTTAGTTTGAACGTGATACAGCGGGCATCCGTTATCAAATTTACGACCCCGGCACCACGGTGCAAATCTTCGATGAGCCTCATTCACGTCAAGCGGCGCGGCACCAAGCAGAACATCGGGCCAAGGCCCAGCGAAAGTCGTTGCTCCAGGGTTCGTTCAGGCTGGAGCATGACTGCTATTTTAAAGTAAGAGATCGGCGACGGCCAATAGTCCTTGATTTCGTCAGTTAGGGGCGCGATCGAGAGCTGCTGAGCATTGTTGCGCCTGTAAGGAGCAGAAAATTCAACAACTCTGAGCAGATCGAGTGGCCGAATGGTATGATGCCGGCTTTTCGCAGTTGTCGAATTTTGACTCAAATGGGGGCGTCGTGCTGAGTTATCAGAGGACCGTGTTTTGGAGAGAAAGCACATGAATGGATTGAGGCAATTCCTGTGTGGCACCGTTATCGTAATAATGGCTGCAACAGCCATAACCGACGTCTGCGCACAATCCGCCCCTACCCGTCAGGCATTTCTCGCCTACAAGGACGGGGCAACACCGGAACAGGAATACGAGGATCGAACGGCCTGTCATGAGTGGGCCGTCGCTCAGAGTGGGTTTGACCCGGCCTATCTGCATGCGTCCGCGCGAGCCTGGATAGCAGGTGCAGGTGCCGATACTCGTCCGACGGAAGACCGGCGTTACCCGGCTCCGGGTGGGATTGCCTCAGCCCAGGGGAGCGCTGACGTCATAGCTCTCAATGAAATCCATGACAGATATCTCAGAGCGGGCCGAGTCTGCCTAGAGGCCAAGGGTTACGTCGTATCACGATCGCAGCCATAGATGCGCACTGCAATTTCTGAAGCCTCCGACGGCACTTTGGACTGACCCCAAAATGCAAGAAGCGGCGTAAGTGTGCCGACGAGTATTGTCAGAGCAAATTCGTACTTTGCCAAAACGTCAGAACCGGATTTCGCGGCCATTGATTTTCCTGCGTTTTTTCGGGTCGATCTGAGCGGTTCGATGGCCGCTCCAAGTATTTAGAATTTTGCTCTGACAACGCCGCAATTAGGGTTGATCAAACCAGCCAGTCAGGAATTGCTATGGGTGCACACACTCAATCCAGATTTTGCCAATGCACCTGAGCGGTATCTGTCTTGCTATATACCCCATCGACACGCCATGGAGCACGTACTTGAAGGGCTCGAAAAAGCGGGCCTCCGAAACCTCCGCCAGTGACCCTGAACGCCAAGCTGATTACCCATACCCATGCTGAAAATTTTACTCATGACACGTAGCATCGTGTCCTGGTAGCGCGCTCATGTCTGCGGGTAGAAAAGAGCAAGAAGGTCCCAGCAGAGACATTTGCCGCCCCGGCCGCTAGAACACGGCCCTCGCCCGCAGAGTGAAGACGCCCTCAGTGTTGCTGTCGGGGTTCTTGGAAGGGTTCATGACCAGCATGGCGGCAGGCGTCACCTGAATGAACGGCGTCAATTGCAGCCGATAGAAGGTCTCGGCGACATACTCGTCGTTCGTATTGGGTGCCGTTGGGTCCACCCAGCCAAACCCGACAGCAAGCCAATCTTCGTCGTGTCCGAAGGGATTCGTCCAAACGAGCCCTCCCGATGCAAACTGTTGGATGGAGCCCTTTCGCTCAAAGACCCTGATGTATTTGGCGAAGACGCCGAGATCCCCGAAATCCTGATCAACCTGGATCGAAAGACCTTGTGAGGCTCTCTGGAACGCGGAGGTGCCTCGCTGACGCGTGGTAGTAAGTGAACTTGTACACACCCTCACCCAGAGGGTTTGAACGGGTTTTCGAATTTGAGGGCGCTGGCATATGCAAGCCGGCCTTTGTCGAAAACGCGGCTGAAATTGAGATTGCCGTCACCGGACGCATCCGAAACGCCTGTCTCGACGATGACACCCTCGGCTAGCTTCACGTCAGCTGACACCATGGCCCCCTGACTCGGCAGCGTGCGTGTCGGGTTGCTCGACAAGGGTGTCGAGAAGAAGCTCTGTGTGTCATCGCAGGCATACCGACAGCCATTGTCAATACCGCTGATTTCTTCGTGACCGACAACCTGGGTCAGAAACTCACCCGGCAACTCATGCTGCCACAGCAGGCCTTTGATGATCTCGGTGTTGGCCGGTGAGTCGGACGTGAAATAGTTGACGCCCAGAGACTTCGAGAAGTCGACGCCGCTCGTCTTGTCCAATTGGCTGAGGTGCTGATTGCTGAAGACGAAATAGCCCGTTCCGATGCGCGTCTTGTTGAGAAGCCGCCAAGCGAAAAGGGTCATTTGCTGTTCGTTGGCCGTGAAGTCCTGACTGCCGCCCTGCGAACCCCTCTGCATCATGATCGTGGGCGTGAACAAATAGGCGACGCCGTGCTTGGTCCAGAGGCGCTTATTGAATTCGACATAGGCGTCCACGAACGGCTGCGAGAGCGTAATGCGACCGCGCGGCGGCCAAACGAGCGCATCGAACTCGTCCGCCGCATCGGCCTTACCGACTGCCTCATCGAAAAGTTGGTCCAGGGACGGGCCTCCTTGGGCTGAGGCGGCCGCGCCATTGGACTGTGCGATAGCTTGTTCGATGGCCCCGCCTCCTAAGAACAACAGCACAGCGAGCAAAATCTGAAGAGCTGATCGGCTAAAAATGCGCATTCGCGTCGTCGCCCCCCCATCAGACGGGAAGAATCCAGCCCTACTACGCTGCAGAACCTCCCCTCGAAAGCTATCAAGCATACCAGTGGTAGGGGAGTAGTTAGTAACTA
The DNA here is from genome assembly GCA_942491645.1 of uncultured Alphaproteobacteria bacterium. GTDB lineage: Bacteria > Pseudomonadota > Alphaproteobacteria > Rhizobiales > Methyloligellaceae > Methyloceanibacter. Next base: position 145,500 of record CALOBK010000010.1, on the reverse strand, counting down.
CCCAAAGGGGGAGCCTTGCCGAATATCAAGTCAGCGCAACACCAACCAGGCCCCTAAGCGGCATTGTCAGAAAGACCTGAACGGGCCTGCGAAGGGTGCTGGATTTTTAGGAGCGATAGGCGGGCCAACTCCGCCGAGAGGGAGCGTAACTCCTCCGCGGCGCTTTGGACCCGCGCCCTCCAATAACGAGCCTTGCATTGCCTATAGCATTACCTGAGAGGCCCAACGGCTGAGGTAAAGACGATCTAACCTATTGGAAAAATTGGTGCACCCGGCAGGGCTCGAACCTGCAACCCCCAGATTCGAAGTCTGGTGCTCTATCCGTTGAGCTACGGGTGCGCGCGCTTCTGGTGGCGCTTAAAGGCCCCTAGAAGGGGCCAGGAGCCATGCAGACGGCCTTAAAGGGTTTGAGGTCAAGAGGGAAAAGAGAGGGGGGGAATTGCAATGCGCCTATCCTTTTTGCTGTAGCCCCCATGTAGCCCCAGTTAGGTAGTTGCATGACAACTTTAATCTAACTCCCTGAAATTGTGGTGGGCCCGGGACCCGGGAGTTGTGTCACTTTCGCAATAGGACAAGGGCTTGCGCCAAGGTGCGGGATTAAATGCACCCTTGAGAAGCAAAAGGAATTTTCAGCGACTCACGCACCAGAGCCACTACCAGTGTGGGTGGCTGAAAGCTCGTTGCTCCTCTAGGACCCCTACTCGCTGTCACTTGTTATGGGGGTCTGACTGCAGACGAACGTTAATGCCGGACAGACATTTCAAGGCCGCATCGAAGTTGAAATCTGCCACCAGCTCGTTGAGATTCTCAATCTCCATATCCGTCAGAACTCCAGACAGAGCAGGCCGTTCTTCTATGATGAAATCAGCGGCCTCGCCATCATCGCTTTCAAGGAGGTGCTTTAGCCGCGTCAATGATTCAGTCACTGCTTCTGGATCGGTGGAAGCAGCACCGCCTCTAGTTACGGGCTCTCCCTCCGAGAGAGCTGCTCGAATGGCCCTGACTGCATTCTCTAGGACATCAGAGAGGATTAGCAGGGCGGGATCGATCCCCTGGCCGGTCCGGATTGCCGCCTCTGCCTTTGCGGCCGCTTCCGAAACCGCCATGGCTCCCAACGTACCAGCCGCCCCCTTCAAGGAATGCGCCATGCGCTCCGCTGTCGCCGCATCCGCCGAGGACAAGGACTCACGCATAGTCTCAACTGCGTTTTCCTGCTTTTGTACGAACCGATGCAAAAGGGTCTCGTAGCGCTTGCGATTCCCGCCCGTCCGCTTCAGCGCCGACGTCACATCAACCTCAGCAATCTCAATCGGCGCTTTGTCCACAGCCGCCGCACTTCTACGAGCTTGCTTCTCCGGCACGGCACCGTCACCGTCACCGTCAGGACGCTTAATCCAGTGCAGCAGTGTGCCAATAAGTTGATCGGGATCGATCGGCTTGGCGATATGGTCGTTCATACCGGCCTTGAGACACCTTTCCCGATCCGCGGCCATGGCGTTGGCTGTCATCGCTATGATGGGCAGATCCTGGAACCCTGATTCAGACCTGATGGCTTGCGTTGCCTTGATGCCGTCCATGACCGGCATCTGCATATCCATCAGAACGGCGTCGTAATCGTTCTCACGAACAATCCGCACGGCCTCGGCGCCATTCTCAGCCAAATCCACAAAAAGCTCGATATCCTCAAGCAGCCCGATTGCGACTTCTTGATTGATCTCGTTGTCCTCGACCAACAACACGCGTGCACCTCGAATTCGGTCCACATCAAAGGAAGAGGTAGCCCGTCCTGTTTCTGCTGTTTCAACATCGGCACCAAGCACGTCAGCTGTGGTGTCGAACAGTAACGAGGATGTCACCGGCTTGATCAGGACATTGTCAAAGCCGTTCTGCTCGGCCTGTTTCAGCACGTCTTCGCGACCATAGGCCGTGACCATGACCACGTGCGGTGGCTTGTCCGAATTGGACGCGAGAATGCGCTTCCCCGTCTCGACACCGTCGAGCCCGGGCATCTGCCAGTCGATGAAGGCAATATCGTAGAATCCTCCACTATTGGTAAGCTGCTTCACCATCTCGATGGCTTCTTCACCGGATGGGGCCTCGTCGACTTCGAAACCCATAATCCCGAGCATAACAGCGAGCACGCTTCTCGCGTGTGAATTGTCATCTATGACCAAGACGCGATGACCGCGCAGGTCGGATTGCAGGACGCGCCGCCGGGGCGCTGCCGCAGCCTTGCCGAGACGCACCGCAAACCGGAAGGTGCTGCCTTTACCGAGCTCGCTCTCGACATCGACATCGCCACCCATAAGCTCTGCTAACCGTTTGGAGATCGCCAGCCCAAGTCCCGTGCCGCCATATCTACGGGTGGTCGATGTGTCCGCCTGCTCGAAGGCCTGAAACAAACGTCCCATTTGCTCTTCGGTCATACCGATGCCGGTATCCCTGACTGAAAAGGCAATGAGCTGCTTATCTGCACAGTCCTCCAGAACCTCCGCCCTGACTACCACCTCCCCCGTCTCGGTAAACTTCACTGCATTGTTGCAGAAGTTAATCAGGATCTGCCCAAGCCGCAGCGGATCGCCTCTGAGGTGCTTGGACACCGAGGGATCGATGTCCAAAATCAGCTCCAATCCCTTCGTTGCCGCCTTCTCAGAACTCAGATTGCCGACATTCTCCAGCACCCTGTCGAGATCAAAGTCGACAGTCTCAACCTCGAGCCTCCCGGCCTCTACCTTGGAGAAGTCGAGAACATCATTGATGATACCGAGCAGATTCTCCCCAGAGTTCTTGATCTTAGCCACGAAGTCCCGCTGCCGAGGCGTGAGCTTAGTCTTTAGTGCGAGCTGTGAAAGGCCGATGATCGCGTTCATCGGCGTGCGGATTTCATGACTCATATTGGCGACAAAGACACTTTTGGCCTCACTAGCTTTTTCCGCCTTTTTTTTCGCGGCCATTAGTTCGAACTGTGATTTTCTCCTTTCAGTGGCACGTCGGTATTGCGTCAAGCCGAACAGTCCCAACAGCATGACTGCCAGGCTGACGAGTCCGCTAATAGTGAACGCGGCCCAGCGGAACCGCCCGATCATCGCTTCCCAATCTTTGGCACTTATGTCGAAGCCCAAGACGGCAATCAACTTTCCAGAGTCCGGATCCATGATCGGTGCGAGCCCAGAGATCCAGGTCCCCCACCGATCGGTGTAAGGCCCGTCAATGGTTGGCTCCCTGGTTGAGAAAACACCGCGCAATACGTCTGAGGCTTCGTCGTAGACCTGGCCCGGCGGCGAGTAATCGGGCGAGTCCATCGGCTCAGCATCGGCGAGAAAAATAACGTCACTGTTTCGGACGGACGTTAGGTAGGAAAAGCGGCAATCTTGAATAGCTGCCCGAACGCGCTTTAACCGTTCTCGCACATTCAGAAACGCCGCACTGTTATTGTCCTCGCTGCTCCCTGTAAGGCTTTTCAGCGACTCTGTACTGAGGGACGCCGCAGCCGCCGACGCAAGAGCAATCATCGATTGTCGTTGGATGCTTTCGCCATAGTAAGTGATATTCGTGACGAGGTACCACGTCAGCCCGAAACAGACGATCAAGAGCAAGACGAGTCCGCCTAATAGGCCGCCTGGGCCAGTCAGTGGAGGGCGGGCATCAAGCCCTTCAGCCTTGCTACCAACCATCAAAAGTTCCACCTCGCACAGAATCTTCTATCTCTCATGATGCCCGCAAGTCTAAGCGGGCCTTGAGCCTGCGGCAGACCTCGTATCCATCCATATCCGACATCATTGCATCGAGCAGGATGAGATCGGGATTAAGTGCACCCTTGAGAAGCAAAAGGCATTTTCAGCGCCTCTCGCACCGGAAACACTACCAGTTTACCAGTGTGGGTGGCTAAAAGCTCGTCGCTCTTCTAGGACCCCTATTCGCTCTGAAAACCCCCTTTTTGTGCGGATGAACCAGAGCGAATCCATGCAGGGGGAGTTAAATGAGAAAAGCGCCTTTATATCAGAGCTTTGTACTAAACCTTTGGGTTTTGTCGATGGCAACCAGTGGCCGTGCTTTGATGGGTCGGATCAAGCGGTCGATGCTAACCTTGCCGGCTATTGTGATTTTGGATCAGCGTACCGCATGAAACGGTGAACGAGCGAGATAACGGAGACGAAGCTTATGTATGCACGAGTTACGACATACCATTGTGATCCAGCCCGACTGGACGAAATGGAATCAAAACTTGAAGAAATCAAAAGACAGATCAAGTCCATAGCCGGGGTTGTAGACATCTACAGCGCTTGGCGCTCTGACGGACACGGCGTCGGGATGGCGATCTACGAGAGCCAAGAGGCGGCCGAAGCTGCCAGCGAGCAAGTTCAGGCGATCTGGGGAGACCTAGCGAGTTTTCTCACGGCGGCACCCAGCGCCGAGGTATACGATAACGTAGCCCATCTCACAGGTTAGCTGGTACTGTGCAACATGCTCGCCACAGACTTGGCTGCGTAGGGCTTCCCAAGCTCGTTGAGATAGCCCTGGGCCGCTAGTTCCATGGGCGCTGACGTCAGACAGCCCTACCTGTCCCCCTTAGCTGAGGGCTGCCTAGATATTCATTTGCACACGCCAGCTCTCGATAATTGCGAAGTTCCTTAGCGGCGATGTTTATCGTGAAGGCACCGCACAAGAACAGCGGGATCGCGGCCAAAAATACCCCGAGCCGATGAAAGCCACGACTAACTCGCTGCGATGTGCTCATTGGCTCACCCCCTTAACCCAAGCATAGCAGCCTGCGGTCATGCGCCAAGGTTCTGGGCGCTAGGCTCTCTCTCGTGGGAACCCGGCGGGATGATGTCATAGGAACGTCCCTGAACCACTTGCTAGTTACCTTCAGAGGTGTTTGAAAGTCAGATCTACTGTGTCGGCCACTTCCTAACTCCGAGGCGCAAGCTAATGACTGACAGACCAAATTATCCACTATCGCAGTTCGCGGACTTGCAGAAGCAAGCGGTTCAGCCCTTCGCCGTGCTAATGGAGTGGCAGAAGGCTTTCCAGTCGTTCGCCGCGCAAATGACAGAGTGGCAGAAGGCTTTCTACCCCTTCGCCGCGCAAATGACAGAGTGGCAGAAAGCTTCCCAACCCATGGAGGAGTGGCAGAAGGCTTTCCAACCCTTCGCTGCGCAAATGGCGGAGTGGCAGAAGGCTTCCCAAACCTCTGCCACGCAAATGGCGGAGTGGCAGAAGGCTTTCCAACCCTCTGCCGCGCAAATGAAGGAGTTGCAGAACACGTTGAACACCTTTGCTGCGCAAATGGAGAGCTTGCAAAAGGCTTTCCAACCCTCTGCTGCACAAATGAAAGAGTGGCAAATGGCTTTCCAACCCTCTGCCGCACAAATGAAAGAGTGGCAGAAGGTTTTCCAGCCTCCTGCGGCACAAATGCAGGACTTGCAAAAGACCTTGAAAGCCTTTGCTGTGCAAATGGAGAGCATGCAGACGGCTTTGCAAAAAATTGCCGGGCAACTGGCGGAGGTTCAGAAGCCTGCAAGGAAGCGATCTGCTCGCTCTTAGCTGTCCGCACTCCTGAGCAAAGGCCTAGTCGTTGCGCATGGCCCTGGCCTGTGACAAATCCGCGTCTACGTTTTGATTGTCAGTAATTCCGGCAGCTTCGCCACATTCACCGCAATGCGCCGCGCCTCGTCAAAGGTCAGCACCTTGGCTATATCCGTTTCGGCTTTCGTCTCTCGAGCGTAGACGTAGGCCAAAGCTTGGGCCGGATGCGTCCAACACCTTGAAAACGCGCTTCAAGTGCGCGCCCCAAAGCGGCTAAGCGGCATAAGTTTTGTCTTTGTACCGCAAGATGCTGCTCAGCGTGTAGACAAACAATGCGTACACGCCAATCAGCACAAGGCCGCCTGCCTGCACGACGACCAGTTCCCGGATCAAATTTGCATCTCCGGCGACTCGTGCAGCGCTGACGTTTGAGAAATTTTCGACAACGCCGTTCGCTCGTAGAACGTGGCTGGAGGTTTCAGTCAGCAGTGCAGATATGCTGGTGATCAATAAAATTACCGCCGTAAAGAAGCAGGACGGCAACGCGGCGGGCTCCATCCTCGTCTTGTACAAAGCCGGGTACTTAAAAGCGGCCCAACCTATTCCGCCAAGGAAGACCGCGACTAGAGAAAGTATCCCGAGTATCCATCCCGTCTGATTGAGCATGCCGATGCTCCTCCTCGCTCGCCTACACACGACGCGGAGAATGACAACACTGTTTGGCTATTCTGAGGTGGCTCTCAACAGTTCCGGCAACTTGGCAACGTTCACAGCAATACGCCGCGCCTCGTTCGAGGTACAAGACCCGTTTTCACACTACTGACTGTTGGCCGGTTCTTTGTCCTTGTAAGTCAGGATATAGGTCGTCACGTCAATCAGTTCCTCCCGCTCAAGTGGGATGTTTGGCATCGTGGGATGATTGGCCTGTATCCGCTCAATTAGAGATTCTGCAAACATCCCCGGCTCATTGGCAATTTCATCAAACGCTGGGGCCTCAGGCACAGGAGAGGTTTCATTAGAGACAATCGCATGACAATTAGCGCAAACCTCTTTGGCGAATACGAATCCTTCCTGGGCGTCGCCTAGCTGCTCCGCCCTCAGGCTGGTGGAGGTTGCGAGCAAGATTGTCGAACCCAATAACGCAAGTTTCATTCGAGCCTCCTTGCGATAGCTAGCAATGCTGGCAGCTTAGCAACATTCAAAGCGATGCGCCGCACTTCGTCAAAGGTGAGCACGCCAGCGATGTGCGCCTCGTTGGATGTCTCGCGCGCGTAGACGTAGACGAGAGCCTGACCGTTCGCGTCCAGGACCTTGAAGCCGCCCGGTGTCTGCTCGACACGCCAAGGAGCCGGAAACCGGCGTGAAATCATGGGAGCCTCCCTCTTTGGCTCCCCCCGCAAGAATATAGGATCTCAGAAAGCTGGGCATCTTGCTAGTCCAAGGCGCCGCCTCTTCTTTCCGGCAGGCGGCTGATTGGGTCCAGCCGCGCTCCCTCTCCCCTGGCCCTGGGGGCAGCCGCCGAGCCCCATTTGGCCCGGCCAGTAGCGGGGGCGGGGGCCTGCCCCAGACCCGAGCTCTCGCCCGGCGTGTCCTCCTAGGCTCCGGAGCCGCCGACTATATTTGCTCCATTGTTTGTTCCAGCCCAGCATGGCCCAACCAAACAATTCACCAAGTCATTGAAAATATTGTGAAAATATGGCGCCCCGTAGGGGAATCGAACCCCTGTTTCCGGCGTGAGAGGCCGGCGTCCTAGGCCTCTAGACGAACGGGGCCAGCGCGAACGAAAAGCTATAAGTGCCGCCCTCCTCGCGATCAAGGCCTATCGCACGATGGCGCCATGCTGCGCGGAGCTTAGGTGTTGTGTGGAGCTTACCTTGCCCCGATCTTGACCCGGGAGCGGACATTGCCCGTGGTGACGTCGATAATGGCAATCTCGGAGCCTTCGGGCGTCGTGAGGTGCAGCGCCAGCCGCTCCCCATCGAGCGCCATGGATGAGACCACAGCCCCCTCCGGCAACACGAATGGCGCCAGGAGAACCGCGCCGCCCGGAGAGGCAGCCATCGCCGGCCTCGCAGACGCTGCCTTCTTCTCCGTCATCTTTGAAGCCTGATGGATCATTCCTGCAATGACCGCCACGAGTGCGGCAAGCAGCAGAAGACCCAAAACCACCACCGTGATTTTGAGCAGCCGGACCTGACGCGGTGTAAACACCGTCCCCGGCAAAGGTGAGTTCTGAGGGTCGACCGTCGTTGTCATCGTGTGACAGACTCCGATTATGCCGCAATCGAAAATGACCGAGACACAAGCGCAAGAGGCCAAGTCCCAACCTGAGTCCAAAATCGAGCCTCAAATCGAGCCCGATAGCGATGCTGGCCACTTTAGCGCCCATGCAGAAGAACACCACACCGGCCAGCGGCTCGATCGCTTCCTCAGTGAGGCTCTACCGACCTTTAGCCGCACGCGTGTGCAAGCGCTGATCCGCGCAGGCGACGTGCGTTTGAAAGGCGGCCTCAAGGACGACCCCAAAGGCGGCGAGACCATAGAGGACGTCAAATATCGGGTCAAACCAGGGGATTGTTTCACGCTTCAGATCCCGCCGCCTAAAGACCCTCAGCTTGCCGCTGAAGCCATCCCGCTCGACATCGTGTACGAGGACGATGCCCTGATCGTCATCGACAAGCCTGCCGGGCTTGTGGTGCATCCAGGCGCCGGCCAGCCCGATGGAACACTGGTCAACGCGCTGATCGCCCATTGCGGCGATAGCCTCTCGGGGATTGGGGGTGTGGCACGGCCCGGCATCGTCCATCGTCTGGACAAGGACACCAGCGGGCTCATAGTCGTCGCCAAGACCGACCAGGCGCACCGCTCTCTCGCCGATCAATTCGCCGATCATGGTCGCACCGGTCAGATGGCGCGCGGCTATCTCGCTCTTGTTTGGGGCGGACCATCACGGCCCAAAGGGCGCATCGAAGCCGCCATTGGCCGCCACCCCACGATCCGCACCAAAATGGCGGTGCTGCCGGAAGGTAAAGGCCGGCATGCCGCAACGCGTTGGCGCGTTGGGGAGACCTATGGCGCAAGCGATGGCGGGGCTAACGTTAGGAGTGCGCCCGTCGCCTCGTTAATCGAATGCACGCTGGAGACCGGACGCACCCATCAAGTGCGCGTGCACATGGCCCATTTTGGTCATCCGCTGATCGGCGATCAGCTCTACGGGTCGGGGTTCAAATCAAAAGCCCGCACACTGCCCGCCGACCTCAACGAGGCGCTGCAAGACCTCGACCGACAAGCGCTGCACGCCGCGCATCTGGCTTTCGTGCACCCCGTGAACGGAACATTGCTGAAATTTAATAGCCCATTGCCGGCCCAACTCGCCCGGATAGTGGGTAAATTTAAGCAATTGTGATATCACGCATCCAATCAAGGCTCCCCCGAATTTCCTATGGACGAAATCGCCGGGGGGCGGGTTGAATAGAAAAAACGCAAGGGCTTCCGATAAGACTTGCGGGAGACGGATTCCATGGCCTCCAGAAGTTTACCGAGTGTCGGCGCTCATGGCGGACTGACGCGCTATCTTGAAGAGATCAGGCAATTTCCGATGCTGGAGCCACAGCAGGAGTACATGCTTGCCAAGAATTGGCGCGAGCATGGCGACCGCGACGCGGCCCATGAGCTGGTGACATCCCATTTGCGGCTCGTCGCCCGTATCGCGATGGGTTATCGCGGCTATGGCCTCCCCATCGGCGAAGTGATCTCCGAAGGCAATGTCGGCCTGATGCAGGCCGTGAAGCGCTTCGATCCGGAAAAGGGCTTCCGCCTGGCAACCTATGCCATGTGGTGGATTCGCGCGGCGATCCAAGAATACATCCTGCGGTCTTGGAGCTTGGTGAAGATGGGCACCACAGCGGCCCAAAAGAAGCTCTTCTTCAACCTGCGCAAGATCAAGGGACAGCTGAAGGCGCTTGAGGACGGCGACCTTCGTCCCGATCACGTGAAGTACATCGCAACGCGGCTCGGCGTTAACGAAGACGACGTCATCTCCATGAACCGGCGGCTTGCAGGCGACTCCTCCCTCAACGCCCCTGTGCGAAACGATGCGGAGAGCGGCGAATGGATGGATTGGCTGGTGGACGATACCGCCGTCGATCAGGAGACTGCACTCGCCGAATCCGAGGAGCAGGAGCAGCGCCGTGGCATGTTGCACGATGCGCTGGAGAAACTGAACGAACGTGAGCGCCGCGTCTTCGAGGCGCGCCGTCTGTCCGAAGACCCGCTCACATTGGAGCAGCTCTCAGGCGAGTTCGGTGTCAGCCGCGAGCGCATTCGTCAGATCGAGGTGCGCGCCTTCGAAAAAGTGCAAAAGGCAGTGCAGAACGCTGCCGCGGAAGCCGAACCGGAACCCGCGCTCTAGCGCCTCACGCGGACAGATCGCTCAAGATTGTTTTGGCTGCATTGTGCCCCGGGGCCATTGAGATGCCGCCCCCGGGGTGGCTGCCTGACCCGCATAGATAAACATTTGGCACCGGCGCGCGATAGTGTGCCAGTTCCGGCAGCGGCCGCTGTGCTCCGCTCTGATATGGCAGAAAGGCGCCGTGGGTGGCGGTCCCGCGAACCGCGCTCATCATACGCCTTTCCATGTCGAGAGGTGAGTGCACCACGCGCTTTAAGATGCTGCCCTTCAAACTCGGCGCATAAGTCTCGGTCAAAAAGTCGATCAGATAGTCAGCATACGGCTCTTTGACGCTCTCCCAATCTCGTCTGCCGATCTTGCCGGTCGCATCGCCGCGAATTTCATAAGGCACGTTGTGCACGATCATCTTCATCACAGCTTTGCCCGCAGGCGCCCGGCTCGGATCGATTACAGAGTCGTTGCACATGAGGACGAACGGAAAGGCGGGCAACTGTCCGCTCCGGCATTCGGCGTAGAGGCTGGCGAAATATGCGAGCGACGGGTCGCAGGCGTGCACGTAGGGACTGGCTTGCGCCTGTGGGCCCGCCTTGTAGGTCACAGGGGCATCGAGTGCGCAATACATCGTCATGTAGGAATCGCCCCACTCGTAGCGCTGCATCTTTGCAACGAGATCGGCGCCAACAATGTCCTCGCCCAGGAAATCGACGATGAGCTGGTAAGGATCGGCGTTGCAGGCGATCACGCCCGCATTGCCAACCTCGATGTCCTCGCCACTCTCAAGCCGCACGCCCACGGCCCGTCCGCCTCGCACCGTGATGTTCGAGACATGTGCACCTGTCCGAACTTCGCCGCCCCGAGATCGTAAATAGGCGCTGAGCGCGAGCGGCAAATGGTGCATTCCCCCTTTCACCGCGCGGCTACCCACATCCTGGATGAGCGAGGCAAAAAGCAAGGCCATATGGCCACCGCCGACATCATCCGGGCCAAGGCCCACATGAGCCGCCCAGGCGCCAATGAAAATCCGCGTCTCTTCGCATTCGAAATGCTCATTTGCCCAGGAGCGGAGGCTCTGCAGGGAGGTCCGATAGGCATCCATCCCATTTGGCGCCCGCACGGTCTGCTGAGTCTCGATCAAAAGTGATTGCGGCGGCGAGTTCATCCACGCCGCGATCGAGGCCTTGTTCGCCACGAACTCGCCCGCAAGGCCCGCCATGTCTCGGCGTCCTTCTTTGAGTAGCGGCCAATACTGGCAATTGTGTCGTCAACATTGCGGTAAAGGGAGATGATCCGGCCATCGGGAAACACTTGCGAGTGGTTGATCTCTGGCCTGATCAACTCAAGCCCGAACTCCGCAAGCCCCAGTTCGGCTGGGACGGGTGAGAGGTTGGCAAACTGAAACCCGAAAGCATGCAAATCTGACCGAAACCCAGGAAGGGTAACTTCCTCGGTCGTCGCCATACCCCCAACCATATGATACTGGTCGAGGACCAGCGTTTTGAAGCCCGCCCGTGCCAAATAGCAGGCGCATGTCAGGCCGTTATGTCCGGCCCCAATGACGATTGCATCATATGCCTGGCCCATCTTCGCTCCCTCTGCAAAAGTCGAGCCGGTCGCCTCGGCGCGCTATCCGCTGGCCAGACTTGGCACATGCGGCACGTGACACGGCCCACTGTAGCGCCGACGCGGGGGCTGTCCATGACGGCCCGCAAGGCCTGGTATTATGAGAGGCTCACTTGGTTCGGGCCCACATGAGAGCATGCGGCGTAGACGCGAATCGGCTGGAACGCTAATCATCGAGTACGGTTAGAGAGGGCTGGTGGTGAAGCATCTGAAATCCGGCGGCATCGAGATTGCTTATCTCGATGAGGGCAAAGGGCCTTGCGCCCTTCTGGGGCATTGTTCGGCCGCCTCACACAAAGAATGGCTGCCGCTAGCGGAGACCTTAGCCGAGGATTGGCGTGTACTCGCGCCCGACTTTATCGGTTATGGACAATCCGGCCCCTGGCCCGCCAAGAAACCATTTTCCATCGAGTCGGATGTAAAGGTTCTCCTCGCTCTTGCCCGCAAGACCCGCGCCCCAATCCATCTCGTCGGCCACTCCTATGGCGCGGCGCTGGCGATGGAGGCCGCGCTGAGACTGAAGGAACGCGTCAAAAGTCTTACTTTGATCGAGCCTGTGTCCTTCCACCTGCTGCGTCTGGAAGACCTTCCCGAATGGAAAGACGTGGAGAAGCTTGGCGTATCCGTGCTCGATCCGGTTGCCAAAGGCGACGACCGCAAAGCAGCGGCAGCCTTCATGAGCTATTGGCTCGGCCGCTGGCGCTGGTGGATTTCGCCCGAGCGATTCAAGAACGCCATCGCCACGACAATTCCGAAAGTCGCGCTGGAATTCTCTATTGCCATCGATGCCAAGAGCTCTGCTCTCGACTACGCCGAAATAGACGCCCCGACGCTGCTGATCATGGGATCGAAGACCAAGCCGCCTACGCGTGCTGTCGTCGAACTCTTGGGGAAGACGCTTCCAAATGTCGAGGTGAAGACGCTAAAAGGCGCAGGCCACATGAGCCCCTTCACGCACCCGGCGCAGATCAACCGGATGATCCTCGACCATCTCAACGCTCATCGCTAACGGCACCGTCCTCCAATTCCTCGACGTCCTTGGCGAAGAGATCTTCGAGTTCGACGGCAGCGGAGAGCGCGTTAGCCCGCATTTTCTCTTGGTCCGTGTAATCGTTATACTCATCAAACAACCGCGCCTCATCATGGCGCTTGAACGTGTCGATGAGACGCTTGGCCTCGTTTGGCTTCAAACCCAATCCGCGCAGCAGCTGCGCCGTCAATGAGAGCGCCGATAAGAATGTCTCGCGCTCAATGATCCTAACGCCAAGATCCATGAGCTTGTGCGCGTGAATGCGGTCCCGAGCGCGCGCATAAATCAGCACGTCGGGAAAGTTTTCGCGCACAATTTCAGCCACACGCAAAGAGGCGTCCACGTCGTCGATCGCGAGCACGAAGGCATTGGCTTTGCTCGCCCCTGCCGCGCGCAGAATGTCGATGCGGCCTGCATCGCCATAATAGATCTTCGCGCCAAAGCGCTTCACGAAGTCGACTTGCCTAATGGACTTGTCGAGTGCGGTGAAGGGAATGTGCCGCGCGCGCAACACGCGGGCGACGATCTGCCCAAAGCGCCCGAAGCCCGCGATAATCACATGCTGCTCGTCCTCCGGCGGCATCTCGTAGTCAGGCACTCCCATTTTCCGCGAGCGCAGGAACATATCGTCCGCGAGCAGAAGCAGCGGCGTTGCCGCCATGGACAGCGTGACCGCCAGGGTCAGGAGAGAAGCGATGTCGCGCCCAATCACACCTTCCACAAGGCCCACTGAAAACAGCACAAAGGCGAACTCGCCGCCTTGGCTGAGCACGATACCCAGACGCCGCGCTTGAGGGTTTTCTAGCCCCCACCAGCGGCCAAGCCCGAACAGAATGGCGAACTTCACGACGATGAGCGTTGCGACGATGAAGACCAACGCGCCCGGCTGCGCCACCAGAACCGTGAGATCGATGGACATGCCCACCGCCATGAAGAACACGGCAAGCAGCAAGCCCTCGAACGGCGCAATATCTGCCTCGATCTGATGGCGGTATTCGGAATCGGCCAGAAGCGCGCCGGCGATGAACGAGCCCAGCGCCGCCGACAGCCCTACCTCCTCCATGAGGAGTGCGACGCCAACCACCGTCAGCAAGGCGGTCGCCGTCATGGCCTCACGCACACCCATCGCGGCGACAAGCTGGTAGAGACGGCTGAGTAAGAAGCGCCCGACGATAATGACACCGGCAATGGTGAGAATCGCGAGCCCAGCGCTGCTCAAATCCATTTTCGGTTCGTCGCCGCCAAGCGCGAAAAGAGGCACGAGCGCGATCAGCGGGATCGCCGCGAGGTCCTGGAACAACAGCACCGAAAAGGCGAGACGCCCGTGACGGGTGGTGAGCTCACCTTTCTCTTCCAAGACCTGCAAGGCAAAGGCCGTCGATGAGAGCGACAGAGCAAGCCCAATGAACAGCGCCCGGCCCGTCACAAAACCAAGTGCGAGGCCAATACCTGCAAGCACGAAACCCGTGAGAACGAGTTGCGCGGCCCCGAGCCCGAAAATGGCGGACCGCATCGCCCATAGACGGATGGGCCGCAACTCAAGTCCGATCACGAAGAGCAGGAGAACGACGCCGAACTCGCCGAACTTGAGAACCTTTTCGACGTCGTCCAGGGCATAGAGTGGCCCCAGAACGAAAGGCCCGATGATGACGCCCGCGGCGAGATAGCCCAGCACGGCCCCGATATGAAGAAAGCGTCCGAGCGGCGCGGCAATGGCGGCGGCGGCCAAAAACACCGTCACCTGAATCAGCTGCGCCTCTGTCATATCTGTCGAATACCTTCCGCGAATCTGGGTATCACGCCAACTGCCCCATGGCCAATATCGCCAGTGGCGAGGAGCCTGCTGCCCTGGTAGGAGAGCCCGATGGAGACGCAAAGAGAGGCAACTGCCAAAGGGGGTTCAGAGGGAGCCCAGCGCGCGCCGACTTTGCGTGAGGCCTTTCCCGTCTGGACGAAAATCGGTGTCACGTCCTTCGGCGGACCGGCGGGGCAGATTGCCCTCATGCACCGCGAACTCGTCGAGATACGCGGTTGGATCGGCCATGAGAGATTCCTGCATGCGCTGAACTTCAGCATGCTCCTGCCGGGGCCCGAGGCCATGCAACTAGCAACATATGTGGGTTGGCGGCTTCATGGGACCCTTGGCGGGCTCATGGCTGGGCTGCTATTTGTGCTCCCGGGCGCGGCCGTGGTTCTCGCCCTGTCGATCGCCTATGCTTGGTATGGCCAGGCGCCCATGGTCGAGGCCGCGTTTCTCGGCATCAAAGCGGCCGTGCTTGTCATCGTCATCGATGCATTGATCAAAGTAGCGAAGCGCGCCCTGCACGGCCCGCATGCTTGGGCCATCGCCGGCACCGCCTTTGTCGCCATCTTCTTCTTTGCGGTGCCCTTTCCACTGATCGTGGCGCTCGCAGCCCTGGCCGGCTATGCACTCGCCCGCTTCGCACCACAAAGCGTGCCGGATATGGAGTCCGCCTCGCTTGAAACGGAACCGGTCTCACCGGCGCAAACCGTGCGTACTGCGCTTTTGTGGCTCGCCATCTGGATCGTGCCCCTTCTCGTGGTCGCAGCACTCTTCCCGCCGGTCTTTTCCGACATCGCGCTGCTCTTCTCAAAGCTTGCCGTAGTGACCTTTGGCGGAGCTTATGCGGTGCTGGCCTATATGGCCCAGCAAGCCGTCGAGACCTATGGCTGGCTCAATGCCACCGAAATGTTGGACGGTCTCGGCCTCGCCGAGACAACGCCTGGCCCGTTGATCCTCGTCACCGAATTTGTCGGCTTTCTTGGCGCCTATCGCCAAGGGGGCTCGCCGGCGCTCGCCTATGGTCTACTCGGCGCGGTGGTGACGCTCTGGGCGACCTTCGCGCCCTGCTTCTTGTGGATTTTCACAGGCGCGCCTTACGTGGAGCGGCTACGCACGAACCCGAAACTTGCAGGCGCGCTGCGCGGCGTGACCGCAGCGGTGGTCGGCGTGATCTTAAATCTGAGCCTATGGTTTGCACTGCATGTGATTTTCAAAACCGTGGAACCGGTAGACTACGGACTTCTGAGGCTCTGGAGCCCCGACCCCAACAGCTTCCAAGTCAAAGCCGCCCTGCTCGCGGGGCTCGCCGCCGTGCTCATTCTGTGGGCGCGCCTCGGCATTCTCACGACGTTGGCGATTTGCGCTGGCGCAAGCCTCACACTCGCAGCACTCGTGCCGAGCCTTTAAGCGTTAGGACTGCGACCTTTGTACCCTGCCGAGCGCGCGCCACGTCGTGTTCCACACTCAAGAGGGCGACATCACCAACGCCAAAGAAAAACGCGGGAGAAAGATCTCCCGCGTTTCTAAAATTCCTTTGCTGAACGTCCGATGCGGTCGTCTTGGAGACCTATTTCGGCACGAACAGATTGACGAACGGCGCGCGAACCCAGGTCCCTTTGCGACTCGTACGCACGGACGTGAACGGGGCATCGACATCGGTCCGCGCGTCATTCGTGCGAACTGAGGTGGTCGGCGCATCGACGACTGTCGTGCGCTGACGGCGGCGCCAGCCGGCCTCTTGCACCATAGCATTTTTCGCCGTTGGGATCGTGAGCCCGGCAGGACCGGCGCTCGCGGTCACAGGGGTGAAAACGGCGGCGGCGGCGAAAGCCGAGAGAAATCCGGGAATAATCAGACGAGTCATGCTTCCTCCTACGCAGGGGGTATACGGTTTTCACTGGAACTACGGGCAGCATCAGCGCCTTGATCCTGTAGCGTAGACCGGCACTTCAATGAAAATATGACCGCAACTCACCTCTAAACCGATTGTGGCGATGCCTTGAGCCTGGTGCAACCCCAATCTCGGAGCCATTTAATGTGTCTCAAAGTAGAGGAAAAGCGCTCTGGCAGGAAGCATAGGGGGATGAATTCGGGCCTGCCCCAGGAGGCGGCTATGGCCCCCGAGGGCATGCTCGGAGAAGAGTTTGACAGATTGCGCTATGTCAAAGTACGTACGCAACCGGCACGTCACTCTCCGCCCAGCAAACAGCCTGTGAAGAAGGCGTTTTGGAGACTTAGGAAATGCGCTGGCTTCGTAAGGAACGCGATCTTATTGGGCTTGTGATGGTCTGGGGCCTTCTGCTCCAGTCACTTGTGATCCCGGTCTCCGCAAGCGCCCATGCGACGGCGCGCGCTTCCGGGTTGGATGCACTGGGTATTTTGTGCACCTCGCGGGATTCCAGCTCTGTCCCAGTCGGCACCTTCGCGCCGGATCCTCAAAAGCAGAGCAACAACGGTCCCGATTGCCAATGCTGCCATATGGCCTGCCGCCAGGGTTGCGGCGGCATTTGTGGCGGCGGCATTTTGCCGACATTCGTGCGCGTCTTGTTACCAAGCAAGACAGCGCTTGCAGACCGCAGCCGCTCTGTTGAGGTACTTGCGCTGGATTCTGCGTCCCTTGCCGAAGGCCACCCTCGTGCCCCGCCGCTTGCATAACGGCCTTAGTTCTTTTTGACGATGCAAGCGCCGCCGTCCCGCCGGAGAGCCGCGCAAACCTCGGCCGCCTCACTGCGGCTACTCGCCCCAATCTGCACCATATAGAGGGGCCGGCGGCCACGGCTGCGGTTCCGCTTTGGATAGACGAACGGCTCGCTGTGCCCAAGCACACTGGCATGGGCGCGCTTGAGGCGCGAGAACTTCGCCAGCGCCTTGGTCTTGGAGAAGGCTGTGTACACATGCGCGCCCCAGGGGCGCCAACGCGAACTGGCGGTCAGCGGCGCCGTGTGCTCGACGGACCGGACCACCAGCGGCGCGAGCTTCCTGCAGGACTCCAAAACCACTTTGCCCTCTGCCTTCAGACGTTCGGGCAGTTGCACCTCTCCGCTCGTCCAATCCTCGGCGATAAGGCCCGTGATGAAACGGACATAGGCGCGGGTTTCGCCAGGCAAGGTGCGTTTCCCATCGAGCCAGCCCTTCACACGCTCCTCGCCCGCATTATAGGCCGCGGCCGCAAGCCCGAAATTTCCGAAGACCTGTGCCAGATCGGCCAGAAGACTGGCCGAATGCTTTATGGCCGACAGCGGCTCGAACGGGTCTTCGAGACCGCGGTCCTCCGCAGTGCCCGGCATGAATTGAGCGATCCCTTGAGCCCCCTTCGGGCTCACCGCATTGGGATTGAAATGGCTCTCCCGCCAGATGAGGCGCACGAAAGGCATGGGCGGGAGCCCGCGGGCCTCTGCTTGATGCTGCATGAAGGGACAGACAATATCCACGAAGGGCCGCGGGCCAGCGGCAACCCTGCCCGCCGCCTTGATGCCGCCCGCAACGGCAGAGTTCCTATCCGCCGCCTGCACGGACGAGGGAAGCGTTGCCCCGAAGGCAGCCGCCACAAGAATAGTCCAAATACGGCGCATCACCTCGTCCCGCGTCCTCACTTTGCAGCGTTGCTGGGCCACACTTTCAGGTCCCAACAAGGGCTCACGCGTCAGCGCGCGCCAAAGGCCACCAAGAATACGAGGCGCATTCGACAGAGCAAAGCGTAACTCACTGCACACTCAGCCCGGCCAAGCCTGAAGTGCGAGCTCGGCCACACGCTCCAATTCCTTGCGGTTCGCCCCGCCAGCCGCCTGGACAGACATGCCTTGCATGATGGCAGAGAGATAGCGCGCCAGCGCCGCCGGGTCGGCATCGGCCGGCAACTCTCCTTCCACCTTGGCCCGCTTCAGGCGGTCGCGGATGTCTTTTTCATGGGACGCACGCTTCTCGCTCAGCATCTCACGGATGCAGCTCGCGTGTTCTCCAGCCCCGGCAATCCCTTGAACGTAAAGGCAGCCAGCCGGACTGGACTTGTCGGTCAAGGAGCGGGCGGTCTGGCGCAAGAGGACCGCCATAGCCTCCCGTGCCCTCGGCGCGGCAAGCGCTTCGGTCCGCGCCGCAGCGTGCATGTCGGCATAGCGATCCAGCGCCTGCCGGAACAGCTGCTCTTTATTCCCGAAGGCTGCATAGAGGCTGGGCGGGTTGATCCCCATCGCCTCGGTGAGATCGCAAATGCTCGCGCCCTCGAACCCCTTGCGCCAGAACACTTGCAGCGCACGGTCAAGAGCCTCGTCCTTGCAGAAGCCTCTAGGGCGGCCAACGGCCACGGCACAGTCTCCTATTCGATGTCCGATCCCTACCACCTCATTTATTTGAGGTGCTTATTATATAATTCACTTGACGGTCGGGTTCCAGCTATTTATGTAGCGATAACTACATTATTAGCAGATGGAGAGTTTGAGCATGTCGAAGACGCTCGAAGGAAAAGTGGCCCTGGTGACTGGTGGCTCACGAGGGATCGGCACTGCAATTGCACGTGCGCTTGCACAGGATGGCGCCGATATCGCGATTACTTACGCGTCGTCAACGGACAGTACCAACGCCGTCGTTGAGGATTTGCGGGGTCTGAATATCAGGGCAAAAGCCTTTCAGGCTGACCAGGGCAACACCAAGGCGGTCAGCGCTCTAGTTGCAGCCGTTATCCTGCATTTTGGCCGGATCGACATTCTTGTGAACAATGCCGGTATCCTCATCTTGGGCGAGGTTCACGACCGCGCCAACGATATCGCCGAATTCGACCGCCAGTTCGACGTGAACGTACGCGGTGTCGCGACAGCCGTGCGCCCAGCAGCTCCACTGATGCAGGAGGGTGGGCGCATCATTTCGATCGGATCGGTCGTCGGCGAGAGCACGCCATTCGCCGGAGCGGCTGACTACAGTGCGACCAAAGCAGCGCTTCTTGGCCTGACACGGGGCTGGGCGCGGGATCTTGGGCCCAAGGGCATCACTGTCAACACGGTGCAACTGGGGCCGATCGACACGGATATGAACCCGACGGAAAACGGCGATTTTTCCGAAACACAGAACGGCTTCACTGCGCTTGGCCGTTTCGGCACCGCCGAAGAAGTCGCTGCAGCCGTGGCGTTTCTCGCAAGTCCGAATGCAAGCTACATCACAGGCACATCCTTGACCGTGGATGGCGGTTTCAACGCGTAGGTCTCGAAAGGGCCGACAGTCAGAAGAAGGAGCTTCAGATGATCGAAGTCAGACCCTTCAACACACTCGGGCACGCAGACCATGGCTGGCTCAAAGCCAACCACCATTTCTCGTTTGCCCGCTATTTCGACCCCAAGCGCATGAGCCATGGCGCCATACGCGTTTGGAACGACGATGAGATCGCGCCGAACACGGGCTTTCCCCCTCATCCGCATAAAGAGATGGAAATCATCACCTATGTGCGAAGAGGCGCCATCACCCATGAGGACAATCTGGGCAATCGCGGACGGACCCAAGCCGGGGACGTCCAAGTAATGAGCGCGGGCTCCGGCATCCGCCATGCGGAATATAACCGCGAGGATGAGACCACCACACTGTTCCAGATCTGGATCGAGCCGGATCGTGCAGGTGGCAGGCCCTCATGGGGAACGAAGCCCTTCCCACATGCCCATCGTGCCGGTGAGTTCGTGGCCCTGGCTTCAGGCTTCGAAAGCGACATGGACGCCCTGCCCATCCGGGCCGAAGCACGGGTTCTCGGTGCAACACTCAAGGCCGGCGAGAGAGCCGAATACCGGCTTGGTACGCGGCGCCACGCCTATCTCGTGCCCACGACGGGCAAGATTGAAGTGAATGGCCGGATAGTGAACGCCCGCGACGGTGTTGCGGTAACGAATGAGACGGCCCTGACGGCGAAAGCCATTGAGGACACGGAGATCGTTCTGGTCGATTCGCCATAAAGCGCGAGGTCTCTCCTCTTAGCCTGCGGAACTGGGCGGTGTCTCTTTTGAAGAGCGCCGCCCTTTTTATCAGAGCGAGATCAGGAACACTCCGGCAACGGCTGCAACCAACCCAACCACGCGATGCCACGGCATGGGCTCGCCGAGCACCCGCACCCCAAGCACCGCGCCTCCGACAATGAACATACCGTAGATCGGCACGGTGACGTTCGATGGCCCTAGCGACAACGCGTGGAAGAGCGAGCTGACGGCCACGGTCAGCGCGATGCCCGCAGCCATAGCCCAAAGAATTGGCGGCGTTTCCATCTCGAAGAGCAAGGTCTTCAGTTCGCCGCGCCACGCAACAATCACGATGGCAAAGATCGGGACAATGGTCGTTGCAACTGCCAAGACCATATAGCTTCAGACACTGCCACTCCGCTCGGCCAACTTCACAAACAATGTCATGAACGAATAACCGGCCATGCCGAGCAATGCCCATAGGACATAGGATTGAATCACAGCGCACTCCCCTGCATAAAATTTAGAGATCCCACGTTCTCACTGTCAGCGATCCGCGCGGGCTGTCAATGTGCGAGCACGGCGTCAGGCAAAATAGGGACGCAAAGCGAGGACGCTAAAGAACACGAGGACGATCACGAGCACCGCGACCGTGAGCGGCCGATTGACGAATGCGGACCCGACCCAACTCGGCCGCCCATTGAAGATGAGAAGCGCAAGTGCAAGGACCGGGAAGAGCAACGCGCCAATGACGGCATAGAGCATTTGCACGTCTCGGAAGCGCCAGAACAGGCCGAGCATCGGCACGATCGCGATCATGAAAAGATACGTCCGATACGGCAGGGCGCTTGTATCGACCTTGAAGGCCGCATCGCGCCGGCCCCGCAAAAGATCCCAGCAATCGGCGAACAGATAAGGCACGCATTGCCAGACGCCGAGAAGGCTTGAGAAAACCGCACCGAACGTGCCTGTCAGGAAGAGCCATTTCCCGAAAGGCCCCATCACCTCTTCGAGACGGCCCGACAGTGTCACCAAGAGTTGGGCACCGCTGCCCTCGATGCTGACGCTTGAGCCCACAATGACCATCGCCACACCGAAGATAGCCGTCATTGCGTACCCCATCGCAAGATCGATCCGGCAAGCGCGCAGATCCTCGCGTTCGTCCAGCCCTTCCTCACGCAACCAATAGCCGTAGCAGAGGACCGTGAGTGTGCCGCCAATGCCGCCGATCAGGGCAAGCGTCCAGACCAGCCCCTGCCCGCCCGCATCGGGAATGCGTGGGATGAAGAGGCCCTCAAGCACCGCGCCCGTTCCCGGCCATAAAAATATGGCCGTGAGAATGACGGTCACGAACATCACGGCGATGCAGACCCGCATCAGGTGATCGAAGAGGCGATAGCCACCGAACCACACGAGGACGAGCCCCACGAGGCTAGCGCTCGCACCGAAAACCAATTTGCCCGATTTCGCGTCCTCAAAGACCGGCAGCATTGCGTGGAGCGTCACGCCAGCCGCGCTCATCAGTGCCGAGCCGACAAAGAACGACCACAGAAGCAGGTAGGGCATGAAGAGCAAAAGCGCACCGCGCCCCAGACGGCTTGCAACGCCTTCGATCAGCGTCTGACCGGTCGCCAACTGCCAGCGCGTGAGCCCTTCGGTGACGACGAATTTGAAGAAAGCGCCAACAAGGACCGCCCAAAGCACAGCGGTGCCAAGGAGGCCGCCGACAAAGCTGCCGGTGGCTAGATCGCCAGCACCCACACCCGTTGCAGCAAGCAAAAGCCCCGGCCCGATCATGCCTAAACTCAAGCGACGGCGCGGGGTGTCGGACCGTGACATCTATCCTCTTTGTGCCTGTCTTCTTTCTGACGTGTTTATGGATTGAAAATCGCAGCTAGGACCCGCACAAGTAGCGGCGAGAGCGAGTGCCCGGCAGCAGACATGCTATGCCATTATGACCTCAAATCGAAGGAGGCCGTTTCGCCCGCAGGATGGAAAATAGCAATCATCGCCACGTCCCACGCCTTGATGGGCGGCACAGGCGAGCCCACCGGCGTCTCGCTTGAGGAGTTCACCACACCCTATTACGCCTTTGTGGATGTAGGCGCTGACGTCGATGTTTTTTCCATCGCGGGCGGCAAAGTACCGACCGACCCGAGAAGTCTCAAACCCAAGGGCGAAAACGAAGAAAGCGTCGAACGCTATTTGTCCGATGCATCGGCTCAAGCCAGCTTGGCATCGACAAAGCCTGTCACGGAGATTGACGTCTCGGACTACGACGCAGTGTTCTTGCCCGGCGGTCATGGAACCATGTGGGATGTTCCAGAGAATAAGGGTCTCTCCAACGTCGTGGCGGGCGCCTTGGACAGTGGCCGCGTTGTTGGCGCCGTATGTCACGGCCCCGCGGGGCTGATTTCGGCGAAATACCCCGATGGCACGCCCGTTGTGCGCGGAAAAAAGATTGCTGGCTTCTCGAATTCCGAGGAAGATGCGGCAGGGCACACCGCAACCGTTCCATTTCTGCGTGAACGCCGCTTGAAGGAGCTTGGTGCGGACTACCAGGCCGGCCCAGATTTCAAACCCTTTGCGGTGCGCGACGGCTTACTTATCACCGGACAAAACCCTGCCTCGGCGCAAGCAACGGTCGATCACATGATCGAGGCGCTGAAAGAAAACAAGAACTAGGCGCCCCTTGTCGTCCGCGGCACGCGCCAATCG
The DNA here is from genome assembly GCA_942491645.1 of uncultured Alphaproteobacteria bacterium. GTDB lineage: Bacteria > Pseudomonadota > Alphaproteobacteria > Rhizobiales > Methyloligellaceae > Methyloceanibacter. The sequence continues at coordinate 122,461 of CALOBK010000010.1, read as the reverse complement.
AAAAACCCACATCTTCGATGCCGTCATTGCGGGGGGCGGCCACAACGGGCTCGTCTGCGCGGCCTACCTCGCCCGGGCTGGGCTCAGAGTCAAAGTCCTGGAGCGCCGGGGTATTGTCGGCGGGGCCGCCGTCACGGAAGAATTCCATCCGGGCTTCCGCAATTCAGTCTGCTCCTACGCGGTCAGCCTGCTCAACCCAAAGGTGATTACGGACCTCGATCTTCAGCGCCACGGCCTGAAGATCGCTGAGCGGCCCGCCATGAATTTCTTGCCGCTGCGGGACGGCGGCTATCTCCTAACCGGCCCGGGCCGCACGAAGAACGAGATCGCGAAATTCAGCGAAAGGGATGCCGAGCGCTACGATGCCTATTGCACTCATCTTGAGCGCCTTGCCGATTGTCTGCGGCATCTTGTCCTTCGCGCGCCCCCAAACTTCACGCTGGGCTCGGGGGTTACGGCCTTGCGCGAACTCGTGCGCACCGCTCTGCTTGGCAATGAGCTGCGCCAGCTAGGCTTAGAGGGTAGTCAAGAGCTTCTCGACCTTTTCACGGTGTCGGCGGCGGACTTTCTCACACGCTGGTTTGAAAGCGAGCCAATCAAAGCCCTTCTCGGGTTCGATGCGTTGGTCGGCACCTATGCCAGCCCCTTTGAGCCGGGCACGGCCTACGTCCTATTGCACCACGCCTTCGGCGAGGTGAACGGCAAGAAGGGTTCTTGGGGACACGCGATAGGGGGCATGGGTGCGATCACCCAGGCGATGGCAAAAGCAGCCGCAAGCCATGGCGTGGAGATCGAGACGCGTGCGGAGATCACTGAGATCCTCCTCAAAGGGGACCGAGCCGCCGGCGTCGTGTTGCGCGGCGGAGAGGTGATCGAAGCGCGCTGCGTCGCCGCCAACATGACCCTCAAGCAGCTCTACACCGAGCTCGTGCCTGAGGCGGTGGTGCCCAGCGCGTTTTTGACGCGCATGAAGACGTTCAAATATGGCTCAGGCACGTTCCGTATAAACGTGGCGCTGTCGCGGCTCCCGAACTTCACAGCCCTTCCAGGAGAGACGGCAGGCGACCATCATGGAGCGGGCATCATCATTGCCCCCAGTCTTGATTACATGGACCTGGCCTATCGCGATGCGCGCGACTTCGGCTGGAGCTGGGAACCGGTCATCGAAATGCTTATTCCATCGACGATCGACCCAACCCTCGCGCCACCGGGCGCCCATGTGGCGAGCCTCTTCTGCCAGCACGTGGCACCTGCGTTGCCGGACGGCCGATCTTGGGACGAAGCACGCGAGGAGGTCGCCGATCTCATGATTGAAACGGTGGAGCGCGCCGCGCCGGGCTTTGCAGAAAGCGTGATGGGACGTCAGGTTTTGAGTCCGCTCGACCTTGAGCGCGAATTCGGTCTGACCGGTGGGGATATTTTCCACGGCCAACTCACACTCAATCAGCTCTTTTCCGCCCGACCGATGCTTGGCTACGCCGCCTATCGTGGGCCGATCTTGGGACTCTATCATTGCGGATCGGGCGCCCATCCTGGCGGTGGCGTCACAGGCGCGCCGGGACATAATTCGGCACGCGCGATCCTCAAGGACCTCAAGCCTTTTTCTTTTTGGCGTCCATCGTCTTCTTGACTTCCTTGGCTTTGACTTTCGCCCAGGCCTTCTCCGACATGCATTTCAGACAGCGGCAGCCAAAGGGCTTGAGGAATGAGTCGAAATACGACTTGCCGTAATTGTAGCCAAGCTCCTCGCCCGTTTTGATTTTCCGCTTCGACATGACGAAGACGCGCTTCTTGTGAATCTCGACTTCGCAGTTTGGCCGACATGAGTGATTGATGTAGCGCGCGGCATTGCGCTTGTTCCACCCATCGATCGTCTTCTTCTTCGTGACCTCGAACAGGTAGCGGCTGCGGCTCGTGTACTCTTCCTTCTTCGAAAGAGTCCGGCCCACATATTCAATCACGCACACACCCTTGGGGATGTCTTCCTGCGCGAACAGGCCGCGGCCGGCACGGGCCCGCCGTACGGCGAGATCGAACCCGCCGGGCGTGTATTTTGATTTTGTCATTCTCTCGCTTGCTTGCCGCGATCGATGCCCCGAATAGTCCCCGTATCCCGACGCGACTCAATAAAGTGATCTTGGAGACGATCTTGCCGATTCCTCGAAGCTCGGCAAGTGGGCGCGTCGCAAGCATTGTCGTCTTCAGTCTTCGTGATGCAAAGAAAACCGGCCAGAGAGGGGAGCCTCCAGCCGGTTTTCGTATTTAATGCCAGGGGGCCCACCCTTACGGCGTTTTAGGCTCTGTCAGTGTCTGCAAGGCCTGATCAACGCTGAAGCTCGCCGCCTTTTGACGCGGCGGGAACTCCTTGAAACTGGCGATCCACTTCGACACGAAGGCTTGGGCTGGAACCAATGCAAACATGCGTTCGGCACGCCATTGGCCGTAGCCGATCGCCTCGTACTCGGCCCGCTCAAAGGGGTCCATGCGCAGATTCTCGAGCTTCGGAAACCGGAGCGCCACGAAGGGCTCCTGCCAGACGTCAAAGCCATGGGCCCGCTGCTCCAAGAACAGGACTTTCCAGTTGTTGTAGCGGAGTGCGGCGAGATCCCCATCGTCCGTCCAGTACATGAACTCTTTGCGGGGGCTCTCGGACTCTTCTCCTTTCAAGTAAGGCAGGATGTTGTAGCCATCGAGATGGACCTTGAACGTGCTGCCATCGACATCCATTCCCTCAAGGAGCTTTTCTTTGACGTCCGAATCGCCCACGGCCGCCAGCAGGGTCGGCATCATGTCTTCATGGGCGAAAACGTCATTAGAGATCGTGCCTGGCTCGATCACACCTGGCCAACGGATGAAGTTCGCGACACGGAAGCCGCCTTCCCAGCTCGTGTTCTTCTCACCTCGAAACATGGTCGTTCCACCGTCCGGCCAGGTGAACGTCTCGGCGCCATTGTCGGTCGAGTACACAACGATCGTGTCGTCGGCGATGCCAAGCTCTTCGAGCTTCGCAAGCAGGCGGCCCACATGGGCATCATGCTCGACCATGCCGTCAGCGTAGATGCCAAGACCGGTCTTCCCTTCGGCCTCATCCCGAAGATGCGTGAAGACATGCATGCGCGTGGAGTTCCACCACAGGAAGAAGGGTTTGTCGTCCTTGACCGTGCGCTCCATGAAGTTGAGGGCCCTGTCGGTCACCTCGTAGTCGATGGTCTCCATCCGCTTTTTGGTAAGCGGGCCTGTGTCTTCGATCTTTTGCGTGCCGTCTTCATTGGCGAAGGAGTGGATCACACCGCGCGGACCAAACTTCTCCTTGAACGCTGGGTCCTTCGGGTAATCGACATTCTCCGGCTCTTCCTCGGCATTGAGGTGGTAGAGATTGCCAAAGAACTCATCGAAGCCATGCGCCGTCGGCAGATGCTCGTCGAGATCGCCCAAATGATTCTTGCCGAACTGGCCCGTGACATAGCCGTGGGGCTTGAGCAACTCGGCGATGGTCGGGTCGTCTTTCTGCAGGCCGAGTTTCGCGCCCGGCAGGCCAACCTTCGTGAGACCAGTCCGGATCGGAGATTGGCCGGTGATGAAGGCCGCTCGACCCGCCGTGCAGCTCTGCTGTCCATACCAGTCGGTGAACAGCGCGCCGTCTTTGGCAATCGAGTCGATATTCGGCGTCTTGTAGCCCATGACGCCAAGATTGATGGCGCTGAGATTGAACTGACCGATATCGTCGCCCCAGATAATGAGGATATTCGGCTTCTTCGCTCCCTCGGCCTTAGCGGCATCTTCCGCCGACGCGGGAGCGATCCATGTAAGACCTACAATTACGAGCCCCATCAGCAGGCTCAACGGCGAGTATGGTTTAAAAAAATATTTGCACATTATTCCTCCAAATAGCTTTGTTGCTCTTGCGGCCAAAAAGCCGACTTCAAATGCTTTGATGTCAAAACAACAGCCGGCCGCTCAATATTGGAGCGGTCGGCCAGGCAGAGCCTAGTAGCGGCGGACCACGCGCCGCGTCGTGCGCCGGGAAGTCCTGCGCGCCACACCCGCATAGGATACGGGCGTCAGCGGACGGCCCACAACGGCATGGGCGGGTGTGAGGAGGCAGGAAAATCCCTCGGCGACAATGCGCTCGGGACTCTTCTCCAGAGGCAGCGACAAAGCGAGCGCAGCCACCGCAGATGCCAATACACTTAGCTTGATGATGCGAACCGTCATTTCTTGGCTCCTTTCACGGTCTCGGGCAGTAGAACGCTCGAGTCGATGTCTGACAAATCGACCTTCTTGGCGCCATCGGGTGCGTCAAACTTAAAAGTCTCGTCCGAGAGCTTCGGGCTATCGTCCCAGCTCCGAATGCGCAGATCGTATTCAGGGGCTGCGGTCGTCCACTTGCTGGTGACCACATATTTGCACGGATAGGGCTTATCGCCTGTCGCAACCCAGATTTGCCAATCGACATCAGGGGTGCGGAAGGCCAGGTGATCGCATTCCACACCGTCTACGTTACCAGTCCCAAGATACATGGCCTCGGTCACTGGATCCATCAGCTCTTCGTAGGAATTGGATAGAAAAAGGTCTGCACCCGGAATATCCATGCCTCGCTTCTCATGGGCCATACTTACAAAAGCATCGAAGGATTCGGGTGCCCCCTTCTGAGCGTAAGCGTTCACACCCTTTCCATAGAGCGTCACGGTCTTGCCGTCTGACACGAGCTCAATGTCGCTATGGCCGCCTTTGCGCGTGATCTTGAACCTAGCCGGGCGATCGAGCGTCATCTGGCCGGATGCTGGAAATTGGAGCTTGAAGCCCTTGGTGGTGAGCGCCTCCAGATCCGCACTGAACTCGACACTCACCGCATCCAGCGTGCTGACATAGTCCGTCATCTTTTTCAGAACGTTGCGTGCGGCCTCATCGGGCGATTCGGCGCGTGCGCCCACCACACCTGTCGCGAGGGCAAAGCAAACGAGGCCCGCGGCAAGCGCTTTCGGCGTGTTCCGTCTTCTGATTTGTACCATTTCTTCCTCCTGAGCTGACCAAGGACGAAAATCGCCGGAGCCACCGCAAAGACATGTCCATAGACCCAAAATCCTTAGTGATGAAAAGAGTAGCACGGCGTTAGTCGCCCCAATCAACAATACTTTGGGCCTAGCTCTTCGAAGAACGCTGAGCCAGTCGCACTGTTCCCTGACACCGCTCCCAAATCCGAAACTCGAAATCCGAAGAGATAAACCGGTCGTTCGCACGCACCGTATACTTTGCGTTGATCGGCCTCGTCTGTCAGACTTCGTCTTTAAGGCTCAAGCTGCGGGGCGCCTATGCTGCCACACACCGCTCTACCAGCAGCGCTCGCGCTGATCGCACTGCTTGCAGGATCGGCGGTAGCGTGGTCCGAAGACAAAGCTCGGCCCCTCTGCACTGAAGATGCGATGATCGTCTTTGACGCATCAGGCTCCATGGCCGGCAATACGGTCCAAGGCCTGTTCAGCGACCGCAGTCGCATTGATGAGGTCCGCATCGCGCTTGCGCAAGTGCTGCCGGAGGCGACGAAGTTTCGTAATGTGGGGCTCATCACCTATGGCCCCGGGCCCTACCAGCAATGCAATGTCCGGCTCGACTTCCCGCCTGGACCGAACGCCAGCCAGCGCATCATGCGCGTGGTCAATGAGCTGAACCCAGCGGGGAAGACACCGCTTGTGAACGCGGTGGAGCGGGCCGTAAAAATCCTCGATACCAAGTCGAAGCCAGGCATCGTCGTGCTTCTGACCGATGGTGAGGAAACCTGCGGCGGCCACCCTTGCGAACTCGGCAAGCTGCTCAAATCGAACAAGCAGCTAACTGTCCATGTGGTCGGCTATCAACTCACGGGTTTCCGCTGGACGGGCGCGCAGAGCTTCCTCGATGTGAAATGTCTCGCCGAGGAAACAGGCGGCCTATACATCACGGCGGAGAACCGCCAAGACCTAATCCAGGCATTCCAGAAAACGCTCGGCTGCCCCATGATGTCGGCGCTCAGCGACCTGCCACAGCGCTAAGCGTAAGCGGTCGCGGCTTCAAGCGCCAAAGTCTCCTGTTTCGTCATGCCCCGACTTGATCAAGCTGCCCGTAAGAAAAGCCGTGTTCGCTCCTCGGGTGCAGAACGGGTCCGCTGCTCCGCAATGCTTCGGGGTCGGCTGAGGTTGCCCCTCTGCGCTCCCCGGTGAAGGATGGCTACGGCTCAAACACTCGGAGACATTCCCATGCCGGTTGGTTCACGATCGCGGCGCACGGCCCTTGCCATACTTTGCGCGACCCTTGCTCTCGGTCTATCTGCGGCAAAGGCCCAAGCGGACGATGCAGCGAAGCCCTTGCTGGAAAGCCCGGTCTCTCCCGTGCCGCCGCTTTTCGACCAGGCCGCTGTCGACACAGCCACCGCCGCGCTAGACAGCATTGTCGCGAACGCGATGACGAGAACCGGCCTGCCCGGACTTGCTGTCGGCGTCGTCTACAAGGACAAGGTGATCTACACGAAAGGCTTCGGGGTTCGCGAAGTGGGTAAGCCGGGCGCGATCGACCCGGACACAGTGTTCCTGCTGGCCTCGGTGTCGAAACCGATCGCCTCGACTGTCGTTGCAAAGCTCGTCGGTGACGGCACCGTCAGATGGACCGACAAGGTGAAGACGCTTAACCCAGCGTTCGCGCTTCAAGACCCGTATGTCACCCGGCATGCAACGATCGCCGACCTGATGTCCCATCGCAGCGGCCTGCACACCGGTGCCGGCGACCTTCTCGAGGATCTCGGCTTCGACCGCGACTACATCCTGTCGCATATCGACCAGCAGCCGCTCGACCCGTTCCGTGCGACCTATCACTACAGCAATATCGGCTACACCGCCGGCGCGATCGCTGCCGCTGCGGCCGCCGGTCAAAGCTGGGAGGCGCTTGCGGAAGACACGCTGTTCGGCCCCGCCGGCATGACGACAGCGAGCTACCGCCATCGTGACTATCTCGCCCACGCGGACCGCGCCCGCATCCAAGTGCGCCGGAAGGACGGCACCTGGGTGGCCAAATTCGACCGCAATGCAGACGCCCAAGCCCCCGCTGGGAGCGCCAGCGCCTCGCTCAACGATATGCTGCGCTTCATGCGCCTTCAACTTGGCAATGGGACACTGGCTGGCAAGGAGATCGTCAATGCGGACGCGCTGGCCGCTAGCCAGGAGCCGCAAGTGATTACGGGGTCGCCCCGCTCTCGCGCAGCGCGCGGGGGCTTTTACGGATATGGCTGGAACGTTGGCTACGACGACGAAGGCCACGTGCGGCTGGGCCATTCCGGCGCGTTCAACCTTGGGACCGCAACCAATATCACCTTCATGCCCGGCGAGGATATCGGCATCGTGACTCTGACCAATGGCCGGCCCATCGGCGTTGCCGAGGCGATCGGTGCGGCCTTCTTCGACGTCGCGCAGAACGGCAGACAGACCGTGGACTGGGTCGGCTTCTTGGGCCACATTTTCATGCAGATCGACGCGGCCGAGGCGCCAGAGGTGGATTATGCCAGCCGGCTCGCCAGTCCGACGCCCGCGCAAGACCACGCCGCTTACGCCGGAAATTTCGGCAATTCCTATTACGGCCCGCTTGAGGTCGCAGCCGATGGCGGCAGGCTCTCCATGACCCTGGGTCCGCAGGCCGCACCCACAACTTTCGCGCTTACCCATTTCGACGGCGACACATTCAGCTTCGAGACCATTGGTGAGAACGCCAACGGCCTCGCCGGAGCCATCTTCACCCTTGGCGAGAACGGCAGGGCTTTAAAGGTCGTGCTCGACTTTTACGATCGCACGGGCCTGGGGACCTTTGTGCGGGAGTGAGCGGTGCCATCGACACCGCACGGCATCTTCGTCGTCATGAACTCTGGCGAGCGAGATCTTAAGCTGGCCCAGTTCAAGGAGCTTCAGAAGATCCGAAGAGAAAGTGGCGAACCCGCTTCTGAAATCATCGTGATTGATGCCTCAAAAAAGGCATCCGCTAATAAGAGGCACACATAGGACAACCATTCAGCCGGCACACTGTGTGCAAAGTCCGCTTTCTGGTCAAAAGCTCACTCGCCCTCCACATAGACCTCGCTGCCCATCTCGCGGAATTTTTCGCTCATCTCGTCCATGCCCTTTTGGCGTTCGGCGTCCGAAAGCGTGGCAGCGCTTGAGCCCCCTACCCCTGATGGATCGTTGAGCTTGGCCGCATAGTCGCGCACCTCGCGGGTGATCTCCATGGAGCAGAATTTCGGCCCGCACATGGAGCAGAAATGGGCAAGCTTGTGCGCCTCCTTCGGCATGGTCGCATCGTGATAGGCCCGCGCGGTGTCGGGATCGAGCGAGAGGTTGAACTGATCGTCCCAGCGAAAGTCGAAGCGCGCCTGCGAGATCGCATCATCGCGGGCCTGCGCGCCCGGATGCCCTTTGGCTAGGTCTGCCGCGTGCGCGGCGATCTTGTAGGCGATCACGCCTTGCTTCACGTCATCTCGGTCGGGAAGGCCAAGATGCTCCTTCGGCGTCACATAGCAAAGCATGGCCGTGCCAAACCAGCCGATCATACCCGCGCCAATGGCGGAGGTGATGTGGTCGTAGGCCGGCGCAATGTCAGTCACGAGCGGGCCGAGCGTATAGAACGGCGCCTCGCCGCACTCTTTCAGCTGCTTCTCCACATTGACCTTGACCTTGTGCATGGGCACATGACCCGGCCCTTCGATCATCACCTGGCAGCCATGGTCCCAAGCGACTTTCGTCAACTCGCCCAGCGTCTCCAACTCGGCGAATTGCGCCCGGTCGTTCGCATCGGCAATGGCGCCGGGGCGCAGTCCATCGCCAAGCGAGAAGGACACATCGTAGCGGCGCATGATCTCGCAAATATCCGCGAAGTTCTCGTAAAGGAAACTCTCCTTGTGATGCGCAAGGCACCATTTGGCCATGATCGAGCCGCCGCGCGAGACGATGCCCGTGATGCGGTCTGCCGTGAGGTGGATATAGCCAAGCCGCACGCCCGCATGGATCGTGAAATAGTCCACGCCCTGCTCGCATTGCTCGATCAGCGTGTCCTTGTAGCACTCCCAATCGAGTTTCACGGGATCGCCGCCCACCTTCTCCAGCGCCTGATAGATCGGAACGGTGCCGATGGGCACGGGCGCGTTGCGGATGATCCATTCGCGCGTTGTGTGAATGTTGCGGCCCGTGGAGAGGTCCATGACCGTGTCGGCGCCCCAGCGGATCGCCCACACCATCTTCTCCACCTCCTCCTCGACCGAGGACGTCACGGCCGAGTTACCAATATTGGCGTTGATCTTGGTGAGGAAGTTGCGGCCGATGGTCATCGGCTCGGATTCGGGGTGGTTGATATTGGCGGGGATGATGGCCCGCCCGCGCGCCACCTCGTCGCGCACGAACTCGGGCGTGACGAAGGCAGGAACGCTCGCACCGAAATTCTCGCCATCGTCGAGACGCAGCTCCGCCTCTTCGGCGGCCCGCATGCGCCCGATATTCTCGCGATGTGCGATATAGATCATCTCGTTGGTGACGATCCCGGCGCGCGCAAACTCAAGCTGCGTAATAGGCTGACCTGGCATTCCGCGCAGCGGCGCACGGGTTGCCTGAAACGCCTCTGCCAAATGCGTCTCACCCACGTTCCCGTTGTCTTCGGGTTTGATGGTGCGGCCTTCGTACAGCTCCACCCCGCCGCGCGCTTCAACCCAAGGCGCCCGCAACGGATCGAGACCGCGCTTCACGTCGATCTTAACGGCGCTATCCGAATACGGACCCGAGGGATCATAGACCCGAAACGCCTCGCCGTTGCTCAAGCCAATCTCGCGCAAGGGCACGCGCACCGCATCACAGCCTTTTGGCGATGAATAGACCTTGCGGCTGCCAGAAAGCGGCCCCGTGGTCACATGTAGAGAGGTCAGCTTCTTGTCTTGGATATTCATGGCTTCCTGTCCCTTCGCCGGTACGAGCCGGATCAGGTTCTAAGGGTCTCCGAAATTCTTCGGACTCTCAGCCTCACATGAAGCTCCCCTCGGAACGAAACGCACCATACGCCGGGGGGCGCTGCTCTGAAAGCGCCGAATAGGCAAGCCCCAGTCTGCGTCCGCAAAGTCACCAAGACGAACGCGCTCTCACAACTGCAAGGTCATAAAAAGAAATGATGGATTTCCAAGTCTCCGTGGCACCTCTTGCTGCCGTAGCGCGCGGGATGGGGCTCGTCATTAATATGCCTTGCTTAAGCTAGAATAACGGGCTCAAAAGAAGCCTTCTTTCATCAAGCTGCTATCAAAGCCGGGGTAGACTAAACCGTGAGTAAGGACGCTAAGATTTCCGCCACAGCACAAGATACTTCCGATTCAATGGAAAAAACCTCGAAGACGGGTACCGCCCGGCTCCGTTGGATCGCGCTGTTCGTGTTGTTCGCCGTCACGATTGGCGGTGTGCTCGCCTATTGGCGTTATGCGGAAATCTACCCCTCGACTGACAACGCCTATACGGGCGCGGATATCGTACGAATTGCCCCGCTCGTCGCCGGGCCTATCGTCTATGTCTACGTCATGGAGGATCAGAAGGTCTCCGAGGGCGATCCCCTCTTCGATATTGATGCTGCGCCTTATGAGGCGGCGCTACGCGGCGCCCGGGCTCAGTTCGATGCGGCTGTGAACGCGACCGGGACGGAAGGCGAGCATCTGAAGGCTGCCGCCAATGAGATGGATGCCAAACGCGTAGCATTAGTGAAGGCGCTCGCCGACTACCGCGCGGCAAACAAGGCCCAAGATCCGGATCAACCCCCCGGGGCACCGTTGCTGAAGGCTTTGAAGGCCGTCCACGAGGCGCAAAGCGGTTATGAGCGCGCCCACGATGCGTTTAGCACCACACAAGATAAAGACATGGTCGTCACCACACCGACAGCCAAGCTGCGCGGCGCAGCAGCACAGCTGGATAAGGCAACCGATGATCGTGTCAAAACCCACGTGGTGGCGCCTAGCGACGGCTGGGTCTCCAATGTCCGGGTTCGTCCTGGCGCAGTCCTGAACGCCGGGACGCCGGCTTTTCCTCTCGTGGAATCCGGCGCCTGGTGGGTCGATGCCAACTTCAAGGAAACCGATCTCGCCCGCATCCGGCACGGTCAGCCTGCCACGATCAAACTGGACATGTATCCCGGCTACGAGATCGAGGGCATTGTGGAGAGCATCAGCCCTGGCTCTGGTGCCCTCTTTTCGGTGCTGCCGCCGGAGAATGCCACCGGCAACTGGGTGAAAGTCACCCAGCGTTTCCCGGTGCGGATCAAGATCCAGAGCAAGAACGATCCAAAGAGGCCTTTGCGTGTCGGCGCCACAGCGACGGTGAGGATCGACACGACGGATGAGGCCACGAACGGCGCGCGCGCTGAAGCGGCGCCCGATCAAAACGCGTCCGCCAACAGCGCGCAATGACCCGCGAGCGGCGCGGGGGCGTCAAATCGCCAAGGATTACAAGGACTCCTGGACGCGCAAAGCGGCCGGGAAGCGCCGAGAAAGCGCCGGCCAGCAAAACAGCCGCCAACGACGCGATCTCTGAGCCCAACGTCCTTCAGACGCGCAGCGACGAGCAGGCGGCCCAGACCCTGCGTGGCAAGAAAACGAGCGGCGGCGGCTCTGGTAGAGGCGGCAAGCCGCCTGCAAAACGTGCGGCGCCACCTCCTCCGCCTTCCGCAATCGAGCGCCCTCCGATCGCGCTCGTCGTGGCCGTGGTGCTGACAGCCATCCTGGAAGTTCTGGACATCACCATCGTCAATGTGGCCGTGCCCCATATGCTCGGCGCCTTCGCCACCACATCCGATCAGATCACCTGGATCCTGACGTCCTATATCGTGGCTGCCGCCGTGGTGATGCCGCTCACGGGCTTCCTATCCAAATGGCTTGGGCGCCAGCGCTTGCTTCTGTGGTCCATTACCGGCTTCGTGATCTCATCGGCTCTGTGCGGTCTGTCCTGGAATCTGGAGAGCATGGTCGCGTTCCGGCTTGCTCAAGGCGTGTTCGGCGCGCCCCTGGTGCCACTCAGCCAGGCGATCCTGATGGACGCCTTCCCGCGCGACAAGCAGGGCCAGGCGCTCGCCATATTCGGGCTCGGGATCATGGTGGCGCCTGTCGTCGGACCCGCGCTGGGCGGCTGGCTCACCGAGACCTATTCGTGGCGGATGGTGTTCTACATCAACATCCCGATCGGTATCTTGGCGCTTCTATTATCCGTGGGCTATCTGCCCGCACGCGCCATCAAGGATATCAAGACCGATTGGGTCGGCCTTTCGCTTTTGATCCTCTCCGTGGGCGCGCTGCAATTCGTGCTCGATCAGGGCCATATGCGCGACTGGTTCAATTCGAAAGTGATCGTCGCCGGCACGATCATCACCGTGTTCAGCACGCTTGCGTTCTTCATGCGCGGCTGGAACAAGCCGGACAACATTATCGACCTGTCGCTTTTGACGGATCGCAGCTTCGTTGCAGGCACGCTCGCCATCACCTTGTTCGGCATCAGCCTGTTCGGTTGGATGGCTCTCATGCCGCTCTTTACCCAACGGCTGCTCGGCTATCCTGCGGATTTGGCGGGATTGCTCTTTGTCCCCCGGGGTCTTGTCAGTGCGGCGATGCTGGCCATTACCGGCGGGCTGTTGATGCGCTTTGTCGATCCGCGCTGGCTGGTCGCCGCCGGCCTTCTCCTGACCGCTGCCGGTACGCTGCCGCAGGCCGAATTCAATCTTCAGATCGATCCCTGGGGCATCGTGACCCCGACCTTGCTTGCGGGCGCAGGCACCGGCCTCTTTTTCGTACCACTCACGGCGGTGGCTTTCGCCAACGTCCCCAATGCGAAATACGACGAGGCCTCGGGCGTCTATTCCTTGATGCGGGGCATTGGGGGTTCAGCGGGCATCGCCATCGTAAGCTGGCTCTTCGTGCGGCAATCCCATATTCATTTCGCTGAACTGACCGCGCATATCACGCCCTATAACAGGGACCTCTTGGCCAGTCTCGCCGAGCGCGGACTGACGCCGCAGGACCCCCAAGCTAGCGCCGCGGTCATGCTCGAGATTGCACGTCAGGCGCAGATGCTCGCCTTCAACGATCTGTTCTGGTTCATCGGCATCTGCACGCTGGGGATCGTGCCGGTGGTCTTCTTCATGTCGCGGCCGAAAACCGCAGGCGTCGTTGTGCCCCACTGATTGGCACACTGACCCCACACCGCCGCCGTCCAGCCGGAGGCGCAGGCAGATAGGGTCCGGCGCGCGAACAGGGCCCGCTCAGGCGTTCAAATGCACAATAGTAGAGGTTCCCAACGACCGTTCGCGCTCACGCTTGACGCTCGTCCTCGGCGCTCCGGTAGGAGACTACCAGCAGATTTTGGCGCCCGAGGTGCACACCGTCGGTGACACCACACCGGACCAGCAGATCGTGTGGCCTCTCGACGTGACAACATCGGGTTTCTGATAGAGATTGGGAGAGACCCCGCCGCGCCAATAGGGCTGGGGCTTCGCACGCATCGGGTTGATTGTGACGTTGCGGATGCGCTTTGCCACCTTGTACTCCTGGATCGCCGTCGCAAGCGCGTTTTGGGAACGGCTGACAGCCGTTGCCTTATTGACCCCGTCCGCTGTCCCGGACAAACCAACACAGCCAGCCTGCGCCGTGACACTCTGAGTCATGCAAAGCCCAACTGCCGCCAATGCTAGCGCAAACGCGCGCCAATACGACCTCATAGAAGCCTCCTTAAGCCGATAGCCGATCTTGAGTCGGCGCGATTATTGCGGGATGGAGACGCCGATACCAGTATCTTGCCGCGCTCTCAACTCGTTCCCGGAACTCTGTTACTATTGTGTCACAGTCGAGCGGTAAAGACCCAGTTCGCGTTTTCCTGGCCATCCCAACCTCGCAAGACCGTCGGAGAAAGCCTCCAAAATGCCCTCGAAATTGGTGCTGATTACCGGGGCCTCCAGCGGCGTCGGCGAAGCCACCGCCAAGCGCTTCGGCGCGGGCGGCGCCCATGTTCTCCTGCTGGCCCGCGATGAAGCCCGTCTGGCACGCGTGGCGGAGGCCATTCGGAGCGGCGGCGGGACCGCCACCACCTATTCTGTCGATCTGCAGAATATTGATGCCACGGTTGAGGCGGCCGCACGCTTGACCCGCGAGGCCGGCACCCCGGACCTGTTGATCAACAATGCGGGTGCCGGGCGCTGGATCCCGTTTTTGGAGACCAGCGCTCACGAGGCAGCCGCCATGATGGCCGTTCCGTATTTGGCGGCCTTCACTCTCACGCGATCTTTCGCGCCAGCCATGATCGAGCGGGGCTCGGGCGGGATCGCCTTTGTCTCCTCACCGGCCTCCTATCTCACGTGGCCCAACGCATCCGCCTACATAGCCGCGCGCCACGCGGTTGCAGGCTTCGCCGAGGCCCTGCGCAGCGAACTCAAGCCAACCGGCATCTTCGTCACCTTGGTAATCCTCGGCAGGGTCGACACACCCTATTGGGAGCATAACCCGGGGAGCCTGGAAAACGTGCCCAAGACCGATAAGCGACTCTTTCCGACCCTGACACCCGAGGAGGCCGCGGACGCCATCATGCAGGGCATGGCTGGGAAGAAGCGAGTTGTGGTGAAGCCGAGCATGTACCGCACACTCTTCGTCCTGAACGCGCGGTTTCCAAAGACAGTCGCCAGCCGACTTCGCCGCGCCGCCAAAATGGCTCGAAACACCACAGAATAATTCCTACCGGTGTTCTTCGACGCTCGCGGCGATCAGGGCCTTGTTAAAAGCGCGCAAGGAATGGGGCTGTGTCGCCCAGCCGACGATCCGGCTGCGGTCGTGGACCTCTACAACAGGGAGCCGTTCCGCGCCCAGCGTATCGAAGGCCCGCAGCGCCGTCTCAAGCGTTTCATCCGATTGCAGCGCACGCTCGCGCTCCCCTTCAGGTAGCTCGGTGGGCTCGTCATCACTCAACGGTCGCATGATGTCGCAGACGCGAATCTCTTTCATGACCGTGCGGTGCGGCCCTTCATGCAAGACAATGCCGCGTGATTCGAGCTGTGCCTGGAAGAAGGAGCGGCCGAGGATTGCTTGATTGATGCCGTTGGCCACCGCAACAGTGAGCAACAGGGCAAGGCTCAGCTCGAAACCGCCAGTGAGCTCGAACACCATGACAGTTGTCGAGATTGGCGCGCCAAGCACGGCAGCGGCAACCGCACCCATGCCAAGAATGGCATACAGCCCCTCGCTTGAGCCAAATTCAGGAAACACGCTGGAGGCAATAAGCCCGAACGCGCCTCCGGTCATCGCACCGAGATAAAGAGCAGGCGAGAAGATGCCACCCCCGAAACGCGAACTCAAGGCGATTGCCGTTGCGACCGTCTTCGCCACGATCAGCGTAATCATCATGCCGACCGCGAGTTGATCCTTGAGCGCGGCATCCGTGGAATCGTAACCGACGCCCAGCACCTCGGGGAACCAAATCGCCATAATGCCGATCAACAACCCCCCGACCGCGGGGCGCATCGCGAGCGGCATCTTGATATTGCGAGTCCACCAATCGGCAATGAGCACCGTCAACTGAAAGATCACCGCAACGGCGGCGGCGATCACTCCCAGTAGAATGAAGGCCGGAACCTCGAGATAGGACGCGATGTTGTAGTTCGGCACCGCGAACGCGGCGACATTGCCGAACCAAGCCTGCGACAGGATCGTGGCGACCACCGAAGACAGAACAAGCGGCACGAACGAGGTGATCGAGAAGTGCCCAAGAATCACCTCCTGTGCGAACAGGACACCGGCAATGGGCGCATTGAACGAGGCTGCGACGGCACCGGCAGCCCCTGATGCGAGCAACGTGCGCCGCGAGGCATTTGGCAAGCTCAAATGTTTGGAGACCGCAGCGGCAATTGTCGCGCCAAGATGAACGATCGGCCCTTCACGGCCGGCGCTCGCGCCAGCGCCGAGGGACAGTGCGCTTGAAAGTGCGCTGATCAGGCCCTGTTTCAAATCAAGCCCGCGGCCTGCATTCACGCGCGCTTCCATCACATCGGGAACCGCATCTGTGCGCTTTGCGGTCAAGGCATAGCGCAGGAGCAATCCCACGAGCAGACCGCCAATTGCGGGCGCCAACATGATCAGCCACCAAGGCTGCTCGCGGGCTGCCACCACCACGTGCTCGGACATGGTGCCAAGCCACGGCCATTGGAAAACGCCAATGGCTAAGCGGAAGAGAATTGCCGCAACGCCGGTGGCCAAGCCAATCAGGGGCGCCAAGAGCCAGACCACCGGCTGACGGCTCTCCTGGAACTGCTTCAGGTTCGGAAGGGTCCACCGCCTGGCAGTGTCCAGAAGTTGTGTGCGTCTCAAAGCCATAAGACTGGTTTAGAGACGCAACCCGTCCCGCTCAAGCATTTGCCGAAGAAAGATTGCTTCTCTTTTCACTTGATTGCGCCACGCCGCCGCGTGCCCGGACGTCTAGCGTCTGTCTGGCATATTCGCGAAAGCCGGAGTCTCGGGATCGAGAGGACGCCAGGATGGGACGCGACTGGAAAAGACGACCAAGTGCGGCTTTGCGATCTCCAAGTCGTCGAGACTGGATGGACGCACCAGAACTCGCCCCGCCAAGCCGGAATTGCGCGCCAGGATCGATGCGCCGCATTCGGGGCAAAAGCCCCGGCTCACGACATTGCCGCTATCGGCGGGTTGGTCGAAGAACTTGAGCGTACCCGTCAGGGTGAAAGCATCCTCGGGCATGAGAAGATTGGTCGCATGGTCCGTGCCGCTGGTCTTGCGGCAATCGATGCAGTGACATTGGCCCACAGATGATGGATCCGCAGTGCTCGTATAGTGGACCGCCCCGCACAAGCAGCCGCCCGAGAATCCGGCGGCCCTACCCGTCTTTACATCACCATCAGCCATCACACTCTCCCAGAGACTTTGGCCCTCGCCCGAGGCCATCGGATTCAAAACCGCAAGAGCACGCCTCGCACGCCCGCGCCGCCCACCGACAGCCTGTCACTTGTAACGCGCAAATTAGGCGCAACACGTCGTCAACGCACCCGCTCCGCTCCTGAACCGGCAATGATTCTGACGAAGCCGGGCGTTAGCTATTGAAATATATCGGTAATCTAGCTCTCTAATATTTTAGTTGTGCGCCGCACAATACCCTTGAAATTCATGGTGCGGTGCAATATCTATTGATTGTGCCCTAGCTAACCATTTCAGAACAAAGGATCACGGACATGGTCGAATTGAACAAGGCAACCGCAGACTTCCAGAAAATCAGCAAGGATGGCTATGAGGCCATGCAGCGTTCTTACGGCGAGGTGAACAAAGGCTTCCAGGAGATCGGAACCAGCTTCACTGACTATTCGAAGCAAGCTTTCGCCGATGCCACCAAGACATTCGAGACGCTTGCCGGCGCCAAATCGCTCGAGCACGCCATCGAGATCCAGACCAAATATGCCAAGTCCGCTTACGAGAAGTGGATGGCCGAGATGACGAAGATCAGCGAGATGTATGTCGCTGTTGCGCGCGACGCTTACAAGCCGGTTGAGAAGGCCGTGGAGAAGACCACTGCCGCCGTCAGAGGCTAAGTCAACGGAAGTTGTAGTATACTGAGTACAAAGAACCCGGAGACCAGTCTCCGGGTTTTTTTGCGTGCGCGTGGCAAGGAGGGCCATAGCCGCCGGCCCAGCACTGCGGCTCAGGCAAGCGTTACGATGCGAGCTTCAGTCTCTCGCCCTCTTGCTCATCGGTGCCCTCGACCATCGTGCGCATCTCCGGCCGAGACCCGGCGCTTGGGCCAAACTTCTTGAGCAGCCGCGCCATGTAGCGCCGAAAGCGCAAGTGCTGAATTTCAAACTTGTGCCAGGCCGTCTCCTGGCGCTTCAGCCCATGTCCGATATCGGGGGTTGCCTCGCGCTTCAGCCCGCGGAACCAATCTGCGCGCTCCGGATCTGTGTCCTGCGCCGTGACAAAGGCCGCGATCAGACGCGCCTGATAGTCGGCGATTTGCCATACGCCGCCTTCGGCAGGCTCGAACAAGCCGCAAACGAAGAAATCATCCCACTCCCGATGGAAGGTATGAATGAAGAGGCTCGGCCAACCCTTCTCATCGAAGACATGGCGATCATCCATGAACGGAAAATGGGGGCGGAACCCTGTGGCCCAAACGAGGAGGTCGACCTCCTGCGACGTGTCGTCGTCGAAATAGACGCGTTTGCCATCGAGCCGCGTAATGGCGGGCTTCGCCGTAATCCGGCCATGCATAATGTGGTCGAGATAGGTGTTACAGGCGGTGGGGTGCGCCTCGAACAGCTTATGGTCTGGCTCAGGCAAACCAAAGCGCTTATGGGAACCAATCAAGACCAACATGCCAAGCTTATAGAGCGCATGCATGAAGGGCCGCGGCAACGGCACTCTGCTCAATTTGTCGATGACCACATCGGTTGGCTTGCCAAAGAGCGACTTGGGGAAAAAATAATATGTCCGGCGCATGGAATGCACCGCCGCTTTCCCGTCATGCACCGCATCGTCCAGAATATCGACGGCTGAGTTGCCCGCACCGACCACAAGAACTCGTTTGCCTTTGAGCTGTGCCTTCGACTTCACGTCATGGGAGTGCAGACTTTCGCCCTCGAACGTCCCCGGATAGTCCGGCACGAACGGATGCCAATGATGGCCGTTGGCGACGACAACGCCGTCGTAAGGTCGCGACTCCGCCCCCCCGTCCAGTGTCACCAGCCAGCCCTTATCGCCGCGCTCTATCTTGGTGACTTCGGTATTGAACGTGATCCTATCAGTGAGCCCGAACTCCTTAGCATAGGCGCGCAAATATTGGTGTGCCTGCGCAGCGCTGACATAGGTCGGCATCTCATCGGGAAATTTGAAGTCGGGGTAACGGGATAGCTTCTTTGAAGAGTTGAAATAGGTTGAGCCGTACACCGCATGCGGGCTCTTAGGGTTCCAAATCCCCCCTACATCGGCTTCCGCCTCGAAGCAATCGAAGGCGATCCCTCGCTCCGCAAAGGTCTTTGCCGCGGTCAGGCCGCAGGCTCCCGCTCCAATGATGCAGTACCGCTTCACTTACCCTCAAACCTCAATTGCGACAGTTGAGCCAGAGAAATAGCTTTAGATTAAGGCAAACCTAAGCACTCCGATCACTCAGCATCAACCCATTCGATTTGGGCCGGGGCTCATTGATTTGGGTCAAGTCGCGCCAGGCTTGGCCAAGCTCCTAATAGACCCAGCAACACCGCCGCATGAGCCTGGATTCGGCCGCCGATTCCGTTATGGTCAGGCGCCGCAACGGCCTGCGCCGAGTTTAAGGGAGCTTCATGGAAACCCAACATGACGTCACCATCAAGAACTGGGATGGCACCTGGACCTATCGCCCACGGGTGAAAGTCACGCCTGAAAGTGTGGATGACCTCGTCGAGATCGTCACCGACGCTGTGCGTTTTCCAACGCCTGTGCGGCCGGCCGGCTCCATGCATTCCACATCGCGCATGAACGGCGATGACGAGGGCGGCACCATGGTCAACATGAAGGCCATGAATCGCATCCTGCATTTCACCGACGACACGGCGACTGTCGAGGCGGGCGTCACCCATGGCGAGCTCGCGAAGGCTTTGAAAGCGCGCGGCCTTCAACCCTACATCACCACCGAAATCGGCAACACGACGCTTGCGGCCTTTGCCTGCGCCGCCACCAAGGATTCCTCGTTCCCCGATAGCTACGGTCAGGTCAGCTCCTATGTCGTCGGCGTCCGCTACGTCACACCGGATGGTGAGATTCGCGAACTTACCGAAGCCGCCGACCCGCAAGAGATGCAACTCTTTCGCTCAAGTTACGGCCTCTTCGGCCTCATCTTCGAGGTCACCATCAAGGTCAAGCCGACGCGTGCGCTCATTGTGCGCCACTATTCGCTGAGCCTTGAGGATTTCCGCAAGTTTTTCCCGGTCTATAAGGCCCGCGGTTACGCGATCATGTACTACATCTACCCGTACGCGAAACGCGTGGTGGTGGAACTGCGGAAAGAAAATTTGGACGCGCCGCCGAAGTCGAAACTGCGCTGGCAATACCGGAATAAGTTCTGGAAAAAATGGGCGCCAGCCATCGCCCTGTGGATCGACAAGAACATTAAGAGCCCGAAATGGCACGCGACTGCGCAGGATTCCTTCGCCTCCATGCAGCGATCCCTCATGGTTTGGTTCATGCGCTACGACCGTAGCTGGCCGCATGCGCAGATCATCACCTACCCAGCCGATCCCGGAGAGATCAAATATCTGTTCAGCATGTGGTCGTTCCGGGAGACGAGCTTTTTCGATACGCTCGAAGAGTATTGCGATTTCTGCATCAAATACGGAGAGCAGACCGGATATCGCTGCAATCTGCCCTCTGTGGGTTACGCCATTTGCCGCGACTGCGAGGCTCTACTCTCCTACACCTGGGAAGGCCCAGGGATGAGCATCGACCCGGCGGCCACTGGCGGCCCGGACTGGGAAGACTTTCTTCACGCTTACAACGATTTTTGCAGCGAGCGCGGGGGAACGCCGCTCTTCAATCAGACG
Organism: uncultured Alphaproteobacteria bacterium; assembly: GCA_942491645.1. Taxonomy (GTDB): domain Bacteria; phylum Pseudomonadota; class Alphaproteobacteria; order Rhizobiales; family Methyloligellaceae; genus Methyloceanibacter. Next base: position 101,884 of record CALOBK010000010.1, on the reverse strand, counting down.
CCTTTCCTCACCCGCGACATGGTGCGCCGGGCCTTCGGCGCACGCATCCAGAAATTTGCTGCGGCCCGCGCCGCACGCGATCCCAAGGACCGTTTATTGGATCAACATTTCCGCGAGTTCTTGTCCTAAGCACGCAGGGCTCAAGCCCCCGTGGCCTTGATAAACCAGCGAACGATGGGGAATGAGGAAACGCGTGGCAGATTTCGCACGGTCTTGAGGAACATCTCGACCTGTGGCGGAAAGGCAATTTCATAGGGCCGCTTGGGCAGCTTTTCGAGGATCTTGCGCGCACAGCGTTCTTTCGACATGACGAAGAGCTTTTTCTTCGGATCGTAGGAGGCATTGAGCGGGGTATCGACGAAGCCCGGATTGATGAGGGTGAGGTCGACACCGGTGCCCTTCAATTCCAGTTTGAGGCTCTCGGCGAGATTGATCACCGCCGCCTTGCTCGCCCCGTAGCCACCATTGCCGGGCCAACCCGCATAGCCGAAGAGCGACCCCATGATGGCAAGATGGCCCTCGTGCCGCTCGAGCATCGCAGGCAGGCTTGCCGCCACACCATTCAGCACCCCATCCACATTGAGCGCCATGGTCTGGCGAAATCCCTCCGTATCGATGTTGCGGATATCGAAGGGGACGTACATGCCGGCGCCAAGCAACACGAGATCGATGGGCCCCAGTTTCGCCTCAACGTCTGCCGCACAGGCCTTGAGAGCTTGCGCATCGAGCACATCCGCCGGAAACGCGGTGATGTTCGCGCTGGAGGCAGCCAGCGCATCAAGCTTCTCGCTGGGGCGCGCGGTGGCGGCAACTTTGACGCCCGCATCGCTCAGCCGCCGCGCGACCTCGCCGCAAATCGCACCGGACGCGCCCGTGATCCATACGACGTTCCAAGGGTATTTGGTCTCGGCCATCTCTTCACTGTTCCGCTTGTGACATCCCGAAGCAGCAAGACCGAAAACCGTTGCTAGTCCGACCGCTCCGCCCGGGGATCGTTACTGCCCAGCTGCATCATACTGCCGAGCATGGAATCCGAAAATCGCTAAAGAGGGAGGACCCGCTCAACCCACGAAGGGATCGTGCACGAGGATCGTGTCCTCACGCTCCGGGCTCGTGGAGAGAAGGGCCACCGGCACTCCGGTCAGCTCTTCCAGCCTGCGGACATATTTGATGCACTGCGCAGGCAACTCCGCCCAAGAGCGCGCGCCGCGGGTGGATTCCGTCCAGCCTTCCATCTCTTCGTAGATCGGTTCGACTCCGGCTTGTGCCCCTTGCGCGGCGGGCAAATAGTCGAGTTCGGCACCATCCAGCCGATAGCCGACGCAAATCTTGAGCTTGCCACCAGGCAAATCGTCGAGCACATCGAGCTTAGTCAGCGCGATCCCGTTGATGCCTGCGACCTTGCACATTTGCCGCACAAGACAGGCATCGAACCAGCCGCAGCGGCGCGCTCGGCCCGTAACCGTGCCGAACTCAGCCCCGCGCGTGCCCAGGGTCTTGCCTGTGTCGTCAGACAGCTCCGTTGGAAACGGCCCCTCGCCCACGCGCGTCGTGTAGGCCTTGGTAATGCCAAGCACGTAGTGGATGGCGCCTGGCCCAACGCCTGAGCCCGTCGCCGCCTGCGCTGCCACCGTGTTGGAGGAGGTGACGAACGGATAGGTGCCATGATCGATATCGAGCAGCGCACCTTGCGCGCCCTCGAAGAGGATCCGTTTGCTGTCCCGCTTGGCCTGATCCAGCAGCGACCACACCGTGTCCATGTAGGGCAAAATCTTGTCGGCGATCTTTGTGATCTGATTGCAAAGATCATCCGCGGAAATCTCCGGCTCGCCGAGACCGCGAAGCAGAGGATTGTGGTGGGCGAGAATGCGCTCGACCTTGGGTTTCAGCACGGACAAATCGGCCAGGTCCATGACGCGCACGGCGCGCCGCCCCACCTTGTCTTCATAGGCCGGCCCGATGCCACGCTTCGTCGTGCCGATCTTGCCGGCGCCAGCCGCCGCCTCGCGCAACGCATCGAGTTCGCGATGGAGCGGCAAAATCAGTGTGGCATTCTCAGCAATACGAAGATTGTCGCGCGAGATCGTGACCCCGAGCTCCTCGACGCGGGCGATTTCCTCCACCAAGGCCCATGGGTCGACGACGACGCCATTGCCGATCACGGCGAGCTTGTTCTTGCGCACGACGCCTGAGGGCAGAAGCGAGAGCTTGTAGGTCTTACCGTCGACCACCAGCGTATGGCCGGCATTGTGGCCGCCCTGAAAGCGCACCACCACGTCAGCGCGCTCAGACAGCCAGTCCACGATCTTGCCCTTGCCCTCGTCGCCCCATTGGGAGCCGACGACCACGACATTGGCCACGATAAAATCCCCTAAATCCTGGAAAAAACAAAGAAACGGCCCTAGCGGAATCGCAAGGGCCGGGTGCGGTTATAGCCCGAGGCGGCGCGCGATGCGAGCCTTCGCATCACCTCTTAGTCAGCGGTGGCAAGAGCCTATTTTTCGCACTGAAACGCCCAATCGAGCCATGGCATCAGCGCCTCCACGTCCGAGTGCTCGACCGTGGCACCGGTCCAGATGCGAAGACCAGGCGGGGCTGAGCGATAGGACGCAATATCGAAGGCGACCTCTTCTGCTTCGAGCCGCTTGGCCATGCGTTTGGCGAACTCTGCCTGGGCCTTAAGGTCGAGCGCCATAATATCAGGATCGCTCACTTTGAGGCAGACAGAGGTGTTGGAGCGCGTCTCGGGCGCGATAGCCAGGAAGTCGACCCAAGGCGTCTTCGACACCCAGTCTGCAATCACAGCCGCGTTCTTGTCCGCTCGCCCAATCGCCGCTGCAAGACCGCCAATGCTCTCGACAAAAGACAGCGCGTCTAGATAGTCCTCAACGCACAACATTGATGGCGTGTTGATCGTCGCCCCTTGGAAAACATCTTCCATCAAGGCACCATTCTTCGTGAGGCGGAAGAGCTTGGGCACTGGCCAGGGCGGCGTATAGCCCTCCAAGCGCGCGACCGCGCGCGGCGAGAGGATCAGCATGCCGTGCTGCGCTTCTCCGCCCAGCACCTTCTGCCAGGAATAAGTCACCACATCGAGCTTTCGCCAATCCAGCTTTTGCGCGAAGACCGCGGAGGTCGCATCGCAAATCGTCAGCCCTTCGCGCGTCTGCGAAATCCAATCGCCGTTTGGCACGCGCACGCCAGAGGTCGTGCCGTTCCAAACAAAGACCACGTCGCGTGTGAAGTCCACTTGGCTCAAATCGGGCAGCGTCCCGAACGGCGCCTTGTGGACCCGCACATCGGACAGCTTGAGTTGGTCGACAATGTCGGTGACCCAGTCCGCGCTGAACGCCTCCCAGGCCAGCACATCGACACCGCGCGGGCCAAGAAGTGTCCACAAGGCCATTTCGACCGCGCCCGTATCGGAAGCCGGCACGAGCGCCACACGGTAACCCTCTGGCAATTCCAGAAGCGCGCGCGTCTTCTGAAGTGCTTCGGCAACGCGCGCCGTTGTTTCCTTCTGGCGATGGTTGCGCCCTAGCAGTGCGCCTTTCAGCGCATCGAGCGACCAGCCCTTATGCTTGGTGCAAGGGCCGGAGGAAAAGCGGGGGTTTTCGGGACGGCGCGCAGGTTTGGTCGGCGGTGTCACGGACGGTCTCCCACGAATACTCTCAAAACGTGTCGATCAGGCCCAAAGGGTCAAGGCGCGGGCAGTTCTGACCGCTGGGTTACGTGCGGCTCTACTTACCGTCAAGCGTGCCATCTTTTGCTAAAGCGATGAAGGACGCCCGAGCCGCGCTGGCACCGTCGAACGCTGTGAAGGTGCCTTGAGCATCATTGAGGCTGGCACGGCTCGACCGCAAAGGGGGCCACGCTAGGGTTGGACCCGCGAGGATGCCATCGATTTTTCACGTTGAGAAACCCGCCTGCTAAGCGGCCGCAGCATCGGAAAGCGCATCGACAATGTTCGAAACCACAGTCTTTACCAGGCCTTCGTCGTCACCTTCAGCCATGACGCGAATCACCGGTTCGGTGCCCGAGGGGCGGATCACCAGCCGGCCGGCGTTTCCAAGTCTCGACTTCCCATCGGTGATCGCCCGCTGCACGCCGAGATTATCCAGCGGCTGGCTGTTCTTGTAGCGGACGTTCTCCAAGATCTGCGGTAGCGGCTCGAAGCGCTGACAGACCTCGCTGACCGGTTTGCCGCTCTGGGCAACCACGGCAAGGATCTGCAGCGCGGTGACAAGCCCGTCGCCCGTAGTGGAGAAGTCCGACAAAACGATATGGCCCGACTGCTCGCCGCCCACATTGTAGCCGTGCTGGCGCATATGCTCGGTGACATAGCGATCACCCACAGGCGTGCGCGCAAGGCCCAGCCCAAGATTTTCCATGTAGCGCTCTAGCCCCAGATTGGACATCACCGTGGCGACAACGCCGCCACCGGACAGCCGTCCGCGCCTGAGCCAAAACTCGCCGATAACCGCCATGAGCTGATCGCCATCGATGATGCAGCCCTTCTCATCGACGATCACGACGCGGTCCGCATCGCCATCGAGCGCAATGCCGATATCGGCACGCACCTCGCTGACCTTGCGGATCAGGTTCTGGACCGCGGTCGACCCGCAATCCTTGTTGATGTTGAGGCCGTTCGGGTCGACGCCGATCTTGATGACCTCGGCCCCAAGTTCCCAAAGCGCTTCAGGCGCGACCTTATAGGCAGCCCCGTTCGCGCAATCGATCACAGCGCGAATCCCGTCGAAGCGCAGATTGCGCGGCAGCGTCCGTTTGGCAAATTCGATATAGCGCTCTCGTGCGCTCTCGATGCGGGTCGCACGTCCGATACGCTCCGGTGCTGCGAGCAGGCTCGGTGCATCGCCCTCGATGAGAGCCTCAATGTCGGCTTCCTGATCGTCCGACAGTTTGTAGCCGTCAGGCCCGAACAGCTTGATGCCGTTGTCGATGAAGGGATTGTGAGAGGCCGAGATCATGACGCCGAGATCGGCGCGAAGCGAGCGCGTCAGCATGGCAACGGCGGGCGTTGGCATCGGGCCGAGCTGGAAGACATCCACTCCCACCGCCGTAAAACCGGACACGAGCGCAGATTCGATCATATAGCCGGAAAGACGGGTGTCCTTACCGATGACCACGCGGTGACGATAGGAGCCGTTTGTGAAGAGCTTGCCGGCAGCCATGCCGACCTTAAGCGCCACTTCCGAGGTCATCGGATATGCATTGGCGCTGCCACGGATACCATCCGTGCCAAAGAATTTCCGGAGCATCCCGATCATTCCCCCGTCACTATCAATGGGCTCAAAGCCAGTATATCGCGCTCAAAGCCCATGCCACGAGCCGATAGGCCTATGCCGCAAAGTGATAAGCCGATGCCGCAAGGCAATATATCACATAATCGCCCGCACTAATCCCTCTTCGAGGTCGCCCAACCTGGCTTGGAACTATGCTCCCGGATAGCAAGAAAATGGGTTCAAAAAATGTAAGCAAACATTACACCCAAGGCTGAGCGCAAATGCAATTTTTGCTTACTATTCAGCGCCAAAGACCGCGGCACGCCAGACCGCGAGCGCTTGGCGCGTCCCCGCCACGTCGTGCACACGGAAGAGCTGTGCGCCTTGGCTCGCCGCGGCGATTGCAGCGGCATGGCTCCCGGGTTCTCTCGTTCTCGGGTCCTTGCCCATGCCCTGACCAAGCTCGCGAATGAACTGTTTGCGCGATGCCCCAATGAGCAGCGGCACCCCCAGACTATGGAACAGGCTGACATTGGCAAAGAGAGCAAGGTTGTGCTCAAGCGTCTTGCCAAACCCCAGTCCAGGATCGACGACGATGCGCGACACGGCAATCCCAGCATCCACGCAAGCTTCGATGCGCCCTTCGAGATAGTCGAACACCTCAAGGACCACATCATCATAGCAGGGGTTCTCCTGCATGGTCTTGGGTTCGCCCTGCGCATGCATCAGGACCACATCGAGCCCCTCTTCGACCGCCACGGCGCATGAGGCGGGATCAAAGGTGAATGCGGAGACGTCATTGAAGATTCTGGCCCCAGCGGCAGCAGCGGCACGCGCGACCTCGGCCTTGCGCGTATCGATGGAAATCACAGTGCCCGAACCCTTCAGGTCTTCCAGAACGGGGATCACGCGGGATATCTCATCCCTTTCCGCGACCGTGTCGGAACCGGGCCGCGTGGACTCACCACCAATGTCCACGATCTCAGCACCATCGCTCGCGAGCGCGGCAGCATGGGCCACCGCACCCTCGGTCTCATCATAAAGTCCGCCGTCTGAAAATGAGTCTGGCGTCACATTGACGATGCCCATCAGCACAGGGCGCGATAGGTCGAGCCCGGCGAAAGGCTCACGCGGCGCCGACACAAGTGCGATCCTGGCCCGAAGGTCAGGATCGGCTGCGTCACGGAGCGCACGCGCTGAAAACAGGCGGCGCTGCGAACTCTTGGGGTCGCCCTCGATTAGAACCGCGCTCGTAAACGCAATCGGCCCGCCGGCGAGCGGCAAGGCCAACCCGTCTTCGACCGCAGCATCAGCTGGCGGTCCGTATAAAAACCCATTGGGCCTGAGATAGAGCTTTCCGTCTGCCATGGAGGCGCCTTAGCACAAAGCTCGCAGCTTTTCACAAAGCAACATGCCCGGCACGGGGCCGGGCATGACGACACTCTCGTGTCAGATCTTCCTGTCTTGGTGTCGCAAGCCGCTAAGGCCGAGCCCCCGTTAGCTTCTTCAACCCCTTAAGTCGGCTGAGGCTCCATGCCGCCCGTATCGGGTGCCGGAGGCTTCTTGCCGCGGCCCGCGACCGGCACGGCTGACTGCGGACCGTCATCCGGCGTGTCTTCGACCGGAAAATCCCGGACCGGCGGCTTGCCGTTCAAGAGGCTCTTGATCTCAGCACCGGACAGCGTTTCGTACTCAAGCAGTCCGCGTGCAATCGTATGCAGCTCGTCGATATTCTCGGTAATGATCTTCCGTGCAAGCTCGAAGCCTTCGTCGACGATGCGGTGAATCTCTTCGTCGACTGTCGCCTGGGTCTCGTCGGACATATGCTGCTGCCGCGCGACGGAGTGGCCGAGGAAGACTTCCTCCTCATTATCCCCATAGGCCAGCGGCCCAAGCTTATCGGACATGCCGAACTGCGTGACCATGGCACGGGCAAGCTGCGTTGCCATCTTGATATCGGACGACGCACCGGACGTGACCTTGTCGTAGCCAAACACCACTTCCTCGGCAACGCGGCCACCCATGGCAACAGCGATATCCGCTTTCAGCTTAGCGCGGGTGTGGGACAGCTGGTCCCGCTCCGGCAAGCGCATGACCATGCCGAGCGCACGTCCGCGCGGAATGATAGTGGCCTTATGCACGGGATCAGACGCAGGCTGACGGATCGCAATGAGCGCGTGCCCACCTTCGTGATACGCCGTCAGTGTCTTTTCTTCCTCGGTCATAACCATAGAGCGGCGCTCTGCGCCCATCATGACCTTGTCCTTGGCGTCCTCGAACTCATGCTGGGTCACGACGCGCTTGGAGCGGCGTGCTGCCAGGAGAGCCGCCTCGTTCACAAGGTTCGCAAGATCGGCGCCCGAGAAGCCCGGCGTGCCACGTGCGATCACGCGCAAGTCCACATCCGGTGCCAGAGGCACTTTCCGCACATGGACCTTGAGGATCTTTTCGCGGCCGATAATGTCGGGGCGCGGCACGACCACCTGGCGGTCGAAACGGCCCGGCCGCAGCAGTGCCGGGTCGAGCACGTCTGGCCGGTTGGTCGCGGCGATCAGGATGATCCCCTCATTCGACTCAAATCCGTCCATCTCCACGAGGAGCTGGTTCAGCGTCTGCTCGCGCTCGTCATTGCCGCCGCCAAGGCCTGCACCACGGTGGCGGCCCACGGCGTCGATCTCGTCGATGAAAATGATGCACGGCGCGTTCTTCTTCGCCTGCTCGAACATGTCACGCACCCGGCTTGCACCAACGCCCACGAACATCTCAACGAAGTCGGAACCCGAGATGGTGAAGAATGGGACATTGGCTTCACCCGCGATCGCGCGCGCAAGCAGCGTTTTACCGGTACCGGGAGGGCCCACGAGCAGCGCACCGTGAGGTATGTGGCCGCCGAGCTTCTGGAATTTTTGCGGATCACGAAGGAACTCCACGATCTCTTGCAGATCTTCCTTCGCCTCGTTGACGCCAGCCACATCGTCAAACGTGACGCGACCATGGCGCTCGGTGAGGAGCTTCGCCTTGGACTTGCCGAAGCCCATGGCGCGGCCACCGCCCGACTGCATCTGCCGCATGAAGAAAATCCACACGGCGATGAGCAACAGCATCGGAAACCAGGAGATCAGCACGCCGAATAGCGAGGGGACATCCTCCTCGGATGGCTTCGCCGTAATCTTCACGCCCTTCTCATGCAGGGTCTGCACGAGGTTGGGGTCGTTCGGTGCATAGGTCTGGAAATTAATGCCGTCTGAGAACTGCCCCGTAATCTTGCTGCCGGCTATGGTCACGTCCTGGACGCGCCCACTTTCAACTTCTGTTAGAAGCTGTGAAAAACTGATTTCGTTGCCGCGGACCTGAACGCTTTCGCTCTGGAAGAGATTGAAGAGCGCGACCAAGAGTAGGCCGATGAAGACCCACACGATGAAATTGCGAAAGTTCGAGTTCATATATTGACCTGACCGATTGATCCTCGCGGCATGCGGACTGGGTGCACCCCCCAATCCCGCACAGGGTGTCTCAGTTAAGACCTACTAACATAGGAATAGGCAGCGGTTTTGCCAAGTAACGCTAACGCCAAGAGGTGCATGTTTCCTCAATGGGTGAAAGCACGACGCGCGTAATACGCGCCTTGCTCAAGGCACCTTTGTGTCAACCCCACAGGAATGTCGCTCGGCAGTCAAGCGCGCCTTCATGGCGCGACAATGGCGCATCCGAAGATCGGGCGTCTTGACCGAACTCAGGCAGACACAGCAGCCCTCCGGCGCGCCAGCATGACGGCAGCGCCCGCGCCGCCAGACGCGGCCAGACCCGCAAAAAACCATGGCATGTCGTGAGCGCTTGTACGCCATCTTCCCCAAGAGCCCGAACCGTGACGGGCTCGCTCTCGGTCTTTCCAAGTTCGAGACGAAACCGGTTGTCCCAGAGCATCCGCTCGCCGGGATGCAGATCAAGCTCGTGAAGACCTGTCTTGCGCACTTCCCGGAAGACAAAGAGCCGGTCTTGCGAAGGCACGATTTGGCAGCCTCCCAGCGTATGCCCCTTGCCGGGATCTGCCGAAAGCGCGGCATAGAGGGCCTCAAGCTTGACGAGCCGCACGGGCTCGGCAGTCCCGCCCACAGTCGCGATGAGCCGGGCGAGAGCCCGCAAGGCCACCTCCTGCGGGCCCGCGCGCAAGGCCGCGAAAGAGACCGACGCGAAGCCCGCCGCGCTCCGCTCGCAATGCTCGGTCAGAAATCGATCGGCTGCCGCCTCAAGTGCGCTGCGGGCACGCCGCAGCCGCCGCGCGGAGCGCGCGATGGCCTCTGCAGTGAGCCCGAGCCGTGCAAGCTCGGCCGCCGCCTCGCGCAAACGCCCTCGCTCGAAGCGCGTATCGGCATTGCTGGGGTCGGTGATGTAGGCAAGCCCGGCCGCCTCCACTGTTGCAATCAACCGCGCCTTGGAGACATCGAGCAGTGGCCTCAGCAAGGTCATCCCCGCCCAGGTCCCGTGTTCGGGGATCGCGGCTAGCCCGTCGAGGCCGCTACCGCGCTTCAACCGCATCAGAAAAGTCTCCGCCTGATCATCGAGATGATGGGCCGTAACGAGCGCGGGAATGCCGTGGGCGGTACAATAGGTGGCCATCAGATCGTAGCGGGCACGCCGCGCCCGCGCCTGGACCCCGGCATGGATCGCGCCGTGGCGCCAGGGGAGGATGGCATGGGGAAGTCCTAGAGACCGAGCTACCCGTCCGACCATCTCTGCTTCATCCCGCGATTGGGGCCGCAGGCCGTGATCCACGGTCAGCACAAAGACGTCGCCCGAGGCATGTCGGCGGAGCCAAGCCGCGGCCAGATGCAAGAGCGCAAGGCTGTCAGGCCCGCCGGAGACGGCAAGGGCAAGGCGCGAGAAACGGTCAAGCGGGGCAAGGAGCGCGTCCGCCTCCGCCCCGGCAAGAGGTGTTGCAGTCATCGTAAAAGGTTTGGCGCATCGGGCTTCGCCCGGCAAGCGTAGCCGCTCTTATTCGCTGCCTCACAGATTGAGTGAGGAGGGATGCAGAACCGTGCGAGCACGGCGATTTTGTTCCCGGCACCAAAGCGCGCTGCAGTCGGCGACAGGGCGCTCCTTCCCGTAGGAGACGGTTTGGATCCGCCCGCGGCGCAGACCATTGCGCGCAAGGAAGCTCTTGACCGCGACCGCCCGTTTCGCGCCGAGCGAAAGATTGTGCTGTCGGGTCCCCCACTCGTCTGCATGGCCCTCGACGATCACCCGGTAGTCCAGGTGCTGGTTCAGCCAGCGTATCTGCTTCCTCAAAGTTGCCTTGGCATCCGGGGATAGGGCCGCACTTTCGCCCTGGAAATAGACGAGCGCGCCTGCCTTGGCGGCAAACGCCCCGGAGGTCGTTTCTTTGACGGTTGCGGCCTGGCCAGTCTGGTTCATCGCGCCCAGGTCGTCTGCACCATCGGGGATGGCCGATCCCAGCTCGTACTCTTTGGGCTGGGGGCCTTGACCGAAACAAGCGGACAGTGTCGAGGCAAGGAGAAGCGCCCCCAAAAGAGAGAGCGCGCGGCCGAAGCCACCGCACAGACGCATAACCGGTTACTCCTAAACAGACTTAATTTTAGGAGAATCGTAAAAGCCAAGCCGTTAACGCGGCCTTAGCCGGCCAAGCGCCGTGAATCCATAATTTAAAGAAAGAGACAACGCGCTGGATGCAGAGCCGAGAGGCCCGAATTCGTGCAACCGTCAACACGCGAGCCGTCACAAGGTCAGCTACGAGCGAGCGCGACAAGCCGGCGCAAATGCAGTCCAGAAAAAGGAACAGGACACCCTAAGCGCCAAAACCAAGGCGCTCAAGGCATCCCAAATTCCATGGATGGACACTCAAGAGTTTCCGCAAACCTCTACGCATTAAGCGTGAAACATCTGTCCAACCGAGAGTTAGCCGAGCTTCAACGGCTCAACAATAACGGCCTTCTCGTGGTGGCCGAAGCAACCGCCGAGCGATACGGCAGCAGCGACGAGCATGACAGCGGCGATAACGCCCTTCAAACCCTGCATGGTCTTCTCTCCTTTGTTAAAACGGCAATAGCCGTCTTTGCGTGTACCGGTGCGGCGCAATCAGATCAAGATCGGACTGGTGTCCTTAGACCGTTTTGCCAGTCGATGATGCGAAAATGCCACGCCGAATCTCATCCGTTAATCCTCAAAAGTTATCCCTCGGTGGAACGCCAATCAAGGTGCGGTTAACCACGTTCGCCTGTTCGCGTTAAGGAAAAGTAACCGGCTGTTGCAAATTTGCCGCAAGTCCTGGGCCGAAACAGCATCCGAGCCGAAAGCTTTTGGGAAATAAGAGAAAAGACTGAGGAACATCAGACTTTCGGGGAAGCCCCGAAGCCGGCGATGGCTCCGTACCGCCGGCCGCCCGGCTAGAGCCATCGCTCGGGCCACCGCCAACCAGAAACGTCGGACGCCACCGTTCGCAGGAGTATGCTGCACCGCCACATCAGGAGGCGTTTAACACCGTCTTTTCGAGGGGGATTCGTTACGCTGATTTATCGATCTGGCGCGACAGGATCGCCGAGAATTCATCGGCAAAGCTCTTAAGCCGGGCGGCGGAATGCGCGGTCTCGGCCGCGAACCTCACCGAGAAGATTTTGGCGGGAATCGCCGTAAAAAGCCCAAAGGCGAGAGCCAACAGGCTTTCCGCGATTCCTGGCGCTATCGTCGCAAGACCTGCCGTTTCGAACCCCGCAGCGCTCTGGAACGCCACCATGAGGCCCCAAACGAAGGCGAACAGGCCGGCGAGCGGGCTCCCGGCGGCAATCATCGACAGGACCGGCAAGCGCCTTTCAAGCCTGTCCATCTCCCGAGACATGGTGACATCCATCACCTTCTCGATGCGCAACCCCACCCCGGGCGCGGGCCGCATGGTGCTCTCGCCGCTCTCACCCTCCGTGGAGCGCTTCCATTCTCGCATTGCTGCGACGAAAAGTGCAGCCATGCCCTCATTCCGGCGTTGAGACAGCGCTTGATAAAGCTCGTCCAGCGATTGCCCGGACCAGAAGACCTGCTCGAACTTGTCGCTCTCCTTTCGCGCCTTTGCGAACTGGAACAGCTTCTCACCGATAACCACCGCGCTCCACACCAAAGCGATCAAGAGAGCGAATATGACAATCTGTACGAGCAGCGGCGCGCTCAAGGGCAGCCCCAGGCTCGAGGCCTCAAGAAACGAATGCTCGGCAATTGATGGATCGACACTTGGCATAGCGGCAGCTTCATCCGGGTTCATAGTTGGCTTCATGACAAACGCTTGGGCGCTCAGGCCTTTTGGGACAAAAATACCCCTCAAGAACAGAGCATTATGAACTCCAAGCCGGGACCATATCCCAATCCCTCTCCAGTACCGTTCAACGGGGCCGATTAACGAACCGTTCAAGCGCCTCCCGAACCAGCTTGCCCAGCCGCTGCGGTTTACCTGCTTTTGACACCAGCACGACGCTCACTTTAAGGCGCGCGAGCACGGTCTCGCCGCGGCGGACCTCTTGCAACAAGACGAGCGTCGCGCCACCGATTTCGCCGCAGCGCGTGACGACTTCCAGCACCTCATCAATATGGGCCGGCCTCAAATAGTCTACCTCGATGCGCCGGACGACGAAGACGGCAGGCTCTCCAGCGTCCGGGTTCTCAAGGCTGCGGTGATCGATGCCCAGATTGCGGATGAAGTCGGAGCGGCCCCGCTCGCAAAACTTCAAGAAATTGGCGTGGTAGACAAGGCCTGTGAAATCGGTGTCCTCGAAATAGACGCGCACGGGCAGCACATGGGTCTCACCCTCAACGCGTCCGGCAATGTCTGGCCAATTGGTGGGGCCCTTACGCGCACTCACGCCGACTCATCTCCGTTGAACAGCGATGCTTGACCGGCTTGCGCTGGAGGCGCGAGCCCGAGATGCTCGAAGGCAAGCCCCGTCAGCACCCGGCCGCGCGGCGTACGCGCGATGAAGCCCTGCTGCAACAGATAAGGCTCGATGATTTCTTCGATAGCGTCGCGCGGCTCAGACAGCCCCGCCGCGATGGTCTCGATCCCCACCGGGCCTCCCCCATAATTTACCGCAACAAGTCTCAGATAGCGGTGGTCGAGCGCATCGAGCCCACGCCGGTCGACTTCAAGCTGGGACAACGCACTATCGGCAAGCGCCGCATCCACGGCCCCGTCCCCTTGGACAGACGCGAAATCGCGCACCCGGCGCAGCAGACGCGATGCGACACGGGGCGTCCCCCGGGCGCGCCGGGCAACCTCAAGAGCGCCCTCGTCCGTGAGCGGCATTCCCAGTAGCCGGGCGCCGCGCCGGACGATCTCCTTGAGCTCGGCAATCTCGTAAAACATGAGCCGGATCGGAATGCCGAAACGCTCGCGCAAGGGTGTGGTGAGAAGGCCCGTGCGCGTTGTGGCGGCCACCAGCGTGAACTTCGCAAGATCGATTCGCACGGAGCGCGCCGCCGGCCCCTCGCCGATAATGAGATCGAGCTGGAAGTCTTCCATGGCGGGGTAGAGGATTTCCTCCACCGCTGGACTCAGCCGATGAATCTCGTCGATGAACAGCACATCGCGCTCTTCGAGATTGGTGAGCAGCGCGGCCAAATCGCCTGCCTTGGCGATGACGGGCCCCGACGTTGCGCGGAAATTGACGCCGAGCTCACGCGCCACGATCTGGGCGAGCGTCGTCTTGCCAAGCCCCGGGGGACCGGCAAACAGCACATGATCCAACGCTTCGCGGCGGGCCCTAGCTGCATCGATAAATATTTTGAGATTGGCGCGCACCTTCTCCTGCCCGATGAACTCGGACAGCGTCTGCGGCCGCAGTGCTGCTTCGGGCTGATCATCGTCTCGCTTCGCGGAGGTAAGCACGCGCTCGGTCATGACGCGAGTTCCCTCAAGCCAAGACGGATCAGCTCCGCAGCTCCAGCATCCCGGCCCGCAGTGCCAATAGCCGTGCTTACAGCTGCGGCGGCTTCGCCATGGGCATATCCGAGATTGGTCAGCGCCGAGACTGCATCGCGCGCCGCAAGCCCCTCGGGAAGCTCGGCCACAGACGATGGCGCCGCCCCCGGCATTGCAATGGCTGGTGCGAGCGCCGGCATCTTATCCTTCAACTCGGCAACGATCCGCGCCGCAACCTTCGGGCCCACACCTTGGGCCCGAGCCACATGGCCCTTGTCCTGGAGCGAGACCGCATTGGCAAGATCTGCGACTGACAACGTCCCGAGGACGGCGAGCGCCACCTTGGCGCCAACCCCTTGCACTGATTGCAGGGCGCGGAACCAGGCCCGCTCATGCTCTGTCGCAAAGCCGTAGAGCCTCACGCCGTCTTCTCTGAAATGCATGTCCGTGGAGAGTGTCACCAAGTCTCCGACAGGGGGAAGCGCGGAGAGCTGACGCGATCCTAAGATCACCTCATAGCCAACCCCGCCCACATCAATGATCGCCGTCGTGAGAGAGACCGAATCCACCATGCCTGTGAGCTTGCCGATCACGAAGCCGTCCTTTGCGCGCGTCCTTCAGCCAGCGCTATGGCGCCTTCAAACTTCGACCAACTCCGAGCATGGGCGTGGGTGATGGCAATGGCGAGCGCATCGGCCGCATCCGCGCTGTCGGGTGCCGCGCGCGGCAGAAGATATTTCACCATGGCATGGATCTGATCCTTGCTCCCATGTCCTGCACCCACCACGGTCTTTTTCACGGCGTTCGGTGCGTATTCGGCGATCTGCAACCCAGCAAGTGCCGGAACCAGCATGGCGATACCGCGGGCTTGGCCGAGCTTCAACGTCGCGGCCGCGTCCCGATTGACGAAGGTTTGCTCGATGGCTGCCTCCGAGGGCGCAAGCTCCGCCAAAACGCTTGAGAGCCCATCGAAAATTTGTCGCAAACGATAGCCCAGGCCCTGTTCCGCATCCGAGGAGACCGTGCCGCAAGCCACGAAGGCCAGTTTCACCCCATCGGTGTCGATGATCCCCCAACCCGTGTGCCGCAGTCCCGGGTCAATGCCAACGATGCGAATCGCGCTCTTCATGGCCGAATCGTAACACAGGGCGCGGCGAAGGAAGGATGTCGGCCTCCGCGAAATCACCTGTGGGCGGGAACGGATCGCCACTCGGGACGTTGAGGCTTGTGGGCCTCATCCGCTTGGGGCCGGGGTGTGTTTTGTGGGGAGCGCCGTCATGGCCGGTGCAACAAGCGATGCGATCGACCCGGTCGAGGCCGTGGAAGACGACATTGGCCGTTCGCGGAAACTGATCGCCGCAACCCTGGACGACCTCACCCAACATCACAGCTGGCTCGAAACTTATCATCGCGAAGAACGCTTGCGCGCCGAACGTTTGCGGCGGCAGGAGACCCTTGAGCGGCTCGAAGCGAAACGCCAAAGAACGGCGAAACGCGTCCGGCGTCTTACGGTCACCACCTGTGCCAAGAGCCGAACTGTGGCCGCGTTTGTGGCACGGCATGCTTTGGCCTTCGCTCGTTGGGCAGAGCCAAGGGCACGCGAGGCCGCGCGTCGCGCACGTACTGAAACCGCCAGGGCCTGGTCATGGACACGGCAGAAGACGCCAGGAATGATGCGCCGGGGCTTCGAGGCCACTCAGGCCGGTTTCTTTTGGTCGGTTCGCGCGTCAGAGGAGACAGGCATCGCGGTCCGGCGCCGTGCCTCCGAGTTCTATTCGAGGCTTGCTATCGAGGCTGCGCAACGGAGCGCGCCCGCGCGCCGGCGTGCAGCGATCGGCTGGATCAGAGCCCGCCGGGATGCGTGGAGGCAGCGGACTGCTTTTGAAATCCAGCTGACCGAGGCGGTGCAGAATTCGGAAGGCATCGCGGCGTGTCGGAAGACCGCATATCGCGGCACGGTTCGATGCATCAGAGCCTGGAGGCACGGGGCGCTTCTGGCACAGCGCAACGCCATCCTGTTTGAAGGGCACGTGACGGAGAGTATTCTGCAAGCGACGCCAAAATTTCAGCGCCTGCTGCGATCACATATGCCAGAAGGCATGCGCTCACCGGGCTCTGGCCAAGCCTTGATCGTGCGCCCCAGCACAGCCCTTGTCTGCCCGGGGAAGGCCCGGAGCCTTTTGCCCGCACTCATCCCAGCTTAAGACACGCACATCTCGGCTCAAGGCACGCACAATCCGGATCAAAACTTGCGGCACTACCGGTCGAGATAGCGCGCCTTCAAATCCTTTGTCCGTGCCGTGGTGTGATCGAGCCAGCAAAACACGACGGCGTTGGACGCACCGGTCGCGCCCCACCATTCATAGCCAACTGCTTCACAGTCCTTTTCCTTGAACTCGACCCAGGCCCGCTGCGAGGCCAACAGCGAGTCCTTCCAGGCCTTCTGCTCCTTGGCCGGCATGTAATCTTTCGCCTTGGATGTGGCCATGACCTGCTTCCACACCGCATTCAGCTCCGCGTCGGCGGCGTCATAGGCTTTGCGGACACATTCTCCGATTTCGACCGTCGTCTGGGCGTCGTCGCAAGGCCCCGCCTCCTCCGCGATTGCGGGACTGACAAGCATGAGTCCAAACCACACGCCCGCAGCTACCATGATTGAAAAACGCATCCTGCCTCCTGTGATCCCTCATCGCGCGCAAGACACCACTATCTCCCGCTCTTGTGGGACTTCTCAAGAGGCCTGCGCCTCTTGGTCGTCCGGGGCAGAGACTTCTGGGAAGGAGACGGTTTGCAGCAGCCCGCCGCCAGGTCTGTTGACGATCTGGATCGACCCGCCCGCGCGCGAGATGATCTCATGAGCGATGGTGAGGCCCAGTCCGGCACCAGGGATATTTTTGCGGCGCGCGGGGTCGGCCCGGAAGAACGGCTCGAAGACCTGACCGATGACCTCTTCGGGAATGCCCGGCCCGTCATCCTCAATCACGACACGGGCCATCGCCCTGTCCCTGCCCGCGCGCCCATCTCCGTCCACGCTGACACGCGCCCGAACCCCATGGGTCGCCGCGTTGATGACGAGGTTACGTAGGGCGCGGTTCAGTTTTAAACGGCTCGCCAGCACACTAACGGGAGCCGTGTTCACGAAGCTCACATCGAGACTCTGCTCTTTCAGATCGGAGCAGATACTCGCAACGAGACTATCGAGCCTCAGACGCTCCGGCGCTTCTACACCCGTTTCTTCGCGCACCAATAGAATTGCGCTGTCGGCGATGCGTTCCAACTCGTCGATATCGTTGAGCCATTTTGCGCGCTCCTCCTCGTCCTGAACGAACTCCGCTCGCAGCCGCATACGCGTGATCGGCGTGCGCATGTCGTGGCCGGCTGCCGCCACAAGCCGCATCCGGCTCTCCATGGCTCGTTTCAGCCGCGCTGATAGCGAGTTCAGCGCGCGCGCCGTTGCCCTCACCTCCGCGGGGCCCCGTTCCGACAGCTCGGGCATCACGCCATCAGGCCCGACCGAGGCGACCGCGTTCTCCAGGAAGACAAGGGGCCTGACCATACGGTTGGCCACAAAGACTGCCACCGCCGTCGCACCAACCGTGATCAGGAGCAGCCAGCGCAGAAGTCCGCGCCAGGGCACGCCTTGGGGCGGAAGACCCGACAGAGGCAGCCCCAGCCACCCCTGCTCCCTGATGGGAATCCAAACCACGAGGGACCTTGGATGCCACCGACGCGCACGCGTCACGACCACATCGATATCTTGACCGTATGAACGCAGTTTCTTGCGCAGGGCATTGGAGGTTCGGCGAAACCTATGCCCTTTAGGAGACTCGACGAGCTGAAGAGACTTTGCCGATCGGGACGCTGTGGCGATGTCTTCCACCAGCATGACCTGCCGCGCAGCGACATCGAGAGCACGGCCCGAGCGCGGCGGTGGGCCGAGCAAAAAAAACAGAACGAAGGTCATAAGGAGCATGACTGACACGATCGCCAGCACCAGCAGAAGCGCGATTTTGACCCGGAGCGTATTCAAACCGGACCGTCCGCCAAATGGACCTTCACCGCCAGTTGATACCCGCCATTGCGCACGGTCTTGATGAATTGGGTCTCCTTGCCCCCAAGCTTGCGGCGCAAGCGGCTCACCAGCACGTCGATGGAGCGGTCAAAGCCGTCCCCTTCACGGCCGCGCGTGAGATCTAGCAGTTGATCGCGAGACAGCACACGCCCTGGGCGCTCAAGGAACGTCTTCAGGAGGTCGAACTCTGCCCCCGTCAGGTCCACATCGCCTTTGGGACCGGTGACGCGCCGCGTCTGCGGGTCTGCGGTATAGCCCTCGAAGGCATATGCCTGCTCCATAGACGCCTCGGTCTGGGGATCGCCGCGCCGCCGCAACACGGCCCGCACCCGCGCGATCAACTCGCGCGGGTTGAAGGGCTTGCCGAGATAATCGTCGGCGCCGATCTCAAGACCAATAATGCGGTCGACGTCTTCTTTCAGCGCCGTCAAAAGAATGATGGGAACGTTTGAGCGCTGCGCTCGCAAGTCACGGCACGCATCAAGGCCGGAGCCATCGGGGAGCATCACGTCGAGCACAATCAGGTCCACATGGTGTGTTGCCAATTGCTCATGCAACTCCCGGCAATTTGCCGCGAGCAACACGCGAAAGCCTTGGCTCTCAACATAGCGGGCCAGGAGCTTGCGGATTTCGGGGTCGTCATCGACGACGAGGATCTGTGGTGCCGCGGTCATGGAAGCTTCTTCTAACGCCAGAGTGCTGAGGCCACGAGAGCCTTGTTGTAACGAAAGCCATCCCAACCCGCCCTAGCAATCTTTCGACACAAAATTCCGCTCAGCGGCAACGTTCCGTTACGCACCGAGCCTAGGACGGCAACGAACCGGGCGTACCTGTGAGTGGGACAGAAACTGAGAAGGATGTGGTCACATGAAGCTCTCAAAGACACTCGCCACGCTCGCCGTGGCGTCCGCCTTGAGTATTGCGGGGCTATCGGCCGTTACAATGGCCGCCGGCTATGAAAGAGGACCAGGCAATCAGACCAGCTGGTCCGGAGACAGCCCGCACGGCAAAAAGATGTGTAAACGCGGCAAGCATGGGGGCCATGGCGGCCACGGCAAATGCTGCAACAAGAAGGCCGGTCATGGCGCGAAGGGGCCCGGTTATCTCGCCAAGCGCTTAAGCGTGATGGAAACGGAGATTGGCATCCGCGCCGAGCAGCTCGATGATTGGCGCGACTTCACGGACGCCCTGCAAGCGACCATGAAGCCCTCCTTCATGCACCCTGGCGGTCCGGCCAATTTTGCGGACGGCACGACGCAAGAGCCTTTCGCTCTCGCCGAGGGTCTTGCAAACAGGACGATCGAGCGCGCGGAAGAAGCTAAAAAGTTGAAGGTCGCGATTGCCGAACTAAAAGCCACGCTGACCCCCGAACAGCTGGACAAGGTCAAAGTGATCGAAGACCGACTCCGCGCCCGCATGGCCAAACATCACGGCGGCAAGCATCGCGGTGACAAGTACCGCAAGCATGGTCGCGGTGCCCCGAGCGCCAGCGAGGCTCCCCAAGCGGCCCCTGACGCCGGCACAGATGCCGATGCACCATACGCGCCAGACACCGACGACGACGCGTAAGGCATCCCTTCCTAGCCGCCCCTCCCTGCAAAGCTAGGAACGTCGAAGGCGAGGACCCTAACGGGCTCTCGCCTTTTTTTTGAAGACACCGCAGCCGCGCTCGAGGCCCTAGGCGCTGTCAGCCAGCGCGCTTAAGGAAAAGGTCATGTCGAACGGTGGCACGACCTTGCTCAAGACTGATGAGGGCGAAGACATCACAGTGAAGGCGATGGATCGAGAGTTGGTGCTGATCGATGGAAGAGGCCGCAAATCGAACATCACCGATGCTGACGTCAATCAAAGCAATGGCGTCATCCACGTTGTGGAGACGGTGCTTCTGCCGAAGGGTTAAACCGCTTGAATGAAACGCACCTTGCGAACGCGCTGGTGGGTCGCGCCTTGAGCGCGGCCCACTTTGTGCTCGCACGACGTTAAGATCAGTTGGTTTGTTGGGGGCTGGCGCCGCTAGACGACAAATCGGTCGATGACAGCCACGATCCAGACCAACGCGGCACTGACGATGACGCAGAACACGCCCGCCGAGGCCAAGTCCTTGGTGACCTTAATGGCTTCATGGCGCTCGGGATGCACGTGATTGCACAGACGCTCAATCGCCGTATTGAGAAGCTCGGCGGCAAGCAGCATTAGGAGGCTGCCCATCAGGGCCACCCAGGCCCACAAACTTGTGGCAACAAAGAACGAAACCGGCAGGGCGAGCAGCATGAGCGCGACTTCCTGCTTTATGGCAGCCTCCGTCGCAAGGCCCTCACGAAAGCCGCCAATGGTGTTCCAGAAGGCCCGGCCGATCCGCTCAAGTCCGCCTTTTCCAGGCAAGGTGGACTGCTCCCGCAAATGGGGGAGTTTTCCCCCGTCGCGCGGGCTTGGAGCATTCATGAGGGTATGCCTTTCAGGCTTACGCTGCCGTGAGCTTTTGAAGGACCTCGTCCGGCACATCGAAATTGGCATAGACCTGCTGCACGTCGTCCGACTCCTCCAAGGCATCGATCATGCGCAGCAACTTCCCGCCCGCCTCTTCATCAATGGGGACTTCGAGCGTCGGGCGCCATAGAATCTGCATGGCCTTCGCCTCGCCGAACCGCTCCTCAAGCGCCTTTCCGACCTGGTGCAACTCATCAGGCGTGCAATAGATCGCATGGCCGTCCTCACCCTTCTCGACGTCGTCGGCGCCCGCCTCGATGGCTGCCTCCAATATGTCGTCGGCGGAGGCCTTATGCAGATCGAAATGAATAGCGCCGACCCTGTCGAAGTTGAACGAGACCGCGCCAGTCTCACCCAGATTTCCGCCGTGCTTGGAGAAGATGGAACGCACCTCACTTGCGGTGCGGTTACGGTTGTCGGTCAAAGCCTCGACAATCACGCCGACGCCACCGACGCCAAAGCCCTCGTAGCGGACTTCCTCGTAGTTATCGCCGCCCGCCTCTTGGCTCTTCTTGATGGCGCGGTCGATGTTGTCATTGGGCATGTTCTGGGCCCGGGCCGCCTGGATCGCGGTCCGAAGACGTGGATTCATCGCGGGATCGGCCATCCCGAGCTTTGCCGCCGTGGTGATCTCGCGCGCGAGCTTCGAGAAGAGCTTGGCGCGCTTCTTATCCTGAGCCCCTTTGCGGAACTGGATGTTCTTAAATTTGGAATGGCCTGCCATGGCCTGTTTTCCTAGTCGCTTGAGGGGTTGGCGGTCAAGGCCCGCGCGCCTGGAGCCATGACGGCTAGCCAAAAAAGAAGCCGCCCCTCAGGGCGGCTTCCATATTGGCGATATTTGGGTGTGGTGGTCTAGAAGAAGATGATCCCGCCGACCTGGAACACGTTGAAGTCGTCGAAGCCCTGGCTCACATTCTGCTGGGCCCCGGTTGCGGAATTGAAACCGACGAAGCCAACATCCGCTTCCATGAATTGCCAACGAGCGAACACGTGCATTGCGGCCGCGTCGATCTCCTGAACCGCGCCTAGACCATAGCGTTGAATTTGGGAGCCCGTCACAAAGACACCGTTGGTCGCGTTCCCACCGCAGTCATTGGCCGCATTGGTTCCTGCACCAAAGCCCGCGCACGTATTGGCCGCGGCGATGCCATTAAAACCGTCGTTGTACAGAGCGTACTCGCCGTACAGCACGGTCGCGCCAAGTGGGTTCCGTGTCCTCTTAATGAAGGGCCTGAAGTACCACGAGTTCCAGTCCGGAACGCCCTGCTGCGCGCCACGGAAGTTCGTGTAGGTCCCACTGACCTCTTCATAGTTGATGTAACCATAAAGACCAACGCCGGAGGGAACGTGCATGACGGTCGCACCAGCCTGGTGAAGTTTTGTTGAGCTAAGCGGATTGACGCTGAAGTAATTGCCGTTTGACTGCGTGTACGAATAGGCCGCCGAAATTTTGAAGTCACCCCAATCGTCAGCGTAGCACAGCGCACCGTCCCAAACCTCAGGCGCATCGAACCGAGGTCCGCCGCGAGGACCCCCGACTGCGCTGCTGCTCAGACCGCCGTAATTATCCGTATACGACACCTCGAAACGGAACCCGCCGAAGATCGGAGAGTCGTACCGCACGCCGCTCCGCGGAGCGCGGTAACAGTCTGCGGCGATCGGACCGATCAGCGAACAACTGCCAAACGTGGCCCAAGTCAGGCCGGTGCCACCAATTGGCAGACCAGGCGCAATGCCGTTTTAACCAGACGCCGCCGCCTTCGGACGCATCGTGAAACCGGCGCCCTCGAACATCACCGCATTCGATTCGATCACCGTTCCCGAAATGTCAGCCAACACAGCCGCATTGTCCGAGGCAGGGCTCAGATAGCCAAGGTTGATCGTACCGAAGTCATCACTCTTGATGTACATACAGGAGGAGTAGGCGATGATGCCGGCAAGCGAGGCAGAATCCTCTGCAAACTGGTTGGAAAAGACGCCGAAGACGTTGCCGCCAAGGATATTACCAGCCCAGGCACCCGGCGTCGAAATCGTCACGCTGCAGCCGCCGGACCAACCCAGCTGTCGGTCAACGACCCATCGTCCCACCAGCTCATCGACTCGACAATCCAGCCCGTGACCGTGATCGAAACCTTCTTGTTGCCCTTGCGAACGGTGGATGCCTCAAGCTCCGCAACCCGCTCTTCGAGGTCCGCACAGCAATCCCCGCCATAGCTCTGCGCGCTCGCAGGCGTGCTCAGCACATAACCGCCGAGTGCAATCCCGAGCGCCGCACCAACGGCGATGCGGCTGGCTGTTCTAGTTGGTCCCCAACTCATCAATTGATCCCCCTGCACAGTGATTGTTGCTCAGCTGAAAACGCAAAAAAAAGCGTCTGCGTGCCTTAAATTTCATATTTCTTATAAGATTTGCAGTAGCAACGATAAATCGCGAAACGAATCTCACTTGGCGTTTTTGTTATTCTTGCGACAGTTTGGCCCCAGTCTGATCGGCGTGTTTTTCGCCTCTGACAGTCGAAGGGACGAGGTTCGCGAACGATCTAAGTCTGGCAAATATTTTGCCATAAGATGCTAATAAAAATTAAGTATTTTCACCAACGCAGCAACGGATCAAAGGGGGAACCATGCAACAGAATGAACAGTCTAGGGAGCCTTTGAGGGCCAAGCAGACTGGCCCGTCGTCGTCGCATTCAACACTTTCAAAAGTCTGCAAGCGAGCGGCTGAGCACATGGCTAATGCAACATTTGCCTTAAATGACGAATCGTTAGGGGCCAATCACGCGCTTGCCCATCTCGACGAGGCGATCGCCTGCTTACGGGGTCTTTCGCGGCAGGCCCTTGCAGCCGGAAACGCTGATGACATCGAAACGCCTGTCTCAGGACCGCTGCGTTTGCGGTCGGCCTAGCCGTCTTCCAACCAAAACGCCGGTTCGGCTTGAGAAAGCCGCCCACCCAGCCTGACCGGTGCGATCGCGCGGGCGAGCCCGGACGTGTCATCGACATCGACGGCAATGCCGCAAATGGTCGCTTCGCCCTTTGATGGCGCAAAGCGGCGCGAGGAAATCTTGGTCAGGAACCGGCTGATCGGTTCTTCTTTTTCCATGCCCAGCACCGAGTCGAAATCGCCGCACATCCCCGCATCGCTGATATAGGCGGTTCCGCCCGTCAGGACCTGATGGTCCGCGGTTGGCACGTGGGTATGCGTGCCGGCCACCGCCGTTGCACGCCCATCGACAAAGTGCCCCAAGGCCTCTTTTTCCGAGGTCGCCTCCGCATGAAAATCGATAAATATCGCGTCAGCACCCGTTCTCAGCGGACACGCGGAGAGCGCGTCCTCGATCATGCGGAATGGATCATCCAAGTCGCCCATGAACACACGCCCTTGCGCATTGATCACCAGCACATCGGCACCGTTGGCCGCTTTGAAAAGGCCCGAACCTTTGCCCGGCGTTCCAGCTGGAAAATTGATCGGCCGCAGGAGCCGATCGTAGCGCTCGATGAAGACCAGCGCCTCGCGCTGATCCCAGACGTGATTGCCCGTGGTCACCACGTCGGCGCCCGCATCCAGGAGTTCGTTGAGAATGGCTTCCGAAATGCCGAAGCCCCCGGCGGAGTTTTCGCCGTTCACCACCACGAAGTCGGCGGCATAGCGCTCACGCAGTTTCGGTAAAGTCTCGGCAACGGCAAGGCGTCCCGAACGGCCAACCACATCGCCTAAGAAGAGGAGGCGCATTGCAACCTTCGCGTGCGTAAAATAGTTGTCATGGATGGGTCAATACCCAATCGCGGACGGACCCGCCACCCCGCGGCGTGGAAAACGCGTCTGGCGGGCGAGGCAACGATGTGGCGGACCTCTTTGTGGATAGTGCCGAGACGGGTTAAGCCGAGGCTGGATAAGCCAAGGTTGGCAGAAACAAAATTGGCAGGGCCGCGGTGGCCGTCGCAGCGAAGATCCCCGGTTTCCCTACTAAAGTAGGTGGGCGCCAAGTGGCAAGGACCACGATCCCCGCCAGGGTCAGCTCCCATAGGATCTTATAGGGCCCAGGAATAAATGCTCCTAACGCACCCCGCAGCCCGCCAAAGAACTTGCACAAGACTAGTGTATATAGTGGCTATGACTAAAGGGGAAAAGAGCCCGCCAAAGTCCAGAGGCAACTTCCCAGAGGGTTACTGGCTACAGCCTGCGCCTTCCAGCCAAGCGGGCGTTGAGACCCTCAAGCCGCCCCGCCGCTTCTCCAATTTTTGCCGACAGCTGCGCCTCAATGGTCTTGGCGTTTTCGTCCGAGACCGATTGGTCGCGCCGTGAATCCGAAAGCTGCGTCCTGAGGTTCTCGATCTCCCGGCGCAGCTCCCATAACTCGTCCGTGACCAATAGCGAGGCCATGAGGATCAATCGATCGTCGCCAACCTGACCGAATCTGCGCCGCATCTCTTCCACGTGGCCGCCGATATATCCGGCAAGCTCGATGAGATGGGCCTCCTCGCCCTCATTGCATTCCAGTCGATAATTGCGACCGTTCAGCGTAACACTGACCTCCCCCATAGATGCTCTTAGCCTCCTGTCAGCCTCTAAGAGGCCTAGCCCGGCATAGCCGGGATCATGTCCTTCAGCGTTCCCATTACGGCCTCAAGCCGACTGGAGACTTCGTCATTGGCGGCCTTGAGGCGGCGGACGCGTGCGCGCTCGGCCTCAAGGTCGGCCAGGAGTTGATCCCGCTCCTCGGTCAGAAACCTGATTTGGTCTTGGAATGCCAAGAGCGCAGCCTGTTCGGCGCCCGCAGAGTCATCCCCATCACCGGCCAAAACCCGAGCGAGGTAACTTTCAAGGGCGTCCAGCGCCGCATCGAACCGCGCGACGGAGTCTATGTGGTTCAAGTTCATCACGGTTTGAGTCATCACGTCCGCCCTCCCCGCCCGTCTCCGTCGCGTTCCGCCAAAGCCCTTGTTCCACATGTGGATCAGTCGGCTGCCGGAACAAGTGCCGACTCCATGTTCAAACGGAAACGAGCCGCCGACAAGCCTCTTCTCACGACACCCTGTGCAAAGTTTGACAGCCGCGTGAGGCCTATGATTTGTCACAAGCCCCTGTGACCGAAGCCCCCACACCGCAAAGCGGTTTCCAGCCGCACCCCTGATCATGGCCAAGACCAAGCCCAGATGCCGCCTCTATTTGCAGATACCCCTCCCCCTGACGGCGAAGCTGGACGCTCAGCTGTCCCAGGCTTTGACCGAGGTGGCGCCGGCTTGCGTGCTGATCTGCGACAATGGCACCCCGCTTGAGACCTCTCCGGCTGACGCCTTGATCGACCGCATCCAAGGGGCCGGGGCGGCTTGTCTCCTCGAGAACGGGATCGAGGCCGCCGCCGATCTCGGGACCGATGGGGTGCAGATCGATGCCGATCCCGGCCTTTACGGTCGCGCTCGCGAAGCGCTTGGAGAAAGCGCAAATATTGGGGTTTCTTGCGGGCTCCGGCGTCACGAAGCCATGCTGCTGGCGGAGGCCGGCGCGGATTACGTTGCATTCGGCGATTCGAGCGCGGGGCCCCGCGATTTTGAGGCTCTGTCTGAACTTATCGCCTGGTGGTCGGAGATTTTTGTCGTGCCCAGCGTCGCCTTCAATGTCGTCGACGTGAAAGAGGCGGAACAATTGACCCAGCTTGGTGTGGATTTCATTGCACCGCCCCAGTCGATCTGGGATAGCGACGCGGCGATCGAGAACTTGCGCACGATGGACCGCGCGATTGGACGGATTCGGAGGGCCGCTTGAGACATTTCATTACCTGTCTTTCTTGTTTGGTAGCGCTTTCCCTTTGTGCCGGGGACTTCGCTCGAGCCCAGGAAAGCAAATCCTATGCGGCCTTCGCTGCCGGCAAATATCTGACGGCGCTGGACTTGGCGCAAAAGGAGGCTGAAGGCGGCTCGAAAGAGGCCTACACACTGATTGGCGAGATCTATCTGGGCGGGCTGGGCGTCGCCCAGGACTATGGCAAGGCCGCGGACGCCTATGCCAAAGGTGCCGATCTCGGCGATCCCAATGCGCAAATGTCACTTGGGCTCTTAACCGCCAAAGGCCTCGGCGTGCGGAAGGACTTACGTCTGGCGGGCAATCTCTTCGAGCAAGCTGCGACAGCCGGGAATCCGGCGGCGCAATACAATCTCGCTCTGCTTTATCTCCAAGGCCAAGGCAGAGAGTCCGACGAGACCAAAGCCGCTGAATGGATGTCAAAAGCCGCACTGAGCGGCAATGCGCAGGCGCAATATGATCTGGGCGCGTTCTACCAGTTCGGCCGTGGCGTCCCCGTGGATAAGGTGAAGGCCGCCGAATGGACCGGCAAAGCAGCTGACGCCGGTCTGTCGGCGGCTGAGGTTGAATACGCAACCATGCTCTTCAAAGGGCGTGGCGTGGAGAAAGACGAAGAAAAAGGCGCCCAGCTCTTCTTCTTGGCGGCCGAGAAGGGGAACCCCGTCGCTCAGAACCGCGTGGCACGGCTTTATGCCAACGGCCTTGTCTTCGAACTCGATTTCGTGAAGGCCGCCAAATGGCATTTGCTGGCGCGCGAGGCCGGGGTTAGCGACCTCTCTCTCGACATCATGTTGTCCAAGCTCACGAAGGAGCAGCGGGTCGCGGCCGAGCGTCTGGTGGATGCCTATGAAGGCGGGCGTATCACCGAGGAGGAGGAGCAAGTCGCCACGCCGCCAGCTCCCGCGCTCGGCACTGACCTAACGTCTGCCCCGGAGCCCGGCCTTGACAGCGGCCAGCCCCCAAGCGTTAAAGGCGCCCAGCCTTAGGCACACCAGCCCGCAAGCCCCGCTCACAAGACACCCCAAAGGGACCCCATGAAGATCAACGGCAACGAGATCAGGCCTGGCAATGTTATCCAGCATAAGAATGGTCTTTGGGTCGCGGTGAAGACCCAAGCCGTGAAGCCCGGCAAGGGTCCGGCTTATGCACAAGTCGAGCTCAAGAATCTTATCGATGGTTCAAAGCTCAACGAACGTTTCCGCGCCTCCGAGACGGTGGAGCGGGTCAGGCTTGAGCAGAAGGATCATCAATATCTCTATGCTGAAGGCGACATGATCACCTTCATGGACCTTGAGTCTTACGATCAGATTCAGATTCCGCGCGATCTCCTGGAAGACCGTGCGGCCTTTCTGCAAGACGGTATGACCGTCACCGTGGAAAGCCATGAAGGCCGGGCCATTGGGGTCGCCCTGCCGGGTCAGGTCACGCTCGAAGTGGTCGAGGCCGATCCCGTGGTAAAGGGACAGACGGCCGCATCGTCATACAAGCCCGCGAAGCTCGATAACGGGGTGCGCGTGATGGTGCCGCCCTTCATCGAAGCAGGCGAGCGTATCGTGGTCGATACGACCGAGATCACGTATATCAAGCGCGCTGAGTAACGAAACGCGACGCGCTGGCTGCTACGCCAGCAATGATTGGCTGTGACCCAACCAGACGCCCGAGAAGCCCACCGTAGGCACACTGAAGGCATAGGAGCCCATGCCCGCATCCGCGTTGATGAACGTAATGACCGGCGCCGCCCGTAAGG
The DNA here is from genome assembly GCA_942491645.1 of uncultured Alphaproteobacteria bacterium. Taxonomy (GTDB): domain Bacteria; phylum Pseudomonadota; class Alphaproteobacteria; order Rhizobiales; family Methyloligellaceae; genus Methyloceanibacter. Next base: position 73,619 of record CALOBK010000010.1, on the reverse strand, counting down.
CAGGACGCAGCCTTGCGCGTGATTTCGGCGAGGTTGAAAATTTACAGGTCTCGCTCAAGGGCCCCGCAAACTTCGTCAGCGCCGCCGACACCCGCGCCGAAGACATCCTGTTCACCGAACTTTCCCGCGTCCGTCCCGGCTACGGGTTTCTGCTGGAGGAGCGCGGCGTCGTCGAGGGGGCTGACGCCACCCATCGCTGGATCATCGATCCGCTCGACGGCACCACGAACTTTCTGCACAGCATTCCCATCTTCGCTGTCTCCATCGCGCTGGAGCGCGATGGCGAACTCATCGCCGGGCTGGTCTACAATCCGGTAACCAACGAGACCTATACCGCCGAGAAGGGCAAGGGCGCCTTCCTCAACGACAAGCGGATGCGGGTCGCGGCCCGGTCTGAATTTGCGACCTCGGTGATCGGGACCGGCATTCCCCATAGCGGGCGCCCCGGCCACGATGCATTTCTAAACGAGGTGCGTGCGGTGATGGCGGAAAGTGCAGGTGTCCGGCGCACAGGCTCAGCTGCCATGGATCTCGCCTGGACCGCCGCCGGACGCTTCGACGGCTTCTGGGAGAACGGCTTGCGCGCCTGGGACATCGCCGCCGGAATCGTGCTTTTGCGCGAGGCGGGCGGCTATGTGACCGACACGGACGGCAAAGACAAAATGCTGGAGAGCGGCGGCATCGTTGCCGGCAACGAAACGATCCACGCCAAGCTGCTGAAACTTCTCAAGGCGCAGAACGCGGCGCCACCATCCGTAACCCCATCGCCCAAGCCCACGAATGCCGGTTAGCGCGAGCCCCCAAACGTTCTCCGTGTACTGCGGCCGAACACTGGGGGCACAGCGAGCTCATATATGCCCTGAGGTTGCCGTTTTGCCCGTCAAGCTAATCGGGTAATCTTTCCCAAAGGCCAAATCACCCCCTACCAGCGAAGCCCCCCGACCTCGAGCACTGGAAGAATGGCAAGCAAGCAGTACCGGACAAAACTCTCGCGCCCCCAGATCTTTCTCTGGCGGATGTCGCTCTTTCTCGTGCTGGCGGCGCTGCTCGCGATCATTCTCGATGGACAGACCGGACAATTGCGGCGCAGCTTCATGGCCAATCCTGGCCTGAACGCGCTGATCATCGGCGTGCTCCTCGTGGGCATCGTCTATGCCTTCCGTCAGGTCATCCGGCTCTTTCCTGAAATCAACTGGGTGAACAATTTCAGCATCTCGGATGGAGGCCAGCCCGCCGAAAAGCAGCCCGTCCTGCTCCTGCCCATGGCGACCATGCTGCGCGACCGTACCGGGCATTTGTCTCTGGAACATGGGTCGGCACGCACCTTACTCGACTCTGTCGCCTCTCGTCTGGACGAACAGCGCGAGACGACACGCTATCTCGTCGGGCTTCTCGTCTTCCTTGGCCTGCTCGGCACATTCTGGGGCCTGCTGCAGACCGTGAGTTCGGTTGGCAATACGATCGGCGCGCTCGATACGGGCGGGTCAGAAAGTGTGCTCTTATTCGATCAGTTGAAGGAAGGCCTGGCCGGGCCTCTGTCTGGCATGGGCATCGCCTTCTCGTCCTCGCTGTTCGGACTCGCCGGCTCTCTAATTCTTGGCTTTCTCGACCTTCAGGCGGGCCATGCGCAAAGCCGGTTTTACAACGAGCTCGAAGACTGGCTCGCCAATGTCACCGAACTGCAAACCGCAGACCCAGGCGATAGCGTCCCGCCGCAGCTGCGCTATGCGCTCATGGATATGCAGCGCTCGATCACCGATATCGGTGACAGGGTCGGCCCAAATGCTGGCGGCAATACCGAGGCCGCGGTGAAGGACCTCGCCCAGGGCGTCGACAAGCTCATCCGACAAATGCGCGCCGAACAGAAGGTCGTGCGCGAATGGGCGGACGAGCAAGCGCAGCAACAGCATGAGATCGCCTCGGTGCTGCGCCAAGTCGCCGACAAGCGCAAAGCCCCGGCGCGCGAAGGCAGTTAGTCCAGGAACGCTAGGAAAGAACGCAAGAGATGGCACTCGCCCGCGGCCGCCGCAGCCAATACACCGCCAATCTCTGGCCAGGCTTCGTGGACATGCTGTCCACACTCCTGCTCGTGGTGATCTTTCTCATGTCCCTGTTCATGGTGACCAACTACATCATCACCCAAGCCGCGAGCGGCAAGGACACGATGCTGTCGCGGCTGAACCGTCAGCTCTCGGAACTGACCGAACTGCTCGCGTTGGAGCGATCCAAGAAAGAAGGTGCGGAGGACAGTCTCGCCGCGCTGCAGGCCACCCTGCTTGCAACCGAGTCGCAGAACAAACGCCTCACCGGCCTGCTCGGGACCGCTGGCGGGGCAACGGAAGACGCCGAGGGCCGCGTGGCAGCGCTCGGGACCGCGCTCGATGAACAACGCAATATCACCAATGACGCGCTGGCCAAAGTCGAGCTCCTCAACCAGCAACTGGCCGCACTGCGCCTTCAGCTTGCCGCCTTGAACGAAGCCCTTGAGGCCTCCGAGGCCAAGGACAAAGACAGTCAGGCCAAGATCGCCAATCTCGGTGCGCGGCTGAATGTAGCGCTTGCTAAGAAAGCACGGGAGCTTGCCCAATACCGCTCAGACTTCTTTGGCAAACTGCGCCAGACGCTTGGGACCCGTCAGGACTTCAAGATCGTGGGCGACCGCTTCGTCTTTCCCTCTGACGTTTTGTTCGACCCAGGCTCGGCCGTGCTGAAACCTGGCGCCGGCCCTCAGCTCGACAAGCTCGCCGCTGCCCTGAAAGACATCGAGGGCAGCATTCCCCCCGGTCTTGGCTGGGTGATGCGCGTCGATGGGCATACGGACATCACCCCCATTTCCACATCGACGTTTCCATCGAACTGGGAACTGTCCTCCGCGCGCGCCATCACGGTCGTGCGCTATCTCATGGCGCGCGGCATCGCACCGGAGCATCTCGTGGCGGCAGGCTTTGGCGAATTCCAGCCCATCGATTCCAGCGCTAGCCCTGCGGCGCTGGCCCGCAACCGCCGCATCGAACTGAAACTGACGGAGAAGTAGCTCTACGCCGCCGCGTCCGGGGCAAACTGGACCGAGGCGAGGCGCGCATAAAGCCCGCCGCGCGCAAGAAGCTGACGATGCGTGCCGTCTTCCACCAGCCGCCCCCGATCGAAGACCAGAATGCGGTCAGCATTCACGACAGTCGAGAGACGGTGGGCGATGACCAGCGTCGTTCGTCCCTCCATGACCGTGTCCAAGGCCTTCTGCACCCGCGTTTCGCTGGTGGTATCGAGGGCGCTCGTGGCTTCGTCGAGCAAGAGGATTGGCGCATTGCGCAAGAGGGCCCGTGCAATGGCAATACGCTGGCGCTGCCCGGCGGAAAGCGTCACACCCCCCTCACCCAGCATGGTGTCGTAGCCGCGCGGAAGCTCGGAGATGAATTCGTGTGCATGGGCGGCCCTGGCCGCGTCTTCGATCTCGGCGGGGCTCGCCTCGCCTGTCCCATAAGCAATATTGGCCGCAATCGTGTCGGCGAAGAGCGCCGTCTCCTGCGGCACCATCGCAAAACGCGCGCGCAAGTCTGAAAGCTCGGCCTCATTCACAGGCACATCGTCAATGAGAACCGTGCCGGCTCTGGGGTCGTAGAAACGCAAGAGCATTGCAAAGATCGTGGTCTTGCCTGCGCCCGATGGGCCCACAAGCGCCACGCGCTCGCCAGGCTTCACATGAAAGTCCACATGGTCGAGAGCCTGTGTCTCCGGCCGCAGCGGATAGGAGAAAGACACATCTGCAAAAGTGATCTCGCCGCGCGCGGGCTGTGGCAATGCCACAGGCTCTGCAGGCGATTGAATCTCGGAGTCCGCGTCAAGCAGCTCGCCGAGCCGCTCCGCCGCGCCTGCCGCTTGCGCAACCTCGCCCCAGACATCGCTAAGACCGCCGACAGAGGCCGCAGCAAACACCGCATAGAGCACGAACTGACCGAGCGTGCCTGCGGTCATGGCGCCAGAGAGCACATCCTGCGCACCATACCACAGCACACCCACAACGCTCGCGAAGACAAGAAACATGGCAATCGCGGTGAGGCCCGCCCGGGCCTTGGCGCGGGAATTGGCTGCACCGAAAGCGCGTTCCATGGCGGCCCGGAAACGGCTCGTGGCCACGGCCTCATTGGTGAAGGCCTGCAAGACTCTGACCTGACCAAGGCTCTCGCTCGCATAGGCGGACGCCTCGGCCAGAGAATCTTGCGCATACCGGGAGCGAACACGCACGGAACGGCCATAGGCGACAAGCGGCAGTACGATAACCGGGATCACAATCAGCACGGCAAGCGATAGCTTGGGGCTCGTCACAATCATCATGATGACGGCGCCGATGAGCAGCAGCACATTGCGGATCGCTTGTGAAATTGCCGTCCCCGCCGCCGCCTTAACCTGGGTCGTGTCGGCGGTGAGCCGCGACATGACCTCGCCGGAATGCGACACTTCGTAGAAGGCGGGGCTGAGACCCGTGAGATGAGCAAAGACGTCGGTGCGAATATCGGCCACCACGCGCTCGCCTAGCCAGTTCACGCAGTAAAAGCGAGCGGCACTCGAAACGGCCAAAACAGCGCCAACGCCGATCAGCGTCGTGAAATACAGGTCGACCAAGTCTGGCTCGATACCGGAGAAGCCGAGGTCGACCATCCGGCGCATGGCAAGCGGCAGAGCGAGCATGGCGCCCGCCGCAACCAGGAGCGAGAGCAGCGCCGCGACCAGCATGACTTTGTAGCGGAAGAGATAGGGTTTGATCCGCGCGAGAGGACGCAACGAGACGCGTTTCGACGTCTCCGTCTCGACTTGCGCGGCCTCAACAGATGGGACGGATACACCGTCCGATTTGGGGGAAGCAGTTTGCAACAGAAAGGCCCGGTCAGATTTTAGTTTTATGCCGAATCCGGCACGCTAAAAAACGCGCCGACTTTAAGGGGCTTGGCGCCTCGCGGAAAGACCTGATCAGACCATCCCTGCGCCTCTAGCAGAGAAGCGGTCGGTCGATCCTATCTCTATCTAGGTGCTTAACCTATTTCGTGCACGTGCTTGCCCTGGCGCCAGTTCCGCGTTATACGCTGCCGCCAATTCCGCTAGAACACAATCAGGCGACGCGGAGCTGCCGAAAATGCCCGGCGGCCGGACAAATAAGGTTTTCAGCCATGAAAAACGACATTCACCCGGAATACCACCAAATCAAGGTGGTCATGACCGATGGCACGGAGTTCGTCACGTATTCGACGTATGGCGGCGAGGGTGACACGCTAAAACTCGATATCGATCCGAAGACCCACCCGGCCTGGACCGGCGGCGGGCAGCACCTGATTGATCGCGGCGGCCGTCTGTCGCGCTTCAAGAAAAAGTACGAAGGCTTCATCAAATAGGCTCCGCCGAACCTCCGGCACTGCCCTTTAGTCTTCGACCGGCTCTCATCGGCTTCTTGCCTAACCGGCTTCCCGCCTACTCAGCATCTTGGCCGAAGGCCTCCTGCAAGCGGGAGAAGTGCGCGCCAACCGGGTGTTGGCTGTCGCTAGGCTTGGACTGGTTGAAATCAAGCATCTGATCGAGCCGGACCACCTGCTCCTGCAGCTTGACACTTTCTTTGATGAGATCGCAGAGGCGCTCCGGCAATACGCTGAGATCGCGGACGGGCTGCGTATCCTCTACGGGAAGCTTGATCTTCCGCTGCTCCTCAACTGCCTGCTCGGGCGTCAGTTCGCCCTCTGTGACCGCCCGGCGGATCAGGAGCCAAGAGGCAAGCTGCATCAACCGTGTGGTGAGCCTCATGCTATGCGTCGCATAGGCCAGCGAATGGGGCGGTTTTAAGCGGCGGGCCTCTTGGCGGCCATCGCCATCGAGATAAGCGGCAGCGGCCTCGACCAGCGCCATTCCATCATGAAACACGGTCTTGAACTGGTCCGAGCGGGCGAATTTCGCGCCAAACGACACAGTCACGCCGTCGTCAAAGTTACTATTTTCGGTCTTCCCCGCCATTGCCCCCGGTACTCCATCACCCCTTGCGCGGGCTGCATACTATGCCATGGGAGAGCGCTGTCGTTACCTTCCGGTAAGAAAGGTTAAAACGCAAGCTACGGACAACACAGGACAAAAAAAGAGCCGCCAAGACGGCGGCTCAGGAAGTTAACAGGGAGGCGTCAAACTGAGTGGAACAGGCCACTCAGATCCAGAAGACTGGATAACGATGACCTTACGCGCCAGTCCCTAACAACGGGTTAAGACTAAGGGCTGATTTACCTAAACGAACGGTGTCCGGGAAAGGCTCAGAGTTTGAACGCAGCCTCGGCGGCGCCGCGTGAGGATTCTTTTGCCTTTAGTGCCTCCTGGACCCGGACAATTTCGGCTTGAAGGGTCTCGATAAGCGCCTTCAACTCCGCTTCCGAAAGCGTGTAAAGGTCCTGCCCAAGTTCATAGATTTTTGGCTTTTTTGGCGTGAGATCGTCAAGATCCATGGTGTTCATCCCGATTGGCTATGGCCCCCATCGGCTCTCATCCTAGCATCGCGCGAAACTCTTCTCTAATTTCTGCGATCAACGAGGAGCCGAACACAGAAGACGAGGATTTGATGCTGCCAGAGACCATGACTGTCATCGAAGCGCGCGGGCACGGCGACGCGGACGTGTTGGAGCCGGGGACGCGGCCAGTGCCGCAGCCCGGTGCAAACGACGTGCTCATCGCCGTCGAGGCCGCCGGCATCAACCGGCCCGACGTGCTGCAGCGTCAAGGGCTCTACCCTCCGCCAAAGGGTGCCTCGGACCTGCTTGGGCTTGAGGTCGCAGGCCCCATCGTTGTGGTGGGCGAGAACGTAACGCGGTTCAAGCCAGGCGATTTCGTCTGCGCGCTCGTCAATGGCGGGGGCTATGCCGAGTACGCCGTGGCCCCTGAGGCCACCACGCTTCTTGCCCCTCAAGGGGTCAACCCCATCGAGGCCGCCGCCCTGCCCGAGACCATTTTCACGGTCTGGCACAACGTGTTCGAACGCGGGGGCCTTGAGCCCGGCGACTGGCTCCTGGTTCATGGTGGGGCGAGCGGCATCGGCACGACCGCCATCCAGCTCGGCACCGCGCTCGGCGCCAAGGTCATCGTGACCGTAGGAGACGATGCCAAGGCCAAGGCCTGCGAAGCGCTCGGCGCGGTCCGTGCCATCAACTACCGCAAAGAAGACTTCCTCGAAATCGTCCGCGAGGTGACAGCCAAACACGGCGCCGACGTAATCCTCGACATGGTGGGCGGCGACTATGTCGAGCGCAACATCCGGGCGGCGGCACTGGAGGGCCACATCGTGCAGATTGCCTTCCTCAAAGGCTCCAAAGTGGAAATCGATTTGATGCAGCTGATGATGCGCCGCCTTACTTTGACGGGCTCCACCTTGCGCGCGCAAACCGACGCCACGAAGGCAGCTATGGCAATGGCCATCGAAGAGCGTATCTGGCCGCTGATCGCCGAGCGCAAATATCGGCCTGTGATCGACTCGACCTTCAAACTGACCGAGGCGGCGGAGGCCCACAAGCGCCTCGACGATCCGAGCCATGTGGGCAAAATCGTCCTGGAGGTGTCGTAAGAGGGCCCTCCTTGCAGCAGATTCCGCGGGCCGGGCGGTATGAGGCGCTCTCAGTCATGGCCAGGATTCATGGTCGGAATCCATAGCCAGAATTGGGAACCTCGTGCCTCAAATCCCAACGCTGTGGCACGAAAGTCGTCCTCAGAACCAATTGCTTAAGTGAGCCCTAGGGCCTATACAGGGCTCATTCCCCTGAAATTGGGACGTTTGGCTCTTTCGCTTTAGGAAAGCGAAGGAGACGCCGCCACTCTTTTACGCAAGGTTTGACACTCGTTATGAACCGCACACCATTGATGCCCAAAGCGACAGCCGTCTGGCTCGTCGACAATACCTCTCTCACCTTCGAGCAGATCGCCGAGTTCTGCCAACTGCACGTGCTCGAAGTGAAAGGCATCGCCGACGGCGATGTGGCGCAAGGCATCAAAGGCATGGACCCCATTTCCTCCAACCAGCTTTCGCGCGATGAGATTCACATTGCCGAAGAAGACCCCAAACACCGTCTCGTGCTCCTGGAGCCGAAGGTTGAAGTCCCGGAAGTCAAGACCAAGCGCGGCCCTCGCTATACGCCTGTGTCGCGCCGCCAGGACCGGCCGAACGCCATTCTATGGTTGCTCAAGAGCCATCCCGAGCTAAAGGACAGCCAAATCATGCGCCTGGTGGGCACCACGAAGCCGACGATCCTGGCCATCAAAGAGCGCACCCACTGGAACTCGCCCAACCTTGTGGCGCAGGACCCAGTGACGCTCGGCCTCTGCTCGCAGATCGACCTCGATGCCGCAGTGAAACGGGCGGCAGCGCGCCTCGAGCGCGAACAGAAAAAGGCCGGCAAGGGCGCAGCCAAGGCGGGCACCTTGCTGCCGACCGAAGAAACCATCGACATTGCCGCGACGGCGGAGATCGCGGGCGAGGCTGAGCCTCTCCCGACCGAAAAGCCTGAGGCTGAGATGGCAACCGTGCTCGCTCAGGAAGCCCGCGATGCCATGGCCGCACCGGAGCAGGTCGAAGAGGCACCGGACGCCGACTCTGTCTTTGCCAAGCTCAAAGACCTCAAGCCTTCGGGCAATGCTCCCGAGGAGACATCGTCCGAGTAGGTCAGGGCCCTGAAGAGACTGGAAGAGCGGATCCCTACTCACTGAGGCCGGACTGGAGGGCGGTTGCCCTCCGAGAGCGCTCGGACCCGATTTGACCTCGAGCAAGGTCAGGCATCTGCGGTGAGGGGAGCATTACGCCTCAACCGGTCTCATCAAAGGGGGTTTCCATGAGCCCGGCCGAGATTGGATTTCTTGCGCTCATCCTTGTCGCTTTCGCCGCGTTCGGCGCCGGGATCGCCTATTATTCGCACCGAGCAGGCTAAGCATCGCGCACGACGTGATGGCTTAGCTGCGGCATAATCGCTTTTTTGGCGCTTACGCATAAGAAGGTTTGATTCGTGGCGTCGGCGTTGGCTAGGGTGCGGCACGCAAAAGCACGTACCTTGAGACCATGGCCAATCCTTACGACACTGCGCTCGGCAAAACGCCGGCCAACTATCAGCCGCTCACCCCGCTCAAATTCCTCGAACGGGCCGCCAGCGTCTATCCTGACCATACCGCCATCATTCATGGCGATGCGCGCATCTCCTATGGCACGTTCTATCAGCGATCGCGCCAACTGGCCTCAGCGCTTGCAGCGCGCGGCATCAGAACTGGTGACACCGTCTCTGTGATGCTGTCGAATTCCCCCGCCATGCTTGAGGCCCATTACGGTGTGCCCATGGCAGGCGCCGTTCTACACTCGATCAATACGCGGTTAGATGCGGCCAATATTGCATTCATGCTCGATCATGCAGAATCGAAGGTGCTGATTGGCGACACCGAATTCGCGGCCACCGCGAAAGAGGCCCTCGCCAAGGCGAATGTGAAGCCGCTGCTGATAGACTACCGAGACCTCGAACTCGGGGTGGAGGGAGAGCGTCTAGGCGATCTCGACTACGAGGCCTTCGTCGCCGATGGCGATCCTGATTTTGCCTGGTCGATGCCGGCGGACGAGTGGAACGCAATCTCGCTCAACTATACGAGCGGCACCACAGGCGATCCCAAGGGCGTCGTCTACCACCATCGCGGCGCGGCGATGATGTGCTACGCAAATACTCTCGCCACAGGCATGGGCCAGCACCCGGTCTATCTCTGGACGCTCCCGATGTTCCATTGCAATGGCTGGTGCTTCCCCTGGTCGCTCAGCATGGTTGCCGGCACCCATGTGTGCCTCAGAGCGGTGCGCGGGAAGCCCATGTACAACGCCATCGCCGACCACAAAGTCACCCATCTATCGGGCGCGCCCTTTGTCATGTCAGCGCTGCTGAGCGCTAGCGACGATGAGAAACGCACATTCGATCATCGCGTTGCCTTCAACCACGCCGCAGCCCCGCCGCCTGCTGCCGTGCTCGCCAAAATGGATGAGGCCGGGTTCGAACTGACGCATCTTTATGGGCTGACCGAAACCTATGGCCCGGCAACGCTCAACGCCTGGCGGGATTCATGGGACGACCTGCCTGATGAAGACCGGCTCAAGAAGCGCATTCGCCAGGGCGTGCGCTATCACGCGCTCGAAGACTTGAGCGTGATCGACCCAGAAACCATGGAGAAGACGCCACCCGATGGTGAGACCATTGGCGAGGTGATGTTCCGTGGCAACATCGTCATGAAGGGCTATCTCAAGAACGATAAAGCCACGAGCGCGGCCTTTGCCGGCGGCTGGTTCCACTCCGGCGATCTGGGTGTGATGCATCCAGATGGGTACATCCAACTGAAAGACCGCTCCAAGGACATCATCATCTCCGGCGGCGAGAACATTTCCTCCATCGAAGTCGAGGATGTCATCTACAAACATCCCGCAGTGACCGGCGCCGCGGTGGTTGCAAAGCCAGACCCGAAATGGGGCGAGACACCTTGCGCGTTCGTCGAGCTGACACCTGGAACAGAGACAACGGCGGACGACATCCTCGCCTGGTGCCGTGAGCATCTCGCCCGATACAAGTGCCCGCGCTATGTGGTCTTCACGGACCTACCCAAGACCTCCACTGGCAAAATCCAAAAATTCAAACTCCGCGAAATCGCCAAGGAGGTCATTGAGAATGCCGCTGCTCCGCTTTGATTTGATTGAAGGCCGCACCGAGGAGGAGCTGACAGCCCTACTCGATGCCGCACACCGCGCCATGCTTGAAGCCTTCAAGGTTCCTGTGCGCGACCGCTACCAGCTCGTCCATGAGCACAAGCCCTCGCGGATGATCGTCGAGGATACCGGCCTTGGGATCCCACGCACCGACAAGGTGGTATTCCTCCAAGTGACCTCGCGCCCACGCAAACGGGAGCAAAAGGAAGCCTTCTACAGGCTCCTCTGCGAGGAACTCCAAAGCGCTTGCGGCATCGCCCCATCAGATGTCGTGGTCTCTATTGTCGAAAACACCGACGACGATTGGTCCTTCGGGCTGGGGCGCGCGCAATTCCTTACCGGCGAGCTCTAACCCGAGAAGATGAGGCCAGGTGCGAATCGGCTTAGCCTGACGGGACAGATCGACAAGAGCCTCTCGCCATCGTGCCTGAGGCCATAGCGGTCAAGAAAATGGCGCTTGAGGGATGGAATTTGATGGATGGGAACGGGTGCGCTTGATCTAGAACAGACATTCCACGCGGTTGCGAACTATGTCGCGATCGAGTGCGGCGCGGTCCTCGTCGTTGCATTCGGCGCGCTCCAGGCGCTGCTCGCCGTCATCGGAGTGTCATTGTTTCCGGCACGGCCAATGGGCTCCGTGGACGGGCAATCTAGCTGAAATTCGCAACCTGGATCCTGCTCGCGCTGGAATTCGCCCTTGCCGCCGATATTGTACGCACCGCCGTTGCGCCAACTTGGAACGACATCTGGAAGCTCGCCGTGATTGCAGTGATCCGGACCATGCTGAATTACTTCCTCGCGCGGGACATCGCCGATTTCAGCAAGCTTGAGGGGTCGAGGCAACCTCAACCGGCTGGCCCGACGTCGACCTAATCCGTTGGACCGGGATGCGGATTTGTGTTTGATTGCTGTTAACTTTTTTGCATCGCAAGCACTCTGGGCCATGCAATCGCCCGACCGGCCAAATTTGGGGCGAATTTGGGGGATAATAGCGCTTGATGGCCGAGGCGCGGTTTTTCAGAAGCGGGCCAAAGGCTCAGAGTTCCCAGCGCGGGAACGTTTCATCACAGGGTTGAGGGATGACAGAGCGAACACGGACGACCAGCCCGCGATTCCAATTCATCCTAATCAAGCCGTCTCACTACGATGAAGACGGCTATGTGGTTCAGTGGATGCGCTCCACGATGCCATCGAACTCGCTTGCCGCAGTCTACAGCCTGGCGCAAGGCGCCGCTGACCGTGGCGTGCTGGGTCCGGACCTTCCAATCGATGTGTTGGCCTTTGACGAGACCAATACACGCGTGAAGACCGAAGACCTCATCAGCCAGATTGAGGATAATGGCGGGCGCGGCCTCGTAGGCATCGTGGGTGTACAGTCGAACGAATTTCCACGGGCGGTGGATATTGCCCGGCCGTTTCTTGCAGCCGGCATCCAGGTGATGGTCGGCGGGTTCCACGTTTCAGGCTGCCTCTCAATGCTTCCCGAGCTTCCGGACGACATCAAGGAAGCGCAAGAGCTCGGCATCTCGATCTTCGCGGGCGAGGCCGAGGAGCATATCGACACCGTGATCCGCGATGCCTCCAATAAGACGCTTCAGCCGCTCTACAACCACATGGACGAGGAACTGCCGTGCCTCGCCAACGTACCAGCACCGCCCTTCTTGCCGCGCGAGTTTGTGGACAGCACAGTGGGCAACGTCACCAGCTTCGATGCGGGGCGCGGCTGCCCCTTCCAATGCTCGTTCTGCACCATCATCAATGTGCAGGGCCGCAAATCACGCTACCGCACGCCCGATTCCATCGAGCAAATCCTGCGCATGAACTACGAGCAGGGTGTGAACCGCTTTTTCATCACCGACGATAATTTTGCGCGGAACAAGGATTGGGAAGCGATCTACGACCGCATCATCAAGCTGCGCGAAGAAGACGGCCTGGACATTCGCTTCATGATCCAGGTCGATACGCTGTGCCACAAAATTCCGAACTTCATCGAGAAGTCCAAGCGCGCTGGCGTGACCCGCGTTTTCATCGGGCTTGAGAACATCAACCCGGCGAACCTGATCGCTGCCAAGAAGCGCCAGAACAAGATCACCGAATACCGGAAGATGCTGCTCGACTGGAAGCGCGTCGGTATCATGACCTTCGCGGGCTACATTCTGGGCTTCCCCAACGACACGCCCGAATCCATCAAGCAGGATCTGGAGATCATCAAGCACGAGCTCCCGCTCGATATGCTGGAGTTTTTCATTCTCACACCTTTGCCCGGGTCCGAAGATCACAAAGTGCTCGATTCAAAGGGGGTCTGGATGGACCCTGACATGAACAAGTACGAGCTGGAGCACGTGGTCACGGGCCACGAGAAGATGACCAAGGAAGAATGGCAGGGCGCATACCGCTCGGCTTGGGACATTTTCTACACCAACGAGCATATGGAGACCGTGCTGCGCCGGGCCTATGTCTCCGGCGTGAACATTCGCTCCCTCATGCCGGTCTTGTTTTGGTTCAAGAACGCCGTACCAGTGGAGGGCTTGCACCCGCTGCAATGGGGTATCTTCCGCATCAAGCACCGCAAGGACCGGCGCTCGGGACTCCCGATCGAGGACCCGGTCTCCTTCTATATCAAGTACGCAGCGGAGATTTCGCGCAAGGCGTTCCTGCTCGGCAAGAGCTGGTGGATACTGAAGAGCATCGTGAAGAAGATCGAGGCGGACCCGCTTGCCAAGGACTACAAGGATGAGGCGCTGACAGCGGTTGCCGACGAAGATTCGGAGCATATGGGCCTCTATAACCAGAACGAAGCAGCCCGTGTCGCGGTGAAACGCGAATTGCGTGTTGCCGGCGTGAAGCCAAACGGCAACGGAAAAGCGAACGGCAAGGGCCAACCCGCACTGACGGTAAAGTCGAAGAGCAATGGCAACGCAGCCGGAGCCGCAAACGACCATGGAGATACTGGCCTTGCCGCATCTGGGCATGCGAACGAAGACAAGCGCCTCGCCGAAAAAGCGCCTGCCGCTTAGCACCAAAATCGGATGCGACCGTCCGAAAGTTTCAAGACGTTCATCAAAGATCAGCTTGCCGCGTTCGGACCGGTTGGCATCCGCAACATGTTTGGCGGTGCAGGTGTCTATGCCGATGACGTGATGTTCGCGCTCATCGCCGACGATACGCTTTTTCTCAAGGCTGACGGCACCACCGCACGGGCCTTCGAAGCTGAGGGCATGCGTCCCTTCACCTATACGGCGAAAGGCGGCAAACCCATCGCCATGTCCTATTGGGAAGTGCCGCCGCGCTTGTTGGAGGAGCCGGAGGAACTCGCCGGATGGGCGCTGGAGGCTCATCGGATTGCCTGCGCAGGCAAAGCTAAATCAGCGAAGCTGAGGGCAAAGGCCAGGCGCAAGCCAAAACCGCCGACGGTCTGACGGCATCGAATGTTATGGCTGCAGGCGATGTGCCAGGCTCAGGCTAGTTCCCACTCCCCAAGGCACGGTTGATCATGTCGGCAAAGCCGCCGCGGCGGAAGAGCTTGGGCCGTTCCGCAGGCGCCTCTTCCCCATAATTGCCCTCGGCCTGAACATACGTCGTTGGGCCCGATGACGGTCCCAGCGTATAGGCCTCCATCCAGCCCTTAGCGCTGCTATTCGGGTCGCTGACCTCGACCCATGCGCCATTACGTGAAACGACTTTCAGATTGCGGCCGGGCGGGAAAGCAAACAGGACAGGCGACTCCTCAGACGCCTTTGTGCGCATGCCGGAGCCTGAGACGATGACCTGCACCCATTCCTCTTGCGGCTGTCCGTAGGGCGCTTGGCCTTGAGCCGGCGGCTGGCCTGGATAAGACGGCTGACCTGGATAAGGCGGCTGACCTGGATAAGACGGCGGGCTCGGATAAGGCGGCTGACCTTGATAAGGCGGCTGGCCCGCCTGCTGGCCTGGCTGACCGGCAGGTCCCTGATAGGGGTTGGGTTGAGCCCCATATGGGTCTTGCTCTGGATAGGCGGGATAGGTGCCCTGTTCGCGATACGCGTCGGGCCCCTGATAGGGGTTTCTCCCACCACCCGCATATGGGTCCCGCAATGCGGTTTGGCCGTATGGCTGAGCTTGCGCATAGGGTTGCTGGGTCTGCCCATAAGGCTGGCCATTGCCGTAAGGCTGACCATTGCCGTAAGGCTGACCCTGTCCGGGAATCCGGGCCTGACCATAAGGCTGGGCCGCCTGCCCATAAGGCTGGCTTTGCCCGGCTTGACCGCCTTGCGGTACTGTAAAGAAATCTTCCGGCTGCCCGTTGGGCCCACCACCTGGCGCATTGGCTTGAGGCGACTGGTTCGCCCACGGCAGCGGCTTGGGTGATACGGTGCCCGCTGCCCCTTGAGCCAAGCCGGCGACATCGTCTTGTGGCATGGCCGCCTGCTCCTCTCCCGGAAGAGCCGGAGCGGACGGCGCCTCTGCTGGAGCCGCCTTACTGGTGACGCTCGCCGTGGCCGGCGCCTCGTCCTTCGCGGAGGCAGGCGAGCCGGGCTTGGCCTTGTCAGCAACCGGTGCGGACTCGTCCCGCTCCGCGATTGCCTGCTCATAGGCAAGCGTCCGCTTGATCGGCGCCTCATCCTTCATAATAGCGACCGGCTCCGGGCTCACAGACATCCACACCAGACCCAGCGCGATGAGGGCGAGGCTCGCGGAGAAGAAGAACAGCTTTTTGATCGTCGAATCTCCCGTTTCGAGCCTATTAGGCTCAGAAAAGGCGGCAACAGCGTGTCTTAGGCCAGTATTTTGCCCTCGTTAACCCTAATTTTCAGTGAAGCAGTTGCACACCGCAAGACGCACCAGTGCCACCCAACGGCTGCGCTTTTGCTAACGAAAATCCTGTCCCAGCGCTATGATTGCCCCCCAGCCAAACGCTGAGGGCTAAAGGTCTTCAAAATCGTTTCCCGGCGCAAAGAGGTATTGCTGCTCCATGCTGTCCTACACCGAGCATGATAACGCTCAAGCGGTTGAAATCAGCGTGAGCGGCAAAGTCTCGACCGAGGAGTTTGATCGCCTTGCCGAGAATCTGGAGTCGTTTATCAAGCGTCATGGGAAGGTCCGCATCTTAGAGCGGATCACCGATTTCGAAGGCATGGATGCCGCAGCATTATGGCACGACATCAAATTCAGCCTGCGTCACTTGAAGGATTTCAGCCGGATCGCCGTGGTGTCCGATCCGCATATACGCAATCTCTGGTCCAGCTTCGTTGCGCCTTTCATCACCTGTGAGGTCGAGCATTTCGCGCCCGATCAGATCTCCGAGGCCCGTGACTGGCTGATGTGGCCGGAAGGCGCAGCCGACATCTAACGCGCTCAAACGTGAGCGACCGCAAAGTCACTATTCAATAGACTTGCCCTCTGGCGGCTCTTGGATCGACTGCAAATAGGCGAGGATGGCATCGACATCGTGCGGCTTGAAGATAAAGACCGGCATGTCCGGATGACCAGACACGATGCCTTCGGCCAGAGACTCCGCTAGGCTTTCAACCGGATACTGACTCGATAGCGTACGGAGGGGTGTTGCCTCCGCGTTGGGGCTGTCGCCTGTCGGGCCGATCGCATGGCAGCGGCCGCAGTTTTCGCGGACGATCACCTCACCCTTGTCGGACAAGTCCTTGTCGGCACCGAGCGCAGGCGCCGAGAGGCTCGAGAGCAGCCCGGATCCGAACAAGACGATTGAAAGAAAAGCACCTGGCCCTCGCCGCATCGTACCAGCCTCTTTGCGCATTTGTGCCTCCATTGCCCCATAGTGCCCGCACCATGGCTGCACAGATCTACGTCAACAGCAAACGCCCGACAACGGTGCAGGCGACCTTTTAAACGAGAACGTTGACAGGTGAATGTCGGCCAGGGCCGCTAACGCCGCCCTCGCCCGGCGCTACGTTTCCATGCGACGCTAGCAACATTCATTGAACGGCCCAAAATAAAGGCCGCGGAGAGGACTTCACCTCTCATTCGCGGCCAAAAAAAGTCCTTGTGGCGCCCAGGACGACTGGACGTCCAAGATAGTCAAAACTGCTCAACCGTGACCTCAGGCGGGTCAGGCTCTCAAGAGCTAGTGCGGCAGGTCGTGTCTTAGCCGCTCCATTTCATCCTTTAGACGCAACTTTCGGCGCTTCAGCTCGGCAATTTTGGTGGCGTCCGCCGTAGGCCGTCCTTGCTCTTCATCAATCTTCTGATCCAATGCGCGGTGTTTTTGAGACAACTCATCGAGATGTGCGTCTAGCGCCATACCGGACCTCCAAAGTCGATTGCAGATGCAAACATTCTGACAAACTCACACGCCGTTGTCTAATCGGCGCGGCGGTCTGCCAAGCGACAAGAAATACACGGAATGAGTGCAAAAACTGACCACGCGCCACCTCTCGCATCCGGTCGCGCGCGGCGTTTGATCCTGTGGACATACACTTGCGCGTGTCTGCGTTCGGCAAGATACTCCCCACCCAGACGGTAAAGGAGTGCCCGATGGACAGCGAGGAGATCCGCGAGCTTCGGGCTGTATTGGGTAGGCTCAAACAAGAGCACCGCGACCTCGATAGCGCGATCAATGCGTTGGAAGAGTTAGGTCGCACGGACGCATTGCAGCTCAAGCGGCTAAAGAAGAAGAAGCTCTTTCTCAGAGACGAGATCTATAGGATTGAGGACGAACTACTCCCAGACATCATCGCCTGACATCGCGATCAGCAGCAGCCAGCACGGCAAGCCCAAGCAGACTGCCGACGATCTCAGTCGCCAAATAGATCAGAAGAAGCGGGCTTGGCCAGCCGTCGACTACGAGACTGATCACCCGTCCAACCGCGATCGACGCGGCAAAGACGATTGCGTAGATGACAGCCACACGCTGCCAAGACGGTGTGAAAGCCCCTATGGCGAAGAAGAGCGCGGTCCCGAGATACAGGCACATCACGCCACGATAAATATGGGTCTGGTCCGTCCCCGAGACCTGAATGTCGAGAGACATGGGAAGCGTCGTGCTCGGATGGAGCCCATAATTGAGCGCTATTGGCACAAGCAGTAGCGCAACGAAGAGAAGGAAAAGCCGCATCAAATTATTGTTCTGCGGCGCAGGGACCGTGTCTGGCATTTGGCGTCTCTCAAGCATGGAATGAGCTTTCGGCAAATATGCTGTCTGCCGGGTGAAAAGCACGAAGCATCGCACTTTCTGCAATTGATAGCTCGTATCTTCGCAACCTCGTACCTCAGCGCCAATCCGCCCCCCCCCCGCCAGTGCCGCCTTGCCAACCAAACCCGCGTGCCTATAATCGCGCGCTTTCCGCACGCCGCCCTTAGGGCGGTCTTTTTTTTCAAGGGCGAATGCATGAGCGAGGCTAACCCAGCCGTCGGCATCATCATGGGAAGCCGGTCGGACTGGCCCACCCTGATCGCTGCGGCAAATGTCCTTGACGACTTGAAGGTGTCTTACGAGACGAAAATCGTCTCGGCCCACCGTACGCCGCAGCGGCTGTACGACTATGCATCGAACGCGCGCGGGCGCGGCCTGAAAGTCATCATCGCGGGCGCGGGCGGGGCGGCGCATCTGCCCGGCATGGCCGCCTCCATGACGGAATTGCCCGTTCTCGGCGTGCCCGTCGAGAGCAAGTCCTTGAAGGGTCTCGATAGCCTCCTGTCTATTGCGCAGATGCCGGGCGGCGTTCCCGTAGGAACGCTCGCCATCGGAAAGGCGGGCGCAACGAATGCGGGCCTGCTCGCCGCAAGTATCTTAGCGCTCGCCGATGCAGGTCTGGCCACGCGGCTTTCCGATTGGCGCTTGGCGCAGACCGAATCAGTCGCTGAGACGGTAGAGGACGATGGCTAGCGCGCCGCTTTCACCAGGCAGCACCGTCGGCATTCTTGGCGGCGGACAGCTCGGCCGCATGTTGTCGGTTGCGGCTGGTCGACTTGGGCTGAAGACGCATATCTTTAACGACGCCCCAGAGGCGCCCGCCTTTGATGTCGCCGCCGAGAAGACCGTGGGCGCTTTCGACGACCCCGACGCCATTGCGCGGTTCGCCGCGAGCGTCGACGTGGTCACGTGCGAATTTGAAAACGTGCCGGCGCGAACCCTGGAAATCGCAAGTGATGCTTGCACGGTCCACCCGCCCGCCAAATCCTTCGAAGTGGCGCAAGACAGGCTGGTTGAAAAAACCTTCATGGACAGCCTCGGCATCGCTGTCGCGCCCTATGCCGCCGTCGGCAGTCTTGCCGATCTCAACATTGCCCTCACGCGCATTCCGCCCTCTGCCCTCTTGAAGACAAGGCGCTTTGGCTACGATGGCAAAGGACAAATGGCGATCCACACGCTGTGCGAGGCGCAGAGCGCCTGGGAAGCGATTGGCGAGGCGCCCGCCATCCTTGAGGGCATGGTTGACTTCGAGCGCGAGGTCTCGGTCATCGCTGTGCGTGCTCAAAGCGGCGATATCCGTTTCTATGACGTGGTGGAGAACGTTCACGCGAGCGGGATTTTGGACGCGAGCCGCGTACCCACGCCCCTATCCGAATCGCTTGAATGCGAGGCCAAGAAGATAGCTCGTGACATTGCCGAGGCTCTCGGCCATGTGGGCGTTCTAGCGGTAGAGATGTTCCAAACCCGCGGCAACGAACCCGGCCTTGCGGTGAACGAGATTGCCCCGCGGGTACACAATTCCGGGCATTGGACGATCGATGCCTGTCTCGTCAGCCAATTTGAGAACCATATCAGAGCCATATGCGGCTGGCCGCTCGGCGATGTGGCGCGCCATAGCGACGCGGTCATGACCAATCTGATTGGCGAGGATGTGAATGCCTGGCAGAAGTTTGCCACTGAGCCCGGAACGGCCGTGCATCTTTACGGGAAGTCGGCCCCACGCCCCGGGCGCAAGATGGGCCACGTGACGCGGATTAGGCCAAAAACATAAGGGTGGACCTGTCGCGCGCGGTATGGACAACCTCTCACAGGTTTGCTAGAGCACCTGCGGATGCGCGATTCAAGGCGGTTCCTCATGGGATTGTTCTGGCTCCGCCCCGATCCCACAATCAACACTAATCCGGAGATTTGAGACGCGTGCAAGTCGTCGTTCGCGATAACAATGTCGATCAGGCCCTTCGGGCTCTGAAGAAGAAAATGCAGCGCGAAGGCATCTTCCGCGAGATGAAGCTCCGTAATTATTACGAGAAGCCCTCCGAGAAGCGTGCCCGCCAGAAGGCCGAAGCCATTCGGCGTGCCCGTAAGCTCGCGCGCAAAAAAGCGCAGCGTGAAGCTGGCGTCGGCGCAAAGCCCCGCGGTCGGCGCTAGGGCTTTTCTCTGAGACAATAAGTGCTGCGAAAGCCGGGAAGATCCTTCCCGGCTTTGTTGCATCTGCGCTCCAAAAGGCCAGAGGCCGGTAGCGCAGACAAACCAGCGCTAGCGCTCCGCACCGGCAGCCGCCGGTATCTCCACACGGCGACCAGCGCGCGCAGGCCCCTGCGTCTCAGCGGCGGACTCTGCTTCCAGACCGTCCAGACCTTCCAGGAAGGTGTTCACGCGCGCCCAGGCCCCCTTGTTCGAAGAGGTCGTGATGGCCCCCGCGCGCGGCAGCACGGTCAGTGTCTTGGGCTCGTTTGCCGCATGGAACACGTGCCGCGCCATATCGAGTGGGATCACCGCATCGCGGCCGCCATGGATGATAAACAGCGGCACGCCGATGGATCCGATGCGGTCGATCGTGCGGAATTGATCGGCCATGATCTGCTTCAGCGGCAGAAGAGGCCACGCAAGCTTGCCCAAATCCACGACAGAGGTGAAGGGAGATTCAAGCACAAGCGCTTTGACCTTTCGCCTCTCACACAGCTGGGTTGCCACCGCGGTGCCGAGCGATTCGCCGTAAAGAGCAATATTCATTGGCCCAACGCCAAGCCCACGCAGGGCGTCATAGGCACTGACCGCATCCTCCACGAGGCGCGCCTCGGTGGGGCGGCCGCCAGATCCGCCATAGCCACGGTAGTTCATGATAAAGAAAGCCGTATCCGCTCGCGGCAATCGCTCTGATCTTGCCGACGCGCGCGGCCACGCTTCCGCTATTGCCGGGAAGATACAGAAGGGTCGGCTTGCCGGGTTTCGCTGGCTGGTACCAGGCAATGAGCTTCGTCCCGTCGGTCGCCTTGAAAACGATCTCTTCGAGAGGCGCGAGCCCGATCTCTTTTGGGTCAACCCGCTTCGGATCGGGAACGTAAATGAAGTAACGATGGAGCAGTCGTGCGACGATGCAAAACAGTACGAAAATTCCCAAAAGAGCTAAAAGTAAGTTCAACATGAGCCTGCCTACGCCTCACTGTTCTTTATTCTTGGTCAGGTCGCAAGATACACGCCAGGTATGAATAGCCGTTGAGCAGACCATGCACGCGGCAACCCCCCACCCGAGAAACGGTGTCCAAGGTTGATGTTTGCCTAACGAAAACCTGCGGACTGAATCCTCTAACCGGCCGGTTTGCCGTTTTGAAGAGGCCGCGCGACCTAACGCCAGATGGAGTGCGCGAAGCGACAGTCAATGGGCGCAAGGCGCACACCTCCGGGGTCTCGATGGCGGCGGAGGGCGGAGTAGAAAAGAAATGCAGCCGCAAGATGCACCAATCCCGGCTTGACTTGGGCAATTCTGGGTTCTCTTTGAGACTGTCAATCGGCCCACGCAAACGTGCAGGACGGCGCGAAGAGGCCTAACGCCCTCCGCACCAGGGGCACTGTATCCGCTTAGAGCGCTTTGGCGATCTCTTCAGTCATTTTCTTGGCATCTCCCAACACCATCATGGTGTTGTCTTTATAGAAGACCGGGTTGTCGATGCCGGCATATCCGGAGGCAAGCGAGCGCTTGTTGAAGAGCACGGTCGCAGCCTTCCAAACCTGCAAGACGGGCATTCCGTAAATCGGAGACGATGGGTCGTCTTCAGCGGCCGGATTGACCACGTCGTTCGCGCCGATGATGTAAACTACATCGGCTTGCGGAAACTCCGAGTTGATATCGTCGAGTTCGAACACCTCGTCGTAAGGCACATTGGCTTCCGCCAGCAGCACATTCATGTGGCCCGGCATACGGCCGGCAACCGGATGAATGGCGTACTTGACCTCCACACCGGCCTCTTTCAGCCCGTCCGCCATCTCGCGCAACGCATGCTGGGCCTGCGCCACGGCCATGCCGTAGCCTGGGACGATGATGACCTTCTCCGCATTCTTCATCAGGAAGGCTGCATCCTCGGCCGAACCCAGTTTCACCGGCTTCTGTTCGCCGTCTCCGCCAACCGCTGCCGCCGTCTCTCCGCCGAAGCCACCGAGAATGACGCTGATGAAGGAGCGATTCATGCCCTTGCACATTATGTAGGACAGGATCGCGCCGGACGAACCAACCAGAGCGCCCGTGATGATCAGTGCCGTGTTACCCAGGGTGAAGCCGATGCCAGCGGCAGCCCAACCGGAATAGGAGTTCAGCATCGAAATCACGACCGGCATATCCGCACCGCCGATCGGAACGATGATGAGGACACCGAGCACGAACGACAGCACGACGATGGCCCAGAAATAGAGCGGCGTCTGCGCCTGGCAGAACAGAACGAGACACGCGACCAATGCGGTCGCCAGCGCGATATTAATCAGGTGTCGTGCAGGCAACAGGATCGGGGCACCCGACATCCGGCCAGAGAGCTTCGCAAAAGCGATGACCGAGCCGGTAAACGTGATCGCGCCGATGGCCGCGCCCAGCGACATTTCAACAAGGCTCGCCACGCGGATCTGGCCCGGTGCCCCGATTCCAAAGGCATCAGGCGCATAATAGGCAGCCGCTGCCACGAGCACCGCTGCCATGCCGACCAGCGAGTGGAACGCAGCGACAAGTTCCGGCATGGCTGTCATGGGGATGCGCCGCGCGATGACGGCACCGATGGTGCCGCCGATCGCGATACCGCCAACAATCATGGCCCAGGACAGACCCGATTCGGGGCGCGCGACAGCAAGCGTGGTCGCAACGGCAATGGCCATACCAGCCATGCCCAGATAATTTCCCTGGCGCGAGGTCTCGGGCGAGGACAACCCGCGCAAGGCCATAATGAACAACACCCCAGAGACAAGATAGAGCAGCGCGACGAGATCGGCCGACATCGTGGTCATCCCCTTAGCGATCTTTGCGCCGGTACATGGCGAGCATGCGTTGCGTCACGAGGAAGCCACCGAAGATATTGACGGATGCCAAGATCAACGCGGCAAACCCCAGAAGCTTCGCCAGCCAATTTCCGGAAGATGCAATCGAATCGGCTGCCTCAACTGAGACGGCGAGAAGCGCGCCGACGACGATGACCGAGGAGACGGCATTCGTCACCGACATTAGCGGCGTGTGCAGGGCGGGCGTCACGCTCCACACCACGTAGTAGCCAACAAAGACCGCGAGCACGAAGATCGAGAACTGCGAGAGGAAATCGTGCCCACCCTCGGCCCCGGCAGAGTCGGCGGCGTACGCGGTACCCATCCATATCGCATCGGACACGAAGACCAACGCGAGAAAGACGAGCCCCGCAAGCAGGGTCCGTTTCGTCATGACGTCTGGCCTCCCTTTGGCTCGGCGCTCTTCGGCTTAGCGGTCTTTTGCTCGGCGCCCTTGGGCTTTGCACTTTTTGCGCCCAAGGCCTCCGCGACGCGCTCGTTGACGATCGCCCCGTCCCGGGCGATCGCGGTGCCCTTGGCGAGCTCGTCGTCCCAATCAATCGCGAGGTCCTTGGTTTCCTTATCGATGAAGGGCTCGATGAAGGCCTGTAGGTTCCGCGCATAGAGGCTAGAGGCATTGACTGGAACCTGCCCCGGCAGATTGAGCAAACCGAAAATTCGAACGCCCTTGTGTTCTGCGATCTCGCCTGGCTTGGTCAGCTCGGCGTTTCCACCACGTTCCGCGGCAAGATCCACAATAATCGAACCGGGCCGCATGCTTTCAATCATCGCCTTGGAAATGAGCTTTGGCGCGGGTCTGCCCGGAATAAGCGCCGTGGTTATGACGATGTCCTGGTTCTTGACGTGCTCGGCCACAAGCTCCGACTGCTTCTTCTTATAGTCGTCGGACATTTCCTTGGCATAGCCGCCCGCGGTCTCGGCCTGCTTGAACTCCTCATCCTCGACCGCAATGAACTTCGCGCCCAAGGACTCCACCTGTTCCTTAGCAGCGGGGCGGACATCCGTGGCCGACACGATGGCGCCAAGGCGGCGCGCCGTCGCGATCGCCTGCAAGCCGGCAACGCCTGCGCCCATGACGAAGGCGCGCGCCGCAGGCACCGTTCCGGCTGCAGTCATCATCATAGGCAGCGCCCGCTCGAAGGCCGCCGAGGCGTCGACGACGGCCTTGTAGCCCGCAAGGTTCGACTGCGAGGACAATACGTCCATGCTCTGCGCGCGTGTGATGCGCGGCATCAATTCCATGGAGAAGAGGGACACACCTGTCTTTGCGAGGGCATCAAGCCCCTCCGCATCCGAGAACGGGTCAAGCATGCCAACAAGCGACGCGCCCTTTTTCATCACCTTGGCAACAGACAGGGACGGGCGGCGTACGGTGAACACCACATCGGCGTCCGAGACGGCGTCCGCGTCGGTCTTGGCGATGATGGCACCGGCCTCGGCGTAATCCTCGTCGGAAAAATGGGATCTGAGGCCCGCGCCTTCGCGCACCGTGACCTTGGCTCCTGCCTTGACCAGCTTCTTCACAGATTCCGGTGTCAGGCCGATCCGGGGCTCGTCCTGGCCCTCAGCGGGCACGCCAATCGCAATCATATTGGGTCCCTTTGCCGCTCGCCGAACGGCGTTCTCAAAAACAATTCGCGCGGCGCATATGGCGTTTGAAATGGGAAAACGGGAAGCCGTCCTAAAACTAAAGGCCGGCTCCTAGGTCAAGAAAATAGCCATGGCTGCCACGATCGCCACGATGATCAGAGTGCTCCACTTGGTCAAAGAGCAGAACACATTGTAAGTGCCCATGTGCTCCGCATAGTCCATATCCGGATGTCCCTCTTTAGGATCGATATGCATTCCGGTTATCCCCCTGATCTTGTCATTGCTTGGCGACGGTCTCGCATCCTTGCGAAATAGCAAAATCCAAGCCATCCCGCAATATTGGCCCTGCCCAATCCTGTCGCACGACCTAGTCAATAAGTACAATCATATGCCCGTCCGGGTCGCGGACGGAGGCGGCCTTTGACCCCGTCTTGAGCGCAACGATCCCCTTTGACACGAAATTGGCTCCCGCCCCCTCAAGACGGGCCACAAGCGCATCGAGGCCATCCACCTTGTGGACCTGACGCACCGATGAGACATTGTTCGCATCTGGCGGCTTTGCGGCGGTTCGGCCAAGGGGTGCCCGGTAGTGGAGCAGTTCCACATGGGGCGTCGGCGCGGCGGTCGGCTGCAGGGCCACCACATCGACAAGGCAGCTTGAGAGCCCATCGAGTCGATCCTGCTCGGGGCCTTGGTTCAAGGATCGCCCCGCGATGCGCAAACCGAGCAGCTCTCTATAGAAGGCAACACTTCGGTCGAGATCGCTCACCGCGATGGCCGTATGGTCGTAGCCGCGAAGCCCGCCTCCCCCTTGCTGCCAGCGCGCATCGCCCACGCCCTTGGGAAACGAGATCAGCTCCAAAGGATGGCCCTCCAGGTCGCGGAACTTGAAGGCCGTGACGCTGCCCGTGCTGGGCCGCAGCAAGACAGGCGCGCCTTCCGTGACGGTTTCCGTCTTTGCGTTCTCAAGATGCTTCCAGACAGACTCTATGTCGCCCGCTACAAGTGCCACATGCTCGAACCATTGATCGTTCGAGGCGCGGGGCTGCGGATATGGCGCGCCCGGCGGATCGAAGGCAATGAGCTTGAGCTGTTCACGCTCAAAATTGATGGCAGCAATGCGCGCCGTTGTCCCCTCATCGAGCCCAAGCAAGGCATTCCAGCCAGGGTCGCATGTGACCTGCTCAGGTCCCACATCGAGCCCCAGAGCATCGCGATAGTAGGCGGATGCCGCTGCCAGATCGCCGACCGTCACGACAACACGAAGGAGGTGCGTCACAGCCATATTGGCGCCTCTATGAGATGAGGAGCCATTTTCTACTTAAACACTCCGGGGCGGACGCCGACCAAGACCGGGTCTTCGAGCTGAACAACCGTTAAGGTCGCAGGCTCGTTGCCGACAGTCCCAGATCGGTGCCCGAGGCGTCCAGAGGCGTCTTCTTTCGAATTTTGGTCCGCGCCGAAGGAAAGCTCACCAGGGCCCATCTCGACCCGCATGCCATCCATCGTTTCCACAAACCAGCACCCCTGAAGCGGCACAATCCACTGCGGCTTGGGGTTCTCATGCCACTCGCCAACCCAGCCTGACGGCAAAACGCAGAACAAGATATTCGTCTTGCCTTCAAACACAGGCATGTTCCATTGCGGCGCGGCCTGTCCGCCCATGCTTTGCATCACAAAATCCGTAAGCTGACATTTTGTCTGATGGGTCACCCCATCATCGCCAGTCCAAACATGCCAGTAGGCAAGTGTGGGCGGTGTCATCGGACAACCGTGCCGGTAGAGACAGCGGCAACTCCGGCCCCGTGCGGAACGAGCAGAGTGACGTCTTCGATGTCTTTTTCGACCTGACCAAAAAGGCCGCTTGCGAGCATGACAAAGATCAAACCACCGACGAGCCCGAACTTCTTGAAGAAGTCCCAGACATGCGGATAGCCCTCGCTCGATGGGGACCAGAAGCGTGGGTAGGCCCAGAAATTATGATAAACAATGCCTGTGACAGCGCAGTAGCCAGCGAGAATGAAGGCGGCGATGCCGTCATAAAAACCAAACACGATCATCGGCGGAGTCAGAAGTTCGACCGCCATCGCGGGATAGAGCAGAGCCGCGCCCCCCGGAAGCCAGCTCGATGCGGCCTGCTTCGTCGCCGCATCCCAATTGATGATCTTGTCGAGAAAGCTGAACGGAAAAATCCAGACGATAAAAACGCGCGCCAATACCGGCAGCGCGTCGTTGATCAGCCATTCCATTGCGAGCCCCCTCCTGCTTCAGTGGATTCCACGCCTTACGAAGGCTGGGCGAAGTGGGGGCCGATCACAACCCTCGTGACGAAGTTGTCTCCGGTCAAATTGTTTCAGGTAGCGGCACGCCAACATTCATGAAGGCATCCCGCTGGCGGCGCGACACGCTCTCAACATCCACGCCAGCAATCGCATCGTTGAACAAATTGTGGAAGTTGAGCTCTGCGTCGAGATGCAGAAAGACGCCGCCAAGCCCAATTGCCGCGCGGTCCATGAACACAAACTCGCGCGGCACAGTCACGGGACCTTTGTCCTTCAAGGCCTTATGAACCTTGAAAGCTTCCGCGCGTCCATAAGCGCCTGGCGCAGTCTGATCTGCGATAGTCCGCACACGGTCGTCGAGCATCGGTCCATAAATAAACTTCGCCCAGATATTCAAGATGTCGATCAGCTCGTTGGAAAGGCCGGCAAATCCCCAGGTCTCGTAGGCGTGCACGGTCAATGCCCGGTCACCCCGCAAAAGTCCGCGGTAAAGATCGATCACACCTTGAATAAATTTCGGCGCAAATGTGCGCATGCACCCATAGTCGAGCAGGTTGATGCCCGCGGCCTCGTGATGCTCGTCCTCGAACACGGCGTAGTTCCCAAGATGCGGATCGCCGTGGATCACGCCATAATGGCTGAACGGGTACCACCAGGCGCGGAACATCGCTTGGGCGATCCGATTGCGCTCCTCTAGCGGCCGGTCCGTGTAGTCAAGCAGACGCCTGCCCTCGAGCCACGTCATCGTAAGCACCCGGTCCGTCGAAAGCTCCGGCAAAACCTCCGGCACCCGCACGATCGGATCGCCCAAAAAGGTCTGGCGATAGAGCCTCGTCATGTTGGCTTCGCGCTCATAGTCGAGCTCTTCGCGGAGTCGCTCCGAAATCTCCTTCAGCACTTCGGAGGTTTCGATCGCAGGCCGTAGGCGGCGATGCACCGAAAACGCAATGCCGAGCTGGGAGAGATCGGCTTCGACGGCCGATCGCATGTCCGGATATTGCAGCTTCACCGCAAGCGACCGCCCATCATGGGCCGTGGCCCGATGCACCTGGCCGAGCGAGGCGGATGCTGCGGCCTTTATGTCGAAAGCCGCGAATTTCGACGACCAGTCAGGGCCAAGTTCCGCTGCCATGCGCCGTTTGATGAAGCCGCGGCCCATGGCCGGTGCGTGAGCCTGAAGCTGTCCAAGCGCTTCGGCGTATTCAGGCGGCAGCGCATCGGGGATCGTGGAGAGCAGTTGGGCCACTTTCATGATGGGCCCTTTGAGGCCGCCGAGCGCCATAGCGAGCGCAGCCGCGTCCTTGTCGGTCTCTGCATTGAGGCCGAAGAGGCGCCGCCCGGCAATGCGCGCGGCAACGCCTCCCACATTTGCGCCGACGCGGCCGTAACGCATGGCGCGCGCGCTGAACCTGTTCTTCTCGCGATCGTTTTCTGGCGGATTGCCATCCGGCGGGGGGCTATCGGACACGTCACTCATCGAGGGGGCCTTCATGCGATTTGCAGTCTTCCTACATATAGGGTGCAAATCCACCACCGCGATGGCGAAACTTTATCGCACCCGCTTTGTGCCAATTTCATAGTTCCTAAAAGCAGCCGTGATTGCCCGCTCCGTGATTGCCGTCTTGGCCATGGCAGCAAGCCTTCTCGCCAAGACCTATCCCCCACTTCGCAAAGACTGAGACGCAGATCGGTTCCAGACGTAAATCCGATCACATGCCTGTGACCGCGGACATCGCGCGCATCGAATAAGATCAAGATGAAATCCCCTCAAGCGCTCACCGGCAGGGCGGATCTGCCAAGGAGTCTTCACGATGCAAATCTTCAAAATGCGCATGGGAACGCTGTTCGGGCTTTGCGCCTCGATTGCTTTGGCTGCAACGCTCTTGTTCGCACCGCTGATGGACACACCCGTTTTTGCCCGGGCCGCCACGGCGCCCGCGATCGAAGTCTGGAAATCGCCTACCTGCCGCTGCTGCGGAAAATGGGTGGACCATCTTGAGGCCAATGGCTTCTCGGTTACGGCGAAAAACACGAGCCATGCGATGCTCGACCGGATCAAGCGGCAGGCGGGAATCGGACAGAAGCTCGCCTCCTGTCACACGGGCCTCATCGGCGGCTACACGATCGAGGGCCATGTCCCGGCTGCCGATATCAAGCGTCTACTGGATGAGCGGCCCGAGGCCATTGGGTTGAGCGTCCCGAACATGCCGCTCGGCTCGCCAGGCATGGAACAGCCGGACGGCACCACCGAGCCCTACGATGTCTTGCTGGTGAAGAAGGACGGCAGTACTGAGGTGTTCGCCAAGCATTGATGGCGCCTCCGATACGATGACCGGCTGAGGTCTACCCCTTCACAAATTTATCCAGGGCCTCGCGATAGGAGCGCATGGCCCTGCGAGCGGCCGCAAATTCGGCCTCAAGCGCGAGTGAGTCCGGAGATTTGGGGTTCTGCTTCGGTCGCCGTGCTGACGTTAGAAGCAACGCTAGTGCCACCATGGGCGTGAGGAAGTCTGTCACGAGGATGGGCCCGGCATTCCCTGGTGTCAGATTGCCGTAGGAGATGATGTCGTGGATGTGCCCGATACCTGCGCCGATCAGAAAGCATGACGCCGCGATCGCCACAGCCACACGCGCATAGAATGTCGTGAACGCTGCGTAGAGGCTGGCGAGGCCAATCCCAAGATTGGCATAGCCTACCTGGAACTGAAAAGGGCTCGGCTGCCAGCCGATCTCGGCGGCGGCGCGGAGGGGAAACATCACGTGGCCGACAAACGCCCAGAGCCCGATCAGTCCCAGCGGAAAAATGAAGATGTAGCGCAAGGCCCGATCGATGACATAGGCCCGCGGAAGCGGCCGAGGCCCGAGCCACAGGGAAATGCCCCAGCAGAGCAACGCTGCGACCCAAGCTAGAATGGGAACCAGCGCAACCTGCATCATGCTTTTATGCCCCCGCGGAGAGTTTCCGGTCTAGCTCTTCGAGCTCGTCGATAAAGCCCTCGATCACCTTGAGCCCCATGGACCAGAAATGCGGCTCAGAAGCATCAAGCCCGAAAGGCTCAAGAAGTTCCTTGTGATGCTTCGTTCCGCCTGCGGACAGCATGTCGAGATAACGCTCAGCGAAACCGGCATCTGCCGTCTCGTAGACCGCGTAGAGCGAATTCACCAAGCAATCGCCGAACGCATAGGCGTAGACGTAGAACGGCGCATGGATGAAATGCGGGATGTAGGACCAGAAGGTCGCGTATTCGGGCTTAAGCGCAATGGCGGGCCCAAGGCTCTCGCGCTGAACGTCCATCCAGATTTCACCAAGCCGCTCGCTGGTCAATTCGCCCTCGCGCCGTTCGATGTGAACCCGGCGCTCAAAAGAGTAGAAGGCGATCTGCCGGACCACCGTATTGAGCATGTCCTCGACTTTTGCAGCAAGCAGAGCTTTGCGCTCGCGCGCGCTCGGCGCTTGCTCGAGCAATTTCCGAAAGGTCAGCATCTCGCCAAACACGCTCGCGGTCTCCGCAAGCGTTAGAGGCGTTGGGGCCATCAGTGCACCTTGCCTGCCGGCGAGCACCTGATGCACGCCGTGACCGAGTTCGTGAGCCAGCGTCATCACGTCCCGGGGCTTGCCCTGATAGTTGAGCAGAACATAAGGGTGCGCGCTCGGCACGGTGGGGTGAGAAAACGCACCCTGCTGCTTGCCCTCGCGGACCGGCGCATCAATCCACCCATGAGCAAAGAACTCCCCCGCGATTTCCGCCATGCATGAGGAGAAATCTCCATAAGCCCCGAGTACGGTGTCTCTTGCCGCGTCCCAACCGATGTATTGTTTCGGCTCTTCGGGGAGCGGCGCGTTTCGATCCCAGTAGTTCAACGTCTGCTCGCCGAGCCATTTTGCCTTCATGGCGTAATAGCGATGGGACAGTCGCGGATAGGCGTCGCGCACGGCTGCGGCGAGCGCGTCGACCACATCGCGCTCCACACGATTGGCAAGGTGGCGGCTGTCGGCCACATCCTCGAAGCCCCGCCAGCGATCGGAGATCTCCTTGTCCTTGGCGAGCGTGTTGGTGATCAGCGTGAAGAGCTGCCCATTGTCCTTGAACACTTTCGCCAAGGCCTTGGCGGCGTGCTTGCGCGTTGCCCCGTTCGGGTCCAGCAGGAGATTGAGCGTCGGCTCCAGGCTCAGATTCTCGCCATCCACGTCGAAACGCAGATTGGCCATCGTCTCGTTGAAGAGCCGGTCCCAGCCCCCGCGCGCTGTCACGGACTTTTCGTGGAACAGCTGTTCGAGCTTGTCCTCAAGCTGATATGGCTTCTCTTTGCGCAAATCCTCAAGCCAGGGCCGGTAATGGCCGAGTGCGGGCGCCGCCATCGCCTGTTCGAGAGCGCCGCCATCGAGCCTATTGAGCTCCAGAGGAAAGAAGAGAAGCTGCGATGAAATCGCGGTGATCTTCTCCTGAATGTCACCGTAGAATTTCTGCCGCTTGGGATCGCTGGTATCGGCGGTATAGCGCAGGCTCGCATAAGACACGATGCGCCCGAGCACATCGTTCAGTGCCTCGTAGCCGCGCACGGCTTCGGCCAGTGCCTCGCCACCTGCCCCGCCATCCAGCACCGCGTCCAGCTTCCCAGCATAGCGCTCATGCATGGCCTCAGCAGCCTCGGCCGCCCTCTCCAAGTCCCCCCGCAGCGCAGGTGACTCGGGGGCATCGTACAAATCACCAAGATTCCACTCAGGCAGGTCGCCGAGCGCGGCCGCACCGCCGGATTTGCCTTCAGCCTTAGGCGCGCGTGTTGCGATGGAAACGGCATGCGAAAGCGTCGAGAGAACGGGGGGTAGCATCGGTCTGGAATATCCTCGTTGGCGGAGACGGATCCGGCGAAAACCAAACCGGTCCGGCGCAAATCAGTTGTCGTCTTACGCCTAGTGTGGGTAGGCCGTGCCGTCCCCGCAAGGCCCAAAAACCGCTTTGTTGTGGCACTCAAAATTACTTTTCATCAAGACCTTCACCAAAATCGAACTGCGATAAAGGACATGTTTACCCTTCGGGTGCACTATTTTGGCACAGCAGGGGTCACGAACGACCAAGTGTATTCGGCCCAAGGGCCACCTGTCGTTTTTAGAGTTTGAGTAACAAGTGAGTTTTGCGTCATGTCCAAGTGCGTCTTGGTCGTCGATGACGACCCCACCCAACGCCGTATTCTTGAAGAGACGATCAAACGGTTCGGCTACAACGTCCAATCTGCTGACGGCGGCGAGGCCGCTCTTGCGGCATTGAAGGCCGACAGCGCAGGCCAAATCGTTCTCGTCCTTCTCGACCTCGTGATGCCTGGCACAGACGGCATGGCCGTCCTAGACGCCATGAGGTCGCTCCCGCGCAAACCCCCGGTGATCGTCCAGACCGCCAATGGCAGCATCGATGCTGCGATCGGCGCCATGCGGGCGGACGCCGTGGATTTCGTGGTCAAGCCGGTCAGCCCGGAACGGCTCGAAGTCTCGATCAAGAACGCGCTCAAGATCGAAGCGCTTGCGGGCGAGATCAATCGCATGAAGGCAACCGCGACTGGAGAGCTCGGCTTCCCGGATCTGATTGCTGGCAGCGAAGCCATGAAGCGGGTCATTGAACTGGGCAAACGTGCCGCCACCTCGAACATCCCCGTCCTTGTCGAGGGTGAATCGGGCGTTGGCAAGGAACTGATAGCCCGCGCGATCCAGGGCGAAAGCAGCCGCAAAGCCAAACCGTTCATCACCGTGAATTGCGGCGCAATTCCCGAGAACCTCGTCGAGAGCATTTTGTTCGGTCACGAGAAGGGTGCCTTCACAGGCGCCACAGAGAAGCGCGCCGGCAAGTTCGTGGAAGCCGATGGCGGAACGCTCTTTCTCGACGAGATCGGCGAACTGCCGCTCGATGCTCAAGTGAAGCTGCTGCGCGCCCTCCAAGAAGGCGAAATCGATCCTGTCGGCGGCAGCCAATCCGTCAAAGTGGACTTTCGGCTGATCTCCGCCACCAATCAGAATCTGATCAAGCTGGTGCAAGAGGGCCGCTTCCGCGAAGACCTCTATTACCGCCTGAACGTCTTCCCCATCTGGGTGCCGCCGCTCCGCGAGCGCCTTGAGGACGTCACCGAGCTGGCCCGTCATTTCACGGCACGCTTCGCCGCCGAGGAAGGCAAGCACGTGGACGGCACCGACGCTCATGCCGCCGACATGCTGCAGCGCTATAGCTGGCCTGGCAATATCCGACAGCTTGAGAACACCGTGTTCCGTGCCGTCGTCCTTGCCGACAACCCAACCCTGACGGTGAACGAGTTCCCGCAGATCGCCGCTCATGTCGAGGGCTATGCGGTAACCGTACCGCCCGCACCGGCACCCGCAGATCTCACGCCACGCATCGAAGGCCCGGTCATGCTCGGGCAATCTGCCGACACCCCGACGACGATCCATGTGCCGGTAGCCAACGGCAAGGCCTCCGTAGGCATCCCCGCCCTTGGCGCCAATGGCGACATTCGCCCCTTGGAAGCCGTCGAAGCGGACATGATCCGGCTCGCGTTCGGGCGCTACCGCGGCCGTATGACGGAAATTGCCAAGAAGCTCGGCATCGGACGATCCACGCTCTACCGCAAAATGCGTGAGATCGGTCTTGAGGCACGGCCAAACTAAAGGAGCCGGAGTTATGAGGGCGCTTCACGGGATTGCCTTGACGTTGCTGACTGCCGGGCTCTCAAGCCTTCCGGCTCTCGCTATGGAGCTGGAGACTCTCGGCACTCAAACGCGTGGCGCTGAAACGCTCAGCACCGCGATGCTCAGCAGCGAGCCGCTAAGCACGGATTTGCTCAAGATACAGATGTTTGGGACGGTCATGCCTGCCGAGATGGCACCGGCCGCGAAGGCGGTCGTTCCCGAAATCACCGCCCCCAGAACATCCGGTCCCGCAAGCTCACGTGCTGCCCGTCAAGACTCGCGGCTCACGGCGATCCGAGCGGCCTTGCAGAAGCGCCTGTCCGAGAGCTTTTCGGCGACGACCACGCGCAAGACGGACCAGAAAGGCGCGCTCATTACCTATTATGCAGAGCCCGAGCGGCAGCTTCTCTGGGTAGATGAGACGGGCCTGACCGCGCGCGGCAAGGCGGCAATCGCCGAGATTGAGCGCGCCGACACTTACGGCCTCAACGCGTCCGACTATACCCTTCCCGGCCTTGACCACTTCGATGCAAGCGCAACCGATGCGACCGCGACGCTCGCTGCCGCCGAGATCGAGATCAGTCAAGCTGTTCTCGACTATGTGCACGATGCGCGCGGCGGGCGCATCAATCCGCGCAGCGTCTCACGAAATCTCGACCCCAACCTGGTGCTCCCCGATCCGGTTGAGGTGATCGAATCGATTGCCTTTCGCGCCGACCCAGCCGCCTATTTGCGGAGTTTTCAGCCACAGCACCCTCAATTCGAGCGCCTGCGCCAAAGGCTGATCGCCTTGCGTGGCGGTAGCGAACCGGCAAGCGGCTATGAGCCGGAAATCCAGATGCCACTAGGATCACTACTCCAGCTCGGCGTCGTGGATCCGCAAGTCGCGCTACTGCGGACCCGTCTTCAGGTGCCGCAAGGCGACAATCCCGAATTCTATGACGACACGATCGCGCAAGCCGTGAAGAAGTTTCAGCGTGAGCACAACACCTCGGCCGACGGTATTGTGGGTCCGGGCACGCGAGCCCTGCTGAACAAACCTCATCTGCGCAATTCGGGCAGCCCAGCCGTCATCAAGAAGGTCCTGTTGAACATGGAACGCTGGCGCTGGCTCCCGCAGGACCAAGGCGCCTTCTTCGTCACCGTGAACGTCCCCGAATTCATGCTGCGCGTGGTCAAAGACGACGAGACGATCCACACCACACGCGTCATCGTCGGCAAAAGCAAGACACCGACACCGATTTTCTCAAACGATATGAAGTCCGTGGTTTTCGGACCGTATTGGAACGTGCCGAACTCCATCAAGACGGGTGAGATCAGGCCCTATATCCGCCCCTATGGTGGCTGGTACGGACGGCGCTGGGACACGCGGGTGCTTCAGCAACATGAGCTCCACATCAAGTTTAACGGCCAGACCATTGACCCGGCCTCGATCGACTGGAGTCGCGTCGATATCCGCAAACTTCATCTCTATCAGCCGCCGAGCCCCAACAATGTCCTTGGCCGGGTGAAGTTCATGTTCCCGAACAAGCACGATGTGTATATGCACGACACGCCGCAGAAGCACTTCTTCCAGAAGTCGGTTCGCGCTGAGAGCCATGGCTGTATGCGGGTTCAGAAACCGGACGCCTTCGCGGCAGTTATCTTGAAACATGACCGGAACTGGAACGCAGACAAGACGCAGTCTGCCTTCGATACGGGCTACGACAAGCATGTTGCGCTCAACACCCCGGTCCCGGTCTACGTCACCTACTTCACGCGATGGGTGAACGAGGACGGGTCCATCACGACCTTCGAAGACCTTTACGGTCATGATCGGCGCATGAGCGTAGCGCTGCTCAAGAATGACCGCAGCTATGTCGCCGCAAAGAAGCCCCCCGCGGCGCAGCCGGTCCCCATGCGCCAGAGCCAACAGACGCACTACTCGACCGGCTCCCGGTACGCGCAAATTACCCGCTAGCAGCCCTCAACTTTGACGGCCGTTCAGCGGTACCATTGACCTCGCTCCGACGAGGCCGAGGGCGGCGAGTGCCCCCGCATTTGGGGGACCCGCATGCTTTATAAAACCCCACTTAACCAGGCCCATTGAAACTGTTAACTACACTCCGAGTTCGGGGTCACGGTTAATGGCTTTGCCTTGTTTTTCGCTCATTTTATCTCGATACTGTTGCTTATCGGTCGCAGTGGGGAACGCGCGGCCGCGGGCATTGATGAGCCTAAGGGCTTGGTGCCATCGGGGAAAACCGGCTGACAGAGCCGGTGCTTTAAAGTACGGAAAGTCGGGGATGCGATTTCGGGGGAGTAGTGTGCGCCGCGCCATGCTGGGCGCTGGAGTTCTGATGGTGGCCGCAAGCGTAGCCATTGGTCAGGCCGGCACAGCATTAGCCGAAGACAGAACCCTTTCGATGTATGAGATCCACACCAAGGAGACGATTAGCGTCACTTATAAGCGCAATGGTGTGTACGACGAAGAAGCTCTCAAGCAGCTCAACTACTTCATGCGCGATTGGCGCTCCGATGAGCCGACAACGATGGATCGGGAGCTGATCGATCTGATCTGGAGCCTGCACCACGAGTTGGGCTCCCAGGAAGCCATCCACCTCATTTCAGGCTACCGCAGCAAGAAGACCAACGAAAAGCTCAGGCGCGCAGGCGGCGGCCAGGCACGGCGCAGCCAGCACACGCTCGGTAGAGCGTCCGATATTCACTTCCCCGACGTTCCGGTTAAGAAGCTGCGCGCCTCCGCGCTGGTCCAGGAAGTCGGCGGCGTTGGCTATTACCCCACCTCCGGCATTCCTTTCGTCCATGTAGACACCGGCCGCGTCCGCATGTGGCCCCGCATGCCACGGCTGGAACTGGCAGCCCTCTTCCCGAGCGGTAAGACAGGCTATATGCCCCGCGACGGACGGCCGATCACCAAGAAGGACTATCAGCTCGCACTCGCAAAGGGCATGGTGAGCAAGACCCTTGTTGCTTCGGCCGCCCCAGGACTTGCGCCAATGCCGACCCCAAGCCCGCAGCGCATGATGATGGCCGAAGCTGCCCAGCCGGTCCTCGCATCCGCTGCCCTGGACGAATACAAGCCCATGACCCTCGGGCCTGCCAGCGAGCCATTGCCAGAAGAACCTAAGCGCTTTGCCGTGGCCAGTGCCGGCGGCGGTCTTCCCTTTGCGCGGGCAAGCCTGCGGCCGACACAGGTCCGCCATCCAATACCGGCCCAAGCCACGTCCCAAGCCGCTGAGCCGAGCTTAGCGCCTTCAACACCGCCGGTCTCGGCGCAGCAAAAAGCACCCACGCCCGCCTACCAAAGAGCCACAGTGGTCAGCGCGCCCGCATTCGACGACGACCATCCCGATGAGCTGAGCTATGTGCCGTTCGAGACGGCAAGCCTCATGACAGATAAGTCGGTCGCCGAGGATCGCGAGATCGTGCCGCTCACCCATCCCGAACAGCACGACCTCGACTATCTGTTCGACGACATGGACCAGCCCTCTCAATTCGAGCTGCGCCGGACTTCTGGGTATCTCGGGCTTGCCAGCGTTCAAACGCTCTCCGGCCAGGCCGTTAGAAGCCTCTATGCCAGACTACCGAAGCGGGGACCGACCCGCCTCGCGGACGCACGCTAAGCCGCGCATCGTCGAGAGCGTACCCCATCCCTCAACAATTTGCGTAAATGGCGCGGCTTAAGCCGCTTCGGATTCTTCGGGCCCTTCGGCATCCATGCCAAGCGCGTGAAGATAGGTGGTCAGGATCATTTCTTCTTCGCGGCGCTTATTGTCGTCCTGCTTGCGAAGGCTGATCAGCTTGCGAAGCGCCTTGACGTCGAAGCCATTGCCCTTGGCTTCCGCATAGACCTCTTTCAGATCTGCTGAGAGCGCGGCCTTTTCTTCCTCCAGCCGCTCGATACGCGACACGATGGTACGAAGCTGATCCTTGGCTGATGTCTGAAGCTGCACGTGTGGTTCCTCAAGGCGTTTTTGATGATTGGATGAAGCTGCAAGCTTGAGCTGAAATCTCCAGGACGGGCAAGGCATGACGCTGGCTTTTCCAGCTTATCCAATGCCCCTGGCCAAGAGCCCGACAGCAAGGCGTGCAACTCGTTCTATTTGAATAGTTTTTCGAGAAGCTCAGGAACGCTCCGTCTGGAATTTCGCCTTCCAGTCACCATAGGGCATGCCGTAGACGATTTCCCTTGCTGTGTCCTTGTCCAGCGCAACGCCCCGCTCATCGGCGGCTTCCAAGTACCAAGTCGACAGGCAGTTGCGGCAGAAGCCGGCCAACTCCATCAGATCGATATTCTGAACGTCCGTCCGCTCCTGAAGGTGTTCCACCAACCGCCGGAACGCCGCGGCCTCAAGTTCCGTTTTCGTGGTCTCATCCATGCATCAAGTTCCTCGTCTCAAGCCCTTGCGCCAATCCCCTTTAGAAGGCTCGTGTGCCGATTCTTTGCCCATCAAAGGCCTGTGTGGGAACCGTGGTGCGCAATTGTATGTAGCCCAGGTGCGGACTGGAGCACGTCGGTCACCACCCGCGCAAGATGCGCGGCCCATTCCGCCTGCCCCTCCTCGCCCAAGATCAAATCCTGGCGAACCTCGATCAGCGCATGGGCGAGGCCGCGTGAAGTGGCATGCTGGTAGAGCGTATCGCCCTTGAGCTGGCCGGAATACGGCACGTTGTCTCCGATCACCGCATCGGGAATAGTCCGCAAGCCACCCAGCAACGGCACAGCCAGTCTCGGGTCCTTGTCCCAAAGCACCGAGGCCGACCAGGGCCGCGGGACACCCTTCCAGGCCTGTGTGAAGCTGTGCAGGGATAGAATTGCCGGCGGCTTGCCCACGTCGATGGCCGCCTGCACGGCTTTATCGATCGCGGCATGGTAGGGCCGATAGAAGCGCTCAAGCCGCGCCTCGCGGGCCTCGGGGCTCAAATCTACATTTCCCGGGATCACCAGACCATCGGCGAGCTGCATGATGAGCGTGGGGTCGTCGAGCCCCCTGTTGGGGTCCACGAGAAGCCGGGAAAAGCAGCTGATTACGGCGGGCGCACCCAGCATCTTGGCGAGAAACCGCGCCACCCCTTCCGCCCCCAAATCGAAAGCGATATGGCGGTGGAGATCCTCGGATCTCATCCCAAGGGTATTGAAATCGTCCGGAATCCGGTTTTGGGCATGGTCGCAAAGGATGAGGAGACCGAGCTTTACATCCCCGGCAATGGTCCGGTATGGCTTCTCACCCAAGTCTTCTTGTACAAGCGTGTCCAGACTGGACCTCCAAGAACGATAAAAACCAGAAATAGAAACTCGTGCCGCTACACATTTACCCTGAAGTTTAGCCGTGTTCTATAAGGGTGGCCTAGACTTATAATCCAGCCCTGACGGTCAGAGAAATGCAACCTATTCGATGCTACGGTTCGGAGTTCGATAACCGCGACTTCAGGCTCTAATAATCCAATGTTTGTGTCCAATGCGATCCGCAAATCCGGGCGATTCAAAGCCTCGGCCCGCCGCTACACTGGCGCCGTCCTCCTGGCAGCTGGCGTCACGGCGCTTGGCATTATCGTGGGCCCGGGCATCACGCCGGCAATGGCCGATCTGAAGCTTTGCAACACGACCGCCAGCCGTGTGGGCGTCGCCATTGGCTACAAGGACACCGAGGGCTGGGCAAGCGAGGGTTGGTGGAATATCGCCTCACACACCTGCGAGACATTGCTGAAGGGCGTGCTCATCGGTCGCTATTACTATATCCACGCAGTCGACTATGACCGTGGCGGTGAATGGGCAGGTGCTCTTTATATGTGTACGGACGACAAGTCCTTCACCATTCGCGACACCAAGGATTGCGAGAAGCGCGGCCATAAGCGCACGGGCTTCTTCGAGGTCGATACTGGCGAAGAGAGGGATTGGACCGTGCGGCTGACAGACCCAGAAGGCGAAGAAAAGACCCAATGAGGCGAAACCGACGGGTCAAGATCGTCGCTACACTCGGTCCTGCCTCTACAAACGAAGAAACCATGCGGCGCCTCTTCGAGGAGGGCGCGGATGTTTTTCGCGTGAACATGAGCCACGCGACCCACGAGGGTCTGCGCGAAGCACATGGGATTGTGCGCAAACTCGAAGCGGAATTCTCACGCCCGATCGGCATCTTGGTCGACCTGCAAGGTCCCAAGCTGCGGATTGGCAAGATCGAGTCCGGCACCGTAAGGCTGACCCAGGGCGACATCCTGAGCTTTGTACGCGGCGAAGATGCGCGCGGGCTTGGGCGTGTTCAGCTGCCCCATCCAGAAATCTTTGAGTCCGTCGAAAAGGGGCACACCCTGCTTCTGGACGACGGCAAGCTCAAGCTACGCGTCGTAGAGGCCTCCGATGTGCGGATCGACGCCGAGGTCTTGAACTCCGGCCTGCTCGGCAGCCGCAAAGGCATCAGCCTGCCCGATACCGTGCTGCCCTTCGGAGCCTTGACGGACAAGGATCGCGCCGACATCGAATGCGCAAACGCCATCGGCGTTGCTTGGATGGCCCTGTCTTTTGTTCAGCGGCCTGAGGATATCGAAGAGGCACGCAAGCTCAGCCATGGCCATACCGCCATCATGGCCAAGATCGAGAAGCCGACCGCGATCCAATATCTGAAGGAGATCGTTGATCTTGCCGACGGCATCATGGTGGCGCGTGGCGATCTGGGCGTGGAAATGCCGGTGGAGAAAGTCCCTGGCCTTCAGAAGCAGATCAGCCGCGCCGCGCGCAATGCCGGCAAACCCGTGGTCGTTGCCACTCAAATGCTGGAATCCATGATCTACGCACCCGTCCCCACGAGGGCCGAGGTCTCGGACGTGGCAACCGCTGTGTTTGAAGGCGCGGATGCCGTGATGCTCTCAGCGGAGTCCGCCGTCGGCAAATACCCTGTGGATGCGGTATCAACCATGAACCGTATCGCCATTGAGGTCGAACACGATCCGCTTTACGCCGCGCTCATTCACGCTCAACGCATCGATCCCAAAGCAACGGATGCCGATGCAATTTCGGCCGCGGCCCGCACGGTCGCCGAGACTCTCGATCTGGCTGCGATCGTCTGCTACACGGCATCGGGCGCGACCGCCTTGCGCGCGGCGCGAGAACGGCCACAGCAACCGATCCTGGCATTGACGCCAATTCCCCGAACCGCTCGCAAGCTTGCGATCGTCTGGGGCCAGCATTGCGTGCTGGCGGACGATCCGATCAACCTCGATGACATGGTCGCCAAGGCCTGCCGCATTGCCTACGAAGAGGGATTTGCGCGCGCCGGTGAACAGGTGATCGTGATCGCAGGCGTGCCGCTCGGAAAAGCGGGTGCCACCAATCTCCTGCGCATCGCCGAGGTCGATCCGAGCGCCGACGATTAATGCGCGCGTCTTAAGGTCTAAGACGCTCAGCGCAAGCTTAAGACAGAGTGATCTTTGGTGTTCTCGCGTAAGCCGCTCTCGTTTCAGCGACCCTAAATGTCTACGAGACTTTAGATATCCTGGCCTTCGACCTCGCGCTGGAGCGCATCCACACCGGTCTTTGCATCATCCATATACGGATTGATGGCAAGAGCCCGGCGATAGGCCTCCAAGGCTTCCTTCTTCGCGCCCAGCTGCTCAAGCACGAGCCCAAGATCGGTGATGGCACGGTAATGCTGGGCGTCGAGATTGAGCGCCCGGCGGAGATCGGCCAGGGCTCGCTCCGGCTTTCCAGCGAGCACATTGACCTTCGCGCGTAAGTACCAGGCTTCCGCTTCGGCCGGTGCGATATCAACCACCGCATCGAGCACCGAAAGCGATAGATCGATTTCCGACGCGTTGGCGAACTGGGCGGCGCGATTCATCAGAAGATCGACCGTGTCGCTGCCTGAGATCGTCCAGAGTTCTTCGATCGACCTTATGATGGGGGCCGCATCATTCTGGCTGCCGGCTTGACCAAGCTTCTCGTAAAGCTCAGCCAATAGTTTCGGCCTATCCGCTGCATCAAAGGCTGGCGGAATGCCGCCAAGCTCTACGGTACCCTGCTCAAGGGTGCCTTGCGGCGCATCCGGCATGAACTGCGGCTCGGCACTTTGCATCCCGCCATTGAGATCTGGAAGATCAAGGCCGTCGAGCTCGGGACCACCCGCCGCAGGATCGTCCGCGGGCGGCGCGACGTCTTCCGGTTCATCGTCGAAATGCTCGAAGAATTGTGCCAGCATAAACGGCGCCGAGGCGGACGCGTGCGGCGCGGCTGCAAACGCAAACGCCAACGCGAACAAACCCAACTGAAATCGCACGATACCCATGGCGGAAAAGGTACGGGGCCCAAAGGGGCCCCGTCAAAGCATTTCAGCAAGTGTCCCCGTAATCCAACAATCGTGTGGGGACAGCCAAGTCTTAGCCTTCGAGGCCTAACCTTGGCGCGCCTTGAAGCGTCGGTTGGTCTTGTTGATCACATAAAGCCGGCCACGGCGGCGAACCACCCGGTTGTCCCGATGGCGCTTGACCAGGGCTTTCAAAGAGTTCTTGATTTTCATGTCACGCATCCATCTCGGCAAAAAAACAGTCCGGGAGGCTCACATTAATAGAGCCGCCCTGGAATTTGGGGCGGACCATAGAAAGACCGGCCTGCCCTGTCAACTTGAGCCAAGGCCGACTGCCCCTCGATGCCAGCCCTTGAGACCGGTCCATAGCGCCCGCATTGACAGACACTATTCGGGGGCCCCAAAACTTAACTTTATGGTTAAGTATTTGAATCCGGCGCTCGATCGCACCTTTGGCGCCCTCTCGGATGCGACCCGGCGGGCGCTATTGGCAAGGCTTGAGTCGGAATCGACCGGCTTGTCGGTGAGCGAGCTTGCCGAGCCCTTTTCAATGTCGCTTCCCGCGATTTTGAAGCATCTCAACGTGCTGTCCGACGCGGGGCTCATCTCACGCAAGAAGATCGGCCGCACGGTAATGTGCCGGCTGAATGCCAAACCCATGGCACAGGCAATGGATTGGCTCGAACGCTATCAACGATTCTGGACCGAGCGGCTCGACCAGCTCGCAGCCTTTGTGGAGGAAGACCCATGCCCGCCGACGCAAATCTCGACACCAAACCAAGCCTCGACACCAAGCCAAGCCTCACCCTCAAGCGGCACTTCAGAGCGACACCGCAAGCCGTCTATGCCGCCTGGACCAACCCGGAGCAAATAGCCCATTGGAGCGGCCCGCCTCATATCGAATCCGTTGAGGCCGAGGCGGATGCCCGCATTGGCGGGTCATACCGCATCTTCATGCGCAGCAAGGATGGCGAAGAGCACGACGTGAGGGGCGTCGATCGCAAGGTGGTGCCGAATGAAGAGCTCGTCTTTACCTGAGCCTGGCGCACGACGCCGGAACGGGAGTCGCTCGTCAAGATGCTCATCAAACCTGACGGCGAAGGCACCCTCCTCTCATTGACCCACGAACAATTCTACGCCGACACGCTCGGCTGGACCTTCGACCCGTTCCCGATGCCGGCTGGCGGCACCTATTGGGTCGCCAAATCCGGCGTCGAAACGGTCGGTGAGATCTTCGCCATGACGGGACCAGAGTTCAAAGACGTACCGGAACACTGGATGGGTTACATTGCCGTCGACGACGTAGATGCACTCACCAAGAAGGCCCTGGCTGCCGGCGCCAACCTTATTCGCCCTCCATTCGATATGCTCGGTGTGGACCGTATCGCCATACTCTCAGAGCCCGGAGCAGCAGCAATCGGTTGGATGACGCCAGCGGGGGCTTAAGCCCTTCTCGAAAAGACGCTTGGCGCTACCTGCGAGGGCCAAAGGTTCTTTGTGGCTGGCGCCGTCGCTCACCACCCCGCTCACTTGCATCGCCGAAAATTCCAAGACCCAGCGGTCCACGCGAATCCGGTCTGGTTCTCGTCTCTCGTTCCCGGCGCTCGGCCGTATAGGTCACACGGCAGGGCACGCGCCCCGGCGTACCAGCACGCGGCTGCACGATGCTGTCGAGCAGGTTGAAGGGGAACGCGAATGTGCCCGCCACAGCGTTTGCGATCGGCGCACCGGTTAAGTGGATTTGAGGGTGTTTCAGGTTCCCTTGAATGACGAAGGGCTGTGTCACGTCGATGAGCTTCTGCCGCAGAGGCTGCGGCTTGAAACGTAGGTCGAGCACGTCGCGCCGGAGATCGACATAGCCAACGCCAACAATCTGGACCTCGCGCGTCTCGAGCACGAGACTGCGCGTCGAGCCCCGCCCGTCCTGGAAAGAGAACGGCGCGACCACACAAACGAGCTCTGCCCCCCCGCTCGACCGCGACAAGAGCCAGGCAGGCAAGCTCAAGCCCGTGATATTGATCAAGTCCGAGCCGATCCAACCATCGCGCAGAGAAGAAGAGACAGACCCGCTGAGTGTGCGCGGAATCTCCGCCACACTATTGCCCGCCCCCGAAATGTCATATGTGGCGTGAAGCGATCCCCTCACCGGCGAGCCGCCTCCGAGCTGTTTCATCACGGCGCCGATCGGCAAATTTTCCACACGGCCTTTCACGGAGAAGCTGTTCGGGTCAGCCATTGTGTCTATCTTGCCGTTGGACGTGGCCCTGCCGCCAAGATAGGTCAGAGACAAAGGATCGAGCCCAACAACACCGGCGATATAGGTGACGTTCCCGCTGATATTGCTCGCATCCGTGCCACCGCCCGCGATCTTCGCCACATTGATTTTCAGCTCGACCTTCACCGTCTCCGAGACCTTGGAGTAGTCGATGACGTCGATATCCTTCTCATCGGTGTTTTCGAAATAGGCGACATTGATGGCGCGCAGTTTCTTCATGTCCGACAGATGCAGAAGGGGCGATGAAAGTTCGCCCGAAAGGACAGGCTTGTCCTTGGACAATTTGCCGGTGAGCGCTCCCTTGATCGTGGTCTCTCCCACAAGTGTGGTCCCTGCAAGCTCGACACTCTCATCGCTCCCCTCAATGGTGCCGTCGAACTTGATGCGTCCAATATCCTCGCCAGGTGTTCCAAGTGCCGCGGCAAATTGCTCGAACTTAGGAATGTCGAGATGGGTTGCAAATTTCAGGTCGTCGGCATTGCGCAAATCGTCGAACACAAGATCGATGCTAAGCTTGAGAAGGCTACTGTCGGTGACCTCCGCCG
This sequence comes from uncultured Alphaproteobacteria bacterium, assembly GCA_942491645.1. Taxonomy (GTDB): domain Bacteria; phylum Pseudomonadota; class Alphaproteobacteria; order Rhizobiales; family Methyloligellaceae; genus Methyloceanibacter. The sequence goes on along the minus strand of CALOBK010000010.1, from coordinate 29,047 downwards.
AGAACGACTCGATCCCGAGCGAGCCGTCGGCATCTGTCAGCGCGACCTGCCCGGTGAGATGGCCGAGTGACGCGGCATTCTTTTCCGCTGCGAGATCGAAGAAATCCGCCGTTGGAAAATCGACCTTGCCTTTGAGATCGACACCCTTGAAGTCGATGATGTCTTTTACTGTTCCGGTGACCCGCACGCTCGGCCGCTTTGGGTTTCCTGCCAGGATCACCACGTCATAGAGCCCAAGCTGTCCCTGCTCGTTCTTATAGAGCCGCTCGCCGGTGATCGGACCGATATTGTTGAGAGTGGCATTGACCGAGTTGGTGTTGATGCGGAAGTCACGCACCAGAACTCCGTCATAAGAGCCTTCAATGCGCCCTGTGAACCCCGTGATGCCGATATCGAAGAGCGTCGGTTCCTTGTCCTTGGGGCGCTCCGGCCGGAGAAATCTGCCGTCGAGCTTCAATTCAAGCCCGGTCCCCTCTGAAAGGTCGTCAATGCCGCCTGTGAGGGTGAACACGTCACCAGATTTGAGCGAGAGCTTCAACACAAGGTCCGAAGCCTTCAGCGCAGTGACGTCTCCCGTGAGGCGTCCCGACAGGTCTCCGGCGCCCTCAAGATTGCCTTGAATTTCATAGACGGCGAGGAACCGCTCAAGGTCAGGTGCCCTGGCTGTCGCGGTCATGTCCACCGTGTCGCGAGACCCTCCAAACGTGTATGTCCCAGCAAACCCGGTCGTCAGCCCGACATGTTGAATGCCGACATCGAATTTGCGCGTATGGCCGTCTATTTTTGGATCCACATCTCCATCGAGATTCCAGGGCTCACCGTTGAGTTCACCCTTCGCGTCGACTCTAATAGAGCCATCGTCCTTGGCTTCGCTGACGAAGGCCTCAAAAACATAGCGAAGCGTGAAGCCGCTCTCATGATCGACTAAATCCAACTTGGTATCGCGCAGCTCAAAATTGCTCGACACCGGTGAGTGCACAATATTGCTGATGAATTGACCAATCTCAGCCATCCCTTGGGACTCTGTTGTCTCGCCTGCGGGGATCGCAATTGCGACCATCAAACCATCGATGGTCAGCGCATTGAGCTGCATATGCCCAGTCAGCAGAGGAATGACCGGCAATTCGAGGTCAATTGAACGGACCGACAGGTCCGAAATGTCCGATGGAACGTCGCTCTCCACGGCGACGACATCCTTGACCGAAACTTTTGGCGTCAGGCCGAAGCCGATCTTGACTGGCCCTTTGACCGCGACCTCAACGTCAATGGCCTTTGAGAGGAAATGCTCGGCGACGTGGCGGCGAAGCTCCCCGAACGGCCCGACGGACAGCATAAGAAGCCCCACGAACGGGATGCAGAGGATCAGAAAGAAAATGAAGAGAATTCGTAGAATCAATCGAATGGACGATGGGGAGCGCATAAAAAACTCACCGATAGGTTGTCAGGTGTCGCGAGCCTAACCCAACGCGGCATTCTGAAAAACACGGAACGTTCGTCTACAGCAAATGCCGCACCCAGGACATGAAGCGGGAGCAATTTCGCGGAAATAGAACAGTCAAAGGCACGCAGATCATGAACCATTCCCCCGCCAGCTGCTGGAAGGTCCTTAGTACAGTTCTGGCGCTTCTGTCCGCCGTGCCGCTAACTGCGGCCGGCGCGGGCCCCCTCGCCAGCCTCGCCCAATCGGAATGGGGTTTTCCAGGCGAAGCGGGAGAACATGCCCGCTTCGTACAATTCGGCGCAAACAACACGGTTGCCGGACACCTCGGCTGCAACCGCTTCACCGGTGGATATACGTTCAGAGACGGAGAGCTGAAGATTGGCCCTTTGGCCTCGACAAGAATGGCCTGCCTACCCGAACGCATGCGACGCGAGCAAGAGTTCGCAACCGTTTTGGGAGAGGCTCACACCGCTGAGGCGAGCGCGGCCAAGCTCATTCTCAAGGATGTAGACGGCACCGTGCTCGCCGAACTCGTACGGCGCGATGCCGATTAGGCTCTGGGCCATTACGGGGCCAACTGAAACCTTCGGCAATGACCAAGCGGGTTTAGCCTTTGTCAGATACCGTCAGCCTTGCAATCGCCGCCGCGCAACAACTCTTGCATGCCAAGGCCCCATTGGCCGATGCACTCGGCGGCGGCCTTAGCGTTCCCGTCAATCATTCGAACACGCGAGCGCTCGACGATATGGACGGCTCCAACCGTCAAGACCGGCGTGCTCGGAATGAAGACCGTTAGATGCGAGTCATCGACATCTTCCATGACGAATCCCAGCACTGCGGTTCCGGGACCGAACAGCCTGATCATGGCAGGCGGATAAGCCTTTTCTTCCCCCGCAACACCGCGCAATAGATTCGTGACGATCTCATAGCCAGGGACGACATTGCCGAACTTCGATTGCACTCTCTCGAATGCCCTGCCCCCGGCTTCGGAGCTGACTAGCGCTCCCAACAGATAGCAAAGAAATGCGAGAACGAAGACTGTCATTACGAGGATAATGAGCGTTGCGAGATAAGGATCCGTCCCAAGATATGGAGAGATGGCAGCCGTGGCTGTTTTGACGGGGCCCGCAACCTTGAAGATCACATACGCAACGATGCAAAGCGGAAGAAGAGCAATCGCCCCATAGATAAGGTTGGACCGGATTTGGCTCTTGGACGTTGCCATGGCTCTCCCCAATTACCTCTGGAAATCAAAATGTATATCGTGCGCCGACTGGCGCGGGGAGGCAATACGTGCCCCTCAAATGCGCGAAGTCGGTCGCCGCGTCCGGCTGTTAACCTCTCGGTAAGAAATGGGGGCTTAGCGTTTCAAGGCTCAACCGAATGGGAAGTTAACAATAAAGGCGTTTCGGCCCGGCCAGGATGGGCCCTGGCCGGGTCATCTACTGTCCCGATACGCCTCAAGAACGCCCGAGTGCCGGGGCGCCAATCGCACCGCCAGCTAGTACCAGGACGCAGCCAGCGTCATGCCCGTGGCGATAATCCCGGCGCCGAGAAAGTTGAGCAGAACACCGGCGCGGAGCATTTGCGGAAGAGTGACGTAACGTGTGCCGAACACGAGCGTGTTGGGGGGCGTTGCCACCGGCAACATGAAGGCCGACGAGGCTGCAAGCGCGATTGGGATCACGATCAAGACCGGCGCCACGTCGGAGCCCAGCGCAAGGCTCCCGGCGATGGGAAGGAAGGCGGCGGCCGTCGCCGTGTTACTCATCAATTCGGTCAGCAACACCACCAGCAATGTCGCGCCGAGGATCAGCACGAACAACGGCATGGTGCTGAGGACGGAAAGGCCATTGCCGACCCAGACCGCAAGGCCCGAACTGTCGATCGCCTTGGCCAAGCTCAGCCCACCGCCAAACAGGATGAGGACCTCCCAAGGCACTTTTCGGACTGTCGTCCAATCGAGAAGGAATGTTCGCGTGCGCCAATTCGCCGGGATTGCGAAGAGCACAATGGCACCTGCAATAGCGATACCGGTATCGGTGATCGCCAAGCCGGCCTCATCGCGGATCAAGGGATAGAATATCCAGCCCATGGCAACGGCGAGAAACACGATGGCCACGCGCTTTTCAGGGCCGCTCATTGGGCCCATCTCGCGCAGCATGCCGGCAACCAGACCGGACTTGATCTCCCCAAGAGAGTTGGACACGGGGAATGCAATCCTCGTGAGCACCAAAAAGGCGCAGACCAACAGAACGGCGGCGATAGGCAACGCAAAGACCAGCCATCGTAAAAAGGTCATTTCGATTCCGAAGACCTCATCGAGATAGCTCGCGGCCAGAAGGTTCGTCGGCGAGCCGACCAAGGACGCCATGCCGCCGATCGATGCCGCATACGCAATCCCGAGCATCATGGCCGTGCCGAAATTACTGGCGCCGCGTTCGCGATCCGCATTGTTCGCTCCGACAACGCCGATGAGCGAGAGCGCAATCGGAATCATCATGATGGTCGTGGCGGTATTGGTAATCCACATGCTCAAAAAGGCGGTCGCCAGCATTGTCCCGGCAATGAGCGATAGCGGGCGGCTACCGACATTCAGAATGATGTGAAAGGCTATGCGCCGGTGCAGATTCCATTTCTCCAGGGCGAGCCCGATGAGAAATCCGCCAAGGAGCAGAAACACCACCGGATGGGCGAAGGGTGCCGCGGCCCCACGCACATCCACAATGCCGAGCAACGGTAAAAAGACCAAGGGCAGCAGCGCCGTCACGAAGAGCGGCAGCGCTTCGGTCGCCCACCACGCCGCCATCCAGGCGGCCAAGGCGGCAACGGCCCAGGCGGAGGCCGACAATCCGGCGGGCGTGGGACTCAAGGCAAGCACCGCGAACAGCGCCGGCCCCGCAAATAGACCAACGAGCTGATGGAGTTTGTAGCTGGCGCCGTCTTGCTCCGGCTCGAGCATCTCTCGCGACCGCCTTCTGCTTGGTGGCCGCGCATATTGCCGGACCAAAGCGAACATCGTCTGTAGCCCGCTTTGGGCACGGTTCATGGCCGGGTGTCAATTCACGCAAGCCACACCCGAGGAATGCACGGCCTATCGCCGGACAGTCCTGTTCACACCGGCACGATGGCGGCGCAAACAAAAACGACGGCGCGAGAGGTCCCGCACCGCCGCAAATTCAGCAAATAGCCTGAGGGCTTTAGGACGCGTGGTACAAACGCTGTCCGACCAGTGGGCTTCCGCGCAACCCGTTGATCGTCTTAGCGATCGCAAGGATCGCGAGGTCCGCGAGAGGCTCAACGATGATGACCAGCATGTAGGCCCCGCCAAACGTCACGATCGACTGCACGTTCTCGGCGGTGAAGCCATGACCGTAGAGAGCCCAGAACATCACCCAGACCACGATCCCGGCCTGATAGGAGGTGGAAAGCGCCAATGCCTGACTATATTTGAGATCCACATAGGGCGTCTCGGGATCGATGATCTTGCCAGCGAGATAGGTCAAGCCAAACAGCGGCACCAGAAGCGTTGTGACATTCATGCCGAATTGCGGCAGATCGAATGGCGCAAGAAATACTCCTTGGAGTAAGAGCCCCAAGGCCAGCCCTATCGCCGCTGGTGCGGCGCCAAATATCAAGAACAGCGTCGAACCAAAGATGAAGTGAACCTCGGAGACTCCCACGGGATAGTGGGGAAGAACCTCGAAGAAGAAGAAAACCAGCGCCGTCGTCATGGTCGCTCTGGCAAGAAGCGAGAGGGGGCCGCGCTTCTTCACCGCGTCCCAAGCAAGCTTCAATGTGTAGGTGCCCGCGCCCGCGGCCGTCGCGTAGCTCAGCCAAATCTTGCCCTCTGCGACAAGTCCCGGTTCGATATGCATGTCATGTCTCCTTTGCCGTCTCACCCGACGGCGTCGTGGTTGGTTCAATCGCCAATGGCCGGTCTCCTGGCTCACGGATCACAGCCGGCTTCCGTCTTCCCAGCCAGTGCTCGTCGTTAGCACCAGCCAGTGACATGTTTGGAAGGCGGCTCACCGCATACAGTCGCGGGGGCGGCTAAGCTTAAGGCCCAAAAGGGACCCGACCTAATTCCCGTTTCACCCAGATGCGTTTCCGCAACCGGGCACCAAAGGCTGCGCGAACCTTGGCCAACGCACGCCTCCCGTCAAGGCCGAACTGCCGGGCGGGCCTTGTGAAGCAAGCCTATTGCCAGTGATCGGCGCCCAAAAACCCGATTTTGGCTCCCATGGCGTCGCCGTCCTTGGTCATCTCGCCTACCAAGAAATCCTGGAAGGTCCCGGCTTGATCCCACCGCAGCTACCGGGCAGTCCGACATACCTTCGTCCGGGTACCCTGGCGCTCGCTCGGTTTTTGCGCGATCTTGGCTACAAGACCGGCGGGTTGGCAAGAATCATCTGGGCGACCACCTTCTGGTCCGGGCTAAGGTAGGACTCGATGAGCGAGTGGGCAGTGGCGCGCGTTGGCGTCAGTGTCGTCTGTCATTGGGGGGCGTCCCTCTTTGGCTTCCCTCGCAAACCAAATTTGGGGCAAGGAAGTCGAAGCCGAAAGAGAACATCGCATTACGACCGTTCTGGCTAAGCCTCGGTGCTTTGTCCCTCGGCTGCGGCGTGGCCGGTTCCGTACTGCCGCTGCTTCCAACTACTCCTTTCCTCTTGCTCTCAGCCTACGCATTCGCGCGGTCTTCGCCGCGGCTGCATCGGTGGCTGACCCGCCATTCCCAATTCGGCCCGCTAATACGGAATTGGAGGCTCTACGGAGCCATTGATCGGCGAACAAAACTGGTCGCCGTTGCGGTCATGATCTTCACTCCGCTAATTACATGGATCATCGGCGCGCCGCTTTGGGCTTTGGGCACTCAGATCGTCGTGCTCTTAGTCGCTGCGAGTTTTGTCGTGACGCGGCCTGAGGTGCCCCTGGGGGGAACCAATGGGACGGATTAAGTGCTGAAGGGCGATGCCCAGAGAGCCTCGCATAGCGCCGGTTGGTTTCGGACGTACGGCACTATGGGAGTGACGTCGCGATGGCGCGAGCAAAGGCCCAGGTATCGTATTCTTTTCCCGTAGCGAACGAGGCAACGACAAGATTTTTTGAGGGCGAAATGTATAGCGTTTGACCATGAAAACTGGACTTGCCGAAATCGCCGTCCTTGAGGACGAAGTCCCACTGGCGCGTTTCGAAGGCGGTCGGTTCGCCCATATAGGCGTCTATCTTGGGTTTGATCATACCGGCGTTGTAAATGGCTGGATGGCCCTCCTGCTGAATTTTCCGAATAAGACTATCTGGTGTGACCTTCTCTTTGGCCATCATGTTCCAGTTGCCCGTAAAGAGCATGCCGTAACGCGCCAGGTCGCGCAGTGTCGTGTTGATCAACCCATGAGCTCCGGGAGCCCCCTCGCGTGACACTAGGATAAGGCCGTCCGCTTCCGCGTCCATTTTCTGCCAAATCATCTCGCTGATCAGTTCAGCGTAGGGCTTTCCGGTCACTTTTTCGGCGAGCCAGGCAACCACAAACGTGTTGACAGACGTGTACTCGAATTGTTTGCCGCTTGGTTTCTGCCGCTTGAGCGTTGCGATGTAGTCGTAGGTGGACTTCTGGGTTTTCTCGGTGGCGGGTTGAAGGTGTTATAGATGGCGGCGTGGATGGAGAGGAAACGTTGCGCTGAACTGAGCGATTTGAAGCGCTGCATTCGTCGCTCTCGTTGTCGAACCGGCAGATGGGAATTCTCGGCTCGATTGTTTTTCCTGCCACCGAAATCATGCCGCTTCGATAAGCCGAGATCGCCCAACGCAGCACCGTAGGATGGCAATTTGTCGGTGACGAAGGCATCAGGGACGAAGCCCTGGTTTTTGAGCAGCTTTCTCATCAGTTTCAATGCTGCTCTCTTGTCTCGCCGGCGTTGAACCAGGATATCCAGGACCTCGCCTTCACTATCTACTGCACGCCAGAGGTACAATCGTCTGCCGTTGATGGAGACGAACACTTCGTCGAGATGCCACCGCCCGTCCGGCCGAGGCCGTCCTCGCCTCACCTTGCGCGCAATGATCCCGCCGAACTTAAATGCCCAGCGGCGGACCGTCTCGTAGGACACATCGATGCCACGCTCGGCGAGCATATCTTCAACATCGCGATAGCTGAGGGGAAATCTGAAATACAGCCAGACGGCATGTTGGATGATTACCGGTGGAAATCGGTGGCGGCGATAGGAGGGTTTCTGTTTCATCCCACGACACTACTGCGCTGCCAGAGATCGGTCACCAGGTTAGTGTGACAAGACTCTTGGCCGAGTTCGGGAGCATCGATGCCCGCGAGCCTGACTTCTCGATCACCGACCAAGATGCCATCTCCGTCTTTTGCTTTCCCGACGCCTTCGATCACCTCGCGCTGAGCCTCTTGAGCGAGTGAGGGCTTAGTTGAAACGATAGCGCACACGACGAGTGCTGCGAGCCCGGCAAATGCCAGCCTGCCACGTGATGTCGCAAACTGCCGGAATGTCGTGTCGAACCTCCCTTGGGTGCCACTTGTCGCGGGCTCCAAATGATCGGATGAGGCCGCCCAGCACGAGGGCTCGGCCCGCGTACTCATGCAAGACCGGGCCTTAGTGCCGCTTAGGCGTCGCCGAGCAAGGGAACTAAATTCCGCCGTGCGCGGCTCCACCATTAGGCCTCTGAAGGCTGGGCCATGGCTTTGATAGGGATGAATGGCATTAGGCAAAGGGAAAGCCCCGGCGCGGGGGCACCGGGGCTTAGGAGAGTACACCGCCAAGGCCATTGCGTGGGGGGCGCAGGGGGGCAGCCTTAACGTGTTGATAAGGAAACGCGGGCTCTGGGCGTTTGGATCACCGACCGATGAGAAGGCCCGGCCGGCGGCACCTGCATCCAGATCGAAATTTGCACAACGTTGCCCGAGGCGTTGCCCAGGCGGCAAACATCGCGCAAAAGCGAAACCCAAGTTACTGATTTAATTATACGAAAATGGTGGGCGGCACTGGGATCGAACCAGTGACCCCTACGATGTCAAGGTCGCGGGTAAGCCAAGACGCTGGTGAAGCTGCGGTTTTCTCGCGGGAGTGATCGGGTATGGATGGGGAACGGCGGGGGAACTAAGTAGCTATTTCCGCCAAGTCGACCTGCACAGACCCCTACCCCACGAAGATGCTCATCAGCCTCGAAGATACCCAAGCCATTAAGGTGAGCGCCTTCACTAGACTTGAGCACCTTCGATCTCCCATAGGATTGTTATGCTTTCTGGTGCGAGTGTGCCAGCGGACGCCCGCGTCAACGCTTCGGCGTCGGTTTTTCCAGCATTAGCTGCCCCTGCCGCTTCACCAACGCCTTGGCCTTGTTGGCGAGCACTGCTAGCACCCAGGGAAGCTGCACTTCAAGCCGCACGTGATCGTCGGCCACGTCTACCGATCCGGTGGTCGATTGACCCAGCAGGCTCGCCTGAAAATCCAGATGATCGCCAACCCAAGCGTCCTTCAGCATGACGAAACTGTCACTCACATGCGAGCGCACATTGCTCAAGCCCACCTGCAGGCGACGCCTGGCCTCGTCCTTGCCGAGTCGGTGGGGAATGGTGACGATAACGGGTTGGGGCATTCCAAGACTGTGCCTCTTGCTGGTCGCTCTCACTCATGTGGGAAAGCTCGCCCCACTCTACCAGAACTTCGGGTGGCGAAGTTCTTGAAACGTGGCGCCTAGCCCACGGGATCGGCAGCCATCGTAGCTCTGAAAACGCTCATCAGGCACGAACATGCTCATGTTCTTAGCTGAGCGCCTTCGGTGAAGTTGAGTACCTTCATCTTCTTGACCCGAAAACGGAAGACCGAGGCGCAACGCGCGGCCGCCGCCGCCCGAGCGCTCGCGCTTTACAGTTTTGTTGGAAGGGGGAACATTGTAAGCGTTGGGAATGTCAAGCCGTCTCAGAGAGTGGGCGCGCGCACTCAAGCAAGACGTTCATGCGCTTTACCTCGCGAGCCGCGATCCGCGCACTCCTTGGTATGCGAAAGCGCTGGCGATTGCAGTCGCGGCTTACGCACTTTCGCCGATTGATCTGATCCCCGATTTTATCCCGGTGTTGGGTTACCTCGACGACGTGCTTCTCGTCCCCCTTGGCATTTTGCTTGTCGTCTGGCTGATCCCACCCGGCATCATGGCTGAGCACCGCGAACTAGCGGCGGGAGCACAAGAGCGTCCGGTAAACCGGGCGGCGGCGGTCGTCATCGTTTGCATCTGGATTGCTTCACTCCTGCTGGTGGGCTGGCTGGTCAGCCTGTATCTCTAAAAGTAGCCGTGCTTGCCGATCTGGAAGCGCTGCGCGAACGCTCAATTTACCGGGAGATGCTCAAGCCGAGCAAGCAAGTTTCCGCCAATTCGATCTGCGCAGACCCCTACCCTACGAAGATGCTCATCGAGCCCGAAGATGCTCAATCTTGTTAGGCGAGTAACTCCGGTAGATTTGAGCAGCTTCGTTTCGGAGATGGTCGAGTTTTACACCGGCAGCTATCTTGACCGAAGCGACGGCTGGCGCCCCGTCGCGACTCTAGCTTTACTCACCGGATGCATCCCCTAGGCGTCCTCTATTTTGAAGCCCGTGTGGCGGTAACCAGCTGCCTACGAATTATCTGCACCTAAGAAGGCGGCTCGGAGTTCCGCTTAAGAAGCTAAACCGGACATGAACTCCGAGCGCTCGGACGTCCGCTAAGTGCCAAAACAGACATCTGAATTTTCTCCGCCCTCACGTCCCGGTCTCAATTTCTGATTTCGGGCCGAGTATGCTAGGACAAGCGCTCTAGCCAACTAAATGCTCCTTTTAGCCCCGCGCCAGCTCCTGCTTGGTGCGTTGGCCCGGCGTCTTGCGCTCGATGCCCTGCAACCTGCGCAGCCCAAATGATGGGCGCCCCAACCGCAACCAACAAGGTGAGTATGTTAAGTGATACCGTCTTCGAGGCGATCAATGACGCCAAGATCAACATGGACCATGTTTACGATCAGCCTGATCCACGGGCTTATTCCCGCGAGCTGAAGAAGCTGGGCTATGCTATTCCAGGTGCTGCCAAGCCGGTTTTCCAAAAGTTGATCGCCCATCTGCGGCGCCGGCAGGGCGACCCCATTCACGTTCTCGACCTAGGCTGTTCCTACGGTGTCAACGCAGCACTGTTGAAACATAATCTCTCGATGCCCACGCTATATGAGCATTGGAGTCAGAGTGCTCTTCTAGCGGCTTCACCCCGAGCGGTGGCAGCGTGCGACCGGAAATTCTTCGACAATCTTGACGAACACGAAAACATCTCAGTGACCGGCCTTGACCAGGCTCAATCCGCCGTTGCCTACGGCGTCGCAGCAGGTCTGTTGGATAGAGGACTCGCCGTCAATCTTGAAACTGGCGCTTTGCCCAATACGGCCACAGAGAGTCTGACGATGGTCAGCCTCGTGACATCGACCGGATGTGTCGGCTACCTGACCGAGAAGAGCTTCGAAAAACTATTGCCGTCCATCACACAGGGACGTTCCCCGTGGATCGCCAATTTCGTGCTGCGGATGTTCCCATTCGACGCCATCGCGAAGACCATGAGACGGTGGGGGTATGTCACCGAAAAGCTCCAAGGCCAAACTTTTTTACAACGCCGATTCGCTACGCCTGAAGAACAGGAAGACGTGATTCATAAACTGCGCCATCACGGGATCAATCCGACTGGTAAGGAATCCGAAGGCCAGCTTCTGGCCGAGTTTTACCTATCGCGACCGGCACATGAAGTGGCTGCCGCACCCATAGACAAGCTGTTGGCAGTTTGAGCGCTGTTCTCGGATATCTGCGGATTGGGTCATGCAGACATTGGATCGTGGACTGGAGATGTCCGCTTTATTCCGCTTAGCAGACATGTCCCAGAGAGGGCCAGCAACCGGGCGGTTATGAGCCAAGTTTGAAAAAGCATCTGTATGAGAATGGGCGCAGATCCAAGCCGACGCCCTCCTCTGCAATGCGCCGCCGCGCGTAGACATACGCGAGAGACTGGCCGGAAGCATCGAGCACCTTGTATCCTCCGTCGATCTGCTCGACTGTCCGAGGTGGTGGAAAACGGCACGTTCCCTCGGGGAGCGATGGACGAGGCAGGGCTTGTAAATGCCATGCTTACCGCTTAAGTATACTCATCGACATTTGGCCGGACAATATGGCCGCTTCGCCTTCGCTGACTGCCAGGCGTACGTTCAGACCCTCCAAACATCGACGAAAAGCTTTTTCGGCCGCGCTTCTCGTGCGACCTTAAATGGACTGCAACTGACTACAGCGAAAGGACGACCCCTTATGATAAAGGGCACTGTGAAATTCTACAACGATCAGCGTGGCTATGGCTTCATTGAGCCGGAAGACGGCAGCAAAGACGTGTTTGTTCATGCTACCGCGCTTGAGCGCGCCGGCGTCAGTAACCTGGTCGAAGGCCAGAAGGTTTCTTTTGACACCGAAGTAGACAGCCGCAGCGGCAAGACCGCTGTTGCAACTCTTACAGCCGACTAGTCCTCACGGACCCGCACAGGCTTTAACAAAAATGATAGCCGTCCCCCTCGGGGGGCGGCTTGTTGGCGTTTAGAGGGGGAGGCACCCAATGCCAGCTAATGACCCCGTGCGGTCGTCAAGCGGCAATGCGGCGGGCCTCGTCGAACGTCAGACGTGCCCTTGCTGATACTCGTCGAAAACGGGAACCTGCGTCCCGGTCCACCGACCAGCCGCGCCTATGAGTACATAGCCAAGCCAAAGCACACGGCTCCCTGCGTTCAAGAGCCCAACAAGTCCGGCAGTTTAGCAACATTACCGGATCAAGCCCCGTCTGAAGGCGCTGACCGCCGAAAAGTGCCTGGTGCGGCTTTGAGTACCCCTAAGTTTCGCCAAGTTCTGAGACTGGTCGCCTGTATTCCATTTTCTTAAGGCGGTGATCCAACGCCACCGCCAAAGCGTAGCCTCACAAGCATCGCGATCCGTCCTTCCCCTGCACTCCAAAGCGGTGTTCTGCGCCCGACGTCCTCCGGGCGTCGGGGCCACCAGCCCGAGGCACCGAACAATGCCGCTTGATGAGAAATTGGATGCCTTACTAGGCTCCTTCGATACGTACAAAGATGAACCAAAGCCAATCGATGCAATGAGCACCCTAGTGCAAGCGTTGGAAGGCATAGCGGTTGCAGAAGACTTGCCGAGGCTAAACGGAAGTCCGCTGCATCAATGGTTCGAGGAAGTCTCCAACGCCGTTCATCCTCTAGCATTCGCAGAGACGATAGATAGAGAAATGCGGCGTGTCGGTTCACATGCCGCCACTTCTCAGCCGGCGGAACATCTTCTCTCATTCCTCTGCAAACGCCTGGAACTCATAGCGTGGAATGAGCGCCAGGCAGTCACCTAGCTCACAACAGCCCCGGCAGGTTAGCTGCGAAAGTCGGGTATTCTCTCACCGACGAACAGTTTCGGCGCCAAGCGTTTAGTACTTTCAGGATCCACCCCTCAGCGTCGCTCAAGACGAGCTTTACTTTCTCAGCATCCGTGGACGAGCCGCATTCTAACGCTGCCGCGGATCGTATGCGCAATACCTTTCGGCGCTGCTGTTTCAACAAAGGCGGTATACAGTCCCGATTGCGATTCTTGAATTGACAGCCGACGACTCTCTGTGAAGAAGCCGAGGTCGGGAAACGGAGAGATGGATGTTTGACCTACGATGGATGATCCTCGGCGTTTTTCCTCTGGTTCTACTTGCAGGCGTCAGCGTCGCCACCGCTCAACCAAAACTGATTTGGGAGGCTGACGGCTTTGACAGCCCCGAGTCCGTTGTTCTCGATGCAAACGTAGGAGTGTTTTATGTGTCCAACATTAACGGTGGCCCAACTGATGTCGACGGCAACGGCTACATCGCCAAGTTATCGCTCGACGGTGATGTTTTAGAGAAGGATTGGGTGCGCGGCCTTGATGCGCCCAAGGGGCTCGCACTCCATAACGGCAAGCTGTACGCCGCCGACATAACTAAAGTTGCGGTGATAGACACCGAGACCGGCAAAATACTGCAGACCCACGAGGCGCCAGGGTCGTCTTTCCTAAACGACGTCAGCGTTCATGAAGATGGCCGCGTATTTGTATCAGACATGATGGAGAACCAGATCTGGTTGCTTGAAGACGGCCAACTCTCCCTTTGGCTGGACAACGACGAATTAGAGAATCCGAACGGCCTCTTCGCGCAGGACAACAGGCTAATTGTTGCCTCCTGGGGAGTCCCCAAGGAAGATTTCTCTACCGATGTGCCCGGTACCCTGAAGACGGTCGATTACAAGTCCAAAAAGATACAGAGATTAGGTGACAAGCCGGTGGGGAATCTGGACGGGCTTGAGCCGGATGGCAAAGGCGGGTTCCTCGTTACCGACTGGTTCAATGGCGGCCTTTACCAGATTACGGCCGACGGCGACGCTGAGCTCCTCATGGACCTCAACAAGGGCAGTGCGGATCTTGAAGCAATCGCTGCTGAAAGCCTGGTGGTAATACCGATGATGCTCGACAACAAAGTAGCCGCCTACAAGCTTCAGTGAGCTTTCAGTGTTCTGAGTTTCTTGAAACCGAAGAGGCTTGCTCCCTTCGACTGCCGCGAGGCGCCCGCGACACTCAGTACACTGTCGCGAGCGGCGACCTCAAAAGTTGTCTAGCCCCCTCTTCGCTTCAACTTCTTATTCTCTACCTAATAGAGAGCTAAAGTGATCCGCGGGTCCGCGGCGGTGTGCTTCCCCCATGGGGCTATGGGGACCCAGCGATAGCCGATAGGCTGGTCCCAACTTCTGCGTTAGTCATCGGCAAGACCGTTGCGCTGTTGCAGTGTTGCAGGCAGGGGGTGAGAAATTATGCACGGCCGCTTTCCGGCCAGGAGCAGGCATAGTCAGTGCTGACGGCTATGTCCGCTTGGTGCCAGGAGCGGATATTGTCGCACATAACGAAGCTGAGATCATTCAAGGCCCTTCACCCAAGCATCCCAGTCGTGCCACGGCCTTTCCGGCAACCCCAAGGCGCCGTCCAGAAGCTTTTGCACCACACGAGCGACTTTAGCGTGATCGCTAATCTCGCCCTCCTTAAGGAGGTGGTTCTCGATCATCTTGCGCAAATGCATCTCTGTGAGGAGAACCGTCACCGTACGTCTCTCTGGTGTTGTCATAGGCTTCCCCTCCTCACGCCCGAAATGCTGAGGAATCGAGTGTAATCGTCCGGTAATAACGGCATCAATCTCTTAGCGTGTGTGCTGATCTTGTTGAGCGCTTCGCATGCCTCGTCGAACGCCGCCACGGCGTGACCGGCCGCCTCCAAAAGAATGGCCACAGGCCTTGTGACCAGCGCGCCTCGAATCGACCGACACTACACGCATGGCGCGATCGCTCTGATGGGCCCGCTGCGTCACTGGAATTAAGTCCCCTTAAGAGAATGGCCGAAAGCCGGCCCGCGGATCTGGATTGTCCACGGGTTGGGGGCATGTCTAGCAAACACACCCCTCATTAGCCTGCTTGGGCCCCGGCCTCCGGGCCAGGCAGGAGCGAGAGGTGTTTAGTTTAATATTAGCGAGGAGGCGATATATACCGAAGCGAGACTAATTATTGTCAGCACTGTGCTCACAATTAGAACGTACGGAAAAGGGTTGTCGAAATTGAAATCACTTACTGTGGCGGTCATTTTTATTATACCCTGCTGCAAAATTTCACGATTAATAGATTAGCCGCGCCATGTGTTGATAATAAGTCCAGACAAAGGTCTATATTGTTGTGCATGTATATTATTTATACGATCTATAAGATATATAGCGAATGTAATTTGAATTATGATTATTCTGATAAAAGGCGATTGTACATATAGAAAACAATAATACAGCATTCATCAGCAAAAAAATCGCGCAACTTATTAAAATAACGCAGAGAACAAGCAGACTGTTCTCAGAGACATCCGCGCAAAATGGGACAAATTCTCCGTGCCGGATGTTTCGGCGCTCAAGGGTAAGAGCGACCTGGTGAGCCTGACTGGTCCAGCCGCTCGCTCTCGGGCGCAATGCGCAACAATGCGCACGCGAGGTCAGGTGGCTTGCTGATCAATATCGGTTTTGAGCGTAATTCGTCTGATAGGGCGGCCCAAGGCCCGGCTAAGGCCTTTAAATCTAGCGTCCGGCCGTGCTGCTGGGCCCAGTATCCGTGTCCGGCCGCGCGGAATGGATCATCATCATTTCGCCGAGATTCTCCACCGTGAGCAGGCCGACCAGGCGCTCCTCCCCATCGGTGACGCCGACCACAGGGCGGCCTCCTTGCATCAGTAAGCGCAGAGCCGTATCGAGCTTGGCCCGCACAGATACCATCGGAATGTCGGCCTGCATCACTTCGAGTACCGGAGTGTCAGGGCCGCGCTGCTTCAGCGCCTTGATCATGGCGTCGCGGGTGAGCACACCGCGCAAGTGCCCGGCGCCGTCGACGACGGGAAACTCGGTCTGAGTGGTGCGGATCAGCGCGTCGGCGGCGTCGGCGACGGTCGCCGAGGTGGGAAGCGATTGGAACTCGGTGATCATGGCGTCTGAGACGAGCGTGCCTTGGGCCACGGCGCGGAGCTGGGCTTGCGTCGCTTCGCCCGAGGCCGCCAGGAAGATAAAGGCGGCGATGATGATCAGCATCGGATTGTATAAGATGCCGAGGACGGCGAACACGATGGCAAAGCCCTGGCCGATAGTGGCGGCCAGCTCGGTAGCGCGCGCGTTGCCCATGCGCATGGCAAGCAGCGCCCGTAATACGCGGCCGCCATCCATGGGGAAAGCCGGCAGCATGTTGAACAATACCAGGATGATGTTGATGCCGGCGAGCTTCACCGCGATGGATATCGCAGGGTCCTCGATCTTGGCGAGGTTCGCCGGATCGAAGCGGGAGCCAAGCCAGAGCAGCAGCACCCCGGCGATCGCAACGTTCACGGCGGGGCCAGCGAGCGCCACGATCAGCTCCTCACGGGGCTTCTCGGGCATGCGCTCCATGCTGGCGATTCCGCCGAACGGCCATAGCGTCACGTTGCTGGTCTTCACACCGTAGCGCCGCCCGGCGAACACATGGCCGAGCTCGTGCAGCAGCACGCAGAGAAAGATCAACACGACGAAGATGGTGCCTTGCCAAGCGGCTTCGGCGCCACCCTGGCGGTAATAGACCGTGCCGAGCCAGACGAGAAACAGCAGAAAAGTGATGTGGATGCGGATCGCCGTGCCGGCGATCGACCCCACGGTCAGAGACCAACGCATAATCAGAACCGCGGTTGAGGATGGTGTTCTCACCACCATATAGGCATTCCGGGCATTGTCAGAGTAAACTGGCTTGAGCCTCCTGGCGAGGATGCTTAGCCTTCGGCGATGCGCAATCCCTTCCGTTATTTCAACAGCTCGCCTGGGGTGATCCACCTCACGGTGATGATGTATATCCGCTATCCGCTGTCGCTGCGACAGGTCGAGGATATTCTGTTCGAGCGGGGCATCGACATCTGCCACGAGACGATACGGTTCTGGTGGAATCGCTTCGGTCCGATGTTCGCCAATGAGATCAGGAAGGGACGCCTTCACCAGCAGTCGTATTCGCACTGGCGTTGGCACCTGGACGAGGTCTTCGTCAGGATCAATGGAGAGATGCATTATCTCTGGCGAGCGGTAGATCACGAAGGCGAAGTGCTGGAGGTCTTTGCGACGAAGCGCCGGGATCGTAGGGCTGCGTTGAAGTTCCTAAAGCGTGCGATGAAGCGTTACGGCCGACCGCGACCAGTTGTAACCGACCGGCTTCGCTCGTGCCGCTCCGCGATGAAAGTCATCGGCAATGCTGCCGATCAGGAGTATTATGGTCGGTGGCTCAACAGTCGGGCTGAGAATTCACACCAGCCATTCCGACGACGAGAATCAGCAATGGCGAAGTTCAGGGACATGAAAACTCTCCAAAAGTTTGCCGCCGCCCACGCATCAATCCACAACCACTTCAACCACGACCGCCACATCAACCCCCGCAACATCGTCAAACAGAACCGTTCTGCCGCCCTGGCCGAGTGGCGTCAGTTGGCGGCTTGAACGCCTCAGACCGGCACACTTCACACGTCCAATTAGGTTTATCTGACAACGCCCGTCCCACACATCGTCGAGCTCGTCCTCGAAGCGGAGGGTCGTTCCAGTGGAGACGAGCGTCGCCTAATTATTGTCCGAGAGATTGCCCCGCAGGCTGCCGATGACGAATGGCTCGATCATGGTGCCGGTCCAGACTTCCATGGTGGTGCCGGCGCGAAGGCCGGGGCGCCCTCTGATATTGGCGTCGTCGTCGAAGCTGACCTTGGTGCCGCCAAGCGAAAACCCGTCGATGTCGGCCCAGGTGACTTCACCGAACGCAGTTCCTGATAGCGGCGGAAGATGTAGCGGAAATCGGGATCAGGTGTTCGATCCGTCGATATTCGCGAACGCCCTACCCTTGGACGAGATCACTCGATCGCTAGCACCGATTCAATCGTCGGAGACGGGGCCGTTTCACAGTGGCGCCTTCTCCAGCGCGAGATCCGGCTCTCCGCTCAGCGCGAGCATCCTCGCGCGCACCGCGTCGCGTAGACGGATAGCCGCACTGAAGTCGCTTCCATCAGCCCGCACCGCTTTCCCGATGTGCACATCTATGTTGTTTCGCCGGGGAAACCACTGTCCGCCGCGCAAAGCCGAACGCGCTCCGCTGATCACGATGGGCACCACGGGAATGTCAGCCTCCACGGCAACAAGGAAGGATCCGACATGAAATCCGAGCAAGCCTGGCATCCGGGTCAGCGTGCCTTCCGGGAACGAAACGATGCGCTCCCCGGACAGCGATGCCTCGAGCACGTTGCGCGTGTCTTCGACGCCGCCTTTTACATCGGTTCTGCGCACGAACAGAGTGCCGCTGCGGCGCAGGAATGGACCTGCTACCCGCTGACCTGCCAGTTCCTCCTTGGCAACAAAGGTAAGCCGACCCGGGATCACTGCAGAGAGCACGACAGGATCTAGATAGCTGGAATGGTTGACTGCGAGCAGTACATTGCGCGCAGGCATCGACTCTTCCACCTCGACCTTGGGGGACAGCCCCGTAAGCCACAAAAAGGAGCGCGCCCCGTAGTGGATCGCCAGGTGGCGCCAACGTCTGCTCGGCAGGAGGAGAACGAGGCACCAAACGATGCTGGCCCCCGCAACCAGCAGCGCCCACCAGTAGCCTGCATAGACCAGTTCGAAAACTCTACGCCGAAGACGGCGAGCACGGCGGCCAAGCCCGGACAGATAGAGCCTCGTCAGCTGCCACCACAGCGCATAGCCCTTCTTCGACAGCAAGCCGCTCTCGTATAGCGTACGCGCCGCAGACCGCCGCAGCTTGCCGCTGGAGGTCTTCGGTACCGTGTGAGGTCGCGCCAGCACCACCTCGTCCGGCGCGATATCGAGTTGCGTCTTCGTCACCTCGACAATCCTATCCCTCAGTGCTTGGATTTCAGCGGATTCGGTGAGGCGTGTCTCAACGAGCACCACGAGTCGCTCAGTATCGGCGCCGCCGAATGTGCTTGCAAACGCAGCCACGCATCCCTTACGCACGCCTTCCACCCCGCCGACGAGTTCCTCCAACTCATGCGGGTAGATGTTGCGCCCGGCCTTGATGATCATGTCCTTGATGCGGCCCGTGATGAACACATCGCCGCCGGCGATGTAAGCTCGGTCTCCGCTTTCCAGCCATTCGCCGTCGAACAGCGCCTCGGTCTTCTCGTCGTTTCGGAAGTAACCTTGCGTTGCGGATGGACCTTTAAACTGGATTCGGCCCTCCGTTCGCTCGGGAAGTTCGGCGTCATTCTCGTCGACAATCCGAACCTCATGCCCGGCGATCGGCCGGCCGCAGGCCACGAATTCCAGCGCTGTCGCATCCTCTGGCCGTGCCGGTGCCGCCTGTCCTTCATGGGAAAGTGTTGAGCGCTGGACCCTGTCGACGATTGGTCCCCGCCCGACAGGAGGAAAGGTGAGGCCAACGGAGTTCTCGGCTAGACCATAGACCGGAGCCATGGCCTTGGGCGGAAATCCGTAACTGGCAAACCGGGCGGCAAAGCGTGCGATCGTGGCAGGACTGACCGGCTCGGCTCCGTTTAGCAGCATCCGGAGCGAGCTCAGATCGAGATCCTTGATGTGCTCGTCGCGCACATTCTTGCAGCACAATTCGAAGGCGAAATTTGGCGCTGCCGAAAGCGTGGCCCGATGCCGGCCGATCGCGCGCAACCATCGTCCTGGATCGGCGAGAAAGGCGAGAGGCGGCATGATGACCGTCGGGACGCCATAGTGAAGCGTGCCGAGCCAGGCGCCGATCAGCCCCATGTCATGATAGAGCGGCAGCCAGCTCACGAATACATCCGACGAGCTTACATCAAGCGCCTCACCCATCGCCCGAATGTTCGCCAAAAGGTTTGCGTGCGTAAGAACCACGCCCTTGGGGTCACCGGTGCTGCCAGACGTGTATTGGATCAGCGCAATCGTGTCCGCGCCGGCCGCCAGCGGCTGTTCGATCGTTCCCGCGCGCGACAGCGCGTCCACCGTCTCCACATATCGCAGATCCTCGGCCAGCCCCAGCATCAGCTGGCCAACATTCCGGATTTCGGACCCGATAATGAGAAGGCTTGCACCAGCATTTCTCAGAATGCCGGCTTGCCGCCGCAGATGATCCTCGACCTGTGCCCGCCGGAACGGGGGGTAAATGGGAACGGGCACGCCCCCCGCATAGAGCACACCAATGAACGCCGCGAAAAACGCCGGCTCTGTCGGCAGCATGATGGCCACGCGATCGCCAGGCACAAACCCGCGCTCGATCAACCCGGCGGCTATGGTGCAACTCTCCCGATTGAGGTCAGCGTAGGAGATCGTCTGTTCATCGTCTTCGCTCCGCCATAGCAACACGTGCGGGCGATCGCCATGTGACTGAACGTGATGCGCTAGAACCTCGATGAGAGTTGCCGCGGAGAACGGTGCGACGACCTCGGGCAGCTCCTTGAGCTCCGACGGAAGCGCTTCCATCGCCGCGACACGACCGGGCGCCGCTGCAAGAAGCGCCCGCAGGAGGTCACGCGGCGTACTTGCGTCCACAAGCAACTGGTCGGGCAGGCGAACCTTGAACGCCCGATCGATACGCAGCACCAGCTCTGCACGGCCTAGACTATCGAGCCCCAGATCGCGGTCTAGATCGCTATCGAGGGTGACAGCAACTCTGCGCTGCATATGGGGATGCAGCTCCCAAACCAAGTCCCTCACGAGGCGGCTGAACCTTGCAGCAAGCTCGAGACTAGTTTTCTCCGCACCGTTTCCAGCTGGACGCTGCGGCGCGTCGGTCATTTAGCAAAAGCTCCCTAATGTGCGGTTTGCAAATGAACCACTCAGATGTCAGCCGCTCCAATTACGATACCGTCCTTATTGCCTCATGTCATTGACAGCAATCTAAAAGCCGCTACCCGCGGCGTGGCATTATTGCTTTATTCAACGTATGGACAACCCGAGGCTTCAGCATGTCTGAAGGGTTAATTAGTGCGGAGTGCGCCGATACCTTGCCCGGGCTTTTTCATGAGCGCGTCCGGCGCACTCCATTGAGCGTTGCCTATCGAGAGTACGACCCTCGTGCTGGCTGCTGGATCAATTATTCGTGGGCGAGCATGGAAATGCGCGCCGCCCGTTTCCAACAGGCGCTTACGCGCGAAGGTCTGAAGACGGGCGACCGGGTTGCGCTGTGCCTGCCCAATTGTACCGACTGGGTCAGCTTTGACATGGCGTCTCTCGGTCTCGGCCTCGTGGTGGTCCCGCTCTATGCCCACGACAGCATGACGAACATTGCCCGCATACTGGCACATTGCGAGGCGCGACTGGTGCTATTGGATACACAGCAACGCTGGTGCGAGCTGGCACGACACCGGCGGGAGTTTCCGCTTCTGTCTTGCGCATGGGTGCGCGAGCGGGACGGGCCACATCAACCCGGCGATCCGGAGAACACTGCAAAAAGCGTCCAAGAGGTTTTGGCCTGCACCACCGTCTCTACCTTCAAGCGGGTCGGTTCCAGCCAGTCGCTGGCGACAATCATCTATACGTCGGGCACCACCAGGCGGCCCAAGGGCTGCATGCTCACGCATTTCGCGCTGCTGTGGAATGCAGAGAGTGTTACGAAAGTCATTGCGCCGCGCCCCGACGACATCTTTCTCTCTTTCCTGCCGCTCGCGCATGCGTTCGAGCGAACCGTCGGCTACTACCTTGCGATGATGAGTGGTTCCACCGTTTCCTTTGCACGCTCGATTGAGCACCTGTCCGACGACTTGAAGGCAATCCACCCCAGCGTGCTTCTTTCGGTGCCGCGCATTTACGAGCGGGCCTACGATGCCATCCATGCAGCGGCCGCCGGCAGCTCGTTGAATGTACTCCTTCTGAGACTAACGCGGAATCTCGGCTGGCGGCGCTTCCAAGCGCGCCAGAGCCGCATGCCTGCGCCCGGTCTCGCGGCAAGTCTCATTTGGCCGCTCTTGGATAAGCTTGTGGCCCGGCCGATCGTGGAAGCGTTCGGTGGCAGACTAAGGGTCGCCGTGACCGGCGGAGCGCCGATGTCGGAGGAGGTGGCGGAGTTCCTCATTGCCATGGGCGTACCAATCGTTGCGGGCTACGGTTTGACGGAGGCTGCTCCGGTTGTGAGCACGAATTCGCTTGAGGACAATGTTCCTGCTTCGGTCGGGCGCCCTCTCGCAGGTGTTGACATTTCCGTCGCCAAGGATGGCGAGCTTCTTGTGCACTCGCCGGCCGTCATGAGCGGCTACTGGAACGAAGAGGCCCTGACAAGAGAGATGATCGACGCCAGAGGGTGGCTCCACACGGGCGATGTAGCCGAGATCAAAAATGGACGCCTGTTCATTATCGGCCGTTTGACCGAAACTTTAGTTCTAGCCACTGGCGAGAAAGTCAACGCAAGCCTAATCGAAGCCGAGATTCGGCGTGACGACCTTGTTGATCAAGCGCTGATCGTCGGAGAGGGAAAGCCGTTCCTCGTTGCCGTCTGTGTTTTAAACCAAAACAATTGGCGGACATATGCTCAAGAGATTGGCGTCGATCCGGATACCCCGAATTCCCCTAGCGCTGTCGGCAACATCTTGATGCGCATTGGTAACCGTCTGAAGGATTACCCAGAACACGCTCAGATCCGCGCCATCTATTTGCTACAACGGCCTTGGACGGTGAAGTCCGGACTACTGACGCCCACGCTCAAGGTTAAACGGGGCAAAGTCGAGCAAATCTTCCACGACGAAATTATGAAGCTGTACTCGGGCCACGCGATGTTCCGTTAATGGGGACCGCGGCGGCCGGTTCTATCCCTGGCTTTGTGTACCGAAAACCTAAGCTTGGACGTAGTGGTGATGAAGTCCGCCAAGGATCGCGTGTGAACTAATAGCTCCGGTCCGCTGAACGGGGCAAGAGACCGGCGTATATTTGTCCAGCGACCGGTGCGGGCATTGTCAGAGTAAACTGGCTTGAGCCTCTTGGCGCGGTTTCTTAGCCTCCGTCGATGCGCAATCCCTTCCGTTATTTCAACAGCTCGCCCGAGGTGATCCGCCTCGTGGTGATGATGTATCTCCGTTATCCGCTGTCGCTTCGACAGATCGAGGATATTCTGTCCGAGCGGGGCATCGACATCTGCCACGAGACGGTTCGGCACTGTTGGAACCGGTTCGGCCCGATGTTTGCGGCCGCGATCAGGAAGCGACGCCTTCATCATCGGTCGTTTTCGCAATGGCGCTGGCACCTGGACGAGGTGTTCGTCAGGATCAATGGAGAGACGCATTATCTCTGGCGTGCGGTAGATCACGAAGGTGAGGTGCTTGAGGTCTTCGTGACGAAGCGCCGGGATCGCAGGGCTGCGCTGAAATTCCTGAAGCGCACGATGAAGCGTTACGGCCGACCGCGATCAATTGTAACCGACCGGCTTCGGTCGTACCGATCGGCGATGAAAGTCATCGGCAATGCTGCCGATCAGGAGTGTGGTCGGTGGCTCAACAATCGGGCAGAAAATTCCCACCAGCCGTTCCGACGACGAGAACGAGCGATGCAGAGGTTCAGGGCCGCAAGGACCCTACAGAAATTTGCCGCCGCCCACGCATCAATCCACAATCACTTCAACCACGACCGTCACTTCAACCACGACCGTCACCTCAACCGCCGCGATATCTTCAAACAGAACCGCGCTGCCGCCCTGGCCGAGTGGCGTCAACTGGCGGCCTGATCACCTCAGACCAGCACCCTTCGCAGGTCCGCTCAGGTTTGTCTGACAATGCCCCTCCGCGGATGATGGGCGAGTTCGAACTGCGGCTGCGCTATGGGTTGAATTATCGCGCCTTCCGAACCAGGGGCTTGATGAGAATGCGCGGTCGGCCCATGAAGTAGAGCGCGTTTTTTGTCAGGAGCCTTGATCATGCTGGTCGGCGTACCCAAAGAGAGCAAGGATAACGAGTACCGCGTCGGTGTGATCCCGGCGACGGTCCGGGAGCTGACGTTGCGCGGCCATACGGTTCTCGTGGAGACGGGCGCCGGTCTCGGCGCTGAGCTCGCCGATGAGGCCTACGCGGCGGCTGGTGCGGAGATCGTGGCCGATGCGGACCAAGTGTTCGACGGCGGCGAACTGATCGTCAAGGTTAAGGAGCCGCTCGCCGCGGAGCGCAGGAAATTGAAACCCGGGCAGGTTCTCTTCACCTATCTCCATCTCGCCGCCGATCGCGTGCAGACCGAGGAGCTGCTTGCCTCCGGCGCGACCGCGATCGCTTACGAGACGGTGACCAATGTCCAAGGCTTGCTTCCGCTTCTTATGCCCATGTCGGAGGTGGCGGGCCGCATGGCCCCCCAAGTGGGCGCCTACTGCCTGCAGAAGGCCACCGGCGGGCGTGGCGTGTTGCTGGCCGGCGTGCCCGGCGTGCCGCCGGGCGACGTGCTGATACTCGGCAGCGGCGTGGTGGGTAGCAACGCTGCGCTGATCGCCATCGGTATGGGCGCGAGCGTCACAGTCGCCGGAAACAACATGGATCAGTTGCGGCGCCTCTCCGCCCAGTTCGGCTCGCGGGTGCGGACCGTGTTCGCCGCGCGGACTGCGGTCGAGGCCCTTTGTCACCGCGCCGATCTCGTTATCGGCGCCGTGCTGGTGCCCGGCGCCACCGCACCGAAGCTGGTCCCCGCGGAGACGGTGAGGGCCATGAAGCCTGGCGCTGCTATCGTCGATGTATCGATCGATCAGGGCGGCACGGCGGAGACCTCGCGGCCAACCACCCACTCAGAGCCGACCTATGTGGTGGACGATGTCGTGCACTACTGTGTCACTAACATGCCGGGCGCGGTGGCACGGACCTCGACGTTTGCGCTCAGCAACGTTACCGCACCCTTTGTGCTGGCGCTCGCTGATAACGGCTATGCGCGCGCGCTAATGGCCGATCCGTGCTTGCGCGAAGGGCTTAATATTCATGACGGGCATGTGACACATAGGGCGGTCGCCGATGCGCTTGGAATGTCTTACGTTCCGGCAAGCGAAGCCTTGAAAAGCTGATGCGCCTCAGGGCCGAGAATCCGAAAGATAAAGCGCCCAAAGCTGCTCCAAAACATCGGTGTCCGAGGTCACAGGCGGGTTTGCGACCGATTGCTTCGACCTATGCTGTTTCACCGGCTGGTTCCAACAAGGCTGCGTCGTCATTGGTCGGTGAGTTCACGCGACGGGAAATGGGCCACATAGTCATTGGCTCCGAGGGATAGGTGATGAGAAGGCCCTGCGGGTCAGGGTCTGGCCCCAGCCACCAGTCGTAGGAATTGGCTTCTAGGATCGCCGGCATACGATGGTGAATCTGATCCAGCAGTTCGTTGGCAGGGAGCGTGATGATCGCGAAGGTGCGTACCCACTCGTCCGTGGCAGGGTCGCGCCAATTGTCCCAAATCCCCGCCAAACCAAATGGTGAGCCATCCTTCATGGCGATGGCATAGGGCTGCTTTGTCTTGTCACCCTTGATGGCGTGCCATTCAAAGAAGCCGTCCACTGGGATGATACAGCGACGGTGAGCGTAAGCATTGCGAAACATAGGGAGTTTGGAAACCGTCTCGGCCTTCGCATTGATCGGCTTGCGGCCACCGTTCGCGTCTTTGATCCAAGACGGGATGAGACCCCACTTCATCAGCTCGAGCGAGCGCCACCCCGTCTTGTGGTCTTTCGCGATGACTAGAAGGTCTTGGCTTGGTGCGGCGTTGTAGCGTGGACGGACGTTGCCCAAGCGGTCCTCGTCCACCTCAAGACCATCAAGGATGGAGAGGCGCAACGGACTGGAGCTCTGGATCACACGTCCACACATACTGGGAACGATAGATCAGCGGGTTCTGGCAGAGAAGTGTCTGAGGCGAGCCGCAGGCCAGAGCTCGTTAAAATCCAACCGTGCACATCTAGTCTGTGGGCGATTGGGACCCCTATAGTACAGGCCCCCGCGGGTACCTTGCGGCTCATTACCCGGCGGATAACTCTACATGCACCACCATAAGGCAGACATACTCAACAGAGGACTGCTCCTGCGCTTCCTTGTGTATGAATCTGCGTCGCAGTTCTGTTTTCAGCCATTACAAACGAAGGCATCCAGCTCGACGCTCCATAACTTGATACCTAAGGTGTCTAGCCCTCTTCGGCTGTACCACCTTTCGGCGGTTTCTCTAATAAGGTCTCGGGCACGGGTGGTTGCATGCCGAGGGCATAATGCGGGCGGACGTGATTGTACTGCCGGAGCCATTGGCTGATGACGGCTGGGTCGATCAGCCTTCAATCCGAGGGCTGACTTGCTGTGCGGACAATATTATTTTGTCGTTACCACCAGCCGAGCAAGCCGACAGTCACGGTCTGCGATGCTATTCCTACTTTTGCCCAATGATCTGTCTCAAGATAGCCCGCTCTGAAGCTTAGAGACTGAGTTACGGGAAACCCCGTTCTAACGGCCCAGCCAAAATCTCCTCTGTAATCGTCTTTATCAACACCGTTCACGGTTGAACGCGCCCCGACACCGATCCCAGCACCTGCGGCGACCCAGATGCCCGACTGGAATTTGTATTCGAGACTTCCATCCACGATGTAACGCGGTTCCTGCTCACGCAGATTGCCACCAAAGAACGATGGGTTGTTGGTATAGATCCGAACAAGCCCAGTAGCCTCAAATGACCAATTGTGGAGCTTCTGATAAATGCCGACTTGGGGCGAGAATGTGAACCGGTTTGTGCCGAGGTTGACCAGTTTGTCTTCCAGGTATTGGCCGGTCGGAAGCTGTACGCTCAATGCCGCACCCACGATGGTATCGACTTCAGCAGTTGCGCGATACGCTGCATAAGCCTCGCCCTCAAGCGGCGGTGCTCCAATAAGGTTCACCGAAAACTTAGCAATTGTGTCCGACGACCCTTCGCGTTTCACCGTAGTCGGCGTGCCATCAACTAAGCCGTTCCAAATCCCCGACTGCCAAGCTTGACGAATTTCGACACGGGCCGTTCTGTCGAGCAGCTCGAAGGTTCGGATATACCCCAGCAGCCAAGTGTCCAACTCCACCGATACGTCTTCGAGCCGCAGAGCGGGGTCGAGAGAAATATCACCAACGGTTTGAGCAAAGTTTGTGGTGACGAAGTTCTCGTTGATTGGCAGATGGTTCCAGCGGCGCAGTTCTAGTTCCTGAGCGGAGAGAGGCGGACCCATCCACAATGCCAAGACGGAAACAAGCACTCCCAAGACGACACCACCTGAACGCATCGTTTATGACCTGGAAATGAAGCTCATAGCTTGGCTGCCCTTATTGCAGTCTTAGCCTGAATATACGGTAGGAAACGGCGCGATGTCATGGGAAGCCCCCCTCGTTAGGTTCCCCCTCTGCAATGGTAAGGATGCCAAAGGTTGGCGGCCGCCACGACCCTTAAAGTGCCTAGCGAGATTGGCGTGGGTAATCAAAAGGTCTCACACAGAAGGGCTCTTCCTCGACCGAAGCATTTCGCTTACCTTGAAAGGCCTTCTTTTTCTGCGCTGGAACCTTTTGGACTAGTACTTTGCTCCGCGCTCCGTCGCGTGGACCCTCGCGAGAGTATACTTCTCCGGCAACCACGAGCGACATCGCTAAGCATGCGGCAACGACCAGCGCCGACCTTCTCATTTTAAGACTGAGCATTTGGGGTATCCCTCAAAAACCGGAGTGACCTCATGGAAGCCTCCCTCAAAGCTCCCCCCGCACGCCAAGCATAGCAGCCTCGGATCATGCGCCAAGGGCAGTACCGGCTGACCTTGAGGCCCCGGCCCAACCTGCCCCCAACCCCGCCGAAACCGGTGGGTCTCGTGGAACTAAGATGGGCTCATTGGAATTTAACAGATGGGGAGCTCCGTGCTGAAAGGCCGGAGAGGTTTGCCAAGAGAGAGAACCATTATGATCTTCCACATCGTTTATTTGACGCTGTTTGCGGTGCTTGCTTTTTCTGTCGTCATAGCCAGCATCGTTATTGCAATTTCCTATTGGGACGAAGGGAAGTTGCTTATTGCCAGGCAAGTCTCGAGGCTGCTGGAGGGCGAGGTCTCAAACCGAAGGAAAAAGCGAGCATTATGAGCAAATTGGATGGGCGGAACGATGCCAACGGATCAGCCAAAACAGCATTCACAGCAATGCGCCGCGCCTCATCGGATGTCAGCACGCCAGCGATATTGGCTGCGGCTTGCGTCTCTCTCGCGTAGACATACACAAGCCCTTGACCGGAAGCATCGAGCAGTTTGAAGGCGCCCGCTATCTGCTCGACTTACCACGGTGGTGGGAAGCGGCGTTGTGATTTACCGCTGCCGGCTCAGCACCAGGTTGTAAAGCCAAGCGAATATACCGAAGTGCACGAAGCCCTCGATGAGGCCCCAGAACGCTCCCACCACAACACCCAAGGCGGAAACCGAATAGCCGTAGAAACCATAGAACTGTGTGAGCAAGTCTGTGAAGGGTCGGAAGCCCGGAATGCCTAAGAGTGCCGCTATTGTCGCCAACGCAACTAGGGCAGCGCCGTAGATTGCCCCTGCTATGGCAAAGCTGAGAGTGTCGAACTTTTGCATCAAAGCCTCCCTTATCTGGCCACCCAAGCTGAGCATAGCAGCCTGGGGTCATGCGCCAAGGTTGCGGGCCAGCCAACAAAAAGGGCGCCGACCGAAGTCGACGCCCCTCCAATCCCTCAACTCACATCTTAACTATTTGCGGCGTATCTTCCGTCCTGGGGAGTCGGTTGTAGACAGGCTGTGGGCCCTCGATAACCTCTTTTCTTCGACCGTATCTTCTTCCACGACAGGCTCTTTCGTCTGGCGGTGCCTCGTCCATCGGGGCCGCGTCCATTGGTTCTTCAGCAAGTTGTTCCAACGCAGGAGCAGAACTCAACTGGAGGCGTGCTAGCCCGCGGCTCAGGCGTTTCACCGCAATCGGCTCTTTCGCAGGTTCTTCGGCTTGATCGCACGCGGCGACTAGCGAGGCGAGCAGCAATGCGCAGATTAAGAAGAGATGTTTCATAGCGGTGTTCC
>CALOBK010000009.1:0-34229 GCA_942491645.1 uncultured Alphaproteobacteria bacterium | reverse complement strand
GCCAATTAACAGCGGCAGATCGAACCCCTCGCGTTCCATTTCGGAAGCCACATGGCACATCTCGTCCAAGGATGGCGTGATCAGGCCGGACAGCCCGATGATGTCGATATTCTTCTCACGCGCGGTATCGAGGATCGTCTGCGAGTGCACCATGACGCCGAGGTCGGTGACCTCGAAATTGTTACACTGGAGCACGACGCCGACGATGTTCTTGCCGATGTCATGGACGTCTCCCTTGACGGTCGCGAGCAGAACCCGCCCCGCCGGCTCGCCTTGCGCAAGTCCCTGCTCTTC
The DNA here is from genome assembly GCA_942491645.1 of uncultured Alphaproteobacteria bacterium. Classification (GTDB taxonomy): domain Bacteria; phylum Pseudomonadota; class Alphaproteobacteria; order Rhizobiales; family Methyloligellaceae; genus Methyloceanibacter. The sequence goes on along the minus strand of CALOBK010000009.1, from coordinate 33,935 downwards.
CTTCTCCTTCTCCATGAAGGGCATGAGATAGGCCACGGCCTGCTTCATCACGCGAGCGGACTTCACCACCTGGGGCAGGAACATCTTGCCGGCGCCGAACAGATCGCCAACAACGCTCATGCCGGCCATCAGCGGACCCTCGATGACATGCAGAGGCCGCTCCGCCTTGGAGCGGGCTTCTTCCGTGTCCTCCTCGATGAAGTTCGCAATGCCGTGCACCAGCGAATGGGTAAGGCGTTCCTCAACCGGCTTTTCGCGCCAGGACATGTCGATCTCGCGCTTCGGTCCCCCGCCACCCTTGTAGCGTTCCGCCGCCTCCAGCAAGCGGTCGGTCGCATCGTCGCGGCGATTGAGGATGACATCCTCAACAAGGTTGCGGAGCTCAGGGTCGATATCGTCATAAAACGCAAGCTGACCAGCATTGACGATGCCCATATCCATGCCCGCCTGGATGGCGTGATAGAGGAAAACCGAATGCATGGCTTCGCGCACACGCTCATTGCCACGAAACGCAAAGGACAGGTTCGACACGCCGCCCGAGACATGCACGTGCGGGAGCTCCTGCTTGATGCGGCGCGTCGCTTCTATGAAGGCTTGGCCGTAGTCGTTGTGCTCCTCGATGCCAGTTGCAACAGCAAAGATGTTGGGATCGAAGACGATGTCCTCGGGCGGGAACCCGACTTGCTCGGTGAGAAGATCGTAGGCGCGCTTACAGATCTCGAATTTGCGCTCCATCGTGTCGGCTTGGCCTTCCTCATCAAAAGCCATGACCACGACGGCGGCACCGTAGCGCTGCACTTTTCGTGCGTGATCGAGAAAGGCCTCCTCACCTTCCTTCATGCTGATGGAATTGACGACCGCCTTGCCTTGCACGCATTTCAGGCCTGCCTCGATCACCGACCACTTTGAACTATCGAGCATGATCGGCACCCGGGAGATGTCGGGCTCGGCGGCGATGAGGTTCAAAAAGGTCACCATGGCCGCTTCGGAATCGAGCATGCCCTCGTCCATATTGATGTCGATCATGTTGGCGCCGTTCTCCACCTGCTGGCGCGCAACCTCGAGCGCCGCGGCGTAGTCGTCCGCCTCGATCAATTTACGGAAGCGTGCGGACCCGGTGACATTGGTCCGCTCGCCCACCATGACGAAATTCTGGGCAGCGTTGGTCACTTCAAATCATCCATTGAGAAATCAAGCGTGAACAAAAGGCTCGAGGCCGGAGAGGCGAAGCGCTGGCGTTACGTCCGGCACCTCGCGGGGCTTATAGCGTGTGACAGCCTCGGCAATGGCCCTGATGTGGTCCGGAGTGGTACCGCAACAGCCGCCGACGATATTGATCAAGCCATTCTTCGCCCAATCCTCCAGAAGCGCTGCCATCTGCTCAGGCGTCTCATCGTACTCACCCATCTCATTGGGGAGCCCAGCATTGGGATAGATGCTGACATAGGTATCCGTGACATGGGCAATCTCATCTACCGACGGTCGTAACTGCTCCGCACCGAACGAGCAATTGAACCCGACGGAAAAGGGCCTCAGATGCCGCATGGAGTACCAAAAGGCTTCCGGTGTTTGGCCAGACAGGTTGCGCCCCGAAAGATCCGTGATCGTGCCCGAGATCATGATAGGCAGGCTCACGCCCATCTCCTCAAACACCTGCTCGACGGCAAACCCCGCCGCCTTTGCATTCAGCGTATCGAACACCGTCTCGATGAGGATGAGGTCGGCGCCGCCTTCTATCAGACCACGCGTCTGGGTGGTATAGGCCTCAACCAACTCATCGAAATTTACATTCCGGAAGCCGGGATTGTTCACGTCCGGTGAGATCGAGGCCGTGCGATTGGTAGGGCCAATTGCACCAGCCACCAGGCGTGGCCTCGACGGCATCTTGGCTTCCCAGGCGTCCGCAGCTTCGCGGGCGAGCCGGGCCGCGGCCACGTTCATCTCATAGCTGATATCCTCAAGACCATAATCCGCCTGGCTGATGGCCTGCGCGTTGAAGGTGTTGGTCTCAACGATATCGCTGCCAGCTTCCATATAGGCGCTGTGGATGTCGCGGATGATGTCGGGCTGCGTGAGGACGAGAAGGTCATTATTGCCTTTCAAGTCCCGGTCGAAGTCCTTGAAGCGGGTTCCTCGATAACCGTCCTCGTCCAGCTTATGCCGCTGGATCATGGTGCCCATGGCGCCATCCAGAATGAGGATGCGCTCCTTTACGGCCTCCTCTAGCGCCTCGATACGTTCTTCGCGAGTCATGAAGCCACCTTTGCCGCATCGGGCGAGAGTTGCGTGACGCTAGCTTTGCTCACGCGTGATTTATCGGTGAACGCTTTCGCCGGGCGCAAGCCGAGCAAATGGCAGATCGCATAAGCGAGATCCGCCCGGTTGAGCGTATAGAAGTGAAACTCGGTGATGCCCTGATCCACGAGGCCAAGCACCTGCTCAGCGGCAACCGCGGCCGCCACGAGATTGCGCGTCTCCTGGTCCTCTTCGAGACCTTCGAAACGTTTACCCAGCCAGTCTGGAACGCTCGCGCCCGAACGCGTTGCAAAACTCGCAGCCTGCTTGAAATTGTGGATCGGGACGAGCCCTGGAATGATCGGAATATCGATGCCGGCTGCCCGCACCCTGTCCAGATACCGAAAGTAGACGTCGTTATCGAAGAAGAACTGCGTGATGGCGCCGGTCGCGCCCGCATCGACTTTAGCTTTCAGCATATCGATATCGGCTTCGACCGACGGCGACTCAGGATGCTTCTCCGGATAGCAGCCCACGGAAATCTCAAAGGGCGCGATCTTCTTGATGCCTGCGACGAGGTCCGCGGAGTTGCTGTAGCCGCCGGGTGTCGGCACATATTGCGAGCCCGCACCCTCTGGCGGATCGCCGCGAAGCGCTACGATGTGCCGGACGCCGAGGTCCCAATATTCGCCGATGATCTCATCGATCTCCGACGTCGTCGCGCTGACACAGGTGAGATGCGCGGCAGGTTTCAGCGTGGTCTCGGCCAACATGCGGGCAACGGTTGCGTGCGTGCGTTCTCGCGTGGAGCCGCCCGCGCCATAGGTGACCGAGACATATTTCGGACGCAAGGGCTCAAGGCGCCGAATGGACTTCCAAAGTGTTTCCTCCATGGCGGGTGTGCGCGGGGGGAAAAACTCGAAAGAGACATCGATGGCGCCACGGCCAAGAAAGCGGCGCTTTGGCGGCTCTTGACCATGAGAATCTTGGCCCTGCGGGTCTTCATTGGACGGAAGCATTATGCCGCGACCTCCACATCTTGAGTTCTTTTTCCTGTTTTGCCCGCGCCTGTCTTTCCAGCGCCTGTCTTGTCCGCGATGACCGGTTTTTGGCCAAGCCACAAGGAAACGGTCAATTTCCCGTCGGCGCCCTTGTCATTCGATGAACGCGGGGTCATCTCGTGAAAACTGTTCAACGTAAGCCCCGCGCCCTCGAACATGCGGCCGAGCTGCGCGCGTTCGAAGCCGAGCCTGCGATGGGCTGATTGCTCGCGCAGAAACTCCAGCTCATGGGGCGCAAAGTCCACAACCAACAACTTGCCGCCAGGGGCCAGCAGGCGCGCGGCTTCGAATACCGCAGCAGCCGGATCGTCAAGGAAGTGCAAGACCTGATGCACGACCACCGCATCGGCGGCCCCATCGGGAAGCGGTACGTTGTACATGTCGCCATGGCGCACTTGGGCATGGGACAGCCCGGCGCGCTCCAGCTTCATGCGTGCGTAGGCCAGCATGTCGTGGTTGAGATCGAAACCGAGCGCCTCTTCCGCACGCGGGCCAAACAGCTCAAGGATGCGCCCCGTTCCGGTCCCCAGATCGACGAGGAACTCGAAAGGCCCCTCGCCCAGCGCCTCGTCCATGGCGACCTCGACTTGGCTCTCGGCGACGTGTAGCGCGCGAATGCTGTCCCACTTTGCGGCATGGGCCTTGAAATACTCTTGCGCGGCTTCCGCGCGCGCGTTCTGGACGGCCTCAGCGCGGGCCTTGTCTCGGGCAAGTGTCAAATCCGCATGGTCGAGGCCTTCAACGATAGCCTGGGCAAGCGCTCCTTCCGGGCCCCTGTCAGCGGCCCTGAAAAACACCCAGGAGCCCTCGCGAAACCGCGTGATAATCCCGGCCTCCGCCATAAGCTTAAGATGCCGGCTAATGCGCGGCTGGCTCTGGGCCAAAATCTGGGTCAAATCCTTGACGTTCAGCTCAGCGCTCGCCAGCAAGGCCAGAATACGCAAGCGCGTAGCCTCACCCGCCGCGCGGAGCGCAGCCAAAGCATGGGGGCTGGAAAGCCCTTGGGCTTGAGCGCCCGCATTGTGCCCGTCTGACATAAAGATATGTTTATATCCTTCCGCCATCGACTGCAAGCCCGTCTGCAGTGCTCTAGCAAACAGCTAAATCGGCCGTGCTCAAGCTCTCGCGAATTTCTTGTACTTGATGCGCTTCGGGACGATCGAGTCCTCGCCCAGGCGGCGCTTCTTGTCTTCCTCGTAGTCCTCGAAATTGCCCTCGAACCACTCCACATGGCTGTCGCCCTCGAAGGCGAGGATGTGGGTGGCAATGCGGTCGAGAAAGAACCGATCATGGCTGATGATGACGGCGCAGCCGGCGAAGTCTTCTAGCGCCGCTTCAAGCGAGGATAAGGTCTCAACGTCAAGGTCGTTGGTGGGCTCATCGAGCAGGATCAGGTTCGCACCGGATTTCAACATCTTGGCAAGATGCACGCGATTGCGCTCACCCCCCGAAATCTGTCCAACCTTCTTCTGCTGGTCGGAGCCTTTGAAGTTGAACCAGCCCACATAGGCCCGTGCCGGGACTTCGCGCTTGCCAAGCGTGACAACTTCGGCGCCTTCGGAAATCTCCTCATAGACCGTCTTATTTTCGTCGAGCGCATCGCGCGACTGATCCACATAGCCGAGCTTGACCGTGTCCCCGACCCGGATCGCGCCCTCGTCCGGGGTCTCCTGGCCGACAATCATGCGAAACAGCGTGGTCTTGCCCGCACCATTCGGGCCGATAACGCCGACAATGCCGCCCGGCGGCAGCTTGAAGGAGAGCCCGTCCACCAGGAGCTGTTCGCCAAAGGCTTTTTGCAGGTCCTCGGCCTCGATGACCACATCGCCAAGCCGCGGGCCCGGCGGAATGGTGATCTGCGCCTTTGTGGTCTTGTCGTTGCCAGCCTCGGTCAAGAGCTCGTCATAGGCCCTGATACGGGCTTTGGACTTCGCCTGGCGCGCTTTCGGGCTGGCTCTGATCCAGTCCAGCTCGCGGGCGAGCGTGCGTTGCTTGGCCTCTTCCTGCTTGCCTTCGACCCCGAGCCGCTTCTGCTTCTGCTCCAGCCAGGACGAATAACTCCCCTTGTAGGGAACACCGGACCCTCGATCGAGTTCGAGCGTCCAGTCGGTGATGTTGTCGAGGAAGTAGCGGTCATGGGTGACCATCACGACGGTGCCCGTGTAATCGCGCAAATGATGCTCAAGCCAGGCGACGCTCTCCGCATCGAGATGGTTCGTTGGCTCATCGAGAAGCAAAATATCAGGCTTGGACAGCAAGAGCCGGCACAGCGCGGCGCGGCGGCGCTCGCCACCTGAGAGTTTCGACACGTCCGCATCGCCTGCCGGGCAGCGCAGTGCATCCATCGCCTGTTCGACTTGGCTGTCGAGATCCCAAAGGTCTTGAGCGTCGATCTCATCTTGAAGCTGCGCCATCTCGTCGGCGGTCTCGTCGGAGTAGTTCATCGCTAGCTCGTTATAGCGGTCGAGCTTGGCTTTTTTCTCGGCCACGCCCTCCATCACATTCCCCATGACATCCTTGTCTGGATCGAGCTGAGGTTCTTGCGGCAAGAACCCGACGCGCACGCCCTCCGCCGCCCAGGCCTCGCCCGTGAACTCCGTCTCATCGCCCGCCATGATGCGCAGAAGGGTCGACTTGCCCGCGCCGTTGACGCCGACAACGCCAATCTTGGCGCCGGGAAGAAACGCGAGCGTCACATCCTTCAAGACCTGCTTCCCGCCGGGATAGGTCTTATTCAGTTTGGTCATGACGTAGACGTATTGCGGGTTGGCCATTGGGGTCCGTTCAAGGCTTAGAGATTGGAGGAGATTCGCTCGCGCTTTTAGCCAATTGGGCGCGTCAACTCAATGTGGGAAGCGCTACCATCAAGGCAAGCCATCCATAGCCCTTCGGCTCGTCGCCTGAAAACAGGAGGCCTCAAACCCGGTGGCTTGAAAAGAAGCCCGGTCAGGCTGATAGTCTCCAGGAATGCGGCGACAACAACGGCCGCTGGAGCCGAGGGAGGACTCTTTGAAACATGCCGTTTTGGCGGTGCTCGCCATTTGCCTGCTCACTCTATCCGGCCAGAGCGCCCGGGCGGACTACACCGTGGTCGAGGTGAATTTTCTCATTGCGGATAAGAACGGGGATTTGCTGCTCAGCAAAACCGAATATCTCCTCGTTGCGCTCGATGCCTTCAAGGCCCTCGACAAGAACGGCAATAATGCGCTGGACGCTGATGAGCTTGGCGATCTTGCAAAGGACCCCGAGTTCTCCGATGGCGATACAGACAAGAGCGGCAGCCTTTCGTTGGAGGAGGTAATTGCGGAGAAGCTCGCAGACTTCAAGGCGGCCGACAGCAATAATGACGGTGCGCTGAATGTCGACGAAGTCACCGCGCACGAGAAGAAATAGAGGGACCTCATGGCCTATCCACGTTTGCTCACAGTTTTGGCGTACGCCCTGATTGCAGAGGTTGCCCTTCTGGCGCCCCCTAAACCCGCCGCGGCCCAGGAAGGCGCACTGATCGGCGGCGCCATCGGCCTTGGGGTCGGTGCGGCTCTGACGAGAGGCAGCGCCGTCGGTGTGATCGGCGGCGCGCTTATTGGCGGCGTGATCGGCAATGAGATCCAGAAGGATAACCGCCGCAAACGGCGCGCGAACAACAACCGCAATTACAGACGCTAGCGGGCTTGAAGCTTCGGGTCTCCTTCGGTTCATCGACCGAATAGAGATCGAACGCCTAAAACAGCTCAGGCAGTCGCGCCTTCAGCTTCTGCGCCAGCGCATCAATCGGGTTTTCCTGCAAGGGCTCGATATCAGCAAGCGCTTCAGCAAACTTGTCTGGTGACAGCTCCGCGATGGGAAGTGTGCGCGACCAGTTCTTCTTCATCAAAAAGTCGCGGTAGAGCTGCTCGTCCTCGTTGAAACGATGCGCGCGCGGAGACACACCAACCACCGGCAGACGCGCCGAGACCGCTTCGGAGATCATCGAGCTTGAGTCTTCCGTGCAAACGATCGCGTCAGCCTTGGCGAAGACCTCCGGCAAGGTCCCCGGACCCGATGACCGGAAATCGATGAATTTCGCAACGACGCTTTCATCGCGTGCGATCTCCTTGATGCGGTCGGCCACAGCCTCTGGCGTCCGGCGCGACGTCGAGATAAGCCAACGCGCACCCCAGGCTTGCGAGACCTCCCGCGTAAAGGCCAAGAGCCTCTCCCATTCCCGGCGCCGGTAATAGAAGCGCCCTGCCCGGCCACCGATCAGCAGTCCAATGGTCATGGGGTGCCGGTCGGGCCCATAGCGAGGCACGATCTCCGGGCGCCCGAGCTCATCCGGATCGATCGACGAGGGTTTCAGCATCACAAGATGCTTGTCGCTTCCTTCGTCGCGCTCATAGGACGACACAATCAAGCTGAAATTCTCTGGCTCCAATCCCCGCAAGAGCGAGCCACAGAAGATACTCGGAACGCGCAAAAGCTGCGTCACGCAGATATTCGGCATCTGCGTCTCGCCGCCTGCAGACACCACAAGGTCGGCCTGCGGGAGCGCGTCAGCATCGATCCGGTAGGCCATGCGCAGCATGCGGGGCGGATAGAAACTCTTGGCGTTGATGCGCGCCCGCAGCCACCTGGTTGGGACGATCCATTTGCGCTGTACCTCGATCCGGGTGATTTCAACAGGCCGCAGCCGTGACAGTGCCGTGATCACACCTTGGGCAATGTGATAGTGTCCGGGCCGTGTGTCGGCGAGGAAGACGACCCGAAGCGGCTTCTTGTCTGGCATGAACTTGAACGGCCCTTTTGGAATGGCAGCAGCTTGATAGCGCACCCTGGCTATGAGTTGAAAGACCCGCTAGACCGCTTGGCAAACCGTATTGCCTTACGCACTATCGGCACAAAAATCGAATGAGAGAGGAGCCCTCCGGTTGAGCGAACCAAAGCATGACTGTGATTGGATCCTCAAGGCAATGGTTGCTGTGGCGGCCTCTGACGGACATCTCGACACGCGCGAAATCGGCCTGATCCAGCAAATATATGAGGCGTGCAAAGGGTGCAAACTCGACGCTGGCGCGATTGCCCGTGCCTCTGACGCAAACGCCCAAGGCAACATCAAAGAAGAGTTTGCAAATGCAGCACCCAGGCTTGGCGATTCAACCAAGGAAGAGATTATTCGATCGGCCTATCTCGTGCTCTTGGCGGACAACCGGATCATGGGCGAGGAGCGCAAGCAACTGCTAGATATTGCCGTGGCGCTCAAGATCCCCGAAATCCATTTCGGGGCGATCCTTGAGGACCTCACCAATTCGCTTGAAAATAAGGCTTGAGCCTGTCTTGCCGAAGCGGGGCCGAACCGACTAATTTCTGCCCGCCCCGCTTCTTCGGCCGCTCGCAAGGACCAAGACACGCCCCATGATTGTTTCTCACAAACACCGCTTCATTTTCATCAAGACGAAGAAGACGGCCGGCACGGCGATCGAGGCTGCAATCTCGCAGCTCTGCGCGCCAGACGACGTCATTACGCCTTACCGCGCAGCGAGCGAGAAAGACCGCAAAGGGCTTGGACCGCAAAACTACCGGATCGAACACCCATTGAAGCCGCAGCCTTCCATCTGGCGCAAGCTATTTATGCGCCCCGAACGCTACTGGCATCCCACCGTGGGCTTTTATGAGCACATGCCCGCATGGCGCATCCGCAATTATGTGGGCGAAGAGGTGTGGGGCAGCTATTACAAATTCGCCTTCGACCGGAATCCCTGGGACCGGCAAGTCTCCTGGTACCTCTATAAAACGAAGTCAAAAAAGAACCCGCCCAGCTTCAAGCAGCACCTGGAGACATGGACCGCTTATGTGGACAATCACGAACTCTACATGATCGATCAGAACCTCGCCGTCGACTTTCTCGGCCGCTACGAGAACGTTGAAGAGGACTTGAACAAGGCCTTGGCCGAGGCTGGCGTCACCACCCCCATCAGCGTTCCCAAGGTCAATCTCACGCCCAATAAGGACGCTTCGCACGACTACCGCGACTACTACACGCCTAAAATTCGGGACAAGATGGCGAAGTGGTATGAGCCGGAGATCGACCTTCTCGGCTACGAATTCTAGCCTGCGCTTATCGCCATATCGGCTTGAAGATGCGCACGCTTGGCAGAGCTCATACTTCTGCAAGTGATGCGGCGGGCCGCGTCCGGCCCACCACACAAACCACTTAGCTGGGAGCGGAACGTCTTACTGAGAGCAAGACTTGGTCTCGGCGCTCCAAACGCCACCGCCAGCCTCACAGTCGGCCTGGTTGTCCGAGCCAGCGAACGCCGGAGCCGTGGTGGCGAGGGCAGATGCAATAGCGAGCATGGATACGAAATACTTCATGGTCTTATCCTCCGTTTGAACGCACCTGCGATTTGTGCAGGCGGACGGAAGAACGTCGGACTTTAGCCGTTGGTTCCGCGCATCCGCGAACTAAGGCAAAATGCCCACGAATGACCTTAAGTGTGGTCGCAAACAGCGAAGCAGTGGTGGGCTCGGGAGTTGCGCCACGTCCGCGCAAAACCGAAGCCTTAACCGAAATTGCGCGCTAACGGACCATGCGGAATACCCGGGCATCATGCCGAAACGAATCCTTGAGGCAGGGCTCAGCGGAACATCCCGACGCGGCAGCGCCAGGTCTGACGTTGCTCACTGACGCTCACTCATGGATCACTCGGCCGCCTGCGGCGGGGCTGCGGGAGTGGTCTGTTGCGCCCGACGGTCCCGGCGCCGCTGCAACCATGCCGAGGCGTTGTCCCCCATCATGAGGAGGCAGGGCGTGAGCACGAGCGTCAGCAGCGTCGCGAATGTCAGGCCGCCGGCGATGGCGCTTGAGAGCTGCGTCCACCATTGTGTGGACGGCGCACCAATCGACACGTCCTGCCCGATGATGTCGATGCTAAGCCCGAACACCATCGGCATGAGGCCGAGAACGGTGGTGATGGAGGTGAGAAGAACCGGGCGCATGCGCTGAGCGGCGGTGCGCAGAATGGCTTCCTTTGGCGGCTGCCCCTGCGCCTTCAGATCGTTGTATGTGTCGATCAGAATGATGTTGTTGTTCACGACGATTCCAGCGAGCGCGATGACCCCGATCCCACCCATGACAATGCCGAAAGGCTGTCCGGTGACCAGCAGGCCCAACATGACGCCGGCGGTAGAGAAGATGATGGCGCTCAGCACCAGCCCGGTCTGATAGAAGCTGTTGAACTGCGTCACCAGGATCGCGGTCATGGCGAAGATGGCGATAACAAAGGCGTTGAGCAGAAAGTTTCCAGCCTCGCGCTGATCTTCGTCCTGCCCCTTGAAGCGCACGGTCACCGCCGGGTCGAAATCGGCCTCTGCCACGGCAGCTTTGAGCGCGCGCACCTGATCGTCGACTAACAGACCCTCGGCAACATCGGCCTTAATGGTGATGACGCGGCGGCCGTCGGTGCGGTTCAAATTGCCGGTCTTCTGGGCTGGCTCGAAACGCACGAAGTTATCGATCGGCACTTGCCCCTTGCTGGTCGGCACGCGCAGCCGGTTAAGCTGCTCCAGATTTCGTTCGGCAAGCGGGAAGCGCAGGCGGATATCGACCTCCTCATCGGCATCGTCCGGCCGAAACTCGGCAACCTTGATGCCGTTGGTCAACATGGTGACTGCATCGCCAAGCACGCCGACATCAGCGCCGTTGCGGGCCGCCTTCTCTCTGTCGACCTTGAGCCGCCATTCGATGCCGGGGAGCGGCCGGCTATCCTGCGCATCGACGAAGCCGCCGATCTGCTGCATCATCAGCCGCAGCTTTTCCACGGTCGCCGGCATCTTCTCGGGGTCACGGGAGCTCACCTGCAGCTCGACCGGCTTGCCGGACGACGGACCGCTCTTCTGCTTGCGCACTTCCAGGATCACGCCGGGGATATCGTCGGTGAGCTCGCGAACCTCTTGTAAGATTTTCGATGCCGGCGGCCTGGTGCGCCAATTGGTGAACTCAAATTGGATAATGCCGACAACATCCTCGGCCGAGCCCGTCTGCGATGGCTTCCCCCCTGCCCCAAGGGTCCTCGAATAGACCGTCTCGAAATAGGGAAGCGCCAAGAGGCGGCTCTCGACCTGGCGCACGACGGTATCCATTTCCCGGATCGATAGATCGCCCCGTGCCCGTACCTGGACTTGCGCCAAGTCGGGCTCGATGTCGGGAAAAAACTCTACGCCGCGCCCGAGTGTACCGAACGCTACATAGGTGCCAATCAAAAGAGCGACAGCGATACCAAGTATTTTCGCCGGATGAGCGAGTAGGCGCTTCAGCGTGCTGAGATAGACCCCCGTCGGGCCCGCGATCTTGTCGAGATCGCCATCCTCGGCGGCTTTCAGAGCCGCGAGCAACTTGCCGTCATTCTTGTTGGCGCGGCCGAACATGCCGCCAAGCACCGGAATAAACACCAGCGCCATGGCCAGTGACGCCGCCAGCGTCACGAGGACGGTGATTGGCAGAAACTTCATGAACTCGCCAACGACGCCCGGCCAGAACAGCAGCGGCAGGAACACGACCAGCGTCGTCGCCGTCGACGCAATGAGAGGCCAGGCCATGCGCTTGGCGGCCTCGGCATAGGCCAGCTTGCGATCTTTGCCTTCGGCCATTTTCCGGTCGGCCAGCTCCACGGTGACAATGGCGCCGTCCACAAGCATTCCGACCACCAGGATCAGGCTAAACAAGACAACGAGGTTGAGCGTGAGGCCCATCCCGTAGATGACAAGGATACCGGCGAGGAACGATCCGGGGATGGCCAGACCAACGAGAATGGCCGGCCGCACACCCATGGCCGCGACGATGACAATCATCACTAGGACGATTGCCGCGATCACATTGTTCTGGAGGTCCCCGAGCATGTCGCGGATCTTCTCGGACTTGTCCTGCATGAAGGCGACTTCGACACCAGCCGGCCAGTTTGCTTGCTCCGCCGTCACGACCTCTCGGACGCTTGCGATGGTCTCGATGATGTTTGAGCCGACCCGCTTCTTAACTTCGAGCGCCAGCGCCGGCTTGCCGCCGACGCGGGCAAATCCTTGCGGATCTTTGTAAGTCCGGCGCACGGAGGCGACGTCACTGAATTTGACCACGGTATTTCCGACGACCTTGACCGGAAGGTTGAGGATATCTTTGACCTCCTCGATGACGCCCGGCACCTTCAACACCATGCGGCCCGCAGCAGTTTCTAGGGCGCCGGCGGCCACCAGCCGGTTGTTGCGCTGAACCGTAGTGAGCACATCCGCGAAAGAGAGGTTGTAGGTCTCAAGGACCATGGGATCGACGATGATCTCTAGCAGCTCTTCTCTGTCGCCGCCGATATCAACTTCGAGCACGCCACCGAGACCTTCGATCTTGTCCTGCAGATCACGGGCAATGTTCACCAGCGTGCGCTCCGGGACATTGCCAGACAGGCCAACGGTGAGCACCGGGAACAGCGCGACGTTGACCTCGTGGACGCGCGGCTCGTCGGTGTCGGGCGGCAACTCGGCCTTGGCGATGTCCACCTTCTCACGCACGTCCTGGAGCGCCCGATTAGGATCGAAGCCCGCATCGAATTCAAGCGTGACCGAGCCGTGACCCTCGGAGCTGACGGATCGCATCTCCTTGATGCCCTCGATGGACTGAAGCTCCTTTTCCATCGGACGGACGAGGAGCCGCTCGGAGTCCTCGGGCGAGATGCCCTCATAGTACATCGAGACATAGATGGTCGGAATCGGAATATCAGGCTCGGATTCCTTGGGGATCGACACATATGCGACAGCCCCCATGACGATGATCATGACAAAGGCCAGCGCCACCGTGCGGGTGCGCGTGAACGCTGCGTCAATGAGAGCGTTCATTGCGCGGCCGTCAGGTCTTTAATGCTGCTCGTAGGCACAAGAGCGGCGGCTTCCTGCGACCCCTTGCCTTGTTCCTCGGCGACCTGAACCTCTTCCCCGATCTGAACGAAGCCGTGACCAAGAGTGATGATGCGCGCGTGCGCCGGCAGGCCTGTGATCCATGCACCGTTGACATCTGACAGCACAATCGTGGCGGTGTGGAAGGCGACCTCATTGTCCTCGTTGACGGTCTTGACCCCAAGCTTGCCTTCGTCATTGAGCGACAAGGCCGCCGGCGACACGAAATGCGCCATCACCGTCCCCGTGGGGACCTTCGCCTCAGCGCTGATGCCCGATGGGATCTCCCCGCCAGTGTTAGGAAGCTCGACCTCGACGCGGAACGTGCGTGTGTCCTCGTCGGCGCGCGGCGCGACATAGCGGATCTTGCCGTCGCGCTGTTGCCCGGTGGCGAACGTCAGGGAGGCGGGCTGGCCGACCTTTAGACCGGAGATATTCTGCTGAGTGATCCTGAGACTGACAACCAGCGGATCGTTGTCGACGATAGTCGCCACCTCACCATTCACGTCGACATAGGTGCCGAGCTCGATCGGGCTCGACAGGACAACACCTTCGAACGGGGCTTTGATGTCGATGCGCTCAAGCTCTATGCGCGCCTCTTCCAGCTCTGCCATTGCCGTCTGCAGGGAGGAGAATGTCTGATCTGACTGACGCTGGGTCTGATAGCCTTTTTTGCCGAGCGTTTTCGATGCCTCGAAGGCGCTCTGCTGCTCGCGCACCCGGGCCTCGGCGCGGTCGATGCGCGCCTGCCGGTCGTTGGACTCCAATCTGGCAATGACGTCGCCGGGCGCCACCGTGGCACCCTCGTCCGCCAAAATTTCGTCGACCTGGCCAGCGGTCTCGGCGCGAACAGTCACAGTTCGGTTCGGCTCAGCCTGGCCCTGGGCGACGATGTATTTCTCCACCGACTTGGCCTCTTGGGTCCTGACGGACACGGTCATCGGCGCAACGGGGACAGCGACAGCCGGCGCGTCAGTTGTCTCCTTGCCAGAGGACTTGACGAAATAGCCGCCGAGAACCCACGCGGCGATACCGAAAGTGAAACCCGCGGCAATAAGATATGACTTATTCAAAGTCCAACGCTCCAACTTCGTTTTTGCGACGGTCCGCCGCCTCGGCTCACGCGGGTTGCTTCGAAGGCGCCCGCTTTTGGGACGCCGAGATTTTCCTTTTTGCGTCCCACGCCTTAATGACGCTCGCGAAGCTGTCGATTAACTCTTCGTAAAAGGCATCAAGCTCCGACAGTCGCTCTTGAGCTCCCGTCATGTCGTGCGAGAGCGCGCCTTGTGCCTGTTCGACCACCGCGCGCGCGCGGTGCATCCGTTCCACAACTCCACGCAACATCCGTGCGTAAGGTTGGCGGGCCAGCCTGAAATAATCCTGCCTGTCTCCGGGCATGGCGGTGCGCTCGATAACGCCAAGGTCTTCCAGCATTCGCGTGTTCGTGCTGATGCTGGCCCGGCTTACGCTCAAGCGTTCGGCCAATTCCGTGAATCCCAACGACCCCCCATGCATGATCATCAGGCCCATAATGCGGCCAGCAATGCGGGGCAGGCCGTCGGCCTGGGTGACGAGGCCCATCTGCTCGACGAATTCAGCAATCGCATTCTCGGTGTGATCTGCCATGGGTGGCATATGGTCTATTTTGTTCGTTCAGTCAATACTGAACAAATTGACCATTCGAAGGCGGAACACGGATTCCACGCCTCCTGTCAAGGTCTGCTGCTCCATACGGAGCGTGCCGGGGCCGCTTGCCGCCGAGTTGATCGAGACGTTGAGCCCTAGCGGACGATCTCTTCCGCACCGTCGCCTCCGGTGCGAAAGAAACCAGGAATCGGATGATGGAAGCATCGCGCAATTTCAGGAGTGGTGGGCCCGGGAGGACTCGAACCTCCAACCAGACGGTTATGAGCCGCCGGCTCTAACCAATTGAGCTACGGGCCCCCACACGAGCCGCCCCCAGGCGGTCGCATAATTCTTCTTCTCATCGTCTCGCAGGAAAACCGGTTCCCACTTTTCTCGGATGATGCGCCAACCCCTCCACGCGTCATCTTATGGGAAACCGGTTCCCACTTTTCTCGGTTGATGCGCATGACGTCACTGGTGTTATGGAATGACAAACGCGGCTCACAATTCCGCCTCATAGCAGATTCCTTATACGGTCCAAACCGACGGACCCAAACCGGACGCCTGGAGGCCACCGAATGACCCTCGCGAATCCTCTTAAGACCCTGCTTCTTGCAACGCTACCCCTTAGGGTCATTATCCCAGCACTCACCATGATCGCAGCATCCTTGCCCGTTGCAACTCAGTCGGCATTCGCCGCAAGCCCCGCCAAACGTACGATTTCGCTTTCGGCCTCGGGGACCGTGAAGGCCGCGCCTGATTTGGCCACCATCACGACGGGCGTGACCTCCGAAGGCCAGAGTGCGCAGGACGCTCTTTCTAAGAATACGCAAGCGATGAGCAAAGTGGTGGACGGGCTGAAAGATGCCGGGATCGAGCCGAAGGACATCCAGACCTCGGACTTCAACGTGTCGCCCGTTTACGAACAACGAAAGAATGGGCAAGTCGCGTTCATCACCGGATATCGCGTTGGCAACAAGGTGAATATCACCGTTCGCAACCCGAAACGCCTCGGCGAAATCTTGGACATGGTGGTGCGCGCGGGCGCCAATCAGATCGGCTCGATCAGTTTTGGGATCGCAGAGCCCGAAAAGCTTCAGGATGAAGCGCGCAAGCAGGCCATGCGCAATGCCATTGATAACGCGAAGCTCTATGCCGAGACGGCAGGCGTAGAACTCGGCCCGGTGATGACCATTACGGAGGAGGGTGGCCATAGCCCCCGCCCCTATCGGGCCGCCGCCCCCATGGCGGCCATGGAAAAGGCCGTGCCCATCGAAGGCGGCACGCTAACGGTGCAGGCCAAGGTGCGCGTCACTTGGGAGCTGCGCTGAGGCGCTGGTCTTGAAGCAGAGGGTTCGGAAGAAAAGGGTCCGGTCGCCGCCGGTCACGAAGCGCTACGTCGTAGAGAAACGCCACGTTTTTGGGATCGGCTAGTTCTTGGAGACGATTTCGTTGTCCTCGCCGAGCACCACCACATTGGGGTGATAGTTCCGCGCCTCTTCGGTCGGAATCTGGCAATAGGCCACGATAATGACCTTGTCGCCTTCCTGCACGAGCCGGGCCGCCGCGCCATTGACAGCGATGTCGGCGGAGCCGCGCGGCGCTTCGATGGCATAGGTGGTGAAGCGTCCGCCGGTATTGATGTTCAGCACGTCGACCTGCTCATGAGGCAGGATGCCGGATGCATCGAGCAGGTCCCGATCGATCCCGATCGAGCCTTCGTAATGCATATCCGCGCCCGTGACCGTGGCCCGGTGCAGCTTGGCCTTCAGCATTGTTAGGAACACGTGATCGCCCTTAAATCCCATGCCGCCCCCAAAAGAGGGCCCCTCTCTTGCTTTTGGATATAATCCAAGCGCCGCGGTGTTGCAACGCAACAACGACTGAAATCCGGGATTTGCCACCCGCCGGGGAATCCCGCATTTCTTGGAGACCCTATGTCCGCAAGGCCCAGAGGCGCCGCGCCGTCGGAAGGCCCCGCAAGTCGTGCAGACCCATGTCGTTCAGCCTGAAGCGCGCGTCCATGCCCGCGCGCGACACCACGGCGTCCGTGGCAACGATGGGCTGACCGAGCAGCTTCGACATGTCTTGGGTGCGCGCGACCTCATTCACCGTGCGGCCGATCACACCGAATTTCAGGCGCTCGCGCGTGCCCGCATTGCCGAACACCACATCGCCAAAATGCACGCCGACGCCAAAGGTGATCTCCGCCGCGCAAGGACAGGACCTCGCCTTGGCCGCGGCCAGACGTTCATGTGCCTTTACCGCTGCGCGGAGCGCCGCTGTGGAGGCGGCCTCTGCGCTCGCCGTATCGGCGGGAAAGAAGGCTAGGATCGCGTCGCCCACAATATCGAGAACCTGGCCGCCTTCCTCGATGACGGCGCCGGCGGCGCAATCGAAATAGACATTCAGCAGCTCAAGAAAGCCTTCCACGGAGAGCGCGTCGGCAAGACCCGTCGAGTTACGCAAATCGCTGTACCACAACGCTGCGGACAGCCGCTCGCCATCACCGCGCTTGATGGTCCCCGACAGGATGCGCTCGCCCACGAGCGGACCGTGAAACGCGTTCAGCGCATTCTTGGTGATCTGATCCTTGATGACCACGCGCAGCGCCAACGCCAGCGGCGCCAAAATCTGCCGCATGATGGCGAGATGCTGCTCTGAGAAGCCGCTAATAGCTTTCGTCGACCAGGAAATGGCGAGCCCGTCCGTGCTGCCAATGCGAACCGGTGCGTCGCCAAAGGTGACGACGCGGGCGAGATAGTCGACGAACCCCTCCCCAGCCAAGCGCTGCAGAAGCGGGAAGGTGTCGACTTGCGGATCGCGATCGAGCCGCAGGCGTAGCTCCGCTTGCCCCTGCGAAATCATCCAATAGAACGGGCTCAGCGTGAAATCCGGATTGTCCTCGGAGAGCGCCTGGAAATATTCCACATCCACACCGCCCTCATCGGTCCACGAGATGGTCATGCCATCGAACAGCGGGTGCAGTATACGAAAGCCCACCTGCATGCGGTGGATCGGCACATTCGCCTCCACCAGCTGCATCATGACCGTCTCGACCAGATCGGACACCGGCATGTCCGCAAGGCCAGAGGCGATGATCGCCTCGGCGATCTGGCCGGAGAGGCCTGCGCTGGTCTCGTGGACATTTTGCGTTGGGGCCGGATCGTGAACCATGGTGCTCGTCATGACTGGCACTGTATCACCGATCCTCGGGCCACATCGGGGCACTTTTCTGATGCCCTGCTGCTTCGCTGCTTGAGGGCGGGTGGGCAAACAAACAAGCCCTCAAGTAGGCCCGAGGCCGGTAGGGCAAACCCAAGAGCCCTCAAGGTGGTGCAGAGGCCAATGGGCAAATAAAGATGCCCAGCGGTCAAAACGCCGCAAGCCTGACCGCAAAACCGACACGGGACGGACAAAAAGTCTCCCCACCTTCGGAGTTGGTAGCCGTGCCGGAGAACCGATTCGGTGTCATGCGTGGCCCTTTGAAAGCGCGATGAGTGGACGGCAGATGCGGCGGAGAATAGCAATGGGCCAATCAATGCGCCAAACAGCGAAGGCATACCCCTTACGGGAGCAGCTGAGGCGCGGCGCGATCGCGATCGCGGGCAAGGACGGCGAGTCCCATCTCGCACGCCCGATCAATGCCTGGGACGCGGGCTCGCTCATACGCTGCTACGATGCCATGACAGAACGGAGCAAATGGTTCCGGGTCCTGCACAGGCTGCCCCATCTCTCCGAGGCCATGGCGCTCGATTTCTGCACGCCGGACCCCGCGCGCGATCTGTGCATCGTGCTAGAGGGCTGCGGGCCGCTTGTTGGCGAGATCCTCGGCGGGGCCCGCATCACAGGGGCGCCCGACGGTATCTCGGCCGAATATTCGGTGACGCTGCGCCCGGAAGCCGAAGGCCTTGGCCTTGCCCATCAAGCGCTCGAGATCGTCTTCGCCGCCGCCAAGGAGATGGGCTACACTCATATCTGGGGCGCGATCCACGGGGAGAACGGCCCCATGCTGCATCTGGCCGAAACCCTGCATCTTCATATGCGCCGCGACCCCAACGACGCCGCGCTGATGCTCTCTGAACGGGTGCTTTAAAACTGCCCTACCGCGCTTCGCGCTACTTGAGGGCGGCTTTCTCTTGCCCAACCGGCCTTTTTGGCCACCTTGAGGGCTTTTTGGTTTGCCCTACCGGCCGCTGGCCTGCTTGAGCGCAAGCTCGGCCATGACGATGTTCGTGGGGAACGCTTCCTTGATGCGCGCTCTTGGCGCGCGCCTCAGAATAACGAGCACGAAGCGCCCCTAATTATCCAAGAAGCTGCGCAGCTTGCGGGACCGGCTCGGGTGCTTCAGCTTGCGCAGGGCTTTCGCCTCGATCTGGCGGATGCGCTCGCGGGTCACGCTAAATTGCTGGCCGACCTCTTCGAGCGTGTGGTCGGTGTTCATGCCGATGCCAAAGCGCATGCGCAGCACACGCTCTTCGCGCGGGGTGAGCGAGGCGAGGACGCGCGTGGTGGTCTCGCGCAAATTCGACTGGATCGCCGCATCGATGGGCAGAACCGCGTTCTTGTCCTCGATAAAATCGCCGAGATATGAATCTTCCTCATCGCCAATGGGGGTCTCAAGGCTGATAGGCTCCTTGGCGATCTTCAAGACCTTGCGCACTTTCTCAAGCGGCATTGCGAGCTTTTCAGCCAGCTCTTCTGGCGTCGGCTCGCGGCCGATCTCGTGGAGCATCTGGCGGCTTGTGCGCACGATCTTGTTGATCGTCTCGATCATGTGCACCGGGATGCGGATGGTGCGCGCCTGGTCTGCGATAGAGCGGGTGATCGCCTGGCGGATCCACCACGTGGCATAGGTCGAGAATTTGTAGCCGCGCCTGTATTCGAACTTATCGACCGCCTTCATCAGGCCGATATTGCCTTCCTGGATGAGGTCGAGGAATTGCAGGCCGCGGTTAGTGTATTTCTTGGCGATGGAGATCACGAGGCGCAAATTGGCCTCGACCATTTCCTTCTTGGCCTGGCGCGCTTCGCGCTCGCCCTTCTGGACGATATGGACGATGCGGCGGAACTCGGCGATCTGCAGGCCGGTCTCGGCGGCGAGCTGGTGGATCTCGGAGCGGAGCTCCTTGACGATGCCACGCTCGTCGCGAATGAAGTCGGCCCAGCCTTTTTTCTTCAGCCGGCCCACGCGGCGCAGCCAGTTGGGGTCGAGCTCGTTGCCCTGATATTCGCCGAGGAAGTCCTCGCGCTTCACGCCATAGCCCTCGGCCAGGCGCAGCAGGCGGCCTTCATAGCCAAGCAGCTTCCGGTTGATGAGGTAGAGCGTCTCGACCAGGGTCTCGATGCGGTTGTTGTTGAGCTGAAGCGATTTGACCTCGGTGACGATCTCGTCTTTCAGCTGCTTGTAGCGCCGCTCCTGGCTAGAGGAGAGGCTGTCGTTCTTCATCGCCTTCTCTACCTGCTGGTCCTGCAGACGGCGGAGCTTCTTGTAGTTGTTGGCGACGAGGTCGAACGTCTCGAGCACTTGCGGCTTCAGCTCGGCCTCCATGGCGGCAAGCGAAAGCGAGTTCTCCATATCGTCGTCGTCGTCTTCCTCGGGCTGGTCTTCGTCCTCGGAGTCCTCGGCGTCGTCGTCCTTGTCCTTGTCCTTGTCCTTGTCGTCGGCTTTCGCCTCGCCATCGGCCTCGCCTTCGGCGTCCTTGTTCTCCTCTTCCTCGCCCGGGAGGGGCTGCGAGGGAACCTGCTTAGCATCGGGGCCTTGATAGGTGGCTTCGAGATCGATGATGTCGCGGAGCAGAATCTTGCCTTCGTTCAGCTCGTCGCGCCAAATGATGATGGCCTGGAAGGTCAGCGGGCTTTCGCAGAGACCAGCAATCATGGCCTCGCGCCCGGCCTCGATGCGCTTGGCGATCGCTATTTCGCCCTCACGCGACAGAAGCTCGACAGAGCCCATCTCGCGCAAATACATGCGAACCGGGTCGTCCGTACGTTCGGCGGGCTCGCGGGTCGTAGTCTCGGTCTTGGCGACAGCGGCTTGCGGGACGACGGCCTTGCTCCCGCCCTCGGCGTTCTCGCCCTCTTCGGCTTCCTCGCTATCGATCACGTTGATGCCCATGTCGGAGAGCATCGACATGGTGTCCTCGATCTGCTCCGACGAGACTTCCTCGGACGGCAGCACCTCGTTCAGCTCGTCATAGGTGACGAAGCCGCGCTGCTTCGCCGTCTTGATCAGCTTCTTTACGGCGGCGTCGGACATGTCGAGCACCGGTCGGTCCTGGGACGGGGTCTCTGTCTCTTGCTCTTCGGCTTCAGCAGTCTTGGTGGCCATTCGTGTCACTCCGGGGCGCGCATGGATAGGCGCCGGTCTCTCGGTGGGAGGCGCGGAAGGCGCCTCGCTCATGAGGCATAAGCCTCTCTCATCATGTCTAGTTCCGTCCCGAGCGGGCGGCGTACCAGAAGCGATTAACGGGCACATCCTTAATCGTCAATTAAGCACGCTAACTGAAACGCGGCGATTTCCCGGGATTTCAAGCACACAAGCACTTTGGCAAAACACGCGCGGACAGACATCAGATAAATATTTGTTAGCGATGACTTGGAGAGCGGCGCCGCCCGTGTCAAGGGAGCAAGCCGCGTGCCAGTTTGGATTTTTCCGAATTTCGTCGCCTGGGGCGCGATGCCCTGGCGGGTCCGGCTCTCCAGTTGCTTCCCCAGCCCCCCTTTAAACGCGTTGACGGACGCTCCTTTGTTTCATAACTAATTGGTTATGCAAATAGACACAGAGTCCGAGACGCTGAATGCGGTTTTTGCGGCCCTTGCCGATCCAACGCGCCGCGCGATCCTGACGCGCCTTGCCCACAGCGATGCCTCGGTGGGCGAGCTCGGCGCGCCGTTCGCGATGAGCCAACCTGCAATCTCCAAGCACCTCAAAGTTTTGGAGCGG
The DNA here is from genome assembly GCA_942491645.1 of uncultured Alphaproteobacteria bacterium. GTDB lineage: Bacteria > Pseudomonadota > Alphaproteobacteria > Rhizobiales > Methyloligellaceae > Methyloceanibacter. The sequence goes on along the minus strand of CALOBK010000009.1, from coordinate 12,155 downwards.
GCGGGGCTCATCGAGCGGGCCATCGATCAACAACGGCGGCCAGCCCACCTCAAAGCCGAACCCATGGCGAAGGCCGTGCGCTGGCTTGAAGACTTCAGAGAGTTCTAGGCCTCGAACTTCGACCGGCTCGATGTGCTCTTGGACGAATTGAAGACTGCCGAAACCGGGAGGAACAAGGATGAGTGATGTGCCGACCTATGTCCTGGAACGCCTATTTGATGCGCCACGTGACCTCGTCTGGAAAACCTGGACTGACCCGGACCTGGTCGCGCGCTGGTATGGCCCCAATGTTGAGACCATCATTCATCGCCTCGATGCAAAACCAGGCGGGCTCTGGCTCGTCGAAATGAAGTGGGGCGAGACCTCAAAATTCGAGCGCATTGAATATACCGAAGTTGTGCCCCCAGCGCGCCTCGTCTGGCTGCAGTCCAATGCCGATGCGGACTTCAACGCCGCCGCGAACCCGATGATGAAAGATTGGCCGCGCGTTTTGCACACCGTCGTCACGTTCAAAGACCGGGGCGGACAAACGAAGCTCCGTCTGACATGGACCCCGTATGAGGCCTCGGACGCCGAGCTTGCCTGTTTCTCAGGCGCTTTCGCCAATTTAGACAAGGGCTGGGGCTCGGGCATGACGGTTCTGGAAGAGCTGCTTGCGGAACTCCAGGCCTAGGCCGGCCAGGCCTACTCGATCAGCGCCTCTCCCGCCGGCGCCCGCGGGAGAGAGGCTCCTTCTTGAGACGAGCCAGAACGTCCTGAAAACGCTGATTAGCATCGCGCATCGCCGCATCGTCTGTCTCGTGCTTCAGACCGACGCTCGCCACCTCTTGCTGGAGGGTCGCGAAACGCTCGAATTCGGCCTCCGTCATTTCAGCGAGGTCTTCTGCATTCTCGGCGATCTCCCGGGTGAGCGTGGGCAGCGCCCGCCAGCGATAAATCAAATCGGTGAATTGCGCCTCGACGTCTTCCCTCGGCGTCTCAGACCGCAGAAAAGCGAGACGTGCAAACGGACTCTCCGAGAACAGCCGGTCCAGCAGTGCTGCCTGCTCGCCGTCACGCAAAGCCGCGATCAGCTCTTCGCGGGAGATCGCGGGATTGTCGAAGATCGCTCGCGTGACCGCCGGCAAGAGGTTTGCGAGCCTTTTGTCTTGCACATCCACCGAGGCGATGTCCTCGGCAAATTGGTCCAGCAGCCAGGGATGGTTCACCAGCGCCAGGGTGACGATCGTTGCAAATCCGTATGCCGTCGGTGGCGGCAAGGCCTCGTGGCGCTCGGGCTTGCGGTACGTATTCTTACCGCCCTTCCCCGGCCGCACCGCATGCGGCCGCCACAGTTCGAACAGCCTGTTCTTGATGTCACGGCGATAATGTTCGCGCACGCGGGTGTTCTCGATGTCGCTCAGAAGCGTATCGAGCCGCGCCTCGAATGCGGCTCGCCGTTCAGGCGTATCGAGCGATCCAACGGCTGTTTCCCGCCGCCAGAGCATCTCAATCAGCGGCATCGCATTCGTTAGATAGGCGGAAAATGCGGACGGCCCGGAGCCGCGCACGAAATCGTCCGGGTCCTGGCCTTGCGGCAGAAACGCAAATCGGAAGGAATGGCCCTCGCGCAAGACTGGCAGCATTCGGTCCACGGCCCGCGCGGCAGCGGCCTCGCCCGCCCGATCGCCGTCAAAACAAATGATCGGCTCTGGCGCAAGCTGCCAAAGCTGATCCATCTGCCGGGCGGTGAAGGCCGTACCGAGCGTCGCCACTACATTCTTGAAGCCAGCCTGATAGAGCGCGATGACGTCTAAATAACCTTCGACCACAACCAGTTCGCCCTTCTCGAATGCGGCGCTGCGCGCGCGGGCCAAGTTGTAGACCATGGAGCCCTTGTCGAAGAGCCGCGTTTCCGGCGAGTTCAGATATTTGGGCTGCGCGTCGGAGCTGAGCGCACGTGCGCCAAAAGCGATCACCCGCGACTTGATATCGAGGATCGGGATTGTCAGCCGTTTGCGGAAGCGGTCATAGGTCGGCCGCCCATCGTCCGGCTTGATGATCAGGCCGGCATCAAGGAGCTGTACTTCAGTGAAGCCCTTCTTCAGCAGCGCGGTCTTCAGCGTGTCGCGCCCGCCCGGCGCATAGCCGATGCGGAACTCCTTGATCGTCTCACGCGACAGACCCCGGCCTTCCGCATAAGAGAGTGCCTCGCGCCCAGCGCCTGAGTGTAGGGCCCGCTCAAACAGGCCGGCCGCGCTCTCAAGCGCCTCCATGAGCCCAAGCCGCTCCTTGACCGTGCGCTCATATTGCGGGTCGGGCGCGGGCATCGGCACACCCGCGTCCCCCGCCAGGCGCTCCACGGCCTCAGGGAAGCTCAAGCCTTCCGTTTCCATGACGAAGCGGAAGATGTCGCCGTGCCTGCCGGAGGAAAAGCAGTGATAGAAGCCCTTCTGATCGTTCACGGTGAAGGACGGTGTCTTCTCCTTGTTGAAGGGAGACAAGCCCTTCCACTCGCGCCCGGCCCGCTTGAGCGGCACGCGGCGCGAGACGACCTGGCTGACGGGCAACCGGGCACGGACCTCATCCAAAAACGAATCTGAGAACTTCATTTCTATGACAGTGGCTCTTCGGAAGCGCGCTGGCGCGTCTCGCGTGGCACTCATCACCACTATTCACTGTTTAGAACGAATAGCGAACTAGATAATTCGCCCGGACATCAATTGCGATTGACTATTTGTTCCGTGCCAAAGCCTCTCGTCGCACCAACAGATGCAGTCACCTGTCGGCATGAGATCACCCCCAACAAATATGGCGGTGTCCGTTCAGAACTTTCCAAAGCACCACAAGACGAAGCCGTGGTAAACTTTTCTGAAACACGAAGGGGGAGGAAATCTTGGAAACCTCAAAAACCTCAGAGGCCCCAAAGACCTCGGGAGGACTGCCCGCCGTTGCCAGGGTCGATATGAAGGCGCCCTTTCGATGGCTTCGCGAGGGCTGGAGCGATTTGTGCAAGGCGCCCATTCCCTGCCTCACGTATGGCCTCCTGCTGGCACTGGTAAGCTTCGGGCTATGCTATGTGCTCATTGTCTCCGATGCCGCATTTTGGGCGCTGGTGCTTACCATTGGTTTCGTCTTCATCGCCCCCATGGCCGCCATGGGTCTGTATGAGGCGGGACGATTGATCGAACTTGGACAGAAGCCCAAGCTTTCGCAAATGCTCTTCGTTCGTTCGGCTCTGCGACAGGACCTCGCCTATCTCGGGCTCTTCTTGGTCTTGATCTATCTGTTTTGGGGCCGCATCGCGCAGATCGTCTATGGTCTGTCGACCTATCAACTTCACCGTACCGTCACGGACTTCGTCAACTACGCGATCGGGACACAGGATGGGCACAACATGCTGATCACCGGCACGCTGATTGGTGGCGTGATCGCCTATTTGACCTACTGCACGGTGGTGATTTCGGCGCCGATGCTGCTCGACCAGAGGGCAAACGTGTTTGCCGCTATTGCCACGAGCATCAAGGCAATGAACGAAAATTTCTGGCCCATGACACTTTGGGCCGCAATTTTGGGGATCCTCACCTTACTCACTGCCGCAACGGGATTTCTCGCCCTCATCGTTGTCTTTCCTTGGCTCGGCCTTGCGAGCTGGCGCGCCTATCGCGAGCTTATCCCTGCACCCTTACCGGCCTAAGCCGGGTCCCAAAAATGGCGTGTTCGACGAGATGAGCCTCATAGATATCTTCGCGTTTGCTTGGTTCTGCCTGTGCTATTTCGGCTATGTCTGGGCAGTGCATTACGGTCCACTCAAGACTAAGCGCGGGCTTGTGGCTGCGGCTAACGAACGACGGGTCCAGTGGATGATGACCGCGCTCAAACGTGACGTGCGGATCATGGACGCGCAATTGCTGACCTCCCTGTCTAGCGGGAATGCGTTCTTTGCATCGACGACAGTGCTCGTGCTGGGCGGGCTCACCGCCATGCTCGGAGCGGCGGATGACGTCAAAGATCGTCTCGAACACCTGCCGTTCGTCGCGCATGCGCCGATCGTGCTTTGGGAATTCAAAATCATCTTTCTGATGACGCTCATGATCGTGGCGTTTTTCGCATTCGCCTGGGCATTCCGGCTCACGCATTATGTGGGCACCATGTTCGGCGCTCTGCCCCTGCAAGACGAGGCCGAGACCGAACAAGCCAGGCGGCACGCGCGCAAGACCGCCCAACTAGTGAGCCTCTCGGGACGGCACTTGAACACAGGGCTACGAACGATCTATTTCGCTATCGCCGGGCTCGGCTGGTTCGTCAGCCCACTGCTCTTTATGGCCGCGTGCGCCCTGGTGACGATCATCGTCTATCGGCGCGAATATGTCTCGGAGGCTTTCACTGCTCTCGACACCTAGGAAACCAAGGCCGGGCGCGACTGCCTGCGAGACATCGCATGGCTAAGCACATGCAATTTGCACCGGTCTTGGCTAGCATTGGGTTTGTGAACTGTGGACTGGCCTAAAGAAAGCCGCGCGAACCCTGGCGCGGACATTGCTCTCGCCATTTCAGACCCTCGGCGTGTACAAGGGACCCCCATGATGTATCGACTACTCATCGCTGCCCTGCTCTTTCTGCCCGCGCCGGTCTTGACTGTGCCCGCCTTGACCGCGCTCGTCATATCCAGCGCGGTCTTCTCCACCGATGCCGTGGCCGCGCCAGCAAAGAAAATTAAGTCGCTCGCTCCTTCGGGGCTCGTCTATGTAATCGATGCGAAGGGCAACGTGCTGGTAGCCCAGAATGCCGACAAGCCTTTTGTTCCGGCCTCCGTCACCAAGATCGTGACCGCTTGGCTTGCCATGCAGACCCTTGGCGGCGACTACCGCTTCAAGACGCGCTTCTATCTGGACGACAATCGCGTGCTCTATGTGCGCGGAGGCGGAAATCCCTTCCTCGTGTCAGAGGAGCTTGCACTGCTGGGCCCTCAGCTTGTCGCAGAGATAGGCACCGAGCCGTTGACCGGCATCGTGCTCGATGCGAGCTACTACCCATCCGAATTACGCATCCCAGGCGTTGAAGACACCGACGAGGCCTACGATGCCTTGAACTCAGCCCTTGCGGTGAATTTCAATACGATCAGTGCTGTCCGCAAGGGCAGCAAGGTCTACTCCGCCGAAAAGCAAACCCCGATCACGCCGCTGGCCATCAGCCAGTTCAAGGCGCGTGGCCCCAAGGGACGCGGGCGCATCAGTCTGACCCAGGACCCGGCCGTGAGCCTGCAATACGCCGGCGAACTGCTGGCCGCGTTCCTCAAGAAGGCCGGGGGCACTGTCAGCGGCGAGATCACTGTCGGGCCGGTCCCCGAGGGGCTTGAGCCCATCTACGTACATCAGCAATCGCGCGCTCTCTCCGATATCCTCACGCAGTTGCTCCGCTACTCGAACAACTATATCGCCAATCAGGTTTTTCTGGAGATCGGCGGGCAGCGCCTCGGCGGGCCCGTCAGCCTCAAAAAATCGATCCAAGTCGCCAACGAAATACTTGCCGCGCAGGGGCTTGCCGATGCCATCCAGCTCGAAGAGGGCTCAGGCATTAGCCGCGGCAACCACTTCACAGCCCGCGGCCTTGCCAAACTGCTCAGCCTTTTTGAGCCCTACGCTATTCTGCTGCGTGGCAAGGACGGCGGCCTCAACAAGACCGGCACACTCAATGGCGTCCGCACGCTCGCGGGCTATGCGGACACGACCCGCCATGGGCGGGTGAGCTTCGTGATCGCGCTCAAGGGCAACAATGGCGCCATGCGCTACCGGCTACTCCGCGCCATCGAGTCCGGGCTGTAGCGATATCAGCTAGGCGTCAGGAGCTGACATCTTAAGTTGAGACGAAATAGCTTCGATAACGCGCACAAGCTCTTCCGATTTCCGCAGATCAAGCGCATCGGGATGCGGCGCGGCAAACGCTCCTTGGTCGTTGTCGAAATACTTACCCGACGCGGCACCGAACTCATCCGACAACGCCGCTCGCGTCAGGACTTCCGCGCCGACGCGGAGATCGCCGCCGGGCACGCCAAAAGCCTCCTTCACCATCTTGCTGCCCAGCATCGATCCGGGATTGATCGCGATGATGGCCGGGCCTTCGTCTTTGATGCCACACAGCGCGATTTTCGCGCCACGTTCGGCAAAGGCGTACGCTAGAACGCGGCCGAAACCCTGTGCAGCTCCAGTGATCAGTATGACTTTGTCTTTGAAATCACGCATCCCACAATTTCTCTAACCACGCCAAAGGGATGTCGCTGTCGGGCGTCTCCGTCCGTCTACTCAAAAGATGGCGGCTTTTTCTTCCATGCACGGGACCGACCCAGCCTAAAGCCTTCATTATACAGTGCAGTCATATACGTCGGATCGAACCCTCCCGCGCTCGTGACGTTAAAACTCTCTGGTATGTAAGCTAAGTTGTAGTCAATGCCGTTGACCCGTGCGAACTCGTAAAGTTCATAAAGGTCGCCAATGCTTTGTTCCTTCATCAAGGTTGAAATGGATCGCGGGCCGATAGACAGTGTGCTGATCTTTACTGCTTCCTTCTCTGGCGTAACGCGTCCATTGCGGATGATATAGGCGCGCCGAACCGGTTTAACGCCGATATGCGAATCCACTCGTTTCGCGTTGAAATGCGGGGGAAGCAAGAAAACCTGACGAGCCGTGCCACCATCGACGTGCATTTCGTCATACACACTGCCGTTTGCAGCAACCTTGATCATGCCTGGCGGGAAAACCCCTGGGATTGCAGCGGAGGAGAGCAGGATCTTGCGGAACAAGTCGAGCGCGTGCGGGCTACCGCTCGAGGCGATTTCACCCATGTTCCAAACAACCGCACGCTGCGCATCGAGATTCGTCGTCCCGATCCAGAGCCGTCGCCCCTTCCGATGTTCGGCGGCGATCTCTCTTAGAAACTCTTCAGTCACATAATGCGCAATGAGCTTGGCCAAGGGCGCATTGCTTGCTAACGAAGCCCCCCCAAGCAGGCCTCTCACCGGTTGTACTATTGCGATATCGTTGGTGTGGGATGTCGTAAAGACATGCTTCAGCGCGGGGTCATATTTTGGTCCCAAGAACGCAAAGGGGGCAGTTAGGGCGCCGGTGCTGACCCCTGTAACCAAGTCGAATTTGGGCCGGTCGCCACGTGCTGTCCAACCATTCAGCAGGCCTGCTCCGAAGGCGCCGTCACTGCCACCGGCCGAAATGGCGAGATAAGTCACCCGCTGGCGCTGGGAGCCTCGCACTTGGGCCCATCTTTTTCGGACAAGTGTGTCGGCGTTGGGCGGGATTTCATCCCCCCAATAACGGATTGTGGATCCTCTGATCCCCGCAACGACGACCTCATCCTCAAGCGAAGTTGGGACAATGTTGCGGGACACTCCCGCACAAGCGGTAAGTCCCAAGACAAGCGCAAGACACAACGCAACTCTTTGCATGCTTATCCATTCCAATGGGGCGGCATCACATGCGCTTTTTCGGCGCCCCGGCTCCGACCCTCTAACTCAGTTTGTCCAGTCTTTCTTAGCGAGCTGCCCTTTGCGGCTGACCCTCAGTACGTCGTCCGTACCCTCAAGCTGAACGCGGATGACTGATCGATCGATGGAGCAAAGGCAGGGTCGAATATCGACTGGTAGCTCAAAGTCGTATCCACGGCTGGAAAGAGTGCGAAGCGATAAAAAGCTTCAAAGTTGTACTCCTCACGCGACCCCTCAACCACAGACTCTACCCAGTTCAAGGCAACGCCTACCATATCATTCTTGATGCGGATAGGATCGGGCGGGTCATTCAACACAACGGACAGCCCGGCTTGTTGCTTATAGATTGCGGAATCTTCGTAGCTACGGCCGTACCGGAAGATGCCAACAGCGCGGCCGTCGCCGGTCAGTTCTTGCTCGACCTTCATGGCGAATCCCCAGCCCTCTTGGCCTGTCATGGCGTTGATCCCCTGCCCGTTTTTGGTTCCGTCAGTCTGCCAAAGAAGGAACTTCGAATAGCCGGCCTTAGGCGTTACAGGAAATATTTTGACCCCGAGTTGCACCGCTTTGTAGGTGTCGCCCGCACCTATGTCGCCGAAGTTAAGGCGGTTGGCATTGGAGTCGGAAATTAGTCCCACCACGGAAATCCGGTCACTTGGATACACACCGCCTACAATGCCGAGCCCGGAATCTGGATATCCCGCGGCAAATACTCCCGTGCCCACGTTCGGCAAAAACGTGGTGACCGGGCTGATATATTGAGAGGTCAACAACGTGGCATCAGGCGTGATCTTGCCGATGCGGTAAGCCCAGCCTGCTTCGTTGCTGCCGTGCTGCCAATAGAAATTCCTGGTCAGAAAAGTCGGCTGATATCGGGACCACGAATTGGCCGTGCCGCCCGCGCTAGCCAAGCTCGCAAAGCCAAGATCTTGTGGACCCGTCGTTCCATAATCCCAGCGACCTTGGAGCTGGTAATACACCCCTCCGTGATTCGGCTTTCCGTTGTTGATCAGCTCCCGTTTCACAACGAAGTCCAGATCCGCAGCCGTTCCTATGTCAGCATTCCCCGGGAGCACTTCCGAAATTCCCTGGCCCACCTGCTGGAGGACCAGACCCATCTTGAAGCCTGTGGCTTCATATAAGGTCTTCTTCGCTCGGTCTGTGCGATTACGAAGCCCACCCAGAGGAGACATCGGAAAAAGAGCTTCCCTTTCCGCTTCCATCCGCTCGACTTCTCTCAGGATGTTTCCCGGATCGGTGGGGTCGGAGCTAAGGGGGTCGCCTTGACTGACATTTGAACCAGTGCGCGGGCTCTGCGCGATAGTCGACGTTGGCCAGCCAATCAAGACGGCCAAAACCGCGGAAACCGCAATCGCAGATTTCATGGTCGCCCCCCAATATCCTTAAATTAAGGACATCAACCGACTTCTACCGTTCCGTCTTCCATGATGGAAATCGGATCACCCGTTTTGACGGCGTCGAGGAACTCATCTCCGAGCATGTCGATCGTGATAACGCGGCGGTCGTTCCAGACATCATCTATGATCAGTCCGGCAACCGAGACGGAGTCGACGTGCTCGGCGTACAACATCGCCTTGGGTCCCTGACCCAGGTAACCCACACCCACCAACGTGGCCCCACCCATCGTAGAGCCTACAGCCGTAGGAAAACAGAGGATCGCGCCGGCCAGGTTTTTCTGGTACCAACCCTCGTTGACCACGTCCGTGCAGGGGGCACTTGTTGTATTGCCACCGAAAAGGTTCTCCAGGTAGGAAGCGCTCACGTTGAACGGCTGTTTTGAAGCCATCGCCTTTCCCTTGAGATTGCCGGGGATCAGGGGACGCCCTTTGAAGGATTTTTTGGGCATTTTTTATCTCCAGTTTGTTTGCTTTGTGATTGTTGAGTTTGTTTTTTCGTGAGCCGTGACGCGTATGCGGCTAGGCCTCCTGCGCTGCCTGTGGACTTACGGCCATCGGTTCACTTTTCAATCACTTACGCATCCTTCGGAACTTTACCCGTCAAGATGGTCTCGATGAGGGCATCGTCCTTGAGGTAATGCACGAAGGGATAGTAATTGCGTGTCTTGGGGGAATTCGTGACAGCGAACATCTCTTCGGAGAATCCTTTCATACCCGTGTAACTCAGTGAGCACATATTGGTGAACCTCATATTGGCCTCAGTCATCTTGCCGACCAACAGCGGATGTTCTTTAACCAGGCGGTCCCGCACGACATTCGCGCAAAGTAGCTTGGTCGGGATGGCGGGCGTTTTCAGGCCTTGTTTCTCCATTGCCTTCGTCACATTCGTTCCCCAATCAAGGATTTCCTTGTAGGTGTTGTGGGGACAACCAATAATAGCGATCGTTGGATCTTTCGGACGGTCTTTGAATTCTGTCGGGAAGTTTGCGAGGACCCGGGCCTGTTCGGCATCATCGAACACGTAGGTCTGGTAGCCTTCCATCATCAAATCGCGCCCCTTCTGCTTGGCGTCAGGAGTGAGGTTCTCCACGTGGTAAAGACCAACGGCACCGGCGGCCGCTGTGGCACTTCCCATCTTTTTCAGCAGGTGCATGTTGTCGTTGGTGATTTCTTTACCAATGTATTTATCGATGCCCGTGATGAAGGGGTTGGCGTCGACCACCTTGAGGCCGATGGCCGTGCCGAGCACGCCCCAATCCGGCTCTTCAGTAGTCTTCACGTCGACGAGCCAGCTGGACATGCGGCCCTCGTCGGTCATTAGTCCGAACAGCGGCGCCTTGCCGAGCAGTGCACAGAGCAATTCCATGCCTGAGGCGTTGCGATTGGTCCGCAGTCCGAGGGCAGAATTCCCGTAGTTGACCGCGGACGATTCGGCCCACGCTACGTAGGTTCCCGGAGGCGGCTTATTCCCGACCTCGTCCACATAGCAGGCGCAGCTGCGATAGTTCAGGTCCGGAGCACCAAGCTGAGCGTGCACCCAGTCGAGGTCCCGCTGCACTCCGTAAAGCTCGTAGATGACCTTCATGTCCTTCGCGTTGTTTTCGACGTTGTAGAGGTCGTAGCACCGCGGATTGACGGTGTACGGAGCATAGGACTTGAGGCCCACGTCGGCGCATTCCTGGAAAAGTTTGATGATCGGTACCAGGTAGTCCTGCCCGGTGAACAGGGAGCTGTGCGGCGCGCCGCCCAGATCGACGAGCTTTTCGGCGTTGAAGGCATTGCCATGGGCGACGACGATCTTCATCACCTTGGCTAGTTCCGGCCCCTTCTTGCCATCCATGATGTCCTGCTCTTCCTTCGTCAGCGGCATCTGGTAAAGCGCTTTCGGATCAGCCTTATCTGGCCTATTGCTGCGGTCGGCGAATCCCGGCTGGGGCTTCCCGTTCGCGTCCGTGGCGGTCATGTCAGAATAACCAATCTTACCCGCATAGTCGGGCAAGGTTTTCGATCGCGCTGCCGTTGGCTTCGCTGATCCGCTTTCCATGCTGTAGTTCTCCATTCGATCATTCGATCGGTTTTCAGAAATAGCTTAAACCGTTCTCGAGACACGCATAGGTCAGGATGGAACCTTCGTCCGTTAAAGAGGCTCCAACCGGCGGCCGCTGCTTGCCGTTCACGATGACCAAGGCATTAGCTCAAACTTCGAACTATAATGCTCGATCGCGTATAGTAGGGTTATGCTGTTTCGGCAGAAACAGATATGAGCAGCCGCATCTGATGCAGTCCCGGCAATTTCGAGATTTTGACGCCTTCTCCGCCTCAGTTCGTGACGTAGACGCCACGATGATGCTCCAAAACCCTGCGCGTCGGCTTTGGACGATCAACCAGGTCAATATTGGGGGGATCGACGTCCAGCTAGGGCAGGTAGGTAGCGGCAACCTCGTCGAGGGTCAGTCGTGGCAGAATGGCACTTTGATATACTTGCCGCTGTCGCCGCGCGTAGCGTACAGGGCAAACGGAATTGCTTTCGGCAAAAATGAACTCATGGTTCTGGAACCGGGGTGTGAGTTCTGTCTAAGCACCCAGTCACCACATGATTGGTGTACGATTTTCATTCCGAAAGAGAAACGTCCCCTCGATAGTGCTCCGCCAACTCCCACGTCTGCATATACGATTTCCGAAGGAGCCCGGTGTCGCGTGGCGCGCACAAATGGTCAGGTTGCGAGCAGGTTCTATTCTATTGTTAGAGGGGTCCTGATGGCCTCTGCACATTCCGCACTGTTCGAACATTCGCCCGCAGCTGAATCTGCCGCAGACGAACTAACCGGCATCGCCTCTTTGATCCTAGGAAAGAAGCAAGCGGCTGAGCCCAACCGCTTAGGGCGTCCAAAGATGAATCGATCCGCAATTATGCAGTCGTGCAGGGAGCTGTTCGAGGCGCGAGCCGGCCAACAAATCAGCGTACAGGCACTGGCCGCGAAGGCTGGCGCTTCCGAACGCACGCTGCGGCAGGCCTTTTACGACTATTTCGGCATAGGACCAGTTCGTTATCTCCAGCTCAGGCAGCTCCATCAAATTCATCGGGCGCTGCGGATAGCGGGTCCCGATGCTGCACATGTCGGTGACGTGTTGGCTCAGCACGGGATTTGGGAGTTCGGCCGTTTCGCGTCGCGTTACCGGCTATTATTCGGCGAGCTTCCGTCTCAGACGCTTCGCGCCGGGTTGAGTTGATTTGCGCGATAGCTTCCGGGATCACCATGATC
>CALOBK010000008.1:0-384140 GCA_942491645.1 uncultured Alphaproteobacteria bacterium | reverse complement strand
CAACAAAATCCCAGAAAATAAGGCATTACAGGCGGGGCTTGTTCCCGTCGTCGTTTTGTGGGTAATGATTGGGGAATGTTCCAACGGTATTGGTGACTCGGCGAGAACTGGTTCGGGTTGACCTTCGGTGGTGGGGGCTTGACGAGGGAATCAGCATTTCCCATTCTCTTCGTGCGCGGCGTCAGGTGACGACCGCGTGGAGGTTGGTAAAGACCGGACACTAGGATTAGCACCGCCGTCCTGGTCACCTCCTGAGGAGCCTGCACGCGCAGACAGACCGGCAAAGCAAGCAAGTCCGCACCGCCGACTTAACGCGCAACACGCATCGAAGCCCTCTTTGCAATCAATCTCACGCACCGCCGAAAGGTGGAGCGCGAGCCAATGTGCAGAGAGGTTAGTGATGCACAGCAAACTCTTACTTACGCGTCGGGAATCCGCTCGCCTGTTAAGCTGCTCAATCAGCACGATTGTCCGCCTTGAACGCGAGGGGCGGCTGTCTAAGGTCCGCCTTCGTGGCGAGACCGGCCAAGTGCACAACATCGTTGAAGAGGTCGAAGCGCTCGTCGCCGCCCGCGTTGAGGAGGTGTCCTCCGATGCGTGAGTCAAAGACAGAGCTAACACTGCTGACGAAGTCCGACGGCCCCCTCAGCAAACACATCCGACTCAACGGTGCTGGAATCGTCAGCGACGGTTCCGCGTGTCGAATGTCTCGCGGGACGGCGCAGCGTCGCTCGCTCGACAGTGCGTTGGCGCTAGCGGACATGATTGCCGACATGCGACCTAACCAAGCTCTCGCGTTAGGACATTTGCGCGATGACCTGCCCGAAGCTGTAAATGTCGTCTGTAGGGCCGACCTGAGCGACAAGAACGATCCGAACACAATCGCACGCACCGGTGAGTTCTTGCGGTACACACCGGGTGAGCCGGGGTGGATGCTCATCGACGTGGACGCAAAGGATGCGCCCAAGGAGATAACTGATAAGCGCAAGCAGATCGGCGGGGTTTGGAAGGCGATAGTCTCCGTAGCAGACGCCTTGTCCAGTGCTGCGCGTGTGAGCCGTGCTTCAACTTCCGCAGGTGTCTATCATAGCAAAACAGACAAGCGTTATCCCGGCTCGTTAGGTCGCCACATTTACGTCCTTGTCCGAGATGCCTCGGACATTAAACGCGCTCTTAGTGTCCTTCATGACCGTCTCTGGCTCGCTGGATTCGGTTATTACGTAGTAGGCGCTGCTGGACAACTCCTGGACCGTTCGCTGATCGACGCGTCTGTGTACGGGCCTGAGCGGCTCGTCTTCGAGGGCGCTCCTGTCATTGAACCGCCGCTAGCCCAGGATGAGGGGAACGACGACCCAGAGTCTTCGGGACCGAGGTCATTGATACAGCGACGGCGCTTCCCTCATTGACCGAAGACGAGCAGCGGCAACTTCAGGAGTTGAAGGCTGAGGCGGCTGGCCGTCTGAAACCGAAGGCACATAAAGCCCGCGAGTCTTGGGCTGAGAAGTACGCAAGCAAACACGGCCTAACCCAAGCCGAGGCCGAACGTCTAGTCACCGGCGCGGTCGAAGCCCACGAACTCGGGCGCGAGTTTGAGCTTGTCTTCGATAACCCACAACCGTGCACGGTCGGCGACGTGATCGCAAATCCTGACCAGTACATTGAAGAGACGCTGGCCGATCCGCTCGAAGGTCCCGCTTATGGTCACTGCAAGGCTAAGCTATTTCGGCGGTTCGACGGGGCACTGTGGATTCAATCGTTTGCCCACGGCGGCATAAGTTATCGCCTCACGCCTCCGTTCCCGGTCATTCGAGTTCAACAAGGACAGAGCGCGCGGGCTATCGACGATGCCGAAGACGCGCTGTTAAAGGCTCAAGTTCCCATTTTCGTCCGTGAACAGAGTTTGCGCAGGCCGATCACGACGACGAAGGCAGCGGCAAACGAGCGTACCGTCGATGTCACGTCCTTTGTCGAACTGAATAAGCATCAAACCAGCCACCTTCTTAACAAGGGTGCTGCCGTATTTGAGCGCTTCGACGGTCGGAGCGAAAAATGGGTAGCCATTGACCCGCCCGACAAAGTCGTCGGAGGGCTGCTCAACCCCAAGAATTGGCGTTTCCCTGAAGTTTCTGGGTCGTGAGCACGCCTTACACCCCCCGCCCTGACGGGAGCATTCTCAGGGCACCGGGTTACGACCCGAAAACTCGGCTCTGGGTCAACTCGACCGTCAAGTTACCAGCGATACCAGACAAGCCAACGCGTAAGGACGCCAAACGGGCTTTAGATTGGCTCTGGGATTTGTTGTTTGACTTCCCCTTCGTCTCCGAGGTTGACGTATCAGTTGCACTCGCTGCGGTTATGACGGTTGTCACGCGTGGGGCGTATGATCTGTGTCCGTGCTTCATAGTGGGAGCGCACGAAGCCGGGACGGGAAAGAGCTACTCTGTGGACACCATTTCCAACATCGGCACGGGTCGAGATCGTCCAGTTATCACGGCCAGTCCCAGCAAGGAGGAAATGGAAAAACGGTTGGGGCTCGATCCTGATGGAGGGCTTCACCTCTTGTCTCTCTCGATAACGTCTCGCACGATCTCGACGGTGACTTGCTGGCTCAGATTGCGACCCGCGGATTATCAAACTGCGTATCTTGGATAAGAGTGAGACGCCGGAATGCGAATGGCGGGGAACACTCCTCGCAACCGGAAACAACGTAACCGTCGTTGGTGACCTTGTCCGGCGTTGGCTCACCTGCAATCTAGACGCCGGGGTCGAGTGGCCTGAGACCCGTAAGTTCGAGAACGACCCCATCGAACGAGTCCTCGAAATCGCGGGCGTTATATTGCGGCGGTTCTCACGATAGCCCGTGCGTACTTGGCGGCAGGTTGTCCGCTACAAGACGAGATCACGCCGCTCTGCAGCTATGGTCAATGGTCAAAGTTCGTACGTGAGCCGCTGATTTGGCTTGGTGAGGCCGATCCGGTCGAGTCGATGGAAGACGCCCGTGAGCGTGACCCTCACCGCATGGAGGCTCATCAAGTGCTGTCTTGCTGGAAGGAGGCGGTCAGAGACCAAGCAGTCACTGCCAGCGAGGCCGCTGACATAGCTGACCACCTCGGACAGTCGAACCCCGATATTTATTCCTGGCCTGAGTTCCGAGCCGCACTCATTGCGGTAGCTGGAACACCGAAGGGTGATGAGATCGACGCTAGGAAGCTCGGCGTATGGCTATCAAAAATGGAGGGCCGAGTCTTTGACGGCTACCGCATGAAATCGAGTATGATGACAAACACGCGAAGCAAGAACACTTATAGGCTGCGTCGACAGTACGCACTGGGAGCGACTCATGCCGGAGACAAATACAGACCCAGAAACGGTATTTGGATACCATCGTGAGCCGGAATGGCTGGCGGCGCGTCTGACGGAGCTACTATTGAAGGGGTTCACTTGGAAGTCGGCGCGAAGGCGCTGCTGATCGAGAAGAGCGACTTCGACCAACTGTTCGACAAGGTTGTCCACGACGGCCGCTGTGGACCAGCGGCGGATTGAGGCAGGTTACGGTCCCGTCGAGAAGTGGGATGATCCGGGTCAACCTACCTGAGTGGAGTCACCTTTCCGACGATTGGCTGAGACCTCACACAACAGCCAGACTCCCCTATGGTTACGTACGATTGAGAATCGTGGATGCTTGGCGCAGAACCTCCGCATGGCCGCACGGGTCGCGACCTGCTCTGAACGGGTCTCACCGACGAGGTACGCGAGATGACCTCCCCGCCTTTAGAACCCAGCTGATCGCGTCCTCGCCCGCTCTCACCCTCCCCCCCCCCCGCCCCTTCTTTCCACCAACCGACAGGTAGCCCGAACCCCACACCATAAGAAGGAGAAAATGGCTAATGCTGGCTCGTTCAGAATAGCGCCCGTATGGGCTGTCACAACAACGGTAATCAACACCGCGGATTTCGCTGGATAGCGCGACTCCCCCGCAGTTGAAGTGGTCCGCCGCTATGTTTAGGAAACGGAGGATCGAAGATGATGGGAAGCAAGCGACACAAGCGACACAAGCCGGAAGAGATTGTCACGAAGCTGCGACAGGTTGAGGTCCTTGTCGGGCAGGGAATGGCGCGCGTGGATGCGATCCGGGAGGTTCGCATAACCGAGCAGACCTTCTACCGCTGGCGGAAGCAGTACGGCGGTATGGGGACCGACCAGCTAAAGGAACTCAAGCGGCTTCAAAAAGAGAACGAACGGCTGAGGAAAGCGGTGTCGGATCTGACCTTGGACAAGCTGATCCTGGCGGAGGCCGCACGGGGAAACTTCTGAGCCCCACTCGCCGCCGTGTCTGCATCGGTCATGTGCGTGAAGCGTTCATGGTATCCGAGCGACGCGCCTGCCGTGTGTTGGGCCAGCATCGTTCGACGCAGAGGAAACTGCCGAGAGGTCGGGCTGACGAGGCCGACCTGGTTGCGGACATGATCGAGCTGGCCCGCGAGTACGGCCGCTACGGCTATCGTCGGATTGCAGCTCTGCTGAGGGACGCAGGCTGGCAGGTCAACGACAAGCGTGTCGAGCGACTGTGGCGGCGAGAGGGGCTGAAAGTACCTACAAAACAACCGAAGAAGGGCCGGCTCTGGTTGAACGACGGATCTTGCATCCGGTTGAGGCCTAAGTACCGCGACCATGTCTGGAGCTATGACTTCGTTCATTGCCGCACGGACGATGGTAAGGCGTTCCGGACGTTGAACATCCTGGATGAGTACAGCCGGGAATGCCTGGCGATCAAGGTGGATCGGAAGCTCAACGCAACCAGCGTGATTGATGCCCTGAGCGACCTGTTCATCCTGCGCGGCGTGCCAGCATACATCCGCTCCGACAACGGGCCCGAGTTCGTTGCGCAGGCTGCCAGGGACTGGATTGCCGCGGTTGGTGCCAGGACGGCCTACATCGAGCCAGGATCACCATGGGAGAACGGTTACTGCGAGAGCTTCAATGCCCGCTTCCGGGATGAGCTGCTGAACGGCGAAATCTTCTACAGCCTGCGCGAGGCGCAAATCCTGATCGAGCAATGGAGGAAACACTACAACAACAAACGACCACACAGTGCGCTGGGCTACCGGCCGCCGGCCCCGGAGACCATCGTCCCAATAGACCAAAGGCCGCCCATGCACTAACAATCAAACTGGACCACTCAAAAGGGGCTGATCAGTTTACCGAGTGCCGCGACGGTACTTACGACGCCGGGCGCGCCGTTACTGGCGCCGGTACTGAGCAAAGGCTATTCGGATGAATATCGCGGCCGAAGAAGAGATCAGCGAAAATGACGTTGGCATTGTTGCGCTCGACGTAGAACTCAAATGCTTGGACGCATCTAGGTACATCGATGCCTTCTCCGACCCAGGGAAGCGACAGAAGGCCCGTGAGGAGTACGCGGAGCTTGTTAGTGACGCAGTAAGAGAGGCATTCGCGATTGAGCGAGACGACCATCGAGATGCCGCTATTTGTTACATCATAGACGTGAGTTGCCAGGCAAAAGACTTTGAGACCGCCGACAAACTGCTTGCGAAGATAGCCATTGAAGGCAATCGCCAGAAGGCGGCGCAAGCAATCTCAAAGATGCGGGTTCAAGAACTGGACGAATGAGGGCATTGTCAGAGTAAATTGGCTTGAGCCACCTGGCGAGGTTTCTGAGCCTCCGGCGATGCGCAATCCCTTCCGCTACTTCAACAGTCCGCCCGAGGGCATTGTCAGAGTAAATCGGCTTGAGCCACCTGGCGAGGTTTTCTAGCCTCCGGCGATGCGAAATCCCTTCCGCTATTTCAACAGCTCGCCCGAGGTGATCCGCCTCACGGTGATGATGTATGTCCGCTATCCGCTGTCGCTGCGGCAGGTCGAAGATCTGCTCGTTGAGCGGGGCATCGACATCTGTCACGAGACGGTACGGTTCTGGTGGAACCGTTTCGGTCCGATGTTCGCCAACGAGATAAGGAAACGACGCCTTCATCGTCGGTCGTTTTCACAATGGCGCTGGTACTTGGACGAGGTCTTCGTCAGGATCAATGGAGAGACGCATTATCTGTGGCGTGCGGTTGATCACGAAAGCGAAGTGCTTGAGGTCTTTGTGACGAAGCGGCGAGATCGCATAGCTGCGTTAGAATTCCTAAAGCGTGCGATGAAGCGTTACGGCCGACCGCGATCAATTGTAACCGACCGGCTTCGCTCTTACCGATCAGCGATGAAAGTCATCGGCAATGCTGCCGATCAGGAGTGTGGTCGATGGCTCAACAATCGAGCTGAAAATTCCCACCAGCCGTTCCGACGACGAGAACGAGCGATGGCGAAGTTCAGGAACATAGAGACCCTCCAAAAGTTTGCCGCCGCTCACGCCTCGATTCACAATCACTTCAACCACGACCGTCACCTCAACCCCCGCGACATCTTCAAACAGAACCGCGCTGCCGCATTCGCGGAATGGCGTCAGTTGGCGGCTTGAACGCTTCAGACCAGCACCCCTCGCACGCTCGTTCAGGTTTGTCTGACAATGCCCAGTGTGAAAAGCCTTGCCACGTGCGTGCGGCTCACAAGGCAACCGGCATGCGGCGGCAGACACCAAGCTCTTGCAAATGGCCGTTTGGGAAATCGCCTGCTCATGGCTTACACAGAGCGTTGCCTGGACCGTTCACATTCTCAAAACCGATTTCGCGCCATGATCCCGCCAATTTGCCCGTGGGGGTTTCGAATTGTCCGCCATGGCCCCTATGATGCGGGCCAGCTACAGTCGCGTGGCTTTGCGGCCTCACGACCTCATCGCGCGAAAATGAAAAGACTTACCAGCAGGGTGGCAGCTCAGATGACACGGATTTTTGTGCTCGCGCTTGGACTTCTCATTGTGGCAAGCACGTCCCACGCTCAAGATCCGCCGCCGCTCCAGTCTTTGAAGCCGACGCCAAATGCCTGCACGATCGGCAGCCAATCCTTGCGCGTATGCCGCAGCGGGCTGCAGTCCTGCAACGATGTCTGCGCGGCCAGGGCGCTCAGCGCAAACTCGGAAATTGTCGGATGCACGACCGCCTGCTGCAATCGTTATAATGTCTGTGTCCAGGGGAGGAACTGCCGCGCCTTCAGGCTCGACTGCGGCGGTTTTTCGTTCCGTTAGAGCCGCATTGAGGGCCGCCTAAGAATCGCCCACTTGCCCAGGCACTTCGTCAAGCTGTGCTTTGAGCAAGTCCGGTGCGAGATATTGGATCACTGATTTCTCCGTGCCCTCGGTCTCGTAACGCAGCTTCAACAGCAAACCTCCATAGGATTCGAAAAGTTCATCGGTGGAGATACCGTCCTGATCACCCTTGGCCTCGGCCGGAAATGGGAAGATCAGGCGGAAGGATGCGTGCGGCGGCACTGTGTTCTTCGGCACCGCTGCGACCGCGACGCTCTCGGCCCCATCCGCGCTCGGATGGTTCGCGTGCGTATCTTCGTCCAGCTTCAGCGAGAGCTTGAGCTCGGGACGCTGGATGTCAGGCTTCAACACACCTTCCAGCCCGGTCAGAGGCTCATCGGAATTATTCACGCCACGGATCGAAAGCCCGTTGATGAGAAATGCCCGCGGCGTGCCTGACAAGGTGAACACAGCCCGCTCAGGCAAGGGTAGATCGGGGTCCTCGAACAGCCATGTGATTCCCGAAAACGTCTCAACAGGATCTGCGGCCGCGACCGCGGGACCGGAGCTCGCGCGCATCAGGAGGCCGCCCCCGATCAGGAGGCCGCCACAGACCAGAAAGACCGCACCCACGATGATCATCATCTGACTGAGACTCAGACCCTTCGTTGTCGCCCAGTTTTCGGACGCCGCTTGCGCACGAGCCTTCGCGCTCGCAAGTGTCTCCTTATTAGCCCAGGCAAAGGCTTTGCCCCAAGCCTCGGATTTCTTGAATGGCAAAGCCCCAACAAAGGCCAGGGCACGGGCCGTTTGCCTCCGCAGCCAAAGCCCGCCGCGCCCCGAACCTGCACGCATGGTGTCGGCAAGCCCTGCCGCAAGCGCCATTCCGCCAACAGCCCCGCCGCCTTGTATTGAAGATGATAGCGCGTTTTTGGCCTCTGCCGGAGCGCCCTGTAGCGCGGTTGTGGCTTCAGCCTCGCTTAGCGTGGTGTCATGGTCCTCAAGCCTCTCGTGAACCGGAGCAGCAACCGGCGTCCATGGCTCATTGGCAGGCTTGCCATAGAGTTCCGCGCCGTCCTTGTGGGGGCCATACACCTCGATCACATGGACCGAAGCGACCTGAAGCTCGCCCGCGTGCGGTCGCACGGCGTGTTCCGAAGGCAGGTCCCTCGCAGCCAGGCTTAAGCTTGGCGCGGCGGTTCGAGCGCGCGCGAAGGATTGTACGCAGCGCCCGAGTTTTGCGACCCGCATGTAGACTTGCGGTGAGATCGCGGCCGCGCGCGACTTGGTCCAGGCATAGGCGCGGGCCAGGCCTTGTTTGCCTGTGGTGCCGATTATGTAGGCCTTGGCGGTCGCGCGGGATGCCCCGCCCGCAACACCTCGACCGGTAGCTGATGCGAGCTCGGTCGCTTTGCTGCCGGTTGCTGAAAGCCCCCCGCCGATGGCCTCCCCCGCCATGCGAGAGAGCTTTCGGGTTTCGGAGGCTGCCGCAGACGATCCGGACGCCAGCGCGTGCCTACCTGCGCGCGCCCAGGCTATGGCTTTCGCGCCGCTCCACGAGGCCCCCGCCGAAACGCTCTTACCCGCCCCGCTTTCGGCCACACCCAGCAACGCGCCAGTCCACCGCACGCCTTGAGCGATTTGGTGTCCGACAAAGGCAAAGCCGTTTGCAATCTTTCGGCCCACAGAGCTGCAGCCCCGCCCGACCTTGCGCGCAACAAATGAGATGCCGCGGCCAATCGATCCCTCAGCGCGTCTGAGACCCTCTCCAAGCTTGCCGAAGACGAATGCAATCCAAGAGCGAACGAACAGGACGAGATCTGAGATCGATTGCCGTGTCGCGTTTAGGGCCCGCGCCCGCATCACGCGGCGATGGCGGCTGATGCGCTCTTTTTTGGCGTTCGCGAGCCGGCGGTCGCGCTGACGCTCCACCCACCGCTCGTGGCGCTGCCGATCCTTCTCCACGGCCGCGCTTTGGGCACGCAGCCAGCGTTTGTGGTCAGACAGATCTTCCTTGACGCTTGAAAGGAAGGCGCCGGACTTTGCGGCGGTGTCCTTGGCGGCTGCAACAGAGGCTTCGAACGCGGCGCTCTCTTGAGACTCCGCGTCCTCGTCCAATGTCGACCAGGCACGTCTCTTGCGCATCGGACTGCCCATGCCGTTTGGCCCCACCTAGCACCCGGCCAATCTCCGAATTGACGGCGGTAGCCAGGCCACATCAAGGTTTGCAATCGCAGCAAACCCTACTCGGTAACGGAAACACTGAAGTTGGCGTCTCGCCTAAGCGCTTATTGGCAAAGCGCACTCTCCCACGCTGCGCCGAACCATATCCCACAGACCTGGGAGCCCGCTGTGTTCCACGGATACCCTAAAATCCCATGCCAGAACACGTCGAAACGACAGGCTATCCGCTCTCCGATGGCATTTAGCTTAGCGGTCAAAGGGCGCGCGGCCAATAGTGACGCAACGCATTCGCCTGCCGGTCAGGTCTACCAGCGCCTAAAGATTGTCCAGTCCGCCCAACACCCGATCGAAATCGCGCGCTTTTTGGTAGTCGATCTCCGCCTTCTGCGCACGGCGCGTGGCGAGGTCCTGACGGCAAGCATCATAAGCGGGCGTGCCGGCCTTCTTGTCGGCAGCCCGGCATGCGGCATCGTCTTGAGCTTTGAATGCGTCCTCCTGCGCCACGCGATCTGCCTCCACGTCACCACGGGTGGCGCAGGCACACAGCGCGAGAGGCAAGATCGCCAGAACGAAGAGATTTCGGACCATCGGCGTTTGCTTGGCCCGCAAAGATGGCACCGTCAAGGTCAAAGCTTCGTGACTGAAGGTGCCTTGCCTTACGACCGCCCCCATGTCCGTTAAGTTTTCGTTGGAAGAGCCTTTTCCTTTGGTTTCCCGCATGGCCCCGAAGGGCCAACGAAGGAGCGATCGTGACCACTGCCTTGCGCCACGCCATCAACACCGCCTCTGCCGGTGTATTCTTAGCTTATGCGGCCTTTTTCGCATCTGCCGCCCTGCCCTCCACAGCGCTTGCCAAAGACACTCATGCCGCCGACAAGGCGCAAGTCACAGAGAAAGCCTCCGAAACTCCGCACAAAGACACAGCCCAGAGGGAGGACTCCGCCGAGGCAAAGTCCGAGGCGGAGAAAACTGAGGTCCGCCGGCGCTTGCCGCCAAACTCGACCACCTCGCACACGCTGGAACTAGATGGAAAGACCGTTCCCTATCGTGCTGTCGCGGGAGTGTTCGAGACGCGCGACAGCAAGAGTAAGCCCACCGCCGAGATATTCCATGTCGCCTACGTCAAGGACCCCACGGACACCGGGCGACCCGTCACGTTCGTCTTCAATGGCGGACCCGGCGCGGCCTCCACCTATCTGCATCTTGGCGCCATGGGGCCGAAAGTTGTCGAGACGACGGAGACAGGCGCACTGATTGGACCCCCGCCGCGCCTCGTAGCGAACGATGCGAGTTGGCTCGATTTTACGGACCTCGTCTTCGTCGACCCCGTGGGAACCGGCTATAGCCGTGCGACGGGCAGCAAATCCGAGTCTGACTTCTGGGGCGTTGAGAAGGATGCTGAGTCCCTCGCCGAATTCATCCGTCTCTATCTCACCAAAAACAGCCGCATGGCCTCCCCAGTCTTCATCGCGGGCGAAAGCTATGGCGGTTTCCGCGCGGCTCTGATCACACGGCGCCTACAGAAGACAGGCGGTGTCTCACCAAACGGCATTGTCCTTGTCTCGCCAGCGCTCGAATTCGCGCTTCTATCGGGCGATGATTTCTATCCGTTGCCATGGGCGCTGAGCCTGCCCTCTTATGCCGCGGTGAAAATGGAGCGCGACGGCATCGATACGCGTGACGGGCTCAAGGCGGCGTTGGCAGACGTCGAGCGCTACGCCATGACCGACTATCTTATGGCCCTTGCCTCAGGCATTGAGAACGGCGGAGAAACAGCAAGCGGCAAAGTCGCGGAACTCACGGGCTTGCCGCTCAAGAAAGTGGAGCAGTATTTCGCCCGCATACCTTCATCTCTCTTCATCAAGGAATTCGACCGTGCCGGCGGCCAGCTCTTGAGCCGTTATGACGGCAGCGTCAGCGGACCCGACCCGCACCCATCGAGTGCGTGGCCGCGTGGCCCCGATCCCGTGCTCGATGCCACCGCGCCGCTCTGGACTTCGGCTTTCGTGCGCTACGCTCAGGAAGACTTGGACTACAAGACCGACGAAAGCTTCGAACTGCTGAACAGGAAGGCTAGCGGCAAATGGGACTACGGCACGAGCCCGACGCGACAAGGCTATGCCGGGGTCATCGAGGACATTCAGGACGCACGCGCGGCCAATCGCGACCTCGAAGTGTTCATCGCCTCAGGCTACACCGACCTCATCACACCTTACTCGGTGCCCGTCTATCTCGTCGGACAACTTCCGCCGCTGAAGGGAGTCAGTCCCATTGAGATCCAAAACTATGCAGGCGGTCACATGCTCTATTTGCGGGCTCAATCCCGGCGCGCTCTGAAGCAAGATGTGGAGGCCATGTATCGCCGGGCCTTGGGCAACGACGCGACCTAGTGTGAGAGGTCTGGCCCGGCTCCGCTGGTACGATGCCGACAAAACTAAGGAATGAGCATCGGCTCACGCTGGCAAGCGGGCCCCGAAAGGCTGCGGTTTGCAACCGATGCGTCGCAGGCTTGGCAAAGTTCTCGCAGCAATGGCTCTGGCCTTCTGCGCGGAGACAGCCTAGGCCTTGTTAGAAGGCGACAATGTGGAGCGACATCACCGTTGCCTCTTGCGGTCGCCACTTTTTTATGGTCCACGGCTTCTTTCAATCATGCATCTATTTCTTTGAGGATTGGCGATGTCTCTTCGACGTCTCACACGCAGCGTCTATGTCCTGATCGCCGTGGCCACGCTAGGCACCGCGCTTGCGACCCTGATTTCCACGGGATCTGTCTACGCCGAAGATGCGGCGGACGCAGGAAGCGTTCCTGAAGACCCGCGGTGGCGGGAGTTCCACTTCTCCGACCACGGCTTCGTAGCTTCGTTTCCAGGAATCACGGAGCGGCCAAAGCCCGTCAGCACACCCGTTGCAGGCCAGAACCCCCTGCTTCAGCACGACTACAAAGTGAAGACCGGCAAGGACACCGTCTACTGTGTCGTCGTGTTCGAGTATCCGGAAGGCCGCGCGCCCAACCCGCCCAAGCAGGACTATTTCAAAAAAGTTGTGGATGCCTACGCCAAAGGCAGCGACACGAAGGTGCGCACCAAAACACCGATCAAGATCAACGGGCGCCCTGGCTTTGAGGCCAAGGCCGAGGACGATCGGGGCAAGCTCAATCACCTGATCACGCTCGTTGCCAATGGCGACCGCATCTACATGATCATCTCGGCTGGGCCGAAGAAACACGCCAAGAGCATCGACGCGTTGAGCTTCCGCGACAGCTTCCGTCTACTAGGTGGACCGCCCCCGCCAGCAATAACCAGCTCTTCGAACTAGCCAGCCTGCGCGGCGGCCTTCACCCGTAGGGCCTCGACGAAACTCTGCACATCCCTGGACGGCGCGGACGTGAACGCGCCCACAAGGATCGTGACGAGAAAGCCAACGGGTACGGCGAAAACGCCAGCCAACGCTCCGTGAACGCCGAGCCAATTGGCGATCGGGCGCACCGAGGCCTGCCATTGAGCAAAGACCACCGCCTGAGACGCAGGATCTCTCGCCACATAGTAGTCGTGACGCAAGGCCTCATAGGCGGCGGCTCGCGCCTGGGTTGCGTCCGACAAGACACTCGACGAATCGTAAAAGAGGAACGGGATCGTATGGGGGGCCACCATGTAGTAGAGGCAGATCACGAGCCCCGCGATCATGCCCGCGACCGCGGCATCACTGCTGAGCCGCTTCCACCACAGCCCGAGCACAAGAACGGGCAGGAATGCGCTTGCCGCCAGTGAGAACGCAGCTGCCGTGCCCATGAGAACCCCCTCGGCCAGGCCAATGCGGCTCCGCTCGCCAAGGCGGTAACGACGATCACACTGAGGCGCGCTAAGAGAAGCTGCCTGCTCACCGGGGCCTCAGGTCGCAAGCTCTTAAAATAGAGGTCGTAGGAGAACACATTGCCGATCGACAATGCGAGTGCCGCCCCCGTCGAAAGAAGCGCCGCGATCGTGCCCACCACCAACACTGCTTGACTGATCATCGACAACACATCGGCTGCGGCAACGGAGGCCGCTTCGTAGAGTGCGGCAAGAGCCGGCGCCGCCCCGCACAGCAACAGAACGAAAACAGGCGCGCCCACGAAGGCGAGGCGCGCATCTTCAGGTGCAGGCGCGGTAAAGCTTCGCATCAAGAGATACGGCAAGGATGCGATCCCTGTGATCAGACAGAACAGAAGCGCGAAACTGTTGATAGGGCTCGTCTGCGCGAATGCCTTCCCGCCAAGCGTTGGCGCCACCTCATCGATCACCATCGCATCGAGGGCGACCAAAGTCCCGGTCTGCCAGAGCACGACCAGAACGGCCACGAGCCCGGCTAGAAGCATCACCATGTAATAGGCGAGCTGCGAGAGGCTCAGCGATCGCATGCCCCCGATCAGTGTTGCCATGAAGATCAGCAAACAGCCGGCCGCAACGCCGATCCCCGGCGGCAGCGCGAACACAGCCTGCCCCAGAAGACCGAAGGCGAGTAAGACCGCCGCGAGGGCCGGAAACGAGCAGAGGATCACGCCAAGAATGCCAAGCGGTCGCATGGTCTCCCCGCCAAAGCGTTCAGCGAGGAAATCCGGAAGCGTGTAGCCTCCATAGGCCCGCAAGTAAGGCGCGACCACCAGACCCGCCACAATGAGACCGGCCCCCACGCCGCAAAGAAGGACGCTCACCCCTTCCCAGTCGAAATCAACCGCCCCAGAGGCACCGGCGAACGCAAGCGCCGCCACACTCGACCCGGCAATTGCCATGCTGTTGAGGAACGCCGGCATCAGCCGACCTGCTGCATAGAAGTCCGAGACCGGACGCGACACGCGCACGAACCCCGCCCGTGCAAAGAGAAGCGCCGCCATCAGGAGAGAAAGTTGGGTGCTTAGCGTCGTCCGTCTCCATTTTTGTGCACCTTTGGCGCGGCGGGCACAACATCGCTGAGCAGTTCGCCGAGCTGCATGAACTCGGACTTTCGCGGCGAACTTTTGCGCCAAGCAAGACCGATTTCCCGCTTGGGTTCCGGCGCAGCAAACCGCAAGAGCCGAAGACCCTCGCTGCGCTGGGCCTCGATCGAAACCGCCATGTCCGGCAGCAAGGTGATGCCGTAGCCGTTGACCACCATCTGCATGATGGTGGAAAGGCTTGAAGCGCCGAAGCTCTCGCGCGCATCCGGCGTCATCATATGGCAAAATGAGAGTGCCTGATCGCGCAAGCAATGCCCCTCCTCCAGCAGGAGCAATTGATCCTGAAGGATCATATCGGGCGTTGCGGACTTGAGGTTCGCATTTTCGGGCGTGGCCTTGGTCGCCAGGATGAACGCATCGTCGAACAAATGGTGAGTCTCCACATCCGGACCGTCGATCGGCAGAGCAACGAGAATAACGTCCAGATCGCCGCCGACAAGTTCGCGTACGAGCGTTTCGGTGATTGTTTCGCGAAACTGTAAGGACAGCGCCGGAAAACGCCGGTGCAGCGCAGGCAAGGCGGCTGGCAGCAAATATGGCGCGATAGATGGGATCGCTCCGAGCTTGAGGACACCAGCGAGCACACCCTGCTGCCCCTTCGCATAGTCCACCAGATCCCGGACCGTGGCGAGAGCGGTCCGCGCCCGGCGCGCAACCTCCTCACCCTTCTCCGTCAGTCTGATACCGGACTTCCGGCGCTCCACCAGGCTGAGCTGGAGTTCGTCCTCAAGCTCCTTGATCTGCATACTAAGCGCCGGCTGGCTCACCGCGCAGTCTTTCGCCGCTCGGCCGAAATGACGCGTCCGCGCGAGCGCTACGAGATAGCGCAGCTGTCTTAAGGAGACCATCGTGGTGAAACCGTTAGCAATAAGAATTGTTGATATTCTGAACGAAAACTCTGACTAACACTTATCATGCGCGAGCTCCCGCGAAACGGGGTATTCCGCTTCAGATGTTCTTAATCCGGTTTCAAGCCGGTGTTCATGAACAACCAATGGACTTCTCGTTTAGCCTCACCATGTATCACTATGGTAGAAAGCGTTTTTTAGGCGCCGGGAAGAAGCGCTGCTGATCGAAGACAGTTCGAGGATTCGCAATTGACGAGGCCGCCGCGCATCGCGGCAGGACCCTCCGGCAACGCTGCGATTGAGATTGAGGTAGGAAACCCGTGACCAAGATTATGAGCCCCGAGGAACTCGAGGAAGAGCTGCGCGCGATCGGCGCCGCGCAATATCACGACAAGCACCAATTCCATAAGCTTCTTCATGGCGGCAAGCTCAACAAGGGGCAGGTTCAGGCCTGGGCGCTGAATCGCTATTGCTACCAGTCTGCTGTCCCGCGGAAGGACGCGGCCTTGATGAGCCGGTGCCACGACCGCGAGCTGCGCCGCGAATGGCTGCACCGCATCATGGATCACGATGGCTACGGCGAGGACGAAGGCGGCATCGAACGCTGGCTCGGTCTCACCGACGGTCTTGGTCTCGACCGGGACTATGTGATTTCCCGCAAAGGCGCCCTGCCCGAGACGGTTTTCGCCGTTGAGGCCTATGTGAACTTTGTGCGGGACAAGACCCTTGTGGAAGCCGTGGCCTCATCGCTCACCGAGCTGTTCGCGCCAAGCATCCACAAGGAGCGTATCTCGGGCATGCTGGAGAATTACGACTTTATCGGCGACGACGTGATGACGTACTTCAAGCGCCGCCTAACGCAAGCCCCGCGCGATGCGAACTTCGCACTCGAATATGTGAAGCAGAACGCGCGCACGCCTGAAGCGCAACAAGGCGTCCTCGACGCGCTGCGCTTCAAGACTCATGTGTTGTGGGCGCAGCTTGATGCGCTTTACCTCGCCTATGTCGATCCTGGCATGGTTCCGCCCGGAGCCTTCGTGCCGGACCAAGCCTAATGACGGAAACACGAAGCGCCACACGGCTTATCGTCGACGGCAACACGAAACCGATCATGCCGCGCTATCTGAAGCTTCGGCATGATGCGGGACGTGACCGGTGGGTGCTTTTAGCGCCGGAGCGGATTTTGACTCCGGACCAAGTCGCGGTTTCCGTGCTGCAACTGTGCGATGGAGAACGCACCGTTGAGGACATCGCCGCGAACCTTGCCAAGGAGTATTCGGCTCCCGCCGACGTGATCGCCAAAGACGTAATAGAGTTGCTGCAAGACCTGGCCGACAAGGGTTACATCAAAGGATAGAGAGATGACCGAGGACCTCAAAATAGACGCACACGTTGACGGAATCGCCGTTGACGACGAGCCGACCGCTGGCGTCGTTGGCGGTGAGGACGAGGCTGCCGCACTGTGCGCCGTGTCCCCGGTGGGTCTTCTTGCGGAACTCACCCATCGCTGCCCCCTTCAGTGTCCATATTGCTCGAACCCGGTCGAGCTTGAGAGTGTCAAGAACGAGCTCTCCACGGAAGAATGGTGCTCGGTCATGCGCCAGGCCGGCGAAATGGGCATTCTTCAAATTCACCTGTCCGGCGGCGAACCCACGGCCCGCAAGGACCTCGAAGAGATCGTCAAGGCGGCAGCCGACGCGGGCCTCTACACGAACCTCATCACGGCGGCCGTCAATCTGAAACGCGAGCGCCTCGAGAAATTGCAGGAGCTCGGGCTCGATCACGTTCAGATTTCATTTCAGGACGTCGACCCAGCGGGCGCAGATCGTATTGGCGCCTATCCTGGTGCGCTGAAGAAGAAGCTGGAGGTCGCGCACTGGGTGACCGAACTTGGCATGCCCCTCACGATCAATGCGCCCATCCACCGCCACAACATCCACAACGTGCCGCGCTATATCGACATGGCCGTCGAGCTCGGCGCACAGCGCCTGGAAGTCGCGCACGCGCAGTATTACGGCTGGGCCTTCGTCAACCGCTCGGCGCTCCTGCCCACTTATGAGGAAACGTTAGCCTCGATAGAATATGTCGAGGCGGCCCGCGAGCGCCTGAAAGGTGTGCTCACAATCGATATGGTCGTGCCGGACTATTACGCCAAGCGGCCAAAGCCCTGCATGGGTGGCTGGGGCAAAGGTTTCATGAATATCACGCCCGCCGGCAAGGTCCTTCCCTGCCACGCGGCGGAGAGCATTCCCGAGCTTGAGTTCGACACTGTGAAGGACAAGAAACTGCTCGAGATTTGGATCGGCTCAGATGCATTCAACGCCTTCCGGGGCACGGACTGGATGAAAGAGCCGTGCAAGTCTTGCGCTTTCCGCGAAGTCGATTTTGGCGGTTGCCGCTGCCAAGCTATGGCCATCACGAAAGATCCGCGAAACACCGATCCCGCATGCTCGCTCTCGCCCTATCACGCCGAAATGGTGAAGCTAGGCAAAGACGAAGCGGCTAGGCCTGCGACGGAGTTCGTCTATCGCAATACGCGCAACGCCGCTCAAATGGACAAAGCGGACAGCGATCCCCTGGTCCCAGCGGAGTAGCCCTAAGGGCAGCGAACTGCCCTTAGGGCGTTCTCCAAGAGGTCCCGGCACGGTCGGCTCAATTATTGAGCCGCGCATCCGTTGGTGCGCCCTGCGCAGCTCCACCCGACATCAGCCGATAGGCATGGACCATTGCAAGGCTCACGACTGGTATGGCCACCAGCAGACCTACACCGAGCGCCAACGTACCGGCCAAAACGATCAGCATCAGAAGAAGAAGGAAGCCCAGAAGCGGCCACCTGTTTCCTTCGGTCAGGCGCACGCTTTCTTTCAGCGCTTCAATGGGACCAAGGTCGCGATCAATCACCAGGAATGGCGAGAACATGAACAACACCATGGCGACAAGGCCCGGGACGATGAACAGCAGAAGCCCAATGCCCACCGCCAATGTGGCAAGGAGAGAGGTTCCCAAATATTTCCAGAATGGCTGGGGGTGCCAGAGTGCAGCGAGCTCGACCGTCTCAGGACGATCATGGGCGGCGAGAAAAAATGCCGCGGCGCCCATGCTGATCAACACACCGAGGGCATAGCTGACAAGTTTCCCCGCAAGGGTCTCGTCGCCGGACGAGCCGCCGAAGGCGGCATTGACCCCGCCCGTGATAGCGCCAGCAACGGCGTAGAGGAGCACCAAGACAGCCGCCGCACCGATGAAAAACCAGGGCCGTTTCTTGAACGTCTCCCAGCCAAACTGAATGACCGAACTTGCTGAGAATTGCATAGCCGCTCCCCTACTGGTTGCGCATCGATCCTAGGGGGCACGGGCCGATTCGCCAACCGCGGTACCCATTGTGACTTTGCTGCAGACGCCACTAGCGTGGAGACCAGCCCCTCTGGCCCAGGGTAAATTGTGCTAGCAAAATTTCCCGTCAGCTTTTCTACCTTGCAATGCCCATTTTCATATCGGTACCATGGTGAAAACACGCGAATGGCTCTCTGGAAATCGCCGGCGAGGGTCAATTTAGGGTTTTGAGGAAACGCAAGACCGGCGCCCAAGGACCCATCAAGGACCCGTTATGCGCATTGTCACTGCATCGAGCCTGCGTGTTCGCACAATTCTGCTAGCTTCCGCTCTGTTTCTCGTCGCGGCACCTGCATTCGCTGCGGACACCCCCGCGCCCTCAAAGCAGCGCGATGGCGGTTTCGCTATTCAAGTCCCCCAATCGCCCGAGATGACGCCGATCGATATCGGCTTCCTGCGCGAAGAGGTTGCCGCACCCCAGCCCGCCTCCCGCCTCGATATAGAGCCGGAGGACGCTGGAATTGCGGGCGCCCAAATGGGAATCAAGGAGAACAATGCAGGCGGTCGGTTCGTGGGCCATCTATACGGTCTCGACGTGGAGACCACATCGTCACCGGAGGACGCTCTCGCGGGGCTGAAAAAGCTCTACGAGGACGGCCATAATTACATCATCGTGGATGCGTCGGCGCCGACGCTTGTCAGGCTCGCCGACTGGGCCAAAGACAAAGACATTCTCCTGTTCAACATCCGCGCGGAGGACGTGTCGCTCCGTCAGGAGAATTGCCGCGCCAACGTCATGCATGTGGTGCCCGATCGCTTCATGCTGGCCGACGCGCTCGCCCAGTATCTCGTCAAGATGGATTGGAAAAACTGGCTCGTCGTGCATGGCTCAACGGACGCTGACCTCGCCTATCGGGACGCGGTGACACGCGCGGCGGAACGCTTTGGTGCCAACATCGTGGATGTGCGCGAATATGTGGACGTGTCCGGCGGACGCCGTGATGGCGTGGGACCGATCCCGCCGGCGGGGCCGCACAAGGAAGCGAGCGCGGACAAGAGCGTTGTGCCAGCCCCGGACTACGATGTGATTATGGTGGCCGACGAAACGCAGCTCTTCGGACCGCTCTTGCCATATCGCGGTGGCGGCCAGCCGCGCATCGTGGCAGGCACAACAGGCCTTACGGCGACGACCTGGAGCCCCGGACACGAGAAATGGGGCGCCACTCAAGCCAACAATAATTTCCACAAGCGTTTCAAACGGCTCACACTCCCGATCGATCATATGGCGTATGTCGCAACACGCACCATTGGCGAGGCCGTGACTCGCAACCCCGACAACGACTTCGCAACGGTTTCGGCCTTCATTCACGGCCCCGAACTTCAATTGGCGCCGTTCAAAGGCATCAAGCAACAGTTCCGCCCTTGGGACGGCCAGTTCCGTCAGCCGATCCTGATCGCGACCGAGAAGGTTCCCGTGTCAGTGTCGCCCCAGAAGGGTTTTCCGCATGCAAGCCACCCGGAGATCGAAGTCGATACGCTCGGCATCGACGAGCCGGAAAGCACCTGCAAGATGTAAGGTTTATTGACCTGCGCCAGACTTGCCTGGCGCAACGATGCCACCCTCTTGGTCAAGAACCGGTACGTCGTACTCTTGAAGGATCGTGGCAATCTCGTCCGCGTTCTCGGCCAGCACCTTGTTGATCTCATGCTTGAACTGAGGCTCATTCGGCCTCACGCCCATGGTGATGCCGTAGAACGTAACGGGTCCCGTGCTCTCTTTGACCAACGGGACAACCGTGAGCGGGACACCCGCGCGGGAGGCGTAATAGCCGCCAACTGGCCCCCACAAAATACCTGCATCGAGCGTGCCAGACGCAATCTCCCCGATCATCGCCTCGGCCGCTTTCGACTGGCTGTCGCCTGACCGCGTTTCAAAGGACTTGGCCGCTCCTAATAGGCCTTGCATCGCCAGGATGCTAGCAGGCGGAGTCCGTGCGAAAAAGCCAATGCGCTTCGTCCTCAAGCGCGGGTCCGACAAGGACGCAACGCCCATCAGTTCGGCGGCGTCCGCGCGCGTGATGAGAACGTAAGAGGCGTAGTAATATGGATTGGTATCCTCAATCAGGCCGGTGCCTTGCGCATAGCCCATGACGAGATCGCAAGCATCCTTGCCCATGGTGTTGGGCACATAACCCGTCTTTTCGGCGAACCACGAGTAATCGAGCTTTCGTCCGAGCTGTTCAGCAACGAGTGCGGCGAGCTTGTTCTCGAAACCCTCGCCTTTGTCATTAGAAAACGGCATGTTGTCGGGGTCAGCGCAGACGCGAAGTGATGGCGCGCCCAGCGCGTGGGTGATGGCTGCGCCAAGAAGGCCAGCGGCGCAAAACACACCTGCAATCCAGCGCCCGAACCGGGCCCTCGCAATCGTCCAGTCTGATCGTGCCGCGTGCGGTGTCACCGCTGCCTCTTGGTCGTTTGAAGTCGAAACGTCGGTGGCTGGCGAAAAGCTCCGACTGCCCCTCTCCACTGCAACACCCTAAGATATGGCGTTCAATGTGCCCGCGCGCAAAGGCTTATGGGTCAAGCTGCGCACAGCTTCGTATTTTCTCCATCCGCTCCACGCCGGTGGGGTAATACGCGCCGGTTGGCTTGTTGCCAAATTCCCCCATCGCGCGCGCGCCTGCCTCAATCCCGCCGCTTTCGTGCCGCTCCCGCAAGAGCTTAACGGCACAACAATCGGCATCGAGTTCCAAGCGCTTCAACTCGGGCGCAATGTAGAGGAACGACTGGGGGCCGACATGACCCAGGCCCTTCCTGAGTCTGGCCACATGACCGAGCTTGTGGTGACAGCACTCGTGAGCCAGCAAGAATTTGCTGTACTCAGGCTGCGCACGCAGCGTCATACCGTTGACAATGATCACCGGGCGACCTCGGCGGTCCAGCAACGAAGATGCGAGCTCCGACACACCGCCAAGCTTGTAGGTCGTGATCTCGCAATAGGGATTGTCGACTTCCGGGAACCACCGTCCTGCCCGCGCGGTGTCTGAGACTTGCGTCAGAGCAGCCCCGGCAAATGCCATCGCCAGAACAATGAGACCGGTTGTCCGCATAGATCGAACTGTTTCTCTCCGTCCGACAGAGTCTCTACCATAAAGCACCCCATGACATTGACCACCGGAAAGGCGGGTTTGGTGCGCTTCCACCCTTCCAATTTAGAGCAAACGGACCAGCCTCGCGATAAACACTGCGTTATTGATGGGCCCCAAGCACGAGCAGGCCTGGGCCATGTCTGCGCGCCTCCCCCACCCCTCATTGATCGTTTGGTCAAGAGCCACCACATAGTGGAGAGCAACGCACCGGCAATCGGCGACCGTTCGCCTCCCGGAGGATTCTAGAAAATGATCGAAATACTGAAACAACTGACCCTCTCCGTCTTTGGCATCGTCCTTGGCTTGGCTGTCCTTGCCACGAACGCGAACCCCGCCATGGCCGACCGGAACAAGGTACGTTGGGTTGAGGGCTCACCCCGTTATGCCAATGAGGCCCAGGCTGTGAAGCGCCAACCGGCAACCACCAAAAGGCGGACTGCCAAACAAAAATTCGATCCCAAGCTCGACTTCGAGACTGAGGCCGTTTGGCGTAACATGCGGCCGGAATGGTTTGACGACTAGCCACCGGCTGTCGTGCGAAGCCGGGTCGTTTTTTACGCAATGAGCCCGCGCGCTATGCGCTGGCCCGATTGACAGGGCCGCGCGAGCAGATAGGGTCTGCCCGCCGCCGGCCGTGGCCCGGCCATCAAGTCACAGAAGACGAGCGGGATGGGTCCACGCCTTATCTATAGCCTCATTGTGGGGACGGTGATCTTGGCGTCGTTGGCGCTTCGCGTCTGGGACCCAAACGCCGTGGCACGGCTGAGATCCCTTGTTTTTGACTCCTACCAGCGCTTGTCGCCACTTCAGTTCGATCCCGAAATTCCGGTTCGCATCGTCGACATCGACGAGGAATCTCTGAAACAGGTGGGCCAATGGCCTTGGCCACGCACTGTGCTCAGCGACCTTGTCGCCAAGTTGCGCGATGGCGGGGCCGCGACGATCGGGTTCGAT
The DNA here is from genome assembly GCA_942491645.1 of uncultured Alphaproteobacteria bacterium. GTDB lineage: Bacteria > Pseudomonadota > Alphaproteobacteria > Rhizobiales > Methyloligellaceae > Methyloceanibacter. The sequence goes on along the minus strand of CALOBK010000008.1, from coordinate 361,556 downwards.
ATGGTGTTCCCCGAGTCCGACCGGATGTCGCCGGCCAATGCCATGCAGTTCTGGCCTCAGTCGGACCTGACTGCGGAGCTTAAGAGTGAGCTCGATAAACTCCCCTCCAACGATCAGATTTTCGCCGACACCGTCCGCACGGCACCCGTGGTCATGGGTTTTATCGCCTCCCCCTACACGCAGACCGAATTGCCGGAATCCAAAGCCGGCTTCGCCCATGGTGGGGACGATCCTCGGCTCTTCGCACCCCATTATCCCGGCGCGACCTCGAACTTGAAAAAACTCCAGGAGCCCGCGCTCGGATTGGGGGCTCTCAACTGGGTTCCGGAGTACGACCAGATCATCCGCCGGATGCCGATCCTGGTGACCATCGATGAGACGCTCTACCCCTCGTTTGCAGCGGACGTGCTGCGGCTCGCGCAAGGGGCCTCGACCTATGTGGTCAAATCGTCCGGCGCGAGCGGCGAGAAAGCGTTCGGCGAAAAAACGGGGATCGTGAAGGTTCGTGTGGGTGACTTTGAAATCCCGACGGACGCGAACGGCCAGATGTGGTTGCACTTCTCGCCGCAAACACGCGAACGCTACATTCCCGCGTGGAAAGTGTTGAACGGAGAAATCGGCGAAGAGGAAATCGCCGGCCGCATCCTCTTGATCGGAACCAGCGCAGCGGGCCTATTCGACCTGCGGGCAACGCCGCTCGAAGCCTCCGTCCCCGGTGTCGAGCTCCACGCACAGGCTGTGGAGCAGATCATCCGCGGCACCTATCTGCTGCGTCCCGACTTCGCAACGCCTGCGGAGCTTCTCTACATCCTTCTGCTCGGCATTCTGATTGCCATTCTGATCTATCGTGCGGGTGCACTCGGCAGTGCTGTCGTTGGCGCACTTGCCATCGGATCCGTTGCCTGGATGTCCTGGTATGCCTTCAACAATTTGGGCTGGCTCGTCGATCCGGTCTACCCGACCATCGCCCTCACCGCGATCTATCTTACGGGATCTTCTTTTGTATTCCTGCGAACCGAACGTGAGCGTAACCGCGTTCGCCATGCCTTCTCCCATTATATGGCGCCAGCTCTAGTCGAGCGCTTGGCCGACGAGCCGGACCGGCTGAAGCTCGGCGGTGAAAACCGTGACATGACGCTGCTCTTTAGCGACGTGCGCGGCTTCACGACGATCTCAGAGGGGCTCGATGCGGAAGAGCTGACTCGGTTTCTCAACGAGCTCTTCACACCGCTCAGTAACATCATCCTCGATGAGCAAGGGACCATCGACAAATTCATGGGCGATGCATTGATGGCGTTTTGGAACGCCCCCCTCGACGACCCCGATCATCCAAGCCATGCCTGCGCCGCAGCGCTTCGCATTGTCGACGAGATGACCACGCTGAATGAGCACTGGCGGCAGAGTGCAGAAGAAACGGGACGGACCTACAAGCCCGTCAAGATCGGTATCGGTCTGAACACGGGTATTTGCTGCGTGGGCAATCTCGGCTCGGAGACTCGCTTCGATTATTCAGTGATCGGCGACAATGTGAATGTTGCCTCGCGGCTCGAGGGCCAATCGAAGACCTACGACATCGTCACAATCGTAGGCGAGGAAACGACGACACGCGCGGACAAGTTCGCCTTTCTCGAACTCGACCTCTTGAAGGTAAAGGGAAAGACCGAAGCAACCCGCATTTTCGCCTTATTGGGCGATGAAACCATGAAGACAAGCGAGGCATTCATGGCGCTCAACACCAAGCATCAGGCGTTTCTGTCCTACTACCGGAATAGGGACTGGGACGGCGCAGAAGCACTCCGCCTTGAGTGCAAGACATTAGGCGGGCCGCAGTTGAAACACCTCTATGCGCTTTATGGAGAACGAATTGCTTCGTTCAAAGAAACCCCGCCTCCGGACGATTGGGACGGCACCGCCCAAGCCATGTCAAAATAGCCCATTCGGAGCCCTCACCCTTGTGTTGCAAGCCCACTCATCGAAAGTCGGCCTGCCGAACTAGGTCATGCCAGAATTAGCCATTCTCATTCTTGTCGCGGTCGCTGTGCTGATAGTGAAGCACACGGCCGCCGACTTCTTTCTTCAAACGGCTTATCAGTATTGCAACAAGGGCAATTACGGCCATCCGGGCGGGCTGCTCCACGCCGGCATTCACATCGCCCTCACACCCCTTGTCTACCTGGTGCTAGCACCAGCCTCCCTCTTGCTCGCTTTGGGGATCGCGCTCGGCGAGTTCCTTATCCACTATCATGTGGATTGGGCGAAAGAGCAGCTTGGTCGCCGGTTTGGCCTCACCCCGCAATCGAAGGGCTACTGGTATGCGCTTGGCACAGACCAGCTTCTTCACGGGCTGACCTATATTGGCATCGTGGCTGTTCTTGTCTGGGCGTTGCGCTAATGCAGCGCCGAGATTTCGCGGTTCGCGAATTCTAGACGGTCGGAGAGCAACCGGATGATGAGTTTGTGGAGCGCAGCAGCAGCAGCAGCATCTTTTTCCTGCATCAGGTCGAACGAGGCTCGGGTCAGGATGTAGACGACACTCGATTCTTCGGCGACCACATTCGCGCCGCGCGGCACATCGCGGTAGAATCCCATTTCCCCCACCACAGTGTGACCAAGCATGCGCCGCAAGCGGATGGAACGTCCGTACTCACCGGCGATGGTAATGGCAATGCACCCCGATGCCTGAAACACGACGGAATCCGACGGTTCACCCTGCCGGAAGAGAACAACGCCGCTCTCCAACTCTTGCCGTTCCATAAAGGGCGCGATGCGGTCGAACGCAATCTCACCGCCAAGCTCGGTCTGAAGCCAGCTCTCGAATGTATGGGACGAGGCCTCGCCCACCTCGTGATAGAGCAGCACCATATCCTCGCACCACTCAACCGCGTCGTTGCGGGTCGCGAAGGCCTGATGAGGCCGGTCCGCGCCAAAGAAGCCCGCCCCTTGGAATGCTGCGTGCATCGCCTCGCTGAGGCCGCTGAAGACCAGTGTCGCATCGCGCTCTTCGCAATAATTGCGCAGCTTGACGAGGCTCAAGACCGCTGAAGTGTCCAGCCCCTGCACGCCGCTAAAATCGAGCACGATATAGCCCACGGGCCGCTCCTCCTGCCCCTCGATCACACCCTTGATGCGTTCGAACAGGCCGTTGGACGATCCGAAGAAGATGAAGCCCGAAAGCCAGAACACGTGAACGCGCTTGCCTTCCTCTTGCAGAAGACGCGTTTGCTCCGGCGAGCGATCCACGCTGCTCGACAGCTCATAGCGCGTCAGATGCCGCCGGATCACGCCGATACGGCTGTATGACAACGCAAACATGAGGCACGCACCGACTACACCCAGCACAACACCCACCAGATAGCCGAAATACAGAATGACCAGAGCAATGGCGATAGCGAGCCCAAGATCCGTGCCCGAGCGCTGCGCCGGAGAGCGCAGCAACGCTTCGACCAAGATCATGGCCCCGAGATAGGCGAGCATCCCGCCAAGGATTGCCTTGGGTACAAAGCTACCGACATCGGCGCCCGCGAACAGCACAAGCCCACAGACAATGGCAACAGATACACCGCTCAATCGCGTGACCGCGCCCGCTTGTTGCAGCAGCAAGCTGTTGTTGAGCGAAAGATTGCCCGCCACGCCACCAAGGACAGAGGCCAGCACATTGGCCAAGCCATTGGTGCGGAACTCTTTGTCCAGATCAGCAGATTTCTGCCGCGCCACTTCAAGGCTCGAAACGTCGAGGAGCATCGAGATCGCGGTCACGCCACAGACCGCGCCGATCTCCGCGCTGCTCATGGCCATGACGCCCCAATCGATGTCGTGCGTGGTGATCGCCTCGATCGGCCACCACAATTGAAGCGCGCCAACCGCCTTCAAATACCAAAGCGCCTTGGTTTCGACGTCCGAGACAAACCCGAACAGCACTATGTTCATCACAACCAGAAAGACGATGAACGCGATGGGCAGTGTCAGGAAGTCGTCCATCCAACGCTTGAGCAGAACGATAAACAGCGCGAATACGAGCCCAACGCCAATCTGCGGCGCATACCGGGCATCGCCAATAGCCACCCAGCTCGATGGGGACAGCGTGAGATTGTTTCCGATGATGACCTCGACACCGCCAGTGATCAGGAGACAGCCCGAGGCGGCAAGGAAACCACCAATGACGGGAAAGGGTACGAAGCGAAGCCATTGGCCAAGCTTCAAACCGCCAATACCGAACAGAAGCGCACCGGTGAGAAACGTGCTGACCGTAATGGCGACCATCACATTGATCACCATCGTTTCAGCGTCTGCGCCCTTCGCCGCAAGTCCCGCCGCCACCGTGCTTGCCAACACACTCATAACGGCGACTGCCGGCGTATCAGGGCCCGCGTCGGCAGGAACGAGCGTTGTGGTGAGCGTCACAACAATGCCTGTCACCACGGTGCCCATGATGAGCGCGGCAAGCCCAAGCGAAAAGCCCGCAGCAATTGCGCCTTGGAAAATCAGCGCGCTGAAGGAGATACAATAGGCGATGTTGACGATCGCTGAGATCGTCCCCGCCATGGCATCTCGCCCAAGCGTTGAAAATTCGAGATTTTGCGGGCGCTTAAACGCCAAATTCGCAAGCAATGACAACGACCTAACGGGGATTCAGAGGGTTGTAGTGGCACCGATCATGGCCGCGGCGGACCACAATGCAAGCAAAAACACGAGCCGTACGCATAGTTTGCGGTGACGCCGCGATACTCATGCCCCAACCATAGCCCAAAGGGTTGACCGTTTGGTCACAGCAGGCCTCAAGAAGCCTTTTCCAGGCCAAGCCTAGGCCGATGAAAATGCATCGCTCTTGCGTGCGTCTGCCTTCCCCGTACCGGCGAATTTGGGATTCCACCGCGCCGCGTCGAGTCCGGTTTCCACATGCCACTCGCCGGCCCGGCTGGGGGCCAAAATAGCCTTGGACAGAAGCCCGTTGAAGGCAAATCTCGGCACGACCACGAAGCCGAGCTGGCTCAGTTGGCCCTGCATCCGCTTGCCGTCATTGAGTGAAAAGCCCCAGTGCTGCAAGTGGCAGCTTAAGGTCACAAACCCAACGCCCGCGGCGTCCCGCTCACGAGAGAACATCGTCTCGGAGAAAAAGGCTTGTCCAACCGCAAGGCCGTAAAGGCCGCCTGCCAATCGCCCAGCTCGGTCCCAGACTTCAACGGAATGCGCGTAGCCGGCTTCGTGCAGCGCTGTGAATGCATCGGCCAAGTCGGGCTCAGGGGCACAGGCGCGCAGCACGCCTGCAAAATCCGCATCGAACGTCACGCCATAGGACTGGGTCTGAAGGAGTCGCCACACGCGCTGAGAGATGTAAGCATTCTCGGGAAAAGAAACGGCACGCTCGGCTGGCGCCCACCACTTATTGGCTTGCGGATAAAGACCCTTCGCATAGGCTGCGACCATCGTCGGCACGTCGAGCTCCGGACAACGGCCAACCAGCCCCTCGGGCTGGCGAAGCGCCTTTTCAGGGTCGGGCAATTTCGGCCCGAAGCCCACGAACTGCTTGGCAAGCATGGCCAGTGCCGCTGGCCTACTGTAAAGCCCGGACGAGACGAGGCTTTGTGAGACTTGACTGAGAACGCTCTGTCTCGCGGTCACCGGCAACTCCAACGCAGACGCACAAAAACGCTTGGGGAAGGCGCGCAGCCCTCACCCTTGATCGCAAGCTTGCCTGGAAAGGATTCCCAACGCGTTAACGCGCGCGGTGGAGACTTTTTGAGGGAATTCTAGGCTTCGCGGCTGCGGACACGCTCGACAGCCTCAAGCCACCCGGCATAGCGGGCCTCGCGCTGGGCGGCCTCCATCTTGGGCTCGAAGACCCGCCCAGGGGTCCAGGTCGCCGCGAGCGCGGCATTGTCGCCGTAAAAGCCGACGGCCTGGCCAGCGAAATAGGCCGCACCGAGGGCCGTCGTTTCTGGGATCGGCGCCACCTCGACACGCTCCCCCAAAATGTCCGAGAGCCTTTGCATCGCCCAGCCATTGGCGGTCATCCCGCCATCGACCCGCAAGATGTCTCTCGCGCCAATCCCAGAATCCGCCATGTCTTTCCGCATCGCCGACAGCAGGTCACGGGTCTGAAAGGCGATGGATTCGAGGCCTGCAGCAACGATGTCGGCTTTCGTGGCAGCACGGCTCAGCCCCACGATGGCACCGCGCGCGCCTGCGTCCCAGATTGGCGCACCAAGACCTTGAAAGGCGGGAACGAGATAGACGCCGCTGTCTGAGTCGGCGTCTTGAGCCAGCGTTTCGCTCTCGGCAGCCTCAACGATCAAACCGAGCGTGTCGCGCAGCCATTGGATCGTGGCACCGGCCATGAAGATCGCCCCTTCAAGCGCGAAGGTCCGCAGACCGTTCTCCTGGGAGAGCACCGTCGACAACATGCGCGTTGTCGACTGGGCCTTGCTGCCTGCGGTATTGGCGACGATGAAGCAGCCGGTGCCATAGGTGGCCTTGATCATGCCGGGCCGCACGCAGGCCTGTCCCTTGGCCGCCGCTTGCTGATCGCCCACGACACCACGTATTGGAAGTGATGCCCAAAACGCGGCCGGGACCGTCATGCCAAAATCGCCCCGCGTATCGCGAACCTCGGGCAAGAGCGCATGCGGAATGCCGAGGCGCTCCAGGAGCGCTTCGTCCCAAACCCCTTTTTGGATATCGAACAACATCGTGCGCGCCGCATTGGTGGCATCTGTTGCGTGCAGAGCCCCGCCTGTCAGCTTGAACAGGAGAAAGCTGTCGATCGTGCCGAAACAAACCTCGTTACGCGCGGCTGCCTCGCCAAGACCGGGCACGTTTGCCAGCAGCCAAGCGAGCTTGGTCGCCGAGAAGTAGGGATCGATCAGGAGGCCCGTCGCCTCGGTGATGTGTGAGCCCCAGCCCTCGCGCTCCAGCTCCGCGCAAAGGGTCGCTGTCCGCCGGTCCTGCCAGACGATCGCATTATGAAGGGGCCTCCCCGTCGCACGATCCCAAACGAGGGTTGTCTCGCGCTGGTTCGTGATCCCAATGGCGGCAACGCTTTCGGGCCCGGCCTGGCTCAGCACAGAGCGGCAGACCCCACACACCGCACGCCAAATCTCAACTGGGTCATGCTCGACCCAGCCAGGTGCCGGATAGATTTGCTCAAGAGGCACACTCGCCGAAGCCCCTGGACGCCCGGCTTTATCAAACAGAATGGCACGGGTACTCGTGGTTCCCTGATCGATGGCAAGCACGCAGTCCATCACGCTCTCCCACCGCCCGTCTCACGTGCGATCCAGGTACAATACGCGGGGCTGCCCCCATCAGTCGGCAGCACGAGGAGCGCCGGGACGTCGTGGGGGTGCAATCTTTCGACTTCCGCCATCACGTGCTCTTTCAGTCCCGCCCGCGTCTTGATGATCACGGCTACTTCCTCGGCCCTCTTACGAACGCCTTGCCACTCAAAGATGGAAATCATGCCAGGAAAGGCGTTGACGCAGGCGGCTAGCCGACCGGCGACCAACATCTCACCCACACGCGTGGCGTCCTCGAGGCTCGGAAAAGTCGAGTAGATCAAGACCGGCAGATCTGTATCTTCCATTGCGTTCCCCATTCACCATCCAAAGAGACACCTGATTACTTTCCAAAGAGAGACTTGCGCGACTTTAGCACCAGAGCTTTAGTGTGCCCTCTTTCAATGAAGGGCGATAAGCGCAACAGAGCGAACATGGCAGACTTTGAGAATATCGCCTTCGTTTCCAGCGAGACGCGCGAGGCAAGCGATGCGCTCGCAGCGCTCGCGAAGCGCTACGGCAACGTGCCGCCAGAAGAGGCGGACGCGATCGTTGCGCTTGGGGGTGATGGTCTGATGCTCCAGACCATGCATACCCACCTTCACAGCCGCATTCCTATCTATGGGATGAACCGCGGCTCTGTGGGCTTCCTGCTTAACGACTATAAAGAAAACCGGATCAAGGAACGCTTGGAAGCGGCCGAGATCAACGTCATCCACCCTTTGCGTATGACTGTGCGCGATATGGACGGAGCCACGCACGAGTCTCTCGCCATCAACGAAGTGTCGCTGTTCCGTCAGATCTATCAAGCTGCCAAGCTGAAGATCGCCGTCGATGGTACCACGCGCATGGATGAGCTGATCTGCGACGGTGTTCTCGTCGCAACGCCGGCAGGCAGCACCGCCTATAACCTGTCGGCCCACGGTCCGATCTTGCCCATCACAGCGCCGCTGCTTGCGCTGACCCCGATCAGCCCCTTCCGGCCGCGGCGCTGGCGCGGCGCACTGCTCCCGAACGATGCCAAAGTCATGATCGAGGCACTGGAGCCCGAGAAGCGCCCAGTCAGCGCTGTGGCCGATAACACCGAATTCCGCAATGTCGTCGCCGTGGAAATTGGCGAAGCAAGCTCTATCGATATTTTCATGATGTTCGATCCCGGCCATACGCTCGCCGAGCGCATTCTCGCCGAGCAATTCGGCTATTGAGAGCGCGTTAGCTCGAAGACTTCGTCAATCACCGCGTAGTCCCGATAGCCCAGCCGCGCAATGGGCTTGAGTTTGGTGACGTCCACCTTGCCGTCCACAAACGCGGCATCGTCGATATGCACACCAACCACCTGCCCCAGCACGATGGCATGGGTTCCCGGACCGCCATCAGGGCCCGGTAGTTCAATAGTCCGCCAATATTTGCACTCAAAGGCCACGGGCGACTCGGCGACGCGAGGCGGTGCCACGATCATCGAGGGCGCAGGGCTAAGCCCCGCCTGCGCCATCTCGTCCACTTCCGGGCCCACATGCCGTTAGGTGTGGTTCATGGCATCGCGAAGCTCGTAAGTTGCGAGTGAGCAGACGAACTCGCCGCTCTCCTCTGCATTGCACTGACTGTCTTTGCGCCCACCTGAGGAGAACATCAAGAAATGCGGATCGGTCGAGACCGCGTTGAAGAAGCTATAGGGCGCGAGATTGACGACACCGTTGGCATCGAGAGTCGAAATCCACCCGATCGGCCTTGGACTGACGAGAGCCTTGAACGGGTCCCACTCAAGCCCATGCGTATTGGCGACTGCGTCGTAAAACATCGTCTTACCCTAAAGAGAGCCTATGGCGATTCAAAGTGGCGCGTTGCGGGCCTATGCGTTTCAACGCTTTTTCCTCTCACGGTCTCCACGCCGAAACAATCTCTTCAAGCGCTGGACGGGGCCGCTCGTCGGGCTTTTCCTTGGCCGTACCAATATAGATAAAGCCCGCGACCCGCTCTTCGTCGCTAAGACCAAGAGCCGTCCGAACACGCTCGCTGAATGCATACCACTCGGTGATCCAGTTTGCGCCAAACCCAAGTGCACTCGCGGCAACGATCAGATTTTGGCAAGCCGCACCGGCTGAGAGAACCTGTTCCCACTCAGGGATGGGGGACGACTTGATCACCCGCGATATGACCGCCACCACCACAGGTGCCCGCATGAAACGTTTGGCCTCCATTTCGAGGCGAAACGCGCTTGCCTCAGGCTCCTCTGCCTGGCAGGCCTCGGCCAACACGCGCCCAAATGCCTCACGCGCATCGCCTTGAAAGAGAATGAAACGCCATGGAACGAGTTTCTTGTGGTCTGGAACTCTCGCCGCGGCGGTCAAAATCTGCTCCAGGGCGGAACGATCGGGACCAGGGTCGCTCAGAGCGTTGGCGGAAACCGAGCGGCGAGTCAAAAGGTGTTCGATGGTCGGATTTGACATGTGTTCTTTCGGTTTGACGAAGTCGAGCGTGCATATCGCGAAACCACAATCGTCACAATTTCCGGTCTTTGCTTAGGTACGCAGCCACCACGTTCCAAAAATCGGCCTTATTCCCGTTCAAATTACGGGGGAGACCTATAGGCACGGCCTATACTAAGGGTCTAGGCCGTATAGAGAATCGGAAGACAATTGCCATGTGGGGAAGGTTCGTCGCGGTGCGCAAGCTGTTGCTTTTGCCCGTTCTTATCCTCGGCGCCGCGCATGCGGCCGCCGAAGATTTGCCTACGCCTGCCCCCGATCCGCAATCTGCCGTGATCGTGCTCGATGCCTCCAAGAGCATGAACGAGACGATTGGGGCGACGTCAAAGATGGCGATCGTCCGCGATGCCCTCAAACCGACGATCGCCTCCGAGGCCGAGAAGCGCGCGCTGGGACTGGTAGCATTCGGAAATCGCAAGACATCCAGTTGTAGCGATACCGAAGTCATCGCGAAAGCGGGCGCTCTCAAGAGTGACACGACACGAGAGAAGATCCTCAGCCTCATCAAGCCGGTGGGCAAAGCACCGCTTGGCGCGGCCATCACCGAAGCCGCCGGTCTGTCGGAGGGCAGCAAGCCGTTCAACATCGTCCTGATTGCCGATGGTGGCGACACCTGCGAGGCGGATCTTTGCACAATGGCTGAGACGCTCAAGCAGCAGGCGAAAGACCTACGCATCCACGTTGTCGGACTGAGCGGCAAGCCGGACGACATCCAACCGCTGACCTGCATCGCGGCCACGACTGGCGGCAAATTTGTGGCTGCCACGAACGAGGCGGGTTTCAAGGCCGCTCTCAGCGCTGTGTTCGCCGCAATCGATGCCCCCCCGCCGGCAGCCGCCGCGCCTATTGCCCCTGTCGCCGCAGCCGTGCCCGCGACATCGGTCGTCCCAAGGACCACTGCGATACCCAGAGTTGCGGCCCCGCCAATGGTGCCCGGCGGCAAACCCGGCGAAACCGCTGTTCTGAAATCGGGCACGGCGAGCCCCGCCAACACCGCTGGCATTATTGCTATTGCGCCGGCACCGGCCAAACTTGCGGTTTCACCGGCACCACCCAAGACCCAACCGGCCCGGCCGGTTCCGGTAAGCTTCCACGCGCTTGTCACCGAGGGTGGAGCCAAATTGCAATCGGGGCTCATTTGGCGCGTCTATAGCGCCAAGGCCAAGACCGACGGCGGCTTTGAGCTCATCAGCACCCATCGCGAAGCGGCACCCACCGCGGCGCTGCTCCCCGGCGAGTATCTGGTCAACGCGGCCTATGGCCTGTCGAACCTGACCAAGAAGATCAAGGTTGAGGATGAGGACACGCTCGATGAGACCTTTGTCCTCAACACGGGCGGGCTCAGCCTACAGGCAATTCTGGCCACCGGTGAGGAGTGCCCCGAAGGACTTGTGCGTTTTGACGTTCAGTCCGATGAGCAAGATCAGTTCGGTGCGCGCCACACGATCCTGGCTGACGCCCAGCCTCATAGTGTCATTCGGCTCAACGCTGGTGCGTATCATGTAAAGAGTGTCTACGGCGATGCGAACGCCAATGTGGGCGTCAACGTCACCGTGGAGCCAGGGCGCATCACGCAAGCCACCATCAAGCATACCGGCGCCAAGATCACCTTCCGTCTTGTTCAGCGTCTTGGCGGCGAGGCCGTGGCCGACACGAAATGGCAGATCCTCACCTCTGCAGGCGACACAGTGAAATCGAATGCGGGCGCGCTGCCCACGCACATCCTCGCCGCCGGCAGCTACGCTGTGGTCGCCGAATATGGCGATAAGGCTTACACTCGGAAGTTCTCCATTGAACCGGGCAATGACAAGCAGATCGAGGTGGCCATCGAAGACGGCCCCACGTCGGCGGAAGAGCTTCAGGCCCTGCTCGACCCGCCCGAGGCTCCACGCCCCGGCACGGGCGGCTTGGCAGGCGAGGGCCCCGGCGGATTTGATGGCTTCTCGAAGCCCGCCGATCCCAACGCGCCACTCCTGAACCCCGGCGTCTTGCTGCGGCCCTCACGCTAAGCGGCAGCCGCCTAGCCGCTAGGCCGCCTCTGCGGTGCTTCCGTCTCTTCGCATATCCGGCGCCACGGCTTCGCCGGCGATCAATTTAATCGCGTCTTCCAGCTTAAGGACCTGTTGCTCCCGCGAGCCGAGCCGGCGCACCGACACCGTGCCCTCCTCCGCCTCGCGCTTGCCCACAACGAGGATCACCGGCACCTTCGCCACGGAGTGCTCCCGCACTTTGTAATTGATCTTCTCGTTGCGAAGATCGGCCGCGGCCCGCAAGCCCGCCGCCTTCAACCGCGCGAGCACCGTCTCGGCATACTCGTTTGCATCGGAAACGATTGAGGCGACAACCGCCTGTGTTGGCGCAAGCCAAAGCGGAAGATGTCCGGCATGATGCTCGACGAGGATTCCTGTGAAGCGTTCCAGCGAACCGAACATGGCGCGGTGGATCATCACCGGCACCGTCTTCTCGCCGTCCGAACCGATATAATACGCGCCAAGCCGCTCAGGCATATTGAGGTCCACCTGAATGGTACCGCATTGCCAATCGCGGCCAATGGCATCGCGCAAGACATATTCGAGCTTCGGCCCGTAGAATGCGCCCTCGCCCGGATTCAGTTCGTAGGACAGGCCTGCTGCTTCCACCGCGCGCTTCAGTGCGGCCTCGGCCTTATCCCAGACCTCGTCTGCGCCAACGCGCTTCTCCGGACGATCGGAGAATTTGATCCGCACATCTTCGAAGCCGAAATCGTGATAAATGGAAAGCACCTGCTCGTTCAGTTTCACGCACTCTTCGGTAATCTGATCTTCGCTGCAGAAGATATGTGCATCGTCTTGCGTGAAGTGCCGCACGCGCAACAGTCCGTGCAGCGCACCCGAGGGCTCGTACCGGTGCACCTTGCCGAATTCGGCCATGCGCAAGGGCAGGTCCCGATAGCTCTTGAGACCGTTCTTGAAAATCTGCACATGGCCGGGACAGTTCATGGGCTTGCAGCAGAAGACCCGGTCGTCGGATGTCTCGGCAGTATACATGTTCTCTTGGAACTTCTCCCAGTGACCCGACTCCTCCCAGAGCGTGCGTTCCATCATGTCGGGAGAGTTCACCTCCACATAACCCCACTCTTCTTGGCGCCGGCGCATGTAACCGATCAGCGACTGGAACAGCGACCAGCCCTTCGCGTGCCAGAACACGGCGCCCGGCGCTTCTTCTTGGAAGTGGAACAGATCCATCTCACGGCCGAGGCGCCGATGGTCGCGCTTTTCGGCCTCCTCCAGCATATTGAGATAGGCTTTGAGGTCATCCTCGCTCGCCCATGCGGTGCCGTAAATGCGCTGAAGCATCGGGTTGTTGCTGTCGCCGCGCCAATAGGCGCCCGCGATCTTCTGAAGCTTGAAGGCCTTGCCGACCTTGCCGGTGGACGTCATGTGTGGCCCGCGGCACAAATCGAACCATTCGGCTTGCGAATAGATCTTGATGTCGTCCCCTTCGGGAATCGCATCGATCAGCTCGACTTTGTAGTCCTCCCCCATGCCGCGAAACATGGATTTCGCCGCATCACGGTCCATGACTTCATGGGAGAATGGCGAATTGCGCTGGACGATCTCGTGCATCTTCGCTTCGATCTTCGGCAGGTCCTCAGGCGTAAAAGGCTCCTCGCGCGCGAAGTCATAATAAAACCCGTTCTCTATCACGGGGCCGATGGTCACTTGGGTGCCGGGATAGAGTTCCTGGACCGCTTCAGCCATCACATGGGCGGCGTCGTGGCGGATGAGCTCAAGCGCCTCCGGGTCGGTCCGCGTGATGATGCGGATCTCCCCATCACCTTCGATGGAATCGAAGATGTCGCGCACCGTGCCATCGAGCGCCATCGCCACGGCCTTCTTGGCGAGCGATTTGGAGATGGAGGCAGCAACGTCGAGGCCCGAGACTCCGGATTCGAAGTCGCGCGCGGAACCGTCCGGAAACTTAAGGGAAATCATAGTGTCTCTCCTCTCACTCCTGCGTACCGGCGCAGGTAAGATGGAATCTACGTATAGGCGGCGCCTTTTACCGGGAATCGTTCGCCGCGTCACCCGTATTTAGGGGCTCGCGACCGATCCGCCAGCGGCCATAGCGCCATGGCGCGAAGGGATGGTGCACATTGCGCAGGTCCGGAACCGGATCGTGCCCGTGGCTGCCGAGAGGATTGCACCGGCAGAGCCTGGCGAGCGTCAGCCAACCGCCTCGCCACGCACCGTTCAGGTCGATCGCCTCGCGCGCGTAGTCGGAGCATGTCGGGAGATGGCGGCAATGGCCCCCGACGAGCCCCGAGAACGTATAGCGATAGGCCATGATCGGTGCGAGCATCAGTGCCTTCGCGGCCCGCTGCCCGAATGTCTGCGGCGCGCTCATGGGTAGAGCTCGCCATCTTTTCGCGTAAAGCCAAAGGTGCCGCCCTCACGGCGTGCCACCATGTCGATGTCGCTGTACTCGGCCACTTCACCCGCCGCGCGCGTGCCAACCTCAAGATATAGGACCGGCGCATTGTTCTTATGCACCAAGTGGTGCCCGTCGGCACGGCCCGCCGGGAAGCCCACGGCCATTCCTGAGCAGAGCTGCCTCTCGCCTGCGTCTGTGACGAGGTTCACCCCGAACTGGGTAAGATCCAGCGCGTCTCCAAGCGAGCCTTTGGCCCGTGCCGCGACCGGTGCATCGAACGGGGCCGGATAAATGCTGCCTGTCTCCACAGCCACGGTCAACGGATCGAGCCAGTTGTGTTTCTGATCGCTCATGCTCTCTGCCTTATAGTGGCGGAAGCGCGGGCACCGGCTGCTTCCCCTCGATCTGACCGATCGCGTCTTCGACCGCGTCGAACACAAGCAGCGTGGAGGGCTGCCGCGCTTTATAGTCGCGGACGGACTCTAGCAGCGCCAAGTCCTTCCATCTGCCGGCTGGCGGCGGCGCGCCCTCCTTCAGCATAGCGCGCATGGCCGCACCGACGGCCCGCAGCTCGGCCGCTGTCGAACCCACGATCTCCCGGCCCATCACCGAGGCTACCGTCTGCCCTAAGAGACAGGCCCGTACGGTCTGGCCGTAATCGGTGACCACATCGCGGTCCATCATCAGGTCGATTTCGACAGTGCTTCCGCAGAGTTTCGAATGGGCCTTGGCAGTCGCCTGCGGCGAGGCGAGCCGTTTCGTGCGCGGCATGGAGGCCGCCAGCCCAAGCAATTGGTCGCTGTATATATCCTCCGGCCGCGTCATTTTGCGGGTGCCTCTTTATGTCCTGTCTTGGGGCCTCGCCTTGCGGGCGATAGTCACTCACTATATATGCACCAGTTATCGCGCGGCTACGCGCCCTTGGCGCGCAGCAACATGTTTCGCCTGAGTCCTTGAGGCTGACGTTGTGGCCAATAATCTCAATCG
The DNA here is from genome assembly GCA_942491645.1 of uncultured Alphaproteobacteria bacterium. Classification (GTDB taxonomy): domain Bacteria; phylum Pseudomonadota; class Alphaproteobacteria; order Rhizobiales; family Methyloligellaceae; genus Methyloceanibacter. Next base: position 346,399 of record CALOBK010000008.1, on the reverse strand, counting down.
CTTAACCGAGACGAAGGAACGCTGACATCATGGCCACCACCACCGATAGCCGGCAAGGCAAAAAACTCTATGCGGGCATCGAGATCGGCCGCGGGCCCCAAATCACCCGCCCCTCGCGCGAAGAGGCCCAGGAAGCCGTACGCACGCTGATCGCCTACGCTGGTGACGATCCCGAGCGCGAGGGCCTGCGCGACACGCCAAAGCGCGTCGTTGGTGCCTATGACGAGTTCTTCGCTGGGTACAAAGACGATCCCATCGAGGTGCTGTCCCGGACATTCGACGATGTTGCTGGCTATGACGACATTGTCATGCTGCGCGATATCGAGCTCAATTCCCATTGTGAGCACCACATGGTTCCCTTTATCGGCAAGGCGCATATTGCCTACTTTCCGACGGACCGCGTGGTAGGCCTCTCAAAGCTCGCCCGCGTAGTTGAGGTCTTCGGTCGCCGCCTGCAAACTCAGGAGACCATGACCGCTCAGATCACCGAGACCATCGATCGCGTGCTGAAGCCCAAGGGCGTTGCCGTGATGATTGAGGCGGTTCACCAGTGCATGTCCATGCGCGGCGTTCGTAAGCCCGGCGTGGCCACGATCACCACGCAGTTCACCGGCATCTTCAAGGAAGACCCGGCCCAGCAGGCCCGTTTCATGCAGTTGGCGACCAACCGCAGCGGTTCATAATCGCAGCGTCGGTCGCGGAAGGAAATTATCGCGGTGACCGACGCGCCCCATTTTCCCAGGATCGACGACAAGACCGCGCTGGAGGAAGGCGATGTGTTCGCGCCTACCTTCGACGCGCATGGACTCCTGCCCGTTATCGTGAGCGCGTCGGAGACCGGCGAAGTCTTGATGTTTGCCTATATGAATGACGAGGCCCTGGCCCGCTCCATCGAGACAGGCGAGGCCCATTTCTGGTCCCGTTCCCGAAAGGCGCTATGGCGCAAAGGCGAGACGAGCGGCAACACGCTCCGCATTGTCGAAATGCGCACGGACTGCGATCAGGACGTCCTCTGGCTCCAGGTCACCATGACAGGCGCGGGCGCCTGCTGCCACACGGGCCGGGTATCCTGTTTCTATCGCGCCGTCCCATTTGGCGCAGACGCAGGGCAAAAGCTCAGCCCAGTTCATAGCGAACGCCATTTCGACCCAGAGGCCGTCTACGGCAACAACCCCGCCAAAAGAGAGCTTTAATGCGATCGTAGGGCTGCGGCAGGTAACATGAGCCACGATTCGTACGGTCGCACCGGGTACGGTTGGCGCGCCTTTTGCGATGATCGTGTGGTGTGGTTTGTAGCGTGTCGATGCGGGACCCATATGTTCTGTGAGAGGCTTTGAGAATGGCAAAACCGACAATCGGTTTGGCACTTGGCGGCGGATCTGCACGGGGTTGGGCGCATATCGGCGTCGTGAAGACCCTGATTGCTGCCGGGCTTGAACCAGACATCGTTGCAGGGACCTCGATCGGCGCGGTCGCCGGCGCCTGTTACGTGACAGACAATCTCGACCGGCTGGAAGAGTTCGCCCGAAGCCTCACCCGCCGGCGCATTTTCGGTTTTCTCGATTTCAATTTCGCGGGCTCAGGCCTCATTACGGGCCAACGCCTTTCAGGCCAGCTGGAGAATCATCTCAAGGGCAAGATGATCGAAGACCTTGTGCCCCGGTTCGTGGCCATTGCGACCGAACTTGGCACCGGCCATGAGGTCTGGCTTAAAAAGGGTGACCTGGTGACGGCGCTGAATGCATCCTTCGCGCTGCCGGGTATCTTCAAGCCGGTCGAAGTCAACGGTCAATGGATGATCGATGGCGCGCTGGTCAATCCGATCCCGGTTTCTGTCTGCCGCGCACTCGGCGCTCGCATCGTTATCGCGGTCAATCTCAGCAGCGACCCGTTCGGCAAAGCCGGCATCATCCACGACCACGGAGCCCTTGCTGAACCGTCAAATGCCGACGAAGCCATGCTTCCAGAGGGCCAAGACCAGAGTCAAGATGGCGGGGCGCTCCGCCTGCTTGCACCGCCAGCTTTTCGGGCGCGGCAAGGGTGCCCCTGGTATTTCCGCGGTGATGATGGACGCAATCAACATCACTCAGGACCGCATTGCGCGCTCGCGGCTCGCAGGGGACCCGCCGGACATTACGATTGGGCCCAAGACAGGCCGCATCGGCTTGTTCGACTTCCATCGCGCCGACGAGGCCATCACACTAGGGGCGAAGGCAGCAGAGTCTCAGCTGGATGAGCTGAGGCACATCTTGCGCGAAATCGCGGCCTAGTCGCACACAGAACCACCTGCGATCGACTAGACACATTGCCGTCGAAGCAAAGGCAGTCAAAAATCTGGATGGCGAAAGACCTGCAGTCGAAAATCCAGCCGTCGAAGAACAAAAGACATCAACCGGTGGCAATGTATTCGCGCATTGCCGCGGCTTCCATTTCGGCCTCGGCGATCCGCATCCGTACCACATCACCGATCGAGACAAGGCCAACGAGGCGGCCACGGTCGACCACCGGCATATGCCGGAACCGGTGAGCGGTCATTTCACCCATCAGCTGGTCCATCGCATCGGACTCCCGGCAAGTTACGACTGCCTTCGTCATGCAGACTTCGACCGGATCTTCCAACACCGAGGCACCCGCACGAGCCAATTCACGTACGACATCTCGTTCCGAGACGATGCCGGCGACATTGTTGTCCTGATCGACAATCACAATGCAACCGATCTTGCGCTCACCAAGAAGCCGGGTGATTTCCAAAAGGGTCGTGTCCGGGGGAGATGTGAAGACATCCCTGCCCTTCAACTTTAAGATTGCTGCAACATTCATGGGTTTCCTCCAGCACGGGTCCACAAAACCCACTCGTAGCAACATTGTGTCCACAACTTTCACATCACGCAAGCGGTGCTAAAAACACCGGAAGATTCCTGATACTTACCGCACCCGCGAAGCGCCCGTAGCGGAGCGAACTCCATCGAAAAAACCGAAAATGAAGAGCCCGCAGAGGAAGCCGCCAACATGGGCTTCCCAGGCGATTTCACTCCCAGGGCCACCACCAAACGAGAAGGATGTCATGCCGAAATAGGCATTGAGGACAAGCCAAAACACTATGAACCCAACGACCCTGGGGTCTCTTAGGGTTTCCCGGAGGCTGGCCAAGGGCACGTGTGCAAAGTCCGGAACCTGGCCTTCAGTCTTCCGACGAGAGAAAAAGATGAACCGCATCGCGGCGGCCATCTGTCCCGAAATGGCAGCCGATGCGCCGACCATCGGAGACATTTCGCCCCAATAAAACACAAGATGCGTGAGCGCTCCGGCTATTCCGCACAGAATCGAGAATGCATAGAATTGAGCGAACGACACGCGCCGCGCCACTGCCGTGCCGAAGGCAAGCATCCACAGCACATTCACCAAGAGATGCGTCCAGCCACCGTGGACCACCATGTACGTGATGAACGAGGTGATCGCGGCAACGTAGCCCCCTGGAAGCTCGAACGCCGCCCCCGTGTAACGGGCTGGAATCATTGCCAAAGACAGAAAAACGGCCACGCCCGTGTCGAATGGCAAGACACTCATGATCGCTTGCACTGCGATCATGAGGGAGGCTGCGAGCGTCACCGCGCGCGGCACGTTAAAGATTGGTTCGCCTGTCGGCATGCGAAACTCCACGAAAACCAAAACGTCAGAGGCCGCAAGAAACCTTAACAGCGGCAAGTATGAGCGATAGCGCCCCGTCGCCGTCACGCTGGCACACAACCTGCTTAGTAGTCCCTATCGCGCCGCGTGACCGACAACGAATACCAAGGGGTTCGGCCACGCGGGATCACCAGATCATTTTTGAATTGAGTGAACGATGCAGCAAGCGACCACCAGGCAGCTTTACGCGTATTGGGACACGATCCGCAATGGACGGATCGCCCCGCGCCGTTTTGAGGTCGAACCGGCGAAGATATCTGGCCTGCTTCGAGAAACCTTTATCGTCGAGTGCAGCGGCCTGCTTACATTCCGCTTCCGTTTGGCCGGGACCCGCATCTGCGAGCAATTCGGCAGCGAGCTCCGCGGCGTCAATTTTCTCAGCCTTTGGCATAATGAAGACCGTAACGCCGTTGCCTCGATGATCCGCAATATCGTCAATGACGGCGCTGTCGGACACGGAACGTTCTTGGCATACACTAACAGTGGGCGCGAAGCGGCCTTCGAATTCTCATTGTTGCCACTGATCCAAACCGGCTCGTCGATCAATCGCATTCTCGGGGCCATCACTGCCGTCGAGCCGCCCTTCTGGCTTGGCGCGGATCGGCTGGTATCGTTCGATATCACCGCGCTCAATCTAGTTTGGCCGGACGATGCGCCCGCCTTCGTGACGGAGAACGATACTTCCGCGGTCCCGCCCGCCCGTAGGAAATTTCGCGTGGTCGAAGGAGGGCTTTCGCGCTTAAACCAGCCATAACCAGGGTGCAGGCCTCGTGTCGGACAGCCGGGCCCAAACATTCGGTTAGCCTAACGCAAGACTAACCTTTCCCAAGTCTTACGAGCCTCCACACCTCCCCTCGCCCGCGCGAGAGGAGAAAAACGCGTTTAAAATCAACGGGAAACACGTCTTGTTCCAATCCCTCTAAAGTTTTAGGTAACTGAGAACATTCAGGTTTCAGTAGGCCGAACTAAAAAAGCCCTACCAACAATACTCCAAAACCCAGGCATTCCTTATCGGGATCGCAAAATGTTTCTGGGATAGTACCCCTAACAACAGGGGGACGTAATGAGATATTTTGTTCTTGGCGCAGCTTTTCTGATGTTTATTGCATCGTTACCAGCAGACGCCACAAATATTCATGCAATTAAGCTGAAGGCTCCATCTGAACCGCAAGAGACAGCGTTCTTGCAGTCCTTCGGTGAAACCTTGCCACCGATTGGCTATGTGAATTTCTGCCGGGCCCGCCAGGACGAATGCGTGCCCTCGCGGCGCTTTGCCGACCGTGTACAGCTGACGCGCGCCAAAGGTGCCGAACTCGCGCAAGTGAACGCAAGCGTGAATGCGGCCGTGCTCCCGGTCACCGATATGGATCTTTATGGCGAGGCCGAAGTCTGGACCTACCCAGTGAAGAAGGGCGACTGCGAGGACTATGTGCTCTTGAAGCGCCGCATTCTGATCGAGCGCGGCTGGCCGGAAAGCGCCCTTCTTATCACCGTCGTTCGCGACGAGAACAACGAGGGTCATGCTGTTCTCACGGCCAGGACCGACCGTGGCGACTTGGTGCTCGACAACAAGCTCGCCGATGTCAAAGCCTGGGCCGATACGCCCTACACCTTCGTGAAGCAGCAGTCCGCGCGGAACCCACTTGTCTGGACATCGCTGCTGCCGCCAAGCCTGGCGCCGCAGCCGGCAACTTCGGCCTCGAACCGCCGCTGATAGGAGTTTCGCCTCCCCTCATCCCCCTCTTGGGGAGGCGTTCAGGGCCCGGTGACCGTCCCCCACCGATCCCCACTAAGCCGGGCCTAAAACTTGAGCCGGTCTTCCAAACAGGAGACCGGCTCATTTTTGTGCTGGCTACCCTATCAGCGCCAAGAAGACATCGAGCGCCAAAGCGCCGATGCAGAGGCTCCAAAAGGCAGCAACTGCCATAGAGAATCCAAACCAAGCCTTTGGCCGCGCCTCAAGACGCATTCCCCGCCAAGCATTGCGCATCAGGATTGTGGGCCCGGCAAAGACGCGCAGGAACACGCTCCCGATCGACTTCGAGAAAGACCCGTGCTGCACCATGAACCGCATTGGCTCGCCGGAGACCAATTGAACGAAGCTCGAAAGCACGCCAGCCAAAACAAACCCGACGGCAGTCACATACGCAAACGCAAGCGCCTCAACCATGGCCACCCCTCGCCACACTTCAACAGGAGGCACTGTAGCCAGAGGTGCGTGGGCACCGGCAGTTTATTCTTAATGACTGGTTAACGCGGAAGGCCGCATTTGCGCGGACCGCGCTATTGCAGGTCGAAATCCAAAATAGCCATCTGGAATTGATAGGCGGTCTCGTCCTCGTCCTCATCGTCGCGGAACAGGACGCCAATGAACTCATCGCCGATGTAAACCTCAGCGGAGTCGTCTTTTTGCGGCCGCTGGCGGACCTCGATCGTGCCCAGACGAAACGTCTTCTGCAGATAGTTTTCAAGCTTCAGGATTTCGTCCCGTGTCACCGCATTCTCTCCTTAGGCCGAAGCTGTACTTAGCTGCGGCTCTCCTCTTCACCTATTAACAACTGATCCATCGTCAGCGCCGGTTCTGCGCATGTATTTGGGCCAATATCGCGCGCAGGCACTCCGGCCACGGTTCTGCGGGCTGGAATATCCTTCAGCACCACACTGCCCGCCGCCACACGCACGCAATCGCCAACGCTGATATTGCCTAAGATTTTTGCCCCGGCGCCGATCATCACGCCGCGCCCGATCTTAGGATGGCGATCGCCTTGCTCGTTACCGGACCCGCCAAGGGTCACGCCATGGAGCAGCGAGCAATTATCACCCACAACAGCGGTCTCACCGATAACGATCCCGGTTGCGTGATCGATCATGATCCCGCGCCCGATCCGTGCCGCCGGATGGATGTCTACTTGCAGAAAGCGTGACACCAAGCTTTGAAGATAGAGCGCAAAGTCCTTCCGTCCAGAATTCCACAGCCGGTGACCGATGCGATGGGCCTGTAGCGCGTGGTATCCCTTGAAATAGAGCAGCGGCTCAATCAGACGGTCGCACGCCGGATCGCGCTGCGACCAAGCCATGACATCGGCGCGGAATTCCTCGCCGAGCGATGGATCGGCATCCAGAATGTCATGGAACGTCGTATGAATGAGGCCAAGATCGAAGGCCGCGTTCTGCAACCGCTGCACCAAGCGGTGACACACTGCATCTTCGAAACGGGCATGACTAAGGATCGATGCGTAGAGAAACCCGCCAAGCGCCGGTTCGGCCGCGCTGACCTCTTCAGCCTCGCGCCGCACCTGGCTCCAGACAGGATCGTAACTTTCGATGTGCGGCCGGGCCGCAATTGCTGGATTCGTCATGGTTCACCTATATCGGGCTCACCCTCGTTAAGCCCCCGTAGCAGGAACGTTCCGCTTCGTCTAGCACGGTCGCTGCTTCTGAAGTGTCAACGCCTTAGGGGCGCGACGCCAAAAAGCTGAGGACGCCTTGCTTGAATTGCGCATCACCGACGGCTTTCATGTGATCGCGCCCTGTGATTTCCAGAAATTGGGCATTCGGAATGAGTTCCGCAAGCGCAAGTCCGGACCCACCGATCACATCTTTGCTCCCGACAGCCACGAGAACCGGCACGCCGATCTGCCCAAGCCTCGACGCCGGCACCTTTTCGCGCGGCCCGCGCATACAGGCGGACAGCGCCTTTAGGTCGCTTTTCGTCTGTTCGGCAAAGATGCGAAAGCTTCGCGCGGTTTGGTTGGTCACATCCTCGAGCTTTGGCGCCTCGAGCGCCGCCGCAAGAGGCCCTGCCCCAACCATGCCGCGCACCATGTGGATGCCGAGCCCACCAAAGATGACACTGCGCACCCGTTCAGGGTCGGCGAAGGTGAGAAAGGCCGCGATGCGGGCGCCCATGGAGTAGCCGAGCACATCCACCTTATCGATACCGAGATGGTCCAACAGGCGTACCGAATCGCGCGCCATCTCCGGCGCGCCATACCGTTCGGGCTCGTAGAGCTTCTCGCTCTGGCCGTGGCCACGATTATCGATCGCGATCACCCGGCGGCCGTCTTGGGTGAGTGTGCGCACCCATAAAGGGTCCACCCAGTTGGTGGCGGCGTTGGAGGCGAAGCCATGAATGAGGAGAATCGGCTCGCCCTCACGCTCGCCCTCGTCCATGTACGCGATCCGCACGCCATTTGAATCAAAAGTCTGCATTCTTTGATCTACCGCTTGGCCTCATGGGACACTATGCTGCCCGCATCGTCCTTCAAAGACATGCGAACGGATCATCATGGCTCAATCGCTCGTGCCCCATTTGGTGAATGACATAGGCGTCCACCGGATCAAGATCGGCGTCAAGGAATTCCAATGCATGGGCGCGTCCCCGCCGCAAGACCACCCTCACGTCTATCTCGACATGGGCGATGAAAACGAGATCATCTGCCCGTACTGCTCGACACTCTATGTCTACGACGTCGCGCTCAAGCCCACACAGAGCGAGCCTGAGGGATGCCTCTACATTGCCACTGCACCTGCCGGCGCGCCCGCAGCTTAACGCGCGTAGCCGAGGCCGTCTGACATGGCTGTTCTGATTGCCGGGGGCGGCATTGGCGGTCTTACCACCGCCATAGCGCTTGGCCGCGAGGGCATCGAGACATCCGTTCTTGAGCGCACGACATTTGCCGAGGAAAGTGGCGCTGGCATTCAACTCGGGCCCAACGCTACGCGTATTTTGAGGGCGCTGGGTGTGCTCGATGCCTTGGCGCCGCACGCGTTCCGGCCTGAGGCGGTGTGGCTGTTCGATGGCATAAGCGGGCGAAAGCTTGGGACGATGCCCATAAGCGATACCGCCGAGGAGCGCTATGGCGCGCCCTATCTGACCGTTCACCGCGCCGATCTGCATGCAAGCCTGAAGGCTGCGGCAGTTGCCCAAAGCGGTGTCTCACTCAGGCCCGGCTTTGCAATCGCCGGTTTCGATCCGGGCGAGACGGTCAGCGTTGCAAATCTCGAAGGGACAGCAGTCCAAGGATCCGCGCTCGTTGGTGCCGATGGGCTTTGGTCCACTGTCCGCAAACAGGTTGCGCCGGACGCCGAACTATCATTCACAGGCGCCACCGCCTTCAGAAGCCTCCTGCTGCGTGGGAACTTACCCGCACCCTTCGACGAGCCCATCGTCGGCCTTTGGCTCGGCCCAAACAGCCACCTCGTGCACTACCCGGTCCGGAGCGGCAAGGCGTTGAACGTGGTCGCGGTCACCGAGACCGGCCAAAGAGCCGACGGCTGGAACAGGTCGGCGGATGGAGCAGCGCTGAGTGCGAGCTTCACTCACTGGGGTACAGAGGCAAAGGCATTGCTGGCGGAGGCCGAGGCTTGGCGGGCCTGGTCTCTATTCACGCTCCCACGCATACCCAAATGGAGTCACGGGGCGGTGACGCTGCTGGGCGATGCGGCTCATCCCGTCCTGCCCTATCTGGCACAGGGCGCCGGGCTTGCGATCGAGGATGCGGCTACGCTGGCGCAGATGCTGGGGGCAGCTCGCGATCGCCCGACCCTTGCCTTTCGTGCCTATGAGGCGATCCGACGGGTGCGTGCCGAGCGCGTTCAGCGAACCGCTCAGCGCCTCGGGCGGGCCTATCACATGGGCAGGCCGTTGCGCCTTGTGCGCAACGCCATTCTCGGTCTCCGTAGCCCAGAGGCCAGCTTGCGCAGCTTCGATTGGCTCTATGGCACCGGCACCTAACCAACCCAAACGAGACCAGTGAGGCTTTAGTCCGACAGAGCAAATATATGGAGACAATGTGCCGGTTCCCGGCGACTTTCAGCCTTAATCTGAGTATGATTCCATGACAATGAAATCGTCCTCATTAGCCTATGCCCGCCGCCTTCGGCGGTTGACCCCTCTACAAACCCGGTAGCCTCACGGATGCTGCTCGCTCTTGCCACGCTCACGCCGTTTCTCGGCGCGGTCCTTCCTCTGCTGGCGATCCGCTTTGGGCGCGATTTCTGCGCCATCGCCACGGGCGCTGTCACGCTGACGGCGCTTATGCTCGTGCTGTCTCAAGCACCGGCTGTTTATGCTGGCGAAGTCATCACCTGGAGCGTCCCATGGCTCCCGATAATCGGCCTGTCCTTTTCCTTCTTTCTCGACGGCTTAGGACTGTTTTTTGCCGGGCTGATCTTGGGTATTGGACTGCTGATTATCCTCTATGCCCGCTATTACCTGAGCTCCAAGGATTCGCTCAGCCTCCTGTATTTCTATCTGTTGCTGTTCCAAGGCTCGATGGTGGGCATCGTGCTCAGCGACAACATTCTCTTGCTCATCGTGTTCTGGGAGCTCACCAGCCTCACATCGTTTTTGCTGATCGGATATTGGAACCAGCTTCCCGAGTCCCGCCAGGGTGCGCGGATGGCGCTCGTGGTCACAGGCAGCGGCGGTCTCGCTTTGATCGCCGGCATGCTTCTGCTTGGCCACATCGCCGACACGTACGAAATCACCGAGATCTTGCAGCGCGGGGACGTCATCCGTTCTTCGCCGCTGCTCTTGCCAACTCTTCTTCTGATCCTACTTGGCGCCTTCACGAAATCTGCCCAGTTCCCGTTCCACTTCTGGCTGCCCCATGCCATGGCGGCGCCGACACCGGTTTCGGCCTATCTGCATTCGGCAACCATGGTGAAAGCAGGCCTGTTCCTGCTGGCACGGTTTTGGCCCGTGTTCTCCCCAACGGATGCCTGGTTTCTTATTGTGGCGCCGGTCGGCCTCATCACGATGCTGGTCGGGGCCTGGATTGCCCTGTTCAAGAACGACCTCAAGGCCCTGCTCGCCTATTCGACCGTCAGCCATCTTGGCCTGACGGCGATGCTTTTCGGTATGGCGACCCCCCTGGCGGCCGTCGCGGCGATCTTCCACATTCTCAATCACGCGACCTTCAAGGCTGCGTTGTTCATGAGCGCAGGGATTGTCGATCATGAAGTGGGGACGCGAGACATCCGCCGCCTGGGAGGATTGCTCACCCTCATGCCGATCACGGCAACGCTCGCCTTCGTGGCGGCGGCATCCATGGCGGGCGTTCCGCTCTTCAACGGGTTCCTGTCCAAGGAGATGATGCTCGAGGAAGCAGCCCACACAGTCTATGCGGGTCATGCCTGGATATTCCCTGGTCTGGCAACGCTCGCCGCGCTGGTCTCAGCCGCCTATTCCTACCGCTTCGCGATCAGTACCTTTCTTGGGCCCGTGCGCGACGACTATCCGCGCAAACCTCACGATCCCCCATTGGGGATGTGGCTTCCGGTCGCCATTCTGGTCGTCCTCGTGATCGCCATTGGGCTTCTCCCGGCGCTCATTGCTGGCCCCATTGTCGAGCGCACCTCCCTTGCAGTCGTCGGAACGGCGCTCCCCAAATACACTCTGGCGATCTGGCATGGATTCACGCCGGCGCTGATGATGAGCGCCATTGCGCTTATTGGCGGTGCGCTGTTATTCCGGTGGTACCGTCCCGCCAACGGGCTGCGGCTCGTCTTTGCCGGGATGGATGCTAAACGCGTTTACGACGCCACGATTTCGGGACTCATCCGTGGCGCCCGCGCCTTCATTTGCGCAACCCATACCGGATCGTTTTCCCGCTACGCCGGCATCATTCTGCTGACGATCCTTGCCGTCGGCGTTGCGGGTTTCTTGAACGCTCCGCACGAGGCTGGAGATCGCGCCTCCATTCCGGTCAGCTTCACGGCTTCGGCCGCGTGGATTGTCTTGGCGGCCCTATGCATCGCCCTGCTCTTCTGGCATCACGACCGCCTGCTGTCTCTCATCATGACAAGCGGCGTTGGCTTGATCGCTTCGCTCTTCTTCTTTCAGTTTTCAGCGCCGGACCTTGCGCTGACACAGATCTCCGTGGACATCGTGACAACGATCCTCCTGTTGCTGGCGCTGAATCTCGTCCCGAAAACCTCCCCTGCCGAAATCAGTACCGGTGGACGCTTCGCCCGCGGCGCGCTTGCCACTGCCGTGGGATTAGGCGCCGGCGGTCTCGCCTATGGGATCATGACGCGCAACTTCCACAGCATTTCCGACTACCATCTCGCGGAGTCGAAACCCGGCGGCGGCGGCACCAATGTTGTGAACGTCATTCTCGTCGACTTCCGTGGCTTTGATACGTTCGGCGAAATTATCGTCCTCGGCATCGCCGCCATTACCATCTTCGCGTTGCTCGACAATGCGCTGCGTGGCTCCGCGGTCAAGACTCTCGCCTCGATCCGTAATCCTGAGCAGAGCAAGGACGCGCATCCCGTGATGCTCGTAATCGCGACCCGCGTGCTGTTCCCGCTCGCACTTGTTGTTGCCGTCTTCATTTTCTTGCGGGGTCACAACGAACCTGGAGGCGGGTTCATCGCCGGTCTGATCGTCGCGATCGCGCTCATTATGCAATATATGGCGAGCGGCTATACCTGGGCCGCGGAGCGCATGCGCCTCGACAGTCAGTTAATGATTGGCGCCGGCGTCCTCATCGCAGGTCTGACCGGGGTTGTCTCCCTGATCTTTGGCTGGCCGTTCCTCACCAGCACATACACCTATGTCCACCTGCCGCTTGTGGGTGAATTCGAGCTTGCCTCAGCCATGTCATTCGATCTGGGTGTCTTCCTGGCGGTTGTCGGCGTCGTCATGCTGTCGCTCGCCCAGATTTCCCGGGTCGAGGCCCGCGCCGAGGCCGAGCCCATACCTGAGGGACCAATGGATGTGCCCTTGGAGGAGGGACGCATCGTCAGCTCAAAGAACGAGGAGCGTTGACGTGGAGTTTCTCGTCGCCACAGCCATCGGGTTGATGACCGCCGCCGCGGTCTACCTGATCCTGCAACAACGGACATTCCCCATTGTCGTGGGGCTGACATTGCTGTCCTACGCCATCAACATTTTTCTGTTCACAGCCGGACGGCTTGTGGTGAACGAGCCTCCGATCATTACCGGCGCCGACAGCTACACCGATCCTCTGCCCCAAGCACTTGTGCTGACGGCAATCGTCATCTCGTTTGGCATGACGGCCTTGATCGTTGTCTTGGCCCTGCGCGGTTTCCTTGAGACGGCGACGGACAAGGCAGACATCCCTGCGGACGATCTCCCATTGGACCCGGAGACCGGCATATGACGGACGCTGGGCTGACCACAAGCTGGATCGTTGCGCCGACCATCCTACCTGCGATCACCGCCGCGCTGCTGATCTTGGTATGGCGGCGTGACATCCGCATGCAGCGGATTATTTCCTTCGCCTCGACCGTGGCGTTGCTGGTAATCGCTACCGGTCTGTATTTCGCCGTGAGTGACGGCGAAACGGATGCTTACCGCCTCGGCGCCTGGACCGCGCCATACGGTATCGTCCTAGTTCTCGACCTCCTGTCGACCACGATGCTGCTGCTGACCGCGGGGCTCGGCCTTGCCGTCCTCATTTACGCCATGGCGGGATGGGACCAGCGCGGTCGGCACTTTCATTCCCTGTTCCAGTTTCAGCTCCTTGGATTAAATGGCGCCTTTCTCACCGGCGACATTTTCAACCTCTTCGTCTTTTTCGAGGTGATGCTGATTGCCTCCTATGGCCTTATGCTGCATGGCGGCGGCGCGCCCCGCCTGCGTGCGGGCTTCCAATATGTGGCCATCAACCTCATCGCATCGTCACTGTTCCTGGTCGCGGTCGGACTGATTTATGGGATCACGGGCACGCTCAACATGGCAGATCTCGCTGTGAAGGTGCGCGCGGTCGCGCCAGCGGACCAGGCCCTTCTCCAAACCGGCGCGCTGATGCTGCTTTTGGTCTTTGCGATCAAGGCCGCTTTTGTGCCGCTGCATTGGTGGCTACCGGCAACCTATGCCGCGGCCTCCGCCCCCGTCGCCGCTCTCTTTGCGATCATGACGAAAGTGGGCGCCTACGCGATTATCCGGATCTTCGGAACGGTCCTAAGCGATAGCGCCGATACGCTGGCAAGCCTTGCAGGACCATGGATCGTCCCCGCCGCACTTGTGACGCTGGCCGTCGGCGCCGTAGGCGTTCTTGCAAGCCGCAGGCTGCTCGATCTAGCTGCCTTCAACATCGTCGCCTCCATGGGCATCTTGTTGATCGCCATTGGGCAGTTCGACGTGGATGGGCTCACGACGGCTCTCTACTACCTGGTCCACAGCACCATCGCGAGTGCCGCCCTCTTCCTGATCGTCGACCTTATTGCGGAGAGGCGTGGCGCGGTGCTGGATGCCTTAGTGCCAGCCAATCCGATCAGCCAGACCCCGATTCTTGGGGCGCTCTTTTTCCTCATCGCGCTCGCCGTGATTGGACTGCCGCCCCTGTCTGGCTTTATCGGCAAGCTCATGGTCCTGAATACGACGTATGACAGTCCTGATGTCTTGCTGATCTGGGCACTGGTCCTTGCGGCCTCTCTCATGATGACGATTGCTTTTGCCCGTGCCGGCAGCGTCGTTTTCTGGAAAGCCAAGGGTCGAACGACAGGTCCAACCTGGGCAACAGCGCGTTTCACGCCTATGATTGTCGTCGGTTTCCTCGTGGCTGCGAGCGCGATGCTGACGGTCTTTGCCGGTCCAGCCGTCAAGGCTTTCCACGCGACCGCCGAGCAGGCACTCGATACCGAGAGTTACGTCAATGCCGTTCTGGGCGTCCGGACGAACACCGAGCCTGAGAGGCCGATTACGGAGCCGGCTGACGCCGCACCCATGCTGCCCGCTCCGAAGCAGGAACCCGCGAGGCCTTAGCGATGTTCAAATCCCTGTTGCCTCATCCTCTGCTCACACTGCTCATCGTCTTCGTATGGGTTCTCCTCAACGGTATCTCTTGGGGCGCCGGATTGCTGGGCCTCGTGCTTGGGGTTGCCATCCCACGTCTCACCAGCGCCTTCTGGCCCGACCGCGCGCGCATCAGCAGCCCGCTAACGATCATCGAATATGCGCTGATTGTGCTGTGGGACATCGTGGTCGCCAATTTCGAGGTTGCCTATTTGATTCTTTTTCGCCGGGGCGACGACCTGCATTCTTGCTTCATCACCGTGCCCCTCGATCTCAGAACACCGGAGGCCATTACAGCTCTGGCTGGCACCGTCACCATGACCCCCGGCACGGTCAGCGCCAGCCTCAGCGCCGACGGCCGCGCTCTGCTCGTCCACTGCCTGGAGACCGATGACCCCGAGGGCACGGTGGCGACAATCAAGTCACGCTATGAAACCAGACTGCAAAGGATCTTCGAGCGATGATCGCAATTGCCTGCATGATCGGCTTTGTCGCCATTAGCGCAGCGATGCTGCTCTGTCTTTACCGGGTGCTCGTCGGCCCCGACATGCCCACCCGCGTGCTGGCTCTCGACACCTTGACGATCAACGCCATCGCACTCGTCGTTCTGGCCGGCATTTATTGGGGTACGGAACTTTACTTCGAAGCCGCATTGCTCTTTGCCATGGTCGGCTTTCTGACAACCGTCGCGTATTGTAAATACATGCTGCGCGGCAATGTGATGGAGTAGAGCCATGATTGACTACGGCGAACTCGCAATCTCGGTCCTGATCTGCCTCGGCGCTTTCTTTCTCTTCGTCGGCTCGTTCGGGCTTGCCAAACTTCCAGATCTGATGCGCCGGCTGCATGGGCCAACTAAAGCGACAACGCTTGGCGTCGGCTCAATGCTGATTGCCTCGATGCTGTTCTTCATCCTCGAGCGCGGCATCGTCTCGATCCAAGAACTCTTGATCACAACGTTCTTGTTTCTGACCGCGCCCGTGACCGCTCAAATGATCTCAAAAGCGCATATCCTGCGCGACAAGACCGATCGCAAGAACCTCTCACCAACGGGGCGGGACGTAGGTTGGTCCGTGATTGATTCCCCGAAGCCGAAAGAAGCAGACTGAGACTGTTGAGCACAGTCGCAGAAGACACATTGTCTTCTAAACAGAAGTCATCTCTATACGGAGCGACACGATGTTTATCGCCATGAACAGGTTCAAAGTGAACAAGGGCGCCGAGGCTGACTTCGAGGAGGTCTGGCTTTCCCGCGAGACGCATTTGGAGGATGTGCCCGGCTTCGTCACGTTCCACCTTCTAAAAGGTCCGGAACATGACGATCACGTGCTGTACGCCTCCCATAGCGTTTGGCGTTCGCAAGCCGCATTCGAGGCCTGGACGAAATCGGAAGCCTTCCGCAAAGCGCACGCGCGCGCCGGCCAGGGAAAGCCTCTCTATCAAGGCCATCCCGAATTCGAAGGCTTCAATACGCTGCAAGAAGTGCATGCGAATGAAGCCGCGGCGTAGAGCCTAGCGGCGTGCGGCGCTAATTCACCCGCCTCACCTGCACAAGGTTGTCGGAAAATGTCGGCGCGTGGCCCAGGCTCGCAAACTCATCCGAACTGATGCAGTTCACCGAACCGTCCGAGCGGTTGAGGCTTCGCCAATAGCCAAGCGTTGCAACCACCACGCCCTTGTTCACATCGTTCGTAACCCGCGCAAGGCCTTCGAAGTCGCCCCTATCGTTGTAGACCCGGACCGGATCGCCATCGCGGATCGAGCGGGCCTTGGCATCGGCTTTGCTGATGAGCACGAACTGCTCTCCCTGGCCTTCGATCTTGTGGGGCTCGTTGGCATAGCAGGAGTTGACGAAGCCGTGGCTCTTCGGGGAGATGATGTTAAGCGGATAGCGATCAGCGAGCTTGGGATTGGTCTCGTGGCTCTCGCGCGGCGGCAAATATCCGGGTAGCGGATCCACATCCTCGCCGGATTGATCCTCCCCCAGTGAAGTGGTCCGCCGTTATGTTTAGGAAACGGAGGATCGAAGATGGGAAGCAAGCGACACAAGCCGGAAGAGATTGTCACGAAGCTGCGACAGGTTGAGGTCCTTGTCGGGCAGGGAATGGCGCGCGTGGATGCGATCCCGAGTAAGGAAAAATGGGCGCCACTAGAAATGTTGGGATAGACGTTTTGAGCGAATGTGTGTTCTGTGGCCTGGACAGCAGTCGGATAGTCCAACAGAGCGGACTGATGATAGTCATTAGGGATGCGTTCCCTGTCACGCCACTGCACACGCTCGTAATCCCAAAGCGGCACGTCGGTTCATATTTCGAGCTTACGGATGACGAATTGTATCAACTGCGCAGGCTACTGAGTGATCAGCGTCGAGAAATCCGTGAGGCCGATAACACCGTTTCCGGCTTCAACATTGGAGTGAACGATGGTGAGTCTGCGGGACAGACAGTTTTCCATTGCCATGTCCACCTAATTCCTCGACGCAGAGGAGATGTTGAAAACCCACAAGGCGGCGTTAGGGGAGTGATTCCGTCTAAGCAGGGCTATCGCTAGGTCATTTCTGTTAGCCCCTCCCCTGGCCGCAACAGTGCAACACCGCAACGCTCTTGCTGGCGACTGGCGCGGAGGATGGGAACCCCCCTATCAGCTACCCTTGGGTCCCATACCCCCATGGGGGAAGCACAACGCCGCGGGCGGAGCTATGCATGTCCGTTGAGTAGGTAAAAGCGGACATTCCTGATCAGGTCGCCAAGGTCAGCTAATGACCCTAAGCGGACATGAGTTGCACCAGCTTCTCGTCACATGTCGACACGAGCCCGCAATCCGAACACGGCAATCTGATCCTCGCTCGGGTTGAGCGAGGGATTCAGCAGGAGCTGGGCATCGGCGGTGATCGCGATATTGTTGGAGAACTGATAGCGGTAGAACGCCTCCAGCGTGGTCTGATCGGAGAGTCCTGCGACAGCCGGATCATTCCACGCCGCTGCGAACCCCATCAGGTCTCGATATTGCGGAAAGTAGTATATGAACCCACCGCTGAGGGCCTTGCCGTAGATGGGCGCTTCCCCGTCAGACCATCCAGCACGGACAAATGGCATGAACACATCGTTGATTGTCACATTGGCTGACACAACGACGCCATGACTTTCCGGGACGCCGATGTCCGTGCGCTCGTCAACGTGCCATGCGCCAACATGGATATTGGTAAGAAACCGATCTTCCTGCGATGGCGTCCAGCCGATTTCACCGTAAGTGAAGAACTCACTGCCACCGGGGAAGAACTCGATCTCGGTCAATGACCCATTTGCGTCGCTGATGAGACCCTTCGCAAAAAACTGATCCGTCAGCATTGTCCCGGCTCCAAAGCCGACGCCTGGGTTCGGCAGGGCGATCGAGGGGTTGAGGAGAGTCGACAGGTTCAGAAAGGTTGTGCGCTGATTGGCATAGCCCAGAACATCGATGTAATCCGTCGGGTCGATCCGTCCGGCGACAAAGCCGCTTCGGCCTTGCGCGAGGGCTTGCTCCCAATACAGCGTCGTCAAAGACGCACCGCTGTCTGAGAATGTGGTGCCGGTGATTCCGAGATAACCGATTTCGCTGCCAAGCTGGGCAGGCGTGAACTCGGTCCAAAGCTCGTGTCTCTGCTCGACGAGGAATACCAGCGAGCCGGGGCTCTGCGTATCGCGGCCGAGTAGCTGCCACTTGCCGAACAGCCGCGCGCTGCCGCTCGATGCTTGATCCTGATTGGTGAGGCTGTCCGTGGCAGTCTGGTAGAGCGCTTGGTAGTCGAGCCCGGCTTGCAGACCGGAGATTTGCTTCAAACGCTTCAGGCTGTTCTCGGCCGGATCAAAGACGGCGTCCACGCCCGGGCGCCGCGACATGGTTTTCCGCTGCGCCGCGTCCTCCTCGAGCTGGGCACCGACAGATTGCGGGCCACCGAGTCCAGCCTCCGCGGCACCGCGAAAAATTTCAGCACCGCTGGCAGACTGCTCCGCGAGCTCACCGTCAGCGCCTTGCGCCCACGCGCTCACAGGCAGCATGATTGCTATGCCGGCAACGGCAGCGAGAGCGATGATGGAGAAGCGCGACATCGCTGATGATGTTCCAAATCCGAAATCGCGATAGCGTCAAAGATTACCGAAATATGCTTCCCGGCTCGGCTGCGCTGGCCGGAAAGCAGGGGCGTTTTCGTCCGGCAGCCAGTTCTTGTAGACCACGCCGTCCTTCATCACGAAATCAACCTTGTCCCGCTTGAGCGAATGGATGTCCTCCAGCGGGTTGCCGTCGATGAGGATGATGTCGGCATAGCCGCCTTCGGCGATCGTGCCCAGAGTGCCTTCCTTGTAAGGGTTCATGCCACCGGTCCAGGTAAGAACCTCGGCGGCATTGCTGGTTGCCGTCTTCAGAGACAAATGAGTATCTTTGGCAACCTTTTCGTTGAACCAGATGATGTTATCGGCCTGACGCACCACGTCGGGACCGAACATATCGCCGCCTGTGACCATCAGCAGCCCATGCTTGACCGCCCATTCCATCATTTGTTGGGCACCCGCATTCACCTGCGCCGCCTTGGCTTTCTGATCCGCATTAAAGAAGGTGATGCTCTCAGGATCGCCAAAAGCCTCCAGCGACTGAACAGCCTGCACCGAAAGCGCGACACCTTCTTCCTTCATGCGGATGATGGTTTTCTCCGAAACCAGAAAATTGTGATCGATCACGCGGACGCCAGCGTCAATGGCCCGATTGACTGAACGGTCATGATAGGCGTGCACCAGCACATAGGTACCGTAGTCTTCAGCTACACCGACGATCGCTTTCAGTTCTTCAAGGGAGTACTGGGTCGTGTGCAAAGGATCAAATTCGCTGGCAACGCCTCCACCAGCCATGACTTTGATCTGGGTAGCACCCGCCCGAAGATTGTGACGCGCAGCCCGTATTACTTCGGGGACGCCATCCGCGATAAACCCGAACATATGGGCTTCAAGATCGTCCACGTCACCAGGAACATCGTTGAATGAGCCCGTGTCGGCATGCCCGCCCGTCTGGCTGAGGAACGCACCGCTGGGGTAGATGCGGGGACCAGGAACAATGCCGTTGTTTACAGCCTTGGCGATGCCAAGAATGTTGCAGCCAGCGTCCCTGACTGTTGTGAAGCCCTGATCAAGATAGTCCTGCATGACCAGCCCCACATAGGCGCCATTGGCCATCTGATCATAATCATCACGGAACTCAAGCATCCCGTTGCGAATACACAAATGAGAATGCATGTCGATCAGACCGGGCATCAGTGTCCGGCCTTCGCCGTCGACTGTGAAGGCGTTGGGCGCATCGATCGGCTCGGCTGAGACTGTTTTGATTAGATTGCCTTCGACCAGAACGCTCATGCCTTCGGCGAGCCTGTCACTCTTGCCGTCAAAAACGTTGACGTTGTTGAAGAGGACCTGGCGTGGCGCATCTTTCTCCTGTGCCGCTGCACCGACGACGACCGTGGATGCGCTGACCATGCAAGCAAAAAGCATCGCCTTGGTGGTTTTAATTCTTGTACTCATCAGTTTTTACTCCCTTCAGCAAGTCAGTGCGCAGCTCAGTGCTGTTCAACCGGCTTCGACGCCTGTGAATTGGCTAGTAGGTTTCAGAGGTGCGCAGTTTCAACAGATCCGGTTTGCGGAGATATTCCGGACGCCAATCCGTCAGCGTGTTTTTATAGAGTCAGCCGTCCTTCATGATCGCGCGGATCGTCGGAATGTTGGGGCCGCGCGGCTCGGCGTCATACCACTTCGGGTTGCCCCCAATAGCCGAAATGTCCTCCAGCGGATTGCCGTCCACCACGAGTATATCGGCGCAGGCTCCTTCCTCGATAACGCCCAGTTTGCCCGGGTAGGGATTTGCTGGACCAGACATGGCTACTAGTTCCCCAGCCGCCGACGTGGCCGCCTTCAATGATCGCCGATTCAAAAAGATCACTTGAACCGTTGGGCATTAGATCGTGAGCTACTTGTCACCGAGCCAGACTTTCGCCTTCGCGCCTTTCTCTATGATGCCGTCATTCCCCATTGCATCAATTGCCTTCGATTTGACGGCCTTTTCTAAGATACTGCTGTCCTTTTTGTTGTCCTCGGCTTTATTGGCAGATTGACCCGTCTGCTCCTTAGCATCGTCAGCAGCGATAGCCGGTGAAGCAATAAATGCAAGCGCGGTAACAACTGCAAAAAATGGCTTCATATCTTTGACCCAACTTCTGGTTTCACATTTTCCGGTAGAGACACGCTTAACTTACAGGCGCGTTTATGCCCGAAGTGTCTGTAAGGGGCCATAATAGTACCGTCGGGTGAAAACTCGGTCTATCAGGCCGGCGACAGTGTCGCGAAATGGTAAAGGGCTGCACGGAGATGGAGCCGGCCTCAGCAGGGGGGTATGATTTAAGCTCGGCCGGTCCGCCGATAGGCCATGGGAGCAAGCCCGGCGTATTCGCGAAAAGCCCGCCCGAAATGCGCCTGATGGGTATATCCCAGCATGCTCGAAATTTCGGTGATAGGCAGGTCTGTTTCCTTCAGGAAATTGGACGCAGCAATAAAGCGTTGACGTGCCAGCAATTGGCTGAAGCTGGTGTCCCTCTCTTTGAGAAGCCTTTGCAGCGTTCGTGGTTGCAAATCACAAATCTTCGCAATGAACTCTAGGCTAAGCCGACGATCGCCGAGGTGCGACCTTATAAGGTCCTCTAGAACGAATAAGAGGTCGCCAGGTAAGTCATGGGAGTTTGCATTCAGATTTGCTTCGACAGTACGATTAAACGAACGGGTAGCGTCGGCACTTTCAATGACGACGACGGTATAGGGTTGGTCGAATCGCAGGTTCGTTGATCTGGTGTCGAAGTGACGCTCTGTATCGGGCCGGTAGAAGGACTGGATGGCAACCTGCTTGGGTTGCCAATGTTGACCCAGAACGCTTCGTATAGTCCCGAGCATCATTGATAAGACATAGAGTTCGGTCTGACGGGCCTCGATCTCCTCGCCGGCGATGGAGCCGCGCGTAAAGTAGAGTTTCCCCTCGTGCGAGTGCACATTGAAGTCCGCATCTGAATACTCATCGCGCGCTTGTGCACAAAAAGCCAAGAGCCTTTCACACAGTGTCTCACGCGAAAACAAATTCTCGCTGAAGGAACCGTATTGTTCCAACGAAGCAGCGTCGGCTGCGTCCCAGCCAATATCAAGATTGTCGGTTAGTAGGGCACTCGCACGTGCAATCTGGCCAAGCTGCCAGGCGGTGGTTATCGCGTGCGGATGTTCAAAAATGCTCTCGGTTAATCCTGCTTTGTCGAGGATCCTATGCACGGGAGCGCCGACGTTTTTAGCGACCGTAATGAAATTACAACTGTACCGCGCGCGGGTAATGGGAACCAATAGCTTGTGCCTCGATCAAAGATTCATGCTCGTGGACTTTATAGTGGATGAGACGGTCGCGCTACGCGACCGCTTTTTGAAGCTTCACGGACGACTTGACGTGTGCGCTCAGGGCCCATTTTCACATCCCTCTCAGGAGGAGCCTGACCGGCTGGTCCTTACGAGCCAAAGCAGCAGCAAAAAAACCAATGAGCCAATAAATGCCGCGACAATATCGCGAAGAGAGATAGCAATTGCATCAAGCCCCGGCCAAATGCCCAAAAGGCGGAAAATCAGGCCGCCTATCAAAGCACCAACCAATCCGATGCCGAGGCCGGTCCAACGACCTAGTCCCACCACCGTGCCAACCAGCCAACCGGCGATGACGCCGATGACCAGCCACACGATCAACTGAGCCAACGTAAAAGACATGCTTCTTACCCCTCAAAGGACGCTAAAATGCCCGTGGTATGGAGCGGCAAACTATAGGACAGAGGTCGGAATTTGGCGATGCTCTTGATGTCCGCTACGCTAATGGCACCTAGCGGACCTCATCACGCCCACTGTGGATGTCTGCTCCTGGACGTAAAGCGGACATCGATGGGGTGAGACCCCTCCCCTGGCCGCAACAGTGCAACACCGCAACGGTCCGGGCGACTAGCACGGGAGACAGACCACCACCTCCTGGCGACTCCCTCTGGGTCCCATAGGGGCCTGGGGGAAGCACAACGGCTGAACACTCCAACCAGCCATCGACGCTCTCCTCCGAGCCCCCCCATCTCCGCTTGCTGACACCTCTCACTAGGATCGTCCAACCGTAACGGGTTCCGGATCGCAGACGCTACTCCGCTCGCCAGCTTAGTCAGTGTGTGGTCCATATGTGGTCCATGATTTTCTGCGGACTACGGGTGCGATGAGGGTTTAACCAAAAAACCCTTTGATCGTGGTGCGGACGGCGGGAGTCGAACCCGCACGGGGGTTGCCCCCCTCAGGATTTTAAGTCCTGTGTGTCTACCAATTCCACCACGTCCGCCAGGGTTGAGCAGACGCGAACGCCGCGCCACGCATCAAACCAAAAGAGCCCAGCCCAAAGAGGGCTGAACCACAAGACTAGCCCTACTAATCGCTAACGCCCGGTTTGTCCAAGGGCGGTGGCAGGCCCCGTGGCCTGGTGTCTTCTATGAGGACCGCGTCTTGCTGTCCGGGTCGTCCTTGGCGCCCGAATCGTCCTTCATATCGGGATCGTCCCCCGCCCCCTTGTCTTCCTCCGGAAGAAGCGCTTCCTTCTTGGCATCATCCTTAGGCTTGGCTTCGGCTTTGCTCTTAGGCTTTGGTTTGGCCTTGGTTTCCGCTGGCGCCTCCGCCTCACGCTTCGCCGCTTTGGTGGGCTCTGCCTCTTTCGTGTCCGCCTTTGGAGGCTCCGATTTCGCTGGCTCGGATTTGGCTGGCTCTGGCTTCGGAGCCTCAGCCTCTTCAGGCTTCGAGACGACAGAGACTGGCTTGTCCTCGACGCTGCCCTCAGGGGCCTGTGTTGACGTCTCCGGCTTTGTCCCCGTCTCCAGGCTCGCACGGAGCAGAAGGAATAGAACCAGCGCATTGAGCAAATGCCAGATGAAATGCGTGCCGACGCTCCGCCCCTCGATCACGATCCGGTCACAGAAGGACATGTCGAGCGAGCGCAGGAGAATTGAGCCTGCGAAGATCAACGTGGCGCTCAACACGTAAGGCGCGGCCCGATGCCGGCGCTCCGCCAGCACCATGCCTACAACAATCAACGCAGCAAGAGCCGGCAGATAGCCGACGCTGCCATTCAGGCAGAGTTTCGCGTCCGGCGCGCCGCCCGCAAGCCCGATCCCGCCGTCCCAGCAGTGAACCTGCATGAAGGCACCGACCACTCCAGCGAAAACAATAACAAGAAAGACCGTCCATCCAGGCGGCACGGCCAAGAAGCGGTTCAGAGCGAAACCGAGATAGACCAGCATGAACACGCCGATGGGGACAATATCGGCAAGCTCGGTTCCTCGATCAGCATAAAGATGAAACGCGAGGCTGCCAAAGCCGATCAGGAATGTCAGCGCAACGAACAGATAATGGTCCGCGCTACGCTGCTCGGGCGGGCGCCACAAAACCAGCTGCCAGAATATCAGCGCGGCAAGAAAAAAACCGGCGTTGGAAATTGCATTGATCGGCTCGGCCCAGAGGGCCTCGTTCGTTCCCCGCTCACAATAGAGATAGACGCGCTCGCCGAGTGTCATGGTCCCTTGTCCTTTCGAAAACCACTCCAGGAAAGAGGGCCTCCTCCAACCGGCTTGTTATCCAACGGGCAGAGGCAGCCGTTTATAGACTTCGTCCGTTGACGTCTTTTGCCATTGGAGCCCCGAAGGGCATGTTAAACGCGAATCACGCGCCGGTCAGCACCGTCATGAAATTGACGAACATGTGGACAGCGAGGCGCGCAGACCAGCGGCTCATCGCATTGGGCTTCGAGCTATTCCTTGCGCGTCGTCAAGCGAGCACTTGAGCTTCTTTGAACTAGCTTTTGGCCTTCTGCAGCGAGATGCGCAGGCTCAACTCTTTGAGCTGTGCTGGTGTGGCCTCCGATGGCGCGCCCATGAGCAAGTCTTCAGCCTGCTGGTTCATCGGGAACATCACCACCTCGCGCAAATTCTCCTCGCCGCACAACAACATGACCATGCGATCGATACCGGGCGCGATGCCGCCATGGGGCGGTGCGCCATATTGCAAGGCCCGCAGCATGCCGCCAAACCGCTGTTCGAGTTCTTCCTTCGGATAGCCGGCGATGGCGAACGCCTTCTCCATGATCTCCGGCTTGTGATTCCGGATCGCGCCAGAAGAAAGCTCCACGCCATTGCATACGAGGTCGTACTGATAGGCGAGAATGTCCTCCGGCTCCATGGTGTCGAGGGCTTCGAGCCCCCCTTGCGGCATGGAGAAGGGATTATGGGAGAACTCGATTCGCTTCTCGTCCTCGTTCCACTCATACATGGGGAAGTCGACGATCCAGCAGAAATCGAACCGGCCGCTCGCGGTGAGCTGTAGCTCCTCACCGATTTTGACTCGCGCCTTGGCGGCAAAATCCACAAATGTCTTCGGCACACCTGCAACGAAGAACACAGCATCGCCATCGGCAAGGTTGAGCTGCGTCCGGATAGCCTCGGTGCGCTCAGGGCCAATATTCTTGGCAACAGGCCCTGCGCCCTCGCCGTCCCGGAAAAAAATGTACCCAAGGCCAGGCTGTCCTTCGCCTTGCGCCCAGGAATTCATGCGATCGCACACCGCGCGACTGCCACCGCCCTTGCCGGGGATCGCCCAGATGCGCGAGTTCGCATCTTTCTCGATCATGCCCGCAAACACTTTGAAGCCCGAACCACGGAAATGGTCGGTGACGTCTTCCATCTCGATGGGGTTACGCAAATCGGGCTTATCCGTCCCGTATTTGCGCATGGCCTCCGCATAGGGAATGCGCGGGAATTTTGGCGTCACAGGCTGATCGTTGCCGAAGTCCTCGAAGAGACCGCGAATGATCGGCTCAACCGTTTCGAAAATGTCGTCCTGGGTGACGAAGCTCATCTCCAGATCGAGCTGGTAGAACTCACCCGGAGACCGATCGGCACGCGCGTCTTCGTCACGGAAGCACGGAGCGATCTGAAAATAGCGGTCGAAGCCACCCATCATGATCAGCTGCTTGAACTGTTGGGGCGCCTGCGGCAACGCGTAGAACTTGCCGGGATGAACGCGCGAGGGCACCAGATAGTCGCGCGCGCCTTCCGGTGAGGAAGCCGTGAGGATCGGCGTCTGAAACTCGAAGAAGCCCGCATCACGCATCCGTTCGCGGATGGAGGAAATGATCTCCGCCCGCTTCATGACGTTGGCGTGCAAGGTCTCGCGCCGCAGATCCAGGAACCGATAACGCAGCCGTGTCTCTTCGGGGTAATCCGGCTCGCCGAAGACCGGCAGCGGCAGCTCGGCGGACTCCGACAGGACATCGAGACCACTCACCCGCACTTCGACTTCGCCGGTGGGCAGGTTCGGGTTGATCGTGTCGTCGGACCGGGCAACGACTGCGCCGTCCACGCGCACAACCCATTCGGGCTTCAGCGTCTCAGCGGCCCCGAAAACGGGCGAGTCCGGATCGGAAACGATTTGCGTGATGCCGTAATGATCGCGCAAATCGATGAACAACAGTCCACCGTGGTCGCGGATGCGATGCACCCAGCCCGAAAGGCGAACTGTACTGCCGACGTCGTCCCTGCGGAGTGCGCCGCAGGTATGGGTGCGAAAAGCGTGCATGGCTCTAAAATCTATGGCGGAAAGGAGTTTCGTCTAACGGAGGGCCAGCTTTTGTAGCGGAGAACCAGCCTTCACAGAGGAAAACCTTGGGACCCAAATTTGGGACCCAAGGCGAGCGGAACACCGCACGGGAAGCGTGCCCTTGTCAAGGAGGGCGCGCGGTTTAGAGCCCTTGCTGCGCCCGGCTCTCGAGGCCGCCTCTTCCCCTCTTCGCTTCCCGCGTCTCAGGCTCCATCTCACAGCCCGTCTCACACCCCTTGGCCAGAGACCAAGCATTGGGCTATATCCGCCACTATGGACCTCATCACAACAACCGAAGACCTTGAGGCGGCGTGCGCCAAACTCGCCTCCGCGCCCTTTATCGCCGTCGATACGGAATTTATGCGCGAGCAGACCTTCTGGCCGCGCCTGTGCCTCATTCAGATCGCCGGCGGCGATGCGGAAATCTTGATTGATAATTTGGCGCCCGGCATCGACCTGAAGCCGTTCTTCGACCTGATGGTCGATGAAAATGTGCTGAAAGTTTTTCACTCCGCGCGGCAGGACATTGAAATCGTGCACCATCTGGCTGGTGTGGTTCCTCATCCGATCTTCGATTCGCAAGTGGCCGCCATGGTCTGCGGCTTTGGCGAGGCCGTCAGCTATTCCATGCTGGTGAAACGGCTGCTGGGCACGAACCTGGACAAGAGCTCCCGGTTCACGGACTGGAGCCGCAGGCCGCTTTCAGAGCGGCAACTCACCTATGCGATTGGCGATGTCACCCATTTGCGTGACCTTTATCCAAAGCTCCGCGCCCAGCTCGACAATTCCGAGCGCGCAACCTGGCTGAACGAGGAAATGGGCGTGCTCACCGACCCGGCCACGTACGAGCTCCATCCGGAGCGCGCCTGGCGGCGGCTCAAAATGCGGATCAAGACGCAAAAGGCACTCGGGGTCCTCATGGAGCTTGCGGCGTGGCGCGAGCGCGAGGCTCAGACCCAAGACGTCCCCCGCTCGCGGATTCTCAAAGATGAAGCGCTCTACGATATTGCGGGCCAGGCCCCACGCACTACCGAAGACCTTGGCGCGTTGCGGTCCTTGCATAATGGGTTTGCCCGCTCCCAGCGTGGCCGCGGTGTCCTGGAAGCCGTCCAAAAGGGCCTTGAACGCGACCCGGCAACGGTACCGCCGCTTCAGCGCGGCGAGCCCATGCCGCCGGAGGCCCAAGCCGTAATGGACCTCTTGCGCGTCCTGTTGAAGGCGACCGCCGGACGGCATGGCGTTGCGTCGAAGCTCATTGCCACGTCTGACGATTTGGAGCAGATCGCCCGCTCAAGCGATGCGGATGTGGGCGCACTTCGGGGCTGGCGCCGAAAGCTCTTTGGCGAAGATGCCTTGTCCCTAAAGAGCGGAGAATTGGCACTCGTCATCCGCGAAGGCGAGGTCACCGTGCTAACGGCGGAAGATCCAGAAGACCACGCCGAGTAGCACGGCAACGATCAATCCAGTGGTGAACGGCACATAGAAATAGAAGCTGCCAAGGTCCACGACGATGTCGCCCGGCAGCCGCCCAAGCCCGTACTGCAAGCTCGCCACCGTGAGCAAGATCACCAGCAGCACATAGAAGACGATGACGCCCGGAGACCGCATGACTTACCTGCGCCGCCGTTGCTCGATGCGCATGCGCACGGTCGCGCGCGTCTCGGTGGGCAAGTCTTCGATCACTTCGATGAAGCCCCGTAGCTCCGAGCGCAGCCCGTGGATCTGGTCGATAAGGTTGAGCAAGACGGGCACGTCCTCCTCATCAAAGCCGAGTTCGTCTTCCAGATTGCAGATCAGCACCGCGCGGGCGAGATCCGCCTCCGTATAACTTTGGCGCACTTGGTCCACCGGCTTGATCAGCCCTTGGGAAACAAAGACACGTAACCGCGTCACTGTGAGGCGCGACACGCGGGCGATGAGGTCCTGCTCGGTCAGCATCACGCTTGCTCCCTCAATTTGCGGCGCGGATCGTAGCTATGCGTTTGCTTCCATTCCTCCGCGAACCGCTTGAGATCGTCATCGATGGTCTCGGGCATCACGACACTGAGCTTCACACGCTGGTCGCCCTTGCCGTTCACGCCGCGGCCCTTGAGCCGCAGCGTCTGCCCGGAACTCGCGCCCGCAGGCACGGTCATGGCCACGCGCCCACTAATCGTCGGCACCTCGACCTTGCCACCGAGCACAGCCTCATCGAGGCTGATCGGCAGCTCGACCACGATGTCGCTGCCCTCGCGCGAGAACACTGGATGCGGCTTCACACCGACCTCGACCAGCGCGTCGCCGGGGGGGCCCTCGCCGAGCCCTGGGTGCCCCTTGCCCTTGAGCCGCAGCACTTGGCCTTCGATCACACCGGCAGGAATGGTCACATCCAGTGTGCTGCCGTCAGGAAGCGTGATCCGCGTCTTGGTGCCGTTCACCGCATCCAAAAAGTCGATATCGAGATGGTATTGTGCGTCTTGACCTGGCATCGAAAAGCGAGCGCCTCCCCGGGCCCCACGGCCATGCATGCCGGCACCGCCGCGGAACATGTCCCCAAAGAGATCGCTGAAATCGCCCATATCCTCGTAGCCGGCGGCCGAGCGATACTGCGTGCCTTCTGGACCACCAGCATATTCACGATAGTACCGTGCTTCCGGCTTCTCCTGCCCGCTCGCATCGATCTCGCCCCGGTCGTATTTCCCGCGCCGATCCTGGTCATTAAGGATCGAATAGGCCTGGGAGACTTCCTTGAATTTTTCCTCGGCCGTCTTGTCGCCAGGATTCAAGTCCGGATGCAGCTTCTTGGCGAGCTTCCGGTAGGCCTTGGTGATTTCATCGGCGCTGGCGGTCTTCGCCACGCTAAGAACGGAATAGAGATCCTCTGCCATCGATACTCTGGGTCTGGGCCAATCTTAGGGCTTGTGGGATTCGGAAAAAGGTGGGTTCCAAGAGCGGGGTTTACCGCAAACGGCGGCGCGTGTCCTTTCAGTCAAGGTGATTTGGGCATCGTTCTTTCGTTCGGCAAGTTCTTGAGGTAATAACACGCACCAGCCGTTCAACTTGCCACGAGTTGGGCCGACGTTCCGACCCGTATCTCGGGCTCAAGGTCCAACATGCCCGCCAGCGTCTTGAAGCGCCGGCTGACCCGCTCGCCTTCGAGATTGGCGTAATGCTCGGGGAGCGTCCAGACTAGGCGGTCGCCCTCATAGGCGAGAGGCGTGTGCGGCAGGACCCCAGGCATCGCCGCTGATACCATATGCGCGGCGCGGAACGCAGCCCCAAGCATGCGCGCGCGCTTTAAGGCATCTTTGTCGACAAGTTGCACGAGTCCCTGGCTCAGTTCGTCGTTCACCAGCCCTTCATTGCGGTAATAGGCGGTGAGAGCCAGGAAGGCACGCCCAGGATGATCGACACCGACGAGATCTCCATTGGCGACCAGATTGAGGCTCTGTGCCCCGCGATAGTCCGGATGGGCGCGCCAACCGATATCCGATAGCAAACAGGCTGCGTGCCGAAGCCGCGTCTGTTCGGGCGTCTCCACAGGGCCTGGCACGCGAAACAGACTGTCGGTCCAAGCCAGTAATTCGATTGCGTTCTCGACAGACCGAGACCGCTGCGTCGCCAGCGTACGGCAAGCTTCGATAAGTGGATCCTTGGTGCGCTCCTCAGCACTCAACAGGCTGTAAAGCAGCCCCTCTCGAATACCGAAGACGGAAACGACAATAGCCCGCGGCTTCATCTGCTTAATCAACCGCTCAAGCATGAGCGCACCGTAGGGGACGGTCTCCCGCCGAGCGCTGGAGATATCGCGGATGCCGGACAGCCCATCCAGCGATTGACCATGAAGCTGGGAGGCGAACTTTTGGGCCTCCTGCGCGCCTATCCGGTAATTGTGCATCACGCGCAAGGGATAGTTCGTCTGTATCATGTGCAGCCGGGCAAAGGCCCGCCAGGTCCCACCAATCGCATAGAAGTCGCGGCCCCGGCCCTTCTCCAGCCAGTCCACTTTGGCGAATTCCGAATCGATGATTTCGCGCGACTTTTTCATGTTGCCCCCAGAGGCATCCATTAAGCGCAAGCCGCCAAGCGGCATGGTTAGAGCATCGGACAGGCGCCCGCCGCGAACATCGATAAGCTCAAGACTCCCACCGCCCAGATCGCCCACAAACCCATCGGCAGCGTAGATGCCGGACACAACGCCGAGCGCCGCCAGCTCCGCTTCCATTGTGCCCGATAACACCGTGATCTTGGTGCCCAAGACATGCTCGGCTTTGGCTATGAACTCGGGGCCGTTTGTCGCCTCGCGTGCAGCCGCCGTGGCGATAACCTCGATCCGGTGCACATGAAGCTGCTCAATCAGCGCACGGAACCGGCGGAGCGCCCGCAGGGCCCGCGCGACGCCACCCGCCTCGAGGTTGCCCGTCGTCGCGATCGAGCGCCCCAAGCCGCAAAGGACTTTCTCGTTATAGAGCGGCGCCGGCGCATGCGAGGCGCTGTCGTAGACAATCAGCCGAACCGAGTTCGAGCCGATATCCACCACTGCGACCGGCGCGCTTTTCTTCGTCCCAGACATGATGAGAGACTAGAGGCTCTCCACAACGCCCGTAAAGCGCGGAGGCATGTTTTCCGGTAGAGAAGTGCCCCTGCCTGAGAGACTTGGATTGGTCATGAAGTAGTTCTGAGCACTGAATGGCTCCTCACCCTCTTCGACCTCAATCCGGGCCGAGCCCCCATCGGGCAGAACACGCCAGCTCTGAAGGTTGTCCTTGAGATTTGCAACCATGATTTGATCGAGAATTTGTTCGTGTACAGTGGGGTTCTTGATGGGCGTCATCGCCTCGACCCGGCGATTGAGATTCCGCTGCATCATGTCGGCGGAACTAATGTAAACCGCCGCCTTGCGGTGCGGCAGCCCATACCCGGCGCCGAAGCAGTAGATCCGGGAATGCTCAAGGAAGCGCCCGACAATACTCTTCACGTGAATATTCTCCGACAGGCCTGGAACGCCGGGCCGCAAGCAGCAAATACCACGGCATACGAGATCGATTTCCACGCCTGCCTGGCTCGCTTCGTAGAGCCCATCGATAATTTCCGGGTCCACGATGGAGTTCATTTTCATCCAGATGGCGGCGGGACGGCCTGCTTTGGCGTGATACATCTCCTCGCGGATGTGATCGAGGATACGCGCACGGATGCCGCCCGGTGAGACGGCCATGGCCTCAAGCTCGGCTGGTTCTGCGTAACCCGTCACATAGTTGAAAATGCGTGACAAATCGTTGCCGATATATCGCTCAGCCGTGAAGTAGGACAGGTCCGTATAGATCTTGGCCGTCACCGAGTGGTAGTTGCCGGTGCCAACATGGCAATAGGTTGCCAGTTCACCGCGTTCGCGGCGCACGATCAGACTGAGCTTGGCATGGGTTTTCAACTCGATGAAGCCATAGACGACCTGGACGCCCGCGCTTTCAAGATCGCGCGCCCATTTGATATTCGCCTCTTCGTCAAAACGGGCCTTCAGCTCCACCACGGCTGTGACCGATTTACCGGCATCTGCCGCATCCTTCAGGGCCTCGATGATCGGCGAGGTCTTGCTGGTGCGATACAGGGTCCATTTGATAGCGACCACGTCGGGGTCGGCAGCCGCCTGTTTCAAGAACTGGAGCACCACATCGAAGGACTCGTATGGGTGATGAACCACGATGTCCTTTTTGGCGATGGCCGCGAAGCAATCCCCATGGTGCTCGCGAATACGCTCCGGAAAACGGCTGACATAGGGCTCGAACTTCAAATCCGGGCGATCTGCGACGATCAACTGATCCGTATCCGCCAGACCAATCAACCCCTTCTGCACGAAGCTCTCACGCTCCGTGACCTTCAGCTCTTGCATCACGAAGCGCTGAAGCCGCGAAGGCATTGTGGCTTCCATTTCGAGCCGGATTACCGACCCGCGCTTCCGGCGCTTCAATGCAGATTCGAAGACGCGGACCAGGTCCTCGGCCTCTTCCTGAACCTCGATATCGCTGTCGCGCACGACTCTAAACGCACCCTGGCTCCGCACCCGATAGCCAGGGAACAGCCGCGAAACGAAAATACCGACCACTGTCTCAAGCCGGATGAAGCGAATAGGTGCGCCCTCATCCGCCTCCTGAGGCAGGCGGATGAAGCGATCGAGCTGTGGCGGAATTGGTAGCAGCGCGTGCATGGTCCGGAACGAGCCTTCGCGCACCAGTTCCAGGCCAAGTGAAAAGCCAAAGTTCGGAATGAAGGGGAACGGATGGGCGGGATCGACGGCGATCGGCGTCAGCACGGGGAAGATTTGGTTGAGGAAATGATCCTCGAGCCAATTGCGCTCGGTCTCGGCGAGCTGATCGGAGCTGAGCACGTGAATGCCTGCTTCGCCGAGCGAGGCCTCCAACGTGACCCATCTCTCCTGCTGATGCGCAGTAAGCTCGGCGACTGAACGGTTGATCCGGTCGAGTTGCTGAACAGGCGTCAGGCCGTCTTGGCTCGGGGTCTCGATACCCGCCACGACCTGCGCACGCAAACCCGCCACGCGGACCATATAGAATTCGTCGAGATTGTTGGCCGAGATCGACAGAAAGCGGAGGCGCTCAAGCAAAGGCTGACGCTCGTTCTCCGCCTCCTCCATGACGCGCTTGTTGAAGTTAAGCCAGGACAGCTCACGATTGAAATAACGACTTGGACCATAGGCCGCGATGCTGGCGGCTGCGCTCTCCGGCTCGATCCTCTCCGGCACGTTCATTGATACCCTCTTGAAACAAAACGCATTGCACCCAGCGGCCTCTTCGATAGCAGCAAGATGTTAGGGCCCTAACTGTATCATTAGGATAACGAAAAACGCCAATTTCGCCGGACTACTCTATCGTCGCGGCACTCTCAAGCGCTTCCGCCACCAATTGGCGGCTAATCTTGCGGCCCGAGCGCAGCGCCGCCCGGTCGACGGCATCCACGGCCGCAGCGGCGGCCTCAAGCGAGCGTTCAACCCGACGCGCCAAGAACTCAAGCACAGCCGGGTCGATTGCGAGTTGGCGGTCCGAGAAATGCTTCAGCATCACCGTGCGCAAGAGGGCCTCGTCCGGCGCGCCGATTTCCGTCACAGGGACAGCGCTGAGCCGAGAAACGAGGTCCGGCAACGCAAATCCCCAGCGGTTGGGGCGTGTCCGCGCGGTCAGCAGGACAGAAAAGTCATTCTCTCGAGCGAGATTCAGCAGATGAAACAAAACCTTTTCGTCATAGCCCGCGCGGTCCGCGTCCTCCACCGCAATGGGCGCTTCTGGAGTACGGGCATTCAACCGCGCAAAGCCAAGGGTCGCGGGATCAAGGATTTCAGCGCGCGATCGCTCCTGCCAAACGCCCAAAAGATGCGTCTTTCCGCTCGCCGGCGGGCCGACGAGCACCTGCACCGGCTGCGGCCAATCCGGCCAAGCATCGATCAACTTGACCGCCGCCAGGTTGCATTCGCTGACAAGGAAGTCCTCGGCGCCCAGGGCCGCCCGATGCGGCAGATCGAAAGCGAGCTGATCAAGGCTCACGATGTCCGGACCCCGGGCCGGGAGGCGCCAGCCGAGCCGTCCGTCCGGCTTGATGCGCGTGGCTGAGGGGCTGGTTCGTAGCTCATCATGTGCCGGAGCCAACCCCAGAAATAGGCAAAGGCCGACAGGATCGTAAGGGCGCCCGTAACCCAGATTAAGACCCCGATGAGCCCTTGAAGCCCAAGTCCGAGCCCAAGCTCGGCGAGCACCAAGCCCACCAAAGAGATTTGCGCGAAGGTGTTGACCTTGCTGATCCAGAGCGGCTTCACCAGGACCGGGCGCTGCATCAGCCAAGCCAGTTCGATCGCACCCACAATCAGAACGTCACGGCTGACCACGACAATGACGAGCCATACGGGCAAATACCCCGCTAGCCCCAAGGTCACAAACATCGTGACCAGAAGGGCCTTATCGGCGATGGGGTCGAGATAAGCGCCAAGCTCCGTATGCCAGCCATAGCGCTTGGCCAGATAGCCATCCGCCGCGTCAGATATCCCTGCAAGCATGAACACGACGAAGGCCGCGAAAAAATCGTGATCGATAATCAACCACGTCAAAAGCGGGACTGAGGCGATCCGTGCAAACGTGATCGTATTTGGGATATTCAACGGCGCTTCTCCCAAGCGTCTTCGCAACGTCCTGAATTTTTGTCAGCAAAACTAGCAGACTGCCATCCCATCGCAGTGGATTTTCGGCGGCAGCTGTATCTAGCCGGAAGGTAGGACAAGCGAGTTTTCCTTGCGAAAAAGGCGAGCCCGCTTGGCCCGAACATAGACAGCAGCGGATTGACAGGCCCGGCGATGAGCCCGAGGTCAGCGCCGCGGCTCTGACTATGGCAACAAGACTCAGTTTCATGGAAACCAGCGCCAAGCATCTGAAACTTATGCCCTACGCTGCCACGCCCTACAGATCGATGTCCGCGCCCCCGCACTGGTCTCCTTGCCCTCCCTTGCAATCAACGAGCGTCCGCGTTCCACCTTATCCATCTCTTGCCTGCCGACCTCTTGCCTGCCAAGACCTCGCCTGCCAAGAGTGTTATGCCAAATCTGTCGAACGTGCATCCCACGCGGCCACGCTGCCCCCAATATCCAAAGCCCTGAGAATTCAAGGCCCATAAGCTCAAATGTCCCAGTCCAAGGATAAGCCTCTGACCTACCACGAGGCCGGCGTCGATATCGACGCTGGGAACGCCCTTGTGGACACAATCGGGCCGCTCGCCGCGAAGACAAAGCGCGCAGGTGTGCTGGGAGCCCTCGGAGGCTTTGGCGGTCTGTTCGATCTCAAGGCCTGCGGCTTTCAGGACCCGGTCCTCGTCGCCGCGACCGACGGCGTCGGCACGAAGCTCAAACTTGCGATCGACACCGGGGTGCACGGAGGGATCGGGATCGACCTTGTGGCGATGAGCGTCAACGATCTTGTGGTCCAAGGCGCAGAGCCCCTCTTCTTCCTCGACTACTTCGCCACAGGCAAGCTCGAGGTGGACGTCGCTTCGTCCGTGGTCGCCAGTATCGCGGAGGGCTGCGCCGAAGCGGGCTGCGCGCTGATCGGTGGCGAGACGGCCGAAATGCCGGGGTTTTATGGAGACGGCGACTACGACCTTGCGGGTTTCGCGGTGGGTGCCGTGGAGCGCGATGCGATCCTGCCCCGGCGCGACCTCACCGCAGGTGACGTTCTGATCGGCCTCCCCTCTTCCGGCGTTCACGCTAACGGGTTTTCGCTCGTGCGCCGCGTTGTGGCGAAGAGCGGCCTTAGCTGGGACGATCCGGCACCGTTCGCGCCCAGCGCGACCCTCGGCGAAACACTTCTCACGCCGACGCGTATCTATGTGCGCCACGTGCTTGAAACGATTCGCAGTCATCTGGGCGCCGTGAAGGCGCTCTGCCACATCACCGGCGGTGGGCTGATCGACAATTTGCCGCGTATCCTCCCCGAAACGCTAACAGCCGTGATCGACACACCTGCTATCGGCATGCCGCCGGTCTTCACATGGCTCCAGGCCGAAGCGCGGCTCGACGCGCATGAAATGTTCCGCACGTTCAATTGCGGCGTCGGCATGGTGCTGGTCGTGGGGACCGCGCAACTCGATGGTGTCCTCAAGACTCTTGGGCCTGAGGCACGCCCGATCGGGATCCTCAAAGAGCGCGGCGGCGGCATGGCCGTGCAGCTCAGCGCCACGGATATCTCCCCATGAGCGAAAAGAAGCGTGTCGGCGTTCTGATTTCCGGCCGTGGCAGTAACCTGCAAGCGCTGATCGATGCGGCGAATACGCCCGACTACCCCGCAACGCTCGCGCTCGTGATTTCCAATGTCCCCGGCGCGCAAGGCCTCGCGCGTGCCGAGGAGGCCGGCATTCCCACCTGCGCCATCGATCACAAACCGTTCCGGGGCCGCGAAGACTTCGAGGCAGCGCTCGACGAGGCACTCAATGCGGCCGGCGTTGAACTCTTATGCAATGCGGGCTTTATGCGGCTCTTGACGGAAGGGTTCGTTGCGCGCTGGCTGAACCGCCATCTCAATATCCACCCGTCCCTCCTGCCCGCGTTCAAAGGGCTCAACACCCACGCAAGAGTGCTTGAGGCCGGCGCACGGATCGCCGGATGCACGGTCCACTTCGTCCGGGCGGCCATGGACGATGGACCGATCATCGCCCAAGCGGCCGTGCCCGTGCTTCCGGAGGATACGGAAGACATTCTGGCAGACCGCGTGCTTGCCGCTGAGCACCAACTCTACCCCCATGCGCTCAGTCTGGTCGCCTCGGGCCAAGTTCGCGTTGAGGATGAACGCGTCGTCGGTATTCCTGGGGCTGGAGAGGATTTCGCCCTCTTTTCGCCGCCGCGTCCAGGCAGGTTTTGATTGTACCGGCAGAACGATGCAAAATAGCCCGCCAAGCGGAAAACTTGATGCATCGCAAGATTGTGGCTCGGGGCCCATAGACAATGCTGACAGCTGGATGCTAGGAACAAAGGCTATTCAAATGATCTCCGTAGCTGTATTTCGCGCGCAGAAGTCTTGCGCCTGCGATCATTGCCGGAGACCGGCTTCTGATCTTTTGATTGTGGAGCGCGCCTCCTCCGGCACTCACGGCCCAACAATAAAAGGGAAGACGTAAATGGCGGACATGTCGGTCGCCTATTCTCCGTCGCACGGGCTCGGCGAAGAGCAGAGCATTTGGTTCAAGCTTACGCCTCTCTTGAACCAGGAGAACCCCATGCAGGTTCTCACGGCGCTATGCGAAAAATACAATGGCGTCATCCCGATCAATCTGAAGAACCAGCGTATTGTTCTTTTGAGCGAGCCAGAGCACGCCGAGCGCGTTCTCGTGACCAACGCCGACAACTACACAAAATATTTCGACGGGCTGCGTCCAATTTTCGGCCGCAGCATGATCACCATCGATGGAGCGCTGTGGCAGAAAATCCGTATTCCTCAGCAACCGGCCTTTCACCCTCAAATGTTCGAGGAGTACTTCCCTTATCTGATGTCGGCCATCGATTCGAAGATGGAGCGCTGGAAGACATTCGCCGAGACCGGCGAGACCATCGAGATGGTGGAAGAGACCTGGACGCTTGCCGCTGAAATGGTGTGCAAGGCGCTGTTCGACCGCGAAATGCCCTTCAACCCGCATTTCGTCTTCAAACAGGTCAAGACCTATACTGACGTGATGAACCACAAATCGGTCCGCCTCAAAAGCGTGCGGGGCGAGCTCGTGGAAATCACAGCCGAAGACACGGCGAAGGCCATGGAAGTCTGGCATTCGATCCCGGACATGGTGATGAGCGCAAACGTTCTCGAAAACCGCGAGAAGACTTTGCTCACCATGCTGAAAGACGCCGAAGCCGATCCCGATTTCCCTGAGTTCGACCATCGTCAGGTGGTAGACGAGATGAAGCAATATCTCTGGGCGGGCACTGAAACCACGGCGCTGACACTTGCCTGGTCGCTCTATCTTCTATCGCAGCACCCTGAAGCTTTGGACCGCATCCGGGAAGAAGCCCATAGTGTGTGCGGCGATAGTGATCCGCAGTGGAACCAGGTACAGCAGCTTAGCTACACACGCATGGTCATCCAGGAGACGATGCGTCTGTTCCCGCCGATTTGGGGGCTGATTCGAATTGCCGCTGACGACGACGACATTGCCGGCCACAAGGTCAAGGCGGGAGATAAGGTCGTGATACTGTCCTATATCGCCCATCACAGTCCGAAATATTGGACAGACCCGGAGAAGTTCGATCCGGAGCGTTTTGCGCCGGAGCGCGCCAAGAAGCGCCGGAAATATTCCTACCTGCCGTTCGCGGCCGGAAAGCGCGCCTGCATTGGCGGGGCACTGTCACAGATCGAAAATACGCTGGCTCTCGTGCAACTCCTGCGCCGCTTCACCCCCGAATATGTGGGACCGAAGCCTGCGAAGATCCACGCGACCGTGACGCTCAGCCCCAAAGGGGGCCTGCCCTTCCGCATCCGCGCGCTGAGCTAGGACGGCCCAGCCGGCAGCGCTTCCATCAACATCGGGCAGCCAAGCGTCTTCTCAAGCGCGCTGATCAGTTCTTTCTCGGTATCGACGGCAACGTAGAGCCCGCCGCTTTCTTCGGCGAGGCACCGCGCCTCGACAATGCTGTGCTCACCCGTCCAGGTGAATCCCTTCACACGCAGACCGATGACATGGACCGTAAGCTGAAACGCGCGCGCATGAAGCTCTTTGCCAAGCACGCAAGGCTTGCCCCCACACGTCTCCCCTCCATCGGTCAGCACCACAATGAGGCCAGGCTTGGCCTCGAAGTCGAGAGCCTCAGCGGCCTGCGCAACGGCTTCAGCCAGTGGCGTTTGACCCGCCGGTGTCAAGCCGCGCACAGTATTGAGGATCGGTTCGGCCGCGTCTGAGGCAGGCCTGAGATCAAGCTGTACGTTGTGCACTGATCATAGGGGTCGGGCCCATAGGTGATTAGCCCAACGCGGCGCATTCGCGTCACAGGGGGAAGAACCTTGGCGAGCGCAAGACGCACCTTGTCGATGAGACTGACTGCTTGAGGGTTTTCACTGCCATAGCCCCAGCCATTGCCAGACATCGACCCCGAAGCATCGAACACCAGCATCGCGTCTTCGGTGCAAGGCGCGCGCACATCCGGGGCCGCCAGCGCAGGCACCATTGCGGCAACCGCAGCCACAACGAGCGTGACAGCGGCAGGCCGCATGTATTGGGCGAAGAAAACCATGGCCGCTGGAGTGTACCCCAACGGGGGAGCATGGCATTGAAACTTGGAGCCTGGAATTTGAAACCTAGAATGAGCTCTGGACGGCAAGCATGGGTCGAAGACGAACCATGCTCTACCCGACGATTTCGCTTTTCTTGAAGCAAAGGTCGATTTCTCGCGCCGCGCTCTCGGGGCTGTCCGACCCATGGACGGAGTTGCGCTGCAGGCTGACGGCGAAGTCCTTGCGGATCGTACCCGGATCGGCTTCGAGCGGATTTGTCTTACCCATGGCAGCGCGGTTGCGCGCAATGGCATCCTCGCCCTCGAGCACCTGAAGCACGATCGGCCCAGAGGCCATGAATACGACGAGGTCTTTGAAGAATTCCCTCTTCTTATGCATCTCGTAGAATTCCTGAGCTTCTTTCTTTTTCCACCAGACGCGCTTTTGCGCGATCACCCGGAGCCCGGCTCCTTCCAGGCGCGCTACGATTAGCCCCGTGATGTTCCGCTCAGTAGCGTCGGGTTTGATAATCGACAGCGTACGTTCGATGCCCATAGTCTTAAGTCCTTTTATTCTTTGATTTCTTCGGTATTTTTGATGCTTGGCCGGGCTTATAGCCATCACTCATGACAGCCACAAGGTGCCGAAGCCAAAATCAATGGGTTGTTATTCTGAATGCCCTGGGCGCGTTGCCTAAAGGACGCAGTGGGGAGATGCCCATGATCTATGTCACAATTAAGGTTCTACTGACGAGCGTTCTCGTCGTCGCTGTCTCCGAGGCAGCCAAACGCAGCACCCTTTTCGGTGCGCTGATCGCCTCGATCCCGCTCACCTCCGTCCTGGCCATGGTCTGGCTCTATATCGATACGGGGGATGCGGAGAAGGTCGCCCGGCTCGCCTCTGGCATATTCTGGCTCGTGCTTCCCTCGCTGGTGCTGTTCATCAGCCTGCCGATCCTCATCCGGGCGGGCGTCGACTTCTATGCGAGTCTTGCAGCCTCCATCGCCCTGACAGTTGCGGCCTATTTCGCCATGCTCCACGTGCTTCGTCTTGTCGGGATTGAGATTTAAGCGGGCTCACACAGGTTGCTGCCAGCACCCGTCTTCGTCTTGCTGCCAATAGCTCACCGAATAACCTCGCTCCTTGGCCGCTTGCCAAACCTCGCGCGCTCGCGCCACAGCCGTCTCATCATGGCCATCGAAGATATGCACGACCCGCGTATAGAGGCTCGCATCTGCTGCCATCGCGCCGTCAACGAGGAAGCGGACTGCCGCCCCGTTCGGATTATCGTCATCGTCCGTGAGATAGATTGGCTGCGCCGCTGCCATGCCGTCGCTTGCCGCACCATGAGGCAAGAAGCTGTCCTCACGGTAGGTCCATAGCGCGGTGTTGAGGGCTTCTACCCGTTCCTTGCTGGCCGCTTGCACGACAGCATGCCAGCCGCGCTCCAATGATCGTTCCAGCAACGCGGGCAACACCTGCTCCAGTGAGCGGTTTTCCAACTGGTAGAAATAGACCTCCGTCTCGCCGCTCATCGTGAGCGCGCTTTCACGTAAGGGTTCGCGCCTTTGCGCAAGTTGAAGCGGATCGGCACGCCGCGCAAATCGAATGTCTCGCGCAGCCCGTTTACCAGATAGCGCACATACGAATCCGGCAGCGCCTTAGGCACGGAGCAGAATGCGATGAACGTGGGTGGCCGCGCATTGGCTTGCGTCATGTAGCGAATTTTCACGCGGCGCCCAGACACGGCCGGCGGCGGATGCGCATCGATCATCGCGCTGAGCCAATCGTTCAGCGCCGCCGTCGGTAGCCGCTTATTCCACACGTCGTCCGCGGCCAGCACAGCGTCCATCAGCCGGTCGACGCCCTTGCCGCTCTTGGCCGAAAGCGTGATCAGCGAAACGCCCCTCACCTGCGGCAGCAGCCGCTCACAGATCTCACGCAATTCAGCGAGCCGCGCCTGTTTGTCCGGCACGAGGTCCCATTTATTGATGGCGATGACGAGGGCACGGCCCTCCTGCGCGATGAGAGCGGCAATCTGCAGGTCCTGCTTCTCGAAGGGCTGCTGCGCATCGAGCAACACCACCACCACCTCGGCGAACTTGATAGCCCTCAGCGTGTCGCCGACCGAAAGGACCTCCGCGCGGGCCTCAATGCGCGCCTTGCGACGCAAGCCCGCCGTATCGAACACCCGCAAGCGGCGCGTTCCCCAGGCGATCTCAGAGGCAACGGAGTCGCGCGTAATGCCAGCCTCGGGGCCTGTGATCATGCGCTCTTCGCCCAGAAGCGCATTCACGAGCGTCGACTTGCCCACATTGGGTCGCCCGGCAATGGCGATCCGCAAGGGATAGACGCCGTCCTCATCCGGCTGAACATCTGCTTCAGCCTCCTCTTGGCTGTTCCTGCAGACCTCCGCAATGGCCTCGGAGACATCGCCAACACCCGTTGCATGTTCGGCGGAAATGGCCAGAGGCTCTCCAAGTCCGAGCGAAAATGCTTCATAGAACCCTGGCTCGGCCGCCCGCCCTTCCGACTTGTTGACCGCGAGCACAACGGGCTTGCCATGCTTGCGCACAAGGTCGGCGAAGATCTCGTCAGCGGCGGTCACGCCGGCCCGGGCATCGATCATGAACAGCACAAGGTCGGCCTGGACGATGGCCGCTTCGGTTTGCAGACGCATCCGGGCGGTGAGCCCGTCGTCGCCGGAATCGAGGCCCGCAGTGTCGATCAGCGTCAGCGCGCAGCCATCGAGTGTCACCTCGGCCTCGCGCCGGTCACGAGTCAGCCCAGGCTGGTCGTCCACAAGCGCCAGCCGCCGTCCCGCGAGCCGGTTGAATAGTGTGGACTTGCCAACATTCGGCCGTCCGACAATGGCGACATTGAAAGACATGTGCTCGTGCTCGGTACACGCGATGGGTTCAAACAGGCTCGACGCGCCCGCTGCGTTCTCAAAAACAAAAACTGGGAGCAATCAGATCGGTATTACCCGAAAGGCCAGACACCAGTCCAGATTTCACCACGCGCCGCGGCGAAACGCTAATTAGTCGTCGAGCTGCTTGGCGCGGTGGAATGGCTGACAATCAGCGAAAGCATCATCGAGGCCCGCTGGCGCATGTTCTGCGGCGTCTGCGGATCGCCAAGAAGAGCGGTGAACTGTTCCTCGGCGGCGCGATAATCCTTGTGCTGATAGGCGGACAACCCCAGCAAATCGCGGGCGGAGAACCGCCAGGCGCTCGTCCCCTCCGCAAGGCCGTCCAGACGCGTCTCCATCTCGAGATAGTCCGCTTCATCGAGCCGCAGCGTCGCGGCCTGAAGCGTCGCCAAGCCTTGCAGGATCGGATCGACACTGCGGTCCTTGGCCAAGGTCTCAAAGGCCTCAACCGCCTCCTTGATCTTGCCGGCCTTGGCCTGGCCGGAGGCGAGCTGGAAACGGGAGAGCACGCGATAGCCTTTCGGT
The DNA here is from genome assembly GCA_942491645.1 of uncultured Alphaproteobacteria bacterium. GTDB lineage: Bacteria > Pseudomonadota > Alphaproteobacteria > Rhizobiales > Methyloligellaceae > Methyloceanibacter. The sequence continues at coordinate 304,054 of CALOBK010000008.1, read as the reverse complement.
CCGTCCTGCGACAGCGCTTCGAAGGCTTCGTTCGCCTTGGTCTGATCGGAGTCACTCTCGAAGGCGAGGGCACGCACGAACTCATCGCCTGCGGCGTTGGCCTTGCGCTCCTGGACATAGGTCCAACCCTTATAGAGTGCGACTCCGCCAATCAGCACGACCACAAAGCCGATGATATAGATACCGAGCCTGTCCCACAGCGCCTTGTAGCGCTCCTTGCGCACCGCCTCGTCGACCTCGCGAATGAAACTGTTATCGGTCATGTGGTTAAGGGCTCTTTTGGCTATGGGCTCTCTGGAATCACAATGGTTTGGCGACCGGTGGAATAAGCGCGACCGCCTGCCACGCCGTATAGTGAAGGCTGGATGCTCGCGCAAGGCTCAAAGGCGCAGCACCCGGCCCAAGTCATGGCGCGGACCGCTGGACCCGAAGACGTTAACTCGCTGACACTTTTTTCTTTTTTGGGATTTCAACCACCTCATCGAGCATGGGATAGGTGTGCTCGCCTGAGGGGAAACTACGCTCGCGGACGTCGGCGGAATAGGCCCTCACGGCATCCTCAACGGCGAACCGGAGCTGAGCATATTCCTTCACGAATTTCGGCACGCGTGGGGAGAGCCCCAGCATATCCTCAAGCACCAGGACCTGTCCGTCACACTCCGCGGATGCGCCAATGCCGATTGTCGGGACCGGCACAGCCCGTGTGATCCGCGCCGCAAGCCGCTCGGCGATCGCCTCGATGACCATAGCGAAGGCACCTGCCTCGGCAACGGCTCGCGCATCGTCTTCAAATCGGGCCCACTCGGCGCGGCGGCGTCCGCGCGCGGCAAAGCCGCCAAGCTGATTCACCGCCTGGGGCGTCATGCCGATATGCGCCATCACCGGAACGCCGCGAGCGGTCAGATATTCGATCGTCTCGGCCATCTGCACGCCGCCTTCGAGCTTCACGGCACCGCAGCCTGTCTCTTTCAAGATGCGCGCGGCGCTGCGAAAAGCCACCGCAGGGCTCTCTTCATAGGAACCAAAGGGCATATCGACGACGACGAGCGCCCGCTCCGAGGCGCGCACCACGGCCTTTGCATGCGCGATCATCAGATCGAGCGGCACGGGCACCGTGGTCTCCAGGCCATACATCACCATGCCCAGCGAATCCCCCACCATGAGAATGTCCACATGAGGGTCGATGAGACTTGCAGACTGCGCGTGATACGACGTGAGCACCACGATGGGCACGCCGCCTTTACGCTTAGCGATGTCCGGCGCTGTGATGCGCTTGATGACGGTCTGATGCGACACGGGATCTCAACCTCGCAAAATCGTTCGTTGGGGCCGTCTTGTGACTGAGATATGGCAATTATTGCAGCGCAAAAACAGGGCTGCAAGAGTGCAGGCTTAATGCCGGAATGCCAGCCTAAACGGGCCTTTGCCTAAATGGGCACCACCACGCGGCCAATCAGCAACGGATGGAGCCAGATCAGGAATACCACGTAAAAGACAACGCCAAGCACCACGGCGATGACGTCGTTGCGCGGGCCTCCTGCGCCTTTCGTCTCCACCAATTCGGACGGCTGGCGGCCTTTGAGCGCGATCCGGTCGTAAACTGCGTAGGCGAGGAACGAGCCAAACAGGATCATCCCCGCCAAATCGCCATTGGCGAGCAGATGTGCGAGCGCCCAAATCTTGATGGCCGCCAACATCGGGTGCTTCAACGCCGTCTTGATGCGCCCAGGCACATAGGCCGCCACCAAGAAGATGAAGGCCGGCAGCATGAGCAAAATCGCCAGATGCCGCATCCAGGTCGGCGGCGACCAAATCTGGATAATGGGTGCCATGGCGAACCCATAGACGAGCAGCATAAAGCCCAGGATCGAAAGCACGGAGAAAATGACCTTATAGCCATTCTCCCCAAGTGACCCGATCAGCCGCGCCCGCATAGACGGATGTGTCGGCAGCAAATGCACGCCGAGAAAAACGACAATACCGATAATCAGCAACGCCATGGATGGGCCTCCTCAATCTCGCCGGGAGATTATCATGGCGGTCCGGCTGACGCGATGCGCCTCCTTGACCCCCCGCGCTAGCGCTTGCAGAGCGGCAAGGGGCGCGGCGGCGGCGCGGGATGGGCCTTTCTGTAGCGCGCGATGATGGGCTCGAGCGTTTCATTTGGCCAGAATCTCGGCGCGCCAATGGCTCGCAAGCACGATGCGTTCCAATACAGGTCCTCGCGCGCGAGCGACTTGCGAGCCTTCACCGCCTTTGCAACCGCGTCAACGTCGCCAGATTCGGGATAGATATAGACCGTGGTCGGACTATCCTTGACGATAGCGAAAATTTTGTCGGAGTCGGACTGCGTCCAGCTGGTGCAGCCATTGCTGCGTCCCGCGCTGTAATCCTGCAACCTTCCCCACGCGACATATCCCTCCTTGTTCGCGTAAGGGCTCTTCGGGTCTTTGGTCCGGCACATGCTCCGCAAGAGAACCGCCGCGTGCCCGCCAATGGCCCGCTCGCGCGCGTTCGCCGTGTCGCCTTCCCCCTCGAACTGCAAGAACGAGCGCAGTAACGGCGTCTTCTTGCCCGAGGCGCGGTAATAGCCTTTGAACGAGGTTCTCGTCTCGGCCGTCACATAGCCCCCGCCAGTCGTGAGTTTCGAGCCTTCCGCGTTACTGAAATTCTTGGCGCATTGCCGGCCGTTCGCGAAATTGGCGAGCCCCCGCAAATTGCGCCCATTGCCGTAACCGGACGAGATCGCGCGGAAGGTCTGCTCGGCCTCGCAGATGATGTAGAACCGTCGCCCGCGGCTCTTGCCAATGGCGCTGGGGCGCGTCGCATCCATAGCAAAATAGCAAGGGTTGTCGATCACCCCTTCGCTGAGCTTTCGAAAGTAAAGCGCGCGCGCCCTCTGCAGAACCACCGGTGTGATTTGACCGTTCTTGTCGCCCACATGAGCCCGCAGCCAATCCGGAATGGCAGGCGGCGGCGCAGCAGTCGGCAGTAGCGGTAGGGCGACTGTCATCGGCGGTGCGGTGACTGGCATCTGCGGTGCAGCGACAGGTGGCGGCGGGGCGGCGGGGGGTAGCGGTGCTGCGACAGGCGGTGGTGGCGCGGCGGCTTGCTGCGCCGACACTGGGACCGTGAAGACGCTCGCCAGAGCGGCGATGACCAAACTGGCGATGGCCAAATTAGCCAAGGCGGGGCCCGCCAAGACCGCGCGAGCGATGACCGGACCCGCGACGGCAGGTCCAGCGAAGACCCGAAGGAGAAACATCAATCGCACCGGATCAAATCTCCTCACCAAGCATGGGCGGCTCCACATGACGCCGGACCAACACAAACAGCGCCATGCGAATCAGACGAGCAAAAAGCCACTCGTGATTATCTTAGGCGATAACGTCACTTGCGCACTAACGCAGCTTGGGCGCTAAGACACAAAGCCCTACTCCCACTCGATGGTTCCGGGGGGCTTTGAGGTGATGTCGTAGACGACGCGGTTGATGCCGCGCACCTCGTTGATGATGCGCCGGGCCGCATTCCCCAAAAACTCATGGGAGAAGTCGAAATAGTCCGCCGTCATGCCATCGGTTGAGGTGACGGCGCGAAGAGCACAGACGAAGTCGTACGTGCGCGCGTCGCCCATCACGCCGACGGTCCGCACCGGCAGCAGCACGGCGAAGGCCTGCCAGATCGTGTCGTAGAGGCCGGCTTTGCGGATCTCTTCCAGATAGATGGCATCCGCCGCGCGCAAGATTTCGAGTTTCTCTTCCGTGATGTCGCCAGGAATGCGGATCGCAAGCCCCGGCCCCGGAAAAGGATGCCGCCCGACAAAGGCGTCCGGCAGCCCAAGCTCGCGGCCAAGCGCGCGCACCTCATCCTTAAACAGCATGCGCAAGGGCTCGACGAGCTTCAGCTTCATGGTCTCGGGCAAGCCGCCCACATTGTGGTGCGACTTGATGGTGACGGACGGCCCGCCTGTTGCCGAAACGCTCTCGATCACATCCGGGTAGAGCGTGCCTTGGGCCAGGAAAGCGGCGTCCCCGAGCTTCTCGGACTCTTCCTCGAACACTTCGACAAAGAGCCGCCCGATGATCTTGCGCTTGGCTTCCGGGTCGCTGATGCCCTCGAGGGCGCGCAAGAAGCGCTCGGAAGCATCTACGTGGATCAGCGGGATGTTGTAGTGCCCGCGGAAGAGTTCGACGACTTCTTTGCCCTCGTCCTTCCGCAGCAATCCATGATCGACGAAAATGCATGTCAGCTGATCGCCGATGGCCTCATGGATGAGTAGCGCGGCGACGGATGAGTCGACCCCGCCCGACAGCCCGCACACGACGCGGCCAGCGCCCACTTCGGCGGCGATGCGCTCCACTTCCGCCTCGCGGAATTGCGCCATGGTCCAACCACCCGAGCAGCCCGCGATCTCGCGCACGAAATTGGCAATCAAGGCCGCCCCTTTGGGCGTGTGCACGACTTCGGGGTGGAACTGCACGCCATAGAGCTTGCGGGTATCGTCGGCGATGGCAGCAAACGGCGCGCCGGTGGAAATGCCGACCGCGCGGAAGCCCGGCGGCAGCTTGGTCACCCGGTCGCCATGGCTCATCCAGACCTGCGCCCGCTCGCCCTCGTCGAAAACGGCCTCGAAGAGCGGTGTGCGATCGACGATCTGAAGTTCGGCACGACCGAATTCGCGGCTCTGCCCTGGCTCGACCTGCCCGCCCAGCGCCGCCACCATGGCCTGCTGGCCATAGCAAATGCCAAGCACAGGCGCACCTGACGAAAACAGGGCTTCTGGGGCCTGAGGCGTGCCGCTTTCATGGACGCTCGCCGGGCCACCCGAGAGAATGATCGCGCGGGGGCGCGCCGCATCAAGCACGGCTTCCACCTTATCGAAGGGCACGATCTCCGAATAGGCACCCGCCTCACGCACGCGACGCGCGATGAGCTGGGTGACCTGACTGCCAAAGTCTACGATCAGCACAAAGTCCTGTGTGTGATCGGTGCTTGCGGCGGTATTGTCGTCTAAATTCGTCATGGGCCGTGGTTATAGCAGGAGTCTTCAGTGGGCAATGGCCGCTAGTGCCGCTATCCACGCCGGACGATGCCGATCGTAAGCAAGGAGTTCCGCATGGACGACCGCGAGCAAAGCGAGATTGAAGCTCGGCTGCGGGGGCAGATCGAGGGCTATCACGAGTCCGCCTTGCTCTTTACGGCGGTGACGTCTGGCCTCCCCGATCTTTTGAGCCAAGGACCTCTTCCGGTGGAAACACTCGCCGAGGAGCTTGGTTTAGAGCCCACGCCGCTCAACCGGTTCCTGCGCGGCCTTGTCACCATGCGCCTCTGCGAAGAAGGCGAGGACGGCCGCTTCGGGCTCACAGCGGTTGGAAAATCGCTTCGCCATGGCGGCAAATCGAGCCTTCGCGAGAAAGCCTTCGTGGTGGTCGGCCAATACTGGCTGCCCTGGATGTCCCTGATGTATTGCCTGAAGACGGGCAAGCCCTCCTTCCCGTTCGCCTTCAAGAAGACTGTCGAGGACTGGCGGGGACGCAATGCCGAGGAAGGAAAGTTCTTCTTCCGCTATTTGGCCAAGGAAGAAGAGGCAAATTCGGGCCCCTTCGTCGAGGCCATCAAAGCCCAGGGTGCGCTGGAGGCAGGTGTCGTGCTCACCAGTCTTGGCGGCGGCTATGGCGCATGGCTCTTATCGGCGCTGAGGACGGATGCGAGCCTCCGCGCCGTGGTCTTCGACGCCCAGGCCATCTTGGATGAGGCCGTGGGGCTTTTCGAAGATGCCGGCCTCTCCGACCGGGTTGCCCTCGCGGCCGGAGACATTCTCGAGGCAATCCCCGTCAAAGCGGATGTCTATGTCTTGAAGGGCGTGCTCCAGAGCCATGACGATGCCGGAACGAAGGCGATCCTTGAGAACTGCCGCGAGGCCATGATGCCTGGGGCCAAGCTCCTCATCGCCGAACGGTTACTGCCCGAGGAGACCTATCGGGGCCACGAACCGGGAGATGCAGCCGCCATCATGCTTGACCTCCACATGATGGTGGTCACCGGCGGCAAGGCGCGCACAAAGACCGAGATGGAGGCCTTAATCACCACGGCAGGCCTTGCGGTTACAGACGTCTTTCACAGCGCTGACGGGCTTACCCTGATCGAGGCGAGGCTCCCTTGATATCGCGTCAGCGACTTTTACACCGCTTGAATCGGAAACCGAGCTATCAGCCTCAAGCGACTCAAAGGAATAGCAAAATCAGGACCAGACCTCAGGCGTTCCGTTTCAACACCGCGATGAAGAACCCGTCCGTGCCGTGGCTCCGCGGGGTCATCAGAAGCGTCTCCTCGCTGCCATCGGCGGAGTTTGGTGCAACAGCCGGGGCCGGGTTGCCCTCTATCTCGCCCGCAATCTCGTTCCATGCCTCGCGCCAAGGCTTGACGGCGAAGTCTGGATGGCGCGTAAGAAAGCCGACCACCTGATCGCGGTTCTCCTGGGGCAGCACGGAGCAGGTGATGTAGACGAGCAGCCCTCCGGACTTCACCAATGGCGCGCCCTGCTCAAGTACTGCGGCCTGCTCGGCCAAACGCGCCTCCAGCATCTCCGGTGTGAGACGCCATTTGGCATCCGGGCGCCGCCGCCATGTGCCCGAACCGGTGCACGGGGCATCCACAACAACCACGTCCAGCTTGCCGTGGAGCGCATCAAGCGCCTTCGCCTCCCCGCCCTCAAGCACCTGAACATTCCGGACGCCCGCCCGCTTCAGCCGCTCGAAAATAGGGCGTAAGCGCAGGCGGTCCACATCATAGACATAGAGCTGTCCGGTGTTCTCCATCGCGCTTGCGAGCGCGAGCGTCTTGCCCCCGGCACCGGCGCAAAGATCCAGAACTTGCGCGCGCGGCCCAACCCCGCTCATCAAGGCCGCGATCTGCGAGCCCTCGTCCTGAACCTCGAACCAGCCTTTCCCGTGCCCGGCGTCCGCCTCCAAATGGGGACTGCGCGCAGGACCATGAGGTGCGGCAACACGCACGCCTAGGGGCGAATATTGGGTGGGGCTTGGATCAAAACGCGCCAAAGCTTTCAAGACCTTGTCGCGACTTGCTTTGAGCGTATTGACCCGGAGATCGACCGGCGCCCGCTCCGCCAGGGCCGCGCCCTCCGCCGCAGCATGTGCCCCAAAGGTGCTGGAGAAAGCACTGTCCAGCCAGGCTGGATAGTTACCCTGGATAGCGGCCGGGGCATCTTCGGGCAGCGCGCGCACAAGCCGCCCTTGCTCCTCATCGCTCAAAGGCGCGGGCGCAAAACGGCTGCCGTCGCAAAGCACCGCCAGATCGTCGAGGCTCAGGCCCCATGTGGTCTTGAGCGTGCACAAGACGATTGCCCGTGGGTCCTCTGTCTCCATAACATGGGCTAAAGAGGCGCGCTTCCGCAGACTATCGAACACGAGATTGCCGATTGCGGCGCGGTCGCCGGAGCCCGCAAAGCGATGGGCCAAACCCCAATCTTTCAGAGCGAGCGAGGCCGGGCGCCTCCGCGCATCCAGATCCGTGAGCACCTCGATAGCCGCACTGGCGCGTCCTGCGAGCCTCATCAGAGTGTCTGGAATGCGAGTATGCGGCCCACGATGATAATCCAGATCAGTGCCAGAGCGATCGCACCCATAAGAAACATGGGCGTGCGGTGGGCCAGCCGGTTGCTCGTCACATGGATCGCAACGTGAATGACACGCGACAGCACGAACATCCACATCAAAACATAGACGGTGGTATCGAGCGTCTTGGTTATGAGGCCAAGCAGCACCACCACATAGAACAGGACAGGCATTTCCATCGAATTGTGGAAGGCATTGCTGACCTGCTGCACATGGGGCGGCCAGTCGGGCTGGCGCAGAGCGATCTGATCCGGACTGACTTCTCCGCGCCGGATAGCCCCGAGCCGCAGAATGATCGTCCAGAACAGCAGCAAGAATGTCAGCCCGACCTGCACAAACATCGGCAGCATGATGGCTTCTAACGACATGGGGTCCTCTTGGCCTCTTTCATTAACTTGGTCTGGTTCTTTTCGCGCGCTCCGATCCGAAGACCGAACAACCAAGCCGCGACCAGCTTGAGCCCTTCTTGCGAATCTTAGAGGCGCGCTTGGTTCTTATACGCCGCACGGGCGGTTCTGTAGAGACGGGGCCGAGCGGTCTCAAGGTCCCTACCAGATCGTGCCTTCAAGGCCGTGCCTCCCAACATGAACATCTGTTCAATTGACGCAGGGCACGGAGCCCTTTTAAACCTAGGCGCAACAACAAGGTTACAGACGCTCCAATGACGGTTACAGGTCAACACGACAAGGCCTGCCAAGGGAGCGGGTCAGTCTAAGGAGGTTTTCATGCGCATCCGCGCTTTTCCCGCCATTTCCGCCGGCCTTCTGGCCGCATCGCTCCTCGCAACGCCAGCCATTGCCGCGGACGAGACGGCTGTCGATCCCTGTTTCAACAGCAAGCTCAGCATCAAAGACGTGCTCGAAGCCTGTCAGGCGTTCATCGACAGGGGCTCGGAGGATAAGAAGCTGCTCATCCGCGCCCATAGCGTCCGCGCCATGGGCCTGTCGGCAACAGGCAAACTCGATGCGGCGCTCGCCGAAATGAGTGCCGCCGTGGCGATCGATCCCAAACGCGCGAACAGTTACTTCATGCGCGCGGCGGGTCATGACGCAAATAGGGATTATGACAAGGCCCTTGCCGACCTCAATACAGCCATCGAGCTCAACGATGCGGACGCCGACTATTATCTCCTGCGCGGCGTTGTCTATGGCCACAAGCGCGACTACGACAACGCGCTGTCCGACTTCAACAAGAAGGTCGAACTCGATCCGAAAGCCATCAACGGCTATTCGGCGCGCGGCGGCCTCTATCGCAAGCGGAAGGACTATGAGGAGTCGATCGCTGATTACACCAAGGTCATCGAGCTCGATCCTCAAGTCTCCAAGGGTTATGTCGACCGTGGCTGGGTCTATGTGCTGATGGACAACCTCGACAAGGCTGGCCCCGACTTCGACACCGCGCTCAAGATTCAAAAGAACAATGCACTCGCACTTGTGGGTCGTGGCGTGGTGAAGAGCCGACAGGGCAATCCGACCGACGGCACCGCCGATCTGAGGTTGGCCGAAAGGCTGGAACCAGGGGTTTTCGACGAGGTTCGGAAACTCGGCGTCAAGTAACGCAGGCCGGACCCACGGCCCTCGGCGGCTTTGCCCCTTAGTTCTCGCGCGGATAGTTGGGCGATTCCCGGGTAATGGTCACGTCGTGCACGTGGCTTTCGCGGAAGCTCGCGGTCGAGATGCGGATGAATTTGGTCCGATCCTGGAAGTCGCCGATCGTGCGCGAGCCTGTATAGCCCATTGAGGCACGCAAGCCACCGACGAGCTGGTGCAGCACACTTCCTACCGGGCCCTTGTAGGGCACCTGACCTTCAATACCTTCCGGCACGAGCTTCAACGTGTCTTTGATTTCCTGCTGGAAATAGCGGTCAGCGGAGCCGCGCGCCATGGCGCTGATCGAGCCCATGCCGCGATAGGCCTTATAGGACCGTCCCTGATAGAGGAAGACCTCGCCGGGACTCTCATCGGTGCCAGCAAGCAGCGATCCCAACATGACGCAATCGGCTCCAGCCGCGAGCGCCTTGGCGAGATCGCCAGAATAACGGATCCCGCCATCGGAGACGACCGGCACGTCCGCCTTCTTTGCAACCTCAACCGATTCCAGCAGCGCGCTGAACTGAGGCACGCCCACGCCCGCAACGATCCGCGTTGTACAGATAGACCCGGGGCCGATACCGACCTTGATGGCATCGGCGCCCGCATCGATCAGGGCAGCGGTGCCTTCCGCCGTCGCCACGTTGCCAGCCACAACTTGGACTGCGTTGGACAGCCGTTTGATGCGCCCCACCTGGTCCAACACCAAGCGGGAATGGCCGTGCGCGGTATCCACGACGATGAGGTCCACACCGGCATCGATGAGTTGCTCTGCACGCTCGAAGCCTGAATCGCCAACGCTGGTCGCCGCGGCAACGCGCAAGCGGCCCTGATCGTCCTTGCAAGCATCGGGATGGGCCCGGGCCTTCTCGATATCCTTCACGGTGATCAAGCCAACACAGCGATACTCGCCATCGACGACAAGCAGTTTTTCGATGCGGTGCTGATGGAGAAGCCGCTTGGCCTCTTCCATGTCGACCGTGTCGCGCACCGTAATGAGACTCTCGGTCATCAGCTCGGCGACAGGCTGTGCGTGATTGGTGGCAAAGCGGACATCCCGGTTGGTGAGAATACCGACAAGCTTGCCTGACCCCGGTTCCACAACAGGAATGCCCGAGATCTTGTAGTCAGACATCAGCCTCAGCGCCTCAGCCAAGCTTGAAGCCGGATTGATCGTGACAGGGTTCACCACCATGCCGGATTCGAACTTCTTGACCTGGGCAACCTGGGCGGCCTGCTCGTCCGCATCCATGTTGCGGTGAATGACGCCGATGCCGCCGGCCTGTGCCATGGCGATAGCGAGCCGTCCCTCGGTGACCGTGTCCATGGCGGACGACAGGATCGGGATGTTGACCGAAATTGACCGGGTGACGCGGGAGGCAACTTGCACCTCATTTGGCAGCACATCCGACGGCCCAGGGCGGATCAAAACATCGTCGAAAGTCAGCGCCGAGGCGCTGTCGGGAATGCGGGAATCTTGTTGTAAGGAACGCCCGTCGGGCATCAGCCAACCTCTTAAAGATGTGGAACGCCCGCGCAGGCGATATTGCCATGAGCGGAACCGGTTGACGGCCTCATTTAGCAGCTTGCCCCGCCCTTGGAAAGCGGCGCGGGGCGGTTTCCCTCAACCTTCACGACTCCCGAAGCGCCTTACGGAGCCTGGGAACGGCTAGGTCAATGAAGCTTTGGACCTTTGCCTGCGGCAACCGGTCCTCCCTATGGATCAGGCTGACAGGGATGGGGTCTGGCTCGAACGAGCCGAGAATCAATCGAAGCGCACCGGCCTTCAGACTCTCCTGCGCTTGATAAGAGAGCACGCGCACGATCCCGAGCCCTGCCTTTGCCGCATCAATCGCAGCTTCGGCCGTGTTGACGATCAGGCGTGGCTGAACCGGAATGTTCTGCGATTTGCGTCCCGGAAACGTCCAACGGTCGGGTCGCGAGAACGACGTGAACGTAATGCAGGAATGCTCGACCAGCGCCATCGGCTCGCGCGGCACGCCCGCGCGTTCGAGATAGGAAGGACTGGCGCAGCAAATATGGCGCACGCTGCCAAGCGCCGTTGCCCGCATCGAGGAATCCGGCAGATGGCCGATCCGGATACCCACATCGAGCCCCTCCTCGACAAGGTCGACGACCCGGTTCAAGAGAAGCATTCGCGCCGACATTTGCGGATACGCCTCCAGATAAGCGCTGACTGCAGGCCGCACATGCAATCGGCCAAACAAGATCGGCGCGGTCAGAGCGAGCAGCCCTTGAGGTTCCGTATTCTCACCGGCGAGACGCCGCTCGGCCTCCTCCAGATCGCCCAGAACCCGGCGGGATGTCTCCAAATAGGCCCGGCCCTGCTCCGTCAGCGCAAGTTGGCGGGTCGTCCGCGTCATGAGCCGGACGTCGAGATCCTCTTCAAGCATTTTCAGATGCCGGCTGACCGTGGCGAGCGGCATAGAGAGCCGCCGGCCGGCGCCGGACAGAGAGCCCGCATCCGCAACGGCCACAAACACGCGAACCGCGTTGAGCTTATCCATAACTCTTCCAAATTTCGAGAGTATAACTTTGAAATTTTAGAGATACCGGAATTTTATGGAACAATCCATATGAGAGTGAGGAAACAAACAATGAGCTGGGGAGGAACGACCCAATGGCCGAACGCACGCTGCACGATATGGAGCTTTCGGGGAACTGCTACAAAGTTCGCCTTCTTTACTCTCTGCTGGGGCTAGACCTCAAACTCGTTCCCGTTGATCTCATGGCCGGCGCCCACAAGGCGAGCCCCTTTATCGAACTAAACCCGTTTGGCCAGGTTCCGGTCCTTGAGGACGGCGACATCGTCTTGCGGGACTCACAGGCAATCCTCGTCTATCTCACGCGCAAATATGGCGGTGAGACATGGCTCCCGACGGACGCCCTCGAGATGGCGACAGTCGTGAACTGGCTCATGGTCGCTGAGAACGAGATCGCCCGGGGCCCTGGCGACGCGCGGCTGCATGTCAAGTTTGGCTTCCCCGTCGATGCCGAGAAGGCGCGAGAGAACGCAGCACACACTCTGGCGCTGCTAGAGGCGCATCTGAGTAAGAACGACTGGCTGGCTCTCGATCACCCGACCATCGCCGACATCGCTTGCATGCCTTATGTGGCGCTCGGCCACGAAGGGGGCGTTCCGCTCGACGCCTATCCTTCCATCCGTGCCTGGATCGATCGCATCAAGGCCCTCCCGGGCTTTATCTCCATGCCGGCTCTCTGAGAGCCAGTCATGACCACGTGGATGGACATCGCGTTTTCGCCTGCTGTCAAAGCGGTGCAGGAACGCCGTGGTTCGCGCCAAGCCTATGCGCGCATGGAGGCGAAGGGCACCAGCCGGACGGAAATCGACACGGAGCTCGCGCACTTTATTTCCGAGGCGCGGTCCTTCTACCTCGCCACGGCCAGCCGCGACGGCCAGCCTTACGTTCAGCATCGCGGAGGCCCGCCGGGCTTCTTGCGCGCGCTGGACCCGAGAACGCTTGCCTTCGCCGATTTCACAGGGAACCGGCAATACATCTCAACCGGCAATCTTGCCGACAATCCCCGGGCCATGATTTTTCATCATGAACTACGAGACCCAGCAGCGCGTGAAGATCTGGGGCACCGCTGAGGTCGTGGAGAAGGACACAGACCTCATCGAGACGATCATACCCAAGGACTATCCGGCTCGCACTGAGGCTGCGATGGTCTTCCACGTCGCCTCCTTGGATGCCAACTGCCATCAACACATCCCCCGCATGGTTCTTGCAGAAGAAGCAAGCGCCCTCTCGACGCGCATAACGGCCCTGGAGGCGGAGAACGCGCAGTTGCGCAAAGCGCTAGCCCTCGATCACACCATCTCAGGAGACGCCTCATGACGGTCCATCGCAGTTTTCAGAAGACGTCTGGCTTTCACCTGGGCATCTATGTGTTCAAAGATGCCGAGATCGTGGACTTCGCCGGGCCGAAGGAGCCCGCCGAACAGGATGGCGGCGACAACCCCACCCAAGAGCTGCGCCACAAGGAAGGCTGGCACGTGGTGCGGCGCGATGCCTACATAGGTATCGCTGAACGCCCGCGCGATGGCGACCGCTGGATTGGCAAAAGAGGTCGAGGAGCTGAACCAATAGGCGCTCGAAATATAGAGTGCGACCGCTGCCGGGATTGCGCGCACATTGAAGCGCACGCAGCCAAGGATCGTGGCGATGAGCCCAAACGTGGCGATGCCTTCTCCGGCCCAGAGCCCGGCCCCTGTCCGTGCATTCTGCGCGAGCTGCACGGGCTCAAGACCGAACATCAGATGGGCGGCGATCGCGCCAAGGCAGCCACCGAGAAGCTGCACCACGATATAGGGAACCGCTTCGGCTAAGGGCAGCGCACCGCGCAGCAGCATGACGAGGCTCACGGCCGGATTGAAATGTGCCCCCGAGACGGTAATGAAGATCGTGATGATGACGAAAAGCACCGCACCGGTCGATGCCATGTTGCACAGAAGAGCCAGGGCCTCGTTTCCGCCCGCAAGCCTCTGCGCCATGATACCGGAGCCAACGATGGCCATGACCAGGAAGAATGTGCCAAGCGCCTCAGCCGCGAGGCACCGTGGCAGATCGAACCTCATATGCCCCCCAAGTCCTGCCTTAGCAGCAGTTCAAATCTGACCGTCCATCCAGCGCTGTATCCTCGAAGGGCACCGGCGTCCCGCAACCCTCGAAGATCCCATAATGGGTCGAAAAATCGCCGACGAAGTCGAAGTTGGGCGAAAAGCGCGTATCGGCCAGCATCCGCCACACATTTCCGCAAACGGGAAAAACCTTGCCGCGCTCAATGACGTGATGCCCATCTAGGACGAAGGCATGCGGTGCCTCCGCAATGCCGCCACGATAGATGACGGCCTGGCCGTAGTCCTCGCAAGCCGGCTCAAGATCATCCAGTTTGAACAGGCGGTAGGTCGCGGAGAAGAACCGGGCTTGGCCGAGCTTTTCACGCATGGCCGCGTTCCCGACCTCAATGGGCCGGCTGGTGACGAGGCGTGGGTCGAGAAAGCCAGCCTCTTTCGCCATCGGCAGAAAGTCGTTCCAGTAAAGGGCGCCGCCAAGACACTCGCCATAAAGCAGCGGGTCGGCGCGCACGTCCTCGGGCAAGCGCCGGTCGCAATAGACATCGGCAAAATAGAGTTCGCCGCCGGGTTTCAACAGCCGATAGGCGCCGCGCAGCACCGCGAGCTTGTCCATGCACAGATTGATGACGCAGTTCGACACGATGACGTCAAAGGTCGAAGGCTCAAGGTCAAGCGCGTCGAGCTTTTCCAGATAGCCTTTTAGAAACCGCACATTCGAGCGCGCATGGCCGAATTTTTCCGCATGCCAATCCTGATGTTCTCTTGCGGTTGCCAATTGCTCGTCGGTCATATCGACGCCCGTCACACTGCCGTTTTCGCCAACCAGCTGGGAAATCACATAGACGTCGCGGCCAGAGCCCGATCCAAGATCGAGCACATTGCAGTTCTGCAAAGCCGTCGGAAAGGTGATGCCGCAACCGTAATATTTCGCATGCACCTCATCGTGCACATTGGCGATCAACGTGGAGAGGTAACCCGGCTCGTCTGCAACGTCGCAGCAGGCAGAAGTCTGCAAGTCCTCGGATCCTTTAAGAACCTTCCCATAATACTCCTTCACCACCTCGATATTCATTGCATCGCTCCATGATTCCCGGCGCTCTCACTCGGAGAACCCTATCAAGGTTGAATGCCTTGTCGCAGCACAAACCCGTGCACAGTCCTGTGAGCGTGATCTAGGACATTGATTGTGACAAGGATGTTACGACGTCTCCGGACGACCTGCACCGCGATAGCCCATGGCGAGCACATAGACTTCGGACGAATCCTGCCGGCTCGCCTTGGGCTTCACATGCGCGACCTTAGCGAAGCCTTGGCGCAGGCGCGTGAGCAAGTCGCCGCTGGCCCCGCCTTGCAGCACCTTTGCCAGATAGGCCCCACCAGGCTTAAGCACCTCCTCGGCGAGATCGAGGGCCGCTTCACAGAGCGCCACGACCCGCAAATGATCCGTCTGACGATGTCCGGTGGAGGACGCCGCCATATCCGACATCACCACGTCCGCGCGCATCCCGCCCAGCGCCGCAACGATCATGTCTCCAGCTTCGGCATCGGTCAGATCGACTTGCATGAATGTCGCGCCCGGCACGGGCTCTATATCGGTCAGATCCGCAGCAATCACCGTGCCCGCGCCCTTATCCGCCTTCACCCGACTTACCGCGACTTGGCTCCAGCCACCGGGTGCCGCACCAAGATCGACCACGATACTGCCCGGCTTCAGCAAGTTGTATCTGTCGTCGATTTCGACGAGCTTAAAGGCGGCCCGGCTGCGATAGCCCTGGCGTTTTGCTTCCTCCACATAGGGGTCATTCAATTGACGCTGCAGCCAGCGCGTTGAAGCAAGCTTCCGCCCCTTGGCGGTTTTCACACGCATGGTCAGCCCGCGCCGACCGCTCGCGTCTCTTGGGCCGCTGTTTCCGCGTTTCGCCATGCCTGCCAATTGTCCCTGTCGCCGCACGCCCTTGACCCAAAGGGTCCTGCGGCCTCATGTCAGTCGCGTCGTTCTTTTAACACCTGCCACATGCCCCGCTACTTCGTAACCCTGATCGTTGCGGTCGCGCTGTTCATGGAGACCATGGACTCGACGATCATCGCCACGTCGCTGCCCGCGATCGCGGCCGACCTTGGCGAGGACCCTATCGCCTTGAAGCTCGCGCTGACCTCCTATCTGCTGTCGCTCGCGGTCTTCGTTCCCATCAGTGGCTGGATGGCGGACCGATTTGGTGCCCGCACTGTATTCCGCGCCGCCATCGTCGTCTTTACGCTGGGCTCGCTCGCCTGCGGCTTCGCCACTTCTTTGGCCGACTTCATCCTATTCCGTGTGGTGCAAGGGATGGGCGGTGCGATGATGGTGCCCGTCGGCCGCCTAGTGATTTTACGGTCCGTCCCGAAGGCAGAGCTCATTTCCGCGCTCGCCTGGTTGACCGTGCCCGCGCTCATGGGACCGGTCATCGGCCCACCACTCGGCGGATTTATCTCGACCGTGTTCGACTGGCGCTGGATCTTTTGGATCAATATCCCTGTCGGGATACTCGGTATTTACCTCGCCTCTCGCTTCATCGAGAACTTCCGCGAGGAGAACACCCCACCGCTGGACCTGAAAGGATTTTTCTTGTCGGGGATCGGACTTGCGGGCTTGGCTTTCGGCTTCACGATCATCGGTCAGCCGCTCTTTCCGCCCGCGGTCGTCATCGGCCTCCTCACGGTCGGGGCTATCTCTTGCGCGCTCTATGTCCGCCACGCGCTCCGCATACCCGCCCCGCTGCTCGATCTACGTCTGCTCAAAATCGACACGTTCTTCGCAAACATTGTGGGCGGCTTCCTGTTTCGCATTGGTGTCGGCGCAACGCCCTTCTTGTTGCCGCTCTTCTTCCAGCTCGGCTTCGGCATGACACCCCTGCAATCGGGGCTACTGACCTTCGCAATCGCGGTCGGTGCGATCATTATGAAGACCACGGCGGCGCCGATTCTCCGCCACTTGGGCTACAAGCGTGTGCTCATCTGGAACGCGCTCATTTCGGCAGCCTTCGTCGGGGTGTCAGCCCTATACACAGAAGCCACGCCGGCTGTGGTGATTCTGCTCCTGCTTTTGGCTGGCGGCTTCTTCAGATCGCTCGAATTCACCGCGGTCAACTCCATCGCTTATGCGGACATCGAAGACTATGAGATGAGCAAAGCAACGGGCTTTGCCAGCGTCTTCCAACAACTTTCAATGTCTGCCGGAGTCGCTGTTGGCGCGCTGGTATTGGAGTCTCAACGGCTTGGCCGCGACAGCCACGAAGTCCTGGCATCCGATTTCCCGCTTGCCTTCCTCATCGTCGCCGCGATTGCCGCCAGCTCCGCGCTTGTCTTCATGCGCTTGCCCAAGGACGCGGGCGCAAGCCTCTCCCGCCGTGCGCATGCCGTGGGCGAGCCTGCAAAACAGTCCGATCTGATTCCGGACGACTAGCTGTTGCAGGAAGCCTAGGTCTTGCTGGCAGACGGGCTGCCCGATGGGCTGTAGCCACGCCTTCTTTTGCGGCGGCGCGACCGGGCCGCCCCGCGGTCATGTCCATCCTCAGCCATCAACGTTGTGAGAATCCCTTCCCGCAGCCCGCGGTCCGCCACGCGCAAGCGTTCGCAAGGCCAGGTCCGCAACAGAGCTTCCAGGATAGCGCAGCCGGCAAGCACCAAATCCGCACGCTCCTTCCCGATACAGGGCTGCGCCACTCGCTCCGCATAGCTCATTGCGATGAGACTCTCCGAAACATGGCGCACATCGTCAGACTTGAGCCAACACCCGTCCACGCGCGCGCGCTCGTAACGCGGTAGCCCCAGATGAATGCCGGAAATAGTGGTTACCGTGCCAGATGTCCCAAGGAAGTGCGCACAGCCCTTTGGGATGCGCTCGCCAAATCGATGCTGCGACTCGAAATTGGCCAGCGCGCCCATCACATCGGCGACCATCTCCTCATATTTCTCCGGCGTGACCTCGCGGCCTCCATGACGCTCTGCCAGACTAACGACACCAAGCGGCAGCGACGTCCATGCAGCGATGCAGTTCTGGATGCCGGCACGGCCATGAACCGATTGGCGCCAATCTCCCCCAAGCTGCTTGAGGTCGAGCCAAATCAACTCAGAACTGCCGCCACCAATATCGAACACAAGCGCCCAGTCGCACTGACGATCCAACAAGGCCGCGCATCCCGACACGGCGAGTTTCGCCTCGGTCTCTCGTCCTACAATCTTCAGCGCAAGCCCCGTCTCGTTCTCGACACGGTCGATGAAGGCGGCGCCGTTAGAGGCAATTCGGCAGGCCTCGGTGGCGATCAAGCGCGAGCGCGTGACGCCGCGTCGGCGCATCTTGTCGGCGCAAATACTAAGGGCGGCGATGGTGCGGCGCATGGCACTTTCGGACAGTTTGCCCGATGCCTGTACCCCCTCGCCCAGCCGGATAATGCGCGAAAAGGCGTCCACCACGACAAAGCCGCGCCGCGACGGCTTAGCGACGAGCAAGCGGCAATTATTCGTGCCAAGATCAAGAGCGCCGTAAACAGCATGCACGGAACGCACCGGCGCGCCGGTGTCTCCCCTGCCCTTGCCCGGCTCCTTCTCTGCCCCTGTGGCTGCCCCGGCAGGGCTTGTCACCGAAACACCCGCAGGCGCAGGTATCCCAGGAACAGCGGCGGATTCTCCGCCACTCTCGCCGGTCTCGCTCCGCATGGCCTTTCCGTTCGGCGGCCCATTCGCGTCACGCGGTCCATTCGCGTCACGCGGAGTCATGGCCTCACGCGGAGTGTTGGCGTCACGCGCAAGCTTTGCATCGCGCGAAAGCCCGGCAGCCGTGCGGGAAATTCCGCTCGGCCCTGTCACAATGTTCAACCTTTCGAGCCATTTGGGAGCGCTCTCTCGCCCGTTTCCAAAAGGCCACGGCTTTGGTCCTATGGGTTCAATCTACCAAGCTCGTCTGGCACGTAAAGTGGGTTTACCGAGACGGGACTCTCCACCGATCCAGCGTGGCGTATTGAAGTTCCGCAATGAAGCAACCTTTAGTTGTCCGCTTTGAGGCCCTGGAGGCCAACTGACGACGATCTTTGGCCGGGCCTCGGCGGCCCCCTATCCCTCGTAGACCCTTACTGGCCTCAGCCAATGACGTCCGATTCCGAAGCGTCTTGCCAATGCCGGAGCGCAAGCGCTAGAAGAAGCCCACCGATTGGTGGCGCCTCCCCAAGCGCCCAAGATCACGCAGAGTAAGCTCTTGATCTTGAATGTAAATCGGTGGGAGATCGTCTAACGGTAGGACAGCGGACTCTGACTCCGTCAATCTAGGTTCGAATCCTAGTCTCCCAGCCACCCTCTCTATCGAATTTTCATGAACGCCCTTCAGGGTGAGAACCTCCCTGCTCAGACCGCACCCGCGCTTCAAAGCAGTGGCACCGCATAGTTCACGATGGTTCTGAACTGAGAGAGCTCATCGCTCGGCAAAGCCTGGTCGAAGACCTGCCAATCGATATATTCGACCTCGACACGCAAACCGCGAAGGCGGCCGCTCATCGGCTCATAGACAACGCGAAGATCGAGTTCCTGCTGATTGGCGAAGTCCTGATTGGTGACGGGATCGTTCACGCCCCAGCCCTTCCCCCACGCGGCCTCGACCTTGACGCCTTCAAAATCGAGTTTCGCAAGATCATATGAGAGCTGCAAAAGATAGGCATCGACGCCCGCCTGACCAAAATTGGTCACCATCATTGCGGTGTAGGTTGGGCTGAAGCCAAACGGCTTTTGGATGGTCGCCTTATTGCCAACCGTTGAGACCGCGCCGGTGAGGACGAAACCCTGGTAGCTCCCAACGAGCCGGACCGAGGCTTGGTAGGTGTTGTAGGGCGCTCCCGCGATGAGATTTTTCCCCACCGTGCGCTGATCGAGAATGTTGATGCCTGCCCGCAGGCTCGGACCATCCTCGCTCCCATCGCCGAATGGCAGAAGATAGTCGATCTCGCCATAGGCCGTGTTGAGCGTGTTTTCGATCCAATAGTTGGAGCCGCCAATCGACCAGGCGCCTTCGTGGTAGGTGAGCCCGGTGATGAGCACGCCGTCGTCCTGCAAGACACCAAGCCCCTCACTAAAGGAGATGAAGTTGGCCTGCCCGCGCGGCTTATAGCGCGTGAGGTAGGAGGCGATGTAGTCGAAGGTCCGCTCCGGGCCGCGATCGTCGGGAACTAGGACCACGCCTTCGAATGTCAGCGGAATCATCCGGACGTCAAAGGGGTTGATATAGGGCGTGCGCACAAGCTGACGCCCGGCCGTGAGCTGCTGGCCTGCAAACTGCGCGCGTCCATTGATCTGGCCGAGTGTCGTGATCTGATCGCCATCGGAGGACAGGTTCAATGTGTCACCTGCGCTGGCATTCGCGTAGAGCGGCTGGGTCGTGTAGAGCACGCCGCGCAGCTGAAAGAAGTCTGCAAGATAGCCCGACTGATAGGCCAGCGAGCCGCCAGTGGTGAAGGCCTTGGGGTCGTCGTAGCCAAAGTCGTGCTCATCGAACCAATAGGTTCGGCTGTTCGCGTTCACCATCGTATCCCGAAAGAAGGCAGGCGCGCTCAGCCAGCGTTCTTCGCGCTGCGTCTTGAGCCGTGCCTCGCGGAGATCCATGGTGTCTCGCGGCCCCTTCAACGCATCGCGCGGCTCAAGAGGAACGGCGAAACCCTCCCGGATCGGGCTGTAGACCTCGCGTGCGCTCGAGGGGATCGCATAGTCCTGCGCGCCTTGCGCGGCGGCGCGCGGCGGCTCGACCACCGCATACGCAACCAATGCCGCCATGAGGAGGGCCCAGAAAGCTCCCCCTCTCATCAAGCGCAGCATAAGACGCTCCCCTCCCCAAACGAGGCTCCTTGAGTCTGCACTCTATCCCATCCTGCATCTCATCCTGACCCATTCTTGGGCATATCCGTCTCCAATACAGAACCTCTTCCTGCTCCCGTTTGGCTCGATGCTTTGCTAGTCTCCGGCGACGACCCCTCCCAACCGGCTAATAAGACCCTCATGCCCCTACAAACACGCCGCCGCGCGCTCGGGCTTTTGATCGCAGCTTTCGCGAGCGCGCGTGCCCTCGCGCCAGCGACAAACGCTCGTGCGCAGACCGATGGTGAAGAATCGCAAGCGCCCCTCGATGAAGCGGCGTCGTCCGAGCCCGACTGCCTGGACTCCCGGACCATGGGCGCCTGGACCGCGCAAGCCAGCGATGTCAGCGCCGGCGCGACGCAAAACGAGGTCCCGCTGCTCAATCCGAAGGCCTCCGATCTCTTTCTCAAGTTCCAGGTCAATTCCGAGTTCGATTCGCGGATTTATGTGGAGGGCAGCCCCGAAGGAACGCCCCTGCCGGAGGCAATGCTTCGCAATCCCGAAAGCCGGTTTCTCGCGAGACGCGCCGACGGCCGGGTCGTGGTGAACACACCGTTATGCGGGAACTGCATCGACATCTATGACGACACGGTCAGCCTCGTCCTGCCGCTCGCGACAGCACCGCTTTTGCGCGATGAGAAAGCCATGGAGATTGTGCTCCGCCTTGCAGGAAAAGACGAAGACTGCCGCTTTCCAATCGACTGCGTCGCGATGCGCAAAGCTCTTGATTGGGCCACA
Organism: uncultured Alphaproteobacteria bacterium; assembly: GCA_942491645.1. GTDB lineage: Bacteria > Pseudomonadota > Alphaproteobacteria > Rhizobiales > Methyloligellaceae > Methyloceanibacter. The sequence goes on along the minus strand of CALOBK010000008.1, from coordinate 282,599 downwards.
ACGCGCCGCGACGAGCTCGCGGCTGATGAGGAAAACAACCGATGTGCCTCGGTCGAGGGATGTTTTATCACGACGGCGTGCTGCGAGGTTCTTGGCCTTGGCGAGGACTGCTTCGAGCTGCGGACGCTGCGCCGCTACCGCGATCTCGTCCTAGCCAAACAGCCAAATGGCGTGGCTGAGATCGCACGTTATTATGCGCTGGCGCCTAGAATTCTACGCAACCTCCGGGCAAACGCCTCGCAAGCCGACCGTACTCTCCTTGTGGCCTATGCCCGCTTCGTGCTGCCCGCATCTGTTGCGGCGCGCCTCGGCCTCAACGCGACTGCCTATCGTCTGTATGTGGGGATGCTTGAGTGGCTTTCGCGCAAAGCCCTTGGGCAAAGGCCTCTGCCCGCATCTAACGTGCTCAGGTGCCCAACGCCGGCGCCGTGGTCCTAAATTTCGGCCAGGAAAACCCCCGGCTGGCCCTCTGATCCTCTCCGTCTTGCGATCCTCACGGGGTTTACGGCCCAATCTGCATCTTGCGGGCATCGAGCGGGTTCATACCGAAAAACTTCGGAACTCAGACCCTCGTTCGCGCATTAAACCTTCGTAGCCGCGAGAAATCGCAAAGCGTAACGGCGGCTGCTGAGACTGCCGGCCGATCACGAGCCATGTGCCACGGGACCTTTGATCAAGGAATCTTTGATACCGAACCACATGCCAATCGAGATCGCCGAACCGGCAGTCGGGGACCGGGGGTGTCGACGCTTGCAGATTCTAGACGCTGCACACGTCAAATGAGGGAGCTATTTCGATGACAGGATCCATCCTGCCAAGCACAACGGATTCGTCAAACACGTCACTCAACAGCCATCCCGTCCATCGCGCAACAAGCCTATTACAACAGGCCCTACTCGGTGTGGCCTCGTCCAAATCGAGGACGACGGGCCCCAAGTCACTGGTCCTTAACCTCACCGAGCCACCAAAGGCCCTCACCGGTGGAAGGCGCGTCACCACGATTTCTGAGACTGGAGAAAACCTTGCGCCGATCCAATTCGTCGACGAGGCCCTGGAAGATGCGCTGACCCTCATTCAGACTCCCGTCAGAAAGCAAGCGTGTCTGCGGCCACCTCAGACGCTGCCGGTAAAACAAGACCGAGAGGCGCAAGACAATATCCGCGTCTGCCCCCCACAATCGCAACTGCGCAGTCTGGTTCAAACCTTTCACGACAGCCAACGCCAGGCCAGTTTGATTGTTGCCATCTCGGTCGCCGCGGCGACCGTGTTGACCGTGTGTGGGATGATCCTTCTGTTTGCTGCAATGACGCCCGGAAACGCCGAATCCGACAGGGTCGCATCGCGCGATACGATTCCCGCCGCTACCACAGCGCCTGTGGACGTGACGGCCGCAGCACGCACACCGACCTCGCGCGCAAACTCACAAGAACGACTGGTATTGGTGATTCCTGGACGCCCGGTTGCCCTTGGCGCACTGATCCCAGTAGGCGGAGCGCGCTATGTCCTCCTGCGCGGGCTTCCTGAAAACGCGACACTCTCGGCGGGGCGCCGCACAGGTCCGAGCGCTTGGATGGTGAAAGCCAAGGATCTTGCAGGCCTCACGATGACGCTCGGTGGCGGCACGGCCCAAGATCACCAAGTCGAGGTCTATTCGCTCGACTCCAAGAAAGGCCCCGAGGCCCCTAGCCGGTTGCGCCTACGCATCGATGAGAGTCACGCAGGTATCGGCAATCGTCACGATCTGAGCGGCTAAACCACGTTCCAGCGCTTAAGCTCTTCAAGCACCAGATCAGCGAGCACCTCCGGCGTCGTCTCGCTCGTGTTCAAATCGAGTTCGGCCTTCTCCGGCGGCTCGTAGCTTGAATCGATCCCGGTGAAGTTGCTGATCAATCCAGCGCGTGCCTTGCGGTAGAGCCCCTTGGGATCGCGCTCCTCACAAACCTCTAGCGGCGTGTCGACAAAGATCTCAATGAACTCGCTTTCACCGACGAGATCGCGCGCCATGCGTCTCTCCGAACGGAACGGCGAGATGAATGACACCATGACAATGAGACCCGCATCGACGAAGAGCTTTGCCGCCTCGGCCACACGCCGGATGTTCTCAACCCGGTCGGCATCTGTGAAGCCGAGATCCTTGTTGAGGCCGTGCCGCACATTGTCGCCGTCGAGCATGTACGTGTGGTGCCCCAGCGCGTGGAGCCGCTTCTCAAGCGTATTCGCAATCGTCGATTTTCCCGAACCCGAAAGGCCCGTGAACCACAGCACGCAAGGCCGTTGCCCTTTAAGACCGGCACGCGCAGCCTTGTCGATGAAGAGTTCCTGCCACTGGACGTTCGTTGCACGGCGCAGACCGAACTCGATCATCCCGGCGGCCACCGTCGCATTGGTAAAACGGTCAATCAGAATGAAACTGCCTGTCTCGGGGTTGTCGCCATAGGGATCAAACATGAGCGGCTTTGTCATGCTGAGATTACAAAGACCGACCTCGTTCATCTCAAGCGTCTTGCCTGCCACATGATCGAGATTATCGACGTTGAGCTTGTATTTGAGGGCCGACACCGTTGCCGTTGATGTCTGGCTACCGCTGCGGATTGTATAGGTCCGCCCCGGCAACATGGCTTCCTCGTCGAACCAAATAATTTTCGCCGCGATCTGATCAGCGAGCGAAGGGGCCGCATCCGGCGTAGCAATGATATCGCCGCGGCTCGCATCCACCTCCTCGGCGAAGGTCAGTGTAATGGCATCGCCATCTTTTGCCTCAGCAAGATCGCCATCTGCGGTCACAATGCGTGCCACATGCACCCGCTTGCCAGAGGGATGAATAATAACTTCATCGCCCGGCTTAATGCTGCCGCTCGCCACAGTGCCGGCGACCCCGCGAAAATCCAGGTGCGGCCGGTTCACCCATTGCACCGGAAAACGGAACGGGCCGGAGACCCAGTTGCGCCCCACCTCTACGGTCTCCAAGTGACCCAGCAGCGTCGGGCCATGATACCAGTGCATCTGTGCGCTGGGGCTCGCCACGTTATCGCCCTTCAGGGCTGAAACCGGGATCGGCGTGATGGAGTCAAAACCCAGCGGCTCGGCGAACTTTGCAAAGTCCTCCACAATTTCGTCGAAGCGCTTTTGATCGAAGTCGATCAGGTCCATCTTATTCACAGCCAGCGCGGCCTTCTTGATACCTAGCAGCGACAGAATACAGGCATGCCGGCGCGTCTGGGTCAGCACACCCTGCCGCGCATCGATGAGAAGGACACCGAAATCGCAGTTGGAGGCGCCGGTCGCCATGTTCCGCGTGTACTGAACATGGCCCGGTGTATCGGCGACGATAAACTTGCGCCGACGCGTCGAGAAATAGCGATACGCAACGTCGATCGTGATGCCCTGCTCCCGCTCGGCCTGAAGGCCGTCCACCAGGAGCGACAGATCGATCTCACCCGCCCGCGCAGCGTTCGGACGCATGGATTCGCGCTCGACGCTTCTGAGCTGGTCCTCGAACACAAGCTGGGAATCATAGAGAAGACGGCCAATCAATGTGCTCTTGCCGTCGTCCACGCTGCCGCATGTGAGGAAGCGCAGGAGGCCACGATCTTCATCGGCGACGATGCGGGCAGCGAGCCGGTCGCTGGCACTGTCCTTCGTACCGCCGACAACACTAAGACGTGCCATTAGAAGTAACCCTCCTGCTTTTTCTTCTCCATCGAACCCACTTGGTCGTGGTCGATCACGCGCCCTTGCCGCTCCGAGTGGCGTGAGGCGATCAGTTCTTCGATAACCTCCGGCAGCGTCGTTGCATCGGACTCGATGGCGCCGGTCAGCGGATAACAGCCGAGTGTACGGAAACGCACTCTGCGCATTTGTGGCTTTTCGCCCTCCTCGATCGGGAGACGATCGTCATCCACCATAATCAACGTGCCGTCACGTTCGACAACAGGCCGCTCCTTGGCGAAGTACAGCGGCACGACCGGGATGTCCTCAAGATAGATATAGGTCCACACGTCAAGCTCGGTCCAATTCGATAACGGGAACACGCGCATGCTCTCGCCCGGATTGAGCTTGGTGTTGGCCAGATGCCAAAGCTCGGGCCGTTGACGCTTGGGATCCCAATTGTGCGAGGCATTGCGGAAGGAAAAAATACGCTCCTTCGCGCGGGACTTTTCCTCATCGCGCCGTGCACCGCCAAAGGCCGCATCGAACTTGTGCAACGCAAATGCCTGCTTCAAAGCTTCCGTCTTCATAATGTCCGTGTGAAGCGCGCTGCCATGGGTGATGGGTGAGATGCCGTCGCGCACGCCCTCTTGGTTGATATGCACCATGAGATCAACACCGAGCCGTTTCGCCTCGGCATCGCGAAACGCGATCATCTCCTGAAACTTCCAAGTGGTGTCCACATGGAGCATCGGGAACGGAGGCTTGCCCGGGTAGAAAGCCTTCATGGCCAGGTGCAGCAGAACGGCAGAGTCCTTGCCGACTGAATACAGCATCACCGGATTGCGGAACTCGGCGACAACCTCGCGCATGATGTGAATACTCTCCGCTTCGAGCTGGCGGAGATAGGACGAGAGAACTTGCTTCATTAGTCTTTACTCATATCGATCGTTCGAGACGCGCTGGGCAAGCCAGCTTCTGTTACAGTGCCCGCGCCATTTTGGGCCTTGGCATGGTCCTCGGCCTTCCGCTTCGCCAGGAAGTATCGGTAGGTACTAAGAGGGATGAGCGCGATATAGATCAAGGACCCCACGAAAAGCGTGTGCGCTGGATAGGTCAGAAGCACGGCAATGAAAAGCGCCGCCAGGACAAAAAGCGGCGGCACATACTCCCGCTGGATCCGCTGTCCGATCAATTTCAACGAGATCGTAGGCACGTTTGAGACCATGAGCAGAGCGATCGCAAGCGTGTAGACAAAGACGAGTGGGGTCAGGCTCGGCCAATGGAGGCCCAGATTCTGGGCGTAGAGAGGCAAGAGCAAGATAATAGCCCCAGCCGGTGCAGGCACGCCGACGAAGAAGGCATTCTTCCAGTCCGGCGTATCGCTCCGGTCGAGGGACACGTTGAAGCGGGCGAGCCGCAGCGCCGAGCAGACCGCAAAGACCAGCACCGCGATCCAGCCGAGGTTCTTCAAATCCCCTAAAGACCAGGAGAACATGATGATCGCGGGCGCGACGCCGAAATTGACAAAGTCGGCTAGGCTGTCGAGTTCAGCACCAAAGCGCGTTGAGGCCTTGAGCAGGCGCGCCACATGCCCATCGATCCCATCGAGAAAGGCGGCAAACACCAGTGCGGCCACGGCCATATCCCAACGATGCTCGATCCCCATGCGAATAGCGGTGAGGCCCGCGCATAGTCCGACAAGCGTGAAGATGTTCGGAATGAGAACGCGAACCGGAACCTGACCGCGCGCAAACCCCCGCGGCCGCCGCTTCCGGTCGTCCCGTTCCGGCTCGAAAGGAGGAAACATCGAGAGCTACGCCCTTCCCTGCGCTTCGTTTGCAAGTGTTGCTAGCACCGTCTCACCGGCAATCGCCATCTGGCCGAGCTCAGCCAGCACATCGACGTCCTCGGGCAGGTAAAGATCAACCCGGCTGCCGAACCTGATCAAGCCGATGCGTTCTCCGGCCTCCAGGGCCGCACCATCGGTGACAAAGGGAACGATCCGCCGGGCCACGAGTCCAGCGATGAGCACCACGCCGATCTTGGTGCCCGACTTGGTCTCAATCACATAAGCCTGCCGCTCATTCTCCTCGCTCGCCTTGTCGAGTTCCGCATTCAAAAAGGCGCCGGGCACATAGGCGCTATGAATGATCTTCCCTCCGATCGGGGCACGCACAATATGAACGTCGAAAACGGAGAGGAACACTGAGACGCGCGTCAGAGGCGTCGTGCCAAGCGCCAACTCGCGGGGTGCCGTAACGCCCTCGACAACGGCGGAAACCTTGCCATCTGCGGCACTCACAACGAGCCCCGACCGGGCCGGGGTCACGCGCTCGGGATCGCGAAAGAAATAGGCGCAAAACACAGTGAAGAGCGCAACCAGCCACCCGAGCAGAGGGGCGAACAAGAACAAAAACAATGTCGCAATGACGCCCCCAGCGACAAACTTATAGCCGTCCGGATGGATCGGTACGAAGGCGTTCTTAATTGTTTCAAACAGGTTATGCCGGTCGTTCATCATCTCTCCAGTTTCAATCTCTAGCTTGAGGCCAGGACCTCGTCTTTAAGTCGATCCTCAGCAAGAACCGGAGCAAGACTGTCTCCCTCCCGTCGCCCGCTTTCCAAAGCTTGCTCCTCGCCGGCATGTGCCAAGATCTCGCGCGCCTCGTCGGCCTCGCGTTGGCGTGCCCAGAGACTGGCATACAGTCCGTCCTTCGCAAGAAGCTCCGTGTGCCGGCCCTGCTCCACAATACGCCCCTTATCGAGCACAATGATATTGTCCGCATGGACGACAGTAGAGAGGCGGTGAGCTATCACCAGGCTCGTGCGGTCCCGCGCCACTTGCTCCAGTGCGTCCTGAATCTCTTTTTCCGTATGGCTGTCAAGCGCGGATGTCGCCTCATCCAGCATCAGAATAGGCGGCGCCTTCAGGATCGTCCGTGCAATCGCCACCCGCTGCTTCTCACCGCCCGACAATTTCAGCCCGCGCTCTCCGACGAGAGCGTCATAGCCTTGAGGCAGCGTCATGATGAACGTGTCGATCTGCGCCATGCGTGCGGCCGCGCGCACCTCGGCTTCGGTCGCATCTGGCCGGCCATAGCGGATGTTGTATTCAATCGTATCGTTGAACAGCACGGTGTCCTGCGGAACCATGCCGATGGCAGCCCGCAACGACGATTGGGTCACGTCGTCAATGTTCTGATCATCGATCGTGACCTTGCCCTCTTTGAGTTCGTAGAAGCGGAACAGGATGCGCGAAATCGTCGATTTGCCCGCGCCGGAGGCCCCGACAATGGCCACCATCTCTCCCGCCGGCACCTCGAAGGAAACGTCCTTCAGGATCGGACGTCCTGCGTCATAAGCAAAGGAGACATTCTCGAACTTGATCGTGCCGTTCTTAACGCGCAGCGGCTTCGCGTCTGGGCTGTCCGCGATTTCAGCAGGCTCTTTCAGCAGCGCGAACATGGTCTCCATATCGATCAGACCTTGCTTGATCTCGCGGTACACCATGCCCATGAAGTTCAGCGGCATGAAGAGCTGAATGAGAATGGCGTTGATCATCACGAAATCGCCCAAGGTCAGAACGCCTAAGGCCACATCGCGCGCGGCCAGCAGCATGCACGCCACCATGCCAACACTGAAGATGATGGCCTGTCCGGAGTTCAAAACACCGAGCGTCGTATAGGTTCGAACCGCTGCCGTCTCATAGCGCGCCATGGAGGCATCGAAGCGCCGCGCCTCAAGCTCTTCGTTGCCGAAATATTTGACGGTCTCGAAGTTGAGCAGGCTATCGACCGCTTTTGAATTGGCTTCCGTATCACTCTCATTCATATCGCGGCGGATGGCGATACGCTTCTCCGTGGCGAAAAAGGTGAACCACACATAGGCCACGACCATGCACACCAGGATCGCTACATAGACCCAACCGAAATACCAGGCGACGAGACCGGCGATCATGACGAGCTCGACCGCCGTCGGGACCGTGTTGAGTACGGCCATGCGCAGGATCGTATCGACGCCGTTGACGCCGCGCTCGATCACGCGATTAAGACCGCCGGTGCGCCGCTCAAGATGAAAGCGCAAAGACAGGCTATGCAGATGCCGGAACGTGCGGTTGGCGAGTTCGCGTACGGCGTTCTGTGTGACAACCGTAAAGATGACGTCCCGCACCTGGGCGAATAGCACCATGAGGATACGCCCGACCCCATAGGCCACGATGAGCATGATGGGCACAATGGCGAGGCCGAGAATAGTGTTGCCCGCGCTCGCGCCAGCCCCCTCAGCCCCGGTCAGATAGTCGACCGTGTTCTTGTACGCGATCGGCACGGCCAGTGTGACGGTCTTGGCAAGCATGAGGGCAATGAAGGCGGCGATGACACGGGCGTGCAAATCCCGCCGCCCCTTGGGCCAAACATAGGGCACCAATTCCCGCAAAACGGCGAACTGCCCCTCCCGTGCGGAAAGCAGGGCATCGGCGCTCGATTGGGGCAATCGGTCTCTCATAAAAAGGCTTTTCTTTCAGTGCACTGATGCACACAGTTCACCTGCTTCGATCGGCCCAAGGCAGGAAGCGCATCGAAACATTGGCGCTCAAGCAGGCCCAAGACCGACAGCGCCGAAATATTCGCGCTCAGGCAGGCCAAAGACCGCCAGCGCATGAGGAGAGGCGAAGCATCAAGGGCCGCGCCTCTATTGGCTTGGATATAGCCCTCAGCAGGCCCGGAGCCAAGCGCCCTCGGGCAGCAAGCTGCCGCGTTCGGCTAGCGAGCCGTGGGGCGCGGTGTGGCCAGGTCCTTGGCGCTCGGAGGCTTGAGCGACATGTTGAACATCGCCCGTCCCGCCACGACGTTGGTCGTCTTGTCGAACTGCTCGACACGAACAGAATGCACCGCCTCGTCGAGGGCGATCTTATCCTCGACGCTCCACGTGCCATCGCCATCGGCCACAGGGACCTCCGCGAAGCGTTTGCCATCCACATAGATGTGGACGTCACTGCCTCCGATGCCCGTGCCTGAAAGCTTCAGGGTTCCAGGGCCATTTTCTGCCTTCTGATAGTCGACGAATTTCACCCGGATCGGCACTTTGCGCGACGGCGAGGAGGCCTCGCCCACCACATGAGCATCGGGCTTTTGGGCATCAGGCATTTTGGCATCGGGCATTTGAGTATCAGGCATGGCCTCTTCCGCGAGAGCCGGGACGCTAAGAGATATAGCGAAGCCAAGGGCCGATACCGCCACAAGGCCCATAAGGGCCACAAGCTTGATAGACATCATCTTGGTCATTTTCCTTACGCACTTTCTCATGGTTCACCGGCAGAGCCTCCAAAGGCGTCTGCGGCAATGTTTGAGGGGACCCTACCCAATCGTTCATGGGCCTGCCACAGCGATCCGCAAAAAAGCAGGCTTGCTTGACGGACCGCCAAGCCCAATGCCAGATGGCTCAAGACCCCGAAAGCCGAAGGACGTAAGGGGCTCGAGAATTCGGGGGATTTCATGACCGGCGAGCGCAAAAAAATCGAAACTGTTTGCGCCTATTGCGGCTCAGGTGCCGGGCAGAATCCTGCATTCGCAGAGGCCGCGCGCGCGCTCGGCCAGAGCATTGCCGCCGCCGACATCCGTCTCGTCTATGGCGGCGGCGATCTCGGGCTGATGGGCCTCGTGGCCCGCGCGGTCCTGGATCACGGCGGCTACGTCACCGGCATCATGCCGGACTTTCTTCATGGCCGTGAACGCATGCTCGTTGACGCGCACGAGTTTATCGTTGTGGACACCATGCACGAGCGCAAACATCTCATGTTCGAACGGTCCGATGCCTTCGTCGCGCTGCCCGGGGGCATCGGCACGCTGGAGGAGTTCGTCGAGCAGCTCACCTGGTCGCAGCTCGGCCGCCACAAAAAGCCAATCGTGCTCGTGAATATTCACGGCTTTTGGGACCCGCTGCTCGAACTCTTCGACAAGATGACGGAGCACGACTTCATCCGCTCAGGGTTCGAGCTGAACATGTCGGTCGCCGAGAGCGCGCGCGATGTCATACCCGCTATCCAGCGCGCGCTCGCGGACCTTGAGGCCGAGCCGGAACCGGGCGCACGCTCTGTCGCAAAGCTCTAGGACTGAAAACTTAGGGCCGAAATTTTATGGCGCTGTCGCACCGTCGCGGATTAGCTTGTAATTGATGGAGTCGAGCAATGCCTCGAACGAGGCATCCACGATATTGGGTGACACGCCGACCGTGAACCAACGCCGCCCCTCCCCGTCCCGGCTCTCGACGAGAACACGCGTTACGGCATCGGTGCCACCGGAGAGGATACGGACCTTGTAGTCCACCAACTCCAGATCATCGATATAGCTTTGATAGGGACCAAGGTCCTTGCGCAGGGCGTTGTCGAGCGCATTGACCGGACCGTTGCCTTCGCCCACCGACATCACCGCCTCCCCATCGATGCTGACCTTCACGGTCGCCTCCGACACGGTGACAAGTTCGCCAAGCGCATTGTGACGCCGCTCCACCATCACACGGAACGAATCCACATCGAAAAACTGCGGGACGGATTTCAGCATGCGCCGCGCCAAAAGCTCGAAGGAGGCCTCGGCCGCCTCATAGGCATAGCCCACAGCCTCACGCTCCTTAACCGTATCCAGCAGGCGTGCCACACGCGGATCATCTTTAGGGATGTCCATGCCGATGCTTTGGAGCTGTGCCAGGATATTGGAGCGCCCCCCCTGGTTCGAGACCAAGAGCTTGCGCGCATTGCCGACTGTTTGTGGCTCCACATGCTCATAGGTGCGCGGGTCCTTTTGGACGGCGGAGACATGAATGCCGCCCTTGTGGGCGAATGCCGCCTCGCCCACATAGGGCGCGTGCCGGTCCGGCGCCTGGTTCAGCATCTCATCGAGGACGCGCGAGGCATGGGTCAACGTGCCAAGCCTGTCCAGCGTGATGTTCGTGACGAAACGGTCCGCATACCCCTCTTTGAGCAAGAGCGTTGGGATGATCGATGTCATGTTGGCATTTCCACAGCGCTCGCCAAGACCGTTCAGCGTGCCCTGAATCTGCCGCGCGCCAGCGCGCACCGCGGCAAGTGAATTCGCAACCGCATTGTCCGTGTCATTGTGCGCATGGATGCCCACATGATCGCCAGGGATTTGCTTCACAACCTCGGTAACGATGACCTCGACCTCTTCGGGCAGCGTGCCGCCATTGGTGTCGCAGAGCACGACCCAACGCGCGCCCGCCTCGAATGCGGCCTTCGCGCAGGAGAGTGCGTAGTCCGGATTTGCCTTATAGCCATCGAAAAAATGCTCGCAGTCGACCATGGCCTCACGTCCGATTGCCACAACGGCCTCAACGGACTCTGTGATGCCTGCGCGGTTTTCCTCGCAGGTGATCCCAAGCGCCACATCCACGTGAAAATCCCAGGTCTTGCCCACAAGGCAAATCGTGTCCGCGCGCGCCGACAGCAGCGCCTGGAAACCAGGATCGTTGGAGATCGACCGGCCCGGCCGCTTTGTCATGCCAAACGCGGTCAACTTGGCGCCCAGCTTGCGCTCTTCGGAGAAGAGTTCGGTGTCGATTGGGTTCGCGCCAGGATAGCCGGCCTCCACATAATCGAGACCGAGCCCGTCCAGCTGCTGGGCAATCAGCAGCTTATCCTCAAGGGAGAAATCGACGCCATGGGTCTGGGCGCCGTCCCGCAAGGTCGTATCGAAAAGAGAAAGTATCTCGCGCGTCATCATTCACACCATGCCAAAGAAGACGTGCTGCGCCAGTGCAGCAAAGCCGAGCACGACCACTTGCTTGCCATATAGACACGCTGCGAGCCTTGAAAAAGCGCGTCTTGCACAAAGCCGCTCATTGCAGGGTCTCCGGCCCCGGCAGGGTCCTCTTCATTGTCGTATTGGAGAGCCACCCCTCCCCTCGCCGCACACTGTTGCGCTGCTGGGCGCTGTAACCGCGCTTGCTGAAGAAATCATAGGCGCTGTCGCTGGCATCGACGCTCAGCTCGTTGGCGCCCCGCCCTGCCGAAAGCTTCTCCAGCGCATCGGCGAGCAGTGTCCCGACCCCACGCTCAACGGCGGCCGGATGCACATAGAGAAAGCCGATTTTATCGTCGCTCTCAAGCGAGGCGAAGCCGACGGGCGAACTGCCCATGGTAGCAACGATCGTTACCTGCTCGGCTAACAGCTTGGCGAAAGCGGCCGTATCGTCTGCCGTGGCCGCCCAGGCCTCTTGTTGTTCCTGCTCATACTCCTCGCCGGTGAGTTCCAGCACGCTCGCACGGAAGATCTCCGCAAGCAGCAACGCTTCGTCCGGCAGCATGGGGCGCAAGGCAAGTTGAGGGTTTGACGCCGCATTCATCGCGCAACCTCCCATGTGGTGACGAGTTCGCCCGTGTCCGGGTCCTTGCCGTCTTTCAGGACAATGCCCTTGGCGACGAGATCATCGCGAAGACGATCTGCCTCGGCAAAGTTCTTTGATTTGCGGGCCTCGAGACGGGCCGCGATCAACGCCTCCACATCGCCGCTTGCTGCGGCATCGCCGCCGTCTTGGCTGCTGCGCTCGATTTTCGAACGCTCCCCGGAGAAGCCCAGAAATTGAAGTGCCGCACGCAAGTCTGCGAAACGCCGGGCCCCATGAAGCTTGTGCAACTCCGCGATCACTTTAGGCGTGTTCAGATCGTCCGAGAGCGCCTTGAGAATCGCCGCTGGAACTTCTGCTGCCGTCTCCCGCGCTTCGACATCGCCATACCAGTCCCACAAGGTCCGATGGGCCTCATCGAGGCTCACAAGCGTCCAATCGAGCGGTTGGCGATAATGCGTACGGAACATGTTGAAACGCAGAGCCTCGCCCGGCCAGGCATAGCCCTGCCAGCCGGTGAGCAGCTCATGCACCGTGACGAAGTTGCCCAAGGACTTCGACATCTTCTCACCCTCCACCTGGAGGAAGCCGTTGTGCATCCAAACCTGCGCCATCACATCCGTGCCATGCGCGCAGCGAGACTGAGCGATCTCGTTCTCATGATGCGGAAACACGAGGTCGATGCCGCCACCATGAATGTCGAAGACCTCGCCGAGATGGGCGGCGGACATGGCGGAGCACTCAATATGCCAGCCCGGGCGTCCTGCCGTCTCGATGCCGCCCGGCGAAGGCCAGGAGGGCTCCCCAGGCTTTGACGGCTTCCAGAGCACGAAATCCATCGGGTCCTGCTTGAACGGTGCCACCTCGACACGGGCACCAGCCATCATCTCATCGAGCGAGCGGCCTGAGAGTTTTCCGTAGTCTTGCATCGAGGCGACATGGAACAGCACATGCCCCTCGGCCACGTAAGCGGAGCCATTCGCAATCAACCGGTCGATCATCGTGCACATCTGGCCGATATGCTCGGTCGCGCGCGGCTCCACGGTCGGATCGAGCGCACCAAGGGCCCGCATGTCCTCATGGAACTGCGCCTCGGTCTTCTCCGTAACTTTTCGGATCGCCTCGTTCAATGGCAGGTCGGGATAGTCCTTCGCCGCCCGCGCATTGATCTTGTCGTCAACATCGGTGATGTTGCGAACATATTTGACATGCTCGGGCCCGTAAGTGTGCCGTATCAGGCGGAACAGGACATCGAACACAACGACCGGCCGGGCATTGCCGATATGAGCATAGTCGTAGACCGTTGGCCCACAGACATAGAGGCGCACATTGGCCGGATCGAGAGGCTCGAAAGCCTCTTTCTGGCGCGAAAGCGTATTGTAGATCGTAAGCGACACTGACAAGCCCCTTCGGCTTGAGGCCCGCCGGATGTTCGTCGGTGATAATTTTCGTAAGAGAAAAGAAGGACGATCCGTGCGAGCTGATATTGCTAGCGCGGAATAATACAGCCAGAAAGAATAAGGTTCTGTTGCGTATCCATCATCTTGGGCCCGCTTATGACGGCAAACCGTCAAATCGTCAAGGAAGCCATCTTATTCATGCCGCATTGACCGCAGATTTTGTGGACGCATAATGCACAGTGAGGCTTCCCCAGGGAACGGAAATACGATCGTGAGGCTCCATCGCGAGTTTGGGCGCGTTGTCGCGCCTTGGGCGCAGTTCAGCGCTCAAGTCAGGGCACAGGCTTTTGCCTGTTTTGGCTTTACTGCGCTCGGCTGCGTTGCTTTGACCGGCCATGCCCTGGCTCAAAGCGAGCAGGATATCCGCTGCATGCAGCTTCAGCAGGAACTGGCAGCCGCGCGTGGTGGTGGTGCGAACGCACCCGAACTCGCCGCTCTCAACCAGGAAATCGGCCAAGCAACCCAAGTATATCGGGCCGCGAAATCGGAGATGGAGGGGGCTGGCTGCTACGAGCGCATGCTCATTTTTGGCCGTGCACTGAAGCGGACGCCCCGGTGCCTGAGCATGAACGCCCGCGTGGAAGACGCCCGTCGTCACGCGGAGCGCCTCAAAGCACAGCGTAATTCAGTCGGCAGCGGCGGCAATAGGCGCCGTCAGCAAGAGCTCCAAAGAGCCATGAATCGCATCGGGTGTAGCGGTGCGCCCGCAAGCGGCGGCGGTCCGTTCGACTTCTTCGGCGGGCCGCGCCAGGAGTATCAGACGCCGATCTATCGCAGCATTAACCCCAATGGCCGCTACCGGACGGTCTGTGTGCGGCTGTGCGACGGCTTCTACTATCCGATCAGTTACTCGACCTATGGTAGCCGGGCCACGCAAGACGCGCAGAAGTGCCAGTCGAGCTGCGCCGCGCCCGCCGAACTTTATGTCTATCGCAATTCGGGCCAGGAAATCGAACAGGCGATCTCACTCAGCGGCTCAGCCTACATGGATCTGCCGGTGGCGCTCCGCTATCGCAAGGAGTTCGTGAAGGGCTGCTCGTGCAAGAAGAACGAGTACAACCCGGCTGAAATCGAAGCCGCCAACAAGCAGGCGCAAGGTGGCCCTGGCGGAGGTGGCCAGCAAGCCGCTGCGGCACCCGCGCAGCCTGCGCCCCAAGCTCAGCCTGCCGCCGCGCCCGGCGCCGTGCCGAAACTCAATCTGGATATTGGCGGGGCCGCACAGCCGGAGGTCCAGATCACGCCTCCGCCACCACCTGCCACCCAGCAGGCGGCGCCGGTCATGCAGATCCCAACAGTGCCAGCAGCGCCGCAGCTGCCGCCAGCGGCCCAAGCGCCTGCACCACCGCCCAATCAGGGACAGTCGAGCTTCATCAAGAAGTCGCCGGCCGCAAACTAACGCGCGCCCAGAACGCTCTTAGCGCACGCCTGCCATTTTTAGGCAGATTTGCCCTCAAGCCGCGCGAGCGCGCGAGCCCGTCCAATCATCATCAAGAGCCGCTTCAATTCGGGCCCGTGCGGCTGGCCTGTGAGCGCAAGACGCAAAGGCTGGAACAAGGCTTTGCCCTTAGCGCCCGTCTCGGCTTTCACGGTGGCAGTCCAGGCGCCCCAGGTCCCCTCATCCCACGGCTCAGGTGGCAGCAGCTTTGCCGCGGCCGCGCAAAAGCCAGGGTCCTCGATCACCGGTGCGATGGGCCCGGTCACGATGTCCCACCAGTGCTTGGCCTCCGCAAACACGCCGAGGTTACCGCCAACGGCCTCCCAGAACTCTTCTCCGCCCAAAACTCCCATCGCCTCTAAGCGCTTCGAGACCGCCTCGAAGGGCAGAGCGTGCAAAAGCTTGGCATTGAGGAGACGTAACTCCGCCGGATCGAACCGCGCCGGTGCCCGCGACAGCTTGGCGAAGTCGAAGGCCTTTGCGAGCGCATCAAGGCTCTTGTTAGGGGCGATCGGATCCGAGGTTCCAATCGTCGCCGCGTAACTATCGACGGCTAAGGGTTCCAAACCCTCGTCCCGCATGCCTTGGATGGACAGGGAGCTGTCGCGCTTGGACAGCGCCTGCCCATCGGCCCCCACAAGGAGATTGTGATGCGCGAAGGACGGCGCGGCCGCGCCAAGAGCCTCAAAAAGCTGGATCTGCGGCGCCGTGTTGGCAACATGGTCCTCACCGCGAATGACGTGGGTGATGCCCATGTCGATATCGTCCACGACGCTCGGCAGCGTATA
This sequence comes from uncultured Alphaproteobacteria bacterium, assembly GCA_942491645.1. GTDB lineage: Bacteria > Pseudomonadota > Alphaproteobacteria > Rhizobiales > Methyloligellaceae > Methyloceanibacter. Next base: position 266,910 of record CALOBK010000008.1, on the reverse strand, counting down.
GAGAAACGTCCCATCCGCGCGGATCAGCACGGGGTCGGATAAAGAACCTGCATCCACGTGCTGCTCACCGCGCACAAGATCGTCCCAGACCACATCGCGCGCCTCCAGCAGAAAGCGCCAATGGGGTGTGCGCCCTTCCTCCTCGAAGCTCGCCTTCTCCGCATCGGACAGAGCCAGCGCGGCCCGGTCATAGACAGGTGGTTTGCCGCGGGCGAGCTGACGCTTGCGCTTGAGATCAAGCTCCTCGGACGTCTCATAGGCCGGATAGAGCCGCCCTAGTGCTTTCAGCTGCTCGACCGCCCCCTCGTAAAGCGCGATCCGGTCTGACTGACGCATCCGGGCCGACCAGGCCAAACCAAGCCAAGCCAAATCCTCTTCGATCCCGCGCGCAAATTCTTCGGTCGATCGCTCCCGGTCCGTATCGTCGAGACGCAGAATGAAGTCCCCACCCTGCTCACGGGCGAACAGAGCGTTGATCAGGGCCGTGCGAATATTGCCGGCATGCAGCCGCCCGGTCGGGCTCGGCGCAAATCGGACGGTGATGCTCATCAAAGCCGCTCGCGAAATTTGTTGGTGATGGGATAGCGCCGGTCACGGCCAAAATTGCGCTCAGTGATCTTCACGCCCGGCGCCGCCTGGCGGCGTTTGTATTCGGCGAGATAGAGCATTCGCTCGACCTTCGTCACGGTCTCGGCCGGATGTCCGCGCGCGATGATCTCGGGCACGGACAGTTCCTGCTCCACCAGACAATTAAGGATGTCGTCGAGCACGGGATAGGGCGGCAGCGAATCCACATCCCGCTGATCCGGCTTCAACTCCGCTGAGGGGTCCTTGGTTAGAACGTTCTCAGGAATGATCGCGCCCTCTGGCCCGAGACAATTTTTCGGCCGATGCGTATTGCGATAGCGCGACAGCGCATAGACCTGGCCCTTATAGAGGTCCTTCAGCGGGTTGAAGCCCCCGTTCATATCGCCATAGAGCGTCGCGTACCCAACCGACACTTCCGACTTGTTTCCGGTCGTCAGCACAAGAGGACCAAGCCCGTTGGACACTGCCATCAGAAGGGTGCCCCGCGTGCGCGACTGAAGGTTCTCCGCTGTAAATCCCTCCGGCGCGCCACCCAGCACACTTTCAAGGCAACGGCTGAGCCCTGCCACACCCTCGTGGATGGGCACTGTGTCATAGCGGACGCTAAGGGCTTTCGCGATCGCCTCGGCATCGCTCAAGCTCTCGCTGCTCGTATAAGCGTAGGGCATCATCACGCAGTGCACGCGCGCAGCCCCCAGCGCATCGACAGCCATGACAGCGCATAGGCCTGAGTCGATGCCTCCAGAGAGCCCGAGCACCACACCCGAAAACCCGTTCTTATCGATGTAGTCGCGCAAACCTGTCACACAGGCGAGATAGTTGGCGGCATCGCCCTCCTCCACTTGGGCAATCACCCCGGGGAGGCACTTCCAACCGCCGCTCTCGCGGCGCCACTCCGTGACGACCGCCACTTCGTCCCACGCTGGTAGTTGCACAGGACACGCGCCATCGGCATCGAGCACGAACGAGGCGCCATCGAACACAAGCTCGTCCTGCCCACCCATCTGGTTGAGATAGACAAGCGGCCTCTGGGTCTCCGCCACGCGAGCCTCCGCGACACCAACTCGGATCGCCTGCTTGCCCATCCAGTAAGGAGAGCCATTGGGCACGATGAGAATCTCGGCGCCCGCTTGAACCAGGGAGGAGCAGGTCTCTGTTTCCCAAATGTCCTCGCAGATGGGGACGCCAAGTCTCAAGCCACGGCACGCTATCGGTGCAGGCGCGGGGCCGGCCGCAAAGACCCGCTTCTCATCGAACACGCCGTAATTCGGGAGATTGGTCTTATAGCGCACGGCCGCAATGCGGCCTTCGTCCAGCAAGGCAACCGCGTTGTAGACCTCGGCCTCCTCAGACCAAGGCAGGCCCATCAACACCGCAGGCCCGCCATCGCCCGTCTCTCGTGCCAAAGCCTCGCAAGCCTCACGCGCGGCGCGCTCCAAAGCGGGCTTCAAGACCAGGTCCTCAAGCGGATAGCCCGTGAGAAAGAGTTCCGTAAAGACGATGAGATGGGCGCCCTCGGCGCCAAGGGCCACCCTTAGGCTCTTCGCCTTGTTGAGATTGCCCTCAATATCGCCCACGACCGGGTTGGCTTGCACAAGCCCGACCTTGAAGCTGTCCTTGGATTCACCGCTCATGGATGGAACTCGAAGTTCGAGCATCAGGTAAGACTGCGAGTGCCGCGCGGGCCACCATAATTCCGCCTACTCACCAGCAGCGACGGAAGCCTCCGGCACCACGCGTCCATCGCGCTCCCGGCGCAAACGCTCAGCGACGATGAATGCAAGCTCAATCGACTGATCGGCGTTGAGCCGCGGGTCGCAATGGGTGTGGTAGCGGTCCGAAAGGTCGGCGTCCGTGACAGCTTTGGCGCCACCGACGCATTCGGTGACGTTGTTGCCGGTCATCTCCACATGAATGCCACCCGCATGGGTCCCCTCGGCCCGATGGCTGTCGAAGAAGGCCTCAACCTCCTTCAGGATCAGGTCGAAAGGCCGCGTCTTATATCCACTGCCAGCCTTGATCGTGTTGCCATGCATCGGATCGCAGGTCCAAACCACCGATTTGCCCTCGCGCTCCACGGCTCGGATGAGCTGGGGCAGATATTTGCCCACATTGTCCGCGCCGAAACGGCAGATCAGCGTCAATCGGCCCGGCTCGTTTTGCGGGCTCAACAGGTCGATGACACGCAGCAATTCATCTGCGCTCATGCTGGGGCCGCATTTCACACCGATTGGATTTTTCACACCGCGCAAGAATTCGAAATGCGCCTCGTCGAGCTGGCGTGTGCGGTCGCCGGCCCACAAGAAATGGCCGGACGTGGCGTACCAATCTCCGGATGTCGAATCGATACGCGTCAGCGCCTGCTCATAGCCGAGCAGAAGTGCCTCATGGCTTGTGTAAAGGCTCGTGGAGCGAAGCTGCGGCGTATTTTCCGGCGTGAGCCCAATGGCGCGCATGAAGCGCAATGTCTCCGCGATGTGGTCGGAGAGTTCCTGATAGCGATGACCGGCCGGGCTGTCCTCGACGAAGCCGAGATTCCACTGATGCACATGCTCTAGATTGGCGTAGCCGCCTTGCGAGAAGGCACGCAGCAGGTTCAGCGTCGCCGCAGCCTGGCGGTAGGCCATATGCATGCGTTGCGGATCGGGCTGGCGCGAGGTGTCCGTGAAATCGATGCCGTTGATGATATCGCCGCGGTAGCTGGGCAGCTCTGTCTCGCCCTTGGTCTCGGTTGGTGCCGAGCGGGGCTTGGCGAACTGGCCAGCGATGCGGCCGATCTTCACCACGGGCGAGCCGCCCGCATAGGTCAGCACCACAGCCATCTGCAAGAAGACTCGGAAGAAGTCGCGGATCGTGTCGGGGCCATGCTCGGCAAAGCTCTCCGCGCAATCGCCGCCCTGGAGCAGAAAGGACTCTCCTTGCGCGACGCGGGCAAGCTTAGACTTCAGCTCCCGCGCCTCGCCTGCAAAAACGAGCGGCGGAAACGTGGCGAGCTGCCCTTCCACCTCGGCAAGGGCGGCATTGTCCGGATAGACCGGAACCTGCTGAATTGGCTTTGAACGCCAGCTATCGGGGCTCCAACGCGGTGCCATATTCATTCTCCACTCTAGTTCCCGCTATATAAGCATTTGAAATGACTGTGGCTAGGCAGGAAGGCCACATAACCGATAATGCCGCGTGAAGGAATCGAAAGTGTTGCCTCGACTTGAGCACAGTCACAACAGGCGCGACATCGCCAAGCGGTTAAGCGCCGGCCCGCGGGTCAGCTATCTGCGCGACTGGACCTATGGCGGCATAGACGGCACCGTGACTACCTTCGCCATCATGGCTGGTGTCGTCGGCGCCAATCTGTCCTCGACCATCGTCGTAATTCTCGGCGTTGCCAACCTTCTTGCGGATGGTTTCTCCATGGCTGCGGGGAACTTCACGGGCACCAAGGCCGAGCACGACGAATACGAGCAGCTCCGTCGGATGGAAAAGCGCCACATCGATCTGGCGCCCGAAGGCGAGCGCGAAGAAGTCCGGCAAATCTTCCGAGCCAAGGGCTTTGAGGGCGAGGCGCTCGAAACGGTCGTCAACGTCCTCACGCAAGACAGGGAGCGCTGGCTAGAGGTAATGATGCGGGAGGAACACGGCATGCCTGCCGTGGCGCGTTCCCCCATTCGTGCCGCGCTCTATACATTCATGGCCTTCGTGCTCTGCGGCAGCGTCCCTCTCCTCCCCTATCTCGTAGGGCTATCAGCCCCTGAATTGCCATCGGCTATCATGACCGCCGTGACATTCTTCGCTATCGGCTCCGTTCGCAGCCGCTGGTCGCCAAAATCTTGGTGGCTCGCCGGGCTTGAGACACTCTTCATCGGCATGCTTGCCGCAGGCGTCGCCTACTTGGTCGGCTCTTGGTTGAAAGGTTTGCTCTGACCGGGTTTGCTCTCCCGGAGTTCGAGCGATTATGCGAAAGTGGCACCCAAAGCGATTCACATGTCAGTTCCCATATCCGTTCCCATGGCGATACAAGAACCTAAATTCAGCATCGGTATCGAGGAGGAATATCTCCTCGTCGACAAGGAGACGCGGGATCTCGCGCCGGAGCCACCCGCGGCACTTCTAGCCAAGGCGGAAGGAGCGGTCCGGGGCCAGGTGAGCCCGGAATTCTTGCGCTCCCAAATTGAGGTCGGAACGCGCGTCTGCCACTCGGTCCAGGAGGCGCGCGACCAACTTGTTGAGCTTCGTGCAACGATCGGCACAATCGCCGCTGAGTTCGGGCTCGCACCGATCGCATCCTCGACGCACCCCTTTGCCCATTGGGAAAGCCAGCATCACACAAACAAGGAACGCTACAACGTGCTAGCGCAGGACCTACAGCACGTCGTCCGGCGGATGCTGATCTGCGGCATGCACGTGCATGTGGGCATCGACGACGACGACCTTCGTATCGACCTGCTTGGACAGGCGCCCTATTTCCTCCCGCACCTGCTCGCGTTGTCGACCTCATCGCCCTTTTGGCAAGGCGCACCGACGGGACTGAAATCCTATCGCCTATCGGTGTTCGACGAACTGCCGCGCACCGGCATCCCGCACAGCTTTTCGAGCTATAGCGAATATGAGCGCACCATCGGACTGATGATCAGCGCAGGGCTCATTGAGGACGCCTCGAAGATCTGGTGGGATCTGCGGCCCTCGAGCCGCTTCCCGACGCTCGAGATGCGCGTCACCGATGTGTGTCCGCTGATCGAAGATGCCATTGCCATCGCGGCGCTCTATCAGTGCATCTTGAGGCTGCTCTATCGCCTGCGCCGCCAGAACCAGCGCTGGCGCCATTACCCGCCTTTCCTCATCCGCGAGAACCGCTGGCGCGCGCAGCGCTACGGCATTGAGGAAGGCATGGTGGATTTCGGCCGCGGTGCCATGGTGCCCTTCTCGCATCTTCTGGAGGAATTGTTCGATCTGGTCGCCGAGGACGCCGCCTATTTCGGCTGTACGGCCGAAGTCGCTCATGCCCGCACAATCGCGCAGCGCGGCACGAGCGCTGACCGCCAGCTCAAGCGGCACGCGAAGGTCAAGGCCGATGGCGGCTCGGATCGCGATGCACTGATCGCGGTGGTCGACGAGATTGTCGAGGAGACTGCCACAGTCCCAGGGGCCAAGACGGACGCCGTGCTGAGAAGCGAGGACGCCTAGAGCGTCGACTGCATGCCGCCATCCACATTGAGAGCAGCCCCTGTAATGTAGGCCGCTTCGTCGGAGGCCAAAAACAGCGCCGCATTGGCGATGTCCTCCGGGGCGCCGAAGCGCCGGAGCGGGGTCTGGTTGAGAAGCGCCTTCGCGATCACGGGGTTTTGCAGATAACGCCCGATCAGCGCGGTCTCCACATAGCCGGGCAGCAACGTGTTCACCCGAATGCCGTAGGGCGCGTATTCGACGGCCAGGCTCCGGGACAGGGCCGAGACCGCACCCTTGGTCGCCGAGTAGACCGCCATCTGCCTTGTATGCTTCGTCGACATCACCGACGACAGATTAACGATCGCGGCGTTGCCGGAGCTGCGCATCAGATCGAATGCCTCGCGCGCGCAACGCACGGTTCCGTCGAGATTGACGGACCAGACGTTGTCCCACTCCTTGTCCGACAGATGCCGGAAATCCGCCCGCGCTCCAACGCCTGCATTGTTGACCAGCACATCGAGACGGCCATGGGTTTGCTTGATGGTGTCCATCAGAGCTTTGACTTGGGCAGTATCGGTAATGTCGACGGTCTGTGCGGAAGCAGCACCATTCGCTGTAACGATGGCGTCAGCGGTTTCCTGGGCCGCGTCGCCCTCGATGTCGGCAACGATCACATTGGCGCCCTCGCGCGCGAATGTCTCACAAATTGCCCGGCCAATGCCGGCGCCTCCGCCTGTAACCAACGCAATCTTGTCGTCAAGCCGCCGCATCTGATCCCTTTATCGGTGTTGGCGGCTCCCATTTCTGCCGCATGGTGACAAGCTCTTCCGCAACGCTCGGATGGAGCGCCATGGTAGAATCAAAATTGGTCTTGGTCGCGCCGAGCTTGAGAGAAATCGCTGCCATTTGTGCGATCTCCGCCGCATCGGGCCCGACCATATGCACGCCGAGCACTTTGTCCGTACCGGCATCCACGACAAGCTTCAAGAAGACCTTTTCGCCGCGTCCACTGATCGTTGCGCGCATGGGCCGGAAGCTCGCCTTGTAGATATCGACGCTGTGTTTCTCGCGCGCGTCTTCCTCACCAAGCCCCACCGTCCCAATTTCGGGCTCGGTGAACACAGCCGTTGGAATAAAGCTGTAGTCCATGGCCTTCGGCAACCCTTCGAACACCGTCTCCACAAAGGCCGTACCTTCACGGATCGCCACCGGCGTGAGATTCGCTCTGTCCGTCGCATCGCCGACTGCATAAATGCTGTCGAGCGACGTCTTGGAATAGGCATCCACCACCACACGGCCGTTTTTTCCGAGCTCCACGCCAATATTTTCAAGCCCGAGCCCTGAAGTGTTTGGTCGGCGCCCCGTGGCGGCCATGACCCGCGAGGCCGGGATCTCATCCCCGTCGGTGAGGGCGACCCGAAACCCGCCCTCATCCTTCTCAATGGAGGCGATATTGGTATTCATGCGAAGGTCCACACCGCGATCGCGCAACGCCTCGGCCACCTCATCGCGCAGATCCATGTCAAAGCCACGCAAGATCTGGTCGCCGCGATAAATGACGGTCACATCGACGCCGAGGCCGGCGAAGATGGAGGCGAATTCCATCCCGATATAGCCCGCGCCGAGGATGACAATGCTCTCCGGCAGGGCGTCGAGCTGGAAACACTCGTTTGAGCTGATGAAATGTTCGGAGCCTGGCACGTTTGGGAAGGCAGGCGTGCCTCCCGTCGCGACAAGAATATACTCCGTCGTGATGGGCGTATCGCGATCCGCCAGGGTAACGTTATGCGGCCCTGCAACGGTCGCACGGGTCAGAAAGCGCTCCACACCCGCCTTCTCCAAGGTTCGCGTATAGGCACCGTTCAGCCGGTCGACTTCGCGCTGCACATTATGGATCAGCTTCAGCCAATCGAACTGCACGTTCTCATATGACCAGCCGAAAGCCCGCGCGTCTTCGATTTCCCCGCCATACCGGCTACCGTAAACGAGCAATTTTTTCGGCACGCAGCCACGGATCACGCAGGTGCCGCCAATGCGGTACTCTTCGGCAATAGCCACGCGCTTGCCGAGCTGAGCTGCGAGCCGTGCGGCCCGGACGCCGCCGGAGCCCGCTCCAATGACGAAAAGATCGTAGTCGTACTCAGACACTTGAGATCAAAGCTCCACCTAGACTTTCGGGTAGGACGTTGCGCTGTGAACCTACGCTCCGGAATGCCGAAGCGTTCTAACACCGGCAGGGCCAGCGACGATCGCCAAATCGCAAAGCCCGAGGAAGAGGCCGTGCTCAACAACACCTGGGACACGTGTCAGCGCGAAGGCCAAAACTTCCGGCTCGGCAATTCTGGGGAACGCGCAATCGACGATTAGATTACCTTGGTCGGTGACGAAGGGAAGGCTCCCTTGCCCCGGCCGCAGCCGGATATCGCCCTCGCACCCGGCCTCCACCGACAGAGCCTCGATTAACCGTATTGTCGCCTTTAGACCGAAGCGAACCACCTCAATGGGAAGCGGGTGAGACCCAAGCGTGCGCGAGACCTTGCTGTTGTCTGCAATGACGACCATGCGCTCCGACGCTGTCGCGACGATTTTCTCGCGCAGCAATGCGCCGCCACCGCCTTTGATAAGGCGAAGCTGATCGTCAATCTCGTCGGCGCCATCGACCGTGAGGTCCAGCTGTGGCGTCTCATCCAACGTTGTCAGCGGGATGTTTAGCCTTTGGGCGTGGGTGCGTGTTGCCTCCGAAGTCGGCACACAGACGATGTTGAGACCATCCTTCACGTGCGCGCCAACTGCCTCAACGAAGTAATAGGCCGTCGAGCCGGTACCAAGACCCAATCTCATGCCGGGCTTTACAAGCTCGACCGCCGCCTTCGCGGCCGCGGCCTTGTAGCCATCGACGGCGTTCCCGCTGTCTGCCATTAGCTTTCAAGTCCCCCCATCATGACGTATTTGAGCTCAAGGAATTCTTCGATTCCATGGTGGGAGCCTTCACGTCCCTGGCCGGATTCCTTCACGCCGCCAAACGGGGCCAGCTCGGAGGAGATCATGCCTTCGTTCACACCGACCATGCCATACTCAAGCGCCTCGGCCACCCGCCATGCGCGTGAAAGATCCCGTGTGTAAAAATAAGCCGCGAGCCCGAACGGCGTTCCATTCGCCAGGTCGATCGCTTCAGCTTCATCCTCAAAGCGGAACAACGGCGCGACGGGCCCAAAAGTCTCCTCTCGGGCAATCCGCATTGCCGGCGTCACTTCCGTTAGTACGGTCGGCTGAAAGAATGTCCGCCCTAAATCGTGGCGTGCCCCACCTATAAGCACTTTAGCGCCTTGCGCTGTTGCATCCCCGACATGGGCTTCAACCTTCTCAAGCCCCGCCTCATTGATCAGCGGACCCTGCACCACACCCTCTTCGGTTCCAGCCCCAACCTTCATTTTGGTAACAGCATCAGTCAGCTTTTCGGCGAAACGGTCATAGACGCCGGTTTGCACCAAAATGCGATTTGCACTGACGCAGGTCTGACCCGAATTGCGGTACTTCGAGACGAGAGCGCCGGTCACTGCCGCGTCCACATCCGCATCGTCGAACACGATGAACGGCGCATTGCCGCCAAGTTCCAGCGACAGCTTCTTTAACGTATCGGCGCACTGTCGCATGAGGAGCTTCCCAACCTCGGTCGACCCCGTGAAGGTCAGCATGCGGACAGCCGGGTTCGAGGTAAGCTCGCCGCCGATCTTCTCCGCGTTCCCCGTCACCACATTCAGAACGCCAGGTGGAAAGCCTGCCCGGACGGCAAGCTCGGCCAGAGCGAGTGCGGAAAGCGGAGTCTCTGGCGCGGGCTTCACAACAACGGTGCAACCGGCGGCCAGCGCCGGGGAAACTTTGCGCGTGATCATAGCCAGCGGGAAGTTCCACGGCGTGATCGCGCCGACCACGCCCACGGGCTGCTTCAACACGAGCATGCGGCCGCTTTTTTTCGGGGTCGGAATGACTTCGCCCAGAACCCTCTTTGCCTCCTCAGAATAGAATTCGGTGAAGGAGGCGCCGTAGTCCACTTCGGCGCGCGCCTCGACAAGCGGCTTGCCCTGCTCCGCCGTCATAAGCCGGGCGAGATCTTGCGCGTATTCGCATTGCAGATCGTACCAGCGGCGCAGGATCGCGCCCCGTTCTTTGGCAAGAAGCCCGCTCCAAGCAGGAAAGGCCGCGTTGGCGGCCGCAATAGCCGCCCTCGTCTCCGCCGCCCCAAGATTAGGGACACGTCCAACAACGGCGCCCGTGGCGGGATTGAGAACATCAAGGGCCGGCTCCCCAGTCCAGTCTCCGCCGATCAGACACTGATCCTTGATGAGTGTGTGCGTCTTCTGTTGCATTGTTCGCTCTCTACGCCCCCGCTTGCGCCACAGCAAGTCACGTGTGAGAGAGACACCATGCTCAAAGACGCGACGATTGTCTTCGATCTCGATGGCACGCTGGTCGACACGGCTCCTGACTTGACGAATGCCTTGAACCACGCCCTGAGGCTGCATGGATACAAGCCCGTGGCTCCGCAACGCGTGCGCGAAGCAGTCGGTCGCGGCGCGCCCGCCATGATCTATGAAGCTCTCGGTCTTGAGGTCGCCATTGAAGATATCCTCGCCGACTTCCTCGTGCACTACGAAGCGAATATCGCTGTCCATAGCCGGCCCTTCCCCGGCGCGCTGGCCGCACTTGACCGTCTGCAAGACGCGGGCGCCAAGCTCGCAGTCTGCACCAACAAACGCGAGCGCCTAGCAAACCTTCTTCTGCGCTCCCTCGATATCCACCACTATTTCGCGACAATAGCGGGGAGAGACACGTTTCCCGTGTCTAAACCTCACCCGGGACACCTTCTGGGCACTGTCGCCGCCTCGTGCGGCGATCCGGCTCGCGCGGTCATGGTGGGAGACAGCTCTGTGGATCTTGAGGCCGCAAAAGGGGCTGGAATCCCCTCAGTTCTTGTCTCTTTTGGCTATTGTCCACCTCCACCGGGGGGTCTGAGACCTGATAAAGTCATCAGCAGCTTTGATGGGCTGGACGCCGATGTCGAATTACTCCTCAAACGCTTGACAGAACGGGATTTGGAGCCCTCCTAATAGCGCCGGGCATCGCTTCGCGCGGTGCCGTCAATCGCCGTATCGACTGCAATCAACCGCCATAATTGTGCGCGAAAATTTTAGAGTTCAATTTTGCGCCAGGGAGAACAGGAATGCGCCTACGCATTGTGATCAGCGCTCTTATCGTTTTGCTGATGGGCGGAACGGCCATGGCCCAAGACGCCGGACAGGCCTGTGTCGACCAGCTCGCCCAGACCGAGAGCCTTGTCGACCAAACGGTCAATGCGAAAGTCCTTGATGAGGGGGATGTCGAAGAAGTGAACATGCTACTCGACGAAGCCGATGCCCAGTGCACCGATGGTGACTACGGCAAGGCCAAGGAGACCCTCGGCAAGGTCAAGGGCATGCTCAAGCCCGCAGCCCCGCCAGCAGCCCCACCCGCAGCTCCGCCAGCAGCCCCACCCGCATAGGGTAGGGTTTCGCAAAAAGTCGCGCGGGTGCGCCCGTGCGTTCCCCTTTCGCATTCCGCGTTTTCACGTTCCCCGTTTTCGCATTTCTTGACTTACCCCAGAGCCTGTCGCTAAACCCCCCTCTTCCAGCCGCGTCCTCTCCTGACCCGAGGCAAGGACGCGCGATAGCCTCACGTTGAGCCGGCTTCAGAGGGAGCAGGCTCCCCGTGCAGCAAGGGCGGTTAGCTCAGCTGGTAGAGCACTGTGTTCACATCGCAGGGGTCACTGGTTCAAGTCCAGTACCGCCCACCAATATTATTACTTTATATCAGCTGCTTAGAGAATATTTCCAGCCTAACTGTCAAGCTGGGCAATGTTTCGGGCAACATCCTGCAAATTTCGGCCTCTAACACGTCAGTCAACGCGAGAGACATCCGATCAGCCGATCTGAGCCGCTCACTTTAATGTTGGAGCCTAGCTACTACGACAAGTACGCGGGCGGTTGATTTCCGGGTCACTCTCTTCGGAGGTACAGTTGACGTCGTCGGCTGGCGCATTAGCCGGATACCCAAAGTCGGAGGCAAGCCATGAAAAGCATTCTGTTCGTGTCGTTGTTTATCTTGCTGATGCCGATTGCTTACGCCGCCTCATTGCCAGGCGACAGCGCCAACGGAAAGCTCTTGTATGACGCTAACTGCACGGGGTGCCACGATACTGGCGTTCTCTCACGCAAGGACCGGGTGGTCCAGTCGTTGGATGCGTTGAAAGAGCAGCTGGTCAGTTGCAGTCATATGGCGAACAAGGAGTTCTCCGAGAGCGAAATGCAGGACCTCCTCAAGTACCTGAACGATCAGTTCTATGACTTCCGCTAGGGCATCCTGAGATACCAGGGCGGCTCTATGAGCTTCCTAGCGTGTTGGCCGCATGATGGTGGAAAGCAGATAAGTAAAGGGTAATAGGCCGCGAGATACCCAGGGGGTTGACCAGATAGGGGACCCAATCCTGACGATAAACCTAATCGCCCAGCCGCCGTCGGCTAACCGAAGACCAGTTGCGCTGCGATAATGCAGACCGCCAACATCGCGGCAGTGTCAAAGCTATTCATTATCTTGAACCTCGAAAGTAACCAGTAGCGGCTATAAGCGCCGATGTCGCTTAACAAGAGGTTACACGGACGCTTTGTGCCAGCCCTAGCCACAAACTCTTATTATTGAGATGCTGTTTTGAGCGTCCAGGCAGCCCCCTTGCAAAGCGGCAGCGGCTTCGGCGGCGGTCGCATATGAGCTTTCCTGTATCTCATGAGGATGGGCTCCAGCGTCTCCCTCGGCCAAAAGTTCGGAGAGCGGATCTCCTTCAGGCAGGACGCATTCCAATACAAGCCCGCGCGCGCCGGCGACTGGCCCGCCTTCACCGCACGCCCGACGGCGACGATGTCGGTGGATTCGGGATAAATGTAGAGCGTTGCGGGCTTGCCGTTCAGCAAGGCAAAGATTTTCTCGGAGTCCGACGGCGTCCAGCTGGTGCAGCCATTGCTGCGCCCTTCGCTGTAGTTCAATAGCTTGCCGTACCGCACATAACCCTTTTCGTCCGCGTAGCGGTTGCCCGGGGCTTTTATCCGACAAACCGGCCGCACGATCTCGGCCGGATGGCCGCCGATGGAGCGCGGTCTGGCGTTCGCCGTATCGCCCTCGCCGTCGAACTGCACGAAAGAGCGCATCAGGGGCACAAGGTTTCCCTGCGAGGCACGATAGTAGCCTTTGAACGACGTTCTGATCTCTCCAGTCACATAGGACCCGCCAGTCGTCAGCCACGAATCCATCGAATTGCTGAAGTTCTTGGCGCAGCGGAGGCCGTTCGAGAAATCCGGGATACTTTTCAGGTTGCGGCCCTTGCCATGTCCCGACGAAACCGCCCTGAATGTCTGGTCAGCTTCGCAGATAACGTAGAACCGGCGTCCGAAACCGGCCGGGCGCGTCGCGTCCATGGCGAAGTAGCAGGGGTTCTTGATCGCACCTTTGGCTACTTTCCGCAGGTAAAGCGCGCGCGCGCGCCGCAAGACGACGGGCGCGATCTGGCCGTCGCCGTCGCCGACATGGCCCCATAGCCACGGAGGAATATCCGACAGTTGCTCGGCAGCAAACGACCGGAACCCCGCCGCGGCGACGGCTATGAGGCCGACGAGGGCGAGCATGAGGAAGATCAACCGCACCGACTCGAACCTCCAGAGGAAGCTATTGCAATTTGCCCGACGGCGCAGACCCGTTCAGACAAGCCGAATTGCTCGGCTCCGTCCTAGATTTTGGCTTGAGCCGGCTCCCGCGCGATTAGCCGCGCTAGCGCAATCACTATCGGAGCATGTCGTCGTTAAGAATTTGTTTGCTCGTCGGGCGCGCGTAATTGGTCCGCCCCAGAGTGTCGGCCTCATGATGGTTGAAAGCAGAAGGGTACTGGGTAATGCGACGCGAAGTACCTGAGGGGATCCTCTAGGTCGTATGGACAAAGCGGCGGGAAAAATACCAGGCCGGGGCGGACGCCGGCCGATTGGCTATTGATCGCGATGAATGAGACACTGGGGAAGATGCCATGAAATCCATTCCGCTGCCGCTTTCAGGATCGTGCCGGTGCCGGCGCGTGGAAGAGATCAATGGCGGGTTCAAAGTTCTCGACGCATCTGGTCAAGCCGTTGCCGTCAGCTAACAGGCAACCTTGGCGCATACCCCCAGGCTGCTAAGCTCCACTTGCGGGGGGAAGCACTTGAGGGAGGCTTCCCATGACAGACGAGATTGTTGCCAAGGCACAGACCACAGCACACGGACTGATCCAGAGTTACATCGGCCCCGATCACAAATTCCTCGACATGGCTGCATTCTATTCGGCGCTCGTGCAGGCGCTGAAGAATGCGCGAGAGCCCAATCGATAGAGGAAGTTCCTCAGTCTGGGCAGCGCGAAAGGGACTAAATCTCAAGCTGCGCGTATTTTGTTTTCGCTGATGCGTACTTCGTCAAACTCGGCGAATCTGCCCATTATGCGAAGCAAGTTGGCTTGGTGAGCGGACCACGCTCTAATTTCTATACGTGTGTTTTCGTCCTCTGCGATTTTTTCGTAGCAGACCGCACGCTCCCAACGCTGCTTTGCCTTCAAGTCCATGAGGGCATGGTTGAGCTATTTATGGTTGATGAACAGTAAATTGCTGATTGAACAGTGCTAGACGCAAGGCCAACATCGCAGGTGCGCTGACTTTTGATGAGGCACAGTGCATCCCTGTGAATGTGGCTAGGTTGCCAGAATTGCTGCGGGCGTCAGCCGTAGACCGTTAGATGCTGCAACTTGGTGCATGATGAGAGGCTTATACTCTGGTGCTTCCATGTATCATCAACTGAGTGCTTCCGCCCCGGGCCCGTGTCGTCGTCCATGGATGGGTGGGCCATGAAAAACGTCGTCAGTTTCGCTCGTCATTTCTTCAGAATCTTGATGATGGTTCGCGACGTATTGATCGCGCTTCTCGCCCTTATAGCGACAGGAGCCGCACTCATCTCGATTGCTGAAGGAATAAACTACTGGGAGGCTCTATACTTCACACTTATCACGGGCCTCACCGTCGGCTATGGCGATGTCGCGCCAACGACGGTCCTGGGCCGGATCGTGAGCGTGCTGATCGCGCTCATTGGTTTGCTATTTTTCGGCATTGTCGTCGCCGTTGCAAACCGGGCAGTCGCCAAGGCCTTGGAGGAGCAAAAAGGGACCCGATGACGTCCAATTGGCATTCAATTCCCTAGCATTGGCCGGCTTGCGGCGCAGGCTACAGCGGACATTTTCGGCACTGAGGGCGTTCTCTCATTACCCCTCACGAAAAGCGCGAGAAGCGCTGTCACTGGTTCTAGTCCAGTACCACCCACCATTGTAAGCCCATGTAAGGAATTACTATTCCGAAGGGCCTTGCTCCTCCTCAGAAGACCGAAATGCTGCAGCCAGCAGTCCTGGTTAGGCTGCGGTTTTCGTGAGCAAGCGTTTCGATACGCAGCCGACATGTCGATGATCGGTGCCACAGCAACCACCTACAACTCGCAGGTTCGGCAAGAGGTCGACGAGTTCGGAATGCAGCGCGCCGAACTCCTCTGGGTCGCCGTCATCCAGAGAATCCGCCACGTCGAGTTCGGCGTGGCTCAAGCGTGATGCATTCGCACGGACGCCACCGATGCGGCCAACCCAATCCTCTCCCGCTTCAATCGAATTACGGAAATGGTCTGGATGGGCGCAGTTCACCGTGTAGTAGATCGGTGCGTTGCCGGTAACCGCATCGACCCGGTCGACCGCCTCGCCCAAAGGCTCACCCGTTGGGATCCGTCCATTGGTCTCAACCGTGAACGATACGACGACGGGCAGACCTACCTCGATGGCTGCCCGCGTGATCCCGATGGCCTCGTTGGTATTGGTCATGGTTATTGCCGAAACCATGTCAACGCCGGCACGGGCCAGGCAGTCGATCTGCAGCTGATGCATGTCACGGGCTTGCCCAGCGTCCGACACCTCGCTCGGTGCATATCCATCGCCTGCAGGTCCAACGACGCCATTCAATAGGATCTGCGAGACACGAGACTGCCAGTCAGCACGTACTTCTTTGACAAAGGACACCGCGTTCATGGTCAGGCGCAGCATCTCCGGCGCAGACTTGTTCAGTTCCGGCCCCCAGCTTGTGCAGCCGCGCCACGTGTTGGTGTCGAGTACGAACCCGGTCTGCGCTCGAGCGGCAATCGTCAAAAATCCATCGAAATAGCTGCGCATCGCCTGCCGCGCCTCGTCAACATCCATCAGCACTATCGCCGCGAACTGGGGCGCCTCGAAGCCTTTTTGTAAAAACAACCATGTCTCGAATCCGCCATCGGTCAGGAACGGCCGATCGGTCCTCAGCAGTGTCTCCACGTCCGACATCTTGTCTCTCCCTAAGAAGTGAAACTTGAGACATGGTGTGCAAGCTAACTCTGGGGAAAAAAGCCGACTTGCGGTACAGGTCGGCCGAGAATATTTCCTAAATAGTTTCAGAGTTTTAGGCGTCGGGCCGTGGGTCGGGCGTCATTGAGAGACGGAAAAACTGTACTGATGGTACTGCACCTGCGGTATGGATTCAGGAGGCGAACGACGTGGCGCGTGGGGAAGAGACACGCAAAAGAATTCTGGACGTCGCTCAGGATGCCGTGTTGGCGAAGGGGTTCGATGCAACCTCGATTGACGAGATCGTAGCGAATGCCGAGATCACAAAGAGCGGCTTTTTCTATCACTTCCGGGACAAGAACGCACTTGCACGCGCCTTGATCGAGCGCCACATCGCGCTGGAGGATAAGCTCTTCGATGACCTGTTCGGACGCGCAGGCGAGTTAACTGAAGACCCATTGCAGACAGCGTTGATCGCGCTCAAACTGCTGGCTGAGTTGATCGAAGACATGCCCAACGGGCATCCTGGATGCGTCGTTGCGACCGCCGCTTATCAGGATCGCCTTTTCGATCGTGACGTCCGTGAAGCCAATCGCCGCGCTGTCCTCGGCTGGCGCCGCCGTTTCCGAGCCATGTTCGATGATATTGCCGCGGTATACCCTGCGCACGACGATGTAGATTTGGACCAGCTCGCGGACATGGTGAGTTCCGTCATTGAGGGCGGCATCGTCATGTCGCGTGCTCTCGCGGAGCCTTCAATCACGGCGCAGCAGATCATGCTCCTGCGATCCTACGTGAAAATATTGTTCTCGCCGACGTTCAAATAAACCGCGCGGTTCCCCGCTCGGCGAGAACATCTCCGGCGGTGGCAACGCCGGTATGCGCGTCAGCAGGAAAACACTCACGTCCGTTCCCGGCACTTAGCAGGCATGGACGCCGACGCTGGGCATGCATGCGCTTAGTTGGAAAGCGTAAACCCATGATAGCCCGCCCTCCCTGCTCGCAACACTGCAACGCTCTCGCTGATGACTAGCGCAGAGGATGGGGACCACCCTATCTCCTGCGTCGGGTCCCATAAGGGCCTGAGGGAAGCAAGACGCCGCGCTTCGGAATCGCGGACTGCTTCAACTCTCTCTAGGGCTCTTAATAAGAAGTTGAAGTGAAACGGCCCAGCAACGCTCCTCAAAACCGGGGTCGAGCGTCGCACAGTGAGTCTAAAATGCTCCTAGATTGCAGCGGCTTAGAGATGCTCATGGTGTGACCGAGGGATTTGCCGAGGGGCACGACCAGCTTAGGGCACTTCTCGATGCATTCCACGCTGCCGGTCTTGCCATGCGCGTCAACTGTCGTCTGGTGCGTGCCATGAAGACCGCCGCGGTGGTCGCTGTGTGCATGACACAGCAAGCAACGTTGCTCGTTGTCATGAGCAACGTTAATCGACAAGGCCCTTTTCTGCTAAGGCGCTGCGCCAGCGAGGCGGTTCGCCGAGCATTCGCTGTATGTTGGTCCGGGTGTCGAGGGCTTGTAGGGCCTTGCGTGCCGCGTTGGCGTCCTTGGCAGTCATGGGCTCTCGCGTCGACAAGGGCAGATCTAACCAGGCCGAATACGTGGGCTCCTCGTCGTCTTTCACCTCGGGCGTGCTTACCATCGGAACGTTCTCCAGGGCTGCTTCTGTTGCTCTTCGTACCTTCCCCCCACATTGGTTAACGAAGCCTTGCGCCAGTGCTGCCACCAGGGACTAGCAGTCCACCCATAATGCGAGGCGGATATGCTCGGCTTTTGGGCCGCCCCATCTTTTAACCCTTAGCGAATATTTCTGCCGGCAGCGGTAGGGAATACAATCGTCTTCTCGATTGGCAGATTCATTGAAGCAGGGACCGCAGGCGAAATGCTCGATTTCAAAAACAAAGTCGTACTGATTACCGGGGCGGCACAGGGATTCGGCCGCGTTCTGGCCCACGCCTTTGCCGAACATGGCGCAAAAATCGCGCTGTGTGACATCAACGACGAAGGCGGCGAGGAGACGCTAGCCAAGGTCACGGCGCATGGAGCGGATGGTCTCTACCAGCATGCCGACGTATCGCAGGAATCTGACGTGAAAGGTTTCGTAGCGTCGACCGTCAGGTCGCTTCGGACGGCTTGACGTCGCCATCAACAACGCGGCCAAGGAAATCGCAGGCCCGACCCTCGACTTGCCGTCAAAGGACTTCGACACGCTGATCGACACCAATCTAAAGGGCAACTATTACGGCAGGAAGCATTAGGTCGCACAGATGCGAAAAGAACGGCGGCGGGGCAATCGTCAACCAGGCCTCGGTCACCAGCAGCATCACCGGCGTGCCCGACAACGGCCTCTACGCCGCGACCAAGGGCGGCATCATCGGGCTTACCAAGTCCGCCGCGCTTCAGGTGGCATCTGAAAATATCTCGATCAACGCGGTCGCCTCCTGCGCCTTCGACATCCCCAACGACGTCTTCCTGCGCTGGATCGACGATCATCATGTGACGCGTGACGAAGCCGCGGGATGGGTTCCGATCAAGCGCCTCGGCCGGCCCGAGGAAATCGCAGCGGCCACGCTCTACCTTGCCTCCGACGAGGCACGCTTCGTGGTCGGCGAGGTGTTGACCATCGATGGGGGATTCACGGCGCAATAAGAAAATAGGCGAATCTAGCATCGAATGATTGTGTTGGCACGGCGAGGAGCGGCTGAACAATTTCTCTACGTCGGCTCATGATCCAAAGCGGAGATGCTGGCTGGCACGTCGGCGACCGCTTGTTGTTAGACAATGAACTTAGGCAGACGAGTTGCGAATTCGCTCCAGACAGCGGCGGGCAACGTCGGCAATCGGACCGCTGGCATCGACACGATCGAATCCAATGGGGCCGAGGTCGTAGGCCAGCTGCGTTTGGACAACCGCCGAAGTTGCATCGGACACGTCTCCAATGCGCTTGGCGACGCGCTCCTGCATCAGCTCGGCCGACACATCGAACCAAAGCCCCGTGAACGACGCTCCATACTCTTCAGCTAGCTCAGTGATTGCGTCGCGCTCCTCAGGCCGCGCGTGAACCGCATCGACAATCACGGATTTGCCGGCGTCGAGCACGAAAGCTGCCCGTTTGCGACATAGCCTGTAAACCAGATCCGAAACCTCTTGCGTGTAGGCTTGCCTGGATAACCTCTCATGGGGCGGCATGCCGAACAGCCGCTTGCGCTCCACATCGCTCCGCACAATGACCGCGCCGGGAAAGCTACCGATCTGCGCGGCAATCGTTCGCGCGATGATGGACTTGCCGCTCCCAGACAAACCGCCCATAGCGATTACCCGCGGCTGCTCTGGCTCCAGATAGTGAACCGCCAGCCCAAAATAGGCTCCCGCAGCCTCCCGCGCCGCCACAGCGTCCGCAGGCAAGCCTTTTTCGGCACGCAGGAGCGCGACTTTAGCTCTGATCATCGCTCGCAATGAGAGAAACAAGGGCAGCGCGGCAAGGCCAAGGAGATTGCCCGTGCCGTCCTCGTCAAGATAGCCGTTGAGAACGGCATTGGCGTGGGCGGAAAGTCCGCGCTTGCCCAGATCCATGAGCAGAAACGCCAGATCGTAAAGCACATCGATTATCGCTAGGCTGTCGTCGAACTCGAGCGCATCGAACAAGTCCGGCTTGCAATCGATTTCGACGATGTTGCCCAGGTGAAGATCGCCGTGACAATGGCGAACATAACCGCCTTTCGCTCGCCGCTTTAGGAGGGGAATGAGCCGTTGGAACGCCTCGCGCGTACCATTTGCGAGGACTTCCGCCGCGTCTTGATGGAACGCGGAAGAGGGGGTGGTCAACACAGTCTCGTGCTCGCGGATGATGCGTTTGAGCGGTAGAACTGCTTGGTTTGTCGTAAGGGTGCGGGCGGCCGTGCCGTGCAGGTGGGCTATATGCGATGCAAGCTGGCCCATCGCCGCGAGGCTCAGACGGCCCTCGGCCGCCATGCGGTCGTACAGATTCTCTTGGTCGAATCGGCGCATTACTAGCACCCATTCGACTGGCACATCCTCACCGCGAAGTTTGAGTCCCTGGCCGGGTTCGAAGGTTATAGGAACGACCTCCAAATAGATATGGGGGGCGTTGCGGCGGTTCAGGCGCAGTTCGTTGAAGCAGGCCTGGCGTCTCTTCTCAAGGGTCGAAAAGTCGAGAAACGGGTATTTCACCGCACGCTTCATCTTGTACGCGAACGCACCGGCGAGAAATACGAAGGAAGCGTGGGTCTCAATGAAATCCACGGCCGCGGGTGCAGGATCGTACGCCTCGGGCTGTGCCATAAATTCGAATAACTTCGTTTGATCCAAGACAACACCGCTCAGTGGTTGGCCAAGGTCACGGTCTCCTAGCACAGCACACAGTAGCGCACTGTGTTCACGCGGCAGGGTTCAACGGAGGGCTCCCACAGCACTGCGCGGCCTCCCAACTTCTTCGACGGTTGGAGAGATACCGGGCTATACCCTGCCGAAAGTCGTCGACCTCGATGGCGAACTAGCGCTGAGGTTCTCGTTCCTGGAGATTATTGGGCTTTTTTGAACTTGTGCCCCCAACGCTGGGTAGCACGCTGGTAGCTGACCTCGCCCAAATTCACGAGCGTGACGACACATCCCCGCGATAAACTCGGTCCGGCTTTATCCATGCACTTGCGCAGGCCCGGATCATCGATCGCGTAGGTCGAGCAAAACCGCTTGTAGTCATTCTTACAGGCGCCCTTCACGGCCTTCGAATATTGGGCCGCAGACGGCAAGACCATCACCAGCAACGCGGCGAAGAAGACCAATGCGGAAAGAGCTCTCGTAATCATTCAGATCTCCAGTGGTTTCCTCGACTGACCTGGACGACACGAATGTGCCCGCTGCCAAGCTCGTCCGACATGAAAGATCAAGACCTTGACAGATCAAAGATAAGCGCTCGCTTGGCGCATTACGCAGCGGCGGCCGCACCTTCGGGTCTACTCGACCGTCCGCGCCAAACCGCTTTCATTGCGACCAACACGTCGTCATACCGATAAACAACGCCACTCGACAGCTTCTTGCCAATCTGTCCGGTCCACACGATCAAAGAGTCTTCGCGATTGGGATTTGGAGTGAACTCAGCCCCCGTTGGTGTGTGAATGACCAGACCGTCCCTGACCTCGAATTGGTCTGCTTTAACTTTTGCCTGCGCGTGCATCGTCGAATCCCCCAGATGTTGCGTTACACGTGACAAGTCCTGGACTATTTGAGTGTGTGGGAATTAAGGATTGATAAACACTAGAGCCGCACGGCTGGCTACTACCCTCAACGCGCGCAGGGGAGCTTTGAGGGAGGCTTCCATGACAGACGAAGCTGACGCCAATGCGCCCGTTTTGTGGTCCTAACCCGAGGCACTCTTTCATTCGGACAAGGATACGATATGCACCTGACAATTGCGCTGACCGTCATGGCTTTTCTGGCGGTCTGGGCCCCGCCTACCGCTATCGCCGAGGATATCTTGATTGAGAATTTTGAAAGTCAGCCGGAGACACGATGGCGGTTCTTCGCTGACACTGTGATGGGCGGGATTTCCACCGGGCGGCTGGAGTTCGTCGAGGAAGACGAAGACATCCACGCACACATGACGGGGAGCGTAAGCACGGAAAACAACGGCGGATTCATCCAATTCCGAATGGAATTGCCTGCGCCACTGCCCAAAAGAACAGTCGGTTTACGTCTGGTCGTTCGAGGAAATGATCAGCGCTACTTTGTGCACTTGCGGACCAGCGGGACTCTTCTGCCGTGGCAATACTACCAGGCGGGTTTCGAGGTGACTCAAGAGTGGTCCGAAGTGCGCTTGCCTTTCACAGACTTCAAGGCTTCCGGGCGGCTCCTGCGGACGGTGCCAAGGCCTGAAAGTTTGAAATCGGTTGGGATCGTTGCTTTCGGCCGGGAACATGAAGCCGAGATCGACGTTCGCGAAGTCAGCTACTATTAGGTCTGAACAAGGAACAGATTTTCAACGCGCTGGAGGAGAGAGGATGGAGCCCCTTACCGACGAATCCTGCCGCGCTAAGGCGCTCGCAACAGCGCATGGACTGATCCAGAGCTACCTTGGACCCGACCACAAGGTCATCGATATGCGCGCTTTCTATTCGGCGCTCGTGCAGGCACTGAAGAATGCGCGAGAGCCTAATCGATAGAGGAAGTTCCCCAGTCGGGGCAGCGCGAACGGGGTTTAACCTCAAGCTGCGCGTATTTTGTTTTCGCTGATGCGTGCTTCGTCAGACTGGGCCAAGTTGCCCATGATGCGAAGCAAATTGGCTTGGTGGGCGAACCACGTTCTAATTTCTAAACGTGTGCTTTCGTCCTCTGCGATCTTTTCGTAGCAGGCCGCACGCTCCCAACGCTGTTTCGTCTTCAAGTCCATGAGGGCAGGTTGAGCTATCGAACGTTGATGAACCGTAAACAGGTGATTGAACAGTCCTAGGCGCAAGGCCAGTATCGCCAAGGTGCTGACCTTCGATGAAGCGCGGCGCATTGCTGCGCATGTTGCTAAGCTGCCGGACTTGTTGGCAGCGAATTGAACGGCGCTTAGGGCAGGCGCAGGGTTATGACCCAATCAGAATGATAAGTTTTTCTGATAGACTCCATAAACAATCAGTATTGGAACCTATCAGACCGTTAGACGTATATTGAGGGCAACGATGGGGTTCCCCCCCATCGATGGTTCCACTCCCCCAAACGGAACCCAAAGCCCCGGCTCTCCCCCCCCCGTGTCCGGGGCTTCTTCTTGTCCGGTCGTCGAGGCAAAGAAAAAGCCTGACCCCCCCGGACCAGGCTTCTCCCCCTAGCAAAGCTAGTTCCCTCAAATTGGTCGCACGATTCGTGAACACACTAGACCGACAAGCGTGGCAATTCTCGGGCGGCTATGCTCAGCCTGCGGGGAAGCACTTGAGGGAGGCTCCCATGACTGAAAACATCGACGCCAAGGCGCGCGTTACAGCGCACGGACTAATCCAGGGCTACATCCGATGATGCTAATCGGCGGCGACCCGCAGTGCTATCTGAGTTACCGTGACATTGTCGGTCCGGCGCGCTAGAGATGTCCTGGCAAGAACATCCGTCTCAACTGAGGACTACGATTCATGGGCAATGTCGCAACTGAAATGGCCGACTACGACGCGATCGGCAAGATTGTCCAACACTATATCGATGGCGCCAGATCTGGCAAAGGCGACGACATGAAGCCCGCATTCCACAGAGACGCAACAGTCTTTGGCTATGTGGGGACCGACCTGTTCGCAGGCCCCGTTCAGAATCTTTTCGATTGGAATGACCAGAATGGTGCGGCGACGGAACTCCAAGCACGAATCGTGAGTATAGATCTCGTCGGCTCGGTTGCGACTCTACGACTTGAGCTTGACAACTGGACCGGCCATCGGTTCACGGACTTGTTCACGCTCCTCAAGGTCGATGGGGAGTGGAGGATCATGAACAAAGTGTTCCACCTACATCCGACCGACGCAGCGGGAGCCTGAGGCTTCAATGCTGAGTTTTAAAGTCTTGGCGCGCGCTTTAAGTTCGTTCTTGTAGGCGCCAAGAATTCCGTAAGGCGCCTCAATTTTCACAAGGCCGAGTCTCGCTACGATTCTCTTCTCTAGTTCGTACGGAATGAACTGCACGAGCTGAACCGTTGCTCGGAAGTCTAGCGCTAAGTGAGCTACTTTCTTTGCCAGGTCGACAGCCATAGATCAATCGACTCCGTCCACTCATTTTCGGCGGCTATGCGCAGTGCATACCCCACATACCCCTCATGGAGAGAGGGCTTTGGGTTAAACTGCATAGAGAATTTCTCTTCGATATTCTCGAGGTCATATTCTCATTAGGAAGGGTCACCCCCACCCCCAGCCCTACCCCCTCTCCCTTCGACGGACTTGTCACAGCTGTGTCACAGCTAAGGTCTCAAGGCGGGCGGTTTGCTCAGCTCAACGGAAGATCGTAAGCTGCGTAAGCGGCTGATTTGATGATTTTTTGTGAGGAGCCGCGAGGCGATGAATCGGTAGAGCACTGTGTTCACATTACTGCACAGGGCACCCGGTTAGCGAACATTCAAAAGCGACTCTAGCCGTGCACTAATGCGTTCCCATGGCATGGTCAGATCGATCGTTCGAGCGCTCATTCTGTGCCCCTGAATTGCAGTGCTGTGATCGACCTCGTCACTCACCGTCAGATACAGAAACATTCCTTCCGCGAAACGATTAGGTCCGCCTCCCCGCGAACGTTGCTAAACTGCCAGAGTTGTTGGAGCGGTAAGGCGAAGGTGGCATGCGCGAAATCGTTCGCACCTAGCTTTCCAGAATGGATGGGAGGACTTCACTATGGCTACCAAAGATGACGATATCAATGAAGGCATCAATGAGGTGACCCTGCTGAGCTCGGCATTTGTTCGGTGGGGGCTAGGTCTATTTATCTTTAGTTTGATTATCGGCTACGGACCCCTTGTCCACTTTGTCCATGAGACACTCGAGAGCCGTGGCGGAGCACCCTTAGAGAATTTGGCACTTTGGCTTGGTTGTCCCACGGCGATGCAGATCGGTGCGCTGGGCATGATAGCGATTGGAGCTGTCTTCGGTTTGCTCCCGGCTGATGAGCTGGAAGCGGAGACGCGAGACTACGCAGCTCTTTGGCTTTGCGTTGGGGGGCTAATGGCCGTCTTTGTGACTGGCTATGTCGGATATTACGTCTTGAACACGGTTTGGCAGACTCTGCTTGGAACGCAGCCTGCTCGCGAAAACGCGTGGCTACTTGTCTACGGCATTAGCACTGGGGCCTATCTGATCGGCGTGGCGCTCGCGTATTTTTCGATTTTGGACCTAGCGCATGACGAGCCAAAACACTCATGACGGCACCGTGCTTTTGTCACAGCGGACAAAGCGAGCAGTCCCTTACAAACTTTTTATAACTGCGATGCAGAAAGTTGGACCGCATCCATCGCGCACAAGAGGCTCAATCATTCGCGCCTGTCACACCTGTGTCACAGTAAGCTTTCGAATTCGGGCAGTTTGGTTAGCTCAACGGAAGATTGCAAGCTACGTAAGCGGCTGATTTGAAGGTCTTTGTAAGGAACAATCGGGCGTTCAGCTGGTAGAGCACTGTGTTCAGAGGATACCCGTCGCCGATATCGAGCAGCGTATATAGTAGTTCCTGTTGCGATCCCAGTCGGTCCAGTCTGGTGTATGGCGCAGCTCCGCCGAGAACGACGACGCAAAGCGCAACTCATAGAGCGAGTGTCGATGGATGAAACATCTCCTCGAACTTACGCCTTTCTCGCACCAGCCCCTGCTCATGGGTGTATCTCATGACGGCCTCAAGCTCCTTGCGATTGGCCTTGATGCCATAGGGCCAGAAATCCGTTCCCATCAGTTCGCGGGTTTCTTCAAACTCTTGAGTCGCCCAAGGCAGCGTGACTTTCAGTGAAGTCGTGGTTTCGAGATTGGCATATGCGATCTGCTTGGCCTGCTCGTACATCTCGACAACGGCCATGGGCAGTTGCGGGTCCGCGTCGACTGCGTCCGTGCGGATAGCAACGACATGCATGATTGGAAATAGGCCAGTTTTCTTGAAGTAGTCTCGCTCGGCGGCGCGGACGTTTGAAAAGAGCTGCCTGATTTTCGGGTTGCCTTCCGAGAAAGCCCTCGGCGTGATCGGCGTGATCGGCGTGATCGGCGTGATCGGCGTGATCGGCGTGATCTGCAGGAACCCACGGACCCAGGTGTTGGAACTACTGCCATAACCCGGCACGCCTACCCGTTTTCCACGCAAATCTTCCGGCTTCTCGATGCCAGCATCTACATGCACGTAGACATTGCGATGCCTGAAGATGCGCGAAATCAACACTGGAACAAGCGTATATGCTCGAAAGTTCTCATTGATAAACTTCGTGACGTATAGGATGAGCCCGAGCTCGGTTACTTCGTATTTCCGTTTGGGGCCGAAGGCGAGCTGATTGAGCGCGTAGATATCCTGAAAGTCGAACGCGAATCTGGAGCCCGTAAGGCCGACCTTCCCATCAGTGATGGCACGGACACGATCGTAGTCGTAGCCCGCGATCTTGATCACTGGCTCTCTGTCCGTGGCAGCTTGAGCCGGCTGTCCAGCCAAACTCCAGGCGCTCGTCACAACGCCCGCAAGAGTTTTCTTCATCAAGCTCCGCCGGTCGATCCTCATCGTTCTCTTCTCCGCCTCTGATTTCAAACGCGCTTCGCGGCCTACTTAGTCCTTTGGCTCTCGCGTCCACAGATAGGCTGCTAGCCCAAAGAGCGCGAGGGCAAGAACGAGCCACTCAGGCCGCCAGCACGCTTGACTGTCGGCTTGAGGACAAACCTGGCCAAACCAGTTGAACGCATCCGTTTGATACGCGCTAGCTAGGAGGAACAGCCCTGCTACTGCTGCGGCAACCGCGACAAGACGCTTCTTCATATCCGGCTTCCCACGGTGTTCTTTCTCTTAGACAGTTCCAAAACAAATCGCGGAGTCAGGAAGAAGCGATGATAGGAATTGATATATAGCGCGACCTCAAGCTCACCCGACGAGATGCGCTGGACAATCCAGTCCTCGCCGACGATGCAATTGATCAGGCCCTTCGTCGGACGATGCCAAAGGGCGTGCCTCCCGGCAAAGACCATCGTCAGAAGGGCGTAGCGAAGTACGCACGTCTCATCTCCCGCTTTGACGGCGTCCATAAAGGCTGCGTTCTCATCAGATCCTCGGTAGATGAACTAGGCTCTCAGCACGTCCTTGAACACTTGCGGCAAAGTCACATTGTGGGGTGCACGCTCGAACATTGGCGCAATATCATCTGGTTTGTATTCAGCAAGACCGAAGTCAGCTGGGGCCAATTCAAACAGTAGCCAGGGGCGCGTCTTCGCAAAGCATATAAAGGTCTCAACCCGCGCTGCGATTGTAGCGAGAGGCAGCGAGCACAGGCTCTCGTCTTTTGTGGGGATAGCGTAGCTGTTCCCCTGCAGTCCAGAGCCCTGCCCGTAGTTGGCTCCGCGGTTGCGTAGGGCTTCGAGCGCCGCACCTTTATCGTGACGACCTGCGAGGTCGGAACCAAAGACAAAGACTGGCCTATCCATATGCATCACAAGATCTCCTTTGAGTACATCTGAGTACATCGTCGGCCTCAGCCTACTCCACAAAGGCCGAGCCGCCTCCTCAAGCGCATTATCCATAGCGGCTCCTCTTGGCTTCAGGCCTACGTCGCCGCGCAGATAATCCGGTTTGCCCGTCGAAGGAGAAGCGGACAAAAGGCCTCCAGCAGCTCTGTTGCCCCCATCTTAGTGCCGACAGTGATAGACAACGCCTCACAAGCATATTGGTCAAGCACGGTCAGCAACTTGTGTGGTCGTCCGGGGCTGGCACTTGGCGGACACCTCGACTGGCGCGCTTGAGTTCCGCTTTTGACCCAAAGCCGATGTCGGAAAACCTGGACGCTGAAATTTGTTTGTCGTTCGTTTACGAAGATGCAATCAGGTTTCCTATACGTCATCTTGGAATAGTGCCATGGCCGCCCCGAGCAACGTCATAAGCTCGCGTTCCTTGCCAGGCACGTTGGCGGTAATCGAAACGTGCTTCTTGATGAATTTTTCCATTGTCATTTCACCTTCGCTCGCCGCAAGCATGGGCTCATATGATGTTGCCATGACGACATCAGGCGATCTCGCCGCTCCAGCTCGCATGTCAACGACACCCTTATTGACAGAGAGTTGGAACAGCTCCCCGTCTACATCAATTTCTGCGGTTAGTTTCATTGCGGGCGTCACAACGCGCTGAAAGGCGGTTCTCAATGTCACAACGATCGTTCTAAGATTACCCGGGTGGCGTGGTTCGTCATCCGGTTGAAAGAGACCGCCGAACATGGCCAATTCGAACAGTAGGTCCTGCGTACGCGCTCCCAAGTCAGTCAGCGCGTAAAGTGCCACGCCAAACTCTCCCTCTCGTTTCTCAACCAACCCATCATCAATCAGCTGCTGCAAGCGATCCGTGAGCAGGTTGGGTGCAATGCCGGTCAACCCGGTCTGCAGGTCGGAGAAGCGCGCCGGTCCTGCGTGCAAGTCGCGCAACATCAAAAGTGTCCACCGATCGCCGACACGATCGAGCGCACGCGCAATGGGGCAAAGCAGCTTGTAGCGCCGCAACGAGGCCATAAGCGTTTCATCCTCACGATTCGTTTGCTTGTTAATTTAAAGTTATTACTTGAAATTATCAAGTGCAGTGATCATTTTCCTCAACGTCGCTGGGTTCGACGGCGGCTCGGCGGAAACTCAACCGCAACCATCAGAGGAATGACAATGACTATCAAACCTAAAATCCTTGTCTCCAGCGCCGCCGGCCACACCGGCTCGGCGACGGTAGAACAACTGCTTGAAAAGGACTTTCCGGTGCGGGCATTCGTTCGCAGAAAGGACGCGCGGGCGGAGGCCCTCGAAGCCAAAGGGGCCGAGATTTACGTCGGCGATCTGTTTGACTTTCGCGATTTGCGCAAGGCGATGGACGGGGTCCAGCGTGCCTATCACTGCCCGCCCTTCAATCCCAATTTGCTAGATAGCGCAGCCCTGTTCGCCGTAGCGGCAGAGGAGGCGAAACTCGAGGTCGTCGCATTGATGAGCGGGTGGAACCCGCATGCGAGCCACCCATCCGTCACCACGCGTGGGCATTGGATCGCGAACCAGATATATCGATGGATGCCGTCCGTGGACGTCATCCATATCAACCCGGGTCTGTTTGCATTCGACTACCTGCTTGGGCTCCAGGCGATCGTCCATTTCGGCATGTTCTTGGCACCGTTCGGTGACGGTCTGAATGCACCGCCGTCGAATGAGGACATTGCACGCGTGGCAAGCAGCGTTCTTGCCAACCCGGCTCCGCATATCGGCAAGAGCTATCGCCCGACCGGACCTGAGTTGATTTCACCCCAGGACACTGCAGGAATGCTCGGTAAGGTCTTGGGTCGTAGGGTTCGTTACCGCCACGTTCCATATAAGGCGTTCAGCAAGGCTGCCATTGCGCAAGGCTTCCCGCTCTCCGACATCGCGCACTTGCGATACTATGCGGAGGAGTTGCAAGCTGGTGCCTTCGCTATAGGGGCTCCAACCGATCATGTGCGCGAGGTGAGCGGCATTGAACCCGAAGGGTTTGAGTCAATCGCCCGGCGATACACCCAGAAACCGTCTCTCATCCATCCCGCACTGCGGGTGGGGTCGAAGTTCAAGGCGATTGGCTTTCTCGTAAAGATGATGGCGACACCTGCCCCTGATTTCGACGCATGGGAGCGTGAGCGCGGTTATCCGCTGCTTAGGGACCCCGTTCTCGCGCAGGATAGCCCAGAATGGCAGCGTACGGCTCAACGGCAACGACTCAACCTGCTTCCTGCCGTGCGCTCCTCGATCCCAGTTGGGGAATTGGCGACATAGCGCTCAAGGGGGAAGCAGCAAAATAGAGGTGGCGCGCGAGGCGTCGTCCATCGCTCAGACCCAACGACGCCCATGCTGTCGGCTGGCTCGGCTTGTCTGCGAATGCGAGCCGCGCCTTCTATGTGCGCTAGTTTCGGTTGTACAAAAGGAAACTGCACAACGCGCAGGAAGCTGGAACGGGCACCAAGGATTTCGTTGAAGGTGGCAAAAGTGGGCAAGGGCCTATTTCTCATTCTGCGTATCGTCTGCTACCTCGCGCTGGCGTTGGTGGTGGGCAGTCCTGTCGCCCTCGTGGCGGCCCTGACGTTCGGCGGTTGCACTCAAAACGGAGACTGGATTGCTTGCACGTCCTCCGTGGCCCAGGGCGCTGCGAATGCGGCCAACATCACGCTGTTGACGTCCGTCTTTACCGGAGTCCCGGTACTTCTTAGCCTAGGCGGCATTTTCTTCTTGATCCGGGCCGCGCTTCGTAGACGAAAACGCAATCAAGACGACACACCGGTCTTGGGTTCATACCCAATCGAAATCCCGCCACCAATTCAGAGGCGTTCCCGATGCGGCAGGCGCGCATTGGCTGACCTCCGGCACAGGTAAAGTGATCCGGCAGCGCGCCCTAAGCGTAGACTTAATATCGATGTGAATTTCAAAGCATCGCACCCCGCCCAGAAACGGAGAGGCACTCTCACTCCCCCCACACGGGGCCTCTCCAGCCCGCGCATCATGACGAAACATTCAAAGGAATACTGCCATGTTCACGCAAGCCTACAGAGCGGTGATGGACCCTTCAGAGAACCCGCTTAGCAAGCTTCCGAAGATAGTCCGTTTCCAATACATGAGTATCCTCTCTTACATGTGGTCCGGCATCTTCGCATTCTGGCTCGGCTCCATTTGGTTGGTTGGACCTAGCCTTATCGCGCACTCTCTGCTCCTCGTTGGGGTCTTCTTCACCAGTGAGATCTTCGCGCTCTTGAAAAAGGAGACGAAAGCGTAGAGCGCCGAAAGGCTGGCGTGCGCCGCTGCCAGTGTCAGCCAGCGCGGAGCGCATCCATGCGCGAAGGAGTGTCTGAGTGGTCCGTGTACTAATTGTTGGAGCGAGTAAAGGCATCGGCCTTGCGACAGTGAAGGCCGCGCTTTCGTCCGGTCACAATGTCCGGGCATTTGCCCGTACGGCCAACGGAATTGAGTTGGAAGACGTCTATCTCGAAAAGCGTCGCGGCGATGCGTTGAATGAAGCGGATATCGACGCCGCTCTAGACGATGTCGATGTGGTCGTTCAGGCCTCGGGAATCAGCGCGTCTGCTCTGCTTAAACCAGTGAACATGTTTTCGAATTCGACGCGGATTCTGGTTTCGTCGATGCAGAAACGTGGGATGAAGCGCTTGATCGCGGTCACTGGCTACGGCGCTGGCGAGAGCCGCGATACAATCGGTTGTGTGCAGCGAGTGCCGTTCCTTCTGGTCTTAGGCCGGGCCTATGACGACAAAGACATCCAGGAGCGGCTGATCAAGAACAGCCAGCTCGACTGGACGATTGTGCGTCCCGGGATCCTGGTGAACGGGCCACCCACTGGTCGCTACAAAGTTCTCACTGAAGCCTCGCAATGGCGTAACGGCATTGTCTCGCGGGACGACGTGGCGGACTTTATTGTTCGCTCGATCGATAGCGCCGCGCACATTGGTCAAGCGCCCGTCATAGTGATGTAGGGCCCAAAGAGGCATTGGATGTATGACCGGTCGTTGCGGTAGGATGATGATAAATAGTCGGCTTGTCTCAGCTGACCTGCTTTCGATTCCGGAGAATGGAAGTGCAATTGTTCTTGGGGCAAGCGGTGGTCTTGGTCGCGCGTTTTCGGATCAGATTCAGATTACCAAACACTTTGTTGACGTCCTGGAACTCAGCAGAACCAGCCGGCCACCGATCGAATTGGAGGACGAAACCAGCCTCGCATGCGCTGCCGAACATGCCTCTGCTCTCGGAGATATACGCCTGGTGATCGACGCCACAGGCTTCCTCCACGATGGCAATCAGGGTCCGGAGAAGTCGTTGCGCGATATTGACCCCACCATGCTCGGCCGCGCCTTCGCCATAAACGCGATTGGGCCAGCCTTGATCATGAAGCACTTTCTTCCGCTGTTGCCACGTTCGGGAAAAGCAGTTTTCGCGACGATTTCTGCACGGTTGGGAAGCATCGGCGACAACCGCTTAGGGGGCTGGTACGGCTATAGAGCCTCCAAGGCCGCCTTGAACCAACTGGTGCATACAGCCGCCATCGAGTTGAAGCGCCTGAGGCCCGATGCGATTTGCGTCGCCTTGCATCCAGGAACCGTTGATACACCTTTATCCCGTCCCTTTCGAGGGAAAGGACTAACCATTCAATCGCCAACCGCTGCCGCGGAGAAACTCATCACCGTAATTAACCAACTCAAGCCCCATCAGTCCGGCGCGTTCGTTGACTGGCGTGGCTCGCCTGTGCCCTGGTAGTACAAGCATTTGAATTGTGACGAGGTCTTTGGCGGATGATTGCGAGGCTATCGTCCCAATAAACCGTGGACCCGCCATGCACTAACAATCAAATCAGACCACTTAAGCGGGTCTGGTCACACGTATTTTGGCGTACGTATTGTTTGGCTAATCGGAGCCGATGCGGAAAAAGTGCTGGCTTTCCATGAGGCACGGCGCATTGAATGTTGCTAAGCTGACTGACCTGTTAGGGCTTGAGGCCAAGGCCGGGACCAGAGAATGCCACGCCTTGCAACGACCATGCTGCTCGCCTTTGCGCTTGGCACACCGGCGCTGGCCGCGGACTCTCCAAAGCGAGCCTCGCCCTGCCCGCTCGAGGGCGACTTCCAGAGGCTTCCTTCCGGGTTAGACGTCGATAGCGCCAATCGCGTTTGGTGCTGGATGAAGCAACAAGTGCATGCGCCCCTCGATCTTGCGCCTCCGCCCGTCTTGGTGGGGGCCCTTCCGCTGACCAAATTCAGCGTCTTTGTGTTTCCGACACCGAAGACACCCGACGCGCCGTTTTCCATCGAGATCGCTGCAAACACCGTGCGGTACGAAGATCCTCTGTTCGTGCTCTGGGCGTTAGCGCATGAGCTGGCACACAGCCTTTTCACGCTGCGCCCATTCGGGTTCGAGCCGCAGAGCACCTATTCGGCATCTCTGCCCAACGTGCAGCACTGTGACCCGGAATTTCAGCGCATGACGAATGGCGCAGCCGACGTGCTCTGGGACATCTACCACAGCAGCGACCAACGGCTCAGAATGGTGTCGCAGGAAAAGGATATCCGTGGACGAGAATGCGCCTATTTATCGAATCAGATGCGTATAGAAGGGCACGGTCGTCAACAGAAGGCCACCAATTAGATCTCAGTCCACAACGCGGAACCGGACACCTTCGGAACTGACATATTGATTAGGACCAACGCGGGTAAAGCTCACACAACTGGTGCCCTTGGCCGGACCGCTGGGGAAGGTTGAACAGATCTTGTTGCCTTTCGGCCGCCACGTGCCGTTCACCGTACCGATCAGAGCTTTGGCCGAAACCGCGCCGCCAGATCGATAGCGCATGGTGACGTTCATCCCGAACTGCCGCGTCACAATCGTCTTGTTGAGCATTTCGGTACGCACGTCCGCCGCTGTCAACGGTTTCGCCAGAACCGGGGTGGGAATAAGGGCAATAAGCAGGACGAAAAAAGACAGAGCACGCAACATGATAGATCCTCGGTGGTCTTCGGGGGGCACGACAAGTGGCGGTGTCACGTAGAGTCCAGCTCTTTTGGATGAGCCGAGCTTAACAATCCTTACGGAATTGACCTGCGTTTGGATCACTATCGGCCCTGGAGGTTGAACAAGAGGCCTTTGACTCTGGCCCTTTGAAATTGGCGCAAGAAGAACCAAGTGGTGTGTGTGCAGGATCGGCCTCGACAAATTGCGGACCAACGGACCCCGTTTCAAGATCGCGCGCCTTGGTGGGGTGGCGATCTGCAAACGCTTCGCAATCTGTGCATTCGCCAGAAGACGGCACTGCATAGCCGATCGTCGACCCTAGAGTTCTCAATGGCGGACGGCAGCAGCGACCGGCTTACGGGCACGCTTGAAGAGCCCATGCTTGCCGCTGAAGAAAACCCCCTGATCGTCCTCATTCACGGGCTCACGGGGTGTGAAGACAGTGACTATATGAGGGAGTCGGCGCGGTTCCACCTCGCCCGTGGCCGCCCCGTCCTTCGCCTCAACCTGCGCGGCGCAGGCCCCTCAAGACATCTTGCCAGCAACTACTATCACGCGGGCTGTGCGGACGACATTCAGAGTGTGCTCGATGGACTTGATGCGGCGCTGACGGGGCACAGTCTGTTTTTGGTCGGCTACTCTCTTGGCGGCAATGTTCTGCTCAACTGGCTCGGCCGCGCTGAAAAGAAGCATGCCATTATCGGTGCGGCCACAGTGTCAGCTCCGATTGAGCCGCGCGAAGCCTGCCGGCGCATGATGAAACCGCGGAACACGCTCTACCATCGGTTCCTTCTTAAGCGAATGAAACAGGATGTCTTAGCCTCCTGTGCGTTGTCGTCTTCGGAACGCTGGAACGTGGAACGCACCGAAAATATCTTCGCCTTTGACAATGACTGGGTGGCACCACGAAACGGGTTTCTTGATGCCATGGACTATTATGAGAAAACCGCAGGCGCGCAGTTCGTGCGCTCTATCGCAACTCCCACCCTCATGGTGCACGCCAGAAACGATCCCTGGATCCCCGTTGATCCATATCTGCTCTTGAAGAGACGTGACTTGCCGCAAGTCGAGATTCTTCTCTCAAAAAGTGGTGGCCATCTCGGCTTTCACGAAAGAGGACATAGCGAGACGTGGCACGATCGAAGCATCGATGCGTTCATTCAAAATCTCGTCGATCACTCTTGCGTCTCTTCTGTTTGAACAGCCGAGGAAATTCACCGAAGCGCTCACTATTTGAATCAAAGCAGATTTGCGTGAAAACGGGATCCGCGAACTGAACCGGCAAGGCGTCCGCATCCGTCTGCGCACGTCTCTTGGCTATATCGCATCAAGGCAGTATTCTAAGGCCGGGTGGTATCGCTATGGCAGGAGGATGGGCGCGCGACGGCGCGGTAACCGAACAGATCGAGGCATCGATTGCGGACGAGCTCGCGCGCATCAAGGCGCGGCTCCAGCCCGTGGGCGAAAGCCTGACCCATTGCGCCGAGTGCGAGGAGGAGATTTCCGAGGCGCGGCGCGTGGCGATCCCCGGCGTCAAACTGTGTATCGACTGCCAGCAGGAACTGGACGGGGCGCATCAGGCACGCGGCGGGATCAACCGGCGCGGGTCGAAAGACAGTCAGTTGAAGTGACGTGGCCCGAGCGCCGGGCACCGCACTGGTGAGTGGGCGCAAAAGCTCTTCAACACACCCGGCACACGATTTTCTGCAAGAAACCTTCTCCGTTTCCCGCGACCTTGGCAGGCCAATGAGACATCAGATGACTGAAAGGGACTTGAAGGTGAGATCAACCGTCACGCTGCAATGTCGCTGAAGGTCATCGGCGCCGGATTCGGGCGCACGGGCACCTTGTCACTCAAGCTCGCCCTGGAACAACTTGGCTTTGGGCCCTGCTATCACATGGTCGAGACGCGCAATCATCCGGAGCATGACGCCAATTGGCTCGCCCTCGCAAGCGGTGAAACGAAGGATTGGCGAGCGGTCTTGAGCGGATATCAAGCCACCGTGGATTGGCCCGGCGTCTATTTCTGGAAAACTCTCGCTGCCGCCAATCCGGATGCCAAAATCATCCTGACCGTGCGCGATGCCCAGCAGTGGTACGAGAGCGCGGCGAACACGATCTTCACCAGGATGCGAGACTCCGCCGAAACCCTCGCTCACAACGACACCGGCACCCTTGATCAGAAACACCTCACACATAGGCGCATGGTGAACGCCATCGTCGCCAACGGAACTTTTGACGGCAATCTCGAACGGACCCACGCCATCGCCGTGTTCAGCGCACATAACGATGACGTAAGCCGCAGCGTCCCGCCGGAGAGGCTGCTCGTCTACCGGTCCGGAGAGGGCTGGGACCGCCTTTGCGACTTCTTGGACGCGCCTGTGCCGCAGACACCCTACCCGAGCGTCAACAGCACGGCGGACTTTGGAAACCAATTCCCAAACAGCGATCCTGTCCGATGAGGCACAGCGGAGTGCTGCAAACGTTGCTAAGCTGCCGGAGCCGGTGACCGCCAAATGCATCAAGCGGGTTTCGCCGAGGACTGCAACAGGGATGAGATGGGATACATAGGCTGGGCTTTGCTCGGAATGGTGGGGTACTCAATCGTGACCTTGCTGGTGAAACTCGCGACGCGAAGCGGAGAAGTTTCCAGTTTTTTTGTGTTGGCGATCGCAACGTTCATTGTCGGCGTTGTCGCGTGGAGCATTGCAATTTGGAGAGGTGACTTTAGCGGGCTGACCGCGAATGACTTTGTTAGCTCCAGCGCTTTATGGAGCTACGCAACGGGCGTCGCCCTCATTGTTGCGGTCGCGTCATTGTTTAAAGCCCTCTCGCTCGGACCTGCGACCGAGGTTGTGCCTGTCTACGGTATGTTCGTTGTTGGCGGCGCGTTGCTCGGCATCGTGTTTCTGAAAGAGCCCGTCACCTATCGCAAACTGCTCGGCGTCGCCTTTGCAGCGCTGAGCATCTATCTCATTGCCAAGTAGGTAGCAGCCGCGCGGCGCATTGCTGCGAATGTCAGGCACCCCCCTCATCCAGGCTAGAGGGGCGCCAAGCATCCACGAGGTCCGCTAGAGACCCTCCCGGTGCGTGAACCGGCCATCCATCACCGTCCCCAGCACCTTAATGTTGGAGATGTCACGCGGCGCAACGTCGGTAATGTCTTTGTCGAGCACGACGAGGTCGGCATATCTGCCCACCTCAATCGTTCCGATTTTTTCCTGCATGTCTTGCTGCTGGGCCGGGTGGATTGTCACCGCCTTCAAAGCCTGGTCCAACGTGGCAGTCTCAAGCCCTTCCGGAAAAGGCTTTGAGTCCGCGTTTGTTGGGTCTTGCTGGGTCATTGCAATCTCGACGTTGAAGAGCGGAGCGATTATCCCTATCGGCGAGGAGGGAATGTCCGACGAGATCGACACATTATGCCCGCGCCGCATCAAGTCGGCGTAGCGCGCAAGTTCGGTCTGCACGCGAGTCTCTACCAGAAGATCGAGCGCGTTCTTGTCCTGCCCTTGCCAGTCGGTCATGAACTGCGGTGTAGTATTGACCATCAGCTTGTTGTCGATCGTGCGTTGGTGATCTTCATCGGTCACCCAGAAATAGTGGTGCAGCAGATTGTTTGGAATGTCGTAGCCGGCCTCACGCGAGGCAAGAATCGCATCGATGGTGTTCTTCACCGTCTGGCTGCCATCCACATGAGTGCCCACAGGCAGGCCACGCTTGTTGGCTTCGAGTTGAATCTCAGTTGATCAAATCGCCTTCGATCGCCGCTCCACCCCGGCTACCAGAGCCATCGGAATAGGACTCCTGCATCCACGCGGTTTTTGAACTCCAATTGCCTTCGGGATGGATCTTGATTCCCCAAATCTGAAGCATGTCCGAATTATATTGCTCGCGTAACTTTGCCGTGTGCTCGGCCACTTCCGCCGGGTTGCCCACCGGGTCCTTGAAACCGTTGGCAACGAAAGTGCGGAGCTTCAGCTCCCCCTTTATTCTCAAGCTCGTGCAGATGCGCCATCGCGATCTCGGTCTCTTCAGCAGAGAGCTTCTGATTGGTAACGCTTGGAGCAGCGATCAGAGGCACATGAACGGCGGTCAGGCCCGTCGCGGCGGCGGCATCGTAGAACCGCTTCTGAATCGGCGGGATTTCCTGTTTGGGATTCCAAGCGCCCGCAGCAAGGAAGGCTGGCGCCCACTGAAACTCGATCCCGATACCGGTCTGCTCGCCATTCTCATCGCGCTGCCAGAACATCACGTTCGGCACTCGGTCGGGATCGTCAGGGGACACCTTCCTGGCCTCGAAGGCCGAGGAGTTCATCCAGACGTCGTGGATCGTGAAATCGAGGATGAAGACGGGGCGGTCCGGCACGACAGCGTCGAGGTCTGCCTTCGTCGGCCAACGACCGTATTCCACTTGATTGAACCCGTATCCAAGAATGAGTTTTTCGTCCGGGTTCTCATCAGCGTAGTCCTTGATCTTCGCGACCGCATCTTCGATCGTTCTGATCCCGAACAAGCTGACCCCACGCGAGGTCCAGCCCGATGCCACGATGTGATCGTGGCCAGAGACAAAGCCCGGCAGCAGCGTATCGCCGCCAAGATCGAACACGTCTGTTTTCTCTCCCACGAAGCCCTTCGCCTCGTCCGCCGGACCCCACGGACGTGATCTTGTTGCCGCTCACCGCAACAGCTCCGGCGGTGGGGTTGGCATAGTCGATGGTGAGCACGGAAGCATTGGTGAAAACCATATCGGCGGTCTCGGCCAATGCCGCCGTTTGCCCGAGCGCAAATGCGCCTACCAGCAGGGCTAAAGCTCTGCGTGCAAATACATTTTGGACTCCAATTTGAACTATGAACTCTTCAATCGGCTCGCGAACCAAAGCCAAGATCGGGAACAATACCCATTCTCGATCACTGCAAGTAACGACCATAGCCGCTGCCTATGTGCCACAACTACAAAGCCCTAAGAACCCCTATCACGCTTATGATCGGCCGGCGCTCGAACTTGTTTTTGGCTCAAACGAGTGAGCGTCCTATCTGTTGGTGTCCCGGATTGTCCACCCTTTTTGGTGTATAGATCGACAGCGCCAATACAGCGCAGAGCCCCCCGAATTGCGGCGGATTGGGCGCGGTGCTGAAGGCCCGGCAACGGAGATCGACGCCATGACGGAGCTGCGCACCATGCAAGTGAAGGCGGCCGCTTCATGACAACAGGACTGGGACTCCTGGCGCTCACTGCTTTGGTTTTCGTCTACGCGCTGTTCGGCAAAAGGCTTTCCGACAGCATCCTCACAGGACCGATGATCTTTCTTTTCGCCGGCTGGGGCTTTCACACTGTCGGGCTAGTCGATCTTGGCCACAGCGAACACGGGCTACAGCTCTTGGCGGAAGTCAGCCTGGTCGTTTTGCTCTTCGCGGATGCGGCCATGATCGATCCCGCGCGCCTTTGGAAGGGCGCGGCCGTGCCCGCACGGATGCTCCTTATCGGATTGCCGCTGGCCATTCTGTTCGGCTTTGCCACGGCGCTGGGGTTCTTGCCGGGTTGGCCGCTATGGGAACTGGCCTTGGTGGCCGCGATTCTCGCACCGACCGATGCCGCGCTCAGCCAATCCGTCATCACCAACCCGCGCATCCCTGAAAGAATACGGCGCACGCTGTCTGCTGAGAGCGGGCTCAATGACGGCTTCGCCCTGCCCTTTGTTCTGTTCTTTGGCTGCTTCGCCGTGGGCGGGGTTCATGATCAGGTCGAAGTTCCCTGGTGGGTATTCGTCGGCCAGCAGGTGGGCCTTGGCGCCTTGATCGGCGCAGGCGTGGGCTACGCGGGCGGATGGCTTTTGCGCTTGGCTCAAGACAGGGGGCTGACATCCGACGGCTTTGGCGGCGTGGCTGTCCTTGCGGTGGCGGGGCTTGCCTATCTTGCTGCTCAGGTCGGCCACGGCAACGGGTTCCTGGCCGCGTTCGTTGCGGGCCTCGCCTTTGGCAAGGTGCTGCTTGGCCGAAGTCACTTCGTTTTCGAGTTCATCGAGACAGAGGGTCAAATCTTGACCGTGCTGTCGTTTTTCGTGATTGGCGCCGTGTTGCTACCCGAAGGGCTCCCGCATATGACTTGGCCCATGGTGGGCCTAGTGCTCGCCAGCTTGTTTCTTCTGCGTCCCGCCGCGATTTGGCTGTCACTTGCCGGCGCGCATGTGGGAACCAAAGAGAATCTCTTCTACGGCTGGTTCGGGCCGCGCGGACTAGCCACCGCTCTATTCGCGCTCCTGGTGCTCGATGCTTTCGAGCTGCTCAAGATGCGTGATGACATTCTGGCCATCGCCGCTATTGCCGTGCTCTTGAGTGTGGTCTTGCACGGGCTGACAGCTGCGCCCGCGGCAACACTCTTCGACAAAAAGCCCGCGCCCGATGATGCCTCTGACGCG
This sequence comes from uncultured Alphaproteobacteria bacterium, assembly GCA_942491645.1. Classification (GTDB taxonomy): domain Bacteria; phylum Pseudomonadota; class Alphaproteobacteria; order Rhizobiales; family Methyloligellaceae; genus Methyloceanibacter. The sequence goes on along the minus strand of CALOBK010000008.1, from coordinate 227,110 downwards.
GCGGACTTGCCGGAGCCGCGTGGCGCCCATAACGACGACCGCAAGGTTTAAGTCGCAAGCGCCGCAACGATCGCATCGAGACCGTCCGTCAGGGCAGCCGGCCCTGGCTGCAAGATCAAGGGTGACTTGATCTCCGTGATACGGCCGTTCCGCACCGCCGGGATCGCATCCCATCCTGCACGCCGTTTGATTTTGTCCGGCACAACTTTCTTGCCGCACCAAGAGGCGAGAATGATTTCGGGCGCGGCGGTAATGACGTCTTGCGAGGTGACGATGCGATCCTTCGCGGCTTGCTGGGTCCGAAGCGCAGGAAACACATCAACACCGCCGGCAACCTCGATGAGCTCGGAGACCCAACCGATACCGCTGATCATGGGGTCATCCCACTCCTCGAAATAGACGCGCCGCTTGGGTTCCGCAGCGGTCGCTTCAGCCACGCTGGCAAGACGGCACTCATAATCGATAGACAGCGCATCGGCCTTGTCATAGGCGCCAACGAGTGCCCCAAGCGTGCGGATCATGGCAAGAATCCCTGCAATGTCCCGGTGATTGAAACCATGAACGGCAATACCCGCTTTGATCAGATCGGCCACGATATCCGCTTGGAGGTCTGAAAAAGTCAGAACGAGATCGGGATCGAGGGCGAGGATCTTCGGGATGTCGGCTGAGGTGAATGCCGAGACGCGCGGCTTTTCCCGGCGCACTTGGGGTGGCCGGACCGCATAGCCCGATACGCCGACAATTCGGTGCTGTTCGCCCAAGAGGTACAGCGTCTCGACCGTCTCTTCGGTCAGACAGACAATCCGTTCTGGTGGGAACCGGTGCATCGTGATTGGAGGCTCCCGACAGTCAGTGCGGGCGCATCGCCGCAGTTCGCTCGAGGCAAAGCCGGTCTTCACCATCCTTGTTGTCGCACGTGCCGCGACGACCAGACGGCACACCGGCGCCCGTCAATACTAGGATCACAAATCGATGATGCGCGTAAAACCTGCAACTGAAAAAACCGGCCCGGTACGCCGGTCAAGCACGCGGAACCGAGCTGGCTGTCTCAATATTACCAAATCCAACGCAAGGGCCGCGTTGCGCGGCGCCAAGTACGGCGTACCGGTCGGCGCACAACGGAGCGGCGGACGACGGGACGGCCCACGTAACCGCGACGCACACGAGCACGACGCCAGTGAACTTCCTCGGCAAGCGATTGCTGTTTTGCGACCGGAATTGTCGCCACGGCTTTCGCCTGAGTGGAAACAAGTCCGGCACAATACAGCTCCGTCACGGCGACCAGCCCTAATATAATTTTGCTCGTATTTCTCTCCCTGGAAAGAATGGAATCAGCGTAGCGCAAGCAACTTACGACCGCCGTGTGCAGCGCACGCAACGACGGACAAGCCGCGTGCTGGTGGGTATCTGCCGCGCAGACGGCGGCAGCCAGTGAGAAGATTGAAGGCTGCACCCAAGTGATCCAATGACCCGGTTTGCACGTATAACTAGTTATGATGGGGACCTCTGGTGATCACCCCATCTGGGTTCCTGTACTATGTTGGAAGCCCGAAGCCCCGCGTAACACTCTCCGGCCTCCAGACGCGGGGCTTCTTCCCCTTCCTGTCGTGAGCCAGGCATTGCAGCCCTCAGAAAGACGGGCTCATCGTCGCAATTGCGCGGATGACTTGCCCGGCTTGGGAGGATTTGCATTGAGCGATAGACAGAAACTCGGAGCGAGCCCTAGCGGATCAGTTGAGCCGTCTTGGAGTCCTCAGCCGGTGCTGTGACCGGGGTCTCGACGTGCAGCTTGACGGCATTCGTAACGCTCAGCCGGCTTGCCAGCAGATCGTCGGACAGGGTTGTTTTGATCCAAAAGGCGTTGTCGCCCAAGTCTTGCGCAGGGACGAAATCCTTGGCTGCGATCGCACCAAGCGTGGCGATCAGTGAGAACGCCAGCATGCACACCATGATCTGTCGACGCGTGTTCATCGCAACCGAGCTTGATTCGGCAACGATGAACACCACGTTGAGGGACTTAATTAAGAATCTTTTTACGCTGCTCTCAACCGCCTATGGTTTGCGTTTGAAAAGAGCGTCCAAACCCCACGGGCCACCACCCGCGAATGCGATGTAGAGGAAGATGAAGCAATAAAGTATTGCGGCATCGCCCCCGTTCAGAAGCGGAAAAACGTCTCGCGGCGCATGAAACTGCCAATAGGCCACAGCCATCATACCGGAGAGCACGAACGCGGTGGGCCGCGTGAAAAGGCCGAGCACCAGCAAGATGCCGCCGACGATCTCCAGCCACCCGCCGATCCACATCTGAGACATGAACTCGGGCGCTGGTGACGCGTTCTCGCCCGCCGGGAATCCGAACAGCTTAGCGGTGCCGTGCGCCATAAAGATCAGCGCTGCGACGATCCGCAAAATACTGAGCACGTACGGTGCCCATTCGGTCTGAAGACGATCTGCCATAATGGAATTCCCTCCCCGATTGCTGGCTCTTATGTGGGGGAGCTTATCGTCTCAACGGGGGCCCGTCTGCACACGACACTGCGAGGCTGGGAAAACTCGGGATGAAAAATTCAGCACAAAAAAGGGAGCCCTCCCCCCGAAGGGCTCCCCCTAGACGCGTTCTTTGGTCCCCCCGCGCGACACGCGCGATTAGGCCTTACGCAGCAGCAGTAACACTCGTCGGTACCGACGCGACCGTCTTCAAGATCTGAGAAGCAATCTGGTAGGGGTCGCCTTGCGAGTTCGGGCGGCGATCTTCCAGATAACCCTTGTAGCCGTTCTTGATGAAGTTATGCGGCATGCGGATCGAAGCACCGCGATCGGCAACACCGTAGCTGAACTCGTTCCACGGCGCCGTCTCGTGCTTGCCAGTCAGGCGCATATGGTTGTCCGGGCCGTAAACGGCGATGTGATCCTCAAGGTTGTCTTCAAACGCCTTCATCAGCGCCTTGAAGTACTCCTCGCCGCCCACGTCCCGCAGATAGGCCGTCGAAAAGTTGGCGTGCATGCCAGAGCCGTTCCAGTCCGTGTCACCGAGCGGCTTACAATGATATTCGATATCCACGCCATATTTCTCGGTCAGGCGCTCAAGCAGGTAGCGCGCCATCCACATCTCGTCGGCCGCCTTCTTGGAGCCCTTGCCGAAGATCTGAAACTCCCACTGGCCCTTCGCCACCTCGGCGTTGATGCCTTCGTGGTTGATGCCGCATGCAAGACAAAGGTCGAGATGCTCCTCGACGATTTGCCGAGCGACAGAACCGATCTGGCCGTAACCTACGCCCGTGTAGTACTTGCCTTGCGGCTCCGGATAACCTTGATCGGGGAAGCCGAGCGGACGCCTATCCTTGTAGAAGAAATATTCCTGCTCGAAACCGAACCAGGTCCCGTCATCGTCCAGGATCGTCGCACGCATATTCGTCGGGTGCGGCGTGCCGTCTGGGTTCATGACTTCGCAAAGCACCAACGCACCGTTCGTGCGCGCGGCATCCTCAAAAACGCGGACTGGCTTGAGAATGCAATCGGAGTTGCTGCCGTCGGCCTGCATCGTCGAGCTCCCATCGAAGCCCCATTCGGGAAGGTCTTCGAGAGTCGGAAAGCTGTCGAACTCTTTGATCTGGGTCTTGCCGCGCAGGTTCGGAACCGGCGTGTAACCGTCGAGCCAGATGTACTCGAGCTTATACTTGGTCATTGTGAATCCTTCTGGGTTTCAAACGAAATGCAGATTAATCCCACCCTAGCCGCGCGAGGCGTGGCGGCTAATGCCTGTCAGAAGCATTAATTGTGCCAGCGCGAAGAACGGGCCTGCAAACAGGGCGCTCGCGGTCACCGTTCGCGCGCCGAACACGCAGCAAAATTCTTTTTTTCGCAATATTTATAAACAGTTAGGGCTTCAGGCCGCTGCCTTCTTTTGCGACAATCCGCATCCCGAGGTTTGGTCAATTCGAAGGCACAAGCCCGGTGCCGAACGAAGCAGCAGCGGATTTGATGCCTAAATGTTCGCCACTTAGCGATTTTTTGTGCAAGCCGCAGCGCGGCGCCTGTATAGGGGAATCTAAGCTGCGTTATTGCGATTCCGTTCTGACGCATAAAAGACATTGGAGGAAACCATGACGACAAACGCACATGGAGAAACCGCAAAGGTCATTCAATTCCCGAAAGGCGGTCGAGCGGGTCTGAGCGACAGAAGCTACGGTGCGCACGCGCCTCAGCATCTGACGTCGGTACCAATTGCCTATGTCGATTGCGGCAGTGGATCGTACCACGATGCAGCCATTCGCGAGGCAGACCGCTCCCATGATCGTTGACGGTGAAGTGACCCATCGGTCTACATAGAGGGCCGGCTTCGCAAGAAGCGCGGCCCTCTTATCACATTTGGGCTTTGCATGAGGCCTTGCGGTCCTATGAGGCCTCTCCGGCCTATGTGGCCTCACGGACCTAAACGCGAACGGACCGGACGTTGTCCTTCGCGCCCAACTCAAGGCCTTCAAACATGGAAAGCATGGGCTCATCGCGCAGCACGATCTCGTCGAACGCGCCGAAACCATTGAAGCGGTTTGCCAAGACCCGGCCATAGGCACCGACCTGACCGATCTCCACATAGTCCCCCTCGCCGATCGATGCCGGTAGCACGAAGGGTCCAGGCAAGTAATCGGAACTGTCGCAAGTCGGACCGTATAAGACGAAGTCCTCCATCGCCGAGGACGTGTGCTCACGATCCGGCGTCACGCACCGTGCCGGAAACCGGAAGCCGGAATAGGCCGCATCAAACAGCGAGCCAAATGCCCCGTCATTGATGTAGAGCGCGTTCCCACGCCGTGCATCGACGCGCACGATGACGGATTCGGCCTCCGCCACAAGCGCCCGGCCCGGCTCGCACAAAAGCTCGCAGGAATGCTTCACCGCAAGCGTGTCCGCCGCCGTCACAATCTCTTTCATATAACTTGCAAGCGATGGCGGGTCAGAATGCGGATAGCGCGCGGGAAAACCGCCACCGATATCGATGGCATCCACAATGACACCGGAGGTAACGATGAGCTGCCCGACCTGGCCGAGAACCTCTCCAAAGGCTGCCGGCACGACGGCTTGCGAGCCAACATGAAATGTAATGCCAAGACGGACGGCACGCTGACGGGCTTTTAGAAGAAGCGCTGGCGCCTCCGCCGCGTTCGCGCCGTACTTGCCTTCAAGCGGAATGAGGCTGTGCGTGTTTGGACAGGCGATGCGCAAGTAGAGCGTCAGGTCATCGGCGCCGTGTGTTTCCGCCAGGACCTTGTCGAGCTCATCCTCGGAATCGAATGCAAAGCACCTGACACCAAACTCCCGATACGCCCGCGCGATGGCGCCGCGCGACTTGATCGGATTCATAAAATACAGCTCGGCATTCTTGAGCGTTGCGACGCGCTCGATCTCCGCAAGTGAGGCAATGTCGAAGGCGTGAATGCCCGCGTCGATCAGGGCGTCGAGGATTGGCCGCGCATCGTTGGCTTTGGTTGCGTAAAGCACGCGCCCGGGAAAGTTCGACAAGAACCATCTTGCCGCGCGCGTAACCGCATGTGGCCGCAACGCGAGAACTGGCCGCTCGGGCCGATGACAGCGGAGAAACTCCACAGCTGTGGGGAAGACATCCATCCCATGCGCACTCCGAGACGAGACTGCCGATATCGATCCCAGCCGAAAGGCAGCCTTTTCAGCACTTCGGCAGCCGAGTTCGCGTGCTCCGTATGAGGTTCGGTCTGGCATGTAAAGAAGTTTTAGCGCGTCGCGATTGACCTAATTGGAGCCGGCAGCCAATGCTGCGGGGGCCTTCAGGACAGCCGCCCCCGCACTCGAATAGGCCGGGTTCTGCAGCAGGCCAAAGGTCTTTCGTGCCGCAAGCCTCACCATGGCGGCCGTATAAGCGTAAAGCTCAGCGCTATCCACATGCCCATTGCCATTGCCGACAGGGGCCTGGTCGGCGGCGCCCGCAAGCCCCTCAATCAGGTAGCGTGTAAACAGCCCAATATCGTAGTTGGGATCCATCAAAGCGCGTTGCCCCCGGTCTGCCGAGGCAAGCACCGTTAGTGTGGGCCGGGGCTCCGGCGGGAGCGCGCTTAACGTCGTCTCTGGAATATTGGGCGGCAAGACATAGGCGCCGTGATCGCGCCCAAATGACGTCTCCAGGAGCACGAGCACGGTCTCTGCCTTAAGACTTGCAAGGTTCTCGTACAGCGTCGAGAGCGGATAGCCGCCCCGCTCCTCGCGATAGGGCTCGGCATCGACGGGCAGGAGATAGGTCTCGTTCTGCGCCGCGTTGGTGGCGCCATGGCCCGAGTAATAGACCACGACTCTCGCATTTGGCTGCGCCTCGACAAGGCGCTTCAACTCGCCATCGGAGCCCGGGACCGGTCCGAAGACGCGCTCGAAATCGGCACGTTTGGCATTGCGTAGATCGATAACGTGATCCTGCTGGAACCCTAAATGCTCGGTGAGGAAGAAATACATCGCGCCCGCATCGCTGCGCGCGGTGCGCGCAGGCGGGAGATTGTCGTAGGCGCTATTTCCGATAATCACGGCGATGGCGCCGGAGTCTTCCGGCGCAGCCGGCATAGCTCGATAAAGTTCGCGGATCCGGCTGAAGGATTTCACCACGTTGCCATTTGCACTGCCCGGCCGCGGCAATTGGCGCGGCGGCGTGGTGCAAAGCTCAAGATCGCCCGCCTCCTCGATACGCTTGATGTCTTTCAGAGAAAGGTGTCCCCCGATCTGAACACATGAGCGGCACCAAACAACGCCGTAGCGGCCATAGAGGTCGTCCAGCTGAGGCTGGCTGAGACCAGAAGGCGGTGGCAGGCACCCTGGCCGGCACGCCCGCGCCGCCGTCGTGCCATGGGCCTTGCGAAGCTGCGCGATCAAATCCTCTGGCAGGCAATCGATGCCGAGACGGCTTTGGGGCGCAGCAGGCACGGTCTCAACAACTGGGGCGGACGGCACGACATCGGTGGCAAGTTCAGCCGTCAAAGTGGCTTCGCGCTCGACTCCAACCGCCGTGTCCGAAGAAACCTCGCTCGGTTGGGGCGCAGCGGCTTCGAGGACCGGCTCGTCTTTGCACAAAGCATCGATCTTCCGCTCAACGGGCGCGGCCAAGAAGTCTGCATCGGCTTTCAGCCCGTGCTCGTTCTTGAAATACCAATGCGCCGTCCAGGTCTCTTTGCTGGCCTTCCCATCGATCGCCCCCTTGTAGTAACCGAGCTTGGCGTAGCAGCGTTGGACGCGCTTCGTCCGGCTCTTCACGTCAAGTGGTTCGGCGGGGCGCGGGGCGGCAGCTTCCGTTTCGGGCGTCACCACCGCAGTGACAATCGGGCCTGCTTGCGAGGACGGCCCGGCGTTGGTGCCAGTCACGGGCACGATTGCCCCCAAACTTGCAAGGACGACCCCAAAGACCAGCCGATACCGGCGCCCGAACATCCCCGCCACTCCTATCCTCAATGCGAACTTGAAGAGGCCACGCTAGATTGCGAGCCTCCCCTCTTCAAGGCCCGCTCGTGCCTAAAGACCGCCCATGGGCGGCTATCCTCCGGGGGCCGCGAGGATTTTGGCCGATTATTTCTTTGTCACTTTATTGTTCACCGCAGTGGGTCGGGGCGGCAGAGACTTCAAGAATGCCGCGATGGCATCGCGATCGCTCGCGGTTAGCCGCGCCATATTCTCCTGGACGGGCACCATGGAGTCGCCCACCACGTCGAAATCGGGCGTTGAGCCGGTTTCCAGGAAATAGGCGATATCCGCCTGGCTCCAGTTACCAATCCCTTGATCGCTCGGGGTGATGTTGGGAATGGTGCCCTTACCGTCAGGGTTTCTGGCGCCCGCAAAGGCTTGCGACTCAATCACGCCGCCAATGGCGTTGCGCGGCGAATGGCATTCACCGCAATGCCCTGGGCCAAGCACGAGATAAGCACCCCGGTTCACATCAGGGCTTGCCTTCGGATTCGGGGTGAACGTCTTGCCGTTCACATAGAGGCGCTGGAACAGGCCCACGCCGTGGCGAATGTTATAGGGAAAACGCAAGTCGTCCTCTGACACCCTGCTGCGCACCGACGGCAGCGTGTCGAGATAGGCCTTGAGGTCAATGATGTCCGCGAAGCTCATGCGCTGATAGGATGTGTAGGGAAAGGCGGGGTAGAGATGCATACCACCGGGCGCCACCCCCCGTTTCATCGCGTTGACGAAATCAAGTGTCGACCAGGCACCGATGCCGGTCTCTTTGTCAGGCGAAATATTGGGCACGTAGAATGTGCCCACATCTGTGCGGAGACAGCGCCCGCCCGCAAGCTGTGTTTCATCTTCGATATCGAGATCGTCGCAGCCCTTGAGCGGGACCGCGTGGCATTCCGCGCAGCCCCCGGCAATGAACATGGTCTTGCCATTGGCGATGTCCGGCACATGGTCCGGCAATGCCGAGGCGGGGATCGTCACAGGCATGGTGAGGATGTAGAACGCGAGCACGCCCACGAGGGCGAGCGCGACCACAAGAAGTAAGGCCCTGCGCAACATCCCTCGTCCCCCTCACGTTTGGTGCAGATTCCCTACGGCATCGGCATGACGCGCCCCGAGCCAACCACGTCCCATCCGCGCTGCACGGCCGGTCGTCCGGCGATCTCAAGATACCAGCGCTTCACGTTCGGATAGTCATCCATGTCCACGGGCTGGATTGGGAAGCGCGCGATCCAGGGCCAAATGGCGATGTCGGCAACGGAATAGGCGCCAGCCACATAGGTCTCCTCGCCAAGCCGCGTATCGAGCACACGCCAAATGCGCAACGCTTCGCCGGTGTAGCGCTCTTCCGCATACGGGCTTTTACCGGGATTGTAGGAGACGAAGTGATGCACCTGGCCCAAAAACGGCCCCGCACCGCCCTTCTGCCACATGAGCCACTCAAGCACCCGCCATTTCGTCGGGAAGTCCTGCGGCCACAGCTTGCCCGTCTTCTCCGCCAAATAAAGCAGGATCGCACCCGACTCCATCAGACTGAGATCGGTATCCGTCTCCACGATGGCCGGGATCTTGTTGTTCGGTGAGATCTTGAGAAACGCCGGATCGAACTGTTCCCCGTTTTCGATATTGATGGTGTGCACCCGATACGGCAGCCCCACCTCCTCCAGCATGATCGAGACCTTTTGTCCGTTGGGCGTCATCCATGTGTAGAGATCGATCATGCACTCCTCATTTCACTTCCCTGCTGGCAACTGCTTTCGTGCGATGACGCATCACTCTTGCTACCGAAGGCAGGGGGGCCTCATCAAGGCCGATTCATCAAGTCTTCATCGCACTGCCCTCCTATCGCCCGAAACCTGGCGCCTCCAGGTCACAGCGGCGCGTTAGCTGTGACAGGTGAGCGACGCCACGGGGAGCGTGTGAGGGAGACACCAATGCTCAACTTTGCCCAAGTCGATCGGGCAAATGAAACAGGGCCCGCAAATCGCCCTGCCCGCCGAGGCCGCTATGCGATCTACTATACGCCGCAACGTCGAAGCGCGTTTGCATCTTTCGGACGGTCTTGGTTCGGCCGGGCAAATGACGGCGCCACGTTGCAGGCCTTTTGCTCAACAGGTGTGGCCGGTCCGGCGGATTCCAAACTCTCGCCCTTCCCCGACCGCTATATCGGACTTCACGCGCCGTTCGTCTCCCCGTTCGCATTGCGTGAGGACACAGACCTCGACGAACTCTAAGCGCGCCTCTTTACATTCGCCGCACGCCGCAAGCCGGTCGAAACCGGCCCGCTTGCGCTTGAGCGCGTGAACCGCTCGCTCGTCCTGCGTCCAGCCAACCCGCGCCCCGAACTCAATTGGCTCGCCCTCCAGTGCTTCAATGCCTTTGAGTTCTTTGCGGTGAGATCCAGCGAGGCGGACGGGGAGCATCCCCATTTGAGCCCGTATCAAAGGCTGCTTCTGAAGAGCTTCGGTCAGCAAAACGTCATGAGCGAATATCGCTTCTCTATCGCGCTGACGGGCCCTCTTGACTCTGCACAACTCGACGCCGTTTCAAAGGCCTTGGCGCCCGTGATCGCCGATGTTTGTGCCAAAGGCGTGTGCGTCGATGGTCTGTCCCTGGTTGGCGAGGCGGGCGGGGAGGAGCAAAGCGCTCCATTGCGGCTGATCGGGCGCTATTCCCTGGAGGGCTAAAGGCTTCGGCCGCCCATTTGCGGGCGATAAGGCCAGCCTCAGTTTTGACACAGGCCTCCTACACGCTGTCGGGGCTGGGGACACAGGGAATTCCAATGCCCAATTATGCCGATATCCTGGCATTTCTTGCCGAAAATCCGCCACAGCTGGATGGCGAAGCCGAGCTTCATGCATCACTGCTGGAGTTGCTGGCCCGGTGCTTGCGCAACGAGCAGGTCGCAACGGATGACGATTTCGCCGATTTTGGGGAAATCAGTGGAATCACTCTCAACTGATCATCTGACGCGCGCGGCCTGGGTCTGTTTTTAGAGGCTCAACGCCCGCGTGCGGTTCGGCCTTCAGGGCCAAGACTTGAGCCGTATCAACGCAGCCCTGCTATTTGCGCCTAACGGTATTGAAGTGCTATCTGAGCGGTTGGGTAGGGTCAGCTGGGCGCTGGGCAAGCTAGTATTTTTATATCGATTCTAAGGAGTTGACCGACACTATGAGGGAAGGCGCAGCCTTGAAGCAGGCAGATGCTGCGGTGAAGAGTTCGGCGGAGGATATCGTCCGTACATTTACCGAAAGCGTGGCGAATAGCGATCGCAGAGACGAGCCCTATTCGCATTGGGTGGTGAGGCATTGTCTCCCCGACGATACGATTACAGATGTTATGGCTTTGCCCTTCCCCGCCCCGTCCCTGGATGGTGTGTCTGGGAAACGCGAGTTCCACAACAAGACGCGCAAATATTTCGACGTCGAGAATCAGGTGGAGTTCCCCGTGGTGATGGCTGTGTCCGAGGCCTTTCAGGACAAGCGCATCACCAAATTGATCGAGGATACCTTCGGCACGGATCTCAGCGGCACGTATCTGCGCATTGAGTTCGCCCAGGACACGGATGGCTTCTGGCTTGAGCCACACACTGATCTCGGCGTGAAGTTATTCACCATGCTTCTCTATCTATCCGATGGAGAGGACCATGATGCGCTTGGAACGGATGTCTACGACGCCGGCAAGAACCATGTGGCACGCTCGCCCTTCGAGCCGAACCTCGCCTTCATCTTCGTCCCGGCGGATCACACGTATCACGGCTTCGAAAATCGTCCCATCAAGGGTGTCCGCAAGTCGCTGATCATCAACTACGTCACCGACGAATGGCGCGCGCGCGAGCAACTCGCTTTTCCCAAGACCCCGATCAGCTAAGCCAAAACGCCGATCGGCGAACAGCTCTCGCAAGCCTGTTCGCAAGTCTTGGCAGGTCTCGCGCTGAAATCATCGCAAGGCTCATCACGCATCCGAAATGGCCGGGCCCGCCCCGGCCATTTCCTTTATGATTGCCGTGCGAGTGAGACGCCATTGGCAAAGGACGAAAGACGCAGCATGAGCAAAGTCGCATGGATCGGGCTGGGCGTGATGGGATACCCGATGGCCGGCCACCTCAAAACGGCCGGCTTCGATGTGACCGTCTTTAACCGCAATCAAGCCAAGGCGGATAAATGGACTACCGAACATGGCGGGGCATGCGCAACCACGCCCGCTCGCGCCGCCACGGGCGCCGACTTCGTTTTCACCTGTGTTGGAAACGACAACGATCTACGCGAGGTAACGCTCGGCCCGGACGGTCTCTTCCAGGCATTGAGCCCTGGCGCCGTGTTCGTCGACCACACAACGGCCTCGGCGACAATCGCCCGGGACTTACACGAAGCCGCTAAGACGCATGGTGCCGGCGCGCTTGATGCCCCTGTTTCCGGCGGACAAGCTGGTGCCGAAGGCGGCATCTTGACTGTGATGGCCGGCGGAGACGATGCGGATTTTGCCAAGGCCAAATCCGTCATCACGTCATACGCGCGCGCGGTCAATCTCATCGGGCCATCTGGTTCGGGCCAGCTCACCAAGATGGTCAATCAAATTTGCATTGCCGGACTGATCGAGGGGCTTGCAGAGGCGCTACATTTTGGCATGCGCGCCGGTCTCGACATCGAAAAGGTGATCGACACGATCTCGAAAGGCGCCGCGCAATCCTGGCAAATGGATCATCGCTGGCAAAACATGATCGCTGGCAAGTTCGACTATGGCTTCGCCGTCGATTGGCTCCGCAAGGATTTCGGCATTTGCTTTGAGGAAGCCCGCCGCAACGGCGCGAGCTTGCCCGTCACAGCGCTGGTCGATCAGTTCTACGCAGAGGTCCAAGACATGGGAGGCGAGCGCTGGGATACGTCCAGCCTGATCGCCCGGCTCGAACGCAGCCCAAACAAGCGTTAAAGCTGCAGAGCGACTTAGGGGCGCTTTTCTTCCGCCGTATAGCCAAGCGGTAGCGACGTCGTGAACTTGATCTGCTCCATCGCGAATGCAGAACTCACATCTGACAGTTCAATCCGCGCAATCAAGCGCTTGTAGAACATATCGTAGCGCTCGATGTCGGGCACGACGATGCGCAGCAAATAATCGACCTGCCCACTCATGCGGTAGAACTCGACCACTTCGGGAAACTCCGCGAGCGCGGCGTGAAATCGCTCAAGCCAATCCTTAGTGTGATTGCTCGTCGTGATGGACACAAACACGGTGACCCCGACATTGACCTTCTTGGGATCCAGCAAAGCCACGCGCCGCTCGATCACGCCTTGCTCTTCGAGCTTCTGAATTCGCCGCCAGCAGGGCGTCGTCGATAGACCGACCTGCTTCCCGATCTCGGCGACCGGCAAGGTGCTGTCCGTCTGCAAAATCTCCAGGATTTTTCGATCCATTCGATCCAACATCCATATTACCCAATAAATTCGATATGACAAAAATTTAGAAAAGAATAGCCTTCGTCAAGAAAAAATTTCTACAAATCGGTCCAATTGACAAATGAGATAGATTAATTTTGTCACGCCCGCAAGGCTGGTCACATCACCTTGCGGACTTCCTGGCGCAGGACCGGGAGCAGTTCCGCCTCAAACCAGGCGTTCTTCTTCAGCCATGCATTATTGCGCCAAGACGGATGGGGCAGCGGAAAGATCCGAGGACGCTGCGCGGAGCTGAGATGGGCCTTCCACTGCAGCATTGTCTCTTGCAAGGTCTTGCCGCGCGCCGCGCCAAGATGAAAAGCCTGAGCGTAGGCCCCAACCGCAAGGATGAGTTCGACCCGGGGCAACGCCGCAAATAGGTCACCATGCCAGAGGGACGCGCATTCGCGCCGTGGCGGGAGATCCCCACCCTTTGCGTCCTGTCCTGGAAAGCAGAACCCCATTGGCACAATGGCAACGCAGCCCTCGTCATAGAATTCGTCTGGCGTCACGTTGAGCCAAGCCCGTAGCCGATCACCGGAGGGATCGGTGAACGGCGTGCCGGAGCGGTGCACTCGCGTCCCCGGCGCCTGACCACAGATCACAAGGCGTGCCGTCACGCTTGCGCGCAAGACAGGACGTGGCGCATGCGGCAGGGGCTTGCCCCGCGGGGCCTCGATGCAGACACGGCAGCGCCGTATCGAGGCCAATATGGCATTGAGCTCTGACATAACGCCCTAAACCAGCGGCGATTAGAGATCGATCGTCATTCCGTCTTCCGCGATCTCAAAGCGGACCGGATCTACACGCGAACAAGCAGCCAGCATCTCCTCCCCCATGTGAGTGAGCAAGACCCGCCTGGCCGCAAGCCGGTCGTAATTCGCATCGATCGTCTTGTAATCGAGATGCATCGGCATCTTCAAATCGTATTGGAAACACTCCGTGATGAAGAGATCCGCATCCCGCGCAACCTCGGTAAGTGCCTCGACCCAGCCCGTGTCGCCGGTGAATGAAAGGACCTTATCCTCGATGCCGAACCTGAGCGCGTAAGGTGGCGCACTAGAGGGATGGTGCACCTCAAATGGCGTTACCGTCACGCCGGCGATATCGAGGGGTTTACGCTCCTCATATTCCACGAAGACAAGATCAAAATCACGCTCGCCATCGAGCGAGCCGGGGTAAAGCGCCTCCGCGAGCGCCACGAAGCGCGCCTCGATGCTTTTTGGCCCCGCGACAACCAGGGGTCGCGTTCGCCTGCTGACATATTTCGCGTCGATGAAAAGCCATGGCAGGCCGCTAAAGTGATCGCCATGCAAATGGGAGACAAACACCGTATCGATATCGTTAGGCGCAAGCCCTAATCGGCGCATGCCGATCAGCGTTGTCGCACCGCAATCGATCAAAAATGTCGTTGAGGCAGACCGCACGTAAAAGGACGTCTGCAGGCGGCTCCCCGCTCCGAAGGCATCACCGCATCCAAGTACGGTTAGCTGCATGGCTTTCCCATTTCGTTCCCCCGGCCCGAACCCACTCCCCTCGTATTGGGCCCCAATTGAATGTGGTTCCTCGATCTTCCACGTCAAGGCCAGTCTCAGGCCGGGGCGAGAGTAAACGCCTCGTTAGGACTTTCACTGGATACTTCTTGTTAAGCCTAAGTCGGGGGGGTCCGAGCGCGGCCGCGCTCTCCCTTTGCCCGATGCGTAGTGTTGTTCGCGGTCAGGTTGTGGGTTCGTGAGTCGATGTTGAGTGGCGCGTCAGCCGAGGCCTCCGGGGCCGGTTCAGGCTCGGTGAACAGTCGGAAACGGCGTGCTTACCGTAGCGTCCAGGAGGCCCGCGAAAGGCTCAGCTATCGATCGGCCGGAAGGCCCGAGTTCGACTACGAACTCCTGATGATGTTCGTCAAAAACGAACTGTCCGCAGCCGTGACCACACCGCTGCTGGCCGTTGTCGTCGCCATGGGGGCCATGTTCTGGTCACCGCCGCGCGAATTGCTGCTGTGGCTTTGCGCCGTGTTCGTGTCCAAGGGCATCTTGGTCGCGATCTGCCGCCAGTTTGCAAAAACACCCCGCGAACAGGCCAATGCCACCATCTGGCGAGGCAAGATCGCCGCTGCCGAATTTCTCTATGGCGTTACTTGGGCATCGGTGGCGTTCATCAGCCCCGAAACTCAGAGCGAAGCGGCGCACACCTTTATCTTTGCCACGCTTCTCGTCGTCATTTCCATGCGCATGCTGTTCGCATCGACTGTCATGCGCGTCGTCTATGCAGGCACCCTGCCAATGACGGCGGCCATCGTCATTCGTTTCGCCCTTCTCAACGATCCATTCTACTGGGCCATGGCTGCCATGGCGGTCGCCGTGCATTTCTATTTCATCTGGTTGATGAACGGATTCAACGGCACCGTCAGGTCCATGCTGGAGTTCCGCGCGGAGAAAGACGTGCTGATCGGCGAACTTGAACAATCAAAGTCGATTTCTGACGAGGCAAGGCTGCGTGCGGAAGAGGCGAACCTTGCCAAGTCACGCTTCTTGGCCACCATGAGCCACGAATTGCGAACGCCGCTCAACGCCATTCTCGGCTTCTCCGAGATCATGCGTGGTGAGGTTTTTGGTGCGCACGCAAACCCAAGATACAAAGAGTACGCTAACGACATCCATGAGAGCGGTCGGCATCTGCTGACGCTTATCGATGAAATTTTGGACATCAGCCGCATTGAAGCCGGGCGCTACGAACTCCACGAGACGATCGTTTCTCCCATCGCGATCGTCAAAGAATGCCACCACCTCATGCGCGTTCGTGCCGATCAGAAGGGGCTGAGGATCGTCCAGGACTTCGAGGACGACTTGCCGCAGGTCCGGGCCGACGAGCGAGCCCTTCGTCAGATCGGCCTCAATATTCTATCCAATGCCGTCAAGTTCACACCACCGCATGGCACCATCACCATTAGGATCGCACGCTCCAAGACCGGTGGACTTGCCTTGAGCGTGAAAGACACCGGACCCGGCATCCCCGATGCCGAAATTCCTCGTGTCTTGCGAAGCTTCGGCCAGGGCTCCCTCGCTCATGAGACTGCTGAGGGCGGGACTGGCCTTGGCCTTCCCATCACCAAGGGCTTGATCGAACTCCACGAGGGAAGCTTCGAATTGAAGAGCAAGCTTCGCTACGGCACCGAGGTGATCGTAACCCTACCCCCCAGTCGCATCATACAGACACTGCCTAGGCTGACCGAGTCGGGTGAGCCTTCACGGGAAGACTCCGACGCTCTGGAGTCCCAGGACCCCCCCGAACGCAGCAAACGCGCCAGCTAGCGCGACAGACGCGACAATTGCGCTGGCCTGCAGCACATCCTACATAAGTGGTCGGACCTTGGCACTTGTGAGGACTTCGTGGAAACGCCTTGCGTTGACATTTGCATTCTCGACGATAGGTCCGGGATTTGTATCGGCTGTGGGCGCAGTGGGGATGAGATCGCGCGCTGGATCAATATGACACCTGCGCAGCGTCAGGCCATCATGGAAGCGCTGCCCGAGCGGCTGAAGCAACTTGAGCGCGCAAACGAGCCAACGGCATGACCACATGGGTCGCCCTGTTCATTCTTGCACTCGCTGGCATGATGCTTGTCAGCAATGAGTCCGGGATGATCGCCGGGCTCAACGCGATCACGTTTGGATATTGCGCCTTCCTGCTGGCTTTGCTGGTCTATCTCGCCGGTGGCCTTGTCAGTCGCTATGGCGGCGGCGCGGCAACGATGGTTCGCGATGCGGTGACGTGGCTCGCCCTCGGCCTCGGCCTGGTCACGCTCTATGCGTATAAAAACGAACTGACCCCAATTGCCACACGCGTCGTCGGCGAGCTGCTTCCCGGCACGGCCATGACGGTCGAAACGAGCGCCGGCGGCCTCACCCAGGTCAAAATCAGGAAGCGGCTGAACGGCCATTTCACCGCCAAGGTCGACGTCAACGGCAACCCGGTCTCCATGATTGTGGACACCGGAGCATCGTCGATCGTTCTGACACCGGAAGATGCGAAAAAGTCTGGCCTCGACACCGAGGCGCTGAACTATCGCGTTCCGGTTTTGACCGCCAATGGACGCACTGTGGCCGCGCGGGTCCAGCTCAAGCATGTTGCCATAGGCCCGCTTGACCGCACCAATGTCGAAGCTCTGGTTGCGCAGCCTGGCGCTCTGACACAGAGCCTGCTCGGTATCAGTTTCTTAAGCCGACTGCGATCCTATGAGTTTTCCGGTGATTACCTGACCTTGCGTGGCTGACGCGAAGGAAGCGGCCGAGCGGACAGGAGCGACCTAAAAGCGAGGAGCGTTTGCGGTCGGCCAAAAAACATCTGCTGCAAGAAGGCGCCCTCTGGGCAATGCTCGGCGCGAGCCTATTCGCGGCGCTCTATCACTTCGACGATATCAAAGCTTTGATCAGCCCTGAAGGCACTGCGGAGCGGCTGTCCCTGGCGGCGCGAACCGCCGCCGGAAAACCCAAGGAGCCCGGCTTCGCGGGTGAGGTCCATCTGAGAGCCGACAGGCGCGCCACTTCATCTTTGAGGGAAACGTAGATGGGCGTCCCGTGACGTTCATGGCCGATACGGGCGCCTCCATCGTGGCCCTCACCTGCAAGTATGCAAGGCGCGCAGGTTTTACCCCGCATAGCCTCAACTCCAGTGCGAGAGTCTCCACAGCCAACGGCATCGCTCGCGTGGCGCCGGTCAAGCTGAGCCGGGTGCGAATCGGAAGCATCATGGTCCGAGACGTGCAAGCCGCGATCGCAGAGAAAGGAGCCTTGAGCACCAATCTCATCGGAATGAGCTTTCTCGGACGTCTCAAAAGCTTCCATCTCCAAGGCGATGAACTGATCCTGATCCATTACCCCCCACATCCGAGCACTTGAGCGCAATTGTCAGGGGCTGGTGGACATGTGGGAAACTCTGCTATGGCCTTCTCGCGCCCGGCCACCGGACGCTTGGCGCCATATCAACCCCTTTACCCACGATTTTGCCCACCAAGTTGCGAGGAGTGAGAATGTTTCCGAAGCCGCACCAAGATCTTGTCCCCAACACCGCTGAGTTCGAACGTCTTCCGCTCGTGAAGGCGACCGGCTTCCGCGAATACGATGCGCGCTGGCTGTACCCGAAAGAGATCAACCTCATTGGCATGGAGGCGGTGGGCCTCGGCCTGACGACGATGATGCGCGAGCGCGGTGTTCCCGTGCGGATCGTTGTGGGGCACGATTTCCGGTCATATTCCTCGGCCATCAAAGTGGCGCTGATGACCGGCCTCCTGGCCGGCGGTGCCGAGGTTCACGACATCGGCCTTGCGCTGTCGCCCATGGCCTATTTCGCCCAATTCGACCTTGATGTGGAAGGCGTGGCGATGGTGACAGCGAGCCACAACGACAATGGCTGGACCGGCATCAAGATGGGGATATCCCGGCCGCTAACCTTCTCACCGGAAGACATGACGCGGCTGAAGGAAATCGTCATGAACGCGGACTACGCGCCCCATCACGATGGCGCCCGCTACATCTACGAGCCTGAGATGGCGGAACGCTATATTGCGGACCTGCTAAAGCATCCTTCATTCACACGGAAGATGAAGGTCGTCGTGTCGTGCGGCAACGGCACGGCCGGCGCTTTCGCCCCAGCGGTTCTCGCAAAGCTCGGCTGCGAGGTGATCCCGCTCAATTGCGATCTGGACCACAGCTTCCCAGTTCATAACCCGAACCCCGAAGATCTTGCGATGCTGAATGCCTCGCGCGATGCGGTCCTGGAGCACAAGGCCGATCTCGCCCTCATCTTCGACGGCGACGGCGATCGCTGCGGCGTGGTCGATAATACGGGCGATGCAATCTTTGCCGACAAGGTCGGCGTCATGCTCGCGCGCGACATTTCCGCTCTGAACAAGAATGCGCACTTCGTGGTCGACGTGAAATCCACGGGCCTCTTCCAAACCGACCCCGTTCTTGCCGAAAACGGTGCCAAGACGGCCTACTGGAAGACAGGCCACTCCTATATCAAACGTTACAGCCATGAGACCGGCGCGCTCGTCGGCTTCGAAAAATCCGGCCATTTCTTTTTCAACCCGCCGATCGGCCGAGGCTATGACGATGGCCTTGTCTCAGCGATTGCGGTCCTGGACATGCTCGAGCGCAGCCCGGGCAAGACACTGGCTGAACTGAAAGCAGCTCTGCCACAGACCTGGCAGTCGCCGACCATGTCGCCGCATTGCGCCGACGAAACCAAATATGGCGTCGTTGAACGGGTCGTGAAGCACTTTGAAGGGGTCGCGGAGCGAGGTGAGACTTTGGTCGGCCAGAACATCCGTGAGCTGATTACCGTGAACGGCATCCGCATCGTCCTGGACGACGGGACCTGGGGCTTGGTGCGGGCTTCCTCCAACAAACCCGAGCTTGTGGTCGTGGTGGAAAGTCCGACCTCGGAGGAAAACATGCGGGCCATCTTCGCGGAGATCGACAAGGAACTCGCCAAGCAACCCGAAGTGGGCGAGTACAACCAGAAGATCTAGGCAGCCGCCTCAGACGACGCAACAAAACCGTCAGATCCCTGTCGCAAATTTGCAATCGGAATCTGCTTTTTTCCGCGTCTGTCATGTTCGAATTCACATACGCACAAATCATCTTCGCAGTAGGTCTGGGCATCGGCATTACGCTGAACGTCCTGATGCTCCGGACCCTCTACGTCCCGCCCTTCCGCATCTGGCCAACACCAGGGCCGGGAACATGGCAAAGCGTCGTTTTCTGGACATTGTTCCGCGCCGGCATGGTGCTGACTTTTGTCATCGCAATTTTGGATTGGAATAGCGCGGGCCTTGTCGACCCCAGTCGACTCATTATTGGCCTGCCGCTGTTCCTCGTTGGTTTTGGCATCACTGTTTGCGGCTATTTCAACCTCGGCCTCGGCAATACCGATTGCGGCGCCGAGGGCCTAGTGAGCCTTGGCCTTTACCGCTTTAGCCGCAACCCGCAATACGCGTCATCGATCATGGGTCTCGTCGGGACGGTCATCATGGCCAATTCGTGGCTCACGGTTCCCCTCGCGCTCTTGGCTAGCTGCGTTTACGTGCTGATGGCGCTGACCGAAGAAGCCTGGCTCCAAGAGCGCTACGGGAGCAACTACCTAGAGTACAGTGAGCGCAAAGCGCGGTTCTTCGACATCCAAGAATTTATTCAGTACTTGGTCGACAAAACGCTGCCTTCGCGCCGCACGAGCTAAAGTTTTCAGCTAAGGCCTTAAGACGGTGACGCGCCATATCAGTCTTCGTGGCCCCCACTTGCGTCGTATTCGACCCTTCAGACTTTGTCAGGTTCACCTTGGAATCAACGCGCTGTCACCCGTTTTGATTGATATAATTCTTGGCGCGAATGCTACTGCCGATTCTCAGGATTTTGACCGCTATGACGGAGTTCCCCGACCATGCTGGAGCCCCCTATTGCTTCGCCGGCATTGGCCTATACTCGGGCTATATCATCGCTCGAGCGACTTCAAAAATTCTTGGCTTGCGATGACGTCGAAACGTCTTCAACTGAACATAAATCCAGCCATTTTCTGGCGCTTATCGACTTTGACAATGAGGCCTTCCGCTTGATCTTGTGAGGAAAAATTGCCCTCAAAAGGAGCGCTCCAAAATAATGATAGGAATTTGCTATAACCGTTGTCTCGCCACTATGGCCCCCCACATGTGCAGGGAGTGAGGGGAGAACTCGATGCCGACATTGAGACAACTGGAATATTTGGTCGCCGTGGCAGATAGCCGCCATTTTGGGCGGGCTGCAGAACGTGTGCATGTCACGCAACCCACTTTAAGCGAGCAGCTCAGAACTTTGGAAAATCGTCTTGGCATACAACTTGTGGAGCGGTCACGCTCTCATGTTGTCGTGACACCGATTGGATTTGAGGTCGTTGAAATCGCGCGCCGCATGCTGCGGGATGCCCAGCGCATTTTTGATATTACAAGTCAGGTCGACTCGGGCATGAGCGGTGTGGTCCGCCTTGGCCTTCCCTCCACGATCGGCGCATATCTTTTGCCGCGCGTGGCGCCCCATATCCGCGCCGCCTATCCGACGCTCAAACTCTACGTTCGGGAAGAGTTGCCATATTCGCTTCCCCGGGAGCTGGCCGAAGGCGTTCACGATGTGATCGTCGCGCCGCTTCCCGTAACGCAAAGTGGCCTGAATGAGACTGTGTTGTTCGAAGAACCACTCTATCTCGCTGTTCCGATGGATCATGAACTGGCCAGACGCACCTCTATCAAGGCGCATGACCTCGAGGGCATGGATCTTCTGGCCCTTGGCCCGGGACACCAGCTCCGCGATCTCGTGGTCAACCTGGCGGCGGAGTGCGGTGCCAATATCCGCTACGACTTTGAAGGCACAAGCCTTGACACACTGCGTGAGATGATGGCAACCGGTCTCGGCGTGAGTTTGATGCCGGGCCTCTACGTGCGCAGCGTCGTGAGTAAGGATCCTCGCTTTAAGACGTTCGAAATTGGCAACTATGGCCTAAAACGCACGATTGGAATGCTATGGCGGAAGAACAAGACGTCTCATCCGAATTTCGAGCCGCTCGCTACCTTATTTCGGGCGACAGTCGCGAAGGAATTCGCCGGGACGCGCACTAAGACACACCCTGAACCCGTCGCCTAGCCAAACTGCCGATCGACATAAACCGGAGCCATCCTTGTTAGAATTTACGAACACGTTAGTCATGGGCAAGCCCGTGTGGATGTGGGCTGTCTTCGCGACTGTCGTGGTCATTCTTCTTGCGCTCGATCTTGGGCTCTTTCACCGCAAGCCCCGCGAGATTGGTGTCAAAGAAAGCCTGTTCCTCAGCTCTTTCTACATTTTCATCGGCCTTGCCTTCGGGGGTTGGGTTTGGATCAATCTGGGCTCGGTGAGCGGCAAGGAATATCTCACCGGCTTTCTCGTGGAGAAGACGTTGTCGATGGACAACATCTTCGTCATCTCGCTCATCTTCGCTTATTTAGGCATTCCACGACTCTATCAGCATCGCGTCTTGTTCTGGGGCATTCTCGGCGTGATCTTGCTGCGCGGTATTGTCATTGGCCTTGGGGCGTGGCTCGTCGCCAGCTTCCACTGGGTTCTGTACATCTTCGCATTGCTGCTGATTTTCACCGGTATCAAGATGCTGCTTCCGGGCGATGACGAGCCGGATATCGAAGACAATCCAGCGCTGAAGATCATGCGGCGCATTTTCCGCATCACACCGGAGATTCTCGGCCAACGCTTCTTTATCCGTCAGCCGGACGAGAAGACAGGCGTCATGGCTCTTTGGGTGACACCCCTCTTCATCGCCATGATCTTGATTGAGATCGTCGATCTCATCTTCGCGCTGGACAGCATTCCTGCCATCTTCGCGATCACCACGGACCCATTTATCGTTTACACGTCGAATATCTTCGCGATCCTGGGACTGCGCGCACTCTATTTTGCGCTTTCCGCGGTCATCGACCGCTTCATCTATCTCAAGCCAGCGCTCGCCATGATTCTGGTCTTTATCGGGTCCAAAATCTTCATCGCGGATTTGGCGGGGTGGGAAAAATTCCCATCGTCTGTCTCGCTGGGTGTAACTGTTGCGCTCATCGTCGGCGGGATCCTCTATTCGCTCTGGCGAACCCAGCGGGAACCCTCGGCCGGAACGTGAAAACCAAAACGGCGTGATTTGTAGCGCGTGCCGCTTTAGGCAGCGGCGGAGTTAGGGGACGTCTCGGAGGCGATAAACGTATCGCCGTTGACGATATCGCGCGCCTGCTCGAGAATCTCGATGCCCGCACCTGGAAGGTGGGCGTTCTCGGCGATATGTCGGCGGAAAGCCCGGGCACGAGGCTGGCCGTGGAACAGCCCGAGGATATGGCGGGTCATGGCATTCAGCCGAGCACCGCGATCCCGTTCGCCACGGACATATTCGATGAACCGGTCGAGCACCTCAAGGCGCGATAGCGGCACTTCGGGGGCGCCATAGAGCGTCCGGTCCACGTCTGCCAATAGATATGGATCCGCGTAGGCTGCCCGGCCCAGCATCACGCCATCCACATGCACCAAATGCGGTGCGGCCTGGGGCAGCGATGCCAGCCCGCCATTGATGATGATGGACAGATCGGCGCGCCGCGTCTTCAAGCGATGAACGCGATCATAATCCAGCGGTGGGACGTCACGGTTCTCCTTAGGGCTCAGCCCGTCGAGCCAGGCTTTGCGTGCATGCACGATAAACATCTGACAGTCCGCATCCGCAACACTATCGATGAACCGGTCGAGACCGTCTTCCGTATCTTGATCGTCAATACCGATGCGGCATTTCACGGTGACCGGCACGGAGACTGCGTCCGCCATCGCCTTCACGCAGTCCGCAACCAGAGCCGGCTCCGCCATGAGACATGCGCCGAATCGGCCAGACTGCACCCGGTCCGACGGACAACCAATATTGAGATTGATTTCGTCATAGCCCCAGTCGGCACCGATCTTCGCGGCCTCAGCAAGCCGGGCCGGATCGCTGCCGCCCAGTTGCAGCCCTAACGGATGCTCGGCTGCATTAAATCCAAGCACGC
Organism: uncultured Alphaproteobacteria bacterium; assembly: GCA_942491645.1. Taxonomy (GTDB): domain Bacteria; phylum Pseudomonadota; class Alphaproteobacteria; order Rhizobiales; family Methyloligellaceae; genus Methyloceanibacter. The sequence continues at coordinate 203,626 of CALOBK010000008.1, read as the reverse complement.
GCGCCCGATCGCCAAAGAGCACGGCATCGGCGGTAATCATCTCGGTATAGAGAAACGCGCGCGACGAGATCAGCCGCAAGAACGTGCGGCAGTGACGATCGGTCCACTCCATCATCGGCGCGACACAGAAGCGATGAGAGTCTGGTATCAAAGACCTAAGCCCACTCACAAAATTCAATTTTCCAAGATGGTGATGACTTGCGTCAATCGCAAGGCGGCCATTGGCCCGCTATGTGGCAATTCTCGGCGGCTTTGCCAATCCGGCACGTCGGGATGCGAAAGATCACAGGCCGCGCCGATCGACCCGCTTCGAGAGCATCGCGGCGCTTTCCATCCTCTCCGAATAGCGATCGACAAGTTTGTCGATGCGCCCGCGCACCAAAAGCGTGAACTTCACCAGTTCCTCAATCGTATCGGCAATTCGATTGTAATAAGGAGACGGCTTCATGCGGTCGTTGTCGTCGAATTCCATATAGGCCCTTGCGACGGAGGACTGGTTCGGGATCGTCACCATGCGCATCCAGCGGCCGAGCACACGCATCTGGTTCACAGTGTTAAAGCTCTGGGAGCCGCCGCAAACCTGCATCACGGCGAGCGTCTTGCCTTGCGTCGGGCGAACGGCGCCGAGCGCAAGCGGGATCCAATCGATCTGCGCCTTCATGATGCCCGTCATGGCGCCATGACGTTCCGGCGAAACCCACACCATCCCGTCGGACCATGACGCAAGATCGCGCAATTCGCGGACCTTCGGGTGATCGATCTCCTCTGCGTCGGGCAAAGGCAGACCGCTCGGATTGAAGACGCGCGTCTCGCAGCCATGCCATTTGAGCAGGCGTTCGGCCTCCAGGGCGACCAGCTTTGAGAACGAACGCGCTCGAAGCGACCCATAGAGAAGCGCAATGCGCAAAGGATGGCCTGGATCATCGACACTTCGGTAGTATGCGGCATCGACCGGCTGCATCTGTGAAAAGTCGATATTGGGAAGGTCGTGCTCGGGCCTAGGGTCAGCCATGGCTCATGCCCCTCCTCTCAACAATCATAGGTGATGGCGTCCAGAACGGGCTCGCAGAGGTCAGAACGGCCTCCGCAACAGTCCTCCATCAGGAAACCGAGAAAGCCCCCGGATGCCGTCAAAGTCAGCATAGTACCGGACTGCCCTGCCTTCGCGTTCATTGTGAACGAGCCCTGAACGCAACAGGATGTTTAAATTCGCCGACATCGTGTTCTGCCGAACGCCGAGCGCGTTAGCAATGTCCCCCGCCTGCATACCAGGAGACCCGGCCTTGATCAGCAGCCGAAACGCCTCAAGCCGGGTCTGCTGACTCAACGCAGCCAGGGCATCAATCGCCTGACTTAATTCCATATATCAAGATTGCTCGATATATGGATCTTTGCAAGCCGAGATATGGCTAGCCGGCTCTGAGGACATCTTGGACGGATATCCCTACGGGCCTGGAGCCCCCCCAGGCGCTTACGGGACGCCGTTCGCAGGGGGCCCGCTCAGGTCTGGTAACAGTGTATTCACAGATGGTGTCGCCTCAGCGTCAGGCGGAGCTTCTATGGGAAGCTCCTCAATGACCATGGGTTCAGCGGGCAGTTCTGGCGGGGGCAATGGGTGCGGATTTGAGACGATAAAGGCGGCGACGTCCCAGGCGTCCTGAACACTCAGCACGGGATTTTTGTAGTCGCCACCAAGAGGCATGTTGGCTCGGATGAAAGAGGCCGCATAGGCAATCTGGCCCATCCCCGCGCCACCATTGAAGCTCTCCGCCCCCCAGAGCGGTGGAACGTAATAGCCCACCTCCGGCGGGAGTTTCGGTGCGCCCTGCCCGGTCTGCCCATGGCAACTCACGCAGTGCTGCGCATAAACATTCGCGCCACGCCGTGAATCGGGGAGGTCGCGCGGCAAGTCGATCGGCAACAGCCCCGATCCAGGTAGCCGGACGCCTTCCGGCGTGTCCTTGCCAACAAATTTGAGATAGGCAATCAGAGCCGCCATCTCGCGGCTCTCCTTGGGCAAGGGCTTGCCGTTAAGCCCGAGCCGCATACATGAATTGATGCGGTCAGGAAGCGTGATGACCTTGTTGTCTATCATCATCGGAAAGGTCGCGGCCGTCGACACGAACGGCGCGGCGAAGGGTTTGAGCCCCGCGTTTAAATGGCAATTCTGACAGGCAAGATTATTGCCCCCATAGGCCATGGCTGGGTTCTGTGCACTCAGTCCGATATAGCGCGGCGTATTCACGACCAGGTCACGGCCATAGCGGATCAGATCGCTCTCAGGTCCGGGGCCGAGGGCCGCCATATCGACCGAGTAGCCCTTCGTGCTGCTCCGCTCGGACAGGAGATAGCCCGCGCCCACCCCAGCGAGCGCCGCCAATGCGATACACAACTCCCAAGCAACTGTTCTCAAGCGCTGTGGCCTCCCCTTCAGCCCGCAAGCTCGTGTTACACCGGGTCGCGCCCGCCGAGCAGATGCGCCAGGGCCCGTGAATCACTTTATGAGCTTAGAGCCATTAAGACCTTGAAAGCATGACAGACGCCGCACCACACCAGAGTCAGCCTGCCATCGACCCCGTCTGCGGCATGAAGGTTATTCCAGGCGCAGGAACGCCGAGCCAAGACCACCAAGGGCACACCTACCATTTCTGCTCGGCCGGGTGTCAGGCAAAATTTACCACAGACCCGGAACGCTATCTGAATGGGAAGGACGTCCAAGAGCCGGCGCCGCCTGGCACGCTCTACACCTGCCCGATGCACCCGGAAATCGTACAGGAGGGCCCCGGCTCGTGTCCCATTTGCGGCATGGCGCTGGAGCCCATATTCGATCCGAAAGCGAGCATCCCGCCACAGGACACCCCCAACGAAGAACTGATAGACTTCACGCGGCGGCTTTGGGTCGCTGCCCCACTTGCCCTCATCGTCGCCGTGATCGAGATGAGCGGTCATCTCTTCCGACTAGACCTCCTGCCTTTCGCATCACCGCGCGCCGAGCAATGGCTGCTGCTGGCCCTGGCGACCCCTGTGGTTCTGTGGTGCGGCTGGCCTTTCTTCCAGCGCGGGACGCAGTCTCTACGCACCGGCCATCTCAATATGTTCACGCTGATTGGGCTCGGTACAGGTGCGGCGTATCTGTACAGCGTCATCGCCACGCTTGCGCCAGAGCTCTTTCCGTCCGCGATGCAAGACAACCATGGGCTGGTGCCTGTCTATTTCGAAGCTGCCGCCGTCATCGTCGCGCTGGTCCTTCTGGGACAGGTGCTGGAGTTGCGCGCACGAGAAAAAACAGGGGGCGCGATCCGCGCTTTGCTCGACCTTGCACCCAAGACAGCCTTGCGGGTGTCGCCCGGTGGCGATGCGCAGACCGTCGCGCTCGTCGAGATCAAGGTCGGCGATGTGCTCCGCGTCAGACCGGGCGACAAGGTTCCTATCGACGGCACCTTGATCGACGGTAATAGCCGCATCGATGAGTCCATGCTGACTGGCGAGCCCGTGCCCGTGCAGAAAACGAAAGGCGACACGGTCACAGGCGGCACGCTCAACGGGACCGGCGCCTTCGATCTGCGCGTTGACCGTACTGGGTCAGAAACCACGCTGGCTCAGGTCATGACCATGGTCGCCGAAGCGCAGCGCTCCCGGGCACCGATCCAGCGGCTGGCCGACAGCGTCGCCGGATACTTCGTGCCTGCCGTGATTGCCGTCGCGGCGATCGCATTTATCGCATGGCTTCTGCTGGGACCCGCCCCTCAGCTCGCTCATGCCTTAGTGGCGGCGGTGAGCGTGCTTATCATCGCCTGCCCATGTGCGCTCGGCCTTGCAACGCCAATCTCTATCATGGTCGCAACCGGTCGCGGCGCCCAGGCTGGTGTTCTCGTGCGCAATGCGGCCGCACTGGAGCGATTAGCCAAGGTCGACACGCTTGTCGTGGACAAGACAGGCACGCTCACCCAAGGTAAACCCGCCGTGACCGATATTGAGGCCGTCAACGGCTATACGGACGCCCAAGTCCTCGGCTATGCAGCCTCGCTCGAGACCGGCAGCGAGCATCCTTTGGCGGGCGCGATTCTGAAAGCTTCGACGGATAAGGGTTTGACGCTGGAGAAGGCGCGCGATTTCGAGGCCGTTCCCGGCCAAGGTGTCACAGCCCGTATCGGCGGCGGCATTGGCGGCCACGCGGTGCGTCTGGGCAATGTGCTACTGATGGATCCGGACCGCATCAACATATTGCAGGTCGATGAGATGGCTGGCCGGCTGCGCAAAGAGGGCAAGACCGTGATGTATCTCGCAATCGACCGTCAGCTTGCGGGCATCGTTGCCGTCGCCGACCCCATCCGGGAGAGCGCTGAGGATTCCGTTACCGCGCTGCACGAACTCGGAATCCGCATCATCATGGCGACCGGCGACAATGAAATGACGGCAAGAGCGGTCGCCTCACAGCTGAAGATCGACGCGGTGCATGCAGGACTGACCCCGGAAGACAAGCTCACGCTGGTCGAGGGACTCCAGAAGTCCGGTGCGGTTGTCGCGATGGCGGGAGACGGCATCAACGATGCCCCGGCACTGGCCAAGGCCGATGTGGGCATCGCTATGGGCACTGGCGCCGATATTGCGATGGAGAGTGCCGATCTGACTCTCCTCAAGAGCGATCTTAGTGGCGTTGAGCGCGGCATCAAGCTCTCGCGCGCCACCATGGCAAACATCAAACAAAATCTGTTTTTCGCATTTGTCTACAACGCTATTGGCGTACCGATCGCAGCCGGTGTGCTCTACCCTGTCGCAGGAATTATGCTATCGCCTATGATCGCGGCAGCGGCGATGAGCTTGTCCTCTGTTTCGGTTGTGGGGAACGCGTTGCGTTTGCGCAAAGTAGCGCTATGACCGGAGACCACCAAATGAACGACGAAAGCCGCAGCACGAAGTTTCTCAAGGACTATGCGCCGCCGGATTATCTCATCAAGGCTGTCGCGCTCGATGTCCGCCTTGCGCCGAAAGGTGCCCGTCTTGCATCCACCCTGACCATCGAGCCAAATCCCGATGCGGCCACGCAAAGGGCCCCGCTCGTGCTCGATGGTGATGCGCTGACGCTCGAACGCGTCGCCCTTAATGGCCAGGAGATTGAAGCCGGCGCATACACGATCACGCCTGGCAAGCTCACGATCGAACACCCGCCTACAAGCCCCTACACGCTCGACATCGTCACGCTGTGCGACCCCGAGGCCAATACGGAGCTCTCGGGCCTCTACCTGTCGAACGGCACCTACTGCACCCAGTGCGAACCGCAAGGGTTCCGCCGGATCACCTATTTCATCGATCGGCCGGATGTCCTTTCCACCTACACAGTCCGCATCGAGGCGGACCGTGAAACAGCCCCCGTGCTGCTCTCAAACGGCAACCTGATCGAAGCTGGCGATAATCCAGGGACTGGCCGGCATTTTGCCATCTGGCACGATCCGCACCCCAAGCCGTCTTATCTCTTCGCACTCGTCGGCGGGAACCTGGCCTCGATCCACGATAGCTTCACCACGGCCTCGGGCCGCAAGGTTGCGCTCGGGATCTATGTGGAACCTGGCAAGGAGGACCGTTGCGACTGGGCCATGGAATCCCTGAAGCGCGCCATGCGTTGGGACGAGGAGAGGTTTGGGCTCGAATACGATCTCGATGTCTTCAACATCGTCGCCGTGTCCGACTTCAACATGGGTGCGATGGAGAACAAGGGCCTCAACATCTTTAACGATAAGCTTGTCCTGGCGCGCCCTGACACCGCGAGCGATGGCGACTACGCCTCGATCGAGAGCGTTATCGCTCATGAATACTTCCACAACTGGACCGGCAATCGTGTGACGTGCCGGGACTGGTTCCAGCTATGCTTGAAGGAAGGTCTGACGGTCTTCCGCGATCAGGAGTTCACCGGCGATGTCCGCATGGGCCAGGTGGAGCGTATTCTCACCGCGCGCCTGCTGAAGGCGCGGCAGTTTCCGGAGGACGCAGGGCCCCTCTCCCATCCTGTGCGGCCTGCCTCGTATATCGAGATCAATAATTTCTACACAGCGACCGTCTACGAAAAGGGTGCCGAGCTGTGCCGCATGCTGCAAACCCTGCTTGGCAAAGATGCCTTCCGCAGCGGCATCGGTCTTTATTTCGAGCGTCATGACGGCGAGGCCGCGACGGTCGAGGACTTCGTCGCCGCCATGGCCGATGCATCTGGGCGCGACCTCAGTCAATTCATGCAGTGGTACACCCAAAGCGGCACGCCGGAACTTGCCTGTTCTCTCGACTACGATCCGCACGCCAAGACCGCGCGGCTGAAGGTGAGCCAAGTTGTGCCGCCGACGCCCGGCCAGAGCAGCAAAGGGCCGATGCATATTCCGCTGAAAGTGGGCCTAATCGGCGCCAATGGCGACGAACTCCCCCTCAAGCTGAACGGCGAGATAGTTCAAGACGGTCTGTTGGAAGTGACTGAGCGAGAGCAAGTGTTCGAGTTTGAAGACGTGCCGGCTGCACCAACGCCTTCGATCCTTCGGGACTTCTCCGCACCCGTGCGCATCACCACGGGCCTTTCGCCAGACCAGATCGAGTTCCTGATGATCCATGACAGCGACCCGTTCAATCGCTGGCAGGCGGCCCAGACCTACGCCACCAATCTGATTGCATCGGCGTCCAGGAACGGCCTCGATCTCGCCCCTGTCAGCGGCGCACAGGCAAGCCGTCTTGCACAAGCACTGGAGCCAACCCTGCGTGATGAGTCTCTGGGGCCCACCTATCGTGCCGAAACGCTAAAACTTCCGAGCGAATCCGATATCGCCCGCGAACTCGGACGTAATGTCGATACAGACGCGATCCTTACCGCCCGCGAGACGCTACGTGCCAAGACGAGTGGGGCGATGAGCGGCACGCTTGCCGAAATCTACGATGCAGCCGCCAACGACAGCCCCTTCTCGCCGGACCCCGATAGCGCGGGGCGCCGTGCGCTTCGTAATGGGGCGCTCGATCTAATGAGCGCGACCGGAACCCCCGAGGCGATCGAACGGGCTCGCCGGCATTACCGCGATGCCACGAACATGACCGATGCCATCACCGCGCTGTCGATCCTGTCTCACATCAACTCCCCTGCGCGCGATGAAGCGTTGGCGGATTTCTACACGCGCTGGCAGGACGATCCGCTAGTCCTCGACAAATGGTTCGCCGTGCAGGCGCGTGCCAGCCGGCCTGATTCCGTCGAAACCGTGCGAGAGCTTCTCAGCCATCCGAAGTTTTCTCTGAGAAACCCCAACCGCGTCCGCGCGTTGATCGGCTCTTTCGCCATGGCGAACCCATCGGGCTTCAACCGCGCTGATGGCGCTGGCTATCAGCTGCTTGCACGCGAAGCCTTGACCATAGATGGCTTCAATCCGCATGTGGCCGCGCGCCTGCTCGGCGCATTCGAGAGCTGGAAAACCTTGGAGCCTGGGCGCCAAGCCCATGCGAAAGCGGCACTTGAAGGTCTCGCCAATCACAGTCTGTCCACTGACAGCTACGAGATCGTCACCAAGACTCTGGGCGGCGCGTAGAATCAATCTTTGCGCTGTCAACGGGTTGTTAACCTAATTTCCACAGGTTTTCACTGGACAGAGGCTTCAGTCCTCGATTCCATGGACAGAAGCGATTCGGAGATGCGGCAACTTCTCCGGGACGGTTATTTGGAGAAGAAGGGGGACCGAATGGCGCGGGCTCGACCTGCGCGAGGCGTGGGAGTCTATTCCATCGCTGGGCCACGATGGCAAGACATCCGCGCGCTCGTCGAACACCATCTACCCTCAGCAGAGGGGCTACGCCAGTTCGTCCCTGTTCTGCTGGTTGGCTTTGCTTTGATTGCAGGCCTTGGCTTTTTCTATCAAATCAGCAGCGGCAAGGATGCAGCGCTCAAATCCGCGGAACGCCAGCTTGCCTTAAACGCAAACGTGGCCGCGCTCCGATTGAGCGCTAAAACACTGGCTTCCAGTGCCGATTGGCAGGGGGAGCTCGCAAAGAGCCTGCCATACAGTGCGACACGAGACGGCAGGGTTGTTCTCCTTGCCGATGCCGAAGGCGGGATCCAGGCGCGCGCACCCATTGGCAGCGACTATCAGGGCAACCTTTTGACCGTTCTCGGCCCAGGCCAGCCCCTGACGATCTTGGGTGCCGACGCCGGCGTGCTTCGTATGACGTTGAACGACGGCACCGATGCTCTGGTCACGGTCCGCAACGTTCCGCATACGGACGCGCAACTGACAGTTCTGCAACCGCTAGACAGCGCCCTTGCGGGTTGGCGCAGAAACGCAACGATCGAGACAACGCTCATCATCTGTGGCGGGCTGATTCTGACCCTGTTCGCGGGCGCCTTCTGGTATCTGACACCGCTTGGCGTCTCGGATGAGAATGATGCGCTGACACGCGAGTTGACCGAGGCGCTCCCGGGCTGTGGCGTGTGGCGCTGGAACTTAGCGCGCGGCCATGTGCATTGGTCCAGCCCGATGTACGCTCTGCTCGGGCAGGAACCGTCTGCAAAGCCCATGTCTTACGGCGCTCTGGCCAAGGGGCTGCATCAGGAAGACGATCTACGCGCCGAGCTTGACCGGCACATGCGCGAAGGCATCACGGGCTTTGACCAGTGCTTCCGCATGCGCCACACAGGCGGCCATTGGGTCACGATCCGCTTGCGCGGTCACATTACCCGCAATGCCACCACGGCCGAACCCTATCTCACCGGTATGGCTGTGCTTGCCGACCAAGACGCCGTTCCCGGCGCCGCAGACGCCAATGCACGCCTGCGCGATGCGGTGGAGACCATCTCAGAGGCCTTTGTGCTGTGGGACAATCAAAACAACCTGGTCATGTGCAACAGCAAATACCAGCAGTTCCACGGCCTGGCAGACGACATGGTACAGCCCGGTAGCTCCTATGATGACGTGATCGTGGCCGCCTCTGAGCCCATCGTTTCCAAGCGATACGCCGTCGCCGGCAAGAATGCAGTGGAGTCGCGGACGTACGAAGCCCAACTTGAAGACGGCCGCTGGCTTCATATCAACGAGCGCCGTACGCGCGATGGTGGCTATGTGAGTGTCGGTACCGACATCACCGATCTGAAGGAAAGCCAGACGAAGAATGCTGAGAACGAGCAGCAGCTCCGCGCTAGTGTCGCCGAGCTTCGACTATCGCGGCGCGAGCTCGAGCACCAAAAGCAGCAGCTTGTCGATCTGGCTGAAAAATACGCCCTCGAGAAGAACCGAGCCGAGGCTGCGAACCGCGCCAAGTCCGAGTTTCTCGCCAATATCAGTCACGAGCTGCGGACACCGCTGAATGCGATTATCGGTTTCTCCGAGGTGATGCATCAGACGCTGTTCGGTCCCCTAGGGCACGCGAAATATCAGGAATATGCACGAGATATCTATTCGAGCGGTGCCTATCTGCTTGAAGTCATCAACGACATTCTGGACATGTCCAAGATCGAGGCCGGCCGCATGACTCTCGACGTCGGCAATGTGGATGTGGCCGACATCATCGAAGACAGTATGAAGGTTGTCAGCCAGGCGGCTACCGACCGTGGCATCACGCTCGAACGCCATGGGCCCGAGCACTTCCCCATTGAGGCGGACCGACGTTATCTGAAGCAGATTTTCCTCAACCTGCTCTCAAACGCTGTGAAGTTCACACGCGATGACGGCCGGGTAGACATACAGATGTCTCGGAGAAACGGCCGGCTCCGGATCGCCATCAAGGACACCGGTATTGGAATTGCCGAGACGGATATTGCAAAGCTCGGCAAACCCTTCGAACAGGTCGAGAATCAGTTTTCCAAGAGCCATCAAGGCAGCGGCCTTGGCCTTGCTATCTCAAGGGCGCTTGTAGAGCTGCATGGGGGCACGCTTGAGATCAAGAGCCGTGTGGGCGCCGGCACGACCGTGACCTGTGCTCTCCCCATCCACACCCCTCGTGAAGCCGCAGAAGAACCGCCGCTCGCCAAAAGCGCATAGGCGTCAGGAATCAAGTCACGAGACGATCGAAGGCTTGGTGTACACGCACCAAAGTGTCTTTCAGCGTGGCCTCAAGCAGCGAGAAATCCGGGAGGTCGGCAGACCGCGCGAGCAACTCCCGCAAAGCAAGCGGCGCTTCGGCGGCTTTGAACGGTTTCTCCAAACAGAGCCGCAAGACTTGCGTTAACGACTGATAGAGCCGCGCTGCGGGGATAAGAAGTTCAGCATCCTCCGCCGCCAGCACGCCAGCGGCGGCGAGCTTAGTCAGGGCCGTCTCTGTGTTCTGGTCGAGCACGTCCGGGCTCCCCGGCGCGCTCACGATTTGAAGAAACTGAGTTAGAAACTCAAGATCGACAAGGCCCCCGCGAACCTGCTTTAGATCCCATATATCGGTGGTGCCCTTCTCAGCGGCGATCTTTCTGCGCATCTCTCGGACCTCGCAGGCTACCACCGTGCGATCAGATGGCCGCATGAGCACGGCCTTGATGGTTCGCTCGATCGTCTCACGCATCACGGGCGGGCCGGAGACCACGCGCGAGCGCGTAAGTGCAAGATGCTCCCAGGTCCAAGCGGACCGCTCCTGATAGTCTATGAAACCAGACATTTTTGTTGAGACCGGACCCTGACTGCCGGAGGGCCGCAGGCGCATATCTACTTCATATAATGCACCTTCGGCCGTCTGCGCCGACAGCGCCGCGATCAACCTTTGCGTGAAGCGAATGTAATATTGGGGGCCGGGAAGACTCCGCGCCCCATCGGACTTCGCATCATCACCCGCGAAGTCGTAGACCGTGATCAGATCGAGGTCGGACGCGGCCGTCATTTCCTCACCGCCGAGTTTGCCCATGGCAATGACGGCTGCCATGCCGCCAGGCAACCAGCCATACTGAGCGACGAGTTCTTGGCCAACACGGTCCGATAAAGCCTGGATCAAGGTATCCGCAAGAGCTGCATAGACCTCCCCCGCCTGCTCGGCGGAGATTGTCCCGGAGATGACACGTACACCGATGAGAAAACTCTGCTCGCGCCCCACGATGCGTGCACGATCGAGCGCATCTTGATAATCGCTGCCGAGCGCAAGCGTGGCCTGGACGATCTCCTTGAGCTGCTTCTTGCTTGGTACTGCACCAAAAAAACCGGGGTCGAGCACTGCGTCTAGCAGCCTTGGACGGCGCCCAATGATCTTGGCGAGTCTTGGCGCCGTTCCCATGATATCGGCCACGAGACGTAGGAGACTTGGATTGGCTGCAAGCAGCGAGAAGACTTGGAGGCCAGCCGGCATATTGGCCATAACTTTATTGAAGGTCGCCAGTGCAAGGTCCGGCTCCGAAGTGCGGCCGAACGCTTCCAAGAGAGATGGAAGAAACGCTGTCAGCCGCTCGCGAGCCTTCGCGCTGCGCGTTGCAGGATAGCGGCCTGCTTGCCAAGCCCGGATGGCTTCGATCGCAGCGGCGGGATTTTCGAAGCCGAGGCTCTCAAGCGCGGCAAATGTTTCGGGGTCGCGATCATCGCCAACGACAATCCCTGGGACCGAACTTGGCGGTTCAGGAAGCTTCTCGAACAACACCTCATAATGCGCCTCTACAATCTTGAACTGCGCAACGAGCTGATCGCCGAACGCGTCGGTGTCCGAGAACCCACACAGCCGCGCTAGACGATCGAGATCGCCGGCCTCGGCGGGAATGATGTGCGTCTGTTGATCTCCAACCATCTGAATACGGTTCTCGACACGCCGCATGAAGAGGTAGGCCTCAGACAACTGCTCCGCTGCAAGGGCCTCAATCCACCCTCCTTCCGCAAGCCGAGCCAAGGTCGTCAGGGTTCCGCGCGTGCGCAGCTCTGAGTGGCGGCCCCCTGCAATCAACTGCTGTGTCTGCGCGAAAAACTCGATATCGCGAATGCCTCCTCGGCCGAGCTTGATGTCATGGCCGCTCACGGCAATCGCGCCATGCCCCTTGAATTCGTGCACACGCCTCTTCATGGCGTGGATATCGGCGACTGCGGCGAAGTCGAGATATTTCCGCCATATGAATGGCGAAAGCTGATCGAGGAATGCATCGCCAAGAGCAGCATCGCCGGCCACGATCCGCGCCTTGATCAACGCCACTCGTTCCCAGTTCTGGCCCAAGCTCTCGTAATAGGTGAGGCCTGCATCGGTCGAAAGAGCGATCTGCGTTGCGCCTGGGTCCGGCCTAAGACGCAAATCCGTGCGGTAAACATAGCCATCCTTTGTCTGCTCTTGCAGCAGGCGAACGAGCTCGCGTGTGAGCTTCACGAAAAACGATGTCGGCTCCACTGTCTCGGCCAACCCCGCTCGTTCGGGATCGTAAAACACCATGAAGTCCACATCGGACGAGTAGTTCAGCTCCATGGCGCCGAGCTTGCCCATGGCGATGACAAAATAGCCCGGCGCCTCTGGCTGCGACATCACCTGCCCCGCGTCCCGTGCTTGTCGGAACAAGAAATCCACAGCAAAACGCAAGGAGATGTCAGCCGCTTCGCTCAAGGCGAACAGAGTCTGCTTCGTCGTCCAAACACCGCCAAGATCGGCGAGCGCTGTCAAAAGAGCGCTGCGCTGCTTGAAACGGCGCAAGAGAACCATGACATCCTTCACCGCCCCGGCCTTTAGCACCTCACTCTCAAGCGCGGCGCGCGCCTCGGCGAGATGCGTATCAGGATCCCGAAGGAGACACTCGACAAGCAGATCGGGGGCACGCCCACAAAGGGCAGCAAGGTAGGGCGAGTCCGAGAATGCGGCCGTAAGCAGAGCTTCTGTTTTCGGCGCCTGCAGAGCTTCAGCGCCTGCGGCCAAGCTCGCATCCTCGCTCAGCGCTTTTTGCAGCGACCGAAAGACATCGGCACCGCGGGCGGCGTCGTATGTCTCGGGGACTTCGCGAATGCGTTCGGCAAGTGCCGTCACGACGTTCTCAGCTCTACTCCTGGGGACGGACTGGCCACCGTCTCATTGAGAAGTGCATCTCTCTCCAGCGGCAGCCAAAAAACGACGCGCAGGCCTGGTTCGTTGTCCTCAAGCCTCAGCGCGCCACCATGCAGCCTTGCCACCGCGGCGACAAGGCTCAGACCAAGCCCACTGCCCGGCTCGGATCGGCTTGCCTCAAGGCGCACGAAGCGGCCCAGCACGCGCTCACGCTCCGCCGCGGGAACACCAGGGCCCCGGTCCGAGACAGCGATTTCCGCCATACCGTCCTGATGGTCAGCGCGAACGGTTACCTCTGGCGACACTCCATTGCCTTGTGAGGCACTTGGCGCCCCATATTTCAGCGCATTGTCGATGAGATTGGCGAGCGCCTGCCCCAGAAGCTGACGGTCGCCGCGCACCAGAACCGGGCCGGATGTCTCCGCGCTCAGGGCAATGCCGCGCTCCTCGGCCACAGGTTCGTAGAGTTCAGCGACGTCGGCGACAAGCGCCGCCAGATCGAGCCGGTCCCGATGGTCTCCACCCGCCCCTGCTTCGAGCCTCGCGATTGAGAGCAGCGCATTGAAGGTCTTGATGAGCCCATCGGCCTCCTCGATGGTCAACTCCAGCGCATCGCGGTAGGACGACTCATCGGGCGGCTCACGTAAGGCTTCTTCGACGCGGTTCCTTAACCGGTTCAAAGGTGTCTTCAAGTCATGGGCGATATTGTCGGACACTTCGCGCAAACCCGCCATGAGCTGTTCGATACGCGCCAACATCAGATTGAGACTCTGTGCCAAGCGGTCCAGCTCGTCGCCGGACCCGCTCACCGGAAGCCTTCGCGACAGATCGCCCGCCATGATCGTTCGAGTCGTTGCCGACAGATTGTCGATGCGCGCAAGCAGCCGACGGCTGACCCAATAGCCACCGCCAATTCCCACCAGCGCCATCACCCCAAGCCCCCACAACATGGTGGAGCGAATGAGCCGCGAGAGTTCTTGGCGATCCTCAATGTCGCGCCCGACGATCAGGCGATCGCCGCCTGGCAGCCGGAAGACATTTGCAAATGCAAGCCGCCGCTCCATGCCGCCCGGCGCCGGGCGGCTATAGAAGAACTCGACCGGGCCCACACTGTCCCAAAGCTGCGGCGAGACCGCACTCAAGTTACCCGCAAGCTGCTTCTCGTTCTTGTCCGCGACGAGATAGAGGCTACTACCGGGTGTGCGACTGCGCTGCGCCACGATCCTCACAAGCTGGTCGCGACCGCCAGCCCGGTATTGCTCGGCGAGGCCTTTCAGTTCCGCATCGATCGTTTGATTGAGTTGCCGCGACAGCAGAACTGTCGTGTTCCAATATAGATAAACGATGGCGATGACCGCGGCACCACTGAACAGCGCCAGATAGATCAGCGACAGACGAAAGGTAGTGGTGCGGAAAAGCTTAGTGAGCGCTGTCACGGATCGTGTAACCAGCACCGCGAACCGTGTGGAGGAGCGGCTGTTCAAAGTTCTTGTCGATCTTCGACCGAAGCCTCGAAATATGGACGTCAATAACATTGGTCTGCGGATCGAAGTGGTAGTCCCACACATTCTCCAGCAGCATCGTCCGCGTCACGACCTGGCCCGCATGTTTCATCAGATACTCCAGTAACCGAAATTCGCGTGGCTGCAGCATAATCGCCTCACCCGCGCGCGTCACCTTATGTGAGAGGCGATCGAGCACAAGATCGCCCACCACAAGCCGTGTCGATCCTTCCTCAGGCGAGGTCCGGCGTGCAAGCACCTCAATACGGGCCAGCAATTCGCTAAAAGCATAAGGCTTTGTGAGGTAGTCGTCGCCGCCGGCGCGGAGACCTTTGACCCTATCGTCCACCTCCCCGAGTGCAGATAGGATCAGCGCAGGCGTATGAATCTCTTCGGTTCGTAGCGCCCTGATGACGCCTAGCCCATCAAATTTCGGCAGCATGCGATCGACTATCAGAACGTCATAGGCATTCGTTCTTGCAAGATCGAGCCCGACTTCGCCATCTGCGGCATGCTCGGCCACATGGCCCGATTCCTTGAGGGCCCGCTTCAGAAAGGCTGCCGTCTCTTGATCATCCTCGATCACTAGGACCCGCATGATGCGTTGGCCTCACTGGCTGCGTTGTTTCGGAAAAAGGGGCGGGCGGCGCGGTCCGGGGGGAAAACCGCGCCGCCCTGCTGCAAAAGAAAGCGGTGTTACGCCTTCTTCAGCGAAAGTGCGACAAAGCGGGTCTGGTCGCCGGTCTTGACCTGCATCAAGACCTTGACCGAGTCCTTGTCACTCTGTGAGGACTCCGTTGCCTTCGCGATACCTTTGGCAACGTCGCCTGGGGCGGACACGTCGACACCAGCGACCTGCAGAATGATGTCGCCAGGCTTCAGGCCTTTGTCGGCGGCATCGCTGGTCGGATCGACTTGGGTGATGACGACGCCCTCTTCACCAGCACCGGGAATCTTGACCGCCGGTGCGAGCGACAGACCGAGCTTCTCCATTTGCTCGCTCTGATCGGTGGGATCATCCTTCCGAAGAGACGCCAGCTTCTTGGCGCTGGGGAAGGCCCCAAGCATCATGTCCACTTCGCGTTTGTCGCCATAGCGGACAATCGACAGCTTCACGCTCGTATCAGGGTCGAGTTCTGCTATCTTCCTGGCGAGGTCGCGCGAGTCCTTCACCTCGTTTCCGTTCACCTCGACGATGACGTCACCGGCTTTTATATCCTCCTTGGCAGCAGGGCCGTCCTCGGTCACCTTTGTGATCAAGGCGCCATTTGTTTTCGCAAGACCGATGGAGTCGGCGATGTCGTCATTAACGTTCTGAATGACGACGCCGAGCCAACCGCGATCGACGCTTCCATCGTCCTGCAGTTCGGTCACCACCTGCTTCACAAGCGCGGCGGGAACGGCAAACGCAATACCGACATTGCCGCCGGACGGCGAGAAGATCGCGGTGTTCACGCCCACGACATTGCCGTCGAGATCAAAGCTCGGTCCACCGGAGTTTCCGCGGTTCACCGCCGCATCGATCTGGAGATAGTCGTAAGGCCCGGAGCCGATGTCACGGTTATGCGCGGAGATGATTCCCGCCGTCACCGTGCCGCCAAGTCCAAATGGGTTGCCGACGGCCAGCACCCAATCGCCGACCCGCGGCCTCTTCTCGGACAGCGTCACGAAGGGGAACTTCGTTTTTGTCTTGTCGACAACCTTGACCAGAGCAAGATCCGTACGCGGATCGGTGCCGATCAGTTTAGCGTCGTATTTTTCGCCATCTCCCATCGTCACGGTGATGTTTTCCGCATCCTCAACCACGTGGTTATTCGTCACCACGAAGCCGTCCTCGGAGATGAAAAATCCTGAACCTTGCGCCAAGCTCGGCGTGCGATTGGTCGGCGGGGACGGCATGCCCTTCTTGAATTGCTGGAAGAAGTCGTAGAGCGGATTGTCTTCCGGCACGTTAGGCAGACTCGGACCCGGTCGCTCGCTATTATCCGCGGTCTTAACCTCACCCTTCACATTGATGCTGACCACGGCGGGGCTCACCTTGGCCACAAGATCGGCAAAGGAGAGCGGGGCGCGTCCATAGGGCGTCTCGATTGTCTGCTGTTTCTGGGCCGTTTCGGCGACCGCCAGCGGAACGCCTGGATTGAACGACAACCCGATCGCACCAGCGGCGATTAAGGCAGTCGCAGCAAGGAGCGCGGGCGTTCGCGCCAGCTTCCATGGCTGCTTTTTCGATGGCCGCTTGCTCTCGTTCGCCGCAGGCCTCGTGTCAATGCTCATTCGTTAGCCCTCTCCTGAGAAGGAAAATTAATTCTGGACATGCTCCGTTGATTGGGTGGAGCGATGATGTGAGACTCCGAATATAGGGAGCCAGCAATTACGCGGCGGTGTCGGCGGGATTAATTTTCCGTAAGGTTCGTGCCGACGGTCAGGGCCGAAACGCGGGGGCTCTCAGGATGTTTCACCACCCTGATGTGCATCCGGCCCGGTCAGGCGCTCAAGACGCTCTTTTTCGGTCTTGGTCAGGGGATTCGGCGACTCTGAGCGCTCGGTCCTGCGGCAGTAGTACAGGATAATGCCAGCAAGAGCCGCCAGCAGAAGAAGCGGCGTTGCAAGCCACAACGGCCACGTATGGGGGATAAAGCGCGGCTTGAGGAGGACAAACTCACCATAACGCGACACCACGAACGCGATGATCTCGTCATCGGTATCGCCCGCCTTGAGCCGTTCGCGCACGAGCACGCGCAGATCTTTGGCGAGCGGAGCATCGGAATCGTCGATCGACTGATTCTGGCAAACAAGACAGCGCAAGCCGACCGACAACGCCCGCGCACGCGCTTCGAGGGCGGGATCGCCCAAAACTTCGTCGGGCTGAACGGCATGGGCATGGGACGCGCCGAGCGCACCCCATATGAGGAGACTAGCGAAGAGCAGAAGCACCAGGCGCATCGTCACTCGCCCGCCGTCACGGCGACACTCGGTTTGGACTTTGCGCGCTTTGGTGCCCCTACCCGCAAGCGGCGGTCGGACAGCGAAACCGCGCCGCCAAAGAACATCACGAGCGCACCCAGCCAGATCAGCCTGACCAAGGGATTGAAATAGACCCGGACGGTAAAGGCGCCGTCTTGCAAAGAGTCGCCCAGCACCACGTAGAGATCGCCGCCCAGGGCATTATAGATGCCTGCCTCCGTGGTCGCACTTTTCTCCACCGCGAAAGCGCGCTTCGACGGCTCAAGTGTCGTCACCGGCGAGCCGCCGCGCGTCACCTGAAACACGCCGGTGAGTTCCTTGTAGTTCGGGCCAAGGCTCTCACGCACGCCGTCGAAAGTAAGTTCGTAGCCGGCGATATCTAGCGTCCCGCCTGGAGAGAGCGCTTCAATGCGCTCGACGCGCCACGCTGTGGTCGCCACGAGACCGAGAACCATCACGCCAATCCCCGCATGCGCAAGCGCCCCGCCAAACGCGGCGCGTGGCAAATTGCGCAAACGACGCCAGGACTCACCCAAAGAGGCATCGAACAGCTTTGCTCGTGACGCAAGCTCGGTCCCGGCACCCATAATGAGCCAGAGGCCCAGCCCGATGCCGAGCGGCGCAAGCCATGGACCCTGCTGGTTCAGCGCAAGCGCCGTGATGATTGCTGTAAGGCTCACAATCGCAGCAACGGTCATCCGCTGCGCGACCGCAAGAAGATCGCCACGCTTCCATGCGAGCAGCGGTCCGAAGGGCATCGCGATCAACAGCGGCACGATGAGCGGAACGAAGGTGAGATTGAAAAAGGGCGGCCCGACCGAGATCTTCTCACCCGTCACCGCCTCAAGTGCGAGCGGATAGAGCGTGCCGACAAACACGGCCGCGCAGGCGACCGTGAGGAGAAGATTATTGAGAACCAAACTGCCCTCGCGGCTGATTGGAGCAAACAGGCCGCCTTGCGATAGAAGCGGTGCGCGCCAAGCAAACAGTGCAAACGCACCCCCGACGAACACCGCCATAATGCCGAGAATGAAGACGCCGCGCTCCGGGTCCACCGCGAAGGCATGCACGGACGTCAGAACGCCCGAGCGTACGAGGAACGTCCCCATCAGGCTCAAGGAGAACGTGATGATGGCAAGAAGAATGGTCCACACTTTCAACGCATCACGCTTTTCCATCACGAGCGCAGAGTGCAACAGCGCGGTGCCCGCGAGCCAGGGCATGAACGAGGCGTTTTCAACCGGGTCCCAAAACCAGAAGCCGCCCCAGCCGAGTTCGTAATAGGCCCACCACGACCCCATGGCGATGCCGATCGTCAGGCACATCCAGGCGGCGAGCGTCCAGGGGCGGACCCAACGCGCCCAGGCCGCATCGATCCGTCCATCGATCAACGCCGCCACCGCGAAGGAAAACGCCATCGAGAAGCCCACATAGCCCGCGTAGAGAAATGGCGGGTGGAAGGCAAGCGCCGGGTCTTGCAGAACCGGGTTCAGCCCTTGCCCATCCAAGGGCGCCGGATCGAGGCGCAGAAACGGATTTGACGTCATGATGATGAAAAGCAGAAACGCAACGGCGATCGCGCCCTGCACCGCCAGCACGTTCGCTTGAAGTTGCCGGGGCAAATTGGAGCCGAAGGTCGCGACCGCAGCGCCAAACAGAGCAAGGATCAAGACCCAAAGAACCATGGAGCCTTCATGGTTCCCCCACACGCCCGAGATCTTATAGAGCATCGGTTTGGCCGAATGGGAGTTCTGCCAAACATTCAACACCGAAAAGTCTGACGTAACATAGGCGGCTGTGAGCGCGCCAAAGGCTAAGCAGATCAGGAGGAACTGCGCTTGCGCAGCCGGAACCGAAACTGCGGCAAGACGCGGATCGTTCAGCCGCGTGCCAAGGACCGGCAACACGGTCTGAATAATGGCAATGCCGAGTGCGAGAATAAGGACGTAATGGCCGATCTCAGTAATCATTGTACGCCTACCCCACCGCTCTTGCCGTCCACCATGGCGCCTTCGCGCCAGACGCCCTGCTCTTTCAGCTTGGCAGCAACCTCGGGCGGCATATAGTTCTCGTCGTGCTTGGCAAGCACGCTGTCCGCTCTGAACGTTCCATCCCGCGCGAATACGCCTTCCGTCACGACGCCTTGTCCTTCCCGAAACAAATCAGGCAAGACGCCGGTATAGCGCACAGGCAATGTCTTGGCGCCATCCGTGACAACAAAGCGAACCGTAGTGCCTTTGTCGCGCTCGACGCTGCCCATCTCCACGAGGCCACCGAGCCTGATCCGCTGCTGAGGCGCCATCTCCATCTTCGCGATATCGCTTGGGCTGTAGAAGAACACGATAGAATCGCGCATGGCGAAGAGTCCGAGCCCTACAGCCACGCCCAGTACGGCAAGACATAATCCGATTAAGACGCCTCTGCGCTGTTTCCGGGTCATGACTTCAATCCAAGTTCCGCAGCAAGCGTATCGAGCTGCTCGATGGCCTGTGCATTTCCGGCAAACTGATTCTTGGCGCGTGCCAGTGCCTCTTGCGCCTCGCCATCGCGGCCTAGCACAGTATAGGCGCGCACAAGGCGTAGCCAGCCTTGCAGATCGTCTCCCTTCGCATCGAGCCGTGCGGCGAGCCTTGCAACCATCGTCTCCACCATCGCTTGGCGCTCAGTATCGCTCATATCTTGCGCAGCGGCGATATCGGCGCCACTCGGGCCTCTCTTGGGCGCGGACGGAGATCGAGGTCCAGGCGGCTTGCCGGCAAGAGCGGCTTCGGCGCTTGCAATGCGCCGCCCCACCATGTCCCGCCAGCGCTCATCGCTCCCCTTGCGCTCAAGGAGGCCGCGCCAATCATCGAGCGCACCGGCATAGTCGCCGTCCTGCTCCTTGGCAACGGCAAGGAGAATGCGCGGCTCCACCAGTGAGCCGTCGCGCTTCAGCGCTTCTGCGAGCGCCATCTTCGCAGGCGCGTTCACAAACCCATCTTGCTCAAGAACGAGTGCTTGGCCCAACCCGGACAATCTTGGTGCTGAGGGCCCAAGCAGCCGGATCGCCTGGCGGTAGGCCTCGGCCGCATCCGCGTAACGACGCCCGCCCAAATAAATCGGTGCGATCGCATCCCACCCTTCGCCCTCATCGGGATGGGCGCGCAGGCGGGCTTCGACGCGAGCCACAAGGACACTGACATCGTTTTCGTTGGCAGGATCGGTCAACCGCGCGGCCAAGGGTTGATCGGGAAGGCGGGGCGAGCCGTAGGTGAGGTATAGGCCGAGGACGGCAAGCGGGAGAGTCAACGCAACAAAGACGAATGCAATGCGCGAAAGTGCACCGCGCGATGCAGGCTGCTCCTGGCCGTCTTTGTCTTCATCTGCGGCAAGCAAGCGCCGGGCAACCTCAAGCCGCGCGGCCGCGGCCTCGGCCTCGCCAATGAGCCCGCGCGCGCGATCCGCCTCGATCTCATCAAGCTGATCCCGATAGACGGTTGCATTGAACGCATCGCGCGCAGGCGCGCCGCCGCGATTGCTGACGAGCGGATGAAGCAAGAAGGACAAGACGGCGGCCGTAAGGGCCGCCAGGATGACCCAGAGCAACACGAGTAGGTCCTAACCTTCAGAATCTAGACGACGGCTAGGCATAGGGAATGGCGCATGTCAGAGCAAGGTGCGGGGGCCGCCAAAAAACATGAATTCGCGGCAATGTAAGCTTGGCCGCCTCTAGCCAATTGTGCTCCACGTCCCATCGGGCTGACGGCAGGCGGTGCCACGAGAGGTCTGCGGCTGCCCGGTGACATACATTGTATGCGTATAGGTTCGGCAGAACGAATTGCCCTGCTTATAAGGCTCGCCCGGGACAATCTGGCCGCTATGCTGGTTCGCAGGATTGGTCCAGGAAACAGCCTGACCCGCCTGACCGCGCTCTAGGGCCTGAAATCGTGCATCCGCGGCCAATTTCTGGTCATGCGCGTCCATACCCGCATTCCCGGGACCTCCCGTCATCGAGCCCCAAAGAGCATCGGTGCCAAGGTTACCGTCGGTGCCGCACGCCGCCAGTGCTAGCGGCAGCAAAGCGATCGCAAAAATTGGTCTCATTGCTATTCCCCAGCACAAAGGAGCCGTCACGGCGCCCGGCGAGATACGGAACACTCAAGTGTAGTCTCTCAGACAAGTGTTAAGAATAACAAATCTGGCCAAATTAGGTTTCCTCGAAGTGTGAGAAAAACGTCAGGCAGTGGGGAGGGTTAGCTGCGCGCGCAGACCTCCGCCAGGAGCTTTTTCCAACTCAAACCGCCCTTTATAGAGGTGGGCGAGGTCCGCAACGATGGACAGTCCGAGCCCCGAGCCAGGCTTGCTCTCGTCGAGCCGCTGGCCCCGTTTGACGGCACGCTCACGCTCCGCCTTGGTCAAACCGGGTCCATCGTCGTCCACAGTCACGACAAGGCTCCCATTGCCTGACGGACAAGCAGTGACCGCGACGACGCTCTTCGCCCATTTGCACGCATTATCCATGAGGTTCCCCGTCATCTCCTCTAGGTCCTGCTTCTCACCTTGGAACTTGAGGTCCGCTTCGACGGAAACGGTCAAATCAATGCCCTTCTCACCATAGATCCTGTCGAGGGCCCGCTTTAGAGCCATAAGTGTGGGATCGACCTCGGTGACATCGCCAATAACGCCCGCACGCGCGGCCACCCGGGCGCGGTCCAGATGATGGGTAATCTGCGTCCGCATGATCTCAGCCTGCTCCACGACCTTTTCCGAAAGCGCATTGTCGTGGGCCCGCGCTTCATTGCTGATGACGCTGAGCGGGGTCTTTAGAGCATGAGCAAGATTCCCCACATGGGTGCGGGCGCGATCGACCACGTCTCGGTTGGACTGAATGAGCGCATTCAGTTCCGTTTGCAGCGGCTTGATCTCGTCGGGTAGCTCGCCTTCCAGGCTCTCGGCATCGCCCGAGCGGATCGCCGCTAGGTCGTGGCGAATAGCGCGCAACGGCAAGAGCCCAAACCGAACCTGAAAGAAGGTTGCTACGGTCAGCCCAACGCCAAGGATTGCGAGGGCAAGAATGAGCATGGTGGTGAACTGGGCGAGATCAGCATCGATCTCGGCGGCATCGCCGGCGACCGCGTAGGAATATCCGGCAGACTCCGACGCGCCGGGCCTGATCTCGCGCTCGACGAGACGCAAATTCTCTTCGTCAGGTCCCGATGCATAACTGCGCCGGGTCAACGTATCGTCGGGGGAAATACCGTCCTCACTCGGCAAGTAGAGCTGCTGATCGAGCAGCGAGTCCGAGACGTAGAGGGGGCGCTTGGCCCCCTTCAATGGCTTGATCTGCCAGTACCAGCCAGAGAACGGAATGTTGAAGATGGGCGCCCCCAGATTCGCGGGCGCAATAGGCATGCCTTCCCCCTCCGCCGTGCTCGCAGCCACAAGGCTTGTCATGTAGACGTCGAGGCGCGCGTCGAAATTGCGCTCGATCGCCTGACGGTAAAGGGAGGTGAGCAGCACCGCGGCAACGGGGATGACCACGAGGGTCCAAGCGGCAGCGGAGACAAGCAATCTGAAAGCGAGGGATTTAGGGCCCATCGGGTTAGGCCCCGTCGGGATTGTCCGTAAGACGGTAGCCGAGCCCGCGGACGGTCGTGATCAGATCGATCGTGAGTTTCTTGCGCAAACGCCCAATGAAGACCTCAACCGTGTTGGAGTCGCGGTCGAAGTCTTGCTCATATAGATGCTCGACAAGTTCCGTTCGGGAGACGACGCGGTCGCGATGCATCATCAAATAATGCAGGACCCGGTACTCGTGTGAGGTCAGTTTGATCGCCCGACCATCGACCGTGACGCGTGCGGCTTTCGTATCCAGGACAAGCGGGCCACAGGAGATATCGTTGCTGGCGTGACCCGCAGATCGCCGCAGGAGCGCCCTTAGTCTTGCGAGGACTTCTTCCATGTGGAAGGGCTTGGCAACATAGTCGTCCGCACCTGCATCCATCCCCGCTACTTTGTCGCTCCATCGCTCTCGTGCGGTGAGGATCAGGACGGGCATCTTTCGCTCGTCACGCCGCCATTGTTCGAGGACGGAAAGGCCATCCTTCTTCGGCAGTCCGATATCGAGCACGACAGCATCATAGGGCTCCGTATCGCCGAGGAAGTGGCCTTCCTCGCCATCGAACGCCGTGTCCACGGCATAGCCCTCTTCCCCCAGCGCGGTCACGAGCTGACGGTTGAGATCTGGATCGTCCTCGACAACGAGAAGCCTCAAGCGACTGTCCTCCATTCGATGTGGGATTGATCAGGTCCACAGCCTTTAAAACTGACCGGTCTTTGCGTTCACAGTGAGGTTTTTCACGTCGCCCTTCTTACCCAGGACGGTGACTCTGTAGACGAAATTTTTGCCGTTCTGACAAAGGTTGGCCGAAATCACCTTGCCGCCGGTCTTGGCCTGGACCCTCTTGTAGATCACATTGCCCGGAACCAGCCCATTCTTTGAAATAAGCGCACCAGCCGAATTCCAAGGCACGCAGCCCGCATGGGCCGGCGGAATCTCCGCCGTCGTTATGAGCGCGGCCAGCGCCACGCAACCCACGATTCTGATTGCCCAGTCGTTCATCTCTGACTCACACATCTCCTCTTGGACGCACCATACGAATGTGCCAATGAACAGCGCATGAACGCCTCCCTAGTTCAACGAGCCGGCCTTACTCCGGCACGGTTTGGTTGCCGCATCGTCCACCTTGGTGCCCAGCGCCGCAAGCCTCAAGCCACCAAGAATGAGCGGAACATCGGTAACGAGTTCGGCCAAGGTCATGTCGCCCACGGCCCAAAGGTCGACAAGAGGTCCTTGCCCTTTTGCGCCGTCATGTTCCGTCCTCATACCCAGACAAACAAAAAGAGCGGTCAAAACCGCTCTTCACGCAATCCATCACGAGAAAAATGCGTTCCGCTCAGCCCGCCAGGCGAGCCTCCACCATCTTGCGTATCGTTATGCGATCGCGGGTGGACACGCCCACCAGCTCGGCAACACGCCACACGAGGTTGGATTCGAACTCATCCACCACACCATCCGCCATGACGACTTCCCACAGCATTTCGACAATGCGCTTGCGTCCATCTTGGTCGAGTTCGCGGCAGAGCACGCTGGTGAAGCGGTAGAGGTCCACCGCCTCCCGCTCTTCGGAGGTTGCATCCTGAAACAATTGCTTCAGCTCGTCGGGCTGAAGATCGAAGCGCCGCTGAAGCAGCGCCTTCACCTTCCGCTTTTCGTCCGAGTCAAATTTCCCGTCGATGCTGCCCGCGTTGATCAGCAGCGCGGCCGATGCCAGCCGCAACTCCTCTTCGTGCAGATCCTTAAAGCGGCCTTTGTCGTCGTCGATGCCCTCGACAAGGTTCTTCAGCTTCGTCCAAAGCGTCATACAAGTCCCTCCCGTCGGCGCATGCCAAGCGAACCAACCCCTAATAAACAACGATGGCCGGGACAAGCCCGGCCATCGGAGACAATCTCAATTCTTTGGCGACTTACGCAGCGGCCTGCTGCAGAGGCTCTGTCACGGCGCGATAGCGCACAATACCGTGCATGATCTCGCCATCGGGATCGATCCGTGCTTCCGAGAATTCGTACCGGAGATTCACAAGATAATGGTTGTCCAGCATCAGCGGCTTGTCATGCAGGAGCGTGCGGAGAGTCTCGGTGATGTCGCGGACATCCCTCACGCTATCCGCCCGGGACCAGATATGCAGCGTCAGATTATGCTCGCCACCCTCCTCGGTGCCTTTACTCCAATCCCGATTCACAGTCTGGCCGAGCGTGATGCAGGGAAGCGCCTCGGCTTGAGGGGGATTGATGTAGATACGGGCTCCGCCGAGCCGTGACGTCAGCTCAGGCGCACTGGAAAGCGTCTGATAAACGCTGCGTTGGAGCACCCAACTTGGGGCAGTCATCGCCGTCCTCCACCAAATATCGTTAACGAGCATGTAGGGTCGTAAAAGCCGAATGCAATGTCTCAAGTCATTGCTTTGCGGAACGCGCTCGTAAAGTATTCGTGAGTTATTGCTTAATACGGGGTAAACGGCCGAGAAAAACTGACCAAGAAACGGGCGCGCGCAAACAACCCGGGTGCGTCTTCATTGAGTTCGAGCCTCACCCCGATGGGCTCGTTCAGATCATGCTGAAAATAGCTGCTTCACACTGCGAGGGGTGCGCCCGGCGGGACAAGGTCCCGGCAGAAATCCACCTGGCCGAACCCGCTCACATCTCCGGAGAATGTGCCGTCTGCATCGACGGCCTGCAGATTGAAGTGCGCAAGCATGACATCGCGCTCTAGCGCGATTTCGCCAAAGCGTTGCAGCAAGATGAAGACCTTTCCAGTTGGCTGACTTAAGTCGGCACCCAGCCAACGCTTGCTGCGTCAGTCGTCAATACTGCCAGCCAATAAAGGCGTCAAACGCCCTTCATGGCGACCCCGGCCATCAATAAGCCCCAGCCCAGCATGCCGGCCCAGAAGGCGATATGGGCGATGGATGCAAAGCCGCCGTCGATGACGCCGAGCACGCCCAGCAGGTACAGTACGATCGCAACAACCGCGCAGACGACGGACAGATAAAAGACGTTTTTTGTCGGTGGTGTCAGACGTAGCGCCATGGTCCCTCTCCTTGCCGATGAGTCCCGGCGAAAAGCTAGCATGTGCCATGTGAGCGCCCAAATCTTGTCAGGCTCGGCCTATGGCGGCGGCGCGCCGGTATTGGAGCAGGCACCCTTGCCCGTAGCGTCCTGCCCTCCCCGGGAGCTGGATTGCGCCATGGCCACTTAATTTTTCATTTTCAGGGGTGGGGCGCACTTTGCGGCGCGCAAGCCCAGAAACCAACAACGCCGCCCCATTTCTGGAAGCGGCGTTCTACACGCGACGGACTCGGCTTTGCGCCTCGCCCGCATATCGCATTGTAGGCAAAGCCTACCCTAACAGCATCACTCTGTCAAGGATTATTTTCCTACTATTTTCAGATTTGTGCGCGCAAGCCCCTACCCGGCCTTTGGGCGACAGGGAATGCCGTCGGCGAAACACTTGCTAAAGAGCCCCTGCACCGCACAGCTGAGGTTTTCGTCCTTGGACAGATCGAAATCTGCGTCCGGGAAGACCTTCTTGGCTTTTTCGGTCCAGTCATCGATAGCCATGGCCTCGGCCTTATCGCGGTCGTCGGTGAAGCCCGGCCCACTGCCTGAAATAGATTCAGGCCCGCATTCCAGATCGGCCTCCGGCGCGGTCTCTTCGCCTGGCTTGGGCACGGACAGATCGAATGCGTCCTGTGCGAACGCGCCTCCGTTGAGCATGCTAACGGCGCCCACCATCACACCCACAGAGGCGGCGGTCACCGCAATCGTCTTCAAGGCAAATCTTGACATGGCCGGCTCTCTCCTTCCCTCCCTCGTATTCTTCATGAAGAAGCCTCGGTGGGATTCTCCCCATGCATGTCATAAGGCAGTCTCCCTTGCGGCAAAAGTCTCTGTCAAAAAAGACGTCGTTAATCTTATTGTACTGGAGAGCCTTAAGAGAACGGCTCTAGGTCCGCCCACGCGGGGATGTCCTCACAGAAGTGTGAGGCGCGGAGCCGTGAGGCTTTGAGCCACGTGTGCTTCCTTGATGCCGCCTTTGTTTGCCGCAAAAGTTGTTTGTCGCGGTCGTGCCCGGCACCGTCATGGCCGCTCATTGTCTGGCTTGGGGTCGTTTGCCTTCGATGGATTCGGTGCGGCTTTTCAGGCAAACGAAAGATCGGGTAGCGTGGCGTGCGGCTTGCCGGACGCGAAACGGGGGAACTGTCATCGTGACGAGGCTGTGCGTGGCACTGCTTGTGGCCGGCTTGCTGGCTGCACCGCTTGGCGCCTGTAGCCGCCGCGGCTCGGCTCCGGATGTCTCCTTCTTGCCCACCGCCGCAGTTGAAGCTGAAGACAAAAAGGCTGCCTTTGAGAGCGCCAAAGCGGTTTGCCTGGAAGAGGCGCGGCGCAAAGGGATCTCCTCGGTGACGCGCATCCTGCTGCTGAAGGGCAAGACATCCAAGTCGGACTATATCGAGTGCATGGAGGCTAAAGGCTTCGCGGAGACCGAGTAAGCCCCGCCGGGAGGCACGGCTACGGAAATGGGCCTGGGGACATGCGCTGTCGAGGCGCAAAATGCGTCTCTGGCGGTCTTCCGGCGCGGGGTCGTGGCCCGGCGCACGATTTTGGGTCGCGCACCCGCTTGAAACTCTATAAATGGCCGTATTCGGTGTATACTTAATTAGCCGGTTCGCCCCTAAGGACGGCCAGGGTTTGCGTGGCCGGTGCAGCCGCGCCGTAAAGAGGTCGGGGTCACGTGCGAGACTTCCAAGGTAATAGCCGCGGCAAACTCATCGATTGGCTGAAAATCGATTCATGGATCGATTCGGGCCTCTATGCCGGACTGATCGGCTTCCGTGATTGGTGGGCTTCCTATTCTTCCTTTTTCGGCCGCTTCGAGGTCAAAGGATTTTGGCGTGCTTGCAATGAGCTCGCCTGCGAAGCCCTCACTCTCAGCGTGGCGGGCTTCCTGGTAATGCTCACCTTCGCGCTGCCCGCCTTCGAGATTGCACAAGGCAAAATCAATCTCTCCGACGAATACAGCGTCACCTTCCTCGACCGCTATGGCAACGAGATCGGCAAGCGCGGCTTGTTGCGTGACGACTCGGTCCCGTTGGTGGAACTTCCCGATCACATGATCAAGGCCACCCTCGCCACCGAGGATCGCCGCTTTTTCGATCATTTCGGCATCGACGTCATGGGTACGCTCCGCGCCCTGGCGGAGAACGCGAGAGCCGATAACGTGGTGCAAGGCGGTAGCTCGCTCACGCAGCAACTCGCGAAGAATATGTTCCTAACGCCCGAGCGCGCCCTTTCGAGAAAGATCAAAGAGGCGTTCATCGCCATCTATCTCGAGAACCATTACACCAAGCCGGAAATCCTCAAGCTCTATTTCGACCGCGCCTATCTCGGCGGCGGATCCTACGGCGTCGAAGCCGCCGCGCAATATTATTTCGGCAAGTCAATCCGTGGCGTAACGCTGGCGGAATCCGCCATGCTCGCTGGCATGTTCAAGGCGCCTACGCGCTACGCTCCGCACGTCAACTTGGCCGCCTCGCGCGCGCGCGCCAACGAGGTGCTAAGCAACATGGTCGAAGCGGGTTATCTCAGTGAAGGCCAGGTCTACGGCGCACGCCTGAACCCGGCCCGCGTCGTCGAGCGCGGCGGGACCAACACACCGGACTACTTCCTCGACTGGGCCTTCGAAGAGGTTCAGCGCGTTCTCGAAGGCAAGCCTAATCGCATTGTCATCGCCCGCACGACGGTCGACCTTGGGCTGCAAAAGGCTGCTGAGACTGCCGTCGAGGATACGATCGGCAAGTTCGGCCGCTCACGCAACTTCAATGCCGGGGCGCTTGTCTCCATGGAGACCACTGGCGCCGTCCGCGCCATGGTTGGCGGCAAGGACTATGGCTCGAGCCAATTCAACCGTGCAGCCCACGCTTATCGGCAGCCCGGTTCCTCCTTCAAGCCCTATGTCTATCTCACCGCGATCCAGCACGCCGGGTTCACGCCGAACACACCTGTAACGGACGGCTATGTGAGCTGTGGCCGCTGGTCGCCGAAAAACTATTCGGGCGGCTATCGCGGACGCATGTCGCTTCGCACGGCGCTCGCAAAGTCGATCAATACGGTTGCTGTTAAACTGTCTCTCAAGGCCGGCCGCGAAGTTGTTCTCGCCGACTTGGACAGGATGGGCATCAAGCACTTGAAGAAAACGTGCTCCATGGCTCTTGGCGACAACGGCATGACACCGCTTGAGCATGTTGGTGGTTACGCCGTGTTCGCATCCGGCGGCATGTCGGTCCGACCCTACGCCATTGAGGAAATCAGCACGATTCCTGGACAACTTCTTTTCAATCACGACCGTGACGAGCCTAAGCCAAAGCGGATTTTCGACTTGGAAGCTGTTGAGCAACTCAACTCAATGCTCCGGACGGTCATCGAAGCCGGGACCGGGCGCCGCGCGCAGCTCGACTACACCAACGCAGCCGGTAAGACGGGAACGAGTTCCAACTATCGCGACGCTTGGTTCATGGGCTTCACGGGCCAGTACGTCACGGGCGTGTGGTACGGCAACGACAACTTCTCGCCCATGGGCCGGGTGACCGGTGGTAGCTTCCCGGCGCAGACTTGGAAGGCTTTCATGACGGCCGCCTACGACAGCGACAACATCCCGACAATCCCTGGTGTCGAGCCGCATCCACGCCAAATTGCGGCGCGCAAGAGAATTGCAGCGGTCATGTCACAAAACACAACGGCTGAGCTGCCTGTCCCCCCGCCGATCGACAACTCAAAAGACATGTCCAAGGCAACGCGTCAGGTCCTCGGAAATATAGCCAATCTTTTAGAGAACGTCCCCCGCGTGACCCCGCGCGATGCGGGAAAGCAAAGCCGGGCCAGAACGCCCTCCACGGCCAAGCCGCAACCAGATCTGGCCTCGGCCGCAGAAGGCAACCGCGAAACCCGGCCAGCCCCAAAACCAGCAGCGACCGCAACCGAGCGCGCGGCATCGGCCGGGCGCACGGCCAGCACCAACCCTCAGTAAAACGCCCGCGTTGCGCTTAGATCGAAAGACGATGCCCGCGTGACAGCCCTGCCCAACATGCCAATCTCCGGCACGTCGACACATACCAGCCTGTGGCGCGAAGACGGCGGCACGTCCATGCGCGCGCTCGGCTATTTTGTCGGGACTTTCGCCGTGGCCTTGATCCTTGGTATTGGATCCGCCTGGTACATGATTGAACGCGGCACGGTCCTGACGACGACACGGGTCGGCCCATGGAAGAGCTGGGTCAGCGAAGGCAATCCCAGCGCAGATCCTTACACGCGCGCCCACCTCGCCCGCAGCGGGCGCCTGCCCCTCACCTCCACGGCGGCGCGCTATTTCGTTTCGACAACGGATTCGAGTGGCGGAGGCCTAAGCGCGTCTTGCGAGTATTCGATCACCGGGGGACCGCTTAACGCGCGGTGGTGGTCGATGGCGCTCTACGATACATACGGATCGCTCATTCCGAATCCTTCCAAGCGCTACAGCTTCAACAGTGAGGGCGCCATACGGCACACGGACGGCGGCTACAGAATCCACATATCGCGGAAGGCGCGACCCGGAAACTGGCTACCCAGTGGCAACGACTCGGGCAAAAACCTGACTCTTCTGTTGCGCATTTATGGGCTTCGAGACACGGACATCAGCGGGATCGGCCAAGTTCCCCCTGAGAGTCTTCCTAAGATCGAGCGGCTGCGATGCGAGTAAGGCTTCCCGGACTCTATATCGCGCTTGCCGTGGTTCTCGCCGGCCTCATCCATGTTGTGGCCGTGCTCACGCTGCCCGTGCTGGCGCCGCGCGATGCGCATGCAAGACTGGCGGCTCTCGGCCCGGTCAACACAATCATTCAATTGCCGACGGTGACCCCAGGACAGCAGGTCATGCCAAATATGGCACCCGATGTTCGCTATGCGGTTTGCCTGTTCGATCTTTCAGATGGTCCCGTGCGCCTTCGCGCGAGAATTCCCAACGAGCTTTGGCTCATCGCGTTCTACACGCCGCTCGGCGAGAACTTCTATACGGTCATCGGTGCCGATATGAAGCGGGCGGATGTCGATCTGATCGTGACGGAAAAAGACCAGCCAGTCCCCGATGTCGGGGTCGATTCGACCGAGACCTTCGACAATGTTGTGGTGGTCAGCTCACCGGTCACAAAAGGTGTTGCCTTGATCCGCGCCCCATTGGCCGGTCCCAGCCGCAGCGCCGAGGCTGAACGTGCGCTGAAAGCGACCTATTGCGGCACGCGCAAGAGTGGACCCACCATCTCAAGCCCGTGATTTCGTGCGGGCGCCCGGAGACGGCTCAATGCTGTCCGGCAGGACCTGACGATCCTCGCTAGCGGTGTCATGACGTTCTATGCGGACACCTGGGAAGATGATGATCTCACCAAGTGCACCCTCGACCGGCTTCCCATTTGGGACAGCAGTATCCTCGGTCACGCGGAATTCCAATATGGTCGCCATTTCAGGTCTCCACGGCTTGCCTCACGCGGTGCGCACACAACGAAGCGCCCAACGCGCCTTTCCTCAAATAGGACCCCGTCAGGGTTAACGAACCACTAACGGCCTTGGCACCCTTCAAAACTGGATCAGTGTTTCGCCGAGAAAGTGCCGTCCCTGCTTGTCCTCAACGGCGAGGACCCAGAGGTCGGAATCGAACTCGGCCTGCCGCTCCAGATAAGCGCTGACAGCCTCCTCGCTCACTGCGCGCCCCTCAAGACAAGGGACCCAGAAGCGGTCGTTATCGGAGCGCGCGACGCCCGTCGGAGCCGGCCCGTAAAGATTGAACGTACCGTCCAGCTTGTCGACCGAGATAAAGATTGCACCCGCTTCCACGTGTCCCCGGCGGACGACGATCGCGGGCACCGCCTCGCTTGCGCAGCGACGTATGTAGGCACTCACCCAAAGCTGGCTTGTCAGGCGCATGAGGCGGCCCTTCCCATCGGAACGTGGCTGCGAGGGCAATTATTACGGACGTGAAGCGGTCTTGGCAAAGTCCCGGCCCGTTACGCGTTGGAACTCGGCCAAGAGTTGCGGCGTGATCGTTCCGGTCTGCATCATGCTGCGGTCGCGTTGGAAAGCGCTGACCGCGCGAGCCGTATTCTCGCCCCAGGCCCCGTCAATTGGGCCGGGTGCGTATCCAAGCTCTGCGAGAACTTGTTGCACCCGAATCACGGTTCCATCCTCACCTGCATTCGCCGCAATACTATCGGTCGCGACCACGGCCCCGGTCGCATCTGAGACCGCGATCGTGTCCCCTAACAAGATTTGGCGCAAAAGATCATCGCTCGGAAGGCCCGTGACAACGAGGCCCTCACGGGTCTGAAACGCTGAGATCGCGGCGCGCGTCTTATTAGACAATTGACCGTCGACCGGTCCTACGTCGTAGCCCCGCATAGCGAGCTCGCGCTGAACCGCTCTCACAACCAGCTGCGATTCGCCGCTAGTCGACGCCAAGGGCGGAAGGTCGGTGACAACCGCTGAGACCTTCCCACTTGCGGAAGGCGCCTTCGCATACTCGGTGATCGCAACGCCGGTGGATCCGGATGGCGGGCTCGATGGCTTCACGGACACGACTTGGGTCTTTCCATTTCCAGCCGCTACCGCAGGCCGTGCATCGGCCATACCGTGAGGTTCGTGCTCCTGCAGATAGAGCGCGTTATAGGTAATAATCGCGGTGAGAGCCAAAAAGCCCAAAAACAAAAGCCGCGCGGTGACGACGCCCATAGGTCCCAAGAAGTACTTCCCGTCAAAAAATAGAAGAGCACCTTGCGCTTCCTCTGCCCCATTTTGGCGTCGGAAACTAAAGAGTTGCTAAACGCGAAAAAACTCAGGCAGCGAAGACCGTCCGCTCGTCCAAGGGCGGAGCGATCAGCTTCGTTGCACCATCAAGCGGCAGGATAATGGATCCGACCGTTCCCTCGCCGAGCGTGCTGGTAAGTTTGAAAGCACCGCCGTGAAGTTGGGCCAGGCCACGCACCACCGAAAGGCCAAGCCCGGCACCCTCGTGACTCCGGTCATAGGTGCTCTCCGCCTGCACAAAAGGATTACCGAGGCGCGGCAGGTCCTCTTTGGCAATCCCGATGCCGTTATCCGAGACCGCGAAGACAACAGTGCCGCCATTAACCGAGGCCGACACCTTCACCCAGCCGTCAGCTTCGGTGAACTTAATGGCGTTTGAAATCAAGTTAAGGAGCATTTGCTTGCATGCGCGCTTGTCCGCGGCAAGCTCGGGGATATCGCGCGCGATATCGACTTTGAGCGAAAGCCCCTTGGTCTCCGCCGTATGCCGCATGATGTCGCAACACGATGTCACCAACGGCGTGGCCTCGAACGGCTCCTTCACGATAGTGAATTTGCCCGCCTCAATCTTCGACATATCGAGAATGTCGTTGACCACGCCCAGCAAATGCCCGCCGCTTTCGTGGATCAGCCGGGCGTAGTCGCGATAGCGCTCCTCGCCGAGCTTACCGAACAATTCCCGTTCAAGAATCTCAGAGAACCCAATGATTGCGTTGAGCGGTGTGCGCAGCTCGTGACTCATGCTGGCAAGGAACTGCGTCTTGGCCCGGCTTGCGCTTTCGGCCTCATGACGAGCTTGCCGCAGGACGGCCTCTTGCTCTTTGTACTCTGAGATGTCGCGTGTCGCGGCCACGAC
This sequence comes from uncultured Alphaproteobacteria bacterium, assembly GCA_942491645.1. GTDB lineage: Bacteria > Pseudomonadota > Alphaproteobacteria > Rhizobiales > Methyloligellaceae > Methyloceanibacter. The sequence goes on along the minus strand of CALOBK010000008.1, from coordinate 169,947 downwards.
ACCGGGCTTCCGGCGTCCTTCTGCTGGAGGCGCCGGCCGGCATCGCATCTCCACCCACAAATAGCGCGCAGACTCGCCAGCGCCGCCTCGGCGAAGTCGAAACTCCACTGCCATGGCCTCGGTCTCTGCCCGGCAGCGGCTGAGGGCCGACAGATATGCCGGCCGGTCGGCAACATGGACGTGCTCGAAGAGCCCATCGCCTAGGACGGCCGGAATAGGACCGCCAAGCAGATCCTGCGCGGCGCGAGAAGCAAACACCACCCGACCCCGCTCGTCGTGCAGTGTAATCATGTCGTTCACATTCTCAGCCAGCAGACGGTAGCGGTCCTCTCCGACACGAACGGCGTTTTCCGATTGCTTGTGAACAAGCTGCACCATCACCACGAGGCTGGCCGCATAGGCCATGGCGCTCGCAACTCCGAACAAGACAAATGCCGACGTCGCTATCGGAAGCGTCAACAGTGAAGGGTCCAATCCCGCAGCGCTTGAGAGCGCAAGGACCATGAGACTAAGCCCAGCTGCGCCAGACGCCCAGGCAACACTGCGGCGGTCCGTGCTGAGCCCGGCCTCCAGCGGCACCGCAACCAGCCAGGGGAGAAGCGCGGAAGACAAGCCTCCCGTCAACCAAGCGCAATAGGTCACGAGGCCCGCGAAATTCACCGCGGACACCCGATGGGCGCACGCGAACCGGCCTGTCTTAGACAGATAGATGGCAATCGCGATTGGCGATAACAGCCAAAGAAACGCAACGGCCCCCAAAAGCGAGGGCTTACCACCGACCACGAGATAGATCGGGAAGACGCATAGCGCCAGGGCGCCGCCCAGAAGGCGCGATGCAATAAAGGATTGGTGGCGCGCCAGCGTTAATGCGTCGCCCCGCGCCGACCCATGAACAAGCGATTGGAAGTAGGCAGCAAGCCCACGGATACTCTCACGGCTCAGCACAGGCATCTTCGGAGCGGTATGGCGCCGCCACGTCCCAGGATTGTCTTTGCGCCGGATTATTCGCCTGCCCGCTTAAGGAAAGCATAAAGCGGGCGCGAAGATGAGCACTCGGCCGTCTTTCGAAACAAACACAATCAGCCTGGCTCCGGACCTCCCCGATTTGATTCAAATTTTATGAAAATTTTCTTCGTAATATAGATTTCTTTGAAAGAAGTATTTCTAACCTATTGCTAAATTGAGAGAGAATTTGCACACCGTTAGTAGAGCAAAACTTGATTTAAATTTTATCGATTTTTGGGAAAAGGCGTTATTTTGTTTGAGCTATAGTCTCTCGGCCTGAAGAAAACGCAGGCAAACGAGCGGTATAAAAATCAAGCCGCCATCAACAGAGGGGGCAACCCAATGATGTTTCTATTGAGGTCAGCTTTTTGGCTCGTCGTTTTGATCCTTCTGATTCCGACTGACGCGGCTCAGCAGAAGCAAATCTACGGGACAGCGCAAAGCGCCATGAATGACCTATCGAGCTTCTGCGACCGCAATCCACAGACATGCGCCTCAGGCCAAGACGCCTTCAACACCCTGGTGCGGAAAGCCCAGTATGGCGCTGACATGATCATGGCTCTGGTTGAGCAGCATTCCGGGAGCTTTGACGCTACCCATTCGGCGGCTGTGGCGCTGCCGTCTAACCAAGCTGCCCAGTCAGCGCCCGTGGCGATCCCGTCCAACGATAGTATCATGCCCGTCCCCTCGGCGGTTCCTCTTGAGCCCATGCCGTGGGAGCAGAGCACGTCGCAAAGCACGCTCAGCCCGCAAGATCTCGAAACAAACTGGGGCGGTCCAAGCATCTAATGGGTCGACGTGCAGCGGTTGCCGGGAGCAAGTTGGATTTTGCAGCTTGATCGGACCTGCCTCAGGTCACAGAGCGGTGTCCGTCTTGGCACCGACCCTCTACCAATAGAACCGCAGTCGGAATGGTTTGCCCTTTCCCTGCCACTGCGCGCCCTTTTGACGCTATTTTTCTGGCTCCCTATCGCCGGACCCCCAGCACCGAACTATAGTCAGCCAATGGACACGGTAACGAACACAGACATTCCTTCATTCGACCAAATTCTCTCTGACTTCGAGATGCTAGAGGACTGGGAGGACCGCTACCGCTATGTGATTGAACTCGGCCGGAAACTCGAGCCGCTTCCCGACCCCTTGAGAAACGCCGACACAAAGGTCCAGGGCTGCGTCAGCCAGGTCTGGCTCTCGACCACGGTGCATGATGAAGACGGTCCGCGGCTCACATTTGTCGGCGACAGCGATGCCCACATTGTCCGTGGACTGGTTGCCATTCTGTTTGCGATCTATTCGGGCAAAACAGCAAACGAGATTCTCGGCATCGATGCAGTGGGGACGTTAGGCGAGCTCCACCTCAACGATCACCTCACGCCACAGCGCTCTAACGGCCTCATGGCGATGGTGACGCGAATTCGCAAAGACGCCGAAAGTGCCAGAGTGAACGCCAGCTAGATCTTAGGACGTCAAGGTGCCTCTGCATCCTCAGAAGCACCGTCTATGCGCGGCCGGCAGTGCTCCTCGCCCCAATGGCGCACTCGTCGCCGCCGACCTCGCTCTTCGACGATGAGGCCATAATGCTTGGCGAGCCGCGTCAGCGCGATTTGAAGGACGACTTTCCCGGCGCGCTGTGGCCAGCCATTTTGTTTCTCCGCCTCTTCGAGCCCTTTGAGCTCGCAGCAAATATCGACAAGCACACCAGAGACTTCAGGACCCACGGCAGCAAGTGCCCCCATGACCCGGTCTTTGGCTGCGAGAACCTCGTCCCGTAGATCAGCGGCGCTTGCTGGTGCACCGCGCGCCGATTGCTCCTGAGGCGCGAGCGACGACCAATTGGCCGTTACGCGGGGGCTCATCTGCGCGAACCAATAATCGGCCCGCAAACGTTCCCCGGCCTCGAATTGCTGCTCACCGATAAGCGGCCGTCCGTTAAGATCCTTGCGGCTGCGCAGCCAACCGAGCGGGCTTTTTCCCTCATTCAGCAACACGGCCTGGCGCACACCGCCGAATTCACGCAGCTCGCTCTTGCGGCGATGATGCTGAGCGCGAAACGGCTCGTTTCCCTCTGCCTTGCTCCGCCGAACCCGCGCATGGCCCACATCTGTCAGAACCAACCGGCTTCCATCCCAGGCGAGCCAATCGTCAGCAATGCAAGCATCGATCATGCGGCGGCTCACCAGCCTGGACGGGCCTGTCCCGCCCGCCTCATCGATCAGTTGGAACCCGTGCCGACCATCTCTGGCGATGAAAGCACCGTCCGCGAGACGAGCAAGGAGCCAGCGTGTCTCAACCATAGAAGATGCAGCTGCCCGCCCTACCTGCCGCCCGCTCACACCAGCGTCCTGCGCCAAGACAACGCGCCGATCAGCGCAACCACGGCACATTCCAGCCGCTCCATACGCTTGTCGAGGTCGGGATCGTCCCGCCGGTCCTCCACGGCCTCGCAGGCATGGGCCACAATTGTGTGATCCCGAGAGAACAAGACGCCCACTTCCGTCATGCTCAGTCCACAGGCGACATGGGCGAGATACATGGCAACTTGCCTTGCGAAAGCAGCCCGAGGCGATCGACGCGTCGGCGCACGAAGATCGTTCGGCTCCACCTCGAAGACGAACGCCACGGCTGGATCGATCACCTGACGCAATTGGGCGCTGTTCCCAGTTCCTTCCGCGCGCCTGCCCGGCTCCTCGTTACTTTGCTCACTGTGTACTGAACTCATCGACCCACACTCCCTTCTTTTTAAGATAGGCTTTTTGTCCTATTTCACTCTAAAGAGGAAGACGTGCGCGAGGATAGCAAAGAGCTTTAGGATGGAAAGGAGCGCCCGCCCTATGCTCCCTAAACTACCGAGCCCCGATGCCGGTGCATGCCGGAGACGTCGCAAAGAGCAGGGATATCGCGCATGTCTTTTGGGCCTCAAGGCAAAGGGAAGCCGAAGCCGCCATCACTCCAGGGCAACGTAAACAGCCAGTTGCGCAAGCGCGAATTGCCACCCCCGCCTATGACCGAGCGTGCGACCTGCCGCGCTCCTGTCTCTCTGGCCCCATGAGATCTCCGACCGCTCGCAGCGCGGGCGTCTCCATGTCCTGACGTGCCTGCGCCGGGCCCTGCGGGCGGAAAAGCGGCGCGCGGCTTCCCGGCAGAAGCTATGATCTGACCCGGCACCTCGCCCTTTTCTGAGCACATCAGACAGAACGGGCCGCGCTCGCAATGATTGAAAAGCGCCCTATCCGAAGTGGTCGTAGAGCCGTGCGGGCGCAGCAGCCAGCTCATGTCGGGGATACTGGTACCGCGTGACCTCAGGAATTGGGTCTGCGTCGTCCTTGGGCGCCGCGACGTCGTGGACGAGGATTCGGTCCACACGGGTCCCGTCGTCCGACAACGGAAGGCGTAACCAGAAAAGCACGATATGCTCCCGCCCCTCGGTGGGGCCGTGAATAACGCCTTGGGCAGACACGGCCTCGGTTGCGATCCGCGCATGGACCTGGTTCCACGGCGCCGCACAACGCCCTAAAAAAACCTCGGACAAGCGAAGCCCTGTGATCTCCTTACCATAAATGTCCCGCAAGCGGGTTCCTGCAAGACGGAAAAGCCCCTGATCGAAGCCTTCGCGTAGATCGATCAGGCCAAGATGCGGGAGAAGATGAGGGACTTTGAGCGGGTCGAAATCGGCGCGTGCTGGCAGCGGCTTTTCGCTCGCGATTTCGAGCCAATAGTCAAAAAGCGCACGCTGTCCTGGCAGCGCCAACTGTGCCCGGAAGGCGCAATCGGACAGCATGTCGTCCCCCTCGCAAATTCGAATCCGCCCGCTCCCGACTATGAGCGCGATCGACTGTCACATGCAAGAGCGGGACAAAGTTTCCTTAGCTATCACAAGGGTTTGTGGCGTATCCGCCGAGAGCCACCCGATCTTGCGAAGTCACAGAAGCAATGCAATATCGAAGATGCAGCTAACGGCTGGAGGGGGACTCTTTACCAGCCTTTAGCGGCGGCGCTGTCCCAGCCCCATGCGCTTGGCAAGATCCGAACGGGCTGCCGCATAGTTTGGCGCAACCATCGGGTAATCATGCGCCAAGCCCCACTTCTCACGATATTCTTCCGGGGAAAGATCGTAGTGAGTCCGCAGGTGCCGCTTAAGTGACTTGAACTTCTTGCCATCTTCCAAGCAGATGATGAACTCCGGCGTCACCGATTTCTTGATTGGGACGGCAGGTCTCAAATCCTCTTTGGTCGGCTGACCGCTCCTGCTGGAGGCTTTGCTCAAAGCATCGAACACATTGTGGATAAGGGCAGGCACATCTGCAGCCACTACAGTGTTGTTGCTGACATAAGCCGAGACGATATCAGCAGTTAGTTCAACGATTTCGTCTTTTTCCACAGTCGCGTCCATGATTTGGCTCCTTTTTTTGTTTCAGTCCCCATTTGAACGCATAAGACCGCGAATCAGCGGCCCTTTCCGAGCTTGCCGGACCCAAGTGACCTTGGAGATTCAACAAATTACGCCGTTTCTGTGACCTGAAACTTAAGTATTACGGACTTAAAATGCATATAGCTCAATGAAGTTCCAATACGTTGCTTCGTATAGCACTTATCGACAAAACCGCAACGGACTTTTGCTGACGAATTCTGCATCCAAATCACGGAAAGTGATGTGCACCTAGCATCTCTTCTGCTGCTTGAGTTTTCGCATCCCGCTTGCAAGGGCCGAAAACTCCGTATGACTCTTGTTTACAGAACTCTGAGTTGGCGCGTTTCTCAATCAAGCCTGCGTTACACATCTTCGAGAGCCGCGCGCGCATTCCTATATTATCGGACGGACAATAAGACGGCAGTTTGAGAAGGCATCATATGACTGACACCGACAAGACAAACGCCCCAAAAAAACCGCCCTCGACAGGCGATTGGCGCGAAAAGCTCACCCCCGAGCAGTTTCGCGTTACCCGTGAGCACGGCACCGAACGTGCTTTCAGTCATGCCTATCATGCGGAGAAGCGCGAGGGCATGTATCGCTGCGTCTGCTGTGGAACGGGTCTATTCAGCTCCGATACGAAATTTGATTCGGGAACGGGTTGGCCAAGTTTTACGGATGTTGCGGCAGCGGACACGGTGACAAAGCACGAGGACGACAGTATCGGCATACGGCGTGTCGAGGTGCGCTGCGCGAGCTGCGAAGCCCATCTGGGCCATGTCTTCCCTGACGGACCCGGTGTGACTGGCCTGCGTTATTGCATCAATGGATGCGCGCTTGAGCTTGACACAAACGGCGCGGACGGCAACACGACCAGCTGACGTCACACGATCACGAGTGCGCCTGAGCTTTGGCGCACATTCTCCCTCATACGCTCCATGCACGAGTAAGTCTCATGACCTTAGACGCAACTGCTATGCGGGGCCCACGCGCCGCTCGGCGTGCAGCGCACTCCCATCATCACGGCATCGACCGCACGGACGATCTCGCCTGGCTCCGCGCCGACAATTGGCAGGCAGTCATGCGCGACCCTGCGGTTCTGCCACAGGATATCCGCGCCCATCTAGAGGCCGAAAACGCCTACACGGCGGCAGAGATGGAGGATACCGCTGCGCTCCAAGAGACTCTCTTTGCCGAGATGAAGGGGCGCATCAAGGAAGACGATTCGAGTGTGCCGGCGCCAGATGGTCCCTTCGACTACTACACTCGCTTCGTTGCGGGCGGACAGCAACCGCTTTTCTGCCGGCGGCCGCGCGGCGGCGGCGAAGAGGAAGTTCTGATTGACGGGAACAAGCTTGCAGAAGGCGAGGCCTATTTCCGCATCGGCCATGTGGCCCATAGCCCCGATCACAAACTGATCGCCTACTCGGTGGATATCAAGGGTTCGGAGTACTTCACCGCAAAAGTCATCGACGCCAAGTCCGGAGCCGTGATTGAAGAGTCTGTCACCGACAGTTGCGGCGGCTTGGTATGGGCGGCCGATGACAAGACGCTGCTCTATGTCTGGCTCGACGAGGAGCACCGACCGCGAAAGCTGTTCGCGCACGGCGTCGGCTCAAGCACTGAAGACCGCTTGATCCACGAACAGGACGACCCTGGTCTTTTTCTCGATATCGGCGCGACGCAAGACAACAAATACCTTCTTCTCAGCACCCACGACCATGAGACCTCCGAGGTCAGCTTGATCGATGCGGCAACCCCGGATGCGGCGCCACGACTGGTCGCACCGCGTGAGGCCGAGCACGAATATTCGGTCTGTCACCATGAGGGCCGGCTGATCATCCTGACCAATTCCGGCGGTGCCGAGGATTTCCGCATTGTCGAGGCGCCAGCAGACGACACGGCGCCGGCGAATTGGCAAGAGATCGAACCACACCGTCCAGGGCGGCTGATCCTCGACCTGGTTGCCTATAAGGATTTCCTCGTCCGGCTGGAGCGCGAAAATGGGCTGCCGCGCATCGTTATCCGACGATTCTCAGACTGTGAGGAACATGCCATCGATTTCGATGAAGAGGCTTATGCGCTCGGCATGAGCTATGGTTACGAATACAATACAAAGACCTTGCGCTTCACCTATGCCTCGATGACAACGCCGACGCAGACCTATGACTACAATATGGAGACGCGGGAGCGCGTCTTGCGCAAGACACAAGAGGTCCCGAGTGGCCACGACGCAAGTCTTTACGTCACCCGCCGTGTTTATGCGCCCACAAAGGACGGCGAGACAGTGCCGGTCTCCCTGCTCTACCGCAAAGACACGAAACTCGATGGCACTGCGCCGCTGCTCCTCTATGGCTATGGCTCCTACGGCGTCACGATTCCAGCCGGGTTCATGGCGAACGCGCTCTCGCTTGTGGATCGCGGCTTTGTCTACGCGATCGCCCATGTCAGGGGCGGCAAGGAGAAGGGCTTTGCCTGGTACAAGAACGGCAAGCGCGCGAAGAAGGTGAACACCTTCACGGACTTTATTGCCGCGGGAGAATATCTGGCTGCGGAGAAGATCACATCGCGCGGGCTGATCGTTGCCCAAGGCGGCAGCGCGGGCGGCATGCTGATGGGGGCCGTGGCCAACATGGCACCGGACCTCTTCCTCTGCATCATCGCCGAAGTGCCGTTCGTTGACGTACTCACCACGATGCTCGATTCAAGCCTGCCGCTAACGCCGCCCGAATGGCCCGAATGGGGCAACCCCATCGAGAGCGCGGAGGACTACCGCACAATCGCCGCCTATTCGCCCTATGACAATGTGGCGGCGCAAGCCCACCCTAATATCCTGGCAGTCGGCGGCCTGACGGACCCGCGCGTCACCTATTGGGAGCCGGCAAAATGGATCGCAAAGCTCCGGGACGCCGACACAGGCGACAACCTCATCCTCCTCAAGACAAATATGGAGGCGGGCCACGCGGGCGCCTCGGGACGGTTCGACCGGCTCAAGGAAGTCGCATTCTCATACGCTTTCGCGCTGAAACTGACGGAAAGCGTATAAGTTTTTTGTCAGTCTCCAGTTTCCTGGCAAACGCATCCCAAAGAGCAAACGTCCCCTAGGCGGACCCAAGCCATTTATGCCAATGTCCCGCTCATGCTGATCTCTCGCGACAAATCCCAAGTTCTCATCGTCGATGTTCAGGACAAGCTTCTGGACGCAATCTCTGGCAAGGACCGGGTGATCGACCGCTGCGTGCGCCTTGTGCTCGCCGCCCGCAGGCTCGGCGTTCCCATCACCTTATCGGAACAATATCGGCAAGGTCTGGGCCCCACTAACGATTCGGTCCGCGATGCCTTCGCCAATGACGGGTTTGTCGCCGACAAGACCGAGTTCTCTTGTATACGCAATGCCATGCTGCGCGAGCGGCTGCACGACCTCCGCAGAGCGGGCCGATCGCAAGTCGTGCTCGGCGGGGTCGAGGCCCATGTCTGTGTAGCCCAAACCGCCATGGACTTGGAGTCCCAGGGCTTCGAAGCCTTTGTGGTTGCCGATGCCGTAGGCAGCCGCGCCAAGACGAGCATGAAGCTCGCCCTCGCGCGCTTGCAGAAATCGGGTGTCGACATCGTCGACAGCGAGATGGTGCTGTTCGAATGGATGGAACGCGCCGGCACACCCGAGTTCAAGGCGCTCCAGGCCCTCATCAAATAGCACCCAAAGCCGTTTCCTCACTTCAAAAAACCCATGAACGCGGTCTGCAAGTGCGGTTCAGCCTGCGTTCAGGTGGAAAGACGCAAAGTCCAAAGCGTCAGATCCCTGTAGCTGATGTAGCGAACCTTCCTCGGCACCGGGCGTGGAGTTCAGGGGCTCCACGTCCACCCCCTCATCTCCTCACAACCCGCACCAGTTCCCGCCCCCGCTTGCGTCGCTTTCGGGGAGGCATTAGCTTCACGCTCGACTTCCCTGTTCACCCACATCGCGCGGAGATCCGAAAGTGGCATTCGAACTCGCACCCCTCCCCTACGCTTACGATTCGCTGCAGCCCTTTATGTCGGCAGAAACGCTGGAGTATCATCACGACAAGCACCACAAAGCCTATGTGGACAATCTCAACAAGCTGATCAAAGACACCGATTACGAGGGCAAGGACCTCGAGACCATCATTAAGGAGAGCTACAGCAAAGATGCCGGGGTCTTCAACAACGCCGCTCAGAACTTCAATCACATCCAGTTCTGGCCATGGATGACCAAGGACGGTGGCGGCAAGAAAGTGCCGGGCGCTATTCTTGCTCTGATCGACCGTGACCTTGGCGGCTTCGACAAGTTCCGCGCCGATTTTCTGGCAGCCGGTGCGACCCAGTTTGGCTCAGGCTGGGCCTGGCTCACGCTCAAAGACGGCAAGCTGGAAGTGACCAAGACGCCCAACGGCGAGAACCCGCTCGTGCATGGCGGCTGGCCGCTGCTCGGCTGCGATGTGTGGGAGCACTCCTATTACATCGACTACCGCAACGCGCGGCCGAAATATTTGGAGGCCTGGTTCGACAATCTCATCAACTGGGAACATGTCGAAGAGCTCTATGCCCAGGCGCCTGGCGCTTAGCACGCAAGCCATCACACAAGCGGGTGCGGGCGCCTTTCGAGGCGCCCGTTTTCGTTTGGGCCTCCTCCCAAAACGTCCGCGTCTCTACCCAGGCTTGAGAGGACAATGTCCGCGAGACAGGAGCGCCACGCCTCTTCGCCTTATGGTTGATGTCGAGATAAGATGAAGATCATAAGGGGAGTTCATCTTGGGGAGACAGATGTTATGGGGCGAATACTTTCGGCATGCCTACTGGAGACCTTTTTGGTCGCCGCGGGCTGTTCCACAAACAAGACGCTGACACCTACCGGAGGCAGCCGCTTAGATGGCACTGTCGAGATGAGCTACGAGATTGGCTCACTCCAGAAAGCCGAGATCAATATGGAACAGGGTCTCACCTCAGCCCGTGAGCGTTGTCGAGCGTGGGGCTACTCGGACGCGCAACCGTTCGGTGGAGAAAGGCGAACTTGCCAAGCATCAAACTCCTACGGCAGCATCCAGCACCTCGTGACGGTGACATACCAATGCCTAGGTGGAGGGCGACCGCGCTAAATGGCTAACTCTGAAATCTGTTGGCCAACAATCTAGGGATGGCTTAATCAAAAATCATTGTGAACAAAGCCGGAAGCTGACTTAAGCGCTGGCCCCGGCCATCGCTGTCTCGACAGCTTCGCTGGCCTCCAGCCAGCGGGCTTCCGCCACCTCGATCTCGCGCGTCAGTTGCCCTCGTTGCTTCATGAGGTCACTGGCCTCACGCGGCGCCGCCTCGACAAGCTTTGCATCGAGCGCATCGCGTTTGGCGGAAAAGTTCTTCATGTCGGATTCTGCTTGGGCGACGGCCTTGCGAAGCATTTTCGTTCGTTCCCGCGCATCCACCGCTGCCTTGCGCTTTTCCTTGCGATCAACTTTTTGGGCTGAAGCGCCGGCACCCTTCTTACCCTTGCTTTTGTTGGCTCTGCCCGCCCCCAGCACGCTGTCGCGATACTCGTCGAGACTACCGTCAAATTCGCGCACCCTGCCTCCCTCCACGAGAAGCAACCGGTCGGCAATCAGACCCAAGAGATGGCGGTCATGACTGACCACGATGACGGCACCGCCAAAGCCCACAAGCGCCTGAACCAAAGCCTCGCGCGCATCCACATCAAGATGATTGGTAGGCTCATCAAGAATCAGAATGTGCGGGGCATCGAGCGTCACCAGCGCAAGCGACAGCCGTGCTCGCTCTCCGCCTGACAACTGGCTCGCCGCCACGCTGACCTTGTCGCCGGAAAACCCGAACCGGGCGAGATGACCGCGCACTTCGCCAGGCTTCGCATCCGGCAATAATCGCTCCATGTGCTGAAGCGGCGTGTCTGCGGGGACTAAATCCTCAATCTGATGCTGGGCGAAGTAGCCGACGACCAGCTTTCCGCTCGCTTTGAGTTGCCCCGTCATGGGCGAGAGATCGCCCGCAAGCGCCCGCGCAAGCGTCGTCTTGCCGTTGCCGTTGCGGCCCACAAGTGCAATTCGGTCATCCGGGTCAATGCGCAGATTGATGCCCGACAAAACGGGCGTGTCCGGCACATAGCCGACCGCGACGTCTTCAAGCATCAGCAGCGGCGGCTTCATCTCTTTCGGTGATGGGAAGTCGAAGCTGAGCGAAGCATCGTCGTGAATATCGGCAACAGGGGCCATGCGTTGCAGGGCCTTCAACCGGCTTTGCGCCTGGCGGGCCGTGTGGGCCTTGTAGCGCCAGCGGTCCACATAGGACTGCAACCTCTTGCGCCTGGCTTCTTGTTTCTCGCGGGCGGCCGCTGTCTGTGCTTGCCGTTCGGCACGCTGGCGTTCGAACTGATCGTAATTGCCCACATAGAGCGTCGTCTTGCCGTGATCCACATGAAGGATATGGCTCACGACATTGTTCAGAAGGTCGCGCTCATGGCTCACCACGATCAGATTGGCGCGGTAGGTCTTGAGAAACGATTCGAGCCAGAGCGCAGCTTCCAGATCGAGATGGTTCGAGGGCTCATCAAGCAGCAACAGGTCCAGCTCGGAGAACAACAGCGCCCCCAGCGCAACACGCATGCGCCAACCGCCGGAGAATTCATCGAGGGGCCGGCTTTGCGCCTCTTCGGAGAAGCCAAGTCCCGCAAGGATGCGCGCGGCTCGTGACGGCGCCCCATGGGCATCGATCGCGTTGAGCCGTTCGTGAATTTCGGCAACACGGTGCGGATCAATTGCATGCTCGGCCTCAGCCAGCAACGCATCGCGCTCCTCTGCAGCGGCCAGCACAGTCTCGAAGGGCGTCGCGCTCCCGCGCGGCGCATCCTGTGACAAATAGCCGATGCGCGCACCGGTCGGCGCCTCGATCCGCCCCTCATCGGGCTCGTAGACACCGGAAATCATCTTGAGGAGCGAGGACTTGCCTGCACCGTTACGGCCGACGAGACCCACACGCGCCCTGGGAGGAACCGCCACGGAGGCACGATCCAAGATGACATGGCCGCCAAGGCGCAAGGAGAGGGCATCGAGCGTGAACATGGGCGGCGTGATAGCACAGGCTGCGAAAAGCGCGACTACAGAAGCGCGCTGCTTAGCGCCACTTCCTTGCGCGGCTTACCTGCGCCTCTGATGCCCTCCAAGCGCGTTACGCCTGATCGCGTCTTCAATCACGCGCGTTGCCATGGGCACGCCTGAGCGGACGACGGATTTCAAGAGCGCCGTCCAAAAGCTGTCGCCTCGCGAGCCGCCAGACCGCTTTTTAGACTTTGACGCGCCCTTCGCAGCCTCCTCTGCGGCTTCCGCCTCAGAGACTTCTTTTGCACGCTCTTCCGTTCGCTTCTGTAAGATTTCGTGAGCGGATTCCCGGTCTACCACCTCATCGTAGATACCTGTGACCGGGCTCTCCTCCATGAGAGCCTTGCGTTCGGCCGTTGAGATCGGCCCCACCTGCGACGACGGCGGCTTGACGAATGTTTGCTGCACGATGCTTGGCTGGCCCTTCTCGTCCAGCGACGAGACCAACGCCTCGCCGATGCCCAGCGACATGATCGCCTCTTCCGTGTCGATGTCCGGATTTGCGCGGAAGGTCTCCGCCGCGGCCTTGACTGCCTTCTGCTCAGACGGCGTGAAGGCGCGCAACGCATGCTGCACGCGATTGCCAAGCTGCCGCGAGACCGTATCGGGCACGTCACGCGGATTCTGCGTCACGAAATAGACGCCAACACCCTTGGAGCGAATGAGACGTACTACTTGTTCAACCTTCTCCAGAAGCGCTTTTGGCGCATCGCGGAAGAGCAAATGGGCCTCGTCGAAAAAGAACACGAGCTTTGGTTTGTCGGGATCGCCGATTTCCGGTAGTTCCTCGAAGAGTTCCGACAACAAGAACAAGAGAAACGTTGCGTAGAGCCGTGGGCTTTGCATCAACTTGTCGGCGACGAGCACGCCGATCACCCCACGCCCATCATCGGCGGTGCGCATCAAGTCTCGCTTCACATTGAGCGCCGGCTCGCCGAAGAAATGGTCGGCGCCTTGCTGCTCCAACACAAGGAGCTGCCGCAGAATGGCGCCCACCGAGCGCTTGCCCACCGTGCCGTATTTCGTGGTGAGGTCCTTCGCTCGCTCGGCGATATTCATGAGCAAGGACTGCAAATCTTTGAGATCCAGAAGCGGTAGCTTCTCCTCGTCAGCAAGGCGGAACGCAATGTTCAGCACGCCTTCCTGCGCCTCACTGAGATCCATCAAGCGCGACAGGAGTAGCGGCCCCAACTCTGAAATTGTGGTGCGTACCGGGTGGCCCTGCTTACCAAACAGGTCCCAGAAGATCACCGGATGGGCGTTGAAAGAAATGTCGTAGCCGATCATTTCAGCGCGCTCTTTGATCCAGCCCTTCTCTTTGCCCATGGCGGCAATTCCGGAGAGATCGCCTTTCACGTCGGCACAAAACACGGGCACGCCCTGATCGGAGAAACTTTCGGCAAGCCCCTGGAGGGTCACGGTCTTGCCCGTGCCCGTGGCGCCGGTGATGAGTCCGTGGCGGTTAGCTAGCTTCAGGAGAATGTATTCGGGCTTGATGCTCTTCCCGATAAAGACGCAATCATCGGGAATCTCGGTGGGTTCGACTGCGAGGGCATCCTCAGCCGCGACCGAAGCTCCTGCCGCCTTCCCTATGGCAGGCGCCCTCTTCTTTTTGGCGGGCGCCGTCCCGTCCTCGGTTTCAGCACCGTCCGCCGAAGCCTTTGTCCGCCTTGCCATCCCCCGGTCTCCTCGCTTGCCTATTTGGCCCTCGCGGGCACTCTAACGTCCGCGCGCGCGCTGCGCCAAGATGCCCCGTGCGCGACAAAGGCCTACAAAACGGCGCCAAAGCCAAGATTTATTGCGCCCGCCCTTTGGGTTCCTTGCCCCGCGGGCTTCGTGCTAGGAGAAAATCCAGAACCAAACTAGGCTTATCCATATGTCCGAATTGTCGCTCGCATCCGCCTTCCCGAAGGCCGAAGACGCCGCGTGGAAAGAGCTGGTGGAAAAAGCGCTGAAAGGCGCCCCTTTTTCCTCTCTCGAATCCAAGAGTTACGACGGCGTCATCATCTCGCCCCTCTATGCCCCTGCGGCCGTAGGCGCGGTCGTCCCTGGGCGCGACCCCGGCACGCCCTGGGAGGTGATCCAGCGGGTCGAAATTGCCGATTCCGACACCGCGAATGGACAGATTCTTGACGACTTGAACAACGGCGCCGCCGGTATCGCATTCGTGTTTCAGGGCGCGGTGGGAGATCGCGGCTATGCCCTTTCCGGCGACGAAGCCTCCCTAAGAGCCGCGCTTGAGGGTGTCCATCTGGAATGGGGCGTCCCGATCGAACTACAGCTGGGTGAGAACGCCAAAGCCATAGCCACAATGGTCACCGCGCTTATCGAGGCGCGCGGCATTCCAGCGAACCACACGAATATCCGCTTCGGATTCGATCCTCTCGGAACGCTCGCCGCCCATGGTGCGAGCGATCTGTCCGCTGACGACGTTGCGGCGCTGGCGAAGGATTTGTCGGCCAAGGGCTTCAAGCGGCCCTTCGCCGTGGCGGACGGGCGGCCCGTGCACGACGCAGGCGGCACGGAGGCACAAGAACTCGCTTTTGCGCTTGCATCTGCAGTCAGCTATTTGCGGGCCTTCGAGGCGGCCGGCATCCCGCTGGAGGCGGCGCGGCGGATGGTCTTTTTCCGCTTGGCTGCCGATCAGGACCAGTTCCTGACCACCGCCAAGTTCCGCGCCATCCGCAAGCTTTGGTCGCGGGTGGAAGAGGCCTGCGGACTGACGCCGGAACCAGCCTTCGTTGCGGGCGAGACCGCGTGGCGCATGATGACGAAACGCCATCCACAAGGAAATATCGTGCGCAGCACGATCGCGACCCTTGCCGCCGCGATCGGCGGGGCCAATGCAGTGACCGTCCTGCCCTACACCGCCGCGCTCGGATTGCCTGAGGATTTCGCCCGGCGGGTCGCACGTAACACGCAGACCGTGCTTCTGGAGGAATCCAATCTCTATCGCGTCGCCGATCCCGCCGCGGGCTCGGGCGCCCTGGAAGCGCTGACAACCGATTTGTGCACGTTGGGCTGGACACTGTTTCAAGAGATCGAAGCGGCAGGTGGCGCGGCCAAGGCCCTGGAGACGGGCCTCATCCAAGACGCCGTTGCCAAAGTGAGCATCATCCGCAAGGCGGCGATGGCTCGCCGCAAGGAGTCGTTGATCGGCACGAGCGACTTCCCCGATCTCGGCGAGGATGCCATCGCCGTGATGGAGGTGACCCCCTCTTTGCGTGAGGGCCACGCTCAGACCGTGAAACCACTCGAACCGATGCGCCTCGGAGAGGACTTCGAGGCCTTGCGCGATATGAGCGACGCGGCGCTTGCCGCGGACGGGAGCAGGCCCAAGATTTTCCTGGCCTGCCTTGGCCGCCCCGCCGACTTCAACACGCGGGCGAGTTTCGCCAAAAGCCTGTTCGAGGCCGGCGGCATTGAGACCCTCGCTGCGGGCGCTGCCCAAACGATTCCCGAAATTGTGGACGCGTTCCAAGCGTCTAGCGCATCGCTTGCCTGCCTTTGCTCCTCTGACAAGCTCTATGCCGCAGAGGGCGCCGGCGCTGCGAAGGCTCTTAAGGACGCGGGCGCTACAGAAGTCTATTTGGCTGGAAAGCCGGGTGAACTTGAAGCTGAGCTGAAAGAGGCCGGCATTACGAGCTTCGTTGCGGCCGGCGGCGATGCGCTTGCGACACTGCGCGCCGCCTATGAGAAGTTGGGGGCTTAAGTGACTGGGATTCCGAATTTCACCGACATCGATTTTCGCGAACCGCGCGAGCCCGCAACGGGGCCTGCCGCCGAGCCTTGGGAAACGCCAGAAGGTGTCGTGGTCAAACCTATCTATGAGCCGCGAGACCGGGACGGTCTGGACTTCCTGGACGGTTTGCCGGGCGTGCCGCCTTACCTTCGCGGTCCCTACCCCACGATGTATGTGCAGCGCCCCTGGACCGTGCGCCAATATTCCGGCTTCTCAACGGCTGAGGATTCTAACGCCTTCTATCGGCGCAACCTCGCCGCCGGTCAGCAGGGTGTCTCCATCGCCTTCGATCTCGCTACCCATCGCGGTTACGATTCGGACCATCCCCGTGTGACAGGCGATGTGGGCATGGCGGGGGTCGCCATCGACTCCATTTACGACATGCGCGTGCTGTTCGATGGGATTCCGCTTGACCAAGTCTCCGTGTCGATGACCATGAATGGCGCGGTGCTGCCGGTGCTCGCACTCTTTATCGTTGCGGGCGAGGAGCAAGGCGTGGCTCACGACCAGCTCTCCGGCACGATCCAGAACGACATCCTCAAAGAGTTCATGGTGCGGAACACCTATATTTATCCGCCCGAGCCTTCCATGCGCGCTGTCGCCGACATCATTGGCTACACCTCGAGGGAAATGCCGCGCTTCAACTCCATTTCGATCTCCGGCTACCACATGCAGGAAGCCGGAGCGACGGCGGACCTGGAACTCGCCTACACGCTCGCCGATGGCATTGAATATGTGCGCGCGGCGATCGCCTCGGGGCTGGACGTGGATGCGTTTGCGCCGCGGCTCTCGTTCTTCTGGGCGATTGGCATGAACTACTACATGGAGATCGCCAAGATGCGCGCGGCGCGCGCGCTGTGGGCGACTCTCATGGCCAAAGAGTTCAGCCCCAAGAACCCGAAATCGCTCGCCCTACGTACCCATTGCCAAACGAGCGGCTGGAGCCTGTCCGCGCAGGACGTCTACAATAACGTCATCCGGACCTGCGTCGAAGCCATGGCGGCCACCCAAGGCCATACGCAGTCCCTTCACACCAACGGTCTTGATGAGGCATTGGCGTTGCCCACGGACTTTTCCGCGCGCATTGCCCGCAACACGCAGCTAATGCTCCAAAAAGAAAGCGGCACCACGCGCATTATCGATCCGTGGAGCGGCAGCTATTACGTCGAACGTTTGACCTACGACCTCGCTGAGAAGGCCATGCAGCACATCAACGAAGTCGAAGAATTCGGCGGCATGGCCAAGGCGATTGAGGCCGGCATTCCGAAACGCATGATCGAGCAGGCGGCGACCGCGACGCAAGGACGTATCGATTCCGGTCGCCAAACCATTGTCGGCGTGAACAAATACCGCGCCGAAAACGACGCGGACATCGCCATCCTCAAAGTGGACAATCGCTCCGTGCGCCGTCAGCAGCTCGACAAGCTTGAGCGTCTGCGCGCCGAACGCGACGAGGAAGCCGTCCAGCAAGCCCTTGACGCGCTCACCCAATACGCCGAGACGGGCAAGGGAAACCTCCTGGAGGGCGCCGTGGCGGCGGCCCGCGTGAAGGCGACCGTCGGCGAGATTTCCTACGCTTTGGAGAAGGTGTATGGCCGGCATCGTGCCAGCGTTTCGACGATCACCGGTGTATACAAAGCTGAGATGAAAGAAGACGGAAATATGAGCCGCGTCGTGGAGCTGATCGAGGTCTTTGAGACCGAGCACGGTAGACGGCCGCGCATCCTGGTCGCCAAGATGGGCCAGGACGGCCACGACCGGGGCCAGAAGGTCATCTCCTCGGCCTTCGCCGATCTGGGCTTCGATGTGGATATCGGGCCGCTGTTCCAGACGCCCGATGAGGCTGCGCGCCAGGCAATCGAAAATGACGTCCACATTCTCGGTGTGTCGTCGCTGACCGCCGGCCATCTGACATTGGTGCCCGCGCTGCGTGAGGCTCTTGAGAAGCAGGGCCGCGGCGACATCATGATCGTTGTCGGTGGGGTCATTCCGCCCCAGGACTATCCCGAACTCTATGAAGCAGGCGCCAAGGCCATCTTCGGCCCCGGCACACCCATCGCGAATGCTGCTATCGATATCCTTGCCAAGCTCGGCGTCGATGGTGCGCAGGCCGCAGCGGAGTAAGCCCAAGGCAAACTAGGCCCTTGTCGAGGACAGGACGGCGGCGATCCCTTCTCCGCCAATGGCCCTTGCGAGCCTTTAGAGGGAAGACGAACAGATCGGCAAAGGCCTGCGGTTGGACATAGACTTTCAGCCATCTAGGGACTTGCACTTGCCCCGCTTTCCCCCTACCCCGCATTCTATGTCTGTGATGAGTAAAACTCCTCAAAGCATCGACGACCTCGCCGCCGCCGTCCGCGCTGGCGATCGCGTGGGGCTGGGGCGTGCGATCACCCTGATCGAGAGCACGCGGCCCCAGGATCACGCGCGCGCACGCGCGCTCTTGAAGGCGTTGCTTCCCGACACAGGCAAAGCGATCCGTATCGGCATTAGCGGTGTTCCAGGCGCCGGCAAGTCCACGCTCATTGACCAGTTCGGTCTCAACCTGATCGAAGCCGGCCACAAGGTCGCCGTGCTCGCGGTCGACCCCACGTCGTCACGCACGGGCGGCTCTATTCTCGGCGACAAGACGCGCATGGGGCGGCTGGCCTCGGAAGCGAACGCCTATATCCGCCCCTCACCCGCCGGCAGCAATCTTGGCGGCGTGACCAAAACCACTCGCGAGACCATCGCCATCGCCGAGGCAGCCGGTTTCGATGTGGTGCTGGTGGAAACTGTTGGCGTTGGCCAATCGGAGACCGCTGTCTCCAACATGGTGGACGTGTACGTGGTAGTCGCTATTCCCGGGGCGGGCGATGAACTGCAAGGCATTAAGCGCGGCCTCCTCGAACTCGCCGACATCATCGCCGTGAACAAGGCCGATAGCGACAATGTGGAACGCGCGAACCGCGCCGCCACCGAGTACCGCGCGGCGCTCCACATCCTCGCCTCAGGCAACGCAGCCTGGCAACCAGCGGTGCTGACCATGTCGGCCCGCGACAATACCGGCCTCGATACGCTGTGGGAGAAGATTGGCGAGTGTCACAAGACACTGACCGATGCGGGCGTGCTTGATGCGCGCCGCGCCGAGCAGGCTGCCGCTTGGATGCGCGAGATCTTCGAGCAGCGCCTGCTGGCCGCCTTCAAGGGTGGCCGCCGTGCCGCGCGCGAATACCAAGACATCGAAGATCAGGTGCGCGAAGGCACGCTGACGCCCGCGGAAGGGGCGGACGCGCTATCGGAACTGGTTGGGCTGAAGGAGCCCGAATAGCCGGCTTTGGGCAAACCGCATCGCCGGAATTCCGCTTCCCTCTTGTGGCGCGCAGGGCTAAGGCAAAGGGATGACTAGGCCACGCGTGCTTCTGACCGGCTTTGGTCCCTTCCCCGGCGTTGCCAAGAACCCCTCGGGTTGGCTGGCCGAGACCTTGGCGGGTAGCGCCTCATTGCCCGATGCCTCATTGCCCGATTTTGACCTGCTTGCGGCTGTGCTGCCGACCGAATGGGCAACGGTCGCCACGCAGCTCCCGCGCCTCCACGCCGAGTTTCAGCCCGATCTGGCAATTCATTTTGGGGTCAGCGTGCGGGCGGACGGGCTACGCATTGAACGGGCCGCCCATAATCGCATCGGGACCCGCATGGACGCCAGCGGGTCGCGGCCCACACGGCAAGACGTTGTGACCGGCAGCCCGGCACAACTTCAAACTCGGCTTCCAGTAACGACCCTTGCTGCACGATTGCGCGGCCAAGGCATCAACGCGCGCGTTTCCAATTCCTGCGGGCGCTATCTTTGCAATGACCTCTACTACCGCTCGCTGCATTGGACGAGCGCCCATGGAGGCGATGCGCTCTTCGTGCATGTGCCGCTCGCGGACGGGCAAGAACGCACACGCTGGGAAGGCCACACGTTTTCACAAGAGACGTTGCTGCGCGCAGGCCACGTCGCCTTGCATGAGGTAGCCAAAACCATGCGCAGCCCCCACATGTCGCGAAGGAGCATTGCCGCGCCCGAAAACGAGCGAAAGCGGCAAGACACGCGGATGGGACAAGATTTGCAGCCGAGAGAATCGACATGATTCGTGGACCCAAAATCGGCAGGCGTGACGCCATGCTGGCAGGTCTCGCTGCAAGCCTGAGTGCGAGTATTGGCACGGGGCTTGCCGCGATAGGCGCCGCCCAAGCCAAGCCCGCGAACGGATTCGGCAGCGCAGGTATCGCTCCGGCGGCTGGCGTGATTGCACAGACCGCGATGCTGCAGCAAGCACTTGATGAGGCGGCGGCCTCTGGAGAGCCGCTCTTTCTGCCCGCAGGCACATACAGAACGGGACGTCTGGTCCTCAAATCCGGCACGCAGGTTCACGGTGTCCCTGGGCAAACGGTGCTTCGCTCCGGCGGCGAAACCATCTTCGAAATCTCTGCAGCCAACACGGTTCGTCTCTCTGGCCTCGTGCTGGATGGCACTGGCGCTTCTGAGGACGAGGATGGTGCGCTTCTCGCGGCGACAGATGCGAGCGATTTGGACATCTCCGACTGCCGCTTTCTCAATAGCGGCGCGGGCGGTGTGATCTTGCGCAAAACGGCGGGGCGAATCGCAAATTGCGAGTTTGGCACCATCAATGGGGCGGCCCTGCTCAGCGAGGACGCCCAAGGATTCGAAATCCGCGGCAACCACATTCACGACTGCGGCGACAACGGCATCCTCGTCTGGCGCTCGGAGGCAGGCGAGGACGGCACCATCGTCAGCGGGAACCACATCGAGCGCATTGCGGCCAAAAGTGGCGGCAGCGGTCAGAACGGCAATGGGGTCACTGTGCTTCGTGCCGGTTCTGTGCTGGTCACGCAGAACCGCATCGCCGAATGCGCGTTTTCCGCCATCCGGATCAAGGCCGCGTCAAATTGCCAGCTCATCGCCAATTCCTGCGCGCGGCTCGGAGACGTGGCGCTCGATGCGGAGCTCGGCTTCGAGGGCGTGATGGTCGCAAACAACATTGTCGATACCGCCGCCACGGGTATCTCGGTCACCAATTTCAATGAAATTGGCGCGCATGCCGTCGTACAAGGCAACATCATCCGCAACCTCTTCTTGCGCAAAACGGGAGAGGCGCGCGGCACCGGCATCTGTGTTGATGCCAATGGTACGGTCATCGGCAATGTGGTGGAGGGGGCTCCCGCCTACGGCATGCGCATCGGACGGGGCAACTACCTGCGTGACCTGACCGTGAGCAGCAACGTGATCCGCAAGAGCTATATCGGCATCGGCGTGTCGGTGAGTTCCCAGGCGGGTTCCGTGCTCATCACCGACAATCTCATCAATGGTGCGCGGGACGGCGCAATTCGCGCGATGAAGGGGCCAACGCCAATCGGTTCGGATCTCGCCCTTGAGCGGACCGCGTCCTATCGAAACCTCGCTGTCCACGCCAATCGCAGCAGCTAACCCGCTTGCCCCCGGGGTGGCTTGCGACCGCCTACTGCTCGTCTGCGGACACCAATTCCGTTGGCACGCCGGCGGCATGTTTCGAGGCGCGGATCACGAGCGACGTCTTGACACTCTCAACATTGGGCGCAGCCGTCAGCTCTTGGATGATGAAGTCCTGAAACGTGGTCAGGTCGGGCGCCACGCAGCGCAGCAAAAAGTCGACTTCTCCGGAAAGCATGTAGCAATCGCGGACCACGGGCGATCCGGCGACCCAGCCCTCAAAAGCACTGAGATCGGCCTCCGACTGACTGTGGAGTTTGATCATGGCAAAAGCGGCCACATCGAAACCGAGCGCCTTGTCGTTCAGGATCGCCGTGAAGCCCTCAATGATGCCCGCCTCCTCAAGAGCACGGACACGCCGCAGGCACGGCGGGGCCGAAATCCCGACTTTCCGCGCCAGCTCGATATTCGTGATGCGCCCATCGGCTTGAAGCTCGCGCAAAATGAGCCAATCCGTGGCATCAAGACGGGTGGCTCGCATGAGACCCCATGCTCCCTGGACGATTGCAGGCCCATCACTGTAGAAGGCGCTAGTGGACCCTAAATAAGTTTGGCGAGAAAGTTTTGCATATTTTTATGCAGCTCACACAACAGAATCGAAAACAAATTGAGCATTTTTCGTTCTAAAAATTCCCCCGCTTCAGGATTGCGGAGCGCAGGAGGCGGCACGCCAGAGACCTGGATCGTCACCGATGGCGCCGTTGGCATGGAAGCGCAAGGCCTTGCTGTGGCTGAGGCCGTGGGGCTCCCCTTTACGCTAAAGCGCGTTCGCCCCACTGCCGCAATGCGGCTTATACCGACTCCTTTTCAATTGCTTGTGCCATCGCAAGGACGGATCGCGGCAACGGAATCGAGCAGCCCGCTAGCCCCGCCTTGGCCGCGGCTCGTCATCTCCATTGGCCGCCGCAGCGTGCCACTCGCACTTGCCATCAAGCGGCTTGGAGGGGCCTTCGCGCTTCACATCCAAAACCCGAAAGTGCCCGCCGGCCTATTCGACCTCATTGCCGCCCCCCTCCACGACGATTTCGAAGGAGATAATGTCATCACGACGTTCGGGGCGGTCCATAGCGTCACGCCAGAGCGCTTGGCCGAAGCGGGTATGGACTTTGCCCCGCGCATTACGGACCTGCCGCATCCGCGCATTGCAGTCCTCCTTGGCGGCGACAGCCGCGCCTTCAAGTTTCCGCCCGAAACGGGCGCGGGCTTCGGGCAGGCACTTGCCAGCCTCGTACGCGAGACTGGCGGCGCGCTCCTCATCACGCCCTCCCGCCGCACAAACCCTGAAACGCTGAGGGCCGTGGCAGACGCCGTGAAGGACGTCCCGCATTTCGTCTGGGATCGAGCGGGCGTGAACCCCTATTTTGCGTTTTTGTCGCTCGCGGATGCCATCGTCGTCACCGAAGACTCGGTCAACATGGTCACGGAAGCCGCAGGGACCGGGAAGCCCGTCTACGTTCAGTCCATGCCTGGCCGCTCGAGGCGGCTCGCGCGCTTTCATGCGCTCATGCGTGAACGCGGCGCAACACGGCCGTTCGTCGGTCGGCTTGAGACGTGGGACTATGCGCCAATCAACGATACCGAGGTCGTTGCCGCCCATATCCGGCGTGCACTGCGTCTTGAACCGGATGGCTAAAGCACTTGTGACGCGAGATGGGTTGCGCAAGGCCGTCTTGATGCTTACTTCTCGCAGCGATCCCGCAAACAAAAAGCACAAGCCGAAAGGTCCGTTCCATGGGTTCCCGCCACGAAAAGGTGATCATCATCGGCGCCGGTCCAGCCGGCTACACAGCGGCCATCTACGCAGCCCGCGCCATGCTTAAACCACTCCTCATCGAGGGTATTCAGCCTGGTGGCCAGATGACCATCACCACCGACGTTGAAAACTACCCTGGCTTCGCTGACGTCATTCAGGGTCCATGGCTCATGGACCAGATGCGCGCTCAGGCCGAGAATGTGGGCACCGAGATGCTCGCAGACACCATCGTCGAGGCCGACCTCTCCCGGCGCCCGTTTCGCCTCAAAGGCGACACCGGCGACGAGTATCTCGCCGATGCGCTGATCATCGCCACAGGCGCGAAGGCGCGTTGGCTGGGCCTGCCCTCGGAAGAGAAATTTCAGGGTTTCGGCGTTTCGGCCTGCGCCACGTGCGACGGCTTCTTCTATCGGGGCAAAAACGTCATCGTTGTCGGTGGGGGCAATACCGCCGTTGAGGAAGCGCTCTATCTCGCCAACCTCGCGGAGAAGGTAACGCTCGTCCATCGCCGCGACGAGCTCCGGGCGGAGAAGATTCTCCAGGAACGCTTGTTCCAAAACCCGAAGATCGAGGTGTTGTGGAACCATCAACTCGCTGAGGTAATGGGTGATGACGATCCGCTCGGCGTCACCTCCGTGAAACTCGCCGACACGCAGACCGGCGACGAGACCACTATGCCCATCGATGGCGTCTTCATTGCCATTGGCCACTCGCCGCAGACCGATTTGTTCAAGGACCAGCTTGACCTGAAAGCGGGCGGTTATATTCGAACCGCGCCAGGGACCACGGTGACCAGTGTGGATGGTGTGTTTGCCGCAGGCGACGTCTCGGACGATGTGTATCGTCAGGCCGTGACCGCCGCAGGCATGGGCTGCATGGCCGCGCTCGACGGGGAACGCTACCTTGCAGGGCTTCAACCCCAAGCCGCAGCGGCTGAATAGCGTTCAGAACCAGACCGACACGACACCGAACAGGCTCTCGCCCGCCACGAGACCGGCCGCGATGCTGAGCACAAAGCGCGAGGCCCAGCCCGGCGCGGCCCAGTGCAGAAAACTCGCGAGTGCCGAACCCAGGAAAAGCATGATCGACGTGCTTGCCGGGATCACGAAAGCGAGCCCAAGTGTTGCCCCGCTCGGCACAAAGAGCAGATGTTTGGGATCGACCCGCCGTTCCAGGAGCGCCAGGACGACGCCGATCACCGCGCCTAATGCCATGGCGATCAACGCCGAAGGCTCAATGCCTGAGAGCCCGCTGCCCAAGGTCTCGGCCACCGCTTTCCACGTAGCAACGGCAGGCGCGGGCCATTCAGGGGTGAACAACTGCGTGGCCGGATCGGGAATCAAGGCCAGATAGACGAAGCTGCTGACGATGCTGCCGACGACAATCCCGCCGCATTGGGCGATGACCTGCCGGGCGGGTTGAGCACCCACCTCGTAGCCCGCGCGGAAATCGTTGAGTAGGTCCGCCGCCTGCCCGGCGGCGCCCCCCGCCACATTGGCTGTCATGAGATTGGTGATGGGGTGGCCTGGCGCCATCGCACCAAAGGAAAGTTGCGAGACCTTGCCGATCGCACCGATCGGCGCGACGGAGGTCTCGCCAACCACCCGCGCCGCGACGGTCGCGAGCACAAAGGCAATCGGGATTGCGGCAAGGGCCATCGTCCAGTGAATGCCGAACAGCACGATCTGGAGGACGACGGCGATAGCGGCGGCGAGAACGAAACCGCCGAACTGAGCACCCCCGCTAAATGGCTTCTTCTCTCCAGCGCTGTCGCCGCCAAGCGGGCGAGATGTCTCCAGCAGCGAGGCCCCGAAACTCGTCAAACTCGCAGCGACCATCATAGTCACGCCAGGCCAGAGTAGCCAGCCCACCAGCTCTTGAAACCAGTCGGAATCGCCATGGGAGACCTCAACGAACCCGCGCGCAATCAGCTCCGGGGCAATCAGCCCCCAGGCGATGAGTGCACCGAAAAGGAGCCCGAGCCCGGCGCGCAGCCCGATAATTCCACCAAAACCCAGCAGCAGCAGCGAGGGATCAAAAACGAAAGTGAGTTTCTTCGCTGTCAGTGAGGGCGCAAGACGCGGCACCTGCCACATAAGCGTATCGATGAGATTGAACGATACGGCCGCGGCGAGCGATGACATGAGGACGCCCACTCGCTTCATCGCCTCACGCCCATGGGCGAACATATCTCGCATGGTCTCGGCTGTTGCCATGCCAGCGGGAAAAACCAGGTTCGATTGCACGATGAGTCGCGGGCGCAAATACCAACCGATCCAGACACCGAGAAAACTCACGGAGAAGACCCAGACCGCGAGCGTTCCCCAGGGAAGGTTTTCGCCCGTCAGAACCGCCAGCGCTGGAATTGGCGCCACCAAGCCGCTCGAGGTGATGGCCGCCGCGGCCGACGCCGTTGTCTGGTTGATATTGCTCTCAAGCATGTCCCAGGTCGGGAGTTTCAAGAGGCGGGACAGTGGAACCCAAAACGCGAACGCAAGCAGTAGGGCTGTGATCGACATATTGAAGGACCAGCCGATTTTCAGGCCCGAATACACATTGCATGGGGCAAGGAGCGCCCCGAGAACGAGGCCCGTGACTAGCGCCCGTGGCGTGAGCTCTCTTTGCGTCGGGGCCATCGCGCGGCGCGAGGCGGCGGTCGGGTGGATTTCATAAAGGCCTGCCATAAACTCTGCCAACTGCCACGAACGGGCCGTGCCACCAAGGAGGAAGGGCCCTGACATGTGAGGGCGGCATCGACGCCCAGGCCACACCTAAGCTATCGCAAGCGTTCCTTAAGACCCATGCCATAGCATTCGAGGCCGATTATGCTGTATTCTAAGAAACTACCTTAGTGGGCTAAGCGCCCACGCATTTAAAGAACTCGACTAAAGGGAAATCCATGAAACAGAAGCAAGTTTTCGAGTTTCCTCCAGAGATGCGCGACTTGGCGGAGAACAACGTAGAGCAGGCGCGCGTGGCCTACGGCCAGTTCATGGAGTTCATGAGCCAAGCCATGAATGCCTGGTCTGCATCGGGCGTCCCGGAGGCGAAGAATTTCAAGACCCTTCAGGATCGTGCGGTTGGCTTTGCGAAGGAAAATGCCGACCGATCATTTGCGTTGGCGAGCGACCTTGCCAAAGCGAAAGACATGCAGCAGGTCATGCAGCTGCAGAGCCGCTACGTTCAGACTCAGATGCAAACGTTCGGCCTTCAAGCCCAGCAGCTATCTTGGCTGATGGCCGATGCCCTGCAAAACATGCAGTCTGGGAAATCAGACTCTTGATGCACGCGCATCGCTAGCGCAGTCGCGAGGTGCTGCCAGCCCTACCCTATAGACGGCGATCGCCATGGCGGGGCTCGTCTTGGTGCTCCGCCTGAGCGGCCGCGGCTTGCTCACGGTTCTGATCGTCCGCGTTGATGAGGCTGCCTGTCGAGCCTTGCGCCGCACACACAGCGTAACGGCCTTGGCCGTGGGCCACATGTGTCCGGACGACACTGACCGTCATTCGTTCGGCCGCAAGTCTCGATGGAACTACCATGATGCGAATCATGACTGATTCGCATGGTGTTGACTCCCCCCAAAATGGCTAAAGCATGTTTGCCCTGCCCTTCAGGGAATGAGCCCCGGTCAAGGCGCGTTTGCCAAGCCAGGAATCCTCACGCTAAAAGGAGTCCGGTAGGCACGGCGCACATTTCGAAGGGTCTGACGGGTCTTCGAGCGCGGGAACCCGGACCAAAATGCCGTCTTGGCATTTTCTGGACAGACATTCATGGCGTGAGCACACTCAAGTGAACCGAAAGAGCGAAACAAAAATTAGAACGAGAACGCTCTACTTAAATGGAAACACCAAGGGCGGCTCGGCGCTATCGTCTCGCCATGAGCCTCCAGAGCGAGGGAAGACCCAGATGGCGTATACTCGACTGATCGCGCTGGCGAGCGCTCTCCTGGTCTTAACAGCTGCTCCGGCGCTCGCGGCCCGATGCGGCAACACCGCTGCAGGTTTCGAAAAATGGAAGCGCTCCTTTGCCAAGGAGGCGAAGGCCAACGGCATCGGC
The DNA here is from genome assembly GCA_942491645.1 of uncultured Alphaproteobacteria bacterium. GTDB lineage: Bacteria > Pseudomonadota > Alphaproteobacteria > Rhizobiales > Methyloligellaceae > Methyloceanibacter. The sequence continues at coordinate 142,353 of CALOBK010000008.1, read as the reverse complement.
AAGCGCGGCATCAGCGCGCTGATGGGGACGCGATACTCCTACGGCACCATCAAGGCCGACCGCGGACAACATAGTTTCAAGCTGTCGCTCAATCAGTTCATGAAGAAGCGCGGCGCAGCTGCCATCGCCTCGCAAGGCAAGCGCTACAAGCGTTCCAACGCAACGCTACTCAAAGCTATCGAGCGCAAATACGGCGTCCCGCCAGGGCCTTTGCTGGCCATCTGGGGCATGGAGACCGGTTTTGGGCGCTATATGGGCAAGCAGAACACGCTGTCGGCCGTGGCCACCCTCGCTTATGACTGCCGGCGCCCCCACTTTTTCACACCTCACCTCTACGCCGCACTACAACTCATCGATCGGGGACGCTTGAGCGCCGCACAGCGTGGAGCGATGCATGGCGAAGTCGGCCATACCCAATTCCTGCCCAAGAACGTTCTGGTTTACGGGGTTGATGGGGACGGCAACGGCCGCATTGATCTCAACTCCAAGGCCGACGCATTGGCCTCCACGGCCAACTTCCTGCGTGGCCATGGCTGGCAGCCCGGCGCCGGTTATCAGCCAGGGCAACCCAACTATCGGGCGATCCAGGGTTGGAATGCGGCAGGCGTCTATCAGCAGACGATCGCCATCATCGGCCTGCAGATCGACAACGGCTAATGGCCCGCCGGACCTCGTCCCGGTCCCGCAGCCGGCGCTCGCAATCACCCAAGCAGACGCTTGCCCAGCAGCTCGGCAAAGCCATCGCGCTTCTGCTTGTTCTGGGTCTTGTGCTGCTGCTTCAGCGCTACTGTAGCTTGGCGCCGGAGACGTTCGGTCCCGGCGCTAAGATCGTCGCCATCGACGGCGATACGCTGCGGGCGAGCAGCGGCGAGGAATACCGCATCTTCGGCATTGACGCTCCCGAGTTGCACCAGAGCTGCACGGACGAAAAAGGCAAGGACTGGGCTTGCGGGCGCGCGGCAAAGACCGCTCTGGCCAAGCTCATCAAAGGCGGCGAGGTCTCATGTGTGGAGAAGGCCACCGACCGCTATGGCCGCAACGTCGCCCAGTGCCGCGCCAGCGGTGTCCCGGATCTCGGCGAGACCATGGTGCGTGAGGGCTACGCGATCGATCTCGGCCGCAAGACAGGCCGTGTCTATGCGGGCGCCGAAAGCGAAGCTCGCGCGGCAAGTCGTGGCATCTGGGGCGGAACGTTTCAGCGGCCTGCGCCTGGCGGCTCCGGTAGTCCGCGCCCACTTGCCAACTGGCGCCGTTGGGCCTCCTCCCCCCCGCCGAATCCCTCTGCGGGAGGCGCACACAGCTGGTGCCTGGCGGGGCCAGAAACGACCACCCGCGGAGCAATTAGAGCACCGCGATTTCGCCGTTGCCCAAACCTTCCCTCCCCCCTCCCCCGCCCCCCGCCCCCCCCCCCCCCCCTCCCCCCCCCTCCCTTCTGGTCTCCCGCCCCCCCCCACGCCTGCTCCACGTTCGCGGCCGCCCCCACTCCCCTCGCCTTGCCCCAGCTGGTTTTCGGGTTTGCCCCCGCGGCCAGCTTCGGCCGCTTTTCGAATAATGGAGCGATTTTAGGGAAAGAACAAAAAGAGGCGTGGCTGGCCCCCAATGACGGGCACCAGCCACGCGTGATCCTGGTTACGCGGCTTTGGCGTAGTAGGACTTGAGCTGGTTCATCACCGCCGCCTTATCGAACTCCGCGCCCATGGCAAGCATGGCGTCGGCGAAGCGGCTGACGATCTCACCGATCTGCTCGGATGACAGCTGGTTGAGGATCCCGATGCGGACCTGAACCGGCTCCGACAAGGTCGGCCAGATACCGAAGCCTTGCGCGCGGGCGCCCTGGACCAGTTCCTTCTCCCGGCCGGCGAGCTTGCCTGGCAGGTTGAGCACCACGAGGCTTGGCATGTTCGAGGTCACCTCGCAGCCCATGGCCTCAACGGCCTGGCGCAGCGCGGCCTCATGATATTTGTAGTCCGATGCCTTGCGGGCGCGGCCATAGCTAAGAATGATACGCAGCGCCTCATGGAACGCCGCCACAGCGTAGCCGGAATGGGTCCGATGGTAGGTCGGGGTGTCCACATCCTTACCTTGAATAATGCCCCAGTGACGCGCCTCGAAGATCGGATGGTGCACGAAGGTGTACGCGCCACGCTGCTTCAGGACCTCAATGGCCTTGTCGGTGAAGCTCACCGGCGCATACGTGAGCGGCAAGGACAGCACGCCCTTTTGCGGACAGGACGCCCAGGCAACAACGCCCGGATAATCGTCGATGCTGAAGTCGCCCACACCGAGGCTCGACACCGCATCAACAATGCCCATGACACCGTGCTTCACGCAGGCATCGGAGAAACCCTGGATGTCGTTGACCCGGCCCGAACCTGTTTCCCAATGGGCCATGAATGCCCACATGGGTTTGTGCTCGGCAAGAGCGGCATCAACGATCTCGCCCGAAACGGACTCCCCGTGCGGCACGGTCACCGTGTGAACGTTGCCGGGGTGAGGGTCGAGCGAATCCGCTGCAAGCGCCTCAAGGGGCGATGCCTTGATGCGGATGGTCAAATCGTCAATACCCGAAAACGTGCCGTTGGCGAAGGTGACGACCTTGTCGCCCGGCAGGATCAGGCTGTGCACGCTGTCCAGGCCACTCCAGCCTGTTCCGGCAACGCCGAACGTGTAGAGGTTTTTCGTCCCCCACAGTTCACGGAGCATGTGCTTGGCCTCGATCATGCCGCGCAACACGTCCGCCTGCATGTGGTCGGCAACACCGGCCTTGGCAAAGGCTTCGAGCACGCGGGGATCGGTGTTGCCAGGCCCGGGGCCGGCGGCAAGAGTCTCTGGAATTTCAAGCGCTGGGAATACAGTCATGGAAAAACCCTCTATCTAACGGTCAACGGACTAAGAATTCGGCTTATTCGTCTACCGGTCCAAGCCGGGCGGGGCAAGGGCAAGGCACCACTTTTGGTGGCTGCGGCCCCTTTCCGGCGGCCCCGTCTCTCTCAGATAGCTCCGACCACTCATCAGGCAGCCTTGTCGCGCCGATGCGCCAAAACCTGGTCTGAGGCCTTGCCGACAAGCTCGGCCAGATGGTCCGGACGGGCCTGGAACGTTCCAACGCCAGCAGTCGCCGAGCGCAGTTCCACAATCAGGGTCTGGATCTCAGCCTCCGGAATATTGGCCTGAACCACGTCCCAACCCGGCCAGCCCGGGCGCGCATCGAAGCCCAGGATCTGCCCGCGATGGGAGGAGACGATGGAGTTGACCCGTGGTGTGGCCTCACAGGGAATAGCGATTTCTACAAACATGACCGGCTCCAGCAACACAGGCTGACACTGGGGCATGCCTTCGGCCATTGCGAGCCGGCCCGCCTGACGGAACGCCATGTCGGAGCTATCGACCGAGTGGTAAGACCCATCGATCAAACAGACCGCCACGTCTACCACCGGAAAGCCCAACGGGCCCGACTGAAGGAAGTCGCGAACGCCATGTTCGACCGACGGGATGTAGTTTTTAGGCACGACACCACCGGTTATCTTCTCGGAAAAGGCAAAGCCCTGCCCACGTGTCTGTGGCTTGATGGCGATGACGACATCGCCGAACTGGCCGTGACCGCCAGACTGCTTCTTGTGACGACCACGCACCTCGGTTGATTTCCGGATGGTCTCCTTGTAGGGAATTCGCCGCGGATACGTGGCCGCACCCGCGCCGTATTTTCGGATCAAGCGCTCCAAAGCGACCCTCAAATGCATCTCACCCTGCCCCCAAAGAACCATCTGCCCCATGTCCTGCTCGTGGGCGATGGATATTGAGGGATCTTCCTCAATGATTTTCGCGAGGCCTGCGGTGAGTTTCACATCGTCTTTCTTCTCCTTGGCAACGAGCGCAAGACCGAAGACAGGCTCCGTGATCGTCCCGGCCTGAACGTTGGGCACAGCGCCTTTCTCCGTAGACAATGTGTCGCCCGTCTTCACGCTCTCCAAACGACCGAACGCCACCGTGTCGCCTGGAACTGCGGGTCCGCGCTTCACCGGGTCCTGGCCCAGAAGCTCGAACGTCCCCGCGATGCGCTCATCCTCTGCGCCGCCATGGACCGCATCGCCATCGGCGAATTTGCCGGTGAGGACACGGGCAAGCGAGAGCTTCCCAGCATGCGCGGTGTGGAACGTTTTCATGACGAATGCACAGGAAGCAGCATCCGCGACGCCGAGACGCGCGGCTGTGGCATCCACGAATGGGGCCTCATGGCGTAGCGCCTTTAAGAGCCGCACGATCCCGTTACCGTTTTCCGACGAGCCCAGAAGAACCGGACAGATCACACCCTCACGCAATTCCGAGGCAAGGTCATCGAAGATCTTGTCGCGCGGTGGCGGCACATCTTCCAAGAGCTGCTCCATCAGCTCATCGTCATAGTCGGCAAGCTGCTCCAGCATAGAGAAGCGCGCCTCCTGCTCGCGTTCGGCAAGAGCGGCGGGCATTTCGATCACTTCGGAGGGGGCATGCTCGCGATACACATGGGCCCGTTCCAGCGCCAAATCGATGAAGCCCGTGGCAATTCCCGCCTCCCAGATTGGCACTTGCCGCAATACGAGTGGCACTGTGGAGGCCGGTTGCAGCATCGGCACGATATCGCGCACGCGTGTCTCCGCCTTGTCGATCTTGTTCAGAAACAGGAAGTGCGGGATGCCGCGATCTTCGAGCTGCTTCAAGATGAGCTGCAGTGCGGGAACCTTCTTCTCGTCGGGCTCGCACACGACGACTGCCGCGTCGCACGCCGACAATACATTGGCCGCGTCGGCTTGGAGTTCTATCGAGCCCGGGCAATCGAGAAATGTGAAAGAGTCGCCGAGAAATTCGACCGTTGCGGCATTGAGCTCAACGCTCATGCCGTGATGCCGGGCCTCGTCGGATGCATCGCCAACTGTGTTGCTGGCGGCGATTGTGCCCTGCCTATTAATGGCGCCCGTTCGCGCCAAAATAGCTTCAAGAAGTGTCGTCTTACCGCTGAGATAGGGGCCAACCAGTGCGATGCAGCGAGCGCTGCGGGCTGGTTGGCCCTGCGCTTGGCCCATACTTTCCTCCCTTGGCAATGCGCGCAAGGTGAGCCGTTTTTTACCGGCCCTTACTCCTTCCGCGAGCCTCAACAACAGCATCGTGACAAGCGAGGGCGGCTCTGGCAAGACTAGAGTATACCCGTGCTTATCTGCGGCCCGCTCAATGTCTGCCTCGACACGCCCTAGCGGCCGGGCGAGGCAGACGAGATTAAATGAAGATCAGCAACACTCATCCGCCCCCAAACGGAGACATTTAATGATGAAGAAATTTTCGCGTATCGCAGCGGCGGTGTCGGTCCTCTGGCTCACGGTCGCTGCATCCAACAGCGTCGTTGCCGCCGAAGACCTGAAATCGGATTCGATCTAATATAAAATTGCCGTACAGCGCGCCACGCAGGCCGCCATTTGGGGCATGCCAGCGGCCGGCATCATCGACATCTTGCTTGCCACCAAACGCGACCTTGGCGGCGATATCGGCGACGTTGTCTATTTCTCGAAGCCGATGGTATCCTGGCACGGGTTTCTGATCCCCAACAACAACGTTCCTTACGTGATTGCGTCGCTCTCTACAAAAGATGGCCCGATTGTTGTCGACGTGCCGCCCGCGGATGAAAAGACGAGCTACTTCGGTACGTTCGTCAATGCGTGGGACACGCCAATCGCCGACGTCAGCCCTCCTGGTGACGACAAGGGAAAGGGCGGCAAATATCTGTTTCTGCCGCCCGGCTATGACGGCGAGGTTCCAGATGTACACCTGGTTTTCCGACCCGATACCTACAGCGTAAACTTCGCTTTTCGGCCGGTCTCACAAAACGGCGGCACACTCGAAGAGGCCGTTGCCTATGCTAAGAGGCTAAAGGTCTATCCGCTGTCGGCAGCCGACAATCCCCCCGAGACCACGTTCATTGATGCGTACCCAAAAAAATACAACACGCTGCCCGTCTATGATCTCTCCTTCTTCACGGACATCAATACGGTCGTCCAGAACGAGCCAATCCTTGAGCGCGATAAGGCAATGATGGGCCTCCTCGCCGGCATCGGTATTGAGAAGGGCAGACCTTTCAAACCTGGCCCGGTCATGACAAAGGCCCTGCTGGAAGGCATCGAAACAGCCTATGCACAAATGCAGGCCTACTTCACGTCGTCGGGCAAAGCACTGATACCGTATGGGAACGACCGCAATTGGCAGGCCCTCAACCTCCCCAAGGAGCAGGCTGCGGCGGGGTTTCCCTTTGTCACCGACGACCAGGTTCTGATCGACGAGCGTGCTGGCGGTGCATACTTCTGGGCAACGTGCCTACCGAAAGTCCTCGGCAAAGGCTCTTTCTATTTGATGGGCCTCAAGGACACCGAGGGCAATCCGCTCGACGGCAAATCGACCTATCGGCTGCGAGTCTCGAAAGACGTGCCAGCCAAGGACTTCTGGTCGGCGATAGCCTATTCGATGAAAACCAAAGGCTTTATCGAGAATGCAGATCCGGTCGGACTAGGCTCGCTCGACAAGGAGTCCATGACGGTGAAAGACGACGGCACGGTCGACATCTACTTCGCGCCGGAACCGCCGGGGGGTTCAAGTCCAACTGGATTCCAACCGGTCAGGACTTCATGCTCATCTTCCGCCTCTATGGCCCCGAGGACAGTCTATTCAACAAATCCTGGGTTCTGAACGACGTCGAGAAGGTCAAGTAGCGCCGAGGCCAGGAACCTCCAGCCTATCCCCAGTTGGGGGCGCCGCGAGAGCCCCTCTGTTGGCCGCTGCGGCCCCTCTCCTATATGGTGCGCCCAAGAGTTGGAGGGGATTTCATGCGTCTCGTTTGCGGTTTGGCACTGATGGCTTTCGTTTGGATATCGCCCGTACTCCTGGGCCGGGCGCACGCACCTGCATTTTCAGGTCCGCCTTTGCCAAGCGCCTCTCATGTCATGACCGTCAAATTCGTTTGCGGCGACACGCCCGACGGCTATCGCTGCCGCAACGAGAGCGGCGCGATCCGGCGCGGCAAGATGCACAAAATTCCGAAGAGAAAGTCAGACGGATCGACCGGCGGTGGTCTATGGAGTGGTGGCGGCCTATGGGGCGGAGGCGATGACGCGCAGCCTTCCGCACCCGCTGCAGGTGCCGCCAGCGGTGGCGCGGCGGCGGCGTCCAGCGGCTGTCCGGCAAATTCCGAGCGCCTTGGCGGGCACTGCATCCCGTACACGCAGTCATGCAAAAGAGGGCTCGCGGCGAATGCCGCGCCCCAAGCCTGCCGGAGTGCGCAGGAAAAGCTGATCTGCGACTTCCGGTCCGACGGGCTGAAAGATTGCTGCTGCCGGACCTACAGCGCGAACTGATACGGCAGCTCTAAGCGTTGTCTGCATGCGGCCCGAGCGGCTGCCCGTAGGAAAACTCAACCACATATCCGGTCGGGTCCAAGACGCCGCATAGATAGCCTGTGGGCGGAGCGTACTCGAAGGGCTCCCAGAGAAGACACCCGTCCGTCTTCGCCTGCGCCGCGATCCTGTCCACATCTTGCCGCGTTGCCACGCCAAACCCGTAATGGGTCATGTCTCCTGCATCCCGCTCGCGTGGGCGGCCACCGCCCAGCAGCACTAAGACAAAATGCATGTCCGCACCCGGGCTAGCGAGCCAGACCACACGCTTAGGCCCCTCCCCATGCTCCTTGACGATCGTCATGCAGCAATAGCGCGCATAGAACGCGATGGAGCGATCAAGATCCGCTGCCTGAAGCGCGCAATGGGTGAACGCGACCGTCATGGATTTCAGAACCAGGTTCGAAGACCGATTCTCGAGGCGGTTTTGGAACGCGGACCCGCATGGATCGAGGCCAAGACAGCCTCGACAGCTCCGAAAAGCCAATAATGACCCATGTCTTCGGCCACTTCGAGCCTACAATCGGGCAATGCGTCCGCGAGGCGATAAGCGGCTTCCGGGGGCACGATCGTATCCGCGCTGCCTTGCCACATCACCACGGGTGTTTCGAGCTCATGGAGCGGCAGGTCCCAGGGCTGGCAATAGAGCCGCAAATCCTGGACGGCCCCTTGGATGGAGCCGCTAAACCCCTCGTGCATGCTCGTCTCCAAAGTGCGGCGAACCTCGGGCCGCCGCAGCACGGCGTGATCGGAGTCCGTTGCGTATTGCGTCAAGAAGTGTTCGGCCCCGCCGGGTACCCAGAAAATCATCGACTGCACGCCGAGGAAATACGCACTCGCCGCGAATTGGCACCGGCCCAAATAGGAAAAGATGAAATGGTGCAGCCCGGACATCGATACCGGCTCGCCATCGGCGACCAGACCAACCGTCGAGATGAGAGCGAGCCGCGTGATCCGCTTCTTCAGATGAAGCGCCGCTGCCAACGCGTGCGGCCCGCCCCCGGAATATCCCACAAGCGCAAACTGGTCGAGGCCGAGCTCATCGGCAAGAGTCTCAATGTCGTGCGCGGTTTCTGCAAGCGTCTCGATGTGATGTGCATCGGATAGGCCGTAGCCAGGCCGGTCCGGCGCAATAATCCGAATCCCCTTCGCACGTGCCGCATCGTCCATCAGAGCAAACATCGTGCGCGCGCCCGGCGTCCCGTGAAGTGCGAGGACAGGTATCCCGTCGTGCGCGCCATATTCCGCATAGCCGATACGCCGCCCGTCCGTTAGACGGAGCACGCGCGCGGATCGGTCGGGCGCAGTTCCTGGTTCATCGGTAACGCGTTTGTCCATGAAATCCTGAGGTCAACCGAAACGACGGCCCAGCGAGCCAAAACGACTCACAACGCAAGCGCCCGGACGGGATTGGGAATCGGAGCCTCTATTCGCAGCCTATCATGATATCGACGGGATTGATGATCAGCGCCACTGACTTCCCTTCGAAGAGCTTAAGGTGTTCAAGCGAGGCGATGGTGACGCTCACCTCCACCATGGTCTCGTCAGCGATTTGCACATAGACGATGGCAGTGACGGCACCTTTTCGAATCTCCATGATCTTGCCCGCGATCTGGTTCGCAGTGCTAATCTTCGAGAACTTCATACTGTCACTATCAGACATGGCGCCACCCCCCTTTGATTCCTCGGGACTATTATAGACCGCTCAAGTGAGGCTTGCGCAAAAGCGTTGAATGCGGTGGCAGGCTTCCTGCAAAGCGTCGAGGCCAGTCGCATAGGAAATGCGGAAAAACGGCGATAGGCCGAACGCCTCTCCGTGCACCACAGCAACGCCTTCTTCTTGGAGAAGAAGCGTGGCGAAGTCCGCGTCGCCGTTGATGACATCGCCCTTTGGCGTCTTCTTGCCGATCGCGCCCGCGCAGGATGGATAGACATAGAACGCGCCCTGAGGCGTTGGGCAGGTTAAGCCTTCCGCATCGTTCATCATGGACACAACAAGGTCGCGCCGCTCCTGGAAGGCCTTCACCCAATCCGTCAAAAAGTCCTGCGGCCCACGCAAGGCCTCGACGGCCGCCCATTGGCTGATCGAGCATGGGTTCGAGGTCGATTGGGATTGGAGTTTACCGATGGCCTTGATCAGCGCAGCCGGACCGCCCGCATAGCCGATACGCCAGCCGGTCATGGAATAGGCCTTAGACACGCCGTTCAATGTCAGCGTGCGATCTTTGAGCTTGGGCTCCACTTGAGCGGGCGTCGTGAAGGCAAAGCCCTCATAGACGAGGTGCTCGTAGATATCATCGGACAGGACAAGGACGCGCTCGTGGCGAAGTAGCACGTCGGTGAGTGCCTTAATCTCTTCGCGCGTGTACGCAGACCCCGTTGGGTTCGACGGCGAGTTGAAAATGAACCACTTCGTCTTCGGCGTAATCGCCTGCTCTAACGCCTCCGGTGTAAGCTTAAAGGCATCCTCGAGCTTTGTCTCGACAACGACAGGTGTGGCGCCCGCGAGCAGCACGATGTCGGGATAGCTCACCCAATATGGCGACGGGATCACGACCTCATCGCCAGGATCGAGCGTTGCGATTAGTGCGTTGTAAAGCACGTGCTTGCCGCCGCTGCCCACGGTGATTTCGGCCGGTTGATAGTCGAGCCCATTTTCACGCGCGAACTTTTCCGAGATCGCCTGCTTCAACTCGGGGATGCCGTCCACGGCGGTGTATTTGGTTTCGCCACGGTTGATCGCATCAATGGCTGCCGACTTGATGTTGTCCGGGGTATCGAAATCGGGTTCGCCAGCGCCAAGGCCGATAACGTCGAAACCAGCGGCTTTCAACTCGCGCGCTTTGTTGGTGATCGCCATGGTTGGCGAGGGCTTGACCCGTTCAAGCGTGCGGGAGACCAATCCCATGAAGAACTCCTGAAGATGCCAGAGGGCTGCAGTTTGCAAGCGAGTTGCGGGGAAATCGGGCCAACCCTATGCGGGCGCTGGGCGCGCTGCAAGTGCTATGCACAATAGGCTCCGGATTTGATGTGCGATGCAGCAACGGGGACCCTGAGGGGCTATCTGATTTGAGCCACATATGTGACGGGACCCCACATTGCCGTTACGGCAATGCCGTATTGTCCCGGTTCATTGGGATTGGAACCTATACGGGGTGGCTCAATGATTTTCTGGTGCGCCACGAAAGGCTGTCGCAAAGCTCTGCACGACGAACTTTTGGCGCTCAAGCCTCCTGAAGCGCAAGGGTTTTGGGGCGCCAAGGTCCTGGGGCGCGAAGGTCCTGGGGCGCGAAGGTCCTGGGGCGCGAAGGTCTTGAGGCGCAAACATCTTGGGCCTTTCCGCTTGGCCAACCCTATCCGCCCTGCCCGGTCGTCTCTGGACAAATTGGTAGGGCTCAATTCTTCGAAAACACAAAACCGTCAGGGCCCCTTTCGGGGGCGCAACTATATGCTAGACTCAGGTTTCGTGCGGCAGATGCGGCAGATAGTGCCAATGACGTTGTCGGCGAACCCGTAAGGGTCGAACCAGGCCAATCAGGCCCAAAACGGTCGGCAAGGGAATGACAGAACACTTGGAAATGTTGGTCTTTCTGATTTTCTCCCTGAGCGGGATAACACTGCTCTCGTGGCGTCATGAACGCCGCAATTCCATCTCGCCGCAGTCGACCTGGAGGAAGATCTGATGCCATTTCGGGGGTCAGTGGACCTTCTAATTCAGTCGATTCGACCGCGCACCATGGTCAAGGCCGGTCTGGGCGCCGGTGCGGCGTTTGCCATTCTTTTGGGCACCGCTGAGATGCGGGATGCCTGGCCTGTATTAAACCAGGACGGACTTGCCCAAACCTTGCGTCAAAGTGCCTGGGACCAAGCCCTCACAGGCCAATCGGCGCCGGATCACTGGCCCTGGGAAGACGTCTCGGCCAACCTGTCGCTTGCACCGTCCGCCAAGGTACGGCGCCTCGGCCTTAGCGCAGCAATGCGGGATCCATCGGCAGTATCCGCCGCACCAAAGCAAAAGGCCAAAAGGCAACCGAAGAATAATAAAGCGATCAATGGCCCGATCGAAGGCGACATTGCACTTGGCAACATCGGATCAGGCACGGTCGGGATCGGCGACAGGATCACCTTCACTGCAAACGACGGCGCCACGTGCATTTATCATGTGACGGGACGCCCCGTCGTGGACCCGCACCTCGCATCAGACGAAGCAGGAGATGCCGCTGGGGAATCGGGGTTGTTCGAATGTGGTCCGCTTGAGAGCCTTATTATGCAGGCTGATCAGGATGCCGCAGCGGCAATGGCTGCGGACGATCAGCGGAACCTCTAACGGTGCATTTCGCGGGCGAGAACGTCCCGGCGACGCCTAACCCTCAACACCGTCTTTGGACCCCTCACACGATCTATTGTGGCGGCGCCTGCGCTGGGGTTGTCTCTGGAACAACTGTCTCGCCGCCGGAGGGCGCAGACTGTGCTGGAGCTGGAACAGCTGCGGGGGCAGGAGCAGGAGCGTTTTGACGAGTCGTTGTTGGAGCTCGGTCGGCCTCGACCCTCTGCTTGAGCTTCTCGAGCCCCTTCTTGTATTCCTCGCCGATATAGCGATCGAGCATCAGTCCTTTCCAACGCTTGATGGGGCTCGAGCCCGTGTCAAACCCGAAGGACCAAGACACCTTTGATCCCGCTCCGGCCGGAGAGAGCTCAAAATAGCTTCTGCCCTCAAGGCCTTTGATATTCGCGGCGAGATTCACCCTGCTGGATGGTTTGGACTCGAGAATCTGGACACTGCCATTACCCACAGCGGGAACGTCACTAACCCAGTCGGCCTTCGCCCCATTGCCTTCGGGCGGTCCGGAATAGGTCACTTTGAGATCCGGATCTCGGTCGGCCCAGGGCGCCCATTCCTGGTAGCGCCGCAAATTGTTGACGTAGGGGAAAATCACATATTCCGGCGCATTGATCACCACCGACCTTGTCGCCGTGACATGGGCGGGTAGCCCCAGCGCAACCGCCGAGAGAATGAAAACAAGGACACCAAGCCCTAGGACAAGCCGCATCATCGGCGCCATCACAACGTCTCCTTCATTCTTGGAGATGAGCCCCCCGAGAACGGCCGATCCTGTGGCGATGCCGCCACGGCTCCGTGCTCGTAAAGTCACAGAAAACGATTACAGTCCACACGTCAACACGAGGGAGGGTTTGAACATGGGTCTATCTGCACCAACGACCATGGTCTTTGTCATTTCAATTGTTCTGGCCATCTTGGCCATTCTGAGCAATTTCATGCCACTTCCCATCATCGGCGAGTACAAGTTCGGGGTCGCGATTGCCGCATATGTGATCCTAGCGATCGGAAATGTTTTCAGAGGCGTGTGAGAATCACGGCGCGAACGGACCATACGTGCCTGTGAAAAAAGAGAAGGGCCGACGTCAAAGCCGGCCCTTCTTGTCTTCGAATGCAGTCTCGTCCTAGTCGTCGTCCCGCGCCCACGATGGCCGGTAGGGCATCGGGGTTGGTGTTGGACCGGGCGTCGAACCGGGCATCGGTGGACGCGGGGTTGCATAACCCGGCATGCCGGGTGCAGGACCCCCAGGGCGCGGCGCCGAACCACCTGCTCCTGGCGACGGCGTAGGCGAAGGTGCCGGTTGCGTCATTGGCGGCCGCGGCGTGATCGGACGAACCGGGGCTGCAGGCTGCGGTGAGACGACCTTCGGAGCCGGCGATGCCGCCGGTGCCATCATCTTGGCAGCTTCTGGCTTCGGCGAGGCCTTCTTCGGCGTTGCGGATCTTACGGCCGCACGCGGCTTGGCCGCAACCTTGCGCGCCACCGCCGTTTTCCGCACGGCCGCTTTCTTGGCGGCAGACTTCTTGGCAGCAGACTTCTTGGTCGCAGGCTTCTTGGCGGCAGGCTTCTTGGCGACAGGCTTCTTGGCGGCAGACTTCTTGGCAGCCTTCTTCTTTGCCGCTGCTTTCTTAACCGCTGTCTTCTTTACAGCCGCCTTCTTAGAGGCCGGTTTTCGGGCCAGCGCTTTTCGTGCAGACTTCTTCGCTGCGGACTTTCGCGTCGTGCTCTTGCGAGCTGTCGACCGGCGCGCCGTTGAACGGCGAGCCGTACTCTTACGAGCGGGCGACTTCCTCGCCGCAGGTTTGCGCACTGCTGTCTTCCGAACCGCAGTCTTGCGTGCCGCCGTCTTACGAGCTGTAGACTTGCGCGCTGCTGTCTTCCGAACCGCAGTCTTGCGAGCCGCCGTCTTACGAGCAGTGGACTTGCGCGCTGCTGTCTTCCGAACCGCAGTCTTGCGTGCCGCCGTCTTACGAGCAGTGGACTTGCGCGCTGCTGTCTTCCGAACCGCAGTCTTGCGAGCCGCCGTCTTACGAGCAGTGGACTTGCGCGCTGCTGTCTTCCGAACCGCAGTCTTGCGTGCAGTGGACTTGCGCGCTGGCGCGCGACGCGCACTCGCTGTTCGGCGCACCGCAGCCTTGCGTGCCGTTGCCTTCTTACTTGTTGTGCGTTTCTTCCCAGTTGTTCTCGTAGCCATGGTTTGCTCCGATGCTGTTTGGTGTCGCTGAGCGACCCGTTCACGAGGACGCGTACGGTCTATGACGCTTCACTTGTGCTCCAGGCTTGCCGTACCACATGGCAAGTGAAATATTTTTATTTAGTATACGCACATAGCAACGACGGCTAGCAATTCAACACCCGCACTTCGTTGAACATCAACATGCGAGTCTCTCGCGCAAGATTTCGATGCGCTGTGATTTGCGCATCGCGAGCGCAAGCCGATTCGTATTGATGGGCGGCATGCGCTGAACATCGTGCACATCAAGACAATTCGATCCGCGCACTGCAAACGTCAGAAAGATGTTTGCCGCACAATTGATGTTTGAGCGCATGGATGTGTCCGTGTGTTACGAGCACGATTGCCGCGGTTTCTGCACGCCGGACGAGCGCGGCGGCTCAGTCCAGCCAGCGATCACAGGCGCCCTCTTCAGTCCATCTGCAATAGCGCGTCTGCGAAGGGGCTTTTTGAAATATGCGGATTGCCTGTAAACGGAAAATCGAAAGCGAGCGCCAAGAGCAGCGAAAACGCAACCAGCACCGCGAGCGAAGCCGTCATCAAAACTTGAGCGCCCACATTAGAGGCCGCGAAGAAGGCGGGATAGCCAAGCGTTATCAAGCCGCCAACAATCAAAACGAACCAAAGAATACCCGGGACCGACCCATCGGCACTGTCGAGCCGTTCATTCCGGCTGTCCGTCACCAAGGTCAACAAATCGAGCGAATGTCGAAAGAGCACGGCTTCTTTGTCGTTCTTCGGATTGAGTTCAATGATCGACCTGTTCAAGGCTCTGAGCTCTTTGGCGACTTGCTCGCTCCGTCCACCAACTGCCATCGCATCCCATGACTTGGTTCGCACTGCTTTTACATACGCCAACACACGCTCATGGATTTCTTCGCCCTGCCCAGGGAGCGCCGTCGCGACACGGTACAAGTCCACAGCCGCCTTGGCCTCATCCCTCACCGCATCCTCGGTGTCGCTGTAGTCCCCCCAGACTGCAATGACCACGAATGCGAGCATCACAGCATACAACACGCCGATCACGGCAAACTTAAACCCAGCGACTTCGTTGTTGAGCTTGAGGCGATCAGCACCGTAGCGATACCGGGTCAGGAGCATTAGTCCGACCGAATAGACAACCGCCACCACCATCATAATGAAGCCCAGAACCGACAGATGCGTGCCGTGCAACAAGGAAAGAAGTGTGAGTTTGAACGCTCCAATTTCCATTTTGGTCTTTCATCATTGACGTCGGATTTGATAGGAAGGCGCCGCCGGGTCCGATACTCTCTGGCGAGGCTCAACATTCAGCGACACGGAAGCCTATGACCGGCAAAGGTTCAAGTGCCAAGCAAGAGCAAAGCCAAGCAAAACCTCACGCACCGGAGGGTTTGACTCGGCGGGAAACCAAAGAGGTCAAGGAGCGCAGCCGAATCCGTGCGGCCGTGGTCTATGAGATTATCCGCTTGGAAGGCGAGGCCGAGCTTTCTCGCAAATTCAGTGCGCTTTGGTGGTCGGCCCTCGCGGCAGGCCTATCCATCGGTTTCTCCGTGCTCTCTCAAGCACTGCTTGAGGGAAACTTACATCGCTACCCCAGCGCAGCGGTGATCACCGATTTTGGCTACTGCGTAGGATTTCTAATCGTGATTCTCGCACGCCAGCAGCTTTTCACAGAAAACACGCTGACAGCCGTGCTCCCCATCATGGTCCGGAAGGACTGGAGCGGCATCTGGGATGTGTTGCGCCTTTGGGGCATCGTGCTCACAGGCAATCTCGTAGGCTGTTTTCTCTTCGCTGCCTTTCTCGCGTATTCGGGGGCCTTCTCCGACCAAACCCAGACCGCGATCACCGAGATTGGTCGTCATTTGATGGCCAACAGCCCAAGCGAGATGTTCTTGAAGGGCATTGTTTCGGGCTGGCTGATCGCCGCGCTGGTGTGGATGCTTCCCTCCTCAGAGGGGACAGAGATTTTCATTATCACCCTGATCACCTACGTCATCGCGCTCGGCGACTTCACTCACATTATCGCCGGGTCGGTCGAGGCCATATATATGACCCTCATTGGCGAGGCGACGTTCGGGCAAGCGTTCGGCGGATTCTTCATCCCGACCCTGCTCGGCAATGTGGCCGGTGGCACGGTGCTCTTCGCCCTTATCAGCTATGCTTAGGTCCGGGAGGAGCTGGAAGGATAGGGAGACCGTAATGACGACGCCCCTTTGGGTGCTTTTGGCTTTCTCCATATGGACCTTGCTGGTTCTTTTCTTCGGGGTCGGCATCTACCGGGTGCATCGCGTCTTATCGGGCCAGGCCGAGATGACCGAATTCCGCGGTGGCGTGGACGAGGGAGCGCCAATCTATTGCCGCGCTATGCGCGCGCACGCGAACTGCGTAGAGAACCTACCCATCTATGCCGCGCTCGCTGTCACTGCCGCCATCGCAGGGATCGATACGCCCCGGCTCGACCAACTGGCGATCGCCATCTTGATCGCTCGTATCGGACAAAGCCTGGTTCATATGATTTTTCCCGAAACCAAGGCCACTGTGGGCGTACGCTTCGCCTTCTTTTCCGCGCAGCTCGTGGCCTTTTTTTGGATGGCTATCATCATCGCAACCACGGCCTTAGCAGCTCAGATGCCCTAGCCAAGCCTCGTCGCCGACACCATATTCGCAGACATGCCCCCTCGCCCGCCAAAGACCTTTGGATCCCGCGCAGAACCGCGCGCCGTCACCGGTGAAGCCGCCGCCATGCCCTTATCGGGCGACCGGCGTACGCCCGGGTTTGGCGAAGCTCAGCAGCCGCTTATTCAAGATCATCCCCTGGTCACAGGCGATATCGCGGCCTTTACGCCGCACCGGCCCGCGCGCCCAGACAAGTCCGAGGGCGGCATTCCGCTGAACCTCCAGTCGGAGATGGAGCCGAAAGGCGACCAGCCCCAAGCCATCGCCGAACTCGTGGCCCAGGCCGATGCTCAGGAACGCGACCAGGTGCTGCTTGGCGTCACCGGCTCGGGTAAGACCTTCACCATGGCCCAAGTCATCGAGAAAACGCAGCGGCCAGCGCTCATTCTCGCACCCAACAAGACGCTCGCCGCGCAGCTCTATGGCGAATTCAAGAGCTTCTTCCCCGACAACGCGGTCGAGTATTTTGTCTCCTACTATGACTACTACCAGCCGGAGGCCTACATCCCGCGCACCGACACCTATATCGAGAAGGACTCTTCCATCAACGAGCAGATCGACCGCATGCGCCATGCGGCGACCCGTGCGGTGATGGAGCGCGACGACGTGGTGATCGTGGCGAGCGTGTCTTGCATTTACGGTATAGGGTCGGTCGAGACCTATACGGCGATGACGTTCAGTCTGAAGCGCGGCGAGCAGCTCGAACAACGACAATTGATGGCGGATCTCGTTGCGCTTCAGTATAGGCGCAACGACGCGAATTTCGTCCGCGGCAGTTTCCGCGTGCGCGGCGACACCATCGAGATTTGGCCCGCTCATTTGGAGGATCGCGCTTGGCGAGTCTCGCTCTTCGGCGATGAAATCGAATCCCTCGTCGAGTTCGACCCGTTGACGGGCGCCAAGACCGACGAATTCTCTATCGCCAAAATTTACGCTAACTCACACTACGTGACGCCCAAGCCGACGTTGAAACAGGCCGTCCGTGGCATCAAGGACGAGTTGAAGAAGCGCCTCCTAGAGTTGAATGGCGCGGGCCGTCTTCTCGAAGCGCAGCGCCTGGAGCAACGGACCCTCTTCGATCTTGAGATGATAGAAGCAACTGGCGCCTGCGCTGGCATCGAGAACTATTCGCGCTATCTCACGGGCCGTAAACCGGGCGAGCCGCCCCCGACCCTGTTCGAATATCTTCCTGACAACGCCCTCATATTCGCCGATGAAAGCCATGTGACCATCCCGCAGATCAGCGCCATGTTCCGGGGCGACTACAAGCGCAAGTCGACGCTCGCTGAATACGGATTCCGCCTTCCATCTTGCATGGACAATCGTCCGCTGCGCTTCGAGGAGTGGGACGCTATGCGCCCCCAGACCGTCTATGTCTCAGCAACCCCTGGGGGCTGGGAGTTGGAACAGACAGGCGGTGTGTTCACCGAGCAAGTCATCAGGCCCACGGGGCTCGTGGACCCGCCTGTGGAGATTCGCCCTGCCACCACCCAGGTCGACGATCTCATCGACGAAACGCGCAAAGTTATCGCCGCAGGATATCGCGTGCTCGTGACGACGCTGACGAAACGCATGTCCGAGGATTTGACCGAATACATGCATGAGCAAGGCTTGCGCGTGCGTTACCTGCATTCGGACATCGAAACGCTGGAGCGGATCGAGATCATTCGCGACTTGCGGCTTGGCGCGTTTGACATACTGATCGGCATCAACCTCTTGCGTGAAGGTCTGGACATTCCAGAATGCGCGCTGGTCGCCATTCTGGACGCCGACAAGGAGGGTTTTCTGCGTTCCGAGACATCGCTGGTGCAGACCATCGGGCGTGCCGCGCGCAATGTGGACGGCAAGGTCATTCTCTATGCTGACGGCATCACGGGCTCCATGGAGCGCGCCATGGCGGAGACCACACGCCGCCGCGAAAAGCAAGTGGCCTGGAATAAGGCGAACGGCATCACGCCGGAAAGTGTGAAGAAAAATATCGGCGACATTCTCTCAAGTGTCTACGAGCGCGACCACGTCTTGGTCGATGCCGGCGTCGGCTTTGGCGAAGGCGGGCAGGCAGGCATGGACGGCACTGTCGGCCACAATATCGAGAGTGTCATTGCCGACATGGAAAAACGGATGCGCACGGCCGCAGCCGATCTCGAATTCGAGGAAGCCGCGCGTTTGCGTGACGAGGTGAAGCGACTACGCCAGATGGAACTTGCGATCGCCAACGATCCGCTGGCGCGGCAGTCGGATCTTGAACGCTCCGCCACAGCGCTTGACATTTCACGTCCTCACAAGCCGGCCCTCGACGAGATGGGACCCCACAACAGCGAGGTCCCTCTGCGCAAGGCGCCGCCACGCTCGAAGTCCGGCAAACCCGGCACGCGCGCGTTTAAGGGCAAGGGCCGTTAGCCGGCCCGCGCGTTCCCTCTTGATCCAACGCAAAGCCGCTTCTCGTCGCGATCATAGTCTTTGAGCAGGGCAGAGAGATCGTCCGCGGCAAGGCGTATTCAGCCACATGCGCCGACCGATTGCGCAAGACACGGACCGGACACCTGGCTCCCTACCCTTGACCCGAGGGTAGCCTATCGAACGGGAAGCCCGGCGCGAGCGCCGGGCTTATTGCCGTTCCGGTCCGGACGAACGCCCAAAAAATGAGTCTGTTTCAAACCGGCGCGCGCTTTAACGGTTTCTCAAGGCTATTGAGCGAAAGTGAGTACGTACCGAACTGAGTACGTAACGCGTAGAGGGAATCAATCATGCGCACCATTATTGCTCTTGCGGTTATTACCGCGACAATGACCCTTGGGGGTTGCTTCCACCATCGTCAGCAGGCTCTCGTCACCGACCTGCCGCCCGCACCGGTGCTCTACAAGTAAGCTTTCCGCAAAAAGACCGTCTCCGACGCCTCGAACGCCGCACGCCAGCGCGGCCTGCCGGAGCGGATTGGAAAGCCAGAGTCTTTACGTTGAAGAGTCCGGCCCATGAGCCGGGCTTTTTCGTATTGCGGCGATGACGCATGGCTCAAGCGCTTGTGAGCAGATATGAGCCATCTATGACGACAACCTCGGCTAACGTGACGGTGAAACAACACCGACACGAACGAGGGAATTGAGATGTCCATATTGATTGAGTGGCTGGAGACCGGCCGCCGGCTTGCGGAACGTATCCCTTACAGCCTTGTCGCGCTGATCGCGCGGCTGTCCGTGGCGGGCGTGTTTTGGCGTTCCGCCCAAACCAAGATCGACGGCTTTTTGCAGGTGAAGAGCACGACGTTCTTCTTGTTCCGCGAAGAGTACAAAGTGCCGGTCGTCCCACCGGAAATCGCGGCCTATCTTGCCACCTACCAGGAACTGATCGGCTCAATTTTGCTGCTGGTCGGCCTTGCGACGCGCCTGACTGCCTTGGCCTTTATCGGCATGGTCGCGGTGATCCAGACCTTTGTCTATCCCTCAGGCTGGCCTGACCACATTCTGTGGTTCGCGGTACTGTTCCTACTTCTCGCGCTCGGGCCAGGGGCGATCTCTCTCGACCATCTGATCTGGCGCAAGATGAAGTAACGGTCCCTGCCGAGCAAACGAAGCAGGTTGGTTGTGTTCAACCGCCAGCCTGCAATTTCCGCAAGAGAGTGTGACTTGGATAAGAGTCCGCAGGGAGCCCGTATTGAATCTGCATAGCGCGGATGGCTTTACGGGTGGCAGCGCCGATGACGCCGTCGACCTTGCCAACGTCATACCCGCGCTGCTGGAGAAGCCGCTGCAATTGCTTGTTCTCCGCTGCGGTGAAGGGCTCTGGATTGCCCCGGCGCAACGGCGGCGCACCGGCGAGCCGCGTGGCGAAATAACCAGCCGTCGTGGAATAGACGAGCGAGTTATTCCAGTCGAGATAGACGTTGATGAAATTCGGATAGGCGAGAAATGCCGGCCCATCGCGTCCCATTGGCAAAAGTAGCGCGGAAGGCATGCTGTCGGCCGGCACAGGCTTGCCATTGCGGTATTTCACGCCATAGCGCGACCAGAATAGCCGGGGCCGCTGAATGGTCACGTCCGCCTGATCCCACGGCAGGTTCTTGGGCACGATGACTTCTTCCAGCCAAGGCTGCCCGGGCTGCCATCCCTTCGCGGTGATATAGTTGGCGGCGGACGCCAGAGAGTCCGGCACGCTCCGAACGAGGTCGCGGCGACCGTCTCCATCGTAATCGACAGCAAACTTGTAATAGGTGCTGGGCTGAAACTGGAACTGCCCCACCTCTCCATGGGTCGGGCCGCGCATTTGCTTACGGCTGAGGTCGCCCCGATCAAGAACGCGCAGCGCATCCACCAGCTGAACGCTGAACTCTTCCGACCTTCGACAATCGTAGCTCAATGTCGCCAGAGAACGGATGCTGTCCATATTCCCCAAAAAGGCTCCGAAATCGGTCTCTAGACCCCAATAGGCCACAAGCACAGGAGCGGGGACGCCATATTGGTCCTCAATCCGCTTGAACGTCTGCGCATACTTTCGCAGCTTAGCCTTGCCGGACGCCAACCGGTTCTTGTTGACCATACGGTTTGAGAACGTGAGGAAGTCCTGGGCGAACACGCCTTGAGCACGGTCCTTTGCAACCACTTTCCGGTCGTAAGTCACGCCGTTCAGCGCCGTGGCGACGGTCTGGGGAGAAATGCCCTCTGCGATCGCCTGCTGCTTGAAACTTTGCAGCCATTTGCCAAAGCCCGAAGGGCCAGGACACTGCTGCGCCAAGGCGCTCGACGCGGAACCGAACAGCAGCACCGCACACAGGCCAGCGCGCGCCGTTATAGAAAAAATGCATGTTTGAGAATATCGAGTCATGCGCGCCACTGAACCCAGTCAGGCGGCATCAGTCAAGCCAAAGAGGCGCGCGACAACGGATAGCAAAAGCTCGCTTGTCACAGCGATGTCACACGTCATGACGATGTCAGAATTTGTGAACACCAGAACGAGAGGCGCGCGGGGTGCGCACCCCCATTCTCTCATGACCAAGTCCGTTCCAACCGCACCTAGTCGGTGTGCGGCGGAAGTTCCCCCATCCGTATCTTATCCATCAGCACGTCGATGCGCCGCGAAGCCTCCCTCCGGCTCAAGCCTTGCTCGAACGCGCCTGGTTCCCGCACCTCGTCTGCTAAGGTTTTGAGATGAGAAGCCTGCGCGCCGGTCATTGGCTCCGCCCCGTTGGCGTCACCTGGCAGATACTGGCTCTTACATTCAAGAACCGTCTTTTCTTGTCCCATTTCTCCGTCGCCTTTGGTGTTTCCCACTTGGTTATTGCTTCTACAGTAGAGTGTGACAATGCGGATGAAAAAGGGCAAGGATTAGCTGATCAGTGTCAAAGGTTTGGGCACCATTTCGCACAGCCTAGTTCTAAGGCGTGCATGGGCACGCTTTGCGGCAACTGCGAAGGCAGTTTGCGGCAAGTACGAAATCCAAGATAACGCCGTTAGCCTGCCTCCACCTACGATGGGCAACGTCGCGTTCGCACGAGCACGGCAGCCACGCAGTCCCAACGCGACAGGAACATTTAAACTTCTGTAATATTTGGCGAAAACGTGGCTGCCACGCCCGCAAATCGCCTTTCAAAGACCGTGGCCCAGCCGGGTTTCCGCCCCTTTCGTCCGTCAATTTCCGGAGCGATAAAGAGGTTGCCACCGGTCAGCGTAATCGCGGCCAGCGCCTCGACAAAACCTCCCAAAGACCGCAAGGAGCCAAAACGCATGTTCAAAATGCACGCTAAACTATTGATTTTGGGATTACTTGCGACAGCCTTGGTGCTGCCCTTTAGCGTCGCGAACGCAGCCCAGGTGGGGCACGCGTCGTGGTACGCGCTCCGCTCAATCACCGCGAGCGGTGAGCGTATGAACCCAAACGCAATGACCGCTGCCCACCGGACCCTGCCCTTTGGCACCAAGGTGCGCGTGGAAAATCTGAGAAATGGCCGTGCCGTCGTGGTGCGGATTAATGACCGCGGCCCGTTCTCTGGCGGCCGTGTGATCGACCTCTCAAAGGCCGCCGCGGCCAAGATCGGCATGGTCAGCTCAGGCACGGCGAAAGTTCGCCTGACCCGGCTGAACTAGCCAGCTCAATGACGCGGCCCGCCATAAAGCGTGCGGGTGAGACATGGAGGGGATGCTTGGGCTGCGCCAAGCGTCCCTTTTTTTGCGCTCCTCTCAGGTCAGAACAATCTCGAACGTTGCACAAAAGCCATAGGCACATTGAGGGAAAGCCTGCATAGTCCGCCACGAGATTGGCGCTTCGAAGAGGCGATCTTCGATCGGGCGTGCAAATCACGTGAAGAGCCAATACACTGAGGATTCGAAAGCGGGCCAAACGGGCCCAGCCTGATCGGAGGCTACCCAAATGCTCACGCCCACCGCGCTCGTCAGAGCGCTCCCCCTCGCGGCTATCATCGTTGCCGTCTCCATAGGGCTCCCCATCGAGACCGCCGATGCACAGGACGGCGAACGCTCTGTCCGCGTTCTCAAGAAGCCCCATCGAGGACCAGCCATTGGCGGAACATCGTGGACCTTGAGCGACGTTTGGGGTGAGCCGGAAATGCCGAAACAGCCGAGAGATTTCGGTCCCGGCTACGATTACTCGCCTGGCGGCTATACCCTCAATGGTCCGCCAAACCAGTCGCCCTATCCCAACTAGACGCTCGTTCCACCTGGACGCTGCCCCGACAAGGGGTCTTGCACAAAACCGCCTGACACAACTATTGTGACTCGGTTTATTGGGCAGACTGCGAACCAGGGTAGAGGCTGGCCGCGCTCGCTCCTTGGGACGTGACGCGGTTTCTTTTCCCGTTTCCTAGACTTGCCTATGCGCCCGCGCGTGTGCGGGTCTATTGGAACGGGAAAGGAGCTTCCCATGCGTCAGACCGGTACGGTCAAATTCTTTAATCACTCGCGAGGGTTCGGCTTTATTACGCCGGACGATGGCGGCAAGGATGTATTTCTACACATCTCTTCATTACAAAGTTCGGGGCTTCCGGCGCTCGACGAAGGGGCACGTGTTACGTTTGAGACAGAACCGGACCGCCGGGGCAAAGGGCCTCAGGCCATTGACGTCCAAATGGGCGAATAGTCCCTCGCACAGTTCAAGCTATTGACCCGCCGCGATGGTGGCGTCATTTGACGCTGTCGTCATCGGCAGGTGTTTTTTTGAACTGAGTGTGGCGAAACAGGCGAGGCCATGAATTTGCAAGACGATGCCTTGGAAGACGGGCTCTTGCTTGACGAAGTCTTAGAATGTCTCGCGCATGGCCAGGCATCTGCCTTGGAGCGCTTGTTTCAGTTTCTCGCCATCCCGAGCATCTCCACTGACCCGGCCTATCACGACGCGTGCCTTCAGGCCGGAGAATGGTCTGCCGGTACTTTGCGCGACATCGGGTTTGAAGCACACGTTGAGCCGACAGACGGCAAACCTATGGTCGTGGCGCAGTGGCGCGGCAAGGACGGAAGCCCTCGCCCGCATGTTCTCTTTTACGGCCACTACGATGTGCAGCCGCCGGACCCGTTAGAGGCTTGGACGGTCCCACCCTTCGAAGCACAGATCGCCAACGATGCGCAGCACGGTGACGTCATCGTCGCGCGCGGTGCATCCGATGACAAAGGTCAAGTCATGACCTTCATTGAGGCCTGCCGCGCCTGGATGAAAACGACCGGTGCGCTGCCCGTCGATGTCACCATCCTTCTGGAAGGCGAAGAGGAATCCGGCAGCCCAAGCCTCGAGCCGTTTCTTCAGGCTCACGGCGAGGCGCTAAAGGCCGACATCGCACTCGTTTGCGATACGAGCCAATGGGACGCACAGACACCAGCGATAACAGCGTTCCTGCGCGGCTTGGCATTTTCCGAGGTCACTCTGACTGGCCCATCGCGCGACCTGCACTCGGGCATTTATGGCGGCCCCGCACAGAACCCTATTCACGTTCTCAGCACGCTGATCGCCGATCTACACGACAATACTGGCCGGATAACCATTCCAAACTTCTATGATGGCGTGACCGACCCCTCAAATGAACAGCGGGACGCTTGGCGCGCGCTCGGCTTCGATGAGAGTGCGTTTCTCGGCGACGTGGGCTTGAGCGTACCTGCCGGCGAACAGGATCGCGGTGTCGTTGAGCAGCTTTGGACCCGCCCCACCGTCGAGGTGAACGGCATCATCGGCGGCTATACCGGTCCGGGCACCAAGACCGTGATCCCATCGCAAGCGTCCGCGAAAATCTCATTCCGCCTCGTACCAGGCCAGGTCCCTGCGGATATCATTGATGGCCTGCACCGTTTCATCGCTGCGCGCCTTCCGGCAGATGTGAGTGTGACCTATGACGGTGAAGGCGGATCGCCCGCCGTCGGGTTCGATACAAGCGTCTATGCCTTTCGCGCGGCAGCCAAGGGGCTGGAAGGCGAATGGGGCAAAGCGCCTGTCATTGTCGGCTGTGGCGCTTCCATACCGATTGTGGAGTCGTTCCGGACCCGGCTTGGCATGGATGCGCTTCTCGTTGGTTTCGCGCTGGAAGACGACCGCATCCATTCGCCGAACGAGAAGTACAATCTCACGAGCTTTAACAAAGGCGCGCGAAGTTGGGCCCGCATTCTGCACCTTTTGGGCAAGACCGATGTTGAAAGCTAGACGGACGCTTGCGACCCTCGCGCTTCTTGTTGGGACCGCATTTGCGGGCGGCGCCGTGGCCTTGATCCACAACAGCCCGCCAGGCAAGTTCGACTACTATGTGCTGTCGCTCAGCTGGCTTCCGTCTTTTTGCAATGCCAGCGGACATCATGACCGACACCCCATTGCGGAACGGAGAAGATCGATCGCTTCATTCTGCACGGCCTGTGGCCCGAGTTTAAAAAGGGGTGGCCAACCCACTGCGACATCGGTAAACGCCCTTGGGTCGAGAACGCGCGGATCGATCAAATGTCGGACATCATGCCAAGTAAGACCCTCATCATTCACGAATACCGCACGCACGGCACGTGTTCGGGCCTGACGCCGGAGGCTTATTTCAGCCTTGCGCGGAAGCTCTATTATCGGGTCCAGGTGCCGCCGGGTTTTGTTAAACCCACCGAAGATCAAACCCTCTCCCCGCGCGAGGTCGAGAGCGCCTTCCTTGCCGCCAATAGCTGGCTGAGCGCGGATGCGCTCTCCGTCTCGTGCAAGCGAGGCGAATTATCCAATCTCCGGATATGTTTCGACCGTGACCTCAAGCCTGGCGTTTGCGGGATCAACGAGAATCAGCAGCGCGAGTGCTCCTTGGACACGATCGAGGTGCCTGCACCTTAGAAGCGATAGATGACCGAACCGCGGAAGGTGTTGGAGTCGGGGTCGAAGGTCTGTTTCCCGCCGGGATACGATATCGTCTCAGACTGGAAATCCGTGAATTGATAATCGAAGCGGAGGCTCAGGTTCTTGTCGTAGGCGTATTCCGCGCCGCCGCCGGCGCTCCAGCCGAAAAATGTCTCCTCGCGAAACACCCCGCCGGGACCACCAATATAGAGATCGCCATTGCCCCAGGCGCCACCAAACGTACCGAACAGGAGGAGGTTGGGCAGAACCGTGTAGCCGGCGCGCAGGCGAACGTCCGCTAGACTGTCAAAGCCCACCCTGACTTTGTTGGCGCCGTTGTTGATACGGCCGCCACCGCTGATGTCGGAGGCAAGGAAGTCGCCCTCGACACCAAGCACGAACGGCCCATGCTGCCAGCTATAGCCGCCGATGACACCGCCAATGAGGCCGTCCGAGGACACTGAATCAGGAGAAAGACTGTAGCTCACCGTCGATCCGCCGATCGTACCACCGAGCCACCAGCCCTCGAAGAGGTCCTGTGACTGCACGGCCGATGAATCGTAGAACGACTGTGAACCGTACAAGTCATAGCTGTCCTGGCCGAAAGCGGCGACGGACGCCGTGGCACAGGCGGTGAATGTGGCAATAAAGGTGGCGGCTCGTTGAAATCGCGTACGCATAACAGACTCCCTCAACGATTCGAGACCTGACCCGACAGCAACACCCCGTTGCCGGACCAAGACCTAACGCCCCGTAGGGTAGAGCCCGCCCCTTACCGTTCCTTAACGAGGGAGCGAGGCGAAACTTCGTATGGTTAGTGGCAGGTTAATGGCGATGCCGAGGCCCCGGGCACAACAAAACCCTGGGCACGCATTGCGCTTCTCAGCGCGCGCTAAACAGCGCCACAAGACCGATTTGGGTGAGATCGATTTGCGAAAATCGCCTCTCCAGTCCTGATCGTAGCGACTGAAGATCGTCTTCGAGATTGTTGAACACGCCCTTATTATTATAGAGGCGGAACAAGGCGCGCGCCGGCCCATTCGGCTCTACGGCCTTGCCAAGAATGCTGGCGCCGAACAACACCGCCCCGTCAGCCATCGCCGGCTTCAAATGATCGATGACCGGGAGCTTGTCAGCCATGGTCCCCGGCAGGCAATGGAGCACGTAAGTGAGGCCCACGGAATCGAAGGGCGGCAGATCGAGAGCAAGTGGAGCGAGAAGGTTCGCCACTCGGCATTCTGGCCGAAAGCGGCGAAGCCTGCGCGCCGCGCATTCGAGACAATGGCGGTTGATGTCAAGCAGAGCGAGCCGGTCAAAGGACTGAGCTGCACGGTCGAGGAACAATCCAGTGCCAACCGCGGCCTCTAAATGGTTGGCGGACAGGTTCCTCCTGTACAGATCCAGAATTTTTGATGTGGGACAGGCCCAGGCGAAGCGGTTGGACAGGCCGTGCACGATGGTGTCGTAGAAAGTCAGCGAAAACGGCGTGTAGACCGCAGTGGCCCGGGCGATTGCGTCTGGTTGAGCAGTTCCACCGCCACTCGGAGCACCACCGCTCTTCAGTATTTCTTTCATGACAGCAGCCTATGGAGCAGCGTTGGTGTTCGCACACCAAAAAAAGGGCGCCGAAGAGGCGCCCTTTTCAGGTGAGAATTTATCTCAGCAAAGTCTTAGAAAGAAGCGCTCAGCGTACCCACGAGGCGCTCATCACAGATATCTAAGCCGCCGCACCCGCCTGTGCTCAGGTCTGTATCCCAGTAGCGGATATCTGCGGCAAAGTTCTCCATGAACCCGAGAGTCAAGCCAACGTTCCAGTAGGTATAATCCGTACCTTGGTCGATGAACTGCCAGCCCACCAAGCCACTGATGCTCGGGTCAAAAAAGTTCATCATCGTGCCGAAGGTGTACTCGGCACCCACCTCGACGGCGTCAGCGCTTCCGGTCTCCCCGAAGAATTCAGGCGACCAGTAGTTGGTAACACCGACCGTGAAGGAGTCGCCAAACGTATACGAAGCGCCGGTCTTGAGCTCGAAATAGTCGAACTCTGCTCCCGGTTGTCCGGCGGGAGTACATGTCGAGCTGTCGCAGGCCCCCGGATAGGTATAGAAGATGCCGCCAATGTCGAAGCTGATGCCCCTCCACTCGGGAGTGATACCTGCATAGTAGTCGATTTCGACATTTGCGATGTCTTGGCCGAAAGGTCCACCACCAAAGTCCAGATTGGAGCCCCACATGCCAATGTAGAACATGCCATAGGTAGCATCAATCGAGCCCTGTACCGCAGGATTATTGTCCGTCTGCGAAATCCCACGGAACACATAATCTGTAGTCATTGCAGTCGAAGCACCGAGCGAAAACTCTTCTGCATGTGCCGGGAGGGCCATACCGCCGATCAGGGCTGCCCCCAAAATCGTCGTCTTAAAAATCCCTGCTTCTCTGCATCGAACCATTGTTTAGTCTCCTGCTTTTCGCCTGTCCCTGACGATTGATTTCGTTGTCTGAGGATGTTGTGGGCCGCTATCGCGTCTCTGCTGCGCAACGTCCTTCGTGGATTTGACAATAATCAGCAGCCCCTCCGAAGCAATGAAAAAGCAGGGACTTTTGAAAACTCCCCCGCTAGTGTGACTATTCTGCACTGATTGAAGGTCTTTGACGCCACATTGAGCTTATTCGGTTGCACAGTTGCGACAAATGCTCATGCAGAATGCACACAAGATAGGCATTAGGCGCAGTTTGGGAGCAACCCAGCTTCGCCGTCAAAGACAATGGACATACGCGACTTGGCTCATGCGTATTTTTTCGCACTCCAAAGCCAACTTGTTCTGCTGAAAAGCGTCTCCTAGAGTGCCCCCCACACCCCTCGAACCACGTTTGAGGGTCGATGCTCGCCCCATCGTCACAAAGGACAGCATGGTTGCCGACTCACAAGAAGCGTGCGCTCTGGTCACTGGTGCTGGGCGCCGTCTCGGGCGGGCCATCGCCTTCGATCTGGCGCAAAACGGCTGGCGTATCGGGGTCCATTACCAGTCCTCGGAGGCCGATGCTTTAAGCCTCGTGGCGGACATTGAGGCCATGGGAGGCCGGGCGGCGCCCTTGAGGGCAGATCTTGCACGCCTGGAAGACGTCGAGCGTCTCGTCTCAGATTGCTCGCAGGCCCTCGGGCCCCCAAACTGCCTCATCAATAACGCCGCCCGTTTCGAATGGGACTGGCCCGACAACGTCCAGGAGGCAGGCTGGGCCCTCCATCAGGACATCAACCTGCGCGCGCCCGTCTTTTTGACCAAGGCCTTCGCAAGCGCCCTCCCCGACGATGGGGAAGGCAATGTGATCAACCTGATCGATCAAAAGGTTCACGCACTCAATCCGCACAACTTCTCTTACACGATCGCCAAATCGGCTCTTTGGACTGCAACTCGAACCTTCGCCCAGGCACTCGCGCCCCGAATTCGGGTCAATGCGATCGCGCCAGGTCCGGTCCTGCCTTATCAGGGGCAGACGGAGGAAGACTTCGAGCGGGAATGCCAAGACACGCTCCTGAAGCGCGCCGTACCCCTTGGCGACATCACCTCGACTGTCCGCTTTCTCTTGGAGACCCGCTCCATCACGGGGCAAATGATTGCCCTGGACGGGGGACGACACCTGAACTGGCGTTCAGACGAGAGCTGATCCGCGCTTGAGACCGGACTTGGCCTGCTGAAGTCGAACCCCCGCCCCTTGAAGGCGGCACGCCCCAACCCATAGTTTGAAACTCGCCTTAGTCTGAAATTCGGTTCCGCCTTAGAACCACCACCCCGCGACAGCGCAACCCCATTCCATGGCAAACGAGACACTCGGAAGCACCCCAGACCCCTCGCCCTCAGGCGACGCTGAGACGGGTGCGGCCGTGATCGCTCGCTATGCCAAGACGGCACCCCCAGGCCCCGGTGTTTACCGCATGTTCGATTGCGACGGTCAGGTACTCTATGTGGGCAAGGCGCGGCATCTCAAAAAACGCGTCCTGAGCTACGCGCGCGGGTCTGGCCATAACAATCGCATCGCGCGGATGGTCGCGGATACGGCGACCATGGAGTTCGTCACCACGAAGACCGAGATGGAGGCGCTTCTGTTGGAGGCGAACCTCATCAAGCGGCTGAAGCCTCGCTTCAACGTAATCCTTCGGGACGACAAGTCCTTTCCCTTTATCTTGATTGCGCGCGATCACGGCGTCCCGCAGATCGTGAAGCATCGCGGCGCCCGCAACCGCAAAGGTGAGTATTTCGGTCCTTTTGCGTCAGCCGGGGCCGTGGGCCGCACCATCAACACGCTGCAGCGCGCATTTCTGCTGCGGTCGTGCTCGGATTCTTATTACGTGACCCGGACGCGACCGTGCCTGCTCTACCAGATCAAACGGTGCTGCGCGCCATGCACCGGTGAAATCTCCGAAGAGGCCTATGGCGCATTGGTCGACGAGGCGCTGCGCTTCCTGCGCGGTCAGAGCGATGAGGTCAAACATCGCCTGCACGCACTAATGAATAAGGCGAGCGACGCGCAAGACTACGAACGAGCGGCAAGTTTCCGCGACCGACTGACGGCCCTCAGCCACATCCAGTCGCGACAAGGCATCAACCCGCATACCGTAAAAGACGCAGACGTCTTTGCCGCCCACCAAGACGCCGGCCAGACCTGCATTCAGGTCTTCTTCTTCCGCAGCGGCAACAGTTGGGGCAACCGTGCCTATTATCCGCGCGCAGATAAGGCCCTGCCAGCCGATGCGGTGCTCGAAGCCTTCATCGCCCAATTCTACGACAATAAGCCGCCGCCGCGGCACATCTTGCTTTCGCATGAGATCGCCGGGCGCCGCCTTCTCGCCGACGCGCTCGAACTCAAAGCGGGGCACAAAGTGACGGTTACCACGCCCCAACGAGGCGAGAAGCGCGAACTAGTCGAGCACGCACGGGTAAATGCGCAAGAAGCCCTGGCCCGCCGCTTGGCCGAACATGCCTCACAGACCGCGATCTATGCCCGCCTCGCAGAGGTTCTCGACCTCGACGAGCCCCCAGAGCGCATAGAGGTTTACGATAACAGCCACATCTCGGGCACAAATCCCGTCGGCGCCATGATCGTGGCGGGGCCGGACGGTTTCATGAAAGCGCAGTATCGCAAGTTCAATATGACGGGGGATGACCTCACGCCCGGCGATGACTACGCTATGATGCGGCGAATGCTGACCCGCCGCTTCAACCGCCTCATCAAGGACCGCGACGGCGATAAGAGTGAGGGCTGGACCGAACCGGATCTCGTTCTGATCGACGGGGGCCCAGGACAGCTCTCTGCAGCACACGAAGTCCTCGATGAACTCGGCCTACCGGAAATCGTCGTTGCTGCCGTGGCCAAAGGCCCGGACCGGAACGCAGGCCGGGAACGCATCCATCGTCGGGGCAAGGAGCCCCTGCTCTTAGACGCCCGCGACCCGGTCCTTTATTGCATCCAGACACTCCGCGACGAGGCCCACCGCTTTGCCATCGGCGCCCATCGCAATCGGCGCAAGAAGGGTTTCACCGCCTCGCCGCTCGACGAGGTGCCCGGTATTGGCCCGGGCCGCAAACGGGCGCTGCTACAATATTTCGGTTCGGCCAAGGCCGTGAGCCGCGCCGGCATCGCCGATCTGGAAGCGGTTGGCGGGATCAGCGCGCACATGGCAAAAACCATCCATGATTTTTTCCATGAACGCGGTTAGGAATGCGGTGCGTTGCAGTATGCTGACTGCTCAGCTGAGTTGAATGAGCGAGATATGACGGAACAGGGATTGGCAGGACGAGGGTTGCCGGATCGGCATGGTGCGAACAGAAAGCACTTCGCCAGCCTGCCGAATATCCTTACTTATGGGCGCATTTTGGCGGTTCCCGCGCTTGTCGCCTGCTTCTTCGTGACCGCGGATTGGGGCCGCTGGCTCACCATGTGGATCTTCATAGCCGCAGGGGTCAGCGATTTCCTCGACGGCTATCTTGCCCGCGCCTGGCAGCAGCAAAGCGCCATCGGCAAAATGCTCGATCCCATTGCCGACAAGCTGATCGTTGCTGCCGCCCTGCTGATGCTTGCGGCCAACCAGACCATTGCGGGCTGGTCGCTCTGGGCGGGCGTCATCATTCTTAGCCGTGAGATCCTGGTCTCCGGGCTCCGAGAGTTTCTTAGCACTTTGAGCGTCAGCGTGCCCGTCTCCCAGCTCGCCAAATGGAAGACCGTCGTGCAGATGGTGGCCATTGGCTTTCTGCTGGCAGGGTCCGCGGGCGATAAGATTTGGCCCTACACGACGTTGTTCGGCTTGAGCTTGCTTTGGATCGCCGCCGTCCTCACCCTTTACACGGGCTACGACTATCTGCGCGCCACCGCCAGCCACGTGATGACGGACAAGAAGTGAGGGGCTAGACATGACGCGCCTTCTTTACTTCGCCTGGGTCAAGGAGAAGACGGGCATCGCCTCGGAGGACGTGGCTGTGCCTGAAGAGATTGCGACCGTCGCCGAGCTTGTCACCTGGCTGAAGACGCGCGGGCCCGAATTCGAAAATGCGTTCGAGCAAGATGCGGCCATCCGCGTGGCCATCGACCAGACCCACGCACGGCATGATGCCAAAATCATCGGGGCACAAGAAATCGCCTTCTTCCCGCCAGTCACCGGAGGCTGAACGTGATCCGCGTTCAGACTGACGACTTCGAGATCGGCAAAGAGATTGAGGCGCTGCGAAAGGACCGCAAAGGGATCGGTGCCATTGTCACCTTCACCGGGACCGTGCGCGATGGCGATGGCACCATCAGCGCCATGACCCTCGAACATTACCCAGGCATGACCGAGAAGGAGCTGGCGGGCATCGAAGAGCAGGCCCATGCGCGCTGGCCGCTGCAAGCCTCGCTGATCGTCCACCGGGTGGGCACGCTGAGGCCGGGCGACAATATCGTGCTGGTCGTGACCGCTTCGGCCCATCGCGAAGCTGCCTTCGAGGCCGCAAGTTTTCTGATGGACTACTTAAAAACCTCCGCCCCGTTCTGGAAGCGTGAGAGCGGCCCCTCCGGCGACAATTGGGTCGAGGCAAAGCAGCAAGACGATGCGGCGGCGGAGCGCTGGCGCGATCGCTGAGAGCACCTAGCTTTGCGGACCCGGCGCCGATTGGGAGCCGTGGAGCCATGACGAACTTCTTTCAAGGCATGATGAGAAGACATCGCTTTTCAAACGGCGCCCTCAAAGTAAGCTCATGAGCAAATTTCACCAGGAGAACCGACCGGGCACAGCGTTCAGCCCATTGAGCACATCCGCGAAGACCTTCCCGAACGCTGCGCACGCATGCACAAGGCCTTCACGGGCCCTCTCTACTATGCATGGCTGAAACGGGTCATGGCGTATGGCGAGGCGCGCGAGGCCGCCCCCGCATAGCGGCGCAGCTGCGTTGTTGCGCCTCGCTATCGAGACAGCACGTCAGCGGCGCAGGACGACGCTGTCTGGTGCGTGGCGATGCTCCCAACCCGCGCGCTCCAAGGTTGGCCTGTCGTCTTCGGCTTGCGGATAGCCCACACAGAGAAGCCCGACGAACACCCAGTCCTTGGGCACGTCCAAAATCTCCGTGACGCGCGCCGGATCGAGGATCGACACCCAGCCAACGCCTATGCCCTCGACGCGCGCGGCAAGCCAGAACGTATGGACGGCCGTCACCACAGAATAGTCGATGGTCTCGGGCATGGTAAGCCGTCCCAGCCCATGGCCTTGCACGGTCTTGCGGTCGGCGAACACGGCGATCTGCACCGGCGCTTCATCAAGACCGGCGAGCTTCATGCGCGCATAGAGCGCTGCCCTATCCGGCTCCTGCATCTCAAGGGCCTGCTTGTTGCAGACCTCGAAATCGGCGCGGATCGCAGCACGGCGCCCCTCGTCCTCCACCAGCACGAAGCGCCAGGGCTCGCTGAGCCCCACAGAAGGCGCAAGACAGGCAAGCCCAATCAGCCGGTCAAGGGCGCCCTCGGGCAGAGCGGTCCGTTTGAACCGCCGCACATCCCGCCGCCACCGCAACAGGTCGTAGAGCCGTGTGCGAAAATTCTCATCGAAATCCGGGGCGGGTTCGGACGGAGCACATTCGGATTTGGCGCGCTCGGGCGCGGCGTCGTGCGCCTCCCCCGGAAGCTCTGAGCGATCCTGTGCTTGATTCCGCATATGCCGTTCTGACTGATGAGTGATGGTTGGTGCCCGAAAACACTATTGGCCAAAAGACTCATGGCCAAAAGACCGAAGAGCAAGAGCCGAATGACGACCCAAGACCAGCCCTCGCAAAGCGCCCTTTAGCGCACAACCCTAGCACGGTTCGGCGCCGCCAAAGGCCGCCTCTATCCCCCGCTCCCGACAATGGGATTATATTCCTGCCGCGGTGCTTCACATACCCAGAGGCGAAACCATAGGATGAGCACCATTCCAAAGAGGGTCGCTTTATTAAGCGCCCTGGAGGATGACGGAATTTTGGGTGAGAACTCTATGAAGTCGGTGAGCCATCTATGAAATTCAGGCTGTATTATGAGGGCGAGTTGAGGCCTACACAGCGAGACCCGCTGTCCCATGAGCCCGATAAGATCGCTCAACATAAGCAAGCGATGAGAAGTGGCTTTCACAAACAGCTAAGGCACCTGTGGCGAACCAATCGCTTTCTAAGCACGTATAAACGCAGCCCAAAAGGTGACGTTGCTGACCGCTCCTTTTGAGAGGCCGGTGCCTTTTTCGATTATGGCGAGAAAGACAAGATTCCTTTGTCGGAGTTCCTGGCCGGGCAACACCCCAGGTTTGGTTACAGGTTCGTGCCGCTGGTCCGAGACGAAATTGCTTTGCTGTGCTCACTCGACATTCTGTTTCTCCGCCGCCATGAGCCAGGAAGCGTGATTCAAGCTGGCGATATTGATAATCGAATAAAGACACTTATCGATGCGCTACGCGCGCCGAACAGTCCAAATGAGTTGGTGGATGGGACGTGCGCCAGGACCTAATGAAGATCCGTTCTACTGCCTGCTTTGGGATGATAGGCAAGTTAGCCATCTATCCGTGGAAACTGATCTCCTTCTCGACGAGCCAAGCACCGAAAAAACCGATCTGCGTAGGGTTCGAATTGTTATCACAGTCGAACTGCGTCCGTACGACGTGACGTATTTCAATCTCGGCTTCGCTGGCTCTTGAGTTTTGGTGGGGATGGCGCAAATGGCAGATATTGCGCCCCGCGGCCCCGATCCGTAGCAGCTAACGTCCGCATACTGTGACCTACCCCGTCGCGGCCACGGCCTTCGCAGGGCGCACAAGCGCGGCATAGTCGTCCATCAGCGTGCGCGTGATCTCGCCCGGCTTGAAACTATATTCGCCAACAGACCCGACCGGCATGACCTCGGCGGCGGTGCCCGTGACGAAACACTCGGTGAAGCCGGAAAGCTCCTCGGGAAGAATGCGCTTTTCGACGACGTTCCAGCCGCGCTGCTTCGTCAGAGCGATGACTGTACGCCGCGTGATGCCATCGAGAAAGCAATCGGCAGTCGGCGTATAGATCGTGCCGTCCTTCACGAAGAAAATATTGGCGCCCGTGCATTCGGCGATGTTCCCGCGCCAATCCAGCATCACGGCGTCCGCGAAGCCTTCGCGCTCGGCGCGGTTCTTCTCCACCGTGCAGATCATATAAAGACCGGCGGCCTTGCTGTGGACTGGCGCCGTCATTGGGTCCGGCCGGCGATATTTGGCGAAGGTGAGCTTCATGCCATTTTCGCGCGCGGCCGGGTCGAAATACGCCCCCCACTCCCAGGCGGCGATGGCGACATTGATCCGCGTCTTTTGTGCAGCAACGCCCATTTGCTCGCTGCCGCGCCAGGCGAGCGGGCGTATATAGGCATCCGTCAGCCTGTTCGCCGCAATGACCTCGCGCGCTGCCTTATCGAGTTCGGCGACCGAGTACGGAAGTTCGAAATCGAGAATCTCGGCGGAATGTAAGAGGCGCTGGCTGTGCTCGGTGAGCTTGAAGATCTCGCCGTCATAGGCGCGCATCCCCTCGAACACGGCGCTGCCATAGTGGAGCGCGTGGGTCAGCAGATGCACTTTGGCATCCGCCCACGGAATCAGTTCGCCATTGAACCAGATGACGCCATCGCGCTGATCGTAGCCGGGCATCAGTTTCCTCCACGACAAAGGGCGCGCATGCCTTGCCGCAAGCGTCGCCCCAAAATCAAACGCCCACTCACACCGCTCACTCCAAAAAAGCAACCGCTTTCTCTTGCGTCAGAATATTTGCGTCAGAGAGTTTGCCTATGGGCGCACCGGGGCGTATCAAGGGGCCATTAAGTCAACATGGCTGACATAATCCAAGCCATAACATATGTCAACATGACTGACCTAAATCCTCCTCTGTCCCGTGGCCGCTGGAGCCCGGATGCGAAACGCGCGGAGCCCCGTGCGCAAGGAAAGACTTTGCCTGATTGCGCGCCCGCGTCCGAGGCGAAACTGCATGAATTTGCAGAGCTTCTGTTCTTCGCCTATCGCGATTTCACAGGCGACCCCGATGCGATTTTGGAGGATATCGGCTTTGGCCGCGCCCATCACCGTGTGCTGCATTTCGTGAACCGGCATTCGGGACTGCGTGTCGCCGATCTCCTGGAAATTCTGAACATCACCAAGCAGAGCCTATCGCGCGTGCTCAAACAGCTTATCGATCAGGGCTATATTGAGCAGAAGGCGGGGGCTTCGGATCGCCGCGAGCGTTTGCTCTATCTCACCGCGCGCGGCAAAGCCCTGGCCGATCGGCTCGCCGCGCCCCAACTCGTGCGTCTACGGGAGGCACTCGGCGCGGCGGGGCCGGACGCAGAAGCCGCGATCCGACGCTTTCTTGAGGCCATGATTAACGCCGAAGATCGGCCCAAGGTTTCGGCCATTACGAATCCGACGCTGCATCAGACGATCAACACCAACAAGGG
The DNA here is from genome assembly GCA_942491645.1 of uncultured Alphaproteobacteria bacterium. GTDB lineage: Bacteria > Pseudomonadota > Alphaproteobacteria > Rhizobiales > Methyloligellaceae > Methyloceanibacter. Next base: position 105,466 of record CALOBK010000008.1, on the reverse strand, counting down.
CGAGAAGGCTTGACCATGCCGACACGCATCAAAACCCACCCCGGGACTGACCCGGACGACAACGCGCCACATATTCTCGTCGTGGATGACGACAGCCGCATTCGTGATCTCTTGGCGCGCTATCTGCACGACCGGGGGTTCCGCGTGACAACGGCAATCGATGCGCAGAGTGCGCGCGCCCATATGCGCAGCCTTTCCTTCGATCTCATCGTTCTCGACGTGATGATGCCAAAGGAGTCGGGCATCGACTTCGCCAAGGCCCTGCGCACCGAGAGCCAAGTGCCGATCCTCATGCTCACCGCCCGCGCCGAACCAGAGCACCGCATCGAAGGCTTGGAGACGGGCGTCGACGACTATCTCACCAAGCCGTTCGACCCGCGGGAACTTCTGCTGCGCGTCAGCAATATCCTCAGACGCGGGACGCAAGCCGCACCCGCGAGCGAAATCCGCATGGGCAATTTCATCTTTCATGTCAGCCGTGGAGAATTGCAGCGCGATGGCGAAACCGTCCGTCTGACCGAACGCGAGCGCGACCTCTTGCGCTATTTCGCTCAGCGCCCTGGCACGCCCGTCTCCCGCCACGAATTGGCCAAGAGTTCTGACAAGAGTTCGGATCGAGCGGCCGATAGCGGCGGCGAGCGGGCCATCGACGTGCAAATCAATCGCCTCCGACGCAAAATCGAAAACGACCCCGCCAACCCGGTCTATCTCCAGACCGTGCGCGGCAAGGGCTACATCCTCTATTCCGAGTGATGAGTGCCATCTCCGATACCGCCAGCCCCCTCCCGGGAGACGCTCTGAAGACAGAGCGCAAAGGACCGATCAAATCGCTCTTAACCCGTTTTGGCGACAGGATGCCCAAAGGCCTCTATGCGCGTGCGTTGATCATCATCATCGCGCCCATGGTGCTGCTCCAGTCCGTGCTGACCTTTGTGTTTCTGGAGCGGCATTGGCAGACGGTCACCCATCGGCTATCGACCGGCACCGTGCAGAATATCGGCATGCTCATGGATATGTATGAGGAGCTTCCGAACAAGCACAGCGTCGACATCTTGAGGGCAATCGCAGCCAAGAATTTGGGCCTGCGCTTGCGCTTCGCAAAAGGCGAAGACCTGCCCCAAGTGCGCACCAAGCCGTTTTTTGATCTGCTCGATACCACCTTGTCCGACGAGTTGACGCGCCGCATCGGGCGCCCCTTCTGGATCGACACGGTGGGCCGCTCCGACTTCGTGGATATCCGCATCAAGCTCGACGACGCTGTCATGCATGTGCTGGCGCGGCGCAGCCAGACCTACGCTTCGAACTCGCACATTTTTATCGTGTGGATGCTCGGCACCTCCGTCGTCCTGCTCACGGTCGCCATCATCTTCCTGCGCAATCAGATCCGGCCAATTCTGCGCCTGGCCCAAGCGGCAGAGAGCTTCGGCAAAGGGCGCCCCACACCCCGAGACTTCAAACCGCGCGGGGCACGCGAAGTGCGGCAAGCGGCCCATGCATTTGTTGAGATGCGTGACCGCATCGAGCGTCATGTGGAGCAGCGAACTTTGATGCTGGCCGGCGTCAGCCATGACCTCAGAACGATCCTGACGCGTTTCCGGCTTCAGCTGGCCATGTTCGAGGAGGAGCCGGAACTCGACGCCATGCGCGCCGATGTGGAAGAGATGCAGGCCATGCTCGAAGACTACATGGCCTTCGCAAAAGGAGATTCCGGCGAGGCGATCGGCCGGGTCGATATCGGGGAAATCCTGAGCGAGGTCAGCGCCCAGGCTCATGATGGGAAAACCATCGATGTAAAAATCAAGAATGAGCCGCTCGTCGTGCGCGTGCGCCGTCACACCATCAAGCGGGCGATCGCCAACCTCGTCAACAATGCCGCACGCTTCGCCGACACCGTCCGCGTCAACGCCTCAAGGAAGGATGGCATGCTCTCCATCGACGTCGAGGACAACGGCCCTGGCATTCCTGAGGATGAACGCGAGCTCGTATTCCGGCCATTCTATCGCATCGATCACGCCCGCAACCAGGACTCGGGATCAACGGGGCTCGGGCTTGCAATCGCCCGCGACATCGCCCGCATTCACGGGGGCGACATTACGCTCGCTCAATCTTCTCTCGGTGGATTGAAAGCCGTGTTAATAATGCCGGTCTGATTTCTAACGGAGAAACTTCCATGCAAAAGACGGTTGTCGGACTTGCCACGATCCTCGCCACGACTCTTGCCATGGCCAGCGCACTTCCTGCCCTGGCGCAATCAGAGCCCGATGGTTTCCAGGAAAACGAGATGCCGGGTTCAGAAATTAAGATTGATATTGGCGAGGGCGGTACCAATATTGAACGCGAGGATGGAAAACCACTTCTAGGTGGTGTCACCCTCGGCGAGGATGAGCCGGCACTGGGCCCTCTCGACGATCCGGATGAGCCGGTCTCGCCCGACGCCATTGATGCCGAACTTCCTGGGGAAGGTCCTGAGAGCCTGTCAGGCCCTGATGACGACGACCCCCTTCCCTACTAGGGCAAAGTTCGGCGGTTATCGCGTCCGTGTTTAGTTATTGAGGAGTTTTCCATGCCGAATACCACGCTCAAGGCTCGCGACGCCGATGCGACGTCCGATGCCACGATCAGCCGCCGGGCAGTGCTCGCCGGAACAGCCGTCGCGGGGCTGGCCATACCGCTTGCGACTGCTGCGCAGGCGGAAGGAGGTCATGATCATGGCGGCACCCATCACCCTAAATTGATCCAAACAGCCCTGGACTGCGTGGGCCGCGGCGACTCCTGTGCCGCCCATTGCGTGGAACTCATGGGCGATGGCGATACCTCTCTCAAGGACTGCCTTGTCAGCGTCAATGCCATGCTGCCCATGTGCGCCACTCTTGCACGCTACGCCGCAAGTGATGCCAAGCGGCTCAGGCAGCTCGCCAAAGTCTGCATCGATATCTGCGATGATTGCGCCAAGGCATGCGAAAAGCACGCCGCCGAACACGAAGTGTGCAAGCTGTGCGGCGAGTCTTGCGAAACCTGTATCAAGGCCTGTGAGAACCTGGTGGCGGCTTAAAGCGCGACCCCTGCGCTAGGCAGACGATGGAACCGGGCCGCTATCCGTGGACGGGTCGGGCTTCATCCCATCGTTCGGCTTCAGGTTGCGTTTCAAACCGCGCACGAAGCCGCATAATGTGCCGCAGGCCTTCTCCATGCGCTTGAGCGCGCGCTCGCCGTTGTTCAAGCCGCGGTCGAGTGTTGCCATGGTCTTGTCGAGAGACTGAGAGTTGTCCTCAAGCCAAACCTTGAATGCTTGACTGTAGACGGCTGAGAGACCCGCCACCCGCACCAAGGCGCTGGCGCCCTCAAGCTTGGCGCCGGCGCTCGACAGCGTCCAATATTGCGAGGTCAGCCCCGAGCAGACCAACAACGAGGCTTCTCCAGGCCGGCAGCGCAAATGGCTGGTAATGCGCTTCAGTGCGGACTTGTAGGGGGTCAACACGTCGAACCTCGCCATCAAGGTCTCGAACACGCGGTCGCGAACGCTCTCGTCCGGCCCTGCCGGCTTCACCCTGGCCAGAACCTGAGCGTCTACCTCCTCCTGGAACGTCCGCAAAATGTCGCTCTTGCAGGAAAAGTCACGCCGCAGATCCGCAACGTTGAGCTTTGCCTCTCTTGCGATGTCGGCAAGAGTAATGTCGCCCCAATCGTGCGTTGCGGCGAGCGACATAGCCGCAATCACGGCTCTATTGCGTCGGGAGAATTCTTCAAACATAGCCGTACTCCTTTGGCATCACGTGACGCGTTTCAGCGCCTCTTTGCCCAAGAAGATAAGCCAATTTCGTGGCCATCGAAAGACTGCCCGCCTGGCCCCGCGCGGCCGAGATCCATCCGGAACACCGCCCCCTCTTAGGACGACAGCTCCCGCGAACGCTTGGACGCAGCGGCCACGGCGCGAGCCAACAAGTCCTTCAGGGCATCGTCGTCCATGAGCACATCGAGGGCCGCAGCCGTCGCCCCCTTGGGAGACGTGACGTTGGTCCTCAGCGTTGTGGCATCAAGGTCGGACTGTTTCAGCAGCACACCTGCGCCTGCGATGGTTGCGCGGGCAAGGCGCGCCGCAAGTTCAGGCGGCAGACCTGCCTCAATGCCCGCCTCTTCCAAGCACTCGGCAAGATGGAACACATAAGCCGGGCCGCTGCCCGAGACGGCCGTGACGGGATCGATTAGGGCTTCGTCATCGACCCAAACAACCTCGCCGACCGCTGCAAGCAAGGCATCGCAGAGGAGTCTTTGCGCCTCACTCACATGAGCATTGGCGATGCAGACGCTAATCCCCTCCCCGACTGAGGCTGGCGTATTTGGCATCGCGCGCACCACCGCAGCCGTCTCTGGCAACGGCCGCGACAGGCTTTCCAATGTCCTCCCCGCGGCGATCGACAGGATGACCGTTTGGGGCCCCGCAACAGGTGCGATATTTGCCAAAATGGCCTCGGTGACATCGGGCTTTACGGCAATCACGACAACGGCGGGGGCTTCCGGCAGTTCGGGCGCCGCACCAGCGACCACACCGAGCGAGGAGGCCAAGGCACGCGTGCCATCTGACAGCGCCGGGTCCTGGATAAAAACGGTTGTTGGGTCGAGGCCCTGCTTGAGCCATCCCTCGAGCAGCGCCCCACCCATCTTGCCCGCGCCAACCAAGAGCAGCGGACCGGTGAGGCGGAGTGTCATGGAGCGCCTTGTCTTTTGCGGTATCTTAAGCGGTACCTTGCGTCTCAATCATCGTGGCGGCAAGCGCCTCTTCGGCCGATTTGCCGGCCCACAATACAAATTGGAAGCTCTGATAATAGCGCTCGCACGCCTCCAGCGCCGCCGTAAGCAGCCCCTCGCATTGTCCCACATGGGTTTCGGCACCCGCGAGCAACAATCCGTTCCGGTAGAGCAGCATACCGTCCTGCCGCCACAGATCGAAATGACCGAGCCAAAGCTGCTCGTTGATATTGGCCATAAGCCGGTAGATTTCCGGCAGCCTGACATGAACCGCCCGGAAGTCGAACGCGCAGGCCAGATGCAGGGCCTCCAGGTCTTCCCGCCAGGTCAGCGAAATATGGTAATCGCACCAGGAACCCGCGACGGACAAGGTCAACTCGTCGGGCGCACTGCGTTCGAAGGTCCAGTCGCGGATAGTGGCAATTTGCTCCACCATGTCCACGGGATTTGTGAAGTGGTCGTAAGTCGCTTCGAAGGAAGCCATGCGTATCCTCTCGGGCCTCGTTAAGGGGTCCGCGCACAAGAAACAGCAGCCGCGAATCAGTAGATGAATCAGTTATATATCGGCGAGTCCGCGCGCAAAACGGTGCCAGAGTCCGTGATCGGCGAATTGCTGTGGATGAGACGAGAAATCTGTGGATTACTTCGAGAGTCGACTCGACTCTTCGGTCAGACGTTTAGGAGGAGTTATCCACAGCCAGCTTGGCTTCAAGTGCGGCAAGGCGCGCGCCAAGGTCTTCGTTCTCTTCCCGTGCCTTCTGGGCCATCGCCTTGACGGCCTCGAACTCCTCGCGCTGCACCACATCGAGTTCGTTAAGAACCCGCTCGGCTTGACCGCGGATCACACCTTCGACTTCTTTCTTTACGCCGTCGGCCGCACCGACCGCATCGGTCAGAAGCTTACCCAACTCGTCGAAAAACCGCCCACTGGTCTGCGTCATGCCGCGCAATCTCCAAAAGAGCAAAGCCGAGCTGGCGCTTCACCAGACACGCTTCGCCGAACTGTCATTTGAGCGGACTATGGGATAGCCCGGCGGCGGAGGCAAGCGACCCCACCTCCCGGTTCAAGCCTTGCTTGACAGTCTGTTGCGGGCGGTCGAGGGTCGCCGCAATCCATTCAACCGAGGCGTGATGCATCTCTTCGTCGTCCCCTTTCCCATCGTCGATCCGATCGCCTTTTCCATAGGTCCGGCGTCTGTGCGCTGGTACGGCCTGGCATATATGTCGGGCATTCTGCTGGGCTGGCTCTACGGTCGCCATCTGGTGGCGCGTAACGACTTGTGGAACGGTCAGCCGCCCATGACGGTCCGCCAGGCGGATGATTTCTTGCTTTGGATTACCCTTGGCATCGTGGTCGGCGGGCGCCTCGGCTTTGTCTTGTTCTACGAACCCCAGTTCTTCTGGAACAATCCGCAAGAGATTCCTGCGATTTGGAACGGCGGCATGGCCTTTCATGGCGGCCTCCTCGGTGTCGTCCTTGCCGTCTACTTCTTCTCCAAAATAAAGGGGATCAACCCACTATCGCTCGGCGACATCGCCTCGGCCGCAACGCCTTTCGGCTTGTTCTTCGGACGCATCGCCAACTTCATCAATTCCGAGATCTATGGGCGCGCGACGGACGTGCCCTGGGCCATGGTCTTTCCCGGAACCGACGGCGTCCCCCGTCACCCGAGCCAGCTCTACGAAGCAGCACTCGAAGGCATCGTGCTTTTCATCATCTTGCGCGTCGCCACGCATCGCTATAAAGCGCTGAACCGGCCCGGGACCGTGTTCGGCCTCTTCCTCATCTTCTATGGGATCTTCCGCAGCATCATCGAGGTTGTCGCTCGCGAGCCTCACCCTGGCCACCCCATGGATATCGGCTTCCTGACCCCCGGCATGGCCTACTCCATTCCCATGCTTCTAATCGGGGCTTGGCTCGTTTGGCGCGCCCGCCGGAAGGCGGCCGTCGTGGCCTGACGGTGGCGCGATGGCCCCGGCACTGACCCCGCACAGTATGAAAAGCACGCTGCTCACCGTGCGTCTGAAAGAGCAGATCGCCCGCAACGGCTCGATTAGCGTCGAACGCTATATGGATACCTGTCTCACCGACCCGGACTCTGGCTACTACCCCGCGCGCCAGCCTATCGGCGCCAGCGGCGACTTCATCACCGCACCGGAGGTCAGTCAGATCTTCGGAGAAGTGCTTGGGCTCTGGGCCTTTGCTGTCTGGCAATCGATGGGATCGCCGAACACCCTCACACTTGCGGAGTTAGGGCCGGGGCGCGGCACGCTGATGGCCGATGCCTTGCGCGCGTTGCGTCGCCTTCCGAGCTTTTTGGAGAGCGCGAAAATCGTTCTTGTGGAGACGAGTCCGATATTGCGGAAAGAACAAGAGGACGCGCTCAGCAGCGCAGGCGCCGATATTTACTGGTGCGAACGGGTTGAAGAGCTGCCTCAAAGCCCGCTGATCGTCATCGCAAACGAATTCATCGATGCCTTGCCCATCCAGCAATTCGTGTGGCGCGCGGGCCATTGGCGTGAGCGCTGCATCCGGATCGGCGCAAGGGGCGGCTTTGAGTTCTGCGACGGCCCGGCGGTTGCCGAACAGAGCCTGTACCGCACCGCCGGTCTGCAGCAGGTGCCCGACGGGTCGATCCTCGAAATCAGGCCCGCGGCAAACGCAATCATGGCTGCACTCGCCGACCGCAGCCAAAGCGCGCCGATAGTGGGCCTCATTGTGGACTACGGCCATGAGGCCACCGCGTGCGGTGACACGCTCCAAGCGATGTCCCGGCACACATTCGCAGATCCCTTGCAAGCGCCTGGCGACGTCGACCTCACAGCCCATGTGGACTTCGCGGCACTCAGAGAAACCGCAGAGGCCCAAGGCCTTCGCGTCTACGGACCCAAGCCCCAAGGCGCCCTCCTTCTGGAGCTCGGGCTCGAGGCGCGCCGTGACCGGCTCTGCGAAGGCGCGAATGAAGAGCAGCGCCAAGACGTTCTGTCAGGCGCGCACCGGCTTATCGACCCCTCGGCCATGGGTCTGCTGTTCAAGGCGCTCGCCATCACCAGTAAAGACCTTGCCCCTCCGCCAGCCTTTGGCGACAGTGAGACGAATGCAGGGACACGGCCATGGTGACGGACGACAAGCTAAGGGTTCAAGCCTCGAACCTCGCCGCAATCGACGGCTTGAACCACGGATTTTTCACACGGCTCGGTGGAGTGTCCGAGGGCCTCTATGACTCCTTGAACTGCGGCGTGGGGTCGCATGACGTGCCTGCCCATGTGACTGAGAATCGCGCACGGGTTGCAAGCCTTCTAGGCGCCGCACCGGACAGACTCGCAACGATCTATCAAAAGCACTCGAATGTCGTCGCCGTCGCGGATGTTGCCTGGACGGTAGATGAGAGGCCCGAGGCGGATGCCGTGGTAACGGCAACGCTGGGCCTGGTGGTTGGCATTGTCACGGCCGATTGCGCTCCCGTCTTGCTGTGCGATCCGCAAGCGCGGGTTGTCGGCGCGGCCCATGCCGGCTGGCGCGGCGCGTTCACGGGAATCGTAGAGGCAACGGTGGAGGCCATGACAGCGCTCGGCGCAACCCCAGAGCGCATTTGCGCGGCCATTGGTCCTGCAATCAGCCAAGGGGCATACGAGGTGGGTTCGGATTACATGGCCCGATTCATTGAAACAGAACCGGATAGTGCGGTCTTTTTCGCCGCGGACGAAGGCTCAGGCGAGCCTCATTTCGATCTATCCGCCTATGTCGCCGATAGGCTGGCTCGCGCGGGCGTCGGTGAGACCCTCGACCTTGGCCTTTGCACCTATTACGACGAAACTAGGCTCTACAGCTACCGGCGTTCCCAGCATCATGGCGAAGACGACTATGGGCGCCAAATTTCCGCCATCGTACTCACCTGATGTGGTTCACTATGAGATGGATTGGCGCGTTCTGACACATCTTCCGCATCTGGACGCATTTAGGACTCGCCAAGTAAAGTCCTGGTCCGAAAAAGCGTTGGGAGTTCACTCGCGGGTATGAGAGCGGGTGTGTTGTACGGCCAACGAGGGGGTCGATTGTTGGACGTAGGACCACGGTATAGAAACGATTTCTGGGGCCTCATCGCAGCTATTGCGCTGACGGTCTTCGTGACCGTTTCGCTTGTCGGCTGCGGCGGCGGAACCAGCATGAACGGCCTGATGGACGGCGCCGGAGGCCTATTCGGCGGCTCGCCCAAAATTGCCGTGGAGCCGATTGTCGGGGCACCAAAGAACATCGCGACGCAGCTCACCCAAGCGCTTCAGACAGCCGGCTCGGAACGGAACCTGACGATCTTGCCCAGCGGTGCCGAGGGAGCCGAATACACGATGCGCGGCTACCTCCTGGCCGCGCCCGAGCGGAGCCGTTCGACGATCTCGTATGTGTGGGACGTCAACGATGCGAGCGGAAAGCGTGTGACCCGCGTCTCGGGGGAGGAAACGGTCGCCAAAGGCTCCAGCAGCAATCCATGGCGGGGCGTGAATTCGACCGCGATCCGGAACATCGCCAACAAGACGACCTCGCAACTTGCCGCCAACCTGCCGGGGGGCCGGCGCGCGAAATCGCCTTCAGTGGCATCCACCCCGGCAGCTTCCTCCACAGGCCGCACGGCGGCGTCCGCGACCACAACGGCTGCCGCGACAGGCGCCGCCACTGCGTCCCGATCAACGACGACACCAGCCAAGGCGGCGCCGAAACCGTCCGGCGTGGTTGTAGGCTCAGTGACCGGGGCACCGGGCGATGGCAGCCGATCGCTGCCCGCAGCGCTCAGGAAGCGGCTGCCCAGAAGTGGCGTCAAAGTCGTAAGCCGCGGTTCGAACGTGTACACCGTAAAGGGCATCGTGAAGCTCACCAGCGCTGGCTCGGGTAAGGAGAAGATCCGCATCGATTGGCGCGTGTTTGACCCCGCTGGTAAGACCCTGGGCACAGTATCGCAGCAAAACACGATCCCCAAAGGCTCGCTGAACGGCCCTTGGGGGGCGATTGCTGATGCCGCGGCGGGCGCGGCGATCCCTGGCATCAAGAAGCTCGTGCAGTAGATTGGATAGGCTTGCGGCCATAATCCTGGGGCCAAAGGTCAACAGGCAGGTCCGGTCCGCCAACCTTCGTCCAAAACAAGGTGCACCCAAGCACTTAGAAAGTTTACAGGGGTGCCACACGCTTGTTAAAAGCGCCCGTTGATACCGGGGGCATCCGGCCACCCTCGCTGTGGCTGACTTTCAGGGAATGATCGCATGAAACTGGTTGCAGGGAACAGCAACCGCCCTCTTGCGGAGGCGATCGCCGCCTATCTCGACACTCCGTTGGCCCGCTGCGTTGTCCGCCGTTTCGCGGACAAGGAGATTTTTGTCGAGGTGCAAGACAATGTCCGCGGCGAGGACGTTTTTGTCATCCAGTCGACCTCAGCCCCGGCCAACGACCATCTCATGGAGTTGTTGATTCTGTGCGATGCGCTGAAGCGGGCCTCGGCTCGGCGCATCACGGCGGTGATTCCTTATTTTGGCTATGCGAGGCAGGACCGGAAACCTGGGCCGCGCACTCCGATTTCGGCAAAGCTCGTTGCCAACATGATCGTCCGTGCCGGCGCCGACCGAGTCCTGACGCTTGACCTTCATGCGGGCCAAATCCAAGGCTTCTTTGACATTCCGACGGATAATCTCTTTGCGGCACCGGTCATGGTTGGGGACATCAAAGATGTGATGACCGGGAATAATGTGATGGTTGTCTCACCGGATGTCGGCGGCGTGGTCCGCGCCCGTGGGCTCGCAAAACGCATCGATGCGCCGCTGGCCATTGTGGACAAGCGTCGCGAGGCCCCGGGTGAATCAGAAGTGATGAATGTTATCGGCGACGTCGCTGGCTATAGCTGCATCCTGATGGACGATATCGTCGATTCTGGCGGAACGCTGGTCAACGCGGCGGAAGCCTTGTTGAAAAACGGTGCCAGTCAGGTGACGGGCTATATCACCCATGGCGTGCTGTCCGGCGGCGCTATCGCACGCGTTATGTCCTCCCAGCTCAAAGAGCTTGTCATCACCGATTCCATCCAGCCGAGCGATGCCGTGCTGAACGCGCACAATATTCGCGTGATTCCCATAGCTTCACTGCTCGGCGAAGCCATCGCACGCACGGCAGAAGAGAAGTCGGTCTCCAGTCTCTTCTACTAAGCCGCGTCCGTTCCCCGGACCGGCGGCGCGCATCGCCAAGCGAGCACAATCTTGTGGTTCGTCTGCCGAACCCCATTTCAAGATATACAATAGAAGTCCCGAGGAGGAGATACGCCATGCACGTCAATCTGGAAAACGCCGAGCAAGTCATCGAAGCGGCCCGGAAGAAGGCTGCCGAGTTGAAGACACAAATGTGCATTGCCATCGTTGACTCGGGTGCGAACCTCAAGGCGTTCATGCGCATGGACGATGCCTGGGTCGGATCCATCGATATCGCGATCAAGAAGGCGACGACGGCATGCTTCTTCGGCATGGCGACCGGCGCTCTCGGCCAGCTATCTCAGCCCGGCAAAGCGCTCTACGGCATCGAGCATTCCAATGACGGCTTAATCACCTTCCCCGGCGGTCTGCCAATCGTGGACGAGGATGGCGTCCTTGTCGGCGCCATCGGTGTGAGCGGCAGCACTGTCGAAAACGACCATGAAGTCGCCGCCGCAGGCGTTGCCGTGCTTGGCGTTGCCGAGCTGCCTGAACACCCCTGGCGCACCTAAAGGCCCGACAACGGTGATCATGGGTCCGGGCCGGGTGGCGAGGGGCCTCACCGAGCCCTGAAAACAGCAGCTGATAGGCGATTGTCTTCCTATAGCTCCTTGGGCTATAAGCCACTCCAAATCCACCGCGGCGACCACGATACAAGCGCCGCGCCCAGTTTTACGGGGGCCGGTTTCCGGCCCCTCACTCTTTCAGACGTTCGGAGGACTGCATGGCTGAGGCGATCGAACTCAAGGCGTGGACAAGAGCGCGCACCGGGACTGGTGGTGCACGCGCCGTCCGCCGCGAAGGGCGCGTTCCCGGCATTATCTATGGCGGCCACGACGCGCCGCAGAATATTGCCGTGGAAACCAAGGAAATTTCCAAGCAGATTCAGACCGGTCACTTCCAGAGCACCGTCTTCATGCTGGACATGGACGGCAGCAAGATTCGCGTTATTCCGCGCGATGTGCAGGTCGACCCGGTCCGCGACTTTCCCATTCATGTCGATTTCTTACGCCTTGCGAAGGACGCCCAGGTCGATGTCGACGTGCCGGTGCACTTCCTCAACGATGCGGCATCGCCGGGCCTGAAGCGCGGCGGTGTGCTGAACGTCGTACGGCACGAAATCACCTTGCGCTGCCCAGCCGACGGCATCCCCGAGGCGATCGAGATCGACCTCACGGGCATGGAGATCGGCGACTCGATCCATATTTCCTCTGTGACGCTACCGAAAGGTGCGGTCCCGACGATCACTGACCGTGACTTTACCGTCGCCACCATTGCTGGCCGCGGTGCGGACGAAACGGCCGAGGAAACGGTCGAGAGCGAGGAAGAGGGCGAGGAAGAGGCTGCCGACGAGGAGAAGAAGGACTAACCTTCTTCCTTTTTGGCCCGACAGCCTTTTTAGCCGCGATACGGGAAGACGCGATGAAGCTCTTTGTCGGCCTCGGCAACCCGGGGGCGCAATACGTCTTCAACCGTCACAATGTTGGCTTCATGGCGGTCGACGTCATAGCCGCAGCTCATGGCTTTGCCGCGTGGCGCAAACGCTTTCAGGGCCTGACAAGCGAAGGGCGGCTTGGTGGCGAGCCTGTGCTACTCCTGAAGCCGCAAACCTATATGAACGAGTCTGGCCGCTCGGTGGGCGAGGCTGCGCGCTTCTTCAAGATCGACGTGGATGACATCGTGGTCTTTCACGACGAGCTCGATCTTGCGCCCGGCAAGGTGCGCGTGAAGATCGGCGGCGGGGTCGCCGGCCATAACGGGTTGAAGTCTCTGACCGCGCATTTGGGCAACGATTACATGCGGGTGCGGATCGGGATCGGCCACCCGGGCCACCGCGAGCGGGTCATCGGTCATGTGATGCGGGATTTTGCCAAGGCGGATATGGCCTGGCTCGAGCCAGTGCTGCATGCGATGTCCGACGCTGCGCACGACCTCACGACAGGCGCCAAGGACAAGTTTCAAAACGAGGTCGCTCTTCAGACGCGCGGTGAGACACAGGACGACACACAGTGACGACACGCCCTGAGAGACACGAACGCGCTGCATGGGGCCGTCGAGACATAGAAACCGAGGAACGTAATGGGATTTAAATGCGGCATCGTCGGGCTGCCCAATGTGGGCAAGTCCACACTGTTCAACGCACTCACCGAAAGCGCCTCGGCGCAGGCGGCCAATTACCCCTTCTGCACGATCGAGCCCAATGTTGGCGACGTGCCGGTGCCAGACCCAAGGCTCGAAAAGCTCGCCGGGATTGCAGCCTCTGCCCAGACGATCCCAACGCGCCTCACCTTTGTGGATATTGCAGGCCTTGTGCGCGGCGCCTCGAAAGGCGAAGGCCTTGGCAACCAGTTCCTGGCCCATATCCGGGAAGTGGACGCCATTGCTTACGTCTTGCGCTGCTTTGAAGATCCCGACGTGGTCCATGTGGAGGGCAAGGTGGATCCCCTTGCCGACGCGGAGACCATCGAAACCGAGCTGATGCTCGCCGACCTTGAGAGCCTTGAGCGGCGGGTGCCGGCGCTCGAAAAGAAGATTCGCGGCCAAGACAAGGAAGCCAAGGACACCTTGGCCTTGATGGAACGCGCACTCATCACGTTGCGCGAAGGCAAGCCCGCGCGCATTGCCATCACCGACGATGACGAACGCAAGGCCTTCCACGCGCTGGGTCTGCTCACCTCGAAGCCGATCCTTTATGTGTGCAACGTGGACGAGGCCTCCGCAGCCTCCGGAAATGACTTTGCCGCCGCCGTTCAGGGGCGTGCGAATGCTCAAGGGGGCGCGAACGAAGAAAGCGCCGGCTGCGTTATCATCTCCGCAAAAATCGAAGCCGAGCTTGTGGAACTCGATGGCGAGGAACGCCAAGCCTATCTTGCCGACCTCGGCCTCGAAGAGCCCGGCCTGAACCGTCTCATCCGGGAAGGCTACAAGCTTCTCGACCTCCTCACCTATTTCACGGCAGGACCGAAGGAGGCGCGCGCATGGACCATCGAGCGCGGAACCCGTGCGCCACAAGCCGCGGGCGTCATCCATACGGATTTCGAGAAGGGCTTCATCCGCGCCGAAACGATCGCCTACGACGACTATGTCGCCCTTGGCGGTGAGGCGGGTGCACGCGATGCAGGCAAGCTGCGTCTTGAAGGCAAGGACTACATCGTGAAGGACGGCGACGTGCTGCACTTCCGCTTTGCGAATTAGTCGCTAGGCGACCGCTCCGGAAGGTTTTGGTTTTGCGGCGCGCTTGGCGGCCGTCTTCTTCGGCGCCATCTCGGCCTGGTCGGGATCTGCGTTTGCCGGAATTCCGACCGGCGGCGTAACGCCCATGGATACATAGACATTCAGCAAGCGCTCGACGCCACCTTCGGCGGGCTTGATCCAGTCTTGCGGCACATAGATGAGCGCGCCGCCAAACGGCACAGGCGCTGAGGGCACCAGGACTGGAACATAGTCTTTCGTCCCGATCGTCACCGGCTCGTGGGATGGCATCAACGCCAGCACGGCGGCACTCCCCTCCCCACCGAAAAAGCACCACACGGGGCTCATGCTCTTAAGGCTGTCTTCCTCACCGTTGCGATCCATGATCGCGACAAAGCGCTTCGACACGTCATAGACATTTGAGATGAGTGGTATGCGCATCATGAACCAGTCGAAACTGTTGGAGACCCATGAGCGCAAGCCCGACTCCACAAGAAGGCCAAGCAAGAAGATCATCCCGACGATAATGCCGAGCCCGATGAGATAGGCGATATGCGATGAGCCCGACAGGTTGAGCCCAAGCGATGTGATGATCGTGCCGAGGAGACTACCGGGCCCTGCGAAACTCGCAATGAGAGACCCGACCCACGCGGTCACGATCACCGTGACCATGATCGGCAGAAGCGCGAGCGCGCCAGACAGAAAAATGCGGACAAGACGGCCCAAGTTTCACCCTCCACGTTTGAGGACGGACGCTAGCCCATCCGGCGCCGCAGCGCCAAACGCAAATGCCGCCATGGGCTAGGCCAAAACCAAGACCAAGGCGCGAGCGGCGCGAGCCGGAACGTGCAGCCGACTGTCTTAGAGAGGCATCTGCGAGAGACGTCGCGAGCTGGCGCGTCTGAGCGCATCAGTGACAGCAACACACCACACGACCGCTCGCAACAATCAGCGCGGCAAGGACCACCCTGCCAGGGACGATTGCATCCATTTATGGAACGCAGCTTCGCCTGTCTTAGTTGAGAGTCCCTTCGGGGCCGGATCGTTCGCGGCGACTAGCGCAAGGCAGCAGCGATATTTCCGCCATCCACGGTTTCGATATGGCCCGTGGTCTTTGCTGCCTTGGCGAGCGCCAAGAACGCCTGTGCCACGTCTGCGGCCGTGACTTCGGCATTCAAGAGATTGCCGCTCATATAGTCAGCCTCCGACAGCCCCCGCGCCTTCGACCGTTCTGCGATCATCTCGTCGGTGAGCAGACCGCTGCGGATACGGTCCGCATTGACACCGTTAGAGCGAATACCGTCGGCGCCATAGTCCAGCGCGTATTGGCGCATCAAGAGCATCGTTGCGGCTTTGGGCAGACCATAGGGACCGAAATTCTGGCCCGGGTTCACCGCCTGCTTGGAGATGTTGAACAAGAGGGCGCCGCCAGTACCCTGCTTCAGCATAATCCCCACGGCCGTGCGCGCGACGGTTTGGTGCGCGAAGAAGTTCAGCTCAAAGCTCTTACGCAAAGTCTCGTCCGAGACATCGCCAATGCGCCCCTGCCAGGCCGCACCCGCATTCGACACCAAAATATCAACACCGCCATAGCGTTCGCACACTTTGGCAAAGGCGCGCGCGACCTCGTCCGGCTTGGTCACGTCGCACGCAAGGCCAATTCCCTTAACGCCACCGGCGGCCTTCTCTGCTGCCTCGCCATCAATGTCGAGCATGGCAATGGCCGCCCCATCGCTTGCGAGCGCATTTGCCGTTGCGGTACCGATGGCGCCTGCGCCGGTCACAACGGCAACCTGGCCCGTGAGCGGCTTCACCACCTGGCTTTTCAGCTTGGCCTGTTCAAGGCTCCAATATTCAAGCGCGAAGAGATCGCTTTCGGGCAACGGCTCGTAGCGTCCGATGGCTTCGGCCTCGGTGATAACCCGCACTGTATTCTCGGCAAGATCGCCGGCGACTGTCGCGTCCTTCGCCGAGCGCCCCAAACCGAACAGGCCGATACCCGGCACGAGGATCACCCGCGGCATGGGATCGAGCTTCGTCTTCGTCCCCCCCACCGCTTCGTTCTCGCGAGTAAAGTAGATGTCGTACTCCGTAACGAATGTCTCGACGGCCGCTTTGACGGCATCGGCGAACGCATCGAGCTTGTCTGCTTCCGGTGCAGGCACCACGAGCGGCATGTTCTTCGTACGGATGATGTGATCCGGCGTGACAACGCCGCGCTGACTGTAGGAGGCGAGTTCGGCGCCATTCACATAAGACAGGATCTCAGGCCCGGTTCTTAGCTCGGCGATGAAGGGTGTCGGCTCGGTACCTTTGTGGTAAATGGCGCAGGCCCCGCGCAGGATCGGCGCGATCTCGGAGGCCGCTTCCAAAGCCGCTGGCACGTTCGCTGAACGGAAGACGACGGGACGGCCCTGACGCAAGCGGCTTTCGGCGAGCGACACCATCTCGATCATGCGCTCATAGGCCTGCTGCGCGGTGTCACCGAAGGTGAAGATCCCGTGCTTATGCAGGATCAAGCCTTCCACATCGGGCTTCTCGTCGAACACTTGCGCGGCGGCTTTGGCCAAGTCAAAGCCCGGCGCGATATAGGGGACGATCCCCATACGGCCGTCATAGACTTCAAGCGCCAAGACCTCGCCATCAGGCTGATCGACAAGCGACAGCACGGCGGCCGCGTGGCTATGGTCCACAAATTTGTGCGGCAGGAACGCGTGGAGCAGCGTTTCAACGGACGGGTTCGGCGCGGCGGCATTCAAAAGGTTCAACCGCTGCATATTGACCATGGCCTCATCGGACAGAGCCTCTAGCGCGCGCGTTTCGCGCAGCGGCCCGAGCTTCACCGCCGGCAGACCCCAGGGCTCCATGTCCGCCATGTCGGCACCCGAGCCCTTTACCGCGATCACCTCATGCGCCTTGCCGAGATCATCGACCGCGCGGGTCTTTACAGACGTATTACCACCTCCGTGGAGTACGAGCATGGGATCGCGGCCGATCAGCCGCGTGGTGTAAACACGAAGGGCGATGTCCTCATTGACGCCCTCGGCGCCATAAGTCTCCACCACACGTTTGGCCTCGTCGTCGTTCCAATGGCTTTGCATGGCGCGGGTTTTGGCAAGTTTCGGCCCTCGCGGCAAGGACGGACAGCATTTTTGGCCTATTCGGCGAAAATTCCTCATTTCCGCCTCGGAGCGATACTGATTCGAAACAAATTTGAATGGATAGTGAAACCTCAAGGGGCATATCGTCATGAGGGAGACATCGACGTGGAGAGATTCGTGAACGCATACCGGCCCGAACAGCACTATATGCGCGGGCCTGGACCGAAATGGCATGCCAAACACACGGCCTCGCTGGTCGTTGCTGCAGGCCTGCAACCCATGGTGAGCCAGAGAGCACCGCACGCAGGTCAAGCAACGTTGCAGAGCAGTGTCCTGGGCTGGGTTGCCTCAACCGTCGCAGCCGCAACTTTGGGCTTCATGGCCGTGATCATACTCGCCTAGAGCACGCGCCCTCAGCGCGACAGCGGCAAAAAACCCTAGAAATGAGCGCCTTCCGGTGCTGATCGACGCGTGCAGCCCGTCTCACGCCATATGCGCGCGCCACCTCAAAAGTTTCGTGAAAATCAAAGACATTGGGTTCCCTTTCAGGCGCCAAAGGCTCAGTCTATGGGCACCTGAGGAAGGGTCACAGAAGTTCACGAGGTATCCTATGCGCTCAGTTCTCTTTACGACCCTAGCGGGGCTTATTGCGCTTTTCGTCGTTGCAAGTCCCAAGCCTGCATCCGCGCTTGCCGGCACCACGGCACTAAACCATAGCCAAGCCAATCCATCGGGGTTGGTCGAGGTTCGGCGATACCGCCGCCGCTATTACAGGCGTCATTACAGGCGTCCCTATTATCGCCGCTACTACTCTCGGCCTTACCGGTATCGTCGGCCGAACTACCGGCCCTACCGCTACTACGGGCGCCCCTATTACCGGCCCTATTATTATCGCCGCCGCCCTGGGGTTAGCGTCTACATCGGCATTTAGCCTGACGTGATGCTGGGCTGAACGATCAAAGGGCGCGAGGGGCTTCGAGCATCTTGCGCCCTTTTTCCTGCGGACGCCCAACAGACATGGCCACGGGCGAGCCAGCTGGCTCGTGATCCAACGCCGACGACGACTATCTTCGGGTGCGGATAACGACCAGGCGGTCGGTGCCGGACTCCGCGCCCCACATTTCGCCGGGCCGCCCCAGCATCTGGCGCACTTGAGCATCGTCCTTGTCGCTCGGGAAGCTCTCAAACGTCTCGGTGCCAGGATCAAACCGCAAAATGGCGTTGGCGGTGAAATCGCTCACCCAGACGATGTCGTGATCGTCCACGAACACCGCATAGGCATGCGGCTCATTGCCGGGCAGCTTGTAAACACGCCAAGACTTCGTGGCTGGGTCGTAAAGGCTGAGATTGCCCGCATGCCACTCGCTCACCCATAGCCAGCCCTTGGAATCCGACCAGACGCGCCGCGTGCCGGCACCTTCCGTCTTGGGCTCGATCACAGTGGTCTCGCCGGTCTCAAGTCAAGGTTCGGCTTGCCGAGAAAGGCGCCCGCCAGAGACACGTAGTAGATCTCACCGCTAGGCGTGGCATCAATGCCGTAGGGGCCAAAACCCTTGGACGATTTCCAGACATCCATCTTGCCGGTCTTGGGATCGAGGCGCCCATAAAACCCGGTCTGTCCGGTGAACCAGATACGCCCCGCGCCATCGAAAGCAGCGGTATTGAGATTGGCGTTAGGGGCGCTGCTCGGGAGCGGGAAGACTTCGACCTCTTCGCTCTTGCCGCCCACCCGCACCATGGCGTTCAGACCGCTATCGGTGACCCAGGCATCGCCCTTCGGTCCCACAATCACGCCGTGGGGGCGAGAGCCTTCGCCGAGCGGAACCCGGACGATCTTGCCTGTCTTGGGATCGAGCCGGCCGAGAATCCCCTTGTGCTGCCCAGTGTACCAGACCGTACCATCAGGTGCGGGCGCCACGTCGTGAGGATGATCACCCGGGCCAACATCGTAGTACTGGACGTCGTATTGGACCTCGCCCGCGAGCGCAGAGGTAAGGCCCAACAGAAGCGAAAGCGCGAGGCTTACGGCATAGAGGCGAATTTGCATGGATCAGATCCTAGCGTCCCATTATGGAGGCGCGAAGGCGCCCATAGACCGCTGCACCCTCGCACTAGGCGTATAAGAGAGAGAGCCCCTCACGCGAGGCCATCGTGAGACCACGCTCTGTGATGAAGCCGGTGACAAGGCGCGACGGGGTGACATCGAAAGCATAGTTGGCGGCGGGGGACCCGGGCGGCGTGATCGCCACCGTGGCGACGGTCCCATCGGGCAGCTGGCCTGTCATATGCGTGACCTCGCGCGCGTCGCGCTCCTCAATGGGAATCTCCCGGCCATCGTCGAGCGTCCAATCGATAGTGGAATGCGGCAACGCGACAAAAAATTGAATACCGTTGTCCTTCGCCGCAAGCGCCTTGAGATAGGTCCCGATCTTGTTTGCCACATCGCCATTGGCCGTCGTGCGGTCTGTCCCCACGATGCACAAATCGACAAGCCCCGCCTGCATCAGATGACCGCCCGTATTGTCCGCAATGACCGTATGCGGCACGCCATGGGCGCCAAGTTCGAATGCTGTGAGAGAGGCGCCTTGATTGCGCGGCCGTGTCTCATCGACCCAGACATGGACCGAAATTCCCTCATCATAGGCACGATAGATGGGCGCGAGCGCCGTCCCCCAATCGACCGTGGCGAGCCATCCGGCATTACAATGGGTGAGGATATTGACTGTGCCGCCCCGCTTGCGCTCGGCATGGGCCTTGATGAGCCCAACGCCGTGCTCGCCGATCTTGCGGCATGCCGCAACGTCTTCGTCACAAATCTCGGCGGCCCGGGCAAACGCCGCAGCAACGCGCGCCTCCGGCGGCTGGGGCGCCAGCGCGGTCTTCATCTCATCCAGAGCCCAGCGCAGATTGACGGCGGTCGGCCGTGTTGCCGCCAGCGCCTCGCAAGCGCGCGCGAGACCTGCATCGGAGGCATCGACTCGCATCGCCAGCGCAACACCATAGGCCACTGTCGCGCCGATCAAAGGGGCACCACGCACCTGCATGCTTGAGATGGCAAAGGCCGCCTCCTCGAGCGTCCGCAAGGACACGATGTCGAGTGCGAAGGGAAGCTTGGTCTGGTCGATGATCTCAGCCGAGACGCCATCTCTCCCGAGCCAGATCGTGCGATAGGGTTTGCCGTCGATATTCATGCGTCCGGCTTACCACAAGCGCTAGGGCAAGTAGAGAGAGGCGTCGCCGCCACGAAGGCTCGTCGCCAGGCGACCTAATCGCCCTCAAACGACATGAGCGTGTGGCAGGACACACCCAGTTCGGCGAGGCGTGCGCAGCCGCCAAGGTCCGGCAGATCGATCACAAACGCCGCCCCGATCACTTCGGCCTTGAGCCGGCGCAGCAGCTTCACGGCAGCAACGGCCGTTCCGCCCGTTGCAATGAGATCGTCTACCAGCAGGACCGGTTCGCCAGGGCTGAGCGCGTCCTCATGGACCTCGATGACATCAACCCCGTACTCCAGCTCATAGTCCTGGCCGATGGCCTTATGCGGCAGCTTGCCCTTCTTGCGGATCGGCACAAAACCGCAATGCAAGCGGTCGGCGGCGGCGCCTCCCAAGATGAACCCACGCGCCTCGATCCCGGCGACGGACTCGACCCGTTGATCGCGGAACGGCGCCACCAATTGCTCGGCAGACGCGCGAAACCCAGACGGGTGCCCAAACAGCGTCGTCACGTCCCGAAACATAATGCCGGGCTTCGGATAGTCCGGAATAGTCCGCACAAGGGATTTGAGATCGATATCGCTCGTCATGATCGTAGGGTCTCCAATAGCGCGAGGGCGCAACAAGGGGCAAAGGCCAACCGCTGTGATATCGGAACGAGGGACGACTGGCCAGGACTTGGCGTGCAGATGTTCTAGCTGTTTAACACCCGGCCCGCGACCGCATCGAGCTTTTTCACAAGCTCTGGATCGCGCGCATCAGGCGCGGTGATGATGGCGGTATCGAGCGCGCGGTCTGAGCCGGCGGGACATGGCTCGTGCTCGCGCGGAAAGTCCTTGGCTAGCCTTGACACGAGCCGCGCTGCCTTCTCAGCATTTGCCATCAGCACACGGATGATGTCCTGCACCGTGACCGCATCGTGATCGGGATGCCAGCAGTCGAAATCGGTGACCATGGCCACGGTCGCATAGCAAAGCTCGGCCTCCCGGGCGAGCTTCGCCTCGGGTAAGTTCGTCATACCGACCACGGAGCAACCAAGCCCCTTATAGGTGAGGCTCTCGGCAAGCGTTGAGAATTGCGGACCTTCCATGCAGACATAGGTACCATCGCGCACAAACGGGATCGCCTCCGCCTCCGCCGCCTCGGCAATATGCATACGCAAACGCGGCGCGGTGGGATGGGCCATGGACACATGAGCGACACAGCCCGTGCCAAAGAAAGACGTCGCGCGGTTATGCGTGCGGTCCACAAACTGATCGACGATGACGAACGTGCCCGGCGGCAGCTCTTCCTTGTAGGAACCGCACGCCGATAGGGAGATGAGGTCGGTCACCCCTGCCCTCTTCATCACATCGATATTCGCCCGGTAATTGATGTCGGTCGGAGAGAGCCGGTGCCCCTTATCGTGGCGCGACATAAACACGATGGGTAGCCCATCGATATCGCCGAACTTCACGTTCGCCGATGGCCGCCCCCAAGGGCTCTCGATGCTCTCCTCGCGCACGTTCTGGAGCCCAGGAAGGTCGTAGAGTCCCGAACCGCCGATAATGCCAAGCACTGCTTTTGCCATGCTTCCCTCAATGTGCGTGATGAAGGCGCCACAGGCGTTTAGGTCTGCGACCGCGCCGGCAAACCTACTCGCCGATATGCATATACACCAAGGCCCAGACGTGGCTGCCACGATTGTCTGGTCCGACGGTCTCACCGTCTTTTCTTGTGTTCATGAGCCAGAGTGGGCCCTGTTGGCCGATCCCCAGAGGCTTCCCATCGGCTTCCAAAGCAAGAATGTAGTCGGAGCCCTTGATGTCTTCGGGCAGGAGATAGCCGCTATAACCGTCCGAGGCGACGAAACGGGTCTTCGCCATGGCGGCCTCAACGAGACGCAGGACTTCATGCAAAAGAGGGCCTTTGAACACCGCCTCTTTGCCGAACTCCGGCGTGGTCGCGGTCACTGATCCTTGTGGCAGCGCGAGCAGCATGTCGCGGTCGAATGCGAAACCGTTTTTGAAGTTGGCCTTGAGCTGAGCCAGGGCGCTGTCGCGCTTCTTGTCCAAAGGCCCGCGATTGGGCTTTCCAACAAGGCCACCCACGGTGAGGAACACCATGCCTTCCGGCTTAGGGGTGGCATCATCTTGCGCGAATGCGGGAACGGGAAAGCCGAGGAGCGCGATTAGACAGAAGATAATCGCTCGCGGCATCGTTCGACCCTAAGTATCGCTCTTCGCCGCGTGATCGCGTCTATGGACTGGCGCCCATACCACTCTCTTGGCCAGGAACATAATCACCGCGAAGACGAGGAGGAAGATCATGATCCGCGCGCCAAGTTTGTGGCGCTCCTCGAGCTTCGGCTCGGCAGTCCACATCAGAAACGCCGACACATCTCTTGCGTAGTTCTCGACCGTGGGTTCGGTCCCATCCGTGTACTCAACGACGCCTTCGGCCAACGGGTTGGGCATGGCGATCTGATGGCCTGGGAAGGCATTATTGTATTGCATGCCCTTGGTCATCTCCATGTCCGACGGCGGCTCTTCATAGCCGGTCAACAGCGCATGGAGGTAGTCGGGGCCGCCAGGCCGCGCCTTGGCCATCACGGATAAATCCGGCGGCAGTGCGCCGCCATTGGCTGCGCGAGCCGCCTGGTCGTTCGCATAGGGCGCACGAAAGCGATCCGATGGCTTGGCCGGACGCTGGAACATCTTGCCTGTATCGTCGGGCCCATCGGTGATTTGCGCTTGGCTTGCAAGCACTTCCACCGCCTCTTCGGAGAACTCCGGGCCACCCGGCTCGCCGAGATTGCGGTAGGACAATAGGTTCATCGAATGGCAGTTTGCGCAGACGAATTTGTAGACCTTGTAACCGCGCTGAAGCTGCCCTCGGTCGAAATGACCAAAGGGCGGTGCGAAGGACCAGTCCTGAGCTTCGATCGCAGTCCCATGACCGTCATCGGCGGCAAGGCTCACGCATGGAAGCCCCAGGAGCATGACCGCTGATGCGACAAACGCGGCGGCGAAGAGTTTCGAGACGTTGCACATTACGCAGCCTCCCCACTTGTGGCATTCGCGCGCGCGGCGCCCTTAGACCCAAGTACGGACTGGGTAATGCTGCCTGGTAGTTTCTTCGGCTTCTCGATAAGCCCCACCACCGGCATGATGATCAGGAAGAATGCAAAATAGTAGACCGTGAAGATCCGCCCGAAGAACAGATACCAGCCGTCCGGTGCCTGGGACCCCAGATAGCCGAGCGCCAAGCAGCAGATCACAAAGAGCCAGAAGAACCATTTGAAGATCGGCCGGTAGCTCACGGAGCGGATGCGGGACGTATCGAGCCAAGGGATGAAAAACAGCACGACAATGGCCCCGATCAACCCGATCACGCCAAACAGCTTGTCCGGGATCGCTCGCAGGATCGCGTAAAATGGCAGGAAGTACCACTCGGGCACGATATGCGGCGGTGTCTGCAGCGGATTGGCCGGAATGTAATTGTCCGAATGGCCAAGATAGTTCGGCGCATAGAACAGCAGCACACCGAACAAGAGGCAGAACATCACGATCACAAACCCATCCTTGATCGTGTAGTAGGGATGAAATGGCAGCGTATCCGATGACGTCTTCACATCGACGCCCGTGGGATTGTTGCTCCCTGGGATATGCAGCGCCCAAATATGCAGGATCACCACCCCGGCGATAATGAACGGGAACAGGTAGTGAAGCGCAAAGAGCCTGTTCAACGTCGGCTCACCGACCGAGAACCCGCCCCAGATCCATTGCACCAGCTGAGTGCCAAGGCCCGGGATTACGGAATCGAGCGAGGAGAAGAGATTGGTGATGACCGTTACCGCCCAGAAGCTCATCTGACCCCAGACGAGCGAGTAGCCCATGAAAGCCGTGGCGATCATCAGAAATAGGATCAGCACACCGAGAATCCAAAGGATCTCGCGCGGCGCCTTGTAGGAGCCGTAATAGAGTCCGCGGAACGTATGCACGAAAGCGGCAAGGAAGAACATGGACGCACCCACTGCATGCGCATAGCGCAGCAGCCAGCCCCAATTCACGTCACGCATGATCTTCTCGATGGAATTGAACGCGCCGTCCGTCGTGGCCTGATAATGCATGGCCAGCACGATGCCGGTGACGATCTGGATCGCCAGCATGAACATCAGAATGGCACCGAACGTCCAAAAATAGTTCAGGTTACGCGGTGTCGGAAAGACCATGAACTGGTCGTGCATCAACCGTGGAACCGGCAAGCGCGAATCGAGCCACCTCTCAATGCCGGTTGACGGTTTATAGGTCGAAGTATGTGCCATGGTCCGCCCTATCCGATCTTGATCTTGGTGTCAGAGGTGAAGGCGTAAGGCGGGATATACATGTTCTGCGGGGCCGGACCGACGCGAACGCGGCCCGCCGTGTCGTATTGCGACCCGTGGCACGGGCAGAACCAACCGCCATACTCACCCTTGTAATCACCAACGGCCTGGCCCTTTGGAATACAGCCGAGATGCGTGCAAATGCCGATCATCACGAGCCAAGGCTCCTTGTCGGCCGCCGCGCGGTTGATATCCGTGGCCTGTGCATCTTCGGGTAGGTTGGCGTTGCGAGCGAGCGGGTCGATCAGTTGATTGATCTTGATGTCCTTCGCCTCCTCGACTTCTTTCGCCGTGCGATGACGGATAAAGATTGGCTTGCCTCGCCACATGACCGTGATCGCCTGGCCTTCTTCGATGGGGGCAAGATCCACATCGATGGAAGCTAGCGATAAGGTCGATGCGTCCGGATTCATCTGATCGAGCAACGGCCACAATATGGCCGCCCCGCCGATGGCCGCGAATGCTGCGGCGCCGATCAAGATCACATCGCGCCGCGTCTGATAGCCTTCGTCTAAAATGGAATTGTCCGTGGAACTGTCAGAATTGGCCATAAAGCCAAGCGCTCCCAATAATTTATGGAGCCGAAGAGAACAAAAGCCCAGCCTCTCAGCTCTCTTATCCGGCACCAAGCGTGCCGTATTTCTGTTATTGCCCCGCTCTGTGCTGCGGTGCAACGCGTTTCATGGCGGCTTTCTGTCACTGCTGCCTGATGTTGTCTAGAGGCGACAGTGGTCATTTTGGCGAAGCCGATCCCTGACAAAGATCAAGGGCCGGAAAATACTGCCCGGGCCACTATAGAATAGCGCAAGCTACCGGGAACGGTAAGGTAGGCGATCGATGCAAACCGAAAACGTCATTGAGCGGGGGATCATGGACGCGCCGGGGTCGACGCCAAGTTCGAAGGATGTGTTCGAGGCCAACAAGGACCGCGCGAAAGCCTGGTTCGAGGAGCTGCGCGACAGAATGCTTGGCGTGCTGGAGGCCGTGGAAGATGCCGCCGATGGCGCGCCTGGCTGTGAGAGCAAGGAGGCTGGACGCTTTACGCGAAAGCCGTGGGACCGCGCCGAAGGCGGCGGCGGAGTGATGTCACTGATGTCAGGCCGAGTCTTCGAGAAGGTCGGCTGCCACACCTCGACCGTCTTTGGTGAATTCCCGAAAGAATACGCCAAGCAGATCCCTGGCGCGGGCGACGACCCGCGCTTTTGGGCCTCCGGTATGTCCTTCATCGCGCACCCGGTGAACCCCAACGCACCCACGGGGCACATGAACACCCGCATGGTCGTGACGTCGAAGGGCTGGTTCGGCGGCGGCGGCGATCTCACCCCTGTTCTGGATCGCAGACGGACCCAGGAAGACAAGGATGCGCAAGCCTTCCACGCCGCCATGAAGGCCGCGTGCGCCGGCCAAAAATCCGCCGACTACACGCGCTTCAAGGAATGGTGCGATGAATATTTCTACCTCGCCCACCGCAAGGAACCGCGCGGGATCGGCGGCATCTTCTACGACTACCTGGATACGGGCGATTGGGAGGCCGACTTCGGCTTCACGAAGCAAGTCGGCAAGGCATTTGTAGCCAGCTACCCCGCGCTAGTTGCCCAAAATATCGCAAAACCCTGGAGCGAAGAGGATCGCACCGAGCAGCTCATCCGCCGCGGCCGCTATGTGGAATACAATCTGTTGTATGACCGGGGTACACTGTTCGGCCTAAAAACCGGTGGCAATGTCGAGGCGATTTTGTCGTCCATGCCCCCGATGGTGATGTGGCCTTGAGCCCCCTAACCCCGCACACCGGCATACATCAGCGGGGTGGCGCCGTCGGCGAACTGAAAGGCGGTCTGGGTGTCGGCAATCTGGCCCGTCACGATCGCGAGGCCCGCAAGGGCAAGAACTGCAACGATTTTCCACATATCCGTCTCCCTTCCTTCGGCATCCGAAGCGCTGATCGGCGCGTCGTGATCAAGGGTTTAGGGCATGACGGCTGAACCCAATCTGAGGGGTCCGTTCATCTGGCGTTTAGGTGCGCTTAACGACCCGGAAAGCCTTGGGCAGCAACGGGTCTCGAAGTGTTAAAAGGGGTTGCCAATTTGCGCTGCATAGCCCATCTTTATGGGCGCCGGGTGCCCAATGTTTGGGCGTGGACTTAGACGACGGTTAGAGACATAAGCAGCGAACAGCTCGACCCTTTCCTGACATCTGACGACTTTTTAGGCTTTTTCTCGTTTGAGAAGATGCATCTCGACCGGTTATTTTGAAACTTACGACGGGAAAGGACTCCTCATATGTCTCGTGTCAATGGCACAGTGAAATTCTTCAACCACACGCGCGGCTTCGGCTTCATCGAGCCCGAAGACGGCGGCAAGGACGTATTTGTCCATGCCTCTGCCGTCGAGCGTGCCGGCCTTCCGCCCTTGAACGAAGGTGACAAAGTCTCCTTCGAGATCGAGGACGACCGCCGTGGCCGTGGCAAGCAGGCCGCCGACGTACAGATGGCACAGTAACACCGCTTCTGGCTCTCTTCTCGACGAGAGCCTCGAAGGCACATTTAAGAACCGCCGGGCCCCAACGGGCTCGGCGGTTTTTTCATGCTCGAAGAAGGTGTTAGCCGGCTCACAAACGTTCAGGTCAGGTTCATCTTCTCCGCCCATACTTTGCCGTACAGCGGGGGCAAACTCTCTCTTTGGGGGAGGGTGATCTCAACCTTTATAAGGCGCCCGCAACGGCGCTGTTCTTGAGGAACGGAAACAATGGGTCAGAAACGATATTTTGCACTGATAGCCGCGCTTGTTGCGGTCTTCGCATTGATGACCGCCGCACCTGCAGAGGCGGGCCGCGGTCATGGTCACGGCTGGAAGGGCGGCGGAAACCGCCACGTTCAAAACAACTATTATGGCCGCCGTGGTGGCAATAATTGGAATGCGCTTGGTGCCGGGCTTGTCGGCCTTGGCGTGGGCGCGGTCATCGGCAGCGCGCTCACCCCGCGCGAGGTCTATGTGGCCCCGCCACCGCGTCCCGCCTATCGGCGTGCAGGCTACCGACCGGCGGCATGGAGCGAGGAATGGTACAACTACTGCTACGCGCGATATCGGAGTTTCAATCCAAGAACCGGAACCTTTGTCGGCTATGACGGCTATGAGCATTTTTGCCGCTAGCTGCATTCTTGCGGCTTACCGACTGGCTTGAAACATGGTGCAACCCGCCGGATCGCGTCCGGCGGGTTGTAGCATGCGCGCCACAGCGCCGCGGCACCCAATCCGGCGTATGCCGACTACACACGTTGAGAAATGCAGCTAAACCTCTGTATCGAGGCACCATTTACCACTGCGTCAAATGTGGCCACAACCTGGAACCATTGCGGGTTGAATGGAGCCGCGTCACGCCCCAAAATTGACAGATTTCCAGATGAGTTCAACGTGCGGGCGCAAGTATCCTCGTCGGTCACCCTATTTTGTTGTCTTGACGCAGAGACTTGCCATCTGCGATGCGCTTATCGTCTAGAAGAAACCAAGGCCAATAGAACCATACCGTCGAAGGAATTTTGAAAGCCCATGTCCGTTGTCGCCGAACCCGCGGTCACAGCAGTCTCTCGTGACCAGCCAAACGTGCCGGCCGACCGTCAGGCACTCCAGAAAATTCGGCCCTATCAAGGAATGGTGGCATGGCCGACTGTCTTTTTGGCTATCGGCATTGTTGCGTCCTTCGCCACTGTCTGTACGCTGGGCACATTGGGGATCATCCCCCTCTGGCTGGGGCTCATCCTCAACACGTTCATTCTGTATGCCGATCAAACCCCGCTACACGAAGCCTGCCACGGCAACATCGCTGGCAAGAATTCACGTTATCTTTGGCTCAATCACCTGATCGGTTTTGTCTGCGGCTCGATCCTGCTGCATGAGTACAAAGCGTTCCGCTACATGCATCTCGCCCACCATCGCGATACCAACGATCCGGAGCTCGACCCCGATCATTGGGTTGCGGTGAAGAATCCGTTCAAGGTGGCCTGGCGCTGTTTGACGATCGTGCACTGGTATCACCAGTTCTTCTGGAAGCACATTGCCTTCCATCCGCACATCCCCGGCATGCGCCCGCTCGCCATCCACATCGCGCTCATGCATCTGCTGTATTACGGGCTCGCCATCACGCTGTCAGTGATGGGCTATTGGCGCGAGGTTCTGATGCTGTGGATCTTCCCGCACATCCTTGCCTCCGCGCTCATCATCTACTTCTTCGCCTATTTGACCCACAAGCCGCACAAGCTTCATGAGCGCTATCGCGACACGAACATCTTTTTGATCCGTGGCAAGATTGTCGAGCCGCTCGTAAATTGGCTCTACCTTTACCAGAACTATCACCTCATCCATCATTTGTTCCCGCGCATCCCCTACTACAAATACAAGGCGGCCTTCGGAGATCTCAAGCCGGTGCTGGAGAAGGAAGGCGCGCATATCTACACTTACGATTTCGGCCCGACCCATGACGCGCCCCACCCGGCACGTTAGCGGACGAGAGCCAACAGAGTTGTGATGCAATGGCCGGGAAACCCCCGGCCATTTTTTTGAAGAGAGAAGGCAGCCCGGTCATTTGCCTATAAGGCTTCGGTACGCTGCGGCAGCACTAGGCGTGAGATGGTGTCACGTTGCGGCGTCTCTCCATCTCACTGATAATCGGCAATAGTCTCTCAACGCGTACAGCCAGGAGAAATTATGGGCGAGCCGCTGCGCAGTATCACCATTGTTGGCGGCGGCACCGCGGGCTGGCTGGCGGCCGCCTTTATCAATCGCTTCTGCAAGTCGAAAGATCCAAAGAACAAGCTTGAGATAACGCTGATCGAGTCGCCGACCATTCCGATTGTTGGCGTCGGTGAAGCAAGCCTGCCTGGCATGGTCGTGCTGCTGAACCAGCTTGGCCTATCGGAATCGGAGTTCTTCAAGCTGACGGATGCGACCTTCAAGGTCTCGGCGCATTTCGTGAACTGGAACCACGACGAGAACGGTAAATCCATTGAGTTTTTGAACATCCTCAATGCGCCCGGTGCGATCGATGGCCGTCAGCTTGCCGATTATTTTGTGACCTTCGACCCGGCACGAGCCGCCCCGGACGCAGGCAACGCCTATATGCGCACATTTTCGCCTGTCGCCGAGATCGTGCGCGGCAATCTTGCGCCCCGCCGTCCGGCCGAGCCCGATTTCAGTGGTGAGGTTGGATACACGTATCATTTCGATGCCACGAAGCTTGCGGGGTTCCTCAAGGACGTCGCCACCGGCCGTGGGGTGAAGCACATCGTCGACGATGTGGACGAGGTCAATCTCGACGAGCGCGGGTTCGTGAAATCCCTATCGCTGCGCCGCCAGGGTGAGCACGCCGTCGACCTCGTCATCGATTGCACCGGGTTTCGTGGCTCGATCCTCCAGCAAGCCTTGGGAGAGCCCTTCGAGCCCTATGGCGATCACCTGTTGAACGACCGCGCCGCTGTTTTGCAAATGCCCCACAAGGATCCTAGCGTCATCGCACCGACGACGCTGGCAACCGGTTTTTCGGCGGGTTGGAACTTCAACATCCCGCTCACCACACGCGTCGGCACGGGCTATATTTTCTCCAGCAAGTTCATCTCCGACGACGACGCCAAGGAGGAGCTGCTCACCTATTATGGGGATCAGGCAAAAGGCTGTGAGCCGCGCATCATCCCCATGCGAACGGGCCGTGTGCGCAACGCTTGGTTCAAGAATTGCGTGGCGCTCGGGCTCTCGGGCGGGTTCATCGAGCCGCTCGAGGCAACGGCGATCTTTATGACTGATCTGGGTGTGCGCTGGCTCACGAACTATTTGCCAACGCAGGACTTCGAACCAGAACTCGCCGCAGCTTATAACCGCCATGTCAGACAAGTGTATGAGGAAGTGCGCGATTTTGTACAGCTGCACTACCATCTCAATAATCGTCAAGATACTGACTATTGGAAGGCGGCGCGCGAAGAGATGATCTTATCGGACCGCCTTCAGGAAAACCTCAAAGTGTGGCAGCATACAGCGCCTGAGGATTTGGACCTCGGCAGCACGTTCCTCTTCAGCAGCCCCGTCTACACGCTTCTGCTGATCGCCAAGGGCTTCTACAAGGACCGCCGCTTGTCGAGGGCCCCGGCCTTGAGCCGCACGGCCTATGAGCGATACCGTACGAGCGCGCGCAAGGAGCGTCCCGATCAGCTCGCGGGCCTCATCAGCCATGCCGAGTTTCTGAAGACCGGGGGGAAGGCGCCAGCGGGTGCATGGATGGGGCAGCCTGCCAGCGCGGGACCGGGTTTCAGGCCAGCCGGCACAAAGGATCAAGCTGCCATCTCGGACGCCCCGCCCCAACATCTCGCGCAAGAAGAAGCGCCGCTAAGCACGACACGCGACCCAGCACCGCCGGCGATAGGTGGGTGCCGAACGTTGAGTTTCTCCCCGATCAGGCGCGTTTCCGGGCGACAATGTAGGGCGCCGACACATCGGTTGTAAAATGCCGCGTCTCGACGATGTCGAAACCTTGGGCGGCCAGGCGGGCCTTTAAATCCGCTTCCTTCTGGAACTGAACAAAGGGCGCTTTCCCAAAAAACTGCATCACCGGCAAGGCCAGTCTCAGCAGGATATATTTGAGCGGTACCTTGGGTCCCAAGCCGCAAAACGTCTTCGAGATGAAGAGTCCGCCTGGGCGAATGAGCGAGGCAATCGTTGCGACATCCTCATCCAAATTGGGCAGCAGGTGGAGCAGATTGAACCCAAGCACAACGTCGAAAGCACCATCGTCTGGCGTGAAGTCGCCGATACTGGCCGTTTTGAAGTCAACGTTTCGCGCGCCTTGGGCGAAGCCTTTCTCGCTGGCGATACGGATCATGCCGTTTGAGATATCGCTTCCCACATACTCCCGCACGCTGCCGCAGAGCCGCAGCGCGGTCGTGCCGGTTCCACATCCGACCTCCAACACACGATCCCCCGCCGCCAAATAGGACCGCGTATGGTCGAGTGTTGCCGTGTAGGCGTCCATATTCGCGATCGGCTGTTTCGCGTATTTGACCGACACGCCATCCCAAAATTGGGCTGTGCTTTTCATAATCGAATTCCTTTCGACGTCAGACATAACTATGCGTTCTTGAGAAGGGAATTGCCAAAATACGTAGAGCGTATATGCAAATTTGCATGAACTGGCAGGCCATCTCATTCGACTGGAATCAAGTCCGCGCGTTTCTCGCAACCGCGGAGCAAGGCTCGTTTTCCGGAGGCGCACGGGTCCTGGGGCTAACCCAGCCAACCCTTGGGCGACAGGTCTCCGCCCTTGAAGCGGAGTTGGGCGTGCTTCTGTTCGAGCGCATCGGCCGGTCTTTGGAGCTCACCCCGCCGGGTATAGAACTCCTGGAGCACGTGCGGGCCATGGGCGATGCCGCGCACCGCATATCCCTTGTTGCCTCCGGCCAAAGTCAGACCATCAACGGTTTGGTCCGCATCACGGCAACGAACGTGTTTGCTGCCTACCTGCTCCCGCCGGCTGTCGAGGAACTCCATCGCATCGCACCTCAGTTGGAAATCGAGATTGTCGCCTCCAATCATGTTCGTGACTTGCAGCGCCGCGAGGCGGATATCGCCATCCGCCATGTGCGTCCCGAACAGCCTGATCTCATCGCACTACTCGTGGTCGAAGCGGACGGCTATGTCTCTGCCTCGAAAGACTATTTGAGACAGTACGGTCGCTCGAAATCTCCAACGGACCTGAAAGGGCATCGCATCGTCAGTTCCGGAGACCATGAAGAGATGATCGGCTATCTCCGGCGTCTCGGCCTTGAGCCCACAAGGGAGAATTTTCGATTTGGCTCCGATTGCGGCCTCGTCATGTGGGAAATGACCCGGCGCGGATTGGGCATGTGTCTCATGGCCTCAGACATTGCGGCGAGAACGCCGGACGTTGAGCGCGTCTTTCCAGGCATGGAGCCGATGACATTTCCCGTTTGGCTTATCTCCCACAGGGAACTCTACACAAGCCGCCGCATCCGGCTCGTCTACGACTTCCTGGCCGAATTTCTCTCAAAGAAGCGCGAGGCTTCGTCGTAGACCGCGCCCACGGCCAAATGCTAGCTCGCCTGCTCGAAGGTGAGGTCTGCAGGCGAGATTAGCACGCCAAATTGCTGGCACCAGATCACGACAGAGGGGAATTTCTTGAGGTCGACGCCTGGGGGAATCGCGTATTTCTGACTGCCCTTGAAGGCACGCAAGCGGCCCAAGTCCACATACATGGTCTCCTTCACATCGTCGGACGAGCGGATATCCGCCTTTGGCACGAGATAGACATGGAAGTCCGGGCCCGGCCCCACTTCGAAATCCTTGTTGAGAAAGACGGTACTCGGAAAGACACTCACCGCGCCCTTGCCGTAATGGATAGGGTCGCTCGGGTTGGCATGGATGAATGTGCCTTTAGCAACGAGCTGCCCGGCCTCATCCCTGTTCAGCGTCTCCATCGCCTCCGGCGGCGGGAAGAGATACGGGAACAGAAAGATGCCAAGGCCAAGGCCCAGAACCACGCCGATCAGGCCACCGGACAGAAACCCTTTGACGAACCGCCACATGTCGCATTTCCCATCCGCATCAGCCATGGACACTCGAGGCGGCTTGCCTCAAGGCGAGCGCGACCTTGCCACGGCGCAGCAATGAAGGCGAGCCCGAGCACATGCACGCTAATGGAGTTGCGCGCTAGTGGAGTTGCAGTTCACCGGCCACGAAGCTGAATTCCTTTGGAGCGATCAGCTCCTTGTGGGCGACGCACACCCGGTAGAGCGGACCTTCCAGATTGCTATCCCAAAACCCCAGGAAATCCAGAAGCTTGGGAAAGCGCGGCGCCAAATCGTATTCCTGCCAGATATAGCTCTGGAGCAATTTAGGGTAGTCTGGAAGGTGGTAAAGTATTTCGGCCGTTGTCAGCGAGTACCCCGCCATCTGGCGAACGAACGCTTGGTCCATCGGTCATCGTCCCCTTGAGATTGCCGGTGTTCTTCGACTTCTCAATGCTACGACCCGCTCGTCACGTCGTCCAGCCGATTTATTTAGCAAAATCAGCACATTGGCAGCAACTGAGATAGAGTGCTAATTTTTTGGCACTCCCACCTTGAAAGTGCTAAGCCACCATTCTACATAGCGCTTACAGCGCGTGCGCCTCGCATGGCGGCGCGCCTCATTCATGACAATCTGGACAACGTATTTTGAGGAGAAAGCAATATGAAGTTTCGTCCATTGCATGATCGCGTCGTGGTACGCCGGACTGATGAGGACGAACGAACCTTGGGTGGCATTATCATTCCCGACACGGCGAAAGAGAAGCCGCAGCAGGGCGAAGTCGTCGCTGTTGGCCCGGGCTCTGCGGACGAAAAGGGTCAGGTGCAGCCGCTCGATGTGCGGCCCGGCGATCGCGTCCTGTTCGGAAAATGGTCCGGCACCGAGGTGAAGATCGACAACGAGGACGTTCTCATCATGAAAGAGAGCGACATTCTCGGCGTGCTCGAAGCGACTGTAGCCAAGAAGAAGGCTGCGTAACCAAACGAAGTTTGTTCCAAAATGAGGTCTGTACCGCCACCCGGGCGCTGCCGCAAATGCGGGGTGCAACGGGGGTAAGGTTCGAAGGAGTTAAAATACATGTCTGCTAAAGATGTGAAATTTGGTCAGGACGCGCGCGAGCGCATGATGAAGGGCATTGATATCTTGGCCAACGCGGTCAAGGTCACGCTCGGCCCGAAAGGTCGCAACGTTGTGCTCGACAAGGCGTTCGGCGCCCCGCGCATCACCAAGGACGGTGTGACGGTCGCTAAGGACATCGAGCTTGACGACAAGTTCGAGAACATGGGCGCCCAAATGATGCGCGAGGTTGCCTCCAAGACGGCCGACGAGGCTGGCGACGGTACTACCACGGCCACGGTGCTCGCCCAAGCCATCGTCAAGGAAGGCGCAAAATCCGTTGCCGCCGGTTCCAACCCGATGGATTTGAAGCGCGGTATCGACCTCGCCGTTTCGAAGGTCATCGGAGAGCTGGGGGAAAAGTCCAAGAAGGTCACTTCCAACGAAGAGATCGCCCAGATCGGTACCATCTCGGCCAATGGCGATGCGGAGATCGGCCGTTTTATCTCCGAGGCTATGCAGAAAGTCGGCAATGACGGCGTCATAACCGTCGAGGAGGCCAAGAGCCTCGATACCGAACTCGAAGTGGTCGAGGGCATGCAGTTCGATCGCGGCTATCTCTCACCTTACTTCATCACCGATGCGGACAAGATGCGTGTCGATCTGGAGAACCCCTACATCCTCATCAACGAGGCAAAGCTCTCCAATCTCCAGTCCATCCTGCCGCTGCTCGAAGCCGTGGTGCAGTCGAGCCGGCCCCTGCTCATCATCGCCGAAGATGTCGAGGGCGAGGCCCTTGCGACGCTCGTGGTCAACAAGCTGCGAGGCGGCTTGAAGGTCGCGGCTGTCAAGGCCCCGGGCTTCGGCGATCGTCGCAAGGCCATGCTGCAGGACATTGCTGTACTCACCGGCGGCCAGGTGATTTCTGAGGATCTCGGCATCAAGCTGGAGAACGTAACCCTCGATATGCTCGGCCAGGCGAAGAAAATCACGATAACCAAAGATGACACGACCGTTGTCGATGGCGTGGGAAAGAAGGCGGATATAGAGGCGCGCGTTGCACAGATGCGTGCGCAGATCGAGGACACCTCTTCGGACTACGACCGCGAGAAGCTGCAAGAGCGTTTGGCAAAGCTCGCCGGCGGCGTTGCGGTCATCAAAGTCGGCGGTGCCACCGAGATGGAGGTGAAGGAGAAGAAGGATCGTGTGGACGATGCGTTGAACGCGACCCGCGCGGCCGTTGAAGAAGGTGTCGTGCCAGGCGGCGGCGTTGCGCTGCTGCGTGCGCTCGATGCGCTCGACTCTGTTCGTGCCGGCAATGAAGACCAGAAGGTCGGCGTCAATATCGTGCGCCGAGCCCTTCAGGCGCCGCTCCGTCAGATCGCCGAGAATGCAGGCGAAGACGGTGCCGTTGTCGTGGGCAAGATCCTCGACAAGAAAGAGTACGCATTCGGCTACAACGCCGCGACCGGCGAATACGGCAACCTGGTTAAGGCTGGCGTGATCGACCCGGCCAAGGTCGTCCGCACCGCGCTGCAGGATGCCGCATCCGTGGCGGCCCTGCTCATCACCACCGAGGCTATGGTCGCCGAGTTGCCCAAGAAGGGCGGCGGCGCGCCTGCGATGCCTGGCGGTGACATGGGCGGCAT
This sequence comes from uncultured Alphaproteobacteria bacterium, assembly GCA_942491645.1. Taxonomy (GTDB): domain Bacteria; phylum Pseudomonadota; class Alphaproteobacteria; order Rhizobiales; family Methyloligellaceae; genus Methyloceanibacter. Next base: position 69,352 of record CALOBK010000008.1, on the reverse strand, counting down.
GGGTGGCATGGGTGGCATGGGCTTCTAGAGCCTGGTCTTGTCGCCAAATCGCACCTGTTTGAGTCGCACGTAATGCGTCCAGATACAGAAAGCCGCGCCTTCGGGCGCGGCTTTTTTATCTGCCGCGGCCCTCTTTCGAAGACGCCGCAAACGCCTTGGCCAGGGCCAGGAGGCCGTCGCGGTCCTCCGCAAAATCGCCCTCGATCCAGTGCTGCTCGACCTTTCGCAGCATCGCGCCGATCGCAGGCCCGGAAAAATCGCCAAGCGCCATGATATCCGGCCCGCGCAAGGGAAAGCTTGGCGCTCGCCAGTGCGCAGGCAATGCCGCCGCGCCTTGCCAATCGGGACTGCGGGCGGGCGGGCGCCCCTCTGCCCAAGCGAGCAGCACGCGAGCGGCATAGCGCTCTGGTCCAAGCTGGTAGAGCAACCGCCGGGCAGCTTGCTCGTCCGGAAGCCCCTCGCAGAAAGGGTCTCCCCCAAGCGCGAGAATCGCCTGCTCCGCGTTGGAAAGTCGGAAGCGCGCGCCAAGCCGTTTTGCATCCTCAGCGACGAAGACCGAGAGCGCCGCGAGCCGCACAATAGCGCCTCGATCCCGGCTAAGAGGCGTTTCAAGCGCGGTCTCGATATCGATGATCCGAGCGAAGCGAACAAGGCGCGGCACACTGCCCAGAATGTCGCAAATCAGCCCATGGTCGAACATCACCCAAACGGCCTCAATGGCACGCGGCGCCACCAACAGGCGCTTCAACTCGCTCGCAATCCGCTCCGCTGAAAGTTGGCGCAGCCCCGCCCGCTGGCGCACGCACGCAGACAGGCCGTCCGGGTCGAACGCGCCCTTGCCGTATGACGCGTTAAAGCGAAAGAAGCGCAGGATGCGCAAATAGTCCTCTTTGATGCGCGCGTCCGCATCGCCAATGAAACGCACTTTTCCGGCGAGAAGGTCTGGATAACCGCCGAGCGGATCAAAGAGCGTCCCGTCCGGACCCGCATACAGCGCATTCAGCGTCAAATCTCGACGCTTTGCGTCTTCCGCCCAGTCCTTCGTGAACGTGACCGTGGCGTGGCGGCCGAAGGTCTCAACATCGCGCCTGAGCGTGGTCACTTCGAATGGCGTGCCATCCGCGACCAGCGTGACCGTGCCATGCTCAAGCCCTGTGGGGACGGCCTTCAAGCCAGCGGCCCGTGCCCGTGCCATGACCTTCTCGGGAAGGATTGTGGTTGCGAAGTCCACATCCGTTACGGGTCGCCCAAGCAGGGCATCGCGTACGGCGCCGCCAACAGCACGCGTTTCGCCGGCATCGCCTGAGAGCGCGGCAAAGACCTGCACTGTCCGAGGTCCACCCAGCCAGTCAGCCTCGCTTAGCGAAGGCAAAGCCTTCTTCGGCGACCTGGGCGCTTCGTCGTTTATCTTGTCTTGCTCGGCCATGAGGGTTCGTCGGGCATGACGCGTGAAAGGTCAATCGATGCTGCTGGGCTTTATGACACCGTCTTCGAGGACAGGGGGGTGATAGGTCCCCTCGCGGTCGCCGCCGGTGAAGTTCACCAACATGATCAAGCCGACAAACAGGCAAACAAAGCCCGCCATCAGCAGCCAAAGGATCGGCGCGCCGGCCATCAGATTCTTTGGCATTACGCCCTTCACCCACACCATGTAGGCCGCATAGATCAGGAAAGGCAGCAAAAACAGAAGGATGTCGACGAGGACAATGCGCAACATCGGGCCAGACGGTCTCCCCAGATTTGTTAAGAAAGGTTCGTTTCGACGGACGTTGTGGCGCTGAGCTTAGCGGCGCGGCTCCGACATGGCGAGAGCGGGCGTCCCCTCAGGCCCCGATTGTCCCCGCCGGGTGTCCATGAAATTCAGGAGTCCATGAAGTGTTGTGGTCCTGAAATTCAGTCATCCATGGGAAATGGAAAGAACGTGCCACCGCTCCACACGCCCGTCCCTTGCTCCGTGTCGACTGTCAAGTCCGCCAACTCGTAGTAGACGGAACGCGCGAGCTGGGCGCGCAAGCCGCCGCGCACCTTCACATACGGCGCCAGCCCGCCCTCCGGCTCCGTCCGGAAGCCAATTTCGTTTGACGGTCCGGCCATCACCTCATCGTCCACATTGGTCGTAAAGGTCAGACGCTGGTCGCGCCCCTCCCCCTCGCACGTCAACGCGACCGCGATGAACGGCTCGCCCTCGACCTCGATGGGGACTTTCTCCACGGGAGTGACCAGATAGAAGCCGTCCTCTTCGCGCCGCAGAACCGTGGAGAAGAGCTTCACCAAGGGTTTGCGGCCAATCGGTGAGTCCTCGTAAAACCAGGTGCCATCGCGAGCAATTTTAAGCCCGATATCGCCGCAATCATTAAGCTTTGGCAATAAAGGCTCCGGCTGTTTGCCGCCATCACTGGCAGATGCTACGAGTGCCTCGTTCTTTTTGTCAGGCATGGTCATAATCCGCTAGAGACGATCTTGTTCTTACAGACAAGAACTTGAGATGCGTGAACAAGGGATTGTGACCCAATTGCCGGCCAAAGTGTTCTGCTTTCCCACGACTTTGGCCCTATTGTTTTTCCATCCTCAGGATCGACCAAAACGGAAGCATCGAAACGAACGTCATGAGCACAATTCAATCAGAGTCTCAACTCGTCGATCGCCTTGATGAGATCGGCGCCAAAATCCAGGACGTACGCGAGGCGACCGCGTCCGTCATCTTCGGTCAGGACCGCGTCATAGACCTTGCTTTGGTGACGCTGCTGTCGGGCGGTCACGCCCTTCTGATCGGTGTCCCCGGTCTTGCAAAGACGAGCCTCGTGGAGGCCCTGGGTGCAGTGCTCGGGCTTGAGAACAAGCGCATTCAATTCACGCCGGACTTAATGCCTTCCGACATTGTTGGCTCGGAGGTCTTGGAGGAGGAATCCGGCGGACGCCGGAACTTCCGCTTCGCCAAGGGCCCGATCTTTACGCAGCTGCTTATGGCGGACGAAATCAACCGCGCGAGCCCCAAGACGCAGTCGGCTCTGCTGCAGGCTATGCAGGAGCATCATGTGACTATGGCGGGCGTGCGCCATGACGTGCCGCTGCCCTTCCATGTGCTTGCAACCCAGAACCCGCTGGAGCAGGAAGGAACCTATCCCCTCCCCGAAGCCCAACTCGACCGCTTCCTTCTTCAGATCGACGTGTCTTATCCCGATGCCGAGGCCGAGCGGCGCATGTTGTTCGCCACGACCGGCACGGAGGAACGCGAGCTCAAGACCATTCTTTCCGCCGAGGAACTGATGATGGCCCAGCGCCTAGTGCGCCAGTTGCCCGTGGGCGACCAGGTGGTGGATGCGATTCTCAACCTCGTCCGTTCCGCCCGCCCCGGCACCGGAAACGACCAGACCCTGGATGAGATGATCGCCTGGGGCCCGGGTCCTCGCGCCAGCCAAGCACTGATGCTTGCTGTCCGTGCCAAGGCGATGATGGACGGACGGCTCGCGCCGTCCGTGGACGATGTCATCGACCTTGCCGAGCCCGTGTTGAAACACCGTATGTCGCTCACCTTCGCCGCACGCGCCGAAGGAGTCGAAATGAGCGATATGATGTCAAGACTCATCGAGCCGCTGAAGTAGGCCCGCTTTGGCAAACACGCGCGCAACGCTTCAACCGTTTCTGGCGGAAGAGGCCGAAGCCCATGGGCTTGCGGCGCGCATGCCTGCGTTGCTGGTCGAGGCGCAGCGTGTTGCACACACGGTGACGCACGGGACCCATGGACGGCGGCGCCCCGGCCCGGGCGAGACGTTCTGGCAGTTTCGGTATTTCGACGCGAACGACTCCATGTCGGCGATCGACTGGCGGCGCTCTGCAAGTTCAGACCGCCTCTTCGTGCGCGAACGCGAATGGGAAGCCGCCCACACGGTGTGGCTCTGGCTCGACCTCTCGCCCTCGATGCGCTTCCGTTCGTCGCTGTCCAAAACCTCGAAGGAAAGCCGCGCCGTCGTCTTGGCTCTGGCGGTTACCGAGCTCCTGTCCCGTTCAGGCGAACGGGTGGGCGTCTTGGGAGGCGTTCCCTTCACGGGCCGCCATGCGGGCACCAAAGTGGCCGAGGTTCTGTTGAACGAGACAGCCGAGGCAAGCCAGCCGCCATCGGCCCGGCTTAATCGCTTTTCGGAATGCGTCTTGTTCTCCGACTTCCTGGAGCCTGTTGAAGAGAGCGTGGAGCGTTTTCGTGACATCGCCAGCCAAGGCGTGCGCGGGCATCTGGTTCAGATCCTCGATCCTGCCGAGGAGACGTTGCCCTACTCCGGCCGCACGGAGTTCACCGCCTCCGAAGGCGGCCACCGCTTGACTGCGGGCCGCGCCGAGGATCTGCGAGAGAAATATCAGAAGCGTCTGGAGCGGCATCGCTCGGACCTTCAAGAGGCGGCACGCCAACTTGGCTGGTCGTTTGTGCTGCATCACACCGACAGGCCGGCGGAAGAGGTTTTGCTTGCCGTCCACGGCCAGCTCGCGGGCCAAGAGAGAGACTATCGCTATCGTGGCCCGCGTGCTTCATCTAACCCGGCACCTGCGGGGACCGGGGGGGCATCATGATGACACTCGGTCCCATCGGCTTTTTGCAGCCCTGGATCTTGGTGGCCCTGGCGGCGCTGCCAGCAATCTGGTGGCTTCTGCGCTTTACGCCGCCAAGCCCCAAACTCGTAGAGTTCCCGCCGACACGGCTCTTGAGGGATTTGAAGGCCACCGAGGAAACCCCGGCGCGAAGCCCCTGGTGGCTGACGCTCTTGCGTATGCTGCTCGCAGCTTTATTGATCTTGGCGCTCGCCCGACCCGTCCTCAATCCGGACCAAGAGCGGTTTGCCGGAGATGGGCCGCTTCTACTCTTGGTCGACAATGGCTGGGCCTCTGCCGCCCATTGGGGCGAAAGGCGCAAAGCCATTGCGGCGGCCATCGATCGCGCGGATCGCGATGGCCGTGGCATCTTGCTCGTCCCTACCGCCACGACGGGCGACGAGATTGGCGAGGCACTGCCGGCAGATGCCATCCGAGAGCGGATCGTCGGTCTCGTGCCCGAACCGTTCGCGCCCAATCGGGAAAAACTGACCGCAACGATGAAAGACACCTTGACGCAGAAATCCGGCTATAGCGTCGTTTGGCTTACTGATGGGCTCGACTACGGTTACGCCGACAGTTTTGCCTCATGGCTTGGGGAACTTGCCGATGGTGGTAGTCTGACTGTGCTCAAGCCCAGCCGAAACCAAGCACCTCTTGGTGTCGGCCAGTCACGAGCAGAGGGCGCAGCGCTGGCCGGCCGTGTGATTGGCGCCGACAGCACCCCCCGCAGCGGCCTCGTCCGCGCTTTAACCGCGCGCGGCGAACCGTTGGGGGAAGCCCCGTTCGAAATCAAAAAGGGTGAGACCGAAGCCATTGCGCGGTTCGACCTTCCGCTCGAAATTCGCAACCAAGTCGCCCGCCTTCAGATCAAAGGCCAGCGCGCGGCCGGCGCTGTGCATTTGCTGGATGCCCGCTCCCAATGGCATCGTATCGGCATCGTATCGGGCGAGTCGCGCGAGGAAGCGCAGCCACTTCTCTCACCACTCTATTATGTAGAGCGCGCGCTTTCGCCTTACGCGGACGTCATCTCACCCACCGAGCGCAATGTCTCGACGGCGGTAACCGACCTTATCGAGAAACAGCGCGTTTCCACGATCGTGCTTGCCGATATCGGCAAGCTTGTACCCGCCACGCAGGAAGAGCTAGAGCAATGGCTCAAGAAAGGTGGCGTGCTGATTCGGTTCGCCGGCCCAAGGCTCGAACAGGGCGGAGATGAGTTGCTACCGGTTGCGCTGCGCCGTGGCGGACGCTCGCTTGGCGGCGCGCTTTCCTGGGGAACACCACAACCCCTTTCGTCCTTCGAGGAAACCAGCCCCTTCGACGGGCTCGATATCCCCGAGGATGTGCGCGTAAACCGTCAGGTGCTCGCTGATCCCGCTGTCGCTACGGAAGCGTCCGTCTGGGCGACGCTTGCTGATGGTACGCCGCTCGTGACAGCGATCCCCGAGGGCGAGGGCTGGATCGTCCTATTTCATGTGACCGCGAACTCAGATTGGTCGAACCTGCCCTTGTCAGGGCTCTTTGTGGAGATGCTGCGTCGCACGATCGCCCTTGGGCTGAGCCAAGTGGGCACAGGGGACGCGGAGCAAGGCGAGGCGGTCAATGCCGCCTCGACAGCACGGCGCAGCACGGCTACCACGGCACTTGCTCCTATCCAGACGCTCGATGGCTTCGGCCAGCTCGTGCCTCCGCCGGTCCGCACCGCCACGATCGCCCCTGACCAGTTCGAAAAAACGACCGCAGGACCCGATCACCCGCCAGGCTATTACGGTCCTTCCGGCAAGGCCCGTGCGCTGAACATCGTCAAGACAGACACCAAGCTTGTGCCGCTGGCGGACGTCGAGGGCGCCAGCGCCGTTAGCTTCTACACATTGAAGAAACCATTTGCGTTGGAGCCGTGGCTTTACCTTGCAGCACTCGCCTTGTTCGCTTTGGACATTTTGGCCGTGCTGGCCTTGAGTGCAGGAATCGGCTTCCGGCGCAGTCACGCCGCAGCCGCAGCCATCGCCATCGCCATTGGACTCACCGCGTTGTCCTCGCCTGAGCGAGCTATCGCCGCTGACGGGGATGAGATGACCGCGACAGCTGGGAGCGCCGCCGAAGATTTCGGATTGCGAGCGTCCCTTAAGACACGTCTGGCCTATGTCATCACGGGCGATGCGGAGATTGACCGCACCAGTGAGGAAGGCTTGTGGGGCCTAAGCAAGATCCTGGGCGCCCGCACGGCGTTGGAGCCCGGCGCACCCATGGGCGTTGACATCGAGACCGACGACTTGTCGTTTTTTCCGGTGCTCTATTGGCCTGTACTTGAAGACACAGAACCTCTATCGGACAAGACGCTTGCCAAAATCGACGCCTATATGAAGCAAGGCGGCATGATCGTGTTCGACACACGCGATCAGGAACGCGTCTCCTATGGTGGGCGTCAAGGCAAGGCCTTGAACCGTCTCATTGGGCGGCTTGATATTCCAGCGCTGGAGCCCGTGCCAGGAAACCACGTGCTGACACGCTCCTTCTATCTGATGAACAGCTTCCCCGGACGCTGGGACGGTGGCTCCCTCTGGGTGGAAGCCGAACCCTCGGACGAAGCGGAACGCAACGAGCGCGCACGCCGCACCGACGGCGTCAGCTCCGTCGTCATCACATCCAACGACTTCGCCAGCGCTTGGGCGCTTGACGAGTCCAACCGGCCGCTCTTCCCCGTCGTGCCGGGCGGCGAGGTGCAACGGGAAATGGCCTTCCGCGCTGGCGTGAATTTGGTGATGTATGCGCTCACCGGAAATTACAAGGCAGATCAGGTGCACGTGCCTGCCCTCCTCGAACGGTTGGGACAGTAAGCCATGAATAATTGGTCCCTGACTTTCATCCCGTTCGTACCGTGGCACGTCCTTTGGGCGGTGACCGGCATTGGCTTGATCCTGTTGGCGCTCCTTTTCTGGCGCGCCCGGCGCGGCGCAGTGATGCGGCTTCTCGCCTTTGCTGCTCTGATTTTGGCGCTCGCAAATCCCCATTTGAAGCGCGAGGACCGCGAACCGCTGAATGACATCGTCACTGTCGTGGTGGACGACAGTCAAAGTCAGACCCTTGCCGGCCGTACGAAGCGAACCGAGGAAGTCCGCAAGGCGCTTGAGCAGCGTCTCAAGGAAGTGCCGAAACTCGATATCCGGACTGTCCGTTCCAACTCATCCTCTGCCGACAATGAACGTGACGGCACGATGCTGTTTACCGATCTCGGCCAGGCTCTTGCCGACGTGCCCCCAGACCGGTTGGCGGGCGTAGTCATGATAACCGATGGTCAAGTGCACGACATTCCGGAGACAGCCACAGCGCTTGGGTTTGACGCACCGATCCACGCACTGCTTACCGGCAGCCGGGATGAGTTTGATCGCAGGCTCGAAGTCACAACCGCTCCCAGGTTCGGCATTGTCGGCAGTGAACAGACAATTGAAGTCAAGGTAAGCGAATCCAACCCTGGCGGCAACGACATCGCCACACTGACAATTACGCATCAGGGCAAGCAGCCGGTCACGAAGACAGTCCGGGTCGGGGACCCAGTGGAGATCCCAGTCGAGATCGATCATGCCGGCCCCAACATTGTCGAAATCGCGGTGAACGAGGCGCCCAACGAACTCACGAAGATCAACAACCGGACACTTCTGACTGTGGAAGGCGTGCGCGAAAACTTGCGCGTCTTGCTCGTCTCGGGCGAACCTCATGCGGGCGAGCGCACCTGGCGGAACATGCTGAAGTCCGATGCGTCCGTGGACCTCGTACATTTCACTATTCTGCGTCCGCCCGAGAAGCAGGACGGCACGCCGATCAATCAGCTATCGCTGATCGCCTTTCCCACGCGTGAACTGTTTCAGGAAAAGCTCGACGAGTTCGACCTCATCATCTTCGACCGCTATCAGCGGCGGGGCGTGCTGCCCCTGCTCTATCTTGAGAACGTTGCGCGCTATGTTGAACGGGGCGGCGCCGTGCTGGTGTCTTCCGGCGACGACTATGCGTCGGCGCGAAGTCTTTATCGGACCCCGCTTGGTGACATTCTCCCCGCAGCTCCGTCGGGCCGCGTCATAGAGAAGCCTTACCAGCCCGCGCTCTCCGAATTCGGCACGAAGCATCCGGTCACCAACGATTTGCCTGGTGCACAAGGAGGCGGCGCGGACGGCAAAGACCCGACCTGGGGCCGCTGGTTCCGGATCGTGGATGTCAGCCCACGTGAGGGCGAGGTGCTGATGAAGGGCGCCGATGGGAAACCACTGCTTGTGATTGGCGAACGCGGCAAAGGCCGCGTAGCGGTGCTGCTCTCCGACCATGCCTGGCTCTGGGCGCGCGGCTATGATGGGGGCGGCCCCTATTCGGATCTGCTAAGGCGTCTTGCGCACTGGCTGATGAAGGAGCCGGAGCTCGAGCAGGAAACCCTGAAAGCAACAAGCAAAGGGCAGACGCTCATTGTCGAGCGCCACTCCATCGAGGACGAGGTGGAGCCGGTCACTGTGATCACGCCTTCGGGCGAGGAGATGACCGTCACCCTCGAACGGGGCGAGCGCGGGATGTGGCGCAAGGCGTTGCAAGTCGACGAACAGGGCGTTTATCGTGTGGCTTCGGGCGAACTCGCCGGGCTCGCGACCTTAGGCAAAGCCACTACACGCGAATTTGCCGCCGTCACGGCGTCCGACGAACCGCTTGCCCCGATTCTCGATGAGACCGGTGGCGGTGCCTTTTGGCTCGGCCGTGCGGAAGGTGAAGGCGCCAGCGTTCCCCGGCTCGCCATGATCCGTAGTGGCCGTATCATGCATGGCGGCGACTGGCTCGGCCTGCACAAGCGAGACGCCTACCACGTCAAGGGTGTACGCCTGTTCCCGCTCTTCAGCGGCTTCTTGGCCCTCGCCCTACTGCTCAGCCTGCTCGCCATGGCCTGGTACCGGGAAGGCCGCTAGGGCCCGAAAGGCTGTATCGCTAGGCCGCACACGCTACGATTTGCCCGGCGACAACATGGCGTAGCGCCCCGTCGCGCAGTTCCACGGCCAAGAGACGCGCTGGATCAACCGGGCCCGGTAAAACGATCTTACCCGGCGCCGATGGCGTGAACCCGAAACGACCGTAATAGGACATGTCTCCAATAAGGAGCACGAAGCCGAATCCCGCATCGCGGGCACGGGCCAATCCGTCTTGCACGAGCGCGCGCCCGCAGCCCTTTCCCGCTAGCGCCGGGTCGACCACAAGCGGCCCAAGCAAAAGCCCGCCGCCGTCGTCCCCAACCCGAATAGCGGTGAAACGAACCCCACCTACAAGCCGCCCGTCATGCCATGCGGTCAGGCTGAGCCCCGGCACTGCTGCAACGCCCTCGCGCACGCGATAGGCACTCCGGGCGAAGCGGCCGGGCCCAAATGCCTTGGCAGACAACGAATGAAGCACCGAAATATCGGCGTCAGCTTCAGGGCGGATATCGAAAGTCGTCATGGCACTCGCACCAAAAAAAGAGGGTGACGGGAAGGACCCCACCGTATGCCAAACGCGACTGTCTTTGGACGTGAGATAAGGATGGCGGCGGCGAGGGTCAGGCAGTCCGCGTAAAGCGGGCGCGTGGTCGTCGTCGCTGATGCGCAATTATGGCGATGCTCGTCCGGATCATGGCCGCTGCCATATCACGGACGCCGCCTCCAGGTCCAACGCGCTGTGGGAGTCTGAACATTCGGCCACGTTTACGAAACCGCTCGAGTTTAATATGTGTTATCGCCTCACATCACAGTGCTGGATCGGCTGAATTTCGTTTCCGGCGTTCACAGAGTATGGTCATAGGCCCTTGCGGGTCAAACGGGGACATTCATGGCGGACAAGGCGAAACTACTCGTTCTTTATCACTCGGCTTATGGGCATACCGAGACCCTGGCCTATGCCATGGCCCACGGCGTGCGCGCGGTGGAAGATATCCGGGTTGCGGTAAAACGCGTTCCCGAGCTGATGCCTGACGAGGTGATGGAATCTGCGGGCATGAAGGTCGAGCAGCCCGCACCGGTCGCAGAACCTGGGGAACTTGCCGAGTATGACGGCATCATCCTTGGCACCCCGACGCGCTTCGGCAACATGTCCTCTCAGATGCGCTATTTCCTCGATCAGACCGGCCCCCTCTGGGCAGCCGGTGCACTGATCGGCAAAGTAGGCAGCGTCTTCACCTCGACTTCGACGGGCGGAGGGAACGAAACAACCATCGTCACCGTGCATCACACCATGATGCATCACGGCATGGTCATTGTCGGTCTGCCTTTTTCGGCGCCAGACCTTCCCGACATCAGCGAAGTGAAAGGCGGATCACCCTACGGCGCGGGCACAATCTCCGGGCCAGATGGCTCGCGCACCCCCTCCCAAAAAGAACTGAACTTGGCGAGTTTCCAGGGCCACCATGTCGCGAAGATCACCAAGAAGCTGATGACGGGCGACGAATAACCGGCCCCACCGGCTAGCTCGACCACTTGGCGCTGAGCGGCGCCCCGCCGAAAATCTCCGCAAGTCGCCAGCGCGTGCCCGGATCGATCTGATCAGGCAGATCGCTTATGGCGAACATGCCGGTCTCGGCGATCTCGCTGACTTGTCGGTACGCCCCCTCCCTGGTCCAATGCCGCACCACATACAGAGCGATATGGTCACCCGGAAAGTTGGCGTTGTTGGAGAACACACCATGGAGCACCGGTGGGCTGGTGAGACTCACGCCGACTTCTTCTTCCAGTTCGCGCGCAAGCGCTTCCTCCAACCTCTCGCCCCACTCCACTCCGCCGCCCGGAAAGAACCAGCCTGGCCTGTAGCTGTGGCGCACGAGCAGGATACGGCCATCGGCATCGATCACCGCACCTTGAGAGCCAAGCGTCATCCCCCGGCGCAAGCGCATCATGGGCCGCAAGAGTCTGCTCACAAAGCGCGAAAGGCGCACACTTCGTGGTCCATTGGCGCCCAAACGGACAATCCCCCGCGTTCGTCATGCTGAAACGATGATCGCACCATGAGGCCAGCGGCGAGCCCTTGTCCAGAACTGGCCGGGCCTTGCGAGGCAGGTCTTGTCGGCCGTGCTTGGCGGGCGCGGCTTTTTGCAATAGGCAAGGCAAGCTCTTGGAGTCCGCTCGTCCTGTTGCCCCTAGCGAAACGCAAGTCCCAGATCTGTGTTCACCCTCGCCCATCTGTCCGATATTCACTTGAGCCCGATGCCTCGCGTGAAGAGCCGGCACCTCTTTTCGAAGCGCATCCTTGGCTATGTGAACTGGCACCGGGGACGGAAATTCGTGCACCGGCGCGAGATTCTCGACCTTCTCACCCGCGATTTGATTGACCGGAGCCCAGACCACATCGCCGTGACGGGAGACTTGGTCAATCTGGGGCTCCCGGAGGAGTTTCCCCGCGCGGCGGAGTGGCTGCATCAGCTTGGCTCCCCTGACGATGTGACTGTCATTCCTGGAAATCACGACGCCTATGTGCGTCTGCATCCCGACAAGGGCATCGGCTATTGGCAGCCCTATATGGAGGCAAATGCGGACGGCCTAGCCCTTGGCGGGGCGCCCGTGGGAGGCTTTCCCTTCGTGCGCCGGTTTGACGATATGGCCATCGTCGCCCTGTCGTCGGCAGTGCCAACGGCGCCCTTCGTTGCTGCGGGCCGGCTTGGCGCGGCACAACGCGCGAATCTTGCAACCATTCTGGAGCGGCTTGGGCGCGAGGGTCTCTTCCGCGTCGTGTTGATCCACCACCCGCCACTCCCCGGTCAGGCCGACTGGCGGCGCGGATTGAGAGATGCGCAAGCGGTACAAAGCATCCTGCAAAAGCATGGCGCCGAGCTTGTGCTTCATGGCCACAACCACGAACAGAGCGTGCGGACATGTGAAACGGTGAGCGGACCGGCGATCGTGGTCGGCGTCCCCTCCGCATCCGAAGCGCTCAAAGGCGAAGCCCCAGCCGCGCGCTACAACGAATATGGCATTGAGCGCGCCGGCAATGGATGGCGCATCGAGATGACCGGCCGCGCCGCCGCCAATAGCGATCACGTCTGGGAATGCGAACGGCGCGTACTCAAAGCGAAGTGATGCAAAGACAAGGACGCGATCCGCTTCATTGTCTTACTGCAGCGTGTTGGATTCGAAATAAACGATAGGGCGTTCTTCGGGCCCGCGCCTCAGGTCGCACTCAACCAAACTGCCGCGAACAACCCAGCCACCCCCGTCAGCAGACCGACGATGAACGCCGACAACACTAAGCGCGTGCCAGGCCTCGCGCTCTCATTTTCTGGCACGAACCTCTGACGGGTCGCCTCGTTAACAAGGGCCGCCTCCATCCGCTCCCGGCGCACGATCTCATGGGCGATATAGGTCGTGATGCGGTCGGCAACATCGGTCACGTTGTTCGCGCTGAAGAGCGTCCGGCGGCCGTTCTCACTATTGCGAATGAACAGATAGGCGCCCGTATTGTCGTCGACCGCCGCATAGGTGAACAGATCCACCCAAAGCCGTGCAGGCCGGCTCGGCACCAATGTCAGATTGAAGCGGTCGTCATGGGTGGGAATGTCCGCAAAAACAGCCTCAAGCTCGGCCTTTAGCAGCTCTAGCCTGGCGATTTCGCCATCACGGTAATCGGCGGTAAGATCAAGGCGCTCGGCCTCGTCCAGCCGGGCCTTGCGAATGGCCTCTCGCAATGAGTGGCTCGCCGCCGGGCGTGCGATACCTTTGACGCTCTCCTCCATCCGCGACACGTCCCCACCATTACCTTCTAACAGTTCAGCATACCTCGCCAATGGCTCGGAATGCGACCGAAATTCTAGATTGGAGATGTGGGGAAATCCGCCATTTTGTATCTCGCCACCGCAGCGATCACCCGTTTTGAGAGCGGTCAAGAACACACTCTCGGAGCTAGCTTCATCCTCGGCGACCCAAGGCGCGGGCGGGCGCTTCGGGCGTTTCCCCCACGGCCGAGACGGCGGTTTGGCAGAAGCCCTACTGGTTAGCGAGGACAACGGAAGCTCGTGCATCATCGAACCACTTGTCTATAGCGGCATCGACACTGCTCTCTAGCCCCGATTGCCAAGCGACAATTGTAGCATCAAGCGCCTCTTCATTGGCAGCCACGAAACTGTCGCGGTTGATTGCCTCGCTGGCTTCATTGACGAAATAGTCAATGGCGATGCCGATCGCGGCCCCAACCGCCGCGCCGATCACCTGGCCGCCCACGGGCTCGACGACGGTGCCAACGGCTGCGCCTTGGAGCGCGGGACCAGCACGCGTGGCAAGTGACGTCGCAAGTCGCGTCGACATCTGCCCAAAGCTTCGCGCCGCAATGCCGTTGATCGCACGGCCAAGGGTCAGCGCACCGACTGTGCCGCCAGCCGCCGCCGCGCCGACACCCACCACGCCATCAAAAGCGCGGTCCTCCATCAGATAGGTGGGGGCCTTCCATTTCTGTGCGTCCCAGTCGAGCTTCACATTGGTCATGGAGGTCGTGGGCGGAATGTCCTCCATATTGCTCGTATGTTTGGCAAGGAAGAGCTGCAGCCGCATGTCGCCATTGGCGATTACACGCCGGTAGCTGTCATGGGCGTGGCGCACAGCCTGTTCCACACCCTTGGTAATGGTCTGGTCGCGCAATTCAGGTTTTAGCACTTGCTCTGTGTAGTTCTCTAAAAAGTAGTCCTCCACATCGGCCTCGATCGCCTCACCAAGGGACTCGTATTTGCCGGTCTCGAAGAAGCGTCCAACGGCAGAGGTCACCGTTTCCTGCAACACAATATAGGAGCGCTTCCAGGCAAAGAACCAGTCGGCATAAGACGAGATGGCCTCGTCCCGATCCTGGAAGGCGAGATCGAAGTTCCGCGCGATATCCTCCCGCGCTACCCGTTTGATGCGCGCCCGCTCCTCGTCCAGCATCAGGATCGTCTCGTTGACGAATTTGTCGGCCTCAGACTTCCCGACGATGACTTTGTGCATCTGGCCGTCAATGTCCTTGACGACAAGATCGACGGCATCGCGCGGCAACGTCCGGCTCGACGTAAAGATATCGAAAAGGCTCTTGTCCGGATGAACTGCCGCCGTGTGGTCGAGATGCCTGTAATAGCTACGATAGAATGTCGTGCCGAGCGAAAGCACCGCATAAGCGATGAGGATCAGCCCAATGGCCATGCCAATGGGCTTGAGGAACATGCCAAGCGGACCCGGCTTGAGCACTTTCTGTTTGACCGGCCTCGCACGGCGCCGCGTGTGGCGCGACACCCACGACTCGGTCTTTGCAGGCCGCGCCATGGATGCATCCTGCACGGAGGAAACATCGTCCAGGTCGTGCGCATCTCCGTCGACCGCTTCGACAAGAGCACTACTTTGCTGTGGCATGTCGTCCAGCATGTCCTTTGACACCTCAGAGCTAGCTTAAGAAAAATGCCCCCTGAACCCTCTCGCATACCTCTTTTTTTATATAGGGACCGCCGCCACCTGATTTAAGTCACGCCGCGCCCGCGCAAGCCTTGACGCCCCCAAACCTAGGACGCTTCTACGAGCCGAAAAAGCCAATCGAACAAGCCCTTTCGGTCCGTGCGATATTTCGCCAGCGTGTCGCCCTCGTCGATTTTCACGGAAATGCCGCCCAGCGCATTCACGGCAGCAAACGCGTGCTCGTCCGTAACATCGTCGCCGGCAAAAATGGGCATCCGCCCCTTGAACGGCGCCTCTTGAAGAAAGGCACGCACCGCCACGCCCTTGTCGACTCCTTTTGGCTTCAGCTCGAACACCATCTTGCCAGGAAGAATGACGAGGCCAGGGTTTTCGGCAACAACCCCGTCCACGGCGGCAGCGCATAAATCTCCAAGCTCCGGCCGCTGGCGATAGTGAAGGGCGACAGATGAACTCTTCCGCTCAAGAAGCAGGCCTGGATTGAAATCTGTGAGCACCTTGAGCGCCACAAAAGCTGCTTCAACCGCCTCGGCATTCCCCTCATCGATATGCATGGCACCCATAGCGTCGCGGCGGACGGAGCCATGCTCGGCGGCCATCGCCAGTCTCAGCGGGGAGAGAAAACTGTCCACAACCTCAAGCGGACGCCCGGTGACAACCGAGACCGCTCCGTCGAATCGCGTATTGAGCGTGCGCAAGATCTCCGCCACGCGCGGCTCGACTTTCACAAGTTCGGGACGCGGAGCAATATCCACAAGTGTCCCGTCGAAGTCGAAGAAAAAGGCGCTTTCGCGCGGCACGTCGGGCAGAAACTCAGTCATCTTCCCCAATTTTCGTTGGCAGGAACAGAAGCAAGCGAACAAAGCATTTCAAGACGAGATGCAATTGAAAGGATCTTTAGCGGCAGGCGCCTGCAAAGAATATTCTAATTGTTTGGAACCCATCGTGAGGATTTCGGTTTAAAATCGCGCGTCTCACCCGGAAATGCGACATTCATGGGGAAAGATCTCAAGGAAAGGTCTATTAATGAAGCGGACATGACGGCGTCATCCGCTATCGGTATGAAGCGAGCAGGAACGCCGACCAAGCGCGCCAACGATGCCCGTTTGCCATCGAATGCCACTGCGAGCAACGAAAACGAACCTGGATGCGAAGGCCCCAGATGACGAAAAAGACACGCCGGCTCGTGGTTGTCTCCAACCGTGTGGCGGATTTCAGCGCCAAGTTTCAGACGGGAGGCCTGGCCGTTGCCCTTGGGGATGCGTTGAAAGCGTCCAAAGGCGTCTGGTTCGGCTGGAGTGGAGACACGCGGCCCGATGCGCTTGAGGCGCCGCCTCATGTCAAAACCGTCTCGGGGCTGACAGTCGCCACCATTGACCTCACGGCTGCGGAGGCGGACGGGTACTACTTCGGCTATGCCAATCGCTGCCTATGGCCGGCGCTGCACTACCGGCTCGATCTTGCTCAGTGCAACGAGGAACACAACGAAACCTATTTCCAGGTCAATGCCCGCTTTGCGGACGCGCTGATGCCTCTGATCGAGCCCGACGATTTGATCTGGGTCCACGATTATCACCTGATCCCTCTGGCGGAGGCGTTACGCGGCCGCGGCTGTACAGCGCGCATCGGCTTTTTTCTCCACACGCCCTTCCCCTCGCCGGAGATCTTCGCAGCAATCCCCGGCCAAAAGCGCCTCGGCAACGCGCTGATGGTCTACGACGTGGTGGGGTTCCAGACGTCCTCCGACAGGGGTAATTTCCGCCGCTATGTCGCCGCCTCGCTCGATGGCGAACAGCTTCAAGGCGACCACATCACCGCTCAAGGCGAAACCACAATTGCGGCTGCCTTCCCCATCGGAATCGATGCGGACCATTTCCGCGAGCTCGCCGAGGCCGAGAGCGATAAGGGCCCCATTCTCCCCGCTAGCCCCGAGGACATCAAGACAATCATCGGCGTGGACCGCCTGGACTACACTAAGGGCCTGCCCGAGCGCCTACGCGCCTTCGAGGTTCTGCTAGAAGAGTATCCCGAGCATCGCGGCAAAGTGCGTCTGGTGCAGATCGCACCGCCAACGCGCGAGGGCCTGCCCCTCTATCAGGAGATCCGCGAAGATGTCGAACGGCTGGTCGGCCGCATCAATGGCCGGTTTGGGGATCTAAGCTGGCAGCCGGTGACCTATCTCCACCGGGGCGTGCCGCAGGACAAACTCACCCGGCTGTTCCGGCAAAGCGCTGTTGGGCTCGTGACACCCTTGCGCGACGGCATGAACCTGGTCGCCAAGGAATATATCGCCGCCCAGGCACCTCAAGACCCTGGCGTCCTGGTTCTGTCGCGCTTCGCCGGCGCTGCCGAGCAACTGCGCGAGGCGCTGCTAATCAATCCGCACGACATCAATGAAATGGCGCGAGCCCTCGACCGCGCTCTGACCATGCCACGCCAGGAGCGCTGGGCGCGGCACAACCGCCTATGGCAGCGGATCGAAACCTATGACGTGTTCAACTGGCGCGACAGTTTCATCCAGTCTTTCGCCGAATCCGATACGGATCCGGTCAATCTGTTCCCAAAAAAGGCAGGCGCTGCCTAGGATTGCCGCAGTTTGGCCCCGGCGCCAGACCAAAACCCGGCATTGAGATGGGAGGGACCGTGAGCGCGGCCCCATTGCCTCTAGTCGCGCGGCACGAAGCCCCTTACGTTTCGCCGAAGGTCTGCCTATTAAGGCACTCACCCGACCCCTCAATCGCCAACCTTCATCGCATCGCGCAACACCCATGATCGATCGCAACGACCGGCACTGGTACAAGAACGCCGTCATCTACGAACTGCACATCAAGGCGTTCTTCGATTCCAACAATGATGGTATCGGCGATTTCGCGGGCCTCGTAAAGAAACTCGACTATCTTCAAGACCTTGGCGTCACCGCTGTTTGGCTCTTGCCGTTTTATCCCTCGCCCCTGCGCGACGACGGCTACGACATCGCCGACTATACCTCGATCAACCCGACTTACGGCACGATGCGTGACTTCCGCCAATTCGTGGCGGCGGCGCATGATCGCGGCATCCGCGTCATCACCGAACTGGTGGTGAACCACACCTCCGACCAGCACCCCTGGTTTCAGCGTGCCCGCAAAGCCAAACCCGGATCGGTATGGCGCGACTACTATGTCTGGAGCGATACGGACCAAAAGTTCCCCGGAACACGCATCATCTTTCTCGACACCGAGACGTCGAACTGGACCTGGGACCCCGAGGCGAAGGCCTATTTCTGGCACCGCTTCTATTCACACCAGCCGGACCTCAATTACGACAACCCGCGCGTCTTGTCGGACATCTTGCGTGTCTTACGCTTCTGGCTCGACATGGGCGTCGACGGTCTGCGCCTCGACGCCGTGCCTTACCTCATCGAACGTGACGGCACCAATAACGAGAACCTGCCCGAGACCCACGAACTCCTGAAGCGCTTCAGGGCCGAGATCGACGAGCGTTATCCCGACCGCATGCTGCTGGCGGAGGCCAATCAATGGCCCGAGGACACACGCCCCTATTTCGGCGATGGGGACGAATGCCACATGGCCTTCCACTTCCCGCTCATGCCGCGCATCTTCATGGGACTGGCGCGCGAAGACCGCTATCCGATCACCGATATTATCAGCCAGACACCGCCAATCCCCGATGATTGCCAATGGGCGATCTTTTTGCGCAACCACGACGAGTTGACGCTGGAGATGGTGACCGATTCTGAGCGTGACTATTTGTGGCAAACCTACGCCGCGGACCAGAGGGCGCGCCACAATCTCGGCATTCGCAGACGGCTGGGGCCCCTTCTCGACAACGACAGGCGCAAGATCGAATTGCTGGCCGGTCTTCTTTTGTCGATGCCCGGCACGCCCGTCTTGTATTACGGCGACGAGCTTGGCATGGGCGACAACTTTTACCTTGGCGACCGCGACGGAGTACGCACGCCCATGCAGTGGTCGGCGGACCGGAACGGCGGCTTCTCGCGCGCTGATCCCCAGCAGCTATTCCTGCCGCCAATCATGGATCCAATCTACGGTTATGAGACCGTGAACGTTGAAGCGCAGCAAAAGCACGCGAGCTCCCTGTTTAACTGGACCAAACGCATGATCGCCGTGCGCCAGACCCACAATGCCTTCGGCAATGGCGATATGACTTTCCTGCGCCCGGTGAACCGGAAGGTCCTCGCCTATCTACGTGAGCACGAAGGCCAGGTGATTCTATGCGTGTTCAACTTGTCGCGCTCCGCGCAAGCCGTGGAGCTAGATCTATCGGCCGAGCGTGGCAAAGTCCCCGTCGAGCTGACCGGCGCATCGCCCTTTCCGCCTATCGGAGCACTGCCCTACCTGCTCACCCTTCCTGCCTATGGCTTTTACTGGTTCATGCTCGCTGACCCGGCACAGGTTCCCTCCTTGCCGGAGCAGGAACCAGAGTCCCTGCCCGAGCTTGAGACCCTCGTTCTCGGTGACGGGTGGATGGTCGTGGAGAGCCAGCGCCGCGATGCCTCACGCGTCCACCGTATCGTCCATGAGATGCTGCCGACCTATATCGCGCGGCAACGATGGTTCAGCCCAAAGGACGCCAAAATCGCCTCCGCCAAGCCGGAACGGATGGGCGAAATTCCGCAAGACGGCGGCAAGAGCTTCCTGCTTCTGTCAGGCAATGTGGATCTGGAAGACGGCTCGTCACAGCGCTATTTCCTCCCGGTTGAGCTGGCTTGGGGTGAGGAAGATCTGCGCACCGACAGTCCTCTTCTCCCATATCTGTTGGCGAAGATCAGGCGTGGCTCAAAATCGGGAATCGCCTTCGATGCCGCCCATGGCGATACCTTCCCTCGAGCGCTGCTCGACGCCATGCGCACCCATACAACCCTGCCAGCCGTTGGCGGTACGTTCCGCTTCGATGCAACGGACAAACTCCGCACGCTCGACTTGTCCGAGCCCTTGGAAGTGCGCCGCGTGGCGACAGGCGAGCATTCTCACACCGTACGCACGCTCGGTGACCGGGTGAGCCTGAAAATGGCCCGCCGTCTACGCTCAGGCATTGATCCGGGCATTGAGATGGGCCGCTTGCTATCCAAATCCGGATTCGCCAACAGCCCCGCCTATCTTGGCGCCCTCGAACATGTGAACGAAGACGGGGTGCCGACGGCTCTGGCCATCGCGTTCGAGCATGTCCGCAACCAAGGCGACGGCTGGTCCGTCGTGGTCGATGCGCTTGACCGTGAGTTGGAAGACGAAAGCCTGTCTGGCGACGCCAAGGGCCACGGTCTTCCCTATTCGCTCGCCTTGATCGAAACAATCGGACTGCGAACCGGCGAACTGCACCGCACGCTCGCAAGCGTAGACGAGAACGACCCAGACTTCGCACCGGAACCCATCACGAGCGATGATCTCGAAGAGTGGCGGAAGAGAGCAACCGCACGGGCGGAGCAGGCCATCGCCTCCCTTAGGAGCATGCCTGGCGCAGTCGATACAGAAACCCATGCGCTTGCCGAGAAACTTCTCTCTTTGCGCGAGGCTATGCTGAAACGCATCGACACACTGGTGCCAACTTTCACGCGCGGCAACAAGCTGCGGCTGCACAACGACTACCATCTCGCCAAGGTTCTCGTCTCGGCGAACGATGTCTATATCGTCGACTTCGAAGGCGAGCCGGACCGACCGGTGGACGAGCGCAGGCAGAAAGGGCCGCCCTCGCGCGATATAGCCACGATGTTGCGCTCTTTCGACTACGCGGCTCGTACGGCCGTCGACCGTCAACGGCAACGCGGCGCTAGCCATTTGGATAAAATTGAAACGCGCGGCCTGAATTGGCGCTCTCTCGCCGAACGGCGCTTCTTGCGCGCCTATGGCAGGGCCCGCGATGACTCGGCGAGCGGCTCGCATCTCGCCGGCGGCGAACTCTTACCGTTGTTCCTCGCCGACAAGCTGTTCGAGGAAATTCTTTATGAGAGCGTGAACCGTCCTCTGTTCTTGGCCACGCCTTTGCGCGCGGCCCTCGAACTGGTCGCCCCTCTAGACAACACACTCGAGGAGGACGAGGTGTGACCGCATCGTTGACGTGTTGGCGCGACAAGGACCTTGAACGATGTCGCTGAAGCTCGGGCCCGGCGATCCACACGTGCTCGGCGCGACCTTCGATGGCCGCGGCGTCAATTTCGCATTGTTCTCCGCCCATGCGACACGGGTTGATCTATGCCTATTTGACGAGAGCGGCAAAGAGACGGACCGCATCGCTCTGCCCGAATACACCGATGAAGTCTGGCACGTCTACTTTCCCGGCCTGGCGCCGGGACAACGCTATGGTTATCGCGTGCACGGGCCCTACGTGCCGCGCAACGGGCACCGCTTCAATCGCAACAAACTACTCCTCGACCCCTACGCCAAGGCCTATGCGGGTCAGCTGATTTGGGACGACGCTCTGTTCGGCTACCAGATCGGCGCCAAGCGTGCAGACTTCGTCAAAAGCAAGACGGACAGCGCGCCCTTCATGCCCAAATGCGTGGTCACCGGCGACACAGGTCTGCCTCTCAAGAATCGTCCGAACCGGCCTTGGCATGAGACCGTCATCTACGAAGCGCATGTGAAAGGCATGACGGCAACGCACCCCGACGTTAAGCCGCCCTTGCGCGGGACATTCGCCGGGCTTGCCCATCCCGCTGTGATCGAGCATCTCGTGAAGCTCGGCGTGACGGCCATCGAACTTCTGCCCATTCATGCCTTTGTCGATGACCGCCATCTCGTGGAGCACGGACTCAGTAATTATTGGGGCTACAACAGCGTCGGCTTTTTCGTGCCGGCACAACGCTATGTCTCACAGGGCGCGGGCATCGAGGAGTTCCGCACCACGGTGGACCGCCTCCATGGTGCCGGCATCGAGGTCCTGCTCGACGTGGTCTACAATCACACAGCCGAGGGCAACGAGCTTGGCCCGACGCTCTCTTTCCGAGGGATCGACAATGCGTCCTACTACAGGCTCGCCGAAAACAAGCGCCACTATCAAGACACGACTGGCTGTGGGAACACGGTGAATACCGGACACCCCCGCGTCCTCCAACTCGTCATGGATTCCTTGCGGTATTGGGTCGAGCAATGCGGCGTCGACGGCTTTCGTTTCGATCTCGCCACCGCGCTCGCCCGCGACCAAGGCGGTTTCGACCCAAATGCCTCTTTACTCGATGTGATCGGCCAAGATCCCGTCCTCACCCAAACCAAACTCATCGCCGAACCTTGGGACCTCGGCGAGGACGGCTATCAGGCCGGCTCTTTCCCGCCTGGCTGGGCGGAATGGAACGATCAATGGCGCGATGGGTTAAGGGCCTATTGGAAGGGAGACATGGGGTTGATGCCAGCGCTGGGCCGCCGGATTTCAGGTTCGGCAGAAATGTTCGACCGGCGCGGGCGCAAACCTTGGGCATCCGTGAACTTCTTTGCCGCCCATGATGGATTCACTCTGAAGGACCTCGTCTCCTATAGCGAAAAGCACAACGAGGCGAATGGGGAAGACAATCAGGACGGCCACTCCGACAACCGGAGTTTCAACTGGGGCGTTGAAGGCCCGACTGACGATCCGGAAATTCTCAACCTCCGGGATCGCGCGCGCCGCGCGCTGGCGGCAAGCCTTCTGTTCAGTCACGGCACACCCATGTGGCAGATGGGCGATGAGATCGGCCGCACGCAAAATGGCAACAACAATGCCTTTTGCCAGGACAGCAAACTGTCTTGGATGGACTGGCAGAATATCTCGGAGCGCGACCGCGCCTTTTTGGACTTCGTGCGCGGTGCCGCTTCTCTTCGGACGGAGCTGCCTTTGCTGCGTACGCCCAAGTTTCTGCACGGCGAGCCTGTCGCGCCGCGCATCAAGAACGTTTCGTGGTTCAAGCCCGATGGCGAAGAGCAGCAAGCGGAGCATTGGGAAGACCCGGTAGCGAAGTGCATCGGCGCGTCTTTCGCAGGAGGCGGCAATATTCTGCTCCTCTTGTTCAACGCCGATGCCGAGCCCATCGACTTCACCTTTCCCTATTTCGGCAAACGCCATTTGCACTGGAAGCTTCTGTGTGATTCTGCGAACGCGTTGATCCGCCCTCAAAATGCGCCCAGTGCCACGGGCAAGACCACCATCCCAGGACGTGGCCTCCTTCTCTTTGAAAGGACCGATCGGTGATCGGACGGTTCGCCCATACGCTCCCGCTGGGTGCTGAAGTCGTCGATTGCGGCGCGCGCTTCCGGCTCTGGGCGCCTGCGCAAGAGGCTGTCTCACTTCGCACTGACGAAGGCTTGGTCGTCCCGCTGAAAAGATTAGAGGACGGCTGGTTCGAAACGATCACCGATGCCGTTCCGGTCGGTGGCGGCTATGGCTACGTTCTGCAGGATGGATTTTGCGTCCCCGACCCAGCCGCCCGGGCGCAAGTCGGCGATGTCAATGGACTGAGCCGCTTGGTCGATCCCAAAGCCTATGAATGGCAAACGCCGGATTGGAAGGGACGCCCCTGGCAAGAGGCGATCCTCTACGAACTCCACACCGGCACGTACGCGAAAGCCGGCACGTTCGATGCCATCGCTCGCGACCTCGACAGGCTCGTCGATGTTGGCGTCACAGCCATCGAACTCCTTCCCGTCGCACAGTTCGGGGGCAATCGCGGCTGGGGCTACGATGGGGTTCTGCTTTACGCGCCCCATACAGCCTATGGCGGGCCAGAAGGTCTGAAGCGTCTTGTAGATGCATGCCACGAACGCGAGTTGATGGTGCTGATGGACGTGGTCTATAACCATTTCGGCCCGGATGGGAACTACCTCCACCTCTATGCGCCGCAATTCTTCGATAGTACGCGAGACACGCCTTGGGGCCCGGCTATCACATTTGAGCGCACACCCGTCCGCGACTTCTTCATCCACAACGCGCTCTATTGGCTGGAAGAGTTTCGCTGCGACGGTCTACGGTTTGATGCCATCGATCACATAAAGGACTCATCGGAGGAAGAACTGCTCGCCGAGATGGCGCGCAAGATTCGCAGCGCAATTCCGGACCGGCACATTCATCTTACGATCGAAGACGACGAGAACACGACGCGGCTCCTCTCATTCGATGCAGGCAACACGCCAAAGGCGTTCGACGCTGAATGGAACGACGACTGGCACCACGCCATGCATGCGGTCCTGACGGGAGAGGACACAGGCTATTATCAAGACTACGCCGATGCGCCTGTCGCGCGCGCCGCCGTGTCCATGGCGGAAGGTTTCGGCTACCAGGGCGAGTCTTCGGCCTTTCGCGGCGGCAAGACCCGTGGGGCAGCGAGCACGCATCTTCCGCCGACCGCCTTTATCGACTTTATCCAGAACCACGATCAGAGCGGAAACCGGGCACAAGGCGATCGCATTTCGACCCTCGCAAAACCGGAAGCCCTGGATGCCGCGCTGACCCTTCTCCTGCTGTCGGCTCATATCCCGATGCTGTTCATGGGCGATGAGTATGGAGAGACAAAGCCCTTCTTGTTCTTCACCGATTTTCATGGCGACCTCGCCGAGGCCGTGCGCAAAGGTCGTCGTGCGGAATTTCGCAGCAATAAGGCCTTCGCAGACGCCGCAACCAAGAACGTCGTTCCAGACCCGAACGCCCAAGAGACGTTTGAGAAATGCGTACTCGCACCCAAGGACAGCCCGCGCCTCGAACTTGTGAAGCGTCTGATTGAGGCCCGTAAGACACATGTCATGCCAAATCTGAAATCCATTGGCGGGCATGCGGGTACGGTGACGGCGCTCGACGGTCCTGTGTTCTGCGTGAGCTGGGTGGCAGGCGGGAGGGCCCTCTCCCTCACCGCCAATCTCTCCGATAACCCCGCCGCGAGTCCTTCGAACGCGACAGGCACACCGTTCTTCACCGTCCCGACCGACATGGATGCTGCGCTAGGGACGCTCGCCCCCTGGTCCGTCGTTGCCCGTTTGAGTATCTAGGAGCTCTTATGCCCGACCGCATTGATGACTTGGCCAAGCGTTTCAGCATTGCCGACGGCTATATCAGCGAGCAAGGCGACTGGGTCACGACGCCCAATGGGACGAAGGCGAAGGTCTTGCGCGCAATGGGCGTGCCGGTCGACAGCGCGGAAGGCATGCCGGAGCCCGCACGCATGGAGGATATCGCCGGGCTTTCGGACTCCGCCTTCTGGCCGCCTTTCCTGGTCGATCAGCGATCCTGGGGATTCGCAGTCCAAGCCTATTCCGTGCGCTCAGACCGCAATTGGGGCATCGGCGATTTTGAGGATTTGGCGATGCTGGCCGAATACACCGCTAAGCTCGGCGCCGACTTCATCGGTGTCAGCCCCCTTCACGCGCTTTTTCTCGCAGACCCCACGCGCATCAGTCCCTACAGTCCATCGTCTCGAAGCTTTCTCAATCCGCTTCTGATCGCGCCCGACCGTGTGCCGGGTTTTGCCGACCTTCACCACCGCCAGCTAGAACCGCAATGCGAAGCGCTCCGGGGAACAGACTTCATCGACTATCCCGGAGTCGCCGCCTTGAAAATCTCGGTCCTCGAAGAACTGTTCGCGCATTTCTTGAAGACCGGCTCTCCGGAAGCCAAGGACGTATTCGAGCACTATTGCTACGAGCAAGACAGAGCGCTGGATAACCACGCGCTCTATGAGGCGTTGTCGGAACATATGG
Source organism: uncultured Alphaproteobacteria bacterium (assembly GCA_942491645.1). Taxonomy (GTDB): domain Bacteria; phylum Pseudomonadota; class Alphaproteobacteria; order Rhizobiales; family Methyloligellaceae; genus Methyloceanibacter. The sequence goes on along the minus strand of CALOBK010000008.1, from coordinate 43,683 downwards.
TGGCGCAAGGACACAACGCCGCCTGGTGCACATGGCCAGAAGCCTATCGTGACCCGGAGAATATCGCCGTGCGCGATTTCGCCCGTGCCGCCAAGACGCGGATTGCTTTCCATGCTTGGCTGCAATGGACTGCTGAGATGCAGCTTGCCGATGCGCAAGCGCGCGCGCGCCATTCCGGCATGCGCATCGGGCTCTATCTCGATCTCGCGGTCGGGATTTCCCCAGACGGCTCGGCATGCTGGCGAGATGGCCCGGCCATCGCCCGTCAGGCCCGCATCGGCTGTCCGCCTGATCCTTTTAGTGCGCAAGGACAGGATTGGGGGCTCGTGCCGTTTTCCCCCGTCGGCCTTGCGGAAGAGCGCTTGGAGCCATTCCGCGCGGTCCTGCGTGCAAATATGCAGCATGCTGGCGCGCTGCGTATCGACCATGCGATGGGCCTGCAACGGCTCTATTGGATTCCGGAAGGTAACACCGCGGTTGATGGGGCTTACGTCGCCTATCCCTTCCGCGAACTGTTGGAAGGCGTCTCACAAGAATCATGGATTTCCCAAACCATCGTCATCGGTGAAGACCTCGGCACCGTCCCGCCCGGATTCACCGACACAATGGTCCGAACTGGCCTTTTGAGCTACCAAGTCTTCTACTTCAGCGAAGAAGACGGCGTCTGGCGCCCGCCCCATGCTTATCGGCGCGAAGCCATGGTGTGCGCGTCAACTCACGATTTGCCGACGCTCAGGGGCTGGTGGACTTGCAACGACATCAATTGGCGCGTTGCATCCGGGCGCGCCACGGAGACCGAGGCCGTGATCCAAAGGCAAGACCGCATGCGTGACCGCAAACACCTTCTCAACGCCTTGATGGGTGCGCAAGCGCTGGCGCCTGATCCTGCCTATGCGGCATCGGACGAGATGCCCGATGATGTCATCGTCGCTGTGCACCGCTTCCTGGCCGCAACGCCTTGCCGGCTCTTGGCCGTGCAGATGGACGATGCGCTTGGAACACTCGAACAGGCAAACCTGCCGGGCACCGTGGACGAGCACCCCAATTGGCGGCGCAAGATGGCAGCGCCCATCGAGGCGTTGAGCGAGCATCCCTTGTTTCGCGCCGTGGCGGAGGCCGTTGCGACCGAGCGGCCCAGATCATGACAAATAGCCTTGCGAGCGCGCGCGCGACCTATCGCTTGCAGCTTCGCGAAGGCATGGATTTTGCCCGGGCGAGAATGCTCGCCCCTTATCTCTCGGCGCTCAGCGTGTCGCACGTCTACGTGTCACCCATTCTGCGCGCCCTTCCCAATTCGACCCACGGCTATGACGGGGCTGCCTACGACGAAATCGAACCAGTCCTTGGCGGCGACGACGGCTTTCGCTCCATGGCGGAGACGTTTCACGGTCAAGGCATCGGCTTGATTGCCGATTTCGTCCCCAATCACATGGGTGCAAGTCCCTTTAATCCGTGGTGGTGCGATGTGTTGGAATGGGGCGCGGAGAGCGCGAAGTCTGGCTATTTCGACATCGATTGGTCGGCGCCCAAACTGATAATCCCTGTTCTTGGCGAACCTTACGGGCGCGTCTTGGACAAGGGTCAGTTCTCATTGAACTTCGATACTCAAAGTGGCGGCCTGAACTTCGAAGTCTCCGGAATGAAACTTCCCTTGAGCCCGCTATCATACGCCAACGTGCTATCCCGAGCGGGCCCCGGCTTCGAGGATCTCACCAACCGCTTTGCCATCGCCACGCCGGAAACCGCGCCGGAACTGAAGTTAGAACTCGCAACGCGCGCACAAGACGGGGGCCAAGCGGATGTCCTGAGCGAAGCCCTTCAAGCCATGGCGGCAGACCACGAAGCTATGCACGTCCTTCACGAGGCACAAATTTGGCGTCTCGCCCATTGGCGCGCGGCGCGCGAGACACTCACCTATCGGCGCTTTTTCGAAGTCGCGGATCTTGTTGGCGTCCGCATGGAACAGCCGAGCGCGTTCGAGGAGACGCACAGGCTCATGCTAGATCTTGCGCACGATGGCGCCATTGATGGTCTGCGTCTCGACCATGTGGACGGTCTTGCCGATCCCCTCGCCTATTTCCGCAAATTGCGCGAGAGCCTCGGCGAAGACAGCCCCTTTATTCTCCTCGTCGAAAAGATCCTTGAGGGGACAGAGGCACTCCCCCGCGATTGGCCCGTTGAGGGCACGACAGGCTATGAGTTCATCCGCGCCTTGGCCAACCTCCTCACCGACCCGGATGGCGAGGCGCCCCTGACGAAGGCCTATCACGCGTTTTCCGGCGAGCGTACAGACTACGCGACATTGCTCGCAAGGGCAAAGCGGCACATCTTTATCCGCAATCTCGCAGGCGAACTGGATGTACTCTCCGGGCTAGCCCACCAGCTCGCGCAAGCGGACCTCGCCACGCGCGACTACGGGCGCGACACGCTGCGCCGCGCGATCATCGAACTCGGTGTCGCCCTTCCCGTCTACCGGACCTATGTGGATGTGTCCGGTCCGCGCGCGCAGGACGAGGTCCTCATCGGACGCGCGGAAGCGGCGGCAAAAGCCACGCGTGAAGTCGAGGATGACGGCGCCATAGACTTTATCGCGCGCATCTGGCGGCTCGATCTTGAAGACCCCAGCACCCGGGCCGAAGGGCTGACCTTCGTCACCCGATTGCAACAGACGACCGGCCCACTGATGGCGAAGGCCGTCGAGGATACGCTCTTCTACCGCTACAATCGCTTGGTCGCCCTATGCGAAGTCGGCGGCGCACCGGAGGCGTTCGGCGCACCAATCGCGCGTTTTCACGAGGCCATGGCCTTGCGGCGCGACCGGCAACCATTCGGCCTGCTCGCGACCTCCACGCATGATACGAAGCGCGGTGAGGACGCCCGCGCTCGCCTCTACAGCTTGAGCGAGGGCGCGCAAGACTGGCAGGGCAATGTCGCGCGCTGGTCTGAGATGAACCAGCACCTCCTGGTTACCACGGCAGAGGCGCGCACGCCCTCAGCGAACGACGAGTGGATGTTTTACCAGGCACTCGCCGGTGCATGGCCCCTCGACCTTGATGCAGAGACTTGCGGTGGCCTGAGCTTCCTTGCTGACCGCATGGCAGGCTTCATGCGCAAAGCCGTACGCGAGGCCAAAGTCCACACGAGCTGGACCGATCCCGATCCCGCTTATGAAGAGGCTGTTGATCGTTTCGTGCGCGGCGCACTGGATGTCGAGAGAAGCAAGGCATTCCTCGTAGACTTCCAAGCCACGCAAGAACAACTTGAAGTCGCAGGTGCGCTCAATTCTCTATCGCAAACGATTCTGAAACTCACCGCGCCCGGTGTGCCGGACATCTACCAAGGCGCGGAGCTCTGGAACCTCTCGCTCGTCGATCCCGATAATCGGCAGGCCGTCGATTTCGATACGCGGCGGCAGTTTCTCGATGCCGACGCTTCGCGCGACCCTGGCGACCTCCTAGCGGACTGGAGGAGCGGCGCAATCAAGCTGTCGATCATGTTAAAGGCACTACGCTTGCGCGCGGAGTACCCTGCACTCTTCACCACCGGTACCTACGGCCCTTTGAGCGTCTATGGCCCGCGAGCCGCGCAAACCATCGCGTTCCTGCGTACCGACGAGACGCGGGCTGCAATGACCATTGCACCGATCCGCGCGCGCGCGCTCCTCGGCGGGTCCACAAGGCCGCTCGTCCCCCCAGAGGCCTGGGGAGACACCCACATCACACTCGATGCCGCTCGCGCGGGAGGGTCTTGGCGCAATGTGCTGACGGGTCAATCCGTTTCGGCGCACGATGGGCGGCTGCACCTCGCGGACGCGCTCGGGAGTTTCCCCGTAGCCCTGCTCACCGCCGGCTAGAGCGCGTCATCCCCGTCTCGGCGGTGCGCACACGCATGGCGCCTTCGAGCGGCAAGACGAAAATCTTGCCATCGCCAATGCGTCCGGTTCGCGTTGCATCGGCGATCGCCTCGACCGCTGCGTCTCCGATGGAGGCGGGGACCGCGAGTTCAATCTTAGCCTTGGGCACATATTTCATCGTGTACTCAGCGCCCCGATAGATCTCCGTCTGCCCCTTTTGGCGTCCGAAGCCTTGGACCTCGGAGACCGTCATGCCCTGCACGCCGATTGCGGCGAGCGCATCGCGCACCGCATCCAGCTTGTGAGGTTGGATCACTGCGTGATATATTTCATGAAAGCCTCCCCGCTCACATGTTGTAGCCGCGCTCGCCATGGACATTGATGTCGATGCCGCTCTCCTCGACCTCTTCGCTGACGCGCAAGCCAACGGTCGCCTGGACGAACTTGATGATGATGAAGCCTACAACGACAGACCAGACGAAGACCGCGGCACACCCGATCGCTTGAACAACGAATTGACTGCCAATGGTCTGACCCTCAGGGAGTCCGATACCGCCAAAGGCTACATCGGCAAAGACCGCCGTCAGCAAAATGCCAATGACGCCCCCCACGCCATGGACTGCAAGCACGTCCAGAGAATCATCGATCTTGAGACGGTGCTTAACGACCATCACCATCACATAGCAGACCGATCCTCCGATAAGCCCGATCATCAGCGCCGCCCCCGGCCCCACATAGCCGGAAGCCGGCGTGATGGAAGCGAGCCCGGCGATGGCGCCTGTGACAGCACCGACCATACTGGGCTTGCCGAACTTGATCGCCTCAATGGCAATCCACACCAAGGTGGCGGTCGCAGCCGAGATATGGGTCACGGTCATCGCCATGCCCGCATCGGCACCAGCAGATAGTGCGCTGCCCGCGTTGAAGCCAAACCAGCCCACCCACAACATGCTGGCCCCGACCATCGTGATCCAAGGGGCGTGCGGCGGGCGCACATCGTGTGGGAAACCCATACGAGGCCTCAGGATGACAGCCAGCACCAACGCCGAAATTCCCGCCGTGAGATGAACGACAAGACCGCCAGCAAAATCCATCACACCACGTTCGGCCAGCCAGCCTCCGCCCCAGATCCAATGAGCCACGGGCACATAGACCAGGAGCACCCAGAGTGCGGTGAACAAGATCACCGCGCCAAAGCGCATGCGCTCGACGAACGCGCCCACGATCAGGGCTGGCGTGATGATCGCGAATGTCATTTGAAACGTGAAGAACACGCTCTCCGGAATTGTCCCGGAAACCGCATCGCGCGGAACGCCTAGCAACAGGACCTTCTTGAGATCTCCGATCCACGGCCCGGCGCCCGAGAACGTGAGGCTATAACCGACAATGAGCCAAAGCACCGTCACAAGGCTAGCGATTGTGAAACACTGCATGAGCACGGAGAGCAGATTCTCGGCGCGGCCCAGCCCGGCAGTGTCATGAAGAGAACGAGCGCCGTGGCCGTGATGAGCCACGCAGTGTCCCCTGCGTTGATCATGGTATTTCCCCCCAGATTGCCTGCTCAAAAAACAGGTCTTTGCACATTCGATTAGCACGTCCAGGGTGACCGCAGACAAGAGGCGTGTTCATGACCAAGATTTCTGAGGCTCACTCGCCCTTTTTATCGGCATGACCGAGGTCGTGGGAGGGCGCGATTTCGTCCCGAACGATCTGCTTGAGCTCCGTAATGTCTGGAAAACGGCCCTTCTCGCCCCGCGACCACATCAGCTGTCCGTCGATGCGCACTTCAAAAACGCCGCCCCTATCGTCCGGAATCAACGTGAGCGAGCCGATTTCTGCCGCGAAGGTCGACAGAAGCTCCTGCCCCATCCATGCGGCGCGAAGCAACCAGCCACACAGCCTGCAATAGGTAATTGTGAGATTTGGGGCAGGTGCGGCCATTCAGTGGGTTCCAAGAGGATGCGAAGCGGCTCGAGAGACTGTAGGCTGCGGCGCGGCCGATTCCAGCCTCATTCGTGTTAAAGCATGGAAGCTCACGGCCCAAAGGTTCGAAAGCGTATTCGAGAGGAATGTCACTGGTGAGAAACATCCTTGTTCCAAGAAGCTCTATTCGGGTAGCGTCGGCGAGAGCCGGTCACAACCTCGATCAACGATGTTGACTTTTTCAGACGTCAAAACTGCGGGAAGACAGACCCAATGAAAACTTTGATTCGCAAAGCTGCCCCCGTTCTGCTCGCGACTGCTGCCCTTGCGGGCGCGTTCATGGCCACCCCCTCGAAAGAGGCCTCGGCCAGCGCCGTAGACGGGCTGCTAGGGTCCTGGCGAGGAGGCGGAACCGCCAGATACGACTCCGGAACAGAGCGCCTGAGCTGCAACGCCTACTACACAGGTGGTGGCTCCAGCCTCGGTTTGGCTATTCGCTGCAAATCGCCGACCTCCAAAGTTGAAATCAGAAGCAAGCTCAGGGTGAGCGGCAACCGCGTCACCGGTACGTGGGAGGAGCGCACCTTTAACGCTTCCGGCAGCGCTTCCGGCTCGATGTTGCCCGGCCGTCTCAGTATTCGGATATCAGGCACCGTCCGCGGAAGCATGAACGTAAGCTATACGAAGTCCCGCCAAAGCGTCTCGATCTCGACCACGGGCACGTCGCTGCGGAGCGTCTCGCTTAGCTTTACTCGCAGCTGATTCACCGCTCATGGGAGAAAGCGGTGAGCCCGCACGTATTATTGATCTTGATGAAGCGAATCGTGAGATTGTTTTGGACCGTGCTCTGCCCACGCCAGGCAACCGCGCTTTTGGAGCCGACGCAGGAGAAGTCGCAGAACGTCACACGAGAGTTAAGCGGTGGGATCAAAAGGCCGTTACCAACACCATCGACTCTGATGGCTTGATCTCGGTTGTGGCAGGCCCTATCAATATTGAAGATGGAATCCGCATCACCTTCAGCACCGATCCTGCAGGCGGCTCCTTTCGGGTTGGAGATTATTGGACTTTCTGGGCACGCACAGCAACCGCTTCCATCGAAATATTAGATGCAGCCCCTCCACGTGGCATTGAACATCATTACGTTCAATTAGCCGCTATCACAAACCTTGGTGATGACAATGCCGAAATAGACGATTGCCGACCTCCTCAAACCGATGGAGAGGGATGCTGCACAGTGATCGTGCATCCCGGTGAAAGCATTCAGGCAGCCATCGATTCTCTTCCGCCTGCCGGTGGTTGTGTTTGTCTCAAGGCCGGAACACATGAAATTACCAACACGATCCAAATCGCACGCAGTCGTGTTTCGCTCCATGGTGAAAGTCCCGGAACCATTGTCCGCTCCCGTCAAGCAGCACCGGTTCTACAAATCGGCCAGGACGCTGCCAACATCCGGGTATGTTCTATTCAATTTGAAGCGATTGATTCCGACAACCCCCCGCAAGCCGTAATTTTTATTGTCGGCGCAGTTGATGTCGTTATTGAAGATTGCCAGATCAGGGCCGAGAACCCAACCAGCTTTGTCGGTATCCGCATTTTACGTTCGGATGATGTTTGCATCGAAAGGTGCGTGATTGAATCCGTGCAGGTCGGTATCTGGGCTGCAGATTTTTGCAGGAAACTTTCTGTCCAAAAAAGTGAGATCATACTTTCACAGGGCCTGCGTGATGGCCTGGAGAGATTCACTCTGGGAGGCGCTGGTATTGCGTGCATCCTGGTTCAAAATTCTCCGTCACCCTGCCACATAGAGGAAAACATTCTATCCGGGGCCTTTTTTGGAATCGTATTGAACGACAATATAACAACAGGTGGGCCCCCTCAGTCGTTATCCGCCGGTTCCCAGATTCTAGGCAATTTTGTTATAGGAGCCCAATCCGGCCCCTCTCAGGATGGGGACGACCGGATCAGCATCATTGATGTTGCCTCGGATTTCACAACCATCGCCAATAACCGTGTTTTTTATTTTCTTGAGTCCAACACAGGAATCAAGGTGACGGGTTCGCGGTGCCAGGTGATGGCGAATATGGTGATTTCCAATGTGGTAGAGGATGATCCCAACGGACCCATTGGAATTCAGATCGGTGACACTGTGGACGGAGAAAACATCGAAATCATAGGTGCCGTGGTGAATGACAATGTAGCCTATGGATTTCAGCACGGGGTCATTGTAATAGGTATTGAAGACATCACCATTCATTCAAATTTAATTTCAGCAGATTCAGTTGCGCAAAAATTCGGCATCGGGTTAACCCGGGTTCAAAATGGATCAGTAAAAGACAATCGCATACGGTTTATGTCCGCCGGTGTTTACGCCACCCGGGGCCGACTCAACCGTATTTCAGGAAATTCCTTGTTGGAAACTGGAGGAGGCATTTCCCTCTTCCAGGAAGGGGCTCCGGCGGTAACTGAAAACAGGATAGATCGCGCATCCCTATTTGGCGCGGTGGGATACCAGCTATCTGGTCGTTGCGACTTCATCGCTAACCGGGTCTCTTCAGCGGGGTATGATAACGATCTTGCAATAGGAATCGGGGTCGCATTTCAGGTCGGTGAACTCCACATTGAGTCTAATGAAATTATTGATACCGGTTTCATCGCTGATCAAGATGAAGTGACCACGCGTTCTATTGGAATATTTGGTGAATTCATTATGGAAGCAAGGGTAGAAAGCAATCTGGTGACTTACACCAATCCCTTCACTCGAGATCCGGAACGAGAAGATCGTGCCCTCAGGATGCGCGGACTCGCAGAAGCCACTTTAAATGAAAATTCCACCTTTGGTTTTCCGATCCAGATCATTAGCAATAAGTTTATTGGAACTGGGCGAAGTGCGCTGGTCGAATTACTTCAGGCGACGCAAAATATTGGAAATATTACCGTTTTGATTCGATTTGAACGGGTATCGTTTGATCACAATTATTGCATGCACGTCGCTTCAGAAAACGCTGGAGGTACGGCCACAGCAAACTTTGGGGAAGCAACGGTTTCCCTCGTCGGCCACCAAGGCATCGTAATGGGGAACCATATCAAATCTACTAACCGGGCTATTTCGTCTGTCAACTTCCATGGCATGCCAGGGCCTTATATTGGCAACGTGACCACTAGCCCCCCGTCCCAGCACGTACAATTCCCGACACCAGAAATTAACTTCAACATGTTGGCATAATGAATAAGGAGAAGGTTTCATGAGTATTGCGAAATTATTGAAAGATCAGAGAGACTGGCTAAACAATGCCACTAAAAACATCGACATAAAAAAAATAACCGAAAAAGATCTCGATTTTTCCGAGACGTTAAAACTTAGACGCAAGGATGACATCAGTGAAAAAATAACAACCCTGAAACGGCAAAAAGAAGAAGCCATAAAGCGATACGATCAAGCGATTACAGACCAGGGAAAAGAGCTTGTCAGGATCGAAAAGGAGATCAACCTCAAGGACCTTACAAAAACAAAAATAAAACCCAATCCTCGGGTTGTCACGCAACCAAAAAAAACCGCTCCAATCTTGAAAAAGACTCCAAGCAAACCAACAGCAAAAAAACCAACTCCGGTCTTGAAAAAGACCCCGAGTAAACCAACGGCAAAAAAAACCACCAAAAGAGCGTCTGTGAAAAAACCGTCTACGCGCCGAAGAACAACCAAAAAAAAGAAATGATCATCTCCTTAATCAAGGAAAGGAAAATGCCACAGTTATTTTTCATACTTGGAACAATAACCGGATGTTCTCTCTTGCTTGGTTTTAAAGGTTAAATTAAAGGAAAGGAGAAATGAGCAAATCCGTAAACATTGCCCATCGCCCCTCTTCCAAAACATCTTCTCAGTCAGATAAACCGGTCCCAAAAATTACCGAGAGCGAAAGGAAACCAGATTCCACACCTTCAAATAACTATTCCAACCTAAATCCTCCCGCTGATGTTTTTGGAAAAAAGTCCTCGCCTTCGCCTCGCCATCAAGAAAACTCTGGAGCCGGGAAAACTGCCGGATCAAACCAGGGCGCGCTACGCGCACTAGGATCATCCTCTATTCAAGCAAAATTGACAGTCAACACACCCGGTGATTCTTTTGAACAGGAGGCTGACCAGGTCGCAGAGCAGGTATTGCAAATGGCCGACCCTCTGGATGCCCATTCTGATAATTCGACCTCTCCTTCTACAGCGAAAACACCTTCTATCCAGCGCAAAGTTTCTCCAAACAATGGGAATGCTACCGCGGCCCCTCCGGTTGTGCAACAAACCCTGAACTCCCCCGGACAACCGCTGGATGCCAGCGCCCGTTCCTATTTCGAGCCGCGCTTTGGGCAAGACTTCAGTCAGGTGCGTGTGCATTCCAATGCAAAATCCGCCGAATCCGCGCAAGCCCTTAATGCCGCTGCCTATACGGTCGGTCAAAATATTGTCTTTGACGCTGGCACCTATCAACCGGGAACCTCCAGCGGCAATCGTCTCCTTGCACACGAATTAAGTCATACGATTCAGCAAAGGTCCGTAAACCCAATGATCCAACGGGCGATGAAATTCGAGTTTCAGACTTTCAATTTCATCTGGAGAACCAAGGGTAAAAACAACAAGGGACCGGAGAAGCTTCCTCGGAAATTTGGTCCAAAAAATTTTCTCCACAAGGCGGCTCGAGGCAGTGATGCGAAACGTAAGTCTTCTGGCCAGGAGGGCAAGGGAATGGAACTACAATCGGAAGCAAAAGGATTTGCTGAATTCGAAACTCCCACCTGGTCACGTACTCTCGGAAGCGATGGGGGGTTTCCCTGGATATTCAACAAAAGCACCGGCCTTCTCCGAACTATTCAGGAGGGCGTGGAGATGACACAGGCCATGAATGACGCAGGCCCAGCACCCAGCGGGAGCGGTCGCAAAAAATATCCTTTTGATGTCAGCCATCTACGAAAAACTAAAGGTCCCTTTAGGAACCATTTAAGACCAGGCGAAGATTTAGAAGTCGAAGTTCTTGATTCTGCCTGGCATGCGGGAATTCAGTCTTCAGAAGGCATCAATCTAACCCAATACGAATCTCTTCTTAAAGAACATTTACCTCACAAGTTCATACTCGTAACGGGACAGGCAAAGAATATCCTTGATAGTGCCAACGCCAAACGAAAGATTCCGGAAAAAGACCTTGTCAACCTCCATAGTTTTCTACAAATCCTCGTTGAACACATTGGTGAAGCAGAACGGGAAAACCAGGGAAAATCAGCGTTAGCAAAGGAAAACTTCCTGTTAATGTCGCGTACTAATTTTAAATCTATCTATAGAAAACTGTTGAGCAATGACGAACGAAGCCTTTTCAGGGAGATCGTCAGAAAGGATGCGATTCCGATAGAATTAGGGTTTAAGCCAGGCGACCTTATTTTCCCATCAGGGTTCATCGGTAAAAAGAGCCCTGGGCCAACAATACGCGAATGGCTGAAAAGCATTATCTCAAAAAAAGGAAATCGTGATCGGCTTTCCTCTTTAGGTGGAGATAACAGAGCATTGGGTAGATTCAATGTAAATACGAGGGGAGGAACAAAGCATCAGAACCTTGTGAGAATGGAGGTTCGAGCCACGGGCAAGACGTTTTCAAAAACCTCAGGCATTGTTCCCATTGATGTAAAAAGCATCAACCCAAAAGCTCCATCCAAATTACTTAATGTCCGGGTTCAGCCCGCGAATAAATGGGTCGACTACGTTACAGAATTATTCAAGTCCGCCGCCAGTTTGCGCCCACGTCCGGATGTCCCAGACGATCCCGCGACCAAGAAGAAAGACGAATCCCAATCAACCGGATTAAATCTTTAGCATGAGTAAATCGGCAAATCCAGCCTATCAACCCGCTGCCAGGGGGTCTGCCCTCACTGACAAGTCGACTCCTAAAGATGTAGAAAATGAAGCACAGGTGGATTTGGCTCAGTCTAATAATTATTTAAAGCTGAACCCTCCGGACAATGGTTCTGAAGGGACTCATCGAGGTTCAGCAAATCATGCGACGACATCGGCCACCACGCCAGCGCCGGGTTCGAATCAGGTTGCGTTACGCGTACTGAAGTCGTCTTCTATTCAAGCTAAATTAACAGTCAACACACCCGGTGATTCTTTTGAACAGGAAGCCGACCAGGTCGCAGAGCAGGTTTTGCAAATGGCCTACCCTCAGGATGCCCCCCCGAATAAAGCCTCCCAACCCTCGTCAGAAGCTCCTTCCATCCAACGAAAAGCCACTCAAAGTAAAGGTGACTCCTCAATTGCTTCACCCGAGGTGAAAAACGCCTTAAATTCTCCAGGGCAACCACTCGATCCGCAGACTCGTTCCTATTTTGAACCTCGCTTCAAAAGGGATTTCTCAAGGGTTCGGATTCATACCGATCAAAATGCCGATAATGCAGCAGATTCCATTCAGGCAAAGGCTTTCACACATGGTCGAGATATCGTTTTTGGAAAAAACCAATACGCCCCATCCAGCGCCCCAGGCCGCCGGTTACTGGCACATGAGTTGACCCACGTAGTGCAACAAGATCGCGCCTCCCAGCCTACTATTCAACGAAAGAAAAAGGCCCCGGATCCTGAAAAGATGGAAGACAACCGTCTGGATTCTCTAACGAGCAGCATCGTTTCGCTTGGCCTGGGGAATCAGGGGTCATGGGACCCAAAAACCCTTATTTCATTTGCACAAAGTACTTTTGAAGGCTATGAAAATACCGATCCGGTTACCATGCCCCGCTCTTCAGGTACGCGTGCGATGTTGCTCCTGGAAATTTTTGAAAACCTTCAAATAAAATCAGAAACAACGGAACGCGGGCTGGATGGTGAGTTACTTTTAGGAGATGAAGTCCCTTCCTTTTCTGTTTTGGGAAAGCCGGAAGATCCCTGGACTCCGTCCAAACCAAAAGCTGTGACCGATATCTCCCCGTTTAACGATGAAGTTATTCTGGAGGAATTACATCAGGCAGCAAGCCATGAAATGCTCCTGCGCGCAGTTGAAAAGCAGATGACCAAATCCAAACGTGGACGGTCCAGCAGTAAAAAATCACGCGGCAAACCTCCTGCAGTCAGACCAGGGGCGGTAACGCTGCCTCCTCTTTCCGTAACAGGCAAGGCACCACCCAAGAAAAGATCTCTAGGCAGTGGAACCGGAAAAATTTCTCAATCTTTAAAGTTGTTACGGTCGACTAAACTCAAGGACGTCTGGGATAGCAAAAAGGGTACTCCTACCAAACCCTATGACACAGGCAGCTTGATGAGCCATGTTGATGAAATCTGGTACCTCGGAAACAGGCTTTACAAGCTGGATAAAACAGGGCACGTAAAATCCTCGACAGGCTCGGCTATTCGATTAAACAGGGCGGGAGCGGACCCGGGTGGCACCTATTTTATGATACCGACCAATAGCCCATCTGCCCGAAAACACAATATATTTTTCGATGCATTTCGGGTCGATGGGTCATCCACCCGCAAAGGTATTGGTGTCGATCCTTCCACGGTGCGAGACCTGCTTGATCTCATGCAAACAGCCCAGAAAACGTTTAAACGTAAAAAAGCCATTGCCGTTATCGCGGGCAAGCCAGGGAAAAAGACTGAAGGTTTTTCCGAGGGAATGAAAAAGTTTGGGCGGGCAGTGGACCGTATTCCCAATTATATTATGTGGGCATTGAAGAAAGAAATTAAAAGACGAATCGACGATCCAATGAGCGTTGTTTCAGATATTGCCCTGGATGTCGTTATCAATAAAGCTTCCAAATATGTTCCGCAAGTTGGTTTGGCACTGGCAGGGTATCAACTTCTGGAGTTATCGGCATGGCTCGGCGATACGGCCAATATTGCAGTTTACGCAAGAACCGATGACGAACTCAGCATTGCAGCACAGATCTTTGCACTCCGTATTGCGGAAGAAGCTGTAGGAGAGGCTATCTCTGCCGGTGCGGGCCGGATGACCCGAGGTCTGGGCAGCCCAAAAAGCAGCAGTCCTTCAAAAGGTTCGGGTCCTGATGTAGACGCGCCCGATGCTCCCACTGTAAAGGAAATAGATCCTCCTCCATCAAAAGATGTACCGGAGGTGAGAACTCCAGAAGCGAAAACCCCGGACCCTGAGATCAAACCACCGGTAAAACCCGAAGCACCAGCACCCAAGGCACCAACTCCCAGCCCCAGAAAGAGACCAGTACCACCACCTGTGACGACTCCGGCAAAGCCTCCTCCACAAACACCTCCCCCTGCCCCAAAAAAACCGACGCCCAAGACACCCGATCCTGCACCCAGTGCAACCCAGCCTAAACAACCGACCAACACATCACCTCCTGCGCCCACGCCCACTCCAAAACCTGCCACTCCGGCCAAACCTCGGGAAACAGTTGGTAGAGGGGAAGTTGTTTCGACCGATGGCTCGGGTATCAAGACGAATGATCCTGACCTGCGCAAACGCCTCACACAAGACCAGCAGGAAAGTCTGGACAGGTTAAAAGATGCGTACGACCAATACAAAAATAGGGAGGAAGAAAATCTGGCCAAAGGCAGGCGAAAAATCCCCGTGCTGGATGCTGAAGGTTGGCTGAAAGCACAGAAAGGGGGCCAGTCAAAGCAGGATGCCATTAATGTAATGGGACCAGACTTTGCAAAAACACCAAAAAAGAAAAAACCCACAGCAAAGGATATTGATATCCACAAGGACAAACAACCTTCAACTTATAAAGACAGTCAGCGGGATGCGGACATCAACAAACTGGAAAGTGAACCCAACAGGCTTTGGGAACGATTATCTGAAGTACGGAAAGCATTGGCCGGAAGAAAAAAAATAAGTGCTTCTGTAATGAATATCCTGAAAGGAAATATTGGTGAGATCCTTGCCCTTCCTATTTTAAGGAAAGAGCTGGCGGACATAAAAAAAGCAAATCCAGATGCCGAACTTTATGAAGGTGTGAGGGTAGCTCAAATAAAACCTGATGGATCATATGACACGCCAAGATTGTTTTCCGATGGTTTGATTGGGGAAATCAACAATGGGGTCCTTAAAATTTTTAAGGTTTTCGAGACCAAGTCCGGATCAAAAGGAGGTGCTGAAGCGCGTTCCCAGTTTTTTGATTGGAGGGAAGGACGGTTTAACGATGGTGACAAAATCATCATGACCGACCCCAAGACTGGAGAAAAAGTCGAATTTATTTACGATCCAACTAAAAAAGGCAAAGGAAGAGCCACAAACGTTATGGGTTCGACGCCTGTTGTGATTGTTACCAGCGATGCATTAAAGACCGGAAGCGGCACAAGTCAAAACGTTGGGCAAAATGTGCAACTGGAATCACTAGGAATCACCTCAGATGCAATTGATTTTCTGGCGCTCAAAATTCTGCAACGCGAAGCGGCGAGGCAAGCCCAGCAGGCCAGCCAGGACAACTCGAACTCAGCCTCTCCTTAAAATCTAATTTGTTTTTTTCCTGAAGTTTGGAGAAAATTGAGAACACTTATATCAATCGAAAAAGATTTTTCCTCACTCCAGATCGGACCATTGCAGAGTGTGCCATTGAGGAAGATCGCGCGCGGCTTTTTTGGTAAGCACTTTTTCAATATCCCGGGGAAGAATACCGGTGCCGGGCCTGAGTAATACCAGATCGTCCTCCCCAATAAACTCCCCCGTAGACAGCGATCGTTTTAGGGTCACACTTTTTCGCACCAGATCCCGGATCGGTAGTTCCGAGGGGGTGGGTGATTTTTTGTTTGAACCTAGCGCTTGCGTGGTGGCGCGAATATTGTCCACCAGGGTTTTCAGGTCCTTTGGTTCAATGGATGCCGCGTGATCCGGGCCGGGCATTGTCCGATCCAGCGTAAAATGTTTTTCAATGACACAGGCTCCCAAAGCCACAGCCATCACGGGGACCAACAAGCCTTCAGTGTGATCCGAATAACCGATAGGGAGTTTAAATTCCTGTTGCATGGTTTGCATGGCCAGAAGATTGATATCGGAAAGGGCTGCAGGATAATTCGATGTGCAATGGAGAAGAGTCAACATACTCTCTAGAGGTTCATCAAAACCCAGACCCTCCCGGGTGGTGCGAATCACCTCAACCGCTTCCTGAATCTCTTCAATCGTCCCCATTCCGGTAGACAAAATCATCGGCAGGTCCTTGCTTGCCAGATGCTTAAGCATTACCGTATTGGTCAATTCTCCTGAGGGGATTTTAAACCTCCCGATTCCAAGCTCCATTAAAAAGTCGGCCGTCTCTTCGTCGAAGGGTGTCGACAAAAATTCGATCGATGCTTTCTTACAATGTTCTTTTAACCGATGGTGCATTTCGGATGACAACTCGAGCTTCTTCAGCATACTGAGTTGATCGCCCTCCCCTGTCTTGTCTTTCTGGTACTCCGCTTTTTCAGTTCCCGGCTTGGTCAACGTTTCGGCGCGAAAGGATTGAAACTTGACTGCATCGGCTCCTGCTTCCGCCGCGACATCCACCAGTTTAAATGCCAGATCGTCTGAACCGTTATGGTTGACGCCAGCCTCCGCAATGATAAAACAATCTGAAGGCGCTACCATACAGTCAAACCTCCATCGACCACGATATTCTGCCCGGTTATATAAGAGGAAGTGTCTGATGCCAGAAATAGCACGGCTCCGCAAAGTTCGTCGCCATCGGCCATGCGTCCCAAGGGAACCCGTGCGCTGTAGCGGCCAGTGAAGGTTTCGTTCTGCCCGCTGTATACACCGCCTGGTGTGACAGCGTTGACCCTCACCCCTTTATCCCCCCAGTATGCGGCAAGATAACGGGTGAGCCCCCATACAGCAGCTTTACTTGTGCTGTAGATCGCAGGTGTGTTGATAGCCCGGCCTTCATATTCGGAACCTTCATAAACCCGCTGGTCAGGCGCGACAATCCCGTAAATGGAAAGCGTGTTGATGATGCTTCCCTGGCCGCGCGCTGCCATGGCAGAACCAATCGCCTGACACCCCAGCATCACCCCGGTGGTGTTGACGTTCATCACAAAATCCCAATCTTCAAGAGGAAAGGTCTCAAAAGGTTCGAAGAAGTTGGGACTTTTAGCCGCTGCGTTGTTGATCAGGATATCGACTTCTCCAACGTCTGCTTCGATTGTTTGTTTGATATGGGCCCAATCTTTTGCCGCTGTGATATCTGCCTCAATAGGAATAATGGAATCTGGTAAATCCTGATTGATCTCGGCAGCGACAGCACGGGCCTTGTCAAGATCACGGTCTACCATGACCACTCGTGCACCTTTCTCCGCAAGGGACCAGGCGAAGCGGGCTCCCAGGATTCCGGCACCACCAGTAAGCAGCACGACTTTTCCGTTTAAATCGATTTGAGTTTTAGCGGGATCGGGTTTTTTCATTTAGAAGAAGCTCTACTATTTTAAAATCGATGGGTTCGTCAATGTCTATGGACCGTTCACGAGGCATAACGTGCAGTCTGGCGTTGCCTTCCCACAATCCTTTACTCAATGTATGGCGGTGCCAAACGTAAATGGACGCGTTCATGGAATATACCCTGGGTGCCGACTGCCTACCGGTCACGCCTCCGGGGATGGATTTGGATAGAGAAAAATAACCGTCCGGTTTTTCCTCGACCATATTGAAATACGGGTTTTTCTCCGCTTCAAATCCGGTGATGACCACATCTGTTTTGGCGTCCAGCAGATCAAGGCAAGCCAGTATATCAGACATCTCACGCAGGGGAGAAGTGGGGTCCATGTCGATGATACGATCGACATCCACGCCAGAGTTCACCACCCAGTCGACCAGATGTTCGATAACTGGAATTTTGGGTGCCTTGTCCCCGGCCAATTCAGCTGGCCGCATAAACGGGACCTCTGCGCCGGCACTACGAGCCACTTTGGCAATTTCTTCATCGTCGGTGGAAACAAAAACCCGGTCGATTTCGGGGCAGGACAGTGCTTGCTCCAGTGTGTATACGATCAGGGGCTTTCCAAAAAGGGGTAGCACATTTTTCCTCGGAACACCGGTGGATCCACCTCTTGCGCAGACTGTGCAAATAGTGGTCATTAAATTGTCCTTTCGCGGGCAAGCATTGCAAGCTCCACACTTTTCAATCCATCCAGAATATCCTGGGATGTTGACGCACCCGTCCGGACGGCTTCCAGAAATTCATGCATCGCAAATTCGTAAGTTTTGGATGTATCAAATCCATCCTCTCCACAATCAATAACATTTACGCCATCAGCGTTAGCCTGGGTCAGTGATTTAGCGGGAAGGTCAAAAATCAGATTTCCCTGATCACCTACCACCTCATACCGCCTTACCGGGTTTCTTGAGTAGACCGACGCCAAAAAATAAAATACCAATAACTGCAATTAAATAGCGAGTAATAGCGATGCGATTACTCAGTCGATTTCCATCTACGGTAACAACACGTATTTTCCAAGTCTGCATTGCCAGGGTTTGCCCTCCACGCGTCCAGAACCAGATAAAATAATAACCCATGATAATCAATAAATAAAATTGATATAAAGGTATGAAATAAACAGCGTTTGCATCACGAAAAATAAGATGGAAAATAAAACTGGCAATGAAAATAATTGCTAACAAAATTAGAAATTCATAAATAAGACTGATGGAGCGTCGCCAAAAACCGGGAAAAGAGAATGTCATATATTTTTACTTTTTAATGTTATGGCAAGCAGCATTTCACTATGACCAATTGTGGATAGTATTGCAAGATTACACGTAATTCAATAGCAAATTGAATACTCTATTTTTGTTGGCATTCTAGCAATGACTAGCTGAGAAGCGTTCGCTGGAACTAATATTGTTACTATCAAAGAATTGTTACACTGATCTTTGCACACACTGAAGTTGATCAGTTAGAAAAGGATATGATCGTAGCGTTTGCAGCACTCGATTAACTGTAATCTTTTCTATTTTCGTCATTCATTCTGGATACATACATATTGTTATCCTCATGCACAGATTTAGATTACAAAAAAACTTAACGGATTTTATGTAGCAAAGCTTATTCTCATTTAAGAGTGGCGTTTCGTCACACGTCACACTATTGTAATGAAAATTTAAATTAAATTGTATTGATAATTATTCTCGTTTATATTATGATTAAAAGTTTAACCGACTTCCTTAACAGGGCTGCTGGTAACAGGTTTTTTTCGGGTGATCTGTTGAGTATTGTCAGATTCGTGGCCGGCTTAAAATCGCTAAGCTCATTTTCATCATTTACATATATATGGAAGAAATTAAACGACTATTGATATTGATATTGATATTGGTGTTGATTATCCTATAATGCAATCACTGTCACAAAAAAATATTGATTATTTAGGATCAAAGCAGAATTTTATTTCTTTGCCAGGATTGATTTTTGTATTAATGATCCATGGAATATTGTTTTATGTGCTGTGGAATCAACGTATGTTGCCGCCACCGGACCAAATGGTTACTTTGTTTGCGGAAATCATTTCGCAACCTGCCCCAAAAATGGCACCAGAAGTTAAGCAGGATCCTGCACCTGCCAAGTTGAGGCCAGTCAAAAAACCCGAACCAAAGCCCAAAATTAAACAACTGGCCACAAAAGCACCCGAAGTGCCTAAACAGGAACCAATTGTGTTGCCGGAGCCTGAACCAGTTACCGAGCAAGTATCAGTCGCTGAACCTGTTATTGAGGTACCGCCAAGGCAAATGGAAACAGGACCTGTAACGCTATCTACTGAATTATCGGTATCATGTCCCAGATTAACGGCTCCGACATATCCAGCTATTTCGCGTCGTATGGGCGAGGAAGGAAAATTGGTATTGCGTGTCGAGCTGGATGAAAGCGGTACTATCGACAATGCACGGGTAGTTGACAGTAGTGGGTATACGCGTTTAGACAATGCAGCATTGGAAGCGGTGAAAAATTGGCAATGCAGACCATCAATGCGTAACGGCCAACCGATTCGCGCAGTAGCGCTGCAACCTTTCAATTTTGTACTGCAAGGAAATTAAATTAATGGAACAAGGACTTGGTTTTTCTAACTTTCTCGCTCAAATCGATGGCGTAGGTATCAGCGTACTGGTATTGCTCATTTCGCTCTCGATAGCAAGTTGGTACCTGATTATTTCAAAAAGCATATCCAACTTTCTTGCGAAAAAACGTGCAACTGCATTTTTTGAAGCATTTCTGGAGTGTTGAATCGCTTGATGTAGTAAGAAAGTCTTTCAATAACACCCCGCCAAATAATGCTTTTGCAGAGCTGGCGAAACTGGGTATTGAAGCAGCTGCCGATTCTAAAATGCACGATTCGCAAAAGCTAGCTGCTGCAGGTGGAACAAGCGAATTTCTGACACGCGCTTTGCGTAATGGCATTGACCAGGAAGCGGCCCGTGTTGAGAACGGATTGACACTCATTGCATCCGCAGGTTCTGCGGCGCCGTATATTGGTTTGTTTGGTACGGTATGGGGTATTTATCATGCTCTGATTCAAATTGGTTTGTCAGGGCAGGGGACTTTAGACAAAGTGGCTGGTCCTGTGGGTGAGGCATTGATTATGACTGCTTTAGGGCTTGCAGTCGCGATTCCAGCTGTGCTGGCGTATAACGCGTTTGTACGCCGTAACCGAATCTGGTTAGCACGTTTGGACGCATTTGCACACGACCTTTTCGTATTGATAACCATCGGTGATAGCAGCAGTATTGACAGCGCGGTATCGTTAAAGCAAACATCCCCCATGCCCCGTACCATTGCGCCAGCGACAACGTACTCAACTCTTAAAGAGAGGGCGTAAAAATGGCTTTCGGCAGTATGAATAGCAGTGGACAACAGGCCCCTATGGCTGAAATCAATGTGGTGCCACTGGTTGATGTTATGCTTGTTTTGTTGATTATTTTTATCATTACTGCGCCCTTGTTGACACATTCTGTCAAAATTGATTTGCCTAGGGCTGAGAGCACGCCCAATATTACACAACCAGAACATGTTGAGTTAGCCATACGAACAGATGGCAATCTATTCTGGAATGGGGAACCGGTATTGCTTGATCAGTTATCGAGCCGGTTTGCCGCAACAATTGATCAGGAACCAAGAACTGAATTACATATTAAAGCCGACAAGCTGGCACACTATGAGCATGTAGCACGCGTCATGAGCATTGCCGCTAATGCCGGTATGGCAAGAATCGGATTTATTACTGATCCGACTTTGCAAGAGTAGCGTTCAGAACTCTGTTTGGTAGTTTCTTATTTTTTTTGTGTCGGAGGATTTGGAAATTGTACAGATGACAATGTCCCAGCCGAAGGATCATTAAATACATCCATTGACAGGTTGTCTTCGCTTCGTGCAACGATCACTGTAATAACTGCGTCACTCGTCACATTCACAGCAGTGCGTAACATATCCAGCAGGCGATCAACACCCATAATTAGTGCAATACCTTCAACCGGGAGTCCGACTTGGCTGAACACCATAGCGAGCATAATCAGACCCACGCCCGGTACGCCAGCAGTACCGATAGAAGCCAGTACCGACATACCGACGACCGTCAGGTAATCGGTTAAACCGAGCTCGATTCCATAAACATTGGCGATAAAAACCGTTGCGACACCTTGCATGATAGCGGTGCCATCCATATTGATCGTTGCACCAAATGGCACAATAAATGAAGCAGTTGAGTTATCAACACCCATACGTTTTTCAGCGGTTCTGAGTGTTATTGGAATAGTGGCATTGGAACTGGACGTGCTGAAAGCAAAAATCTGTGCTGTACGCATTTTTTTGAGGAATTGAACAGGACTAATTCTCCCCAATAGTTTTAGTAAAACCATCAACGTTCCTGTTGCGTGACAAATCAAAACAATTACGACTGCGCCAAAATAGCCGATCATGGGTAATATCAACCCAAGCCCCTGCATGGCAAAAGTCTTGGCCATTAGCGCAAATACACCGTATGGTGCAATAGACATTACTACATTGACTAACTGCATCATTACTTCATTCAGTTTTTCGGTACTATCGATAATTGGGCGTCCGCGCTCACCAATCATTAATAAGCAAATAGCAAAAAGCAATGTGAAAAAAATAATCTGTAACATGTTGCCTTCAGCAAACGCGGCGACAAGGTTGTCTGGTACAAGATCAATCAACACCTGTGTCAACGGTGGGGCTTCTGGTGCAATAAATTCACTTTGCGATGTGGGTGAAAGATCAAATGACTTGCCCGGTCCAATGCTGATAGAAACAATGATAGCCAGTGAAATTGCCAGTGCAGTGGTTAACAAAAATAAGAAGAAGGCTTTGATGCCGACACGCCCCAATTTATTAATGTCACCAATGCCGCAAACACCACAGACCAACGAGAAAGTAACCAGCGGTACCACGAGCATTTTGAGTAAATTGATAAAAACCGTACCGACAACATGAAACAGTCCTTGCACAAAATAGATTTGGATAAATGCAATGTCTTGAGCAAAAGCGTTAATCAAGCTACCCAGCACAAGCCCGGCAAACATCCAGATGAGTATTTTTGTAGTCATGTTCATAGGTTTGGGCTTTAAAGTGACACAAATGGGTAATTATGATTTTGTCAACGAATTGTATGATAAATACACAGTGCAGCGAATTAGTCGAGCGATAATCGTTGCATTTTAATCAAACGTATGACGAAAAGAGAGTGGAACAGTGCTTACTCACCGGGTTGTAGCGTTAAGGATATATCTAGTTCTTGTTTATTTCTTAAAATTGTAACTTCTATTGTATCTCCCACGCGATACTCGTCGATGCGCGCAAGCAGTTTCTCTACCGAATTAACTGGTTTGTTATCAATGGCAACTATAATGTCTTTGGGTATAATTTCTCCGTCCGGTGAAATGACTGCGCCTTTGAGTCCGGCCGCATCAGCGGCTGAGCCACGGCTGACGCCCAGGATTACTACACCGTTAACATTCAGCACGCCGGTCAGCCGGTCGTTGAATTTGCCGTCTACGGTGATACCTAACGCTGGACGAATATATTTGCCTCGACTGATGAGTTGCGGTACAACACGGTTGACGGTGTCGACAGGTACTGCAAATCCAATGCCTGCACTTACACCGCTGGGACTGTAAATGGCGGTGTTTATACCAATTAGACGTCCCGCCGAATCAAGCAGTGGGCCACCAGAGTTGCCTGGATTAATAGCAGCATCCGTTTGTATCAGGTTATCAATGGTGCGACCACCTTCGCCTGGTAAAGAACGATCTAGTGCTGAAACAATGCCGGTTGTTAATGTCCAATCCAGGCCAAAGGGGTTGCCAATGGCAAAAACTTTTTGTCCGACTTTAAGGTCGCGACTGGTGCCGAGGGCAACGGGTACGGGTCGCTGAAAGCCGATACCGATTTTTAACACCGCAATATCATGTGCAGCGCTTGCGCCAACCAAAGCAGCCTTGTAATCGCGGCCATCCGCTAAGCGAACTTTTGCTTCGCTGGCACCCCTGATAACATGAAAATTGGTGATGATATGGCCGTTATCATCCCAAATAAAACCAGAGCCGGTACCGCTTGAACAGAAAAAATATTGCGAGTCCAGGCATCCATGACACGTTGACGTGTAGTGATGAATACAACTGAATCACGTGAATTTTCAAATAATGTAATAGTGCTTTGTTCATCTTCTGCCAGATTGCCGCGCGGCTCAACGATACGTGGTTCAGCATGTTCACGGTGATCACCCGGCATAAAAAAATCAAATGAGCTGCGCATGAATATGATGAGCATTATGACTATTAATGTTAACCAGATTAAACGGGATAAAAATCGACCGTTATCGGACATATGGGTTCGCTCCTTACACAGAATCCAGGTAATATATTATTTTGATGCGTTTTAGCTAGAATGGCCCAGTGATTTCAAAGGTAATACCACCTTCTGATTTTCCTGAAGTGCCACGTTGAGAACTGAAGTATAAACGTGAACCATCCGGACTGAAAGCAGGGCCGGTTATTTCCGAACGATCATGATTTACGACTTGCAACAACGGCAGGACTGAGTTCTGATTGAGGACAACAATTTGCATATCACCACCGTCTTCAGCAACAAGCAGTTCACCGGATGCATTGGCAGTAATATTATCGACTCCGGTCAACACAGGGTGCATGAATACAGCCGCATTATAAATAATATTAAGTTCTTTGTTATCAGTATTGTAGGCCCAGACCCTGTTGTCACCTTTGGTGGTAAAATAAACGAGCTTTTCTTGATACCAGATACCTTCTCCACCATTAAAGGATGTACGCTCGGGTATCTGATAGCGAGTGGGGGTGTCGGTTGCCCGCGGATCGGGAAGCGCATGCCAGTGTATTTTTCCAATACGACCACCAATTACTTCGGCGACTTCTAATATGCCGTTGTCAAGATCAGGATTACCCGCAGTGTCAAATTCATTGGCAGTATAACGATACAGGCAGCCGTCGGGTTTATCTTCAGTTAAATAGAGCTGTTTCTTTTGCAAATCGACCGCAACAGCTTCATGACTGAATGTGCCCAGCGCAGGCCTCAGGCGTGGTGGCAGTTTACCAAAAGGATCACATTCCCAAACTTGGCCTTTATCGACCTCTTCGCATGACAACCAGGTCCGCCACGGGGTATGACCACCGGCGCAGTTCCGGCTGGTGTTTTTAAGGATAGCATATGCGTCAACAACTTCTCCTTTTTGATTAAAGCGCAATGCGCCGACGCCGCCTGCCTGGTTTTCAAGTTCACTATTGGAAACATAAATCCATCCGTCATCCCCTTTTATGGCAAATGTGGCGCCACCATCAGGCGCAGCATGCCAGTTATAATCAAAAAGCGTTTGGCCGGAACGGGCAACAATGCGGGATTTAAATCCTATAGGAAGTCGCACGCCATTGGAATCGGGCGGCTGCAAGCCACTCCTCGCTGCGCGAATCAGCGATGCAGCCTGGCCGGGTACCGATGTCCAATGGCCCGAGAAGAAAATACCCAATCCGCTTATCAGGCTAAACTTGAGAAGCCTGCGGCGTTGATGCTCAAATATGTTCATTCTGATTATAAATCATGGTTTTTTTGTGTTTAAAATATTGAACCAAAGAGCTTATCAAAGAATGCCACGTTAAGATTAGATTTATTCTAAGTCACCCGTGATTTGATGAAGTACAGGCTGATTGGAAAATTTTACTTGTTATAGAATACTGTAAACGACAGCGGCCAAAAGTCCGCCAATAATGCCTCCAACTATCGGAACGTACGCGTAACCCCAATCGCTATCCCGTTTATTAGGTATTGGAAGTATCGCGTGCATGATACGCGGTCCCAGGTCGCGTGCAGGATTGACTGCAAATCCGGTTGGTCCCCCAAGCGATAAACCAATACCAAAGAGCAGTAACGCTACAGGAAGTGCACCTAATGCACCTAGAGTGGTTTGAGGTGAAACAATCATCATGATGCCAAAAACGAGTACAAAAGTCCCCACAGCCTCTGTAATGATATTGTGTGCAGGACTTCTGATTGCCGGGCCGGTGCAAAATGCTGCTAATTGAGCATCGGGATCGGTTGTCTGGTCAAAATGCTGTTGATATGTGATCCATACAGTCAAAGCGCCCAGCATCGCACCCAACAATTGTGCTATTGCGTAGCTTGGCACATCCACCCATGCAAATTTTCCTGCTGCAGCCAAACCAATGCTGACGGCAGGATTCAAATGCGCACCGCTTGAAGCAGCCACCGCATATACAGCGACAAAAAGTGCAATACCCCAGCCGGCTGCAATTGTTAACCAACCGGCATTATTACCTTTGGATTTATTAAGCACCACATTGGCAACGACGCCATTACCTAACAAAACTAATATAAAGGTTCCAACTAATTCGCCTAGAAAAGGACTCATATGCACCACCCTGAATTTAAAATGAAAATTAAGTTAATATTAAATGAATGCACAAAAATTGTAAGAATACATTTTATCTGGTCATTTTACTTAATTTATAAATTGAGGAAATTATTACATAAAACGTTGGTCAATGAAATGTTGACTTAACAGAATGGAAATAGCAATGTAAGTAATTAAAAAGTATACGCTTAAGTTTAAGAATATGACGGTTATTATATGTACATATTAGATTTATTTTACGGATGTCTGCTATCGGTAATTCCGCCAAGCGCTGTATGGAAAGGATTCATATAGCTTGAGTGCCATAGTGCCGACTTGCAATTCATATATGAATATGCAATGATCGAATAACAAGGAGGGTAATATTTATGACGGCCTTTCTCAGCAGCAAAAACTTTCCGACTGACTCAAGCGGTGAAGACAAACATCTTGAAGATGTTCTAAATAATATTTTAGAACATGACTACAAAGGCAGTTTTTTTACAATGCTTGCCCAATATCAGCATATTCTTGCTGACAACAATCAAAAGCTTATCTGGCCGGAAATTCATCAGAAACTTGAAACTTTGTTTAAATGCGGTAAAGCGGAAGTTTTAAGTGGCCCCATGATCGGTATACCCATCTCCATACGTGACAGCGATTACTTCAAACACAGTGACGAGTTAAATATAAATGAGCGCTCAGTTATCGCCAGTATTGAATGGATGGCTACTGCATGGAATGCAACCTATGCGGATACGGGTTTATGGATGGGCAAGACTTTTGAGCCTGTATCACGTGAGACGGTTGCTGAAAAAACGCATAATCACACTCAATCAATAAAAGCATATGATCCAACATTGACACGTATTGGGCGAAATTATTTCCGCGAACCACCCGATTCAAATTTTATTCAAGCCGTTGGTTTGCCTGCTTTAACAGAATTGTGGCATTTGAAAGATCGCCCGATGGATGCAGATACTAGAGGTTTTGATTGTAAGCTTTTACCCGAAAATCTGACCAGGGAAAAAGTAATCCCTTACAGTAAAACAGGCGGGTATTTTCTGTGCAATTCTGGCAAATCGGTCGTGCCTGAAATGAACAGCAAGGATGTTTACCAACTGGATTATCGCTGGCCAGCATTGATGCCCACTTATCCCATGACGTGCTTGATCGATGAAATAGTGCGTATTGATGACAGTATCTATCTGGGTCAATTGGTTTTTGCTACACGGCATTTCAGCCTTGGCAGTGTCCCGCTCCCCAACGGGAAAGTTATATCGATTGGAGAGGATTACCCAGAGCGTGGTTTATGGGAAAAAACCAAACGTATTTTGCGAATGGGGAGACAGGACGACGTGCATTATTACGGATATCAGAATAATGGTTTCTTTTTGATGGTTGATCCAGATTCTGCAGAAACATTTTATGCAGATGACGCTTTCCCACAATTGCGGCCACGTTCTGGTGAGATCGGTTTCCTTGAGCTTGGCTACGATCAGCTTGTAACGAATGCTGGCAGCCATGTTCCCATGACAGTTACTGCAAAACAGTCAAAGCAGTGGCCCGAAATTTCTGATTGGACCAATGGTTGGAAACAGAGCGCTGCTGTCGAGCGCAAATTCACATCTTTTATTCTCGAAGAATCTCCATTGGAAGTACAGGATGAATATGTAGAAGACATGCTTCAAGACGGTGAATCAATACTCCAGATGCTGCAGTGTATTAGCTATGAAATTTCCGCACAAAACAATCCGAAAGATCAGTTAAAAAATTTTGAAAAGCTGAATGCTTTGTTTCGTCGGGGCGTTGCCCCCACTGTTACAAATGGTCTTTTTCAGGGTAATGGTGAAAGCGGCTTTAACTGTCGCCTAGATAGTGATGAAACAAACAGCTGGTATGGCGAACCGGTTCACAGCACCGGATTTGATTATTATCATGGCGCCACGCTTAATTTGCATTGTGGATTTACTGAAGGTTTTTCTATGGATTCGACTGATCAGCAGAATGATAATGCACTTTTTCCCAGTGCACTGGCAAATATGCTGGATAATCATCCGCCACCAAATCTGCTCAACATGACATGGCATTCTATTGGGAAATTCATTTTTCCCTGGGCCGGCAAATCGTTTGAAAAAATATCAGGGCGTAAGTTGAGTATGTTTCTGGATGAGAGCGACGATTTGGATGATCGCTATCCTGAGCGTGTAGATACCCTTAAGTCATTTCTGGCCAGCCGACCACATTATAACCTTATTGAAAAAAACAAGGCGCACTTTTGGAAAGCTGATGGCGTTTATGTAAAACATCTGAAAAGTGGTGCCTGGGATCAAGGCATGTCGGATGAAGATAAAGCTTTTTGGGAACATGAAGCTGCCACACACTGGGTGGATGGTAATAATATTCAAGATAAACGTATTGTCGCTGCTGATCCGTTAATGCGCATTGTTGACATGAATTATCGCGTACCCGATGCGTCCTTTCTGGCCGCCGCCTCCAACGGACCATCACCATTTGCAAGGCAGGGTTATATTTTTCTTGGTACAGATGACAGGGAATCTGTACTTCCGATGAATAATAACAAGGACAAAAAGAAAAAAGTTTTTCAGTTTCATTATCGGTTCCCAATGATTGGCGGCCCGACACCAATTGGTTATTGTCTTGATGAACTTGTTGAAATCGCAGATGGTCTTTATTTAGGGCAATTGATTTATTCGACAGCTTTGGACTTGCCATTTCATTCATCGGTTGATTCGGATGAGTATAGATATCAGCTGTTTGGATATTTTCTTCTGCTCGATGATACGTGGCAATATCACAGATTGGCGATCGGACTGGATACGCTGCAATAATCATATTGGAGGAAATACGTGATGCAAACTTCAAATATTAACCGGGGCGGCATACACATTGATCTTGAACATGGTACAGCTGATACAGCTGCCTTCAATGATAAAACAGCCAGTTATCCAATACCCAATGATGCGCCTGACAAAATTAGAACACTGAATGATTTGACACTGAGCCACATCAGTCTCAGTGATTTTCCGGTAGTGCAGGCATGGCGGAATCAGTTATTCGATCCTGAATGGATACCGGAGGTCTGTGATGAATTGCCACGGCTACTAACAGAGTTTCTTCGCAAACCCAAGAACGATGCGTTGCCGCCCATCACCCAGCGTTCTCAGGCGTTGAAGCATATCTTCAGTCATAAAACTCCATTCGTCAAAAAAAGCGACTTGTTGCCGGGGCAAACGACAACAAGTTTTGTCGGACCGGTAGTGCATATGGACATGAGTGGTTATTGTATTTGGCCCGAGCTGGATACGATTGCAACCAGATCTCAGAATCCTTTCAAAATCAAACCGGAGGTTGCCAGACGTTTTAACGAGGAGATTTTTCCGTTTTGGCTTGAGCGACGCACTGTTCAGGAAGTTGCGCGTTATTCTGATTATGACACTGCAGATTATGCAAATGACCAAAGAGATACGGTTGACGGTGGCATGGCTGATGATCAGCGATCAATCGATCCGCCGTTAAAAAAACGTGCCGGCGAAACGCCTAAATGTCAGGAATTGTTTGAACGGGTTGCCTTTTATCTGACCGACAAGGCAACCGCAGTATCCCATACTGCGCCAGATTTCGGTCGTGTACTAAATTATGGTATGGATGCATTGATTGCTCAACTGCGGCAGGATATCGCTAACGGTTCTACTACAGGTATGACTGTTGATCAAAAAGAATTTGCTGAAGCAGTTATTGCTGTTTATGAGGGAGCTAAAATTTATGCCGAACATCTGGCTGAAGCTGCCGGACATGCCGGTAACAATGAATTGGCCAGAATTTGCCGCAGGGTTCCGGCTAAACCGGCAAAGACACTGGCGGAAGCGTTGACAGCAGTGTGGATATGCTATCACCTGTTACTGCAGGAAAATACTAATTTCGGCCTTTCACCAGGACGGCTGGACCAGACGCTGAATGATTTCTATTTGAACGACTGGCAACAGCAGCCAGATGATGAAGCCAGAGCTGCTTATACCAAACATGCAGTTGAGTTGATGTGTCATTTCTTCCTGCGCTGTTCTGATCATGTACCTCTGTCTCCCGAAACTGCTGAAGTGTTATTTGCAGGCAGTGGCTCGAATCAGGCGTTAACTGTTGGTGGTACACGGTATGTCAACGGTAAAACCGTTGATGCTGTCAATGACATGACGTATATCATCCTTAAGGCAACTGAAATGCTATCCATCCGTGATCCCAATGTTCATGCTCGTTATCATAAAGATGTACACCATCGCGCCCCGGATGGCACGCCCCTTGGTCCAGGCGAGATTTCCCCTTACTTGAAACGTATCTGTCAGGTTAATTTGATTACGCGTGCAACACCCGCACTACATGGTGATGTGCCCGTAATACACAGTATGGCCAACTATTATGCCCGACATGATCATGTCACTATGGAAGAGGCGTTGGCTGATGCGCATGATTATGCTTCTATCGGCTGCATCGAACAAAATTCAGATCATAAACACTACGGGCATACCGGTTCCACATTGCTGGTACTACCAGCTGTGCTCGAATTGGCCATGTTTGGCGGCAAGCACCGCAGTGACGGAATTGGCCGAAATGATCCGAATCTGTTCTACGGTAAAACGGAATATACTTCTTCGCCACTTAACGAGATGGACTCCATGCAGCAATTCATTGATAGTTTCCGCTTTCAACTCGATGAAATGGCGCGGCATTGTGTTCAGTTCAATAATTATCTTGGGCGCACTCTGGCGAAGGTCCGTCCATCGCCATTACTGTCAGGACTTTTGACGGACCTACAAACATACCCGACGGCCACGGTGCAAAATTCCGCGATCTTTCATCGGGTGGCGCTAAATATAATTCTTCCGGTGTGGCCATTATCGGGCTCGCAGATGTTATTGATTCTTTCTGCGTTATCGATGCGCTGGTATTTGGCGGAAAAATGACAGCTGATGAACTGGTTGCCGCGCTAAATGCTAATTTAGATCCGAAACGATTGCCTGCAAATAAGCAGACTGGCTTTCTCAAGACGCTGATTGAACTGATTAAAGTGCAGTATCCTAATGACCGGCAGAATAAAACACGCATTACTATAAAACCTGAGCGTTTGCAGGAATGCATGGATTTGATTCGTGTTGCCCCCAAATATGGTGCGGGCGTGGATAAAACCCCAGGCGGTATTTTTAACAATGCTATGGCGGTTAAATATACCCATTTGCTGACCAGGATGATTCAGGATGTCTTTTTCAAATATCGCACGCATCGAGGCGGTCGCTATTTGACAGGTTACTGGAGTATGACCAATCATGCCGGCTTTGGAATGTTGTGTAAAGCAACTCCAAATGGGCGACTTGACAACGCATCTTTTGCCAGTGGCATCACGCCTTGCCCAGGTATTGTCAAAGCTAACGGAGAGCCAGTGATGTTGCTGGATCACATGCTGTCTGTTGCCAGCGTCAATCCCGATACAGTGCAGAACGGATATACTTACAATCTGAGTCTGACACCCCGTGGTAAGGAATACTTTAATGAAGATACTGATTTGTTCGCAACGTATATGAAAACATTTATGGACCAAGATGGCGTACTCGTTCAGCTTTGCGTTACTTCGATTGAAGATTTTATCGCTGCAGACAAAGCTGCCACAGCTGCGAGTCAGACAGGTGCTGGTGAAGCAGAACAGAAGGCGTTGGCCCCTTATAAGGATTTGATGATACGTGTAGCTGGCTATTCGGCTTACTATGTTACTTTGAGTCCGCAGATGCGGCAGGAAATAATTGATCGTGCCAATTTTGGCATGGAAAGCGGCATTGAACAGCATGAGACAGCAGGAGTCTGATATGCATGCAACGCTACCAGCACTCCCGCAGGGAATTCATCAAATTCTGAAATCCGGACTGCAGTTAAGCGAAACCAGTAATGAACTGGCCGGATTAATTAAACGTGCGGAAGGAAAAATTCTTGCAAATGGCATGGCTGCATTGATTAAACTGGGTTTTGGCTTTCTAATCAGTGAAGGTTTAAGTGACAGCAAAGCCGCGCAGTCACAAGAATTTTTTCAAGACAATTTTGTCATCAAAGATCCCTGCACACCAGATGGTGTTCGCTATTATCAGGGGAAAATTCTGATTCGAACACGTAAACCTGAAGATGACATGAATGTGTTGATTCGGTTTTGTCCTGATCCGTCTGCATTGTATATTGATACGCCTATTGGTAAACGGTTTAACCCGTGTGCAATTGTCGATACAAAAGTGTTGAGTGAGTCAAAAGCAGATCAGATTGAACAAGATCCGGATAAAGTGGACCTGGTTATTCGCTTCAGAGATGCTAAAGCCATATTGAGTCTTGCTGAACGACCCGATGTAGACGTTGTCCAGCTATTACTTGAAAATTTGGTACAGATTACCGGTAACTTTGGCCATATGTTTAAGTTTGGTGCAATCGGCAAAAATGTTCAGGCGTTAGTTTCGGATGCGCATGAACGATAAAGGGCTGGTTTTCGACATCAAACGGGATGCCAGCGAAGATGGGCCCCGGAATTCGAACAACTGTTTTTTTCAAAGGGTGCCCGCTTTCTTGTATTTGGTGTCAAAATCCTGAAGGAAAGAAATTTTTACCTGAACCTGATGTGTATGGTAAACAGATCGGCACATGGTACAGCACTAATGAACTTATGTATCGCTTGTTACAGGACAAACCTTTTTTTACATCAACGGGTGGCGGGGTTACACTTTCCGGTGGTGAACCTACATTACAAATGGATTTTGCCGGTAGGTTGTTGCAGGCACTTAAACGTGAAGGCATTCATACTGCGCTGGAAACATCTGGTTTTTTTCCATATGAATCGTTTAAAGCAAAAATGTTGCCCTGGCTGGATTTGATATATTTTGACATTAAATTAATTGATGTTGCTGATAGCAAACAGTACTGTGGGCAATCCAACAAACATATTCTGGAAAATTTTTCACGATTAATCAAAGATGCGAGCATTCCGGTTATTCCCAGAATCCCGTTGATTCCAGGAATTACTACAACGGAAAAAAACCTAAAGGATATTGCTGCGTTTCTTAGGAAGCATGGAGTCAAATCGTGTGAATTGATGCCTTATAATCCTCTATGGATTGATAAACTGCTTAAGCTCGGTATAACGCCAGATTATAAGCGCAACAATTATATGACCCCTGCTGAACAAAAAGCCTGTGTCGACTGTTTTACACATTGATCTGATAGTTATCGGCAAGAAAGATCAGAACAAATACACATATTTTCATTATACGATAATCTATGTGTTAATCTTGGCCGGATTCAATTTGCTGAAGCAAGGTGTTAATGCGTATTAGGCCGTAATCGGGCAATCCTTATCCCAATAACGAATAAGCGTTGCGATAAATCAAATATTGATAGTGATATTCTCAATTACAACAACGTATTTGATATGCAGTTATGATAAAAGTAAAACGTTTGGTGCTTGATGTGCTCAAGCCCCATCAACCCAATGGACTGGAATTCGCCAGTGCGCTAGCCGAACGATGTGGAAGTTGTCGTATTAAATATTGCGTTGTAGAAGTAGATGAACAAACTGAAACAACGCTACTGACTATTGATGGCGATGATATTCAATTTAACGTTGTAACAGAGGCCATTCGTTCAATGGGTGCCACCATTCATAGCATTGATGAAGTTGACGTTGTGGGTTTGCAAACTGCTACCTGATTATTGCGTCTTTCAAAAACCTGTTAAAGCGATTCTTTTTTCTGGTTTTTTTGTTTCATTTGACTTTCCCATCCTGCAAACTTTAGTAAAATAGACAGTACATTTAATTAAAACAAAAGAGTGAATATG
Organism: uncultured Alphaproteobacteria bacterium; assembly: GCA_942491645.1. Taxonomy (GTDB): domain Bacteria; phylum Pseudomonadota; class Alphaproteobacteria; order Rhizobiales; family Methyloligellaceae; genus Methyloceanibacter. The sequence continues at coordinate 10,175 of CALOBK010000008.1, read as the reverse complement.
TCAGAAATAGTTGACGTTGCCGTAATTGGCGGCGGACCGGGAGGTTATGTTGCAGCAATACGTTGTGCGCAGTTGGGGCTGAATACGGTGTGTATTGATGCATGGAAAAATTCGCAAGGGCGTGCTAGCTTGGGCGGTACTTGTCTTAATGTTGGATGTATTCCTTCTAAAGCATTGCTGGAGTCGTCCGAACAATTTTTTCAGATTAAACATAAGGCCTCTGCACATGGCATTCAAGTGGATGGCGCCACAGTTGACGTGCCTGCAATGATTTCAAGAAAAGACAAAATTGTGACGACTTTTACAGCGGGAATTACGTCGCTGTTCAAGAAAAACAAAGTCAAATCAATTCACGGCACAGGAAAGCTACTTAAACGCTCTAAAACTGATGAGGCTTGGCATATAGAAGTCAAGGGCAATGATGATGCCCAGACTGTTCAGGCCAGGCATGTGATAGTGGCGACAGGTTCTGTGCCGCGCCAACTCCCTATGGTTGAAATTGATAATGAAAGAATACTGGATAATGCCGGTGCACTATCGTTATCTGAAGCACCAGAACGCCTCGGCGTAATCGGTGCTGGCGTAATTGGTCTGGAAATGGGCAGCGTTTGGCGCAGATTGGGTTCGGAAGTCACCATATTGGAAGCGATGCCTGAATTTCTGATGGCTGCTGATGAACAGATTGCAAAAGAAGCTAAAAAAATCTTTTCCAAGGAACCTGGTTTAGCAATTCATACAGGTATTGAAATAAAATCGATCAAGGCAAGCAAAAAAAGTGTAATCGTTAACTATCAGGATGCAGACGGTGGCACGCAAAAATTGGAAGTCGATAAATTAATTGTTGCCGTGGGGCGTACACCGAATACATCGGATTTAGGAACAGATGAAAATGACCTTAACTTGGATGAACGTGGTTTTATTAAAGTGGATGAATATTGTCGCACCAATTTGACTAATGTTTATGCTGTAGGTGATGTGGTGCGCGGCCCCATGCTGGCGCACAAAGCTTCGGAAGAAGGTATAGCTGTTGCTGAAATGATTATAGCAAGCAAAAAAGGGAATAATCAGGAAACTGAAGCCGTCAGCTTTAATACTATTCCTTGGGTAATTTATACTTCGCCCGAAATTGCCTGGGTAGGTAAAAATGAACAAGAGCTCAAGAAAGCAGGTATTGCCTATAAAGCAGGACAATTTCCTTTTATTGCCAATGGTCGTGCACGCGCCATGAATGCTCCGGCTGGATTTGTCAAAGTATTGGCAGACGCCGAAAGTGACCGCATACTAGGCATTCACATGATCGGTCCACATGTGTCTGAATTAATCTCCGAAGCAGTAACGGCAATGGAATTTTTTGCCAGTAGTGAAGATATTGCTCGCATTGTACATGCGCATCCTTCATTATCTGAAGTCATACATGAGGCTGCACTAGCCGTGAACAATCGTGCCGTGCATATCTAACATTAAGAGAGTTCTCTGAAATCGGGATTGGCGAGTTGTAGAAAAACGGCTGTCAATAAAGCTATTGATTAATCAATAGCTTTATTGACAGCCGTTTTTATGCCTATTAGCTGTCCTAAAATATAAAAAAATAAATCGTGCAGCTTAAGGAAGACAGTTCTGACTGTTCGGGTCTATACCGCAAGACCAGCGTAATTCTCTGATGCCAGCTGCTTTATTGACTAAATAATCAGCTTTCAGTTGTTTATTTTGCTCAGCTGTCAGCGCGGCTCTTTCCGGTATATATCGTTCGTTACTCCAGAAACGTACCCTGCAAAATTCATCTTGACCTTGACAAATACGACTAATCGCATTGCTATAAACTGTTTTGTCAGTATGACGATTTTGCTCCACAAGCACCATATGAACTTTTTTCCCGGAGTTTCCTAATTCGGCGATAAATACATTCTTCCACCCATTACCACTTTCTAGTGCAGCTACTTCATCTTCTTCGGTTTCAACTGAAGATTGTGCTTCATTAATTACTTCTGCTGCATTTTCGTCAGATTTTGCAAACGCTGCGTATGGAATACTCAGTGCCAAAAATAAAAAGGCACAAATTATATTTTTGTTCATAAATTCTCCATGTTGAGTTGTAGCTTTCCTTGTACCCCACCCACTTAGCATTGACGTGTACGGCGTTCGCAAGATATTTTGTCGTCACAATGCGCGGTGCGAAGGCAACGGGCCCAGTGCTGCAACACAATGACCAAACATGATGTGAACGACCGACTGGCCGGCATTTTCAATGCAACTGACTACGCCAAGCTTCTTGACAAGTAACTAATTCTTGCTAGGAAACCAGCATCGCCACTAACGTTGAAAAACTAACTGAATTCATCATTTCTAAGTCGAACGAGTACTAGCAATATCACTGCTACAGTTTTTCAAAATAAATAAAATTGAAAATGAGATACTCAGACAAATATTTGCAGCCTGAGCATCGTTAGCAGCCGAAGTATACCCGCAAAATAATATATTGCACAGATGATTGTTTTGCTGAAGATAAATTCAGAAAAACGCTGTTTCATACTTGATAAAGCAAAAAATAAAAAATTACGTATAAAGTTAACAGTTATTTTTATTCTTTAAAAATAAAGCTTTTAGATGAACTCTTTAACAATAAAGCAGACAAATGTTTCACATGGATAGTATTTATGCACACTTAATATTATAATCGTGAGCTTTTCATTCACGGCCGCTAATACATTAACTTACATGCAGTTATTTGCCTTTGGTATTAATCATAATACTGCGCCTCTGGATGTGCGTGAACAGGTTACCTTTTCCGAAAACGCAATGGAACATGCTTTGCACGATCTGGTCGGACGCAATCCCATCAAAGAAGCGGCTATTGTTTCAACCTTTAATCGAACAGAGATTTATTGCAGTACTGACAAACCGGAAGAAGCCATGCATTGGCTTGCGGATTTTCATCATTTACAAACACAGGAACTGGACCCTTACCTCTACAAGTTGGCGCGCGAGCAAGCCGTCAAGCATGCATTTCGGGTTGCGAGCGGTTTAGATTCCATGGTGTTGGGTGAACCGCAAATATTGGGTCAATTAAAAAGCGCAGTTAAATCAGCTGAAAACGCAGGCACTTTAGGTTTGTTGTTACATAAATTATTTCAGCGAACATTTTTTGTTGCCAAAGAAGTGCGCACATCAACCGAAATTGGCACAAACTCTGTATCAATGGCTGCTGCCGCTGCACGCTTGGCCGAACGGATCTTTGGTGAAATCAGCGAGCAGCGGGTGCTGTTTATTGGTGCCGGAGAAATGATTGATTTGTGTGCAAGCCATTTTGCTGCGCGAAATCCGAAACATGTTACGGTAGCCAATCGAACTATTGGGCGTGCACAGGCGTTATCCAAGCGATTCAATGCCAGGGCTATCACGTTGGCTGATTTGCCCGAACAATTAGCACTGCATGATATCGTTGTCACCTGCACCGCGAGTCCTTTACCTATCCTGGGCAAAGGAATGGTTGAACGTGCTGTTAAAGCACGAAAACATCGCCCTATATTTATTGTCGATCTGGCGGTGCCACGCGATGTTGAATCGGAAGTGTCTGAACTGGATGATGTTTTTCTATACTATGTGGATGATTTATCTGAGATTGTGAAAGAGGGTATGGATGCACGCCAGAGCGCGGTTGCTCAGGCAGAATCAATTATCGATAACAATGTTATCGATTTTATGCGCTGGATGGCGACGCGTGAACTGGTTCCTACCATTCGTGCGTTACGTGATCAAGGTGAAAGATACCGTCGTCAGGAACTGGAACGTGCCAGTAAGTTACTGATTAAAGGTGAAGATCCGCAGAAAGTTATGGAATCGTTAAGTAATGGTTTGATGAATAAATTTCTGCATATTCCTTCCAGCTCCCTAAATCACGCCACTGCCGAAGAACGCGAGCAACTGGTTGAATTGGTGAATCGGCTTTATCAACTGCATCGGCCGCAATGAAAAACAGTCTTGCTAACAGACTTGAACGTCTCAGTGTGCGCTTGGAAGAACTGAATCAGATGCTGAGCAGTGAAATGATTACTGCAGACCTGGATAATTTTCGCAAGCTTTCGCGCGAGCATGCTGAGATCATATCTATAGTTGATCTGTATCATGCATATCAACAAACTGAAATGGATATGATAACTGCCCGCGAGATGGCTTCTGATCCGGAAATGCGTGAGTTTGCTGAAACTGAAATGCAGACTGCTAAGGAAAAACTGGCAGAAATTGAAACTGAAATACAAAAACAGTTATTACCCAAGGACCCCAATGATGACCGCAATATTTTTCTGGAAATACGCGCGGGAACTGGTGGTGATGAATCAGCTCTTTTTGCGGGCAATTTGTTTCGTATGTATTCACGTTATGCTGAGCGGCGCAACTGGCAGGTTGAAATCATTTCACAAAGCCCATCAGACGTTGGCGGCTATAAAGAGATTATAGCCAAAATTATAGGACAGGGTGCTTATTCACGGCTTAAATTCGAATCGGGGGGGCACCGCGTACAACGCGTACCTGTGACCGAAACTCAAGGGCGTGTCCATACATCTACCTGTACTGTTGCTGTTATTCCTGAAGCGGATGAGATCAGTGAAATTGAACTCAATCCGGCCGAGTTACGCATTGATACTTTTCGGGCTTCCGGTGCGGGTGGTCAGCATATTAATAAAACTGATTCGGCGGTACGGATTACCCATTTGCCAACTGGTATGGTTGTAGAGTGTCAGGATGGTCGTTCCCAACATAAAAACAAGGCGCAAGCTATGAGTGTGTTGGCGGCGCGTATTCACGCCAATCAAATGCAGAAGCAGCAGGCAGAGCAGGCGGCAACTCGTAAATCCCTAGTGGGTACGGGTGAACGTTCTGAACGGATTCGTACATATAATTTTCCACAAGGCAGGGTAACTGATCACCGTATCAATCTGACACTTTATAAAATGGATCAGATTATGGATGGCGATATTGACGAAATTTGTTCGGCCTTAATGGCCGAACACCAGGCAGAACAACTTGCAGTCTCGATGGAAGAATAACCGTATTTCCGTTTGAATAGACAAGATCGAGATGTGTACCGTGAATCAGTGTAGATATGATCAAATCACATTGGAATTTTCCCCGTGCACTATTTCTCAAGTGCTGCACTGGTCTGTTCAAAAAATCGAGTATGTTGACGCACGTTTACTGCTGCAATATGTGATGCAAGTGAATTATTCCTATTTATTGACGCACGCAGATGATTTTCTTTCTTCAGATCATTTTGAAAGATTTTCAAAACTCGTTCTGGAGCGTATTAGAGGAGTGCCAGTTGCTTATTTAACAGGTCTACGTGAATTTTACGATCTGACTTTCAGGGTAAGCCCTGCCGTTTTGATACCGCGTCCGGAAACTGAATTATTAGTTGAGCAGGCGCTTGCTAAAATTCCAGAGTCACGCTCAATGAAGATTCTGGATCTCGGGACTGGGAGCGGGGCGGTAGCCATAACAATTGCAAAACATAGACCCCGATCACATGTGACAGCGATTGACTTGTCCCTTGATGCTATTGCAATTGCGAAATGGAACGCGCAAAATCTTGCCGCTGGTAATATTCGTATCACTCAAAGCAACTGGTTTGAAAAACTTGTTGCTGATAAATCGTTTGATTTAATAGTTTCCAATCCACCTTATGTCGCTCAAAAAGACCCGCATTTACAACGAGGGGATTTACGTTTTGAACCAGATATTGCATTATCAACGCATGAGAATGGATTAGCTTGTATTCGTCATATTATTGCTACATCGCCCGCATATTTAGTTGACGGCGGGCAATTGTTATTAGAACATGGTTATGATCAGTCAATTCAATGCAGAGGTTTGCTGGAGGCGCAAGGATTTCGTAATATTTACTCACAAACAGATTTAGCCGGTATAGAACGCGTGAGTGGTGGCAGTTATCATGCAGAAAATCTGCAACCCAGGATTCCGTGAAAAAACAATGAGACTGACTATTTTGTTGGTTTCTTTCATCTAAAAAATAACGTAGAAATTTCTTTTGATTTCTTGTAATTACTGAGGAGCATATCAAATATGAGTGTAGAAGATACTATTGAACAGCAGATTTCAAACAATCCCGTTGTGCTGTATATGAAAGGGTCGCCGGAGCAGCCGCAATGTGGTTTTTCTGCAAATGCAATCAATATTCTAAATGCATGTGGTGTCAATAATCTGTTTACTGTGGATGTGTTGCAGGATCCGGAAATACGTCAGGGTATTAAAGATTATTCCAATTGGCCAACGATTCCACAGTTATATGTAAAAGGTGAATTTGTCGGTGGATCCGATATACTCACCGAAATGTATCAAAGCGGTGAATTGAAAAAACTTATTGATGAAGATTAATATTACTATCCGAACTATCAGCTTATAGTTGCCGCGACTGATTTTGTGGCAGTGGCGACAATCCAGTAACGTGCAAACTTGCCGACGGCCATGAATATCATGGCCGTCAACCAGTTTACCCTAAGCCATCCGGCAGCAACACATAATGCGTCACCGATGACAGGCGTCCAGGAAAGCAATAGGACAGGCGCACCATGACTGCGTACCCATTTCAGACTGCGCGAACTACCATCCGTTTTTTTGAGAATGGATTTCTCATCGGGTAACAAACGTCCGATGAGATACGAGCTCATTCCACCCAGTGTATTACCGATTGTTGCAATGATAAGCGCATACCAGAGAAGGTCGGGATAGGCAATGAGTACACCGGCAAGTACGGCTTCTGATCCACCTGGTAATAGTGTTGCAGCGAGAAAACTACTGGTAAAAAGTGCTAATAGACTTGCTTGTTCATCCATAATTTGACTCGGTCATAAAAAGCGCAAGTTTACACGCATACCTGGTAGCGTGATAAATTATCTGTTTAAACTATTTTTTATTCAAAAGTATTGCTCGCCGCTTTTTGACCAACAGACATAAACTGCATGATATAAGGGATCGTCTTGTCTGAATCTCTCATTGCCAAATATAATTTCTGATACAATCCATTTTTTCCGAAGTAAATTTTGTTAAGTTTCAATTCTCCAATTCTTGCATCTGCCAACCATTCCGGTAAAACGCAAACGCCCCGTTTTAACGCCGTCATTTGCAGCATAATTTCTAGTGACTCCATTTGTTTTAATTTTGCCGGTTCAAGGTGTGATGGGGTTAAAAAATGAACGAGTACAGTCAGTCTCTGGCGGTACCGGAAAAGTAAGTAATGTTTCCCTGCAAAGCATTTCTGGTTTTAATTGTTCGACCGACGCCAAAGGATGATCTTCCGAGACAAGAAGTACCAGTTGGTACGCGGCTAAAATTTCGTAATGTATTTTTTCTTTCTTAATGAGATCGGGTGTAATCAGTACGTCGATATGGTGATTCAGTAGACCTTCTAAACCTGAAAACTGGAATTTATGCACAATGTCTATATCGATACCAGGCATTTTTCGCATGAACTGGCCAATCACCGAATTTAACCACTCGTAGCAGGGATAACATTCAACGCCGATTCGTAAAATGCCCTGGCAACCTTCGCTATAGGCTTTAAGTGTTTTTTCGGCCTGCGATAATACAGGCAGAACCTGATTTGCCACTTCTAATAACAAATGCCCGGCCTGGGTCAAACGCAGGGTGCGGCCATTTTTTTCCCACAGTGCGATTCCCAGTTTTTTTTCCAGATAACTGATTTGGTGTGATAGAGCAGGCTGACTTACACATAGTGCATTGGCAGCTTCAGTAAGTGTTCCATTGTTATGCAACGCTTGTATGATTTTAAGATGACTGTGTTCTAACATTTATGAGGATATATTATAAGATCGTATAAATTTATCATTATTATTTATTGTTTGTTGTTTATACAATAGTTGAACGATTATTAAATATCAATGGTGAATACAAACATGGTAACAACGCATAATCTTGGGTTTCCTCGTATTGGAAGAAAGCGGGAATTGAAATTTGCTTTAGAAAAATACTGGAAAAAAACAATTTCTGAGAAAACTTTGCTGGATGCTACAGCTAGTCTGCGCTCACAGCATTGGCAAGATCAAATGATGCTTGACTGGATACCGGTAGGCGATTTTTCGTTATATGATCAAGTACTGGATACCAGTTTTATGCTGGGTAATATTCCAGTACGAGTCAGTGAATTGCCCGGAAGTGAATTGGATCATTATTTTCGTGTGGCGAGAGGGCGTGCTGCTACTGATGATTCGGCTGGTACTTCTGTCAGTGCTGGCGAAATGACCAAATGGTTTGATACAAACTACCATTATATCGTACCGGAATTTGATCAACATACACGGTTTTCGCTGCATAGTGATTCACTGCTTCAACAGATTAACAATGCACAGGAACAGGCCATTCAGGCAAAGCCCGTTATTCTAGGCCCGGTCACTTACCTTTGGTTAGGTAAATGCAAAGACGATTCAGATAAGCTTGATTTGCTTGATGACTTGATAAGTATGTACGCACAATTATTCGAAGCGCTTGAGAAATCAGGTATCAAGTGGGTTCAAATCGATGAACCTGTCTTGGTTACGGAGCTTGATGAGGTATGGAAACATGCGTTGCGTAAAACTTATTATCAATTACAGGCAACACCTATCGATTTGTTATTGACTACTTACTTTGGCCAACTTCAAGACAATCTACAATTGGCTTGTGAATTGCCCGTAAGTGGATTGCACGTGGATGCTATCATGGCCAAAGATGAAATAGCCAAGATAATTGACTGGCTGCCGAACAATAAAATCCTTTCTCTTGGTGTCATCAACGGACGCAACATTTGGAAAACCGATTTAACAGAAACGCTGAATTGGCTTGAACCCATTCATGCAAACTTACAGGATCGCTTGTGGCTTGCGCCGTCCTGTTCACTACTGCATGTGCCTGTTGACCTGGATAGCGAGCAGCAACTGGATTTGGAGATTAAATCCTGGATGGCGTTTGCCTTGCAGAAATTAAATGAAGTCGCTGTATTGGCCAAAGCACTTAATCATGGAAGAAACAGTGTGGCTGAAATTCTTCAGGAAAATAGAACTGCAATAGAAAGCCGCAGTCAATCCAATCGTGTGCATCAAGCTGCTGTGAAACAACGTGTACTTGAAATTACCCCTGCCATGGGTAGCCGTCAGTCTCCTTATCCTCAGCGCGTGATTGAACAACGAGAAAAAATTCAATTACCATTTTTTCCGACAACAACTATTGGTTCTTTCCCGCAGACTAAAGAAATCAGGCAGGCCAGAATGGATTTGCGCACGAAGAAGTTATCTGAAAAGGACTATCGGCTGGCAATGCAGAAAGAAATAGAGACCTGCGTGCGTGAACAGGAAACACTGGGTCTGGATGTATTAGTCCACGGTGAAGCTGAACGTAATGATATGGTGGAATATTTTGGTGAACAGCTAGCAGGTTTTACTTTTACGCAATTCGGTTGGGTGCAGTCTTACGGTTCACGATGTGTTAAACCACCGATCATTTTTGGAGATGTTTCACATACCCATGCGATCACTACTGAATGGACTGTATATGCACAATCATTAACTGACAGGCCTATGAAAGGCATGCTAACCGGACCTGTTACCATGTTAAACTGGTCTTTTGTACGTGATGATCAGCCACGTGCCGAAACCTGCTTACAACTTGCGCTTGCGGTACGCGATGAAGTGACTGCCTTGGAAAAAGCAGGGATTGGTATCATTCAGATTGACGAAGCCGCACTCAGAGAGGGACTGCCACTCAGAAAATCACAATGGAACATTTATCTTGATTGGGCGATTCATGCTTTTCGTATCGCTGCTAATGGTGTAAAAAACAGTACACAAATTCATACGCATATGTGTTATTCGGAATTCAATGACATTATTGAGGCCATAGCGCAAATGGATGCGGATGTCATTACGATTGAAACTTCACGCTCTGATATGGAATTGCTGGATGCATTTGATGAATTTCATTATCCGAATGAAATCGGTCCTGGTGTATATGATATACATTCACCCAATATTCCTTCTGTGGATTCAATTATTCATTTAATGAAAAAAGCGGCGCAACGCATCCCGGCTCAGAGATTGTGGGTGAATCCGGACTGTGGATTAAAAACGCGTAATTGGGATGAAGTTAAGCCGGCGTTGCAAAATATGATT